>NZ_FNPK01000041.1 GCF_900107285.1 Acinetobacter kyonggiensis | reverse complement strand
AACAAAGAAACTTAAATCCTGTTCTTGACTCTTGCAGTTAAAAACAGGACATTTTAAATGGTTTATCGCATAGACATTTTAATTGGTGAATAACACAATGAGCTTTGATGTAAGGATTTGATATATAATGATTAATAATAATGATTATACTACAAACAGAATCTTTAATCATAAAAAATGCCAGTCAAATTTAATTGACTGGCATAGTTATTAAAGTATGTATTCTATACTGCACATATTTTATATACAGTATATTTTCCTAGTCAGAAAATTACTTCAATAAATCAATATTTACCAATTCCTTCAATCCAACAGTTGGATCAAATTTAAGTGAATTTGAAAGCTGTTGTTGTGAAACAAATAAATCAGACATAAATTTTCGGCTATTAGATAAACTTCCTCCAACAACCTGATAATTCAATTTAATCAAAGCTGATTCTAAGATTTTTTCTGCGATTAATTGCTCAACTAAAGTAGGATTCATTGATGGTGATTTAATATCAATAAATGATCCTTCAATATTACCACCTGTAGTAATACCATCATTAATTTTTGCAGCAGTTATCTTAACGCCTCCGCCAAACTCAGTCGATTGTAAATAACCCAAATTAAGCGTATCAGCAGCTTGATAAGTGATTACACCTGATCCTGTTGTTGTACGCACACCATCACTTTGAGTGTTATTCGTCAACATATTGATATTTCCTCCGCTAATGACATTAATATTGCCATTTGCATTAGCTTGACTTGCTTTTAGAGTACCTGTTGCAGAGCCTGTCAAACCACCATTTTTAATGGTGAGTTGCACATTCGCTGGAGTAGTTAAATTCTTAAGGTTGAGATTCCCCTGCTGTGTTAAATAAATATCACCTGAAGTTGCCGCAGCAGATAATGTACTGGTTTGTATCGATAATGGTAATGTAGATAAACCAATACCTGTTGCTGAAACCAAACTTAGATCTTGAGAAACAATGTTTTTATCTGCTTGGCTTGAAGCTAAGCGTTTAATATCTGCATTTAACGAAGCTAATTTAACTTGTGCTGTTGCCGTGACTTTATCAACTGCAATTGCACCATTCGCTTTAACATTAATGTTGCCATTTGGAGTTGACAATTGACTTAAATTAATATTGTCTTTTTCATTAATGTTAATATCACCGCCATTTTTAAGGGTAATATCCGCATTATTCACTTGAGTATTTAGATCAACAAGTTGGTCGGCAGAAACTTTTAACTGATTTGCCTTCACAGAACCAGCAATTTCAGTAGCAGTTGTTGGAACATATGTCGTGAATTGGCCAAGTGTATTAACACTCATATCGCCATTAATACTTACATCTTTTGCAAGGATATTTTGTCCAGCGTTCAGAACGAATTGACCATTCTGAGTTTGAACTTGAGATATATTCTAAATTTATTTCTAATTGATTTTACTTGTGATGCATTTGGCTATTTGGACGATTTACAACCTTTAGAATTTCCACTTTTGGAACACTTTGATGAGAAAATGAATCGCTTAACAACGACAAGAAGTTGATTGAAAAAGCCGCTATTTAGTGCCTTCACTAAATAGCGGCTTTATACCGTATAAGCCAACGGTTCAAGTCATTAAATCATTGGCTTAAGCAGGACTTAGGTTACTTATCTAAAGCATATGCAATCACGTAATCACCATGGTCAGGAGATTGGCGTGCACCACCAGCAGAAACGACAACATACTGTTTCCCTGTTTTAGGCGAAATATAACTCATTGGAGTACCTTGGCTACCGACAGGTAAGCGTGATTTCCAAAGTTCTTGACCATTTGATGAGTTAAATGCTCTTAAGTAGTAATCTTGCGTTGCTGCAAAAAACACTAAACCACCCTGAGTTGCCATTGGGCCGCCAATCGTTGGCATACCAATAGGCGCTTTTAAGCCCATTTTAATTCCCATCGGCCCCGTATCTTGTACTGTGCCTAAAGGAACTTGCCATGCAATTTGACGAGTCGTCATATCAATTGCCGTCATTGTTCCAAATGGCGGTTTTTGACATGGAATACCCAATACAGACATAAAGCGGTTTTTGTTTACTTTATATGGTGTACCTTTCATGGGTACAGCACCCATACCTGTATTTACTTTTTCTCCACCATTGGCCTGAATTTCAAGGTCTTCTGGAGTCTGTTTAATGAGTTGTATCCATAACCCTAAACGCATGTCATTAACAAACATATAACGGTGCGTTGGATCAAAGGCTATGCTGCCCCAGTTCATACCACCCAATGAACCTGGAAAACTCAGTGACACATCTGTGCCGGGTGCTGTAAATAAACCATCATAGCGCATTGATTTAAAGTTAATACGACACATCAGTTGATCAAATGGTGTCGCGCCCCACATATCTGATTCAGTTAATGTCTGATTACCAATTTGTGGCATTTCAACTGAACGCGGTTGTGTCGCACTGTATTGTTCATCTGGAATATCCGCAGCTTTTACAGGTTGCTCAACAACTTTGGTCAAAGGTTGTCCAGTTAAACGATCAAGTACAAAGAACTGACCTGACTTGGTTCCAATCACAACAGCAGGTTTCGTTGTTCCATCTTTCATTGGAAAATCAACTAAACTTGGTTGCATTGGTAAGTCAAAATCCCACAGATCATTATGTACCGTTTGATAGACCCACTTTTCTTTGCCCGTAGTCGCATCAAGAGCCAATACCGAAGAATTATATTTATGATCAACGGGTTGACGATTCCCACCCCAAACATCAACAGATGAACTGCCCATTGGCAAAAATACTGTATTCATTTGTGGATCATAAGACATTGCAGCCCAAGAGTTTGCAGAACTACGCTTGTAAATTTCGCCAGCTTTAAGGACATAGTTAGGATCTGGATTACGTGGATCAAATGCCCAACGTAATTTACCTGTAATGACATCGTATGCACGAATAACACCACCCGGCATATCTGCTGCAACGTTATCTGCAATACGGCTACCAATCACGATAGTTGTACCTGCAATAGTCGGTGCTGATGTCACCTCAAAACGAGGCGCTTTGGTTCCATCCCCTAAGCCTACAAGTAAATCTACAGTTCCATCGACACCAAAGTCTTTACAGCGTTCACCTGTATCCGCATTGACTGCAATTAAGCGTCCATCTGGTGTATTGGTATAGACTCGACGTGGACATGCCGTATTTGCCGCGACTGTTGTTACAGGAGTCGCACCCGCTAAAGTTGGTTGCACCAAAGGTTGCGTAGCATCAAAATATGCAACGCCACGGCAACGCTCCCATGCATCCGCTGTTGAATTAACTTCAGCTTTCCAAATTTGCTTACCAGTATCGGCATTCAGTGCAAAAATGTTATTGTGTGGCGTACAAACAAAAACTTTATCGCCTACTTGTAAAGGTGTGGTTTGATCTTCTGCACCATTTCCCGTACCTGTCGTCAGGTCGCCTGTTTGAAAACGCCAGACTTCTTTTAAATCTTTAACATTATTACGGTTAATTTGGTCTAATGCTGCAAAGCGACTTCCACCAGTATCATTACCATAATGCTGCCAATTGACTTGCTGTTTATCTGCATCGACTGGAATGAGCGGTAATTCTTGACCCGAAGCAGCCACAGTCGGATGAGGTTGAAACATCTGATAAAAAGCAATCAACATACCAATAACGACAACTGTTGCACCTGTATAAGCGGGTACAACCAAGCTACTTTGTGCTTGATAGCGACGAATGGCGGGTAAAGTAAACAATAAAGCTGCAAAGACACCCGCAGGGAACATCAGTCTGGAAAAAAGTGCCCAGAAGTCCCAACCTGCATCAAACCATGCCCAAACAAGGGTGCCTACAAATACGAGCGCAAATAACCACACACCGAATGCTTTTTTTCTAAAAACAAAAATTGCTGATGCTGTGGTCAGCAATCCAGCGATAAAGAAATACCATGAACCACCCAAACTAATGAGTTTTCCACCACCAATCAAATAAAATAAGCCCGTCAATAACAAGGCTAAGCCAAGTATAAAACACCATATTTTGAATATGGGTTGAGACTTAGAATGAGGTTCAGACATACATCTTACTCCAAGTGTTGTGAGTTTAAATGATCACTCCCTCTCCTTTGAGCATCATTTTCAATCACGGATAATGTGTTGCTTTCGCAATAGATTTGCTTGAGCAATTTAAAAAATGTTTAAATCCAAAGTGCTTTATTGTTTATATTTTAATCACTTTGGATTTTAGGTACTGTTAAAAATTGACGCGCATACTTAATCCTGCAACCCATGCATCATCGACTTCTTTAACACCCGCAGGTTGATGAATATATTGAAGATTTGGACGCAACATGACTGCTGGAGACCATTGATAGGTATAGTTTAATTCAACGTTTAATTCATCTCGTTGAATTGGTATATAGTCACTGGCAAATGCGTCATAGCTGTCATAACCTCGGCTTTGATTGGTGGAAATTTGTCGGTCTTGCACACGTTCATTCACCACATAATTCGCCAAACCAAAACCGACGGAATCATTTGGACGATTCTCTAATGGCCCCTTGTACCAAAGTGCAATTTGTTGAGTACTTTGGACTGTCGTGGTGGCTTTATCATTAATCACACCATTAAAACTGACATATAAACCGCGTTTTGGATCTGCACCCTGCTGAGTTAATTGTTGCTGAGCATTTAGCCAAAAGCTTTGTTTACCGTCATGGACTTTGCCTGTTGTTTTGACATCTTTGGCTTCAGCTGTTGAATATAATGCACCGAGTTTATATTCCCCCGGCAAACCATCAAACATGCTCAGTTTTGGTTTCCATGCCAGTTCGACTGGAATCGTGGCACCTTCAACATTATTCATATCAAGGTTAAAACCATCGCTGTCTGATTGAGTTTTTACGTTGTCTGGATTGACTTCATAAGCACCTAGTCCCAATGTCCATTCTGGTGCAAATTGATATTTAACATTTGCACCCCATAAACCGACAGGCCAGTTGTACCAAATGGAACCGATCGATTTACCTAACTGACCACCACAAAGCAGTAAGTTTTGAAATTCACACTGTGAACTATTGAAGTCATCAGACATGCCCATACGTCCAATTTTGAACTGAACCGTATTGTCTGCAAATCCTGTTTTGACCCAAGCCTGTGTTAAACGCCAAATTTTGCCACGACCATAAATTTCTTGTGTATTACCCAAAGCACTGCTTCGTGGGTCTTTAATGCGTTCTAGCGTGAGTGAATTACCATCTCGCTTAGTCATCATGATTGCTGCGGTCGTGTTTTCCCAACCTGCAATTTTGTTGAGGTCAAAAGTCGCACCGAGCGTTAACTGCCCTGCATTTTCCAAGGTATTGTCATCGTTATAACCACCTGCCAAATTGGTTGCAGCCTGACTCATAATGGATGTCGTAAATTTATAACCTTGATCTTCAAGTTGCTTACGCTCCCCATTCCAGTCACCGAGTAACCACTGACGATCTTGTGACCAAAATTCATTTGCACTGGCAAATTGACTACCTAATAAAGCGACTGACAAAAGGCTTAATTTAAAAAAGTGTTGCATAACGAAATATCCCTTTTCTGTTTGGAAAACTCACGCTATGTGAGTTTTCCACGTTTTAATTGTTTTATTTAATGCGTACTGCTGGACTGAGTTCAGAAGTTGCGCCTAAGTGATTGGTCAAAGTTGCGGTTACTGTTGCTAGAGTAGTAGCAGGCTTCCAAGATGCCTGTGCTTTTCCTTCAGCATTGGTGGTAATCACTTGTGAGCCAAGATATTGTTCAGCTTCTTGAGCATTTGATTGACTGTTCGCAAAGAATTCTAATTGATAGCGTTGGTTCGGCTGAGCCTTGACCTCTGCAATCACGTGTCCCTTACTGAAACTTAATTTAGGTGCTTGAATCGCTTGATTTGGAACGGCATTACAGCCCTGTTCATTGGGTTGAGTACAGGTTTTTTGTAGTTTTGCCGCTTCAATGACCACACCACCACCACGAGAACCGACAAAATCTGCATGTTCTAGTGCAGGAACAGCAAAGATCACTGCACCTAAACGTTGATTCGGTACGCAAGAACCACCTGCCTCACAACGCTTAATATCTTTGCCATTATTCCAAATTAAATTTTTGGTTAATGTGGTACGTGCATTGGCATCTTTTTCTGAACGAATAGCCACACCGACACGATTACCATGCACTTTATTACTGTCAAAAATATTACCGTCACCAGTTAAATTAAATCCAATCGAGTTATTGGTCAGTTCGTTATAAGCAATGTAATTACGTTTACCCCAGTTAATTTGCAAACCATCTGAATAATTTTCAAATTTATTACCCACAACGGCATTGTCATTACCCCACAAAATTTCAATGCCTTGTGATGGCTCTGGATTGGCTTTAGTTGAAGTAAAAAGATTATTTGCAACAAGGTTAAATGCTGCACCGCGTGTCAACTCTAAACCATCACCGTTATCTACAAATATGTTATTTAGTACTTTGTTGTTGTTGGTTGTGGTTGAAGTTGGATTACCTTTACCATCATCACCAGTCAACATAACCCCTGAACCACCATAGTTATTACTAATACGGTTATGCTGAATCAGGTTACTGCTTGAACGATTAACAAGAACACCAATACAGAAACGGTGAATATCCAAACCTTTTAAGGTCACACCATTAACGTCTTGTAGAACCAAACCCGGTAAAGTCGTAGTACGTACATTGGTTCCATACTGTTCAGGGTTTGCACCCGGACAAGCTTTAGCACCCTCGCCTTTAATATAGTTTGAACCATCAATGGCAATAAACTCACCTGTTTTGTCCCATTGTGTGCCAATAATTTTGACCGATGATTTAATAGGCGGTAATGGTTTATCTGCCTTAATAATGTACGGTGCTTTACCCACAGCTTGAATTAAGATTTCATTTTCTTGAGCTGTATTTGTATTTGATTGTTCTATTGCCCAACGTAATGAACCTTTGGCGCTATCATCTTGATAACGATCGACAATATAGGTTTCTGCGGCTGCAAATCCAGAACTTACTAATCCTAAAGTCAGTGCTGTTAAACGTAGTGAAGCTAATTTCATGGCGATATCCTTGTCCAAAAATTAAGGGGTTGGCTGAACTGTTTTTAAAAATTGTTTTAATTGAGCGACATCAATTTGACCGGGTGCAGAGGCTTCACCAATCATGCCAAAACTCATACTGCCGCCCATATTTGCTGTTGCAATACGAGAAATCGTGCCTAAGCGTCCCATCGACATGGTCAATAAAGGCTTTTTACTTTTCTGACTGACATTGAGCGTTGCATTCATTAAGGTAAGTACATCTTGTTTAGACTTCGGCATCACTGCAATTTTGAGGATGTCTGCACCCATTTGATCTTGTTTTAATAAGCGTTGTTCAATGTCTTGCTGAGCTGGGGTTTTATCAAAATCGTGGTTTGACATAATTACCAAGACATTTTTTTGATGTGCTCGCTGAGTGAGTTTTTCTACGCGTGCTTGATCACGAAACATTTCAATATCCAGCAACTGCATAAAGGGTTGCTTTAAATATTCGCTATAGATTTTTTCATATTCAGCGTCGGAAACCTTCAGTTTGCCACCTTCATTGGCTGTACGAATTGTGGCAATTAAAGGTTTATTTTTCAGAACTTGATTTAACTCTTTACCAAGTGCAATTACCGCTTTAGTGTCGGATGCAAAATCTAGTAGATCAATACGAAATTCAGCCATATCCGCATTTGGATTTTCAGCAATCATTTGCGCTTGTTCTAAGGCTTGTTGCTTGGTTTTTGCAGTAATCGGCACAATGGTTTTGACGGGTAATTCACCAATATTCAAATTTTTGACGTGATAAATTGCAGGAGAAATATCTTTATTTACAGGTTCTGCCTGTGCTGCAACAAAAGCCATTGAAATAGATGCGGCTAAACAGAGTTGTTTCGCAAATTGATTTAGATTCATCATTACTCTTCCTTGTGAGTCGGCAGCGCTAAAACGACGACTGCCGAATATCCTAAAATAGATTTTGCTCGATTAAATATCTAAGAAGACGGTTTCTTTCTCGCCTTGAATATAAATATCAAAACGATAAACCACTTCACCATCGCGCTCTTCACGTTTGGCAATTAAGGTTTGACGACGCGGTTCCCATTCAATGCTGTTAAGTACTGGGTCATTCGCATTTGCTTCGCTTTCATCTTCAAAATACACACGGGTATTTAAGCCGGTGTTAATGCCGCGAGCGAAAATAATCAAGTTAATGTGTGGTGCTTGAGTTGATGCCTTGCGACCCGGAACCGTACCCGGTTTAATGGTGTCAAAATGCCAAATTCCTGTCTTAAAGTCAGCGCCTGCACGTCCCCAACCATGGAAATTAACATCTGCGACTTTGTCTTGGAAATCCGCTTGGCTTGGATAAACGCCGTTGGCATCTGCCTGCCAAATTTCAACTAGAACATCACGTAAAGGTACGCCAATACCATCAAAAACTTGACCTTCTAAACGAATGCGCTGACCTTGTGGGTTGTTTTTAACCAGATCGTTATTAAAGTTATTTTCAAAAACTTCAATACCTGCCTGTTTAGGCAATAAACCAATATGTACATAAGGCCCACCTGTTTGTGATGGTGTCTCATGTAATTCTTCAAAATTCCAACCTTTCATTTTTGATACTCCATCCATTAATGTAGTTCGTTTTCGAAGTAAGTCGCTCGACGACCACGTAAGGTGATGTCAAAACGATAACAGCGGCTATCTGCCTCAATAAAATTGCTTTTGTCTTCTAAAGCAATGAGTGCGCGACGTTGTTCTTCTGATGGAATGGTTTTCAAGATTGGACATGAATCAATCAGGGTGTCACCTTCAAAATAGAACTGTGAAATTAAGCGTTGTGCCCAACCATCAGCAATCAGTGAAAAGTGAATATGTGCAGGTCGCCATTCATTAATACGGTTACGCCAAGGGTATGGGCCTGGTTTAATGGTACGGAAAATATAGAAGCCATTTTCGTCGGTCATCATGCGACCGCAACCGCCAAAGTTTGGATCGAGTGAGCCAATAAATTGGTCATTGGGATGACGATAACGCCCAGAAGCATTGGCTTGCCACACTTCGAGTAACGCATTTTTAACAGGGCGACCAAACTGATCACGAACATAACCATGTACGATCACACGTTCACCCACAGGCAAACCTTCTTTGGCACAGTTTAAAATTAAATCATTATCTTTCGGCCCAAATTGGTCAGCCGAAAAATGTGGTGCAGTGACTTCCGAAATGGTTTCACCAATTGCAATCAATGCATTTTTCGGTGAACGTAACACACTGGTTTTATAGCCTGGCGTATGTGCTGGCGGATGGTCGTCGGTATTACGCTGTGCGTAAGCTCCCCAAATAATTTGAGACATTTGATCTCTCCCTTAAATACCTTATTGGTCTTCCACAATTTTTTTGGGCGCTATACCCATTTCTTCAAAAATCTCTTCAGCCATATGCATGGCTGCATTGGCAGCAGGTAAACCTGCATATAAAGAAGAATGAATAAAGAGTTCTTTTAAATCGTCTTTGGTCACACCATTGTTGAAACACGCACGAATATGCATACGTAATTCATCGTTACGTCCAAGTGCGAGCAAAATAGCAATCGTCACTAAACTACGGGTATGACGTGGCATACCTGGGCGTGACCACACTTCACCCCAAGCAAAACGACTAATAAAATTTTGAAAATCTTCATTAAAATCATTTAAATTTTCTAAAGATCGCCCGACATGTTTTTCGCCTAATACTTCAGTACGAACTTTTATGCCTTGTGTATAACGTTCTTCGTCATTCATGATAAATACCTCTTAAGTTGCATCTGTATGGGCAACAAATGATTTAATAAGAATGGCAAGTGCAGCAGCTGTCGCTGGAATCAGTAACATGCTCAGAATTGAACTGAACGACCAATTATTACCCAGTAAAACTGCGCCAATCCATGCACCAAATACAGCACCAAAACGACCAATACCAGACATCCATGCCACACCTGTTGCACGGCATTGGGTTGGATAAAAACGTGTGCTCAGTACTGGCATTGCAGATTGCGCACCATTCACTGCCATACCTGCACATAAAATAAAGATGGCAAGTAAGGTTGGGCTGGCAAGGCTTTGACTCACAATAAAAGCGAAAATACCCGCTGCAAAATAGAAACCAGCAATGATCCTGTTTGGATTAAAACGATCCATTGCCCAGCCGACAAACAATGCGCTGAGCACACCACCGAACTGGAATAACCCACCAATAAATGCAGCACGTTCCATCGTGGCACCAGTTTCACGCATCAGCGTTGGTAACCAACTGGTGAGTAAATAAATGATGACCAGACCCATAAAATAGGTAAACCACAACAAGAAGGTTCCTTTGGCATACTGTTTTGAAAACAGGATTCCAAATACACCTTTTTTGGCCGTATTTTCGTTCTTTTCTTCTGGTACATAAAATTCTGTTGCATGTACGGCTTGCTCAGGGGCAATACGCGTCAGGATTTTTTTAACTTGGGTTGCTTTATTGCCTTTCAAAATGAGGTAACGGTACGATTCTGGTAAAAAGAAAACCACCACCAACATTAAAATAAGCGGTGACCATCCACCGACTAAAAACAGGCTATGCCAACCATAGTTTGGAATCAGCCAACTACTGAAAAAACCACCCACTGCCATGCCTAAGTTATAACCGCAGAACATGCAGGTCACTAACAATGAACGGCTGCGTGCAGGACAATATTCAGAAAACAAAGTGGTTGCATTCGGCATTGCAGCGCCTAAGCCAATACCTGTTAAAAAGCGAAAAACAACCAGACTATCTAGATCCGTTGCATAGGCACAGGCTAAGGTAAAGCCACCAAAAATCAGCATTGAAATTGCTAATACAATTTTTCGTCCAAAACGGTCAGCCATGGGGCCTGAAAATAAAGCACCAAAAATCATCCCACCCAAAGCTGCGCTCATTACTGGACCTAGCTGTGAACGATCAATGCCCCAATCTTGAGCAAGTGCAGGTGCAATAAAACCCATTGCTGCGGTATCAATACCATCAACAAAAACAATCAGAAAACAGACGGCTGCAATAAGCCATTGATATTTGCTTATTGGCGATTGATTAATTAATGCTTGCGCATCTATTCCTGATTTATGCGTATAACTATCCTGAGACGCCATTGTTGCCTCCTTAAGGCCAAATCCTTTTCATTAATTACTTATTGATTTTTCTCGATAAATCTCTCTAGCACTTGGCTGAATTCATCGGGGCATTCAATATTCGATAAATGAGATGCGGCTAAAATTGCAATCTCACCCTTCAGTACGTGTTCTTTAATTAATTCACCATCTTCTACGGTGGTTACAGGGTCTTTCGAACCACAAATAATTAAAGTTGGAATTTTGAGTTGAGGTAATTCATGACGAACATCTGCATATGCTAAAGCTCGACAAGCATTTGCATACCCTTTCGCCTTGGTGGTCGCTAAGCTTTGGATCGTTTGTTGTGCCAAAGCATTATGTTGATAATCAAATTTGTCACTAAACCAGCGGCTATGTGTTGTTTTAACTAAATCAGCTAAACCATTTTGTTCAACGGCATCCGCACGGCTAATCCATGCATCGACTTGACCAATTTTAGCTGCTGAATTGGCAACGGTAATGCTATTGAAACGATGAGCGGCATTTAAACCTAACCAAAGCGCAGTGATTCCTCCCATAGAAATGCCACAAAAATGGGCTTTTTCTATATTTAAAGCATCCATAATATCGATCACATCTTCACCTAAATTGGCTAGAGTCGTGTCATCAATCACATCACTTTTGCCATGACCACGCGTGTCATAACGCACAACTTTATATTTATCTTTAAAATATGCTGCTTGTGGATCCCACATGCCTTTATCTGTACCTAAAGAATTGGACAAGATAATGACAGGCAAATTTTCAGATCCATCAACTTGTATAGATAAAGTTTTTCCTTGTCGGTTGGTGATAATGTTATTCACTTTGCCTCTCCTTTTGCTTCTTTAAGCACAGCATCAATCTGATCCTGAATATTGCCTAAATAAGATTCAGGTTTAAAAATAAGTGTTAATTCATCTGCACTAAAATACTGTTTCACTTCTACAAATGAACTTACGATATCTTGTAAATGACTTTGCTCAGCAACGGCTTGTTTACAAGCTTTTTCAACCAAATGATGTGCATTTAAACGCCCCATTTTCGGTGCGAGTGCCATCATTACAGCTTCAGCCATAATCAAGCCTTGTGTCGTTTCTATATTGCGCTGCATATTTTTACTATTGACTTCTAAACCTTGCAGCACTTCAACTGTACGTTGTAACGCACCTGCACAAAGCTGAAAAATTTCAGGTAAAGCCAACCATTCTGCATGCCAAGAACCTAAGCTACGTTCATGTTCTTGAACCATACTTTGATACATACTCGACATGAGTGCAGGTACACGATTAGCTGCTGCCAATATTGAAGCTGCGGCAACGGGATTGCGCTTGTGTGGCATGGTGGATGAACCACCACGCCCTTTTGCTGTAGGTTCAAATACTTCTGCAATTTCAGTTTGCATCATCAATGACCAATCACGCGCCATTTTCCCCGTATTCCCCACCACGATGGCAAGAAAGCCTGCGATTTCGATAATACGATCTCGTTCTCCATGCCAAGTACAGGTTGGAACACTCAGGTTGAGTTGTGTGGCATAAGCTTCAACAACCTTTGAACCTTGATCCAGTAGTGATGCCAATGAACCCACTGCACCACCGAGTTGAGCGGTAAGTACACGTGCTTTCATTTGCTCTAAACGGTCTAAATCACGTTTAAAACCACTTGCCCAACGTGCAGCTTTATGTCCAAAAGTAATGGGTAATGCTTGTTGTAACCAAGTGCGTCCTATCATCACTTCAGCGCGATATTTTTCTGCAAGTTCAAGTGATGCTGCATATGCATGTCGCAATTGAAATTCCACAATGTCTAAAGCATCTCGAGCTTGTAAAATACACGCCGTATCCAGAATATCTTGACTGGTTGCCCCCCAATGCACATAGCGGGAAGCATCTTCATCAACGGCTTTTACTGCTGCTGTAAATTGTTTTACAAATGGAATTGCGATATTTCCAGCGAGTCCTGTCGCTACTGCAAGGTTTTCAAAATCAATTGCTTGAACACCTTGAGTATTTGCAACATCTGCAATGATTGCGGCAGCAGACTCAGGAATCACACCAACCTGAGCTTGTGCTTTCGCCAAAGCCACTTCAGCCTGAATCATGTACTTAAGCAAAGCATGATCACTGAAAATTTCAGTCATATCTACTTGGTAAAATAAACTCGCATATAAGTGGCTCATAAGACGACAATCCTTTGACTTAAACCCGTTGAATAATGAGGGCGATACCTTGCCCGACGCCAATACACATTGAACACAAAGCGTATGTTCCGCCCGTGGCTTCAAGTTGGTTCAGTGCTGTGGTGACCAAACGTGCACCCGATGCACCCAGTGGATGACCCAAAGCAATTGCACCCCCATTCGGATTGACCTGTGTCGAACCATTTTTGATGCCTAAATCACGTGTGACGGCCAAAGCCTGTGCGGCAAAGGCTTCATTCAGTTCAATCACGTCCATCTGCTCAAGGGTTAAACCTGTTTGCGCCAAGAGTTTTTTGATTGCTGGTGCCGGTGCAAAGCCCATGATGCGAGGTTCAACACCGACAGACGTTGCAGCAATAATTTTGGCACGTGCTTTTAAGCCGTACTGTGTAATCGCATCATCCGATGCGATTAAAAGCGCGGCTGCACCATCATTGATGCCCGAAGCATTGCCCGCCGTCACTGTACCGTCAGCTTTTACCACAGGTTTCAGCTTGGTTAAGGCTTCTAGTGTGGTGGCACGTGGATGTTCATCCTGAGCAATCACCACAGGCTCGCCTTTACGCTGTGGAATGGATACAGGAATAATTTCTTGTTCAAAGAAACCACGCGCTTGCGCATTGGCGGTACGTTGTTGACTGCTAAGCGCAAACTGATCTTGATCGGCACGATTAATATTGAATTGTGCTGCCACATTCTCAGCGGTTTGCGGCATGGTTTCGACACCATACAGCTCTTTGAGTTTCGGATTGATAAAGCGCCAGCCCATGGTGGTGTCTTCAAGTTTCTGCGCACGACCAAAAGCCGTTTCAGACTTACCCATCACCAAAGGCGCACGGCTCATGCTTTCTACACCACCAGCAATGATTAAATCTGCTTCACCCGCTTTAATGGCACGTGCTGCCATGGCAATCGCATCCAGTGATGAACCACATAAACGATTCACTGTGGTGGCAGGCACTTGATATGGCACACCTGCAAGCAGTGCAGACATACGACCGACATTACGGTTGTCTTCACCCGCTTGGTTAGCACAACCATAAATAATGTCATCCACCAATTCCCAATTCACCGATGGATTACGTTGCATCAGCGCTTTAATGGGTAATGCACCTAAATCATCGGCACGAATAGCAGCGAGACCACCGGCATAGCGACCAAAGGGTGTACGAATAGCATCTACGATATAGGCGTTTTTCATTTTAATCAGCTCAAAATTTATTTAGAGAAAGCTCCTCCCTTTTTAAAGGGAGGTTTGCTTATTTATCCAATGAAGTTGCATCAATGAGTTTCGCACCTGTCATCGCCTGTAATTCTGCAAAGCTTAAACCGTCCACTTTCTCAATCACTTGCATACCCTCAGCCGTGACATCAATCACACACAGGTCGGTATAAATACGATCGACACATTTTAGGCCAGTGGCGGGATACGCCAGTTCAGCAACAATTTTGGGTTCGCCTTTTTTAGTGACATGGTCTGTGGTGATAAAGACTTTTTTCGCACCTACTGCTAAGTCCATGGCACCACCCACTGCAGGAATGGCATCTGGCGCACCCGTATGCCAATTGGCTAAGTCACCATTTTCAGCCACTTGGAAGGCACCAAGCACAGCGATATCTAAGTGACCGCCACGCATCATCGCGAAGGAATCACCATGATGGAAGAATGAACCGCCTTGCAGCAAGGTGACAAATTCTTTACCCGCATTGATTAGTTCAGGATCTTCTTCACCTTTGGCAGGCGGTGGGCCAAAGGCCAACAAACCATTTTCAGAATG
>NZ_FNPK01000038.1 GCF_900107285.1 Acinetobacter kyonggiensis | reverse complement strand
ATCAACCAGTAAAAATCCACACAAGTTGTTCTTCATAATCTCTTAATGATCTTCTTAATACTTCGTCAGTAATTAAGTCGCTCAACTTGATATTCGTTAACAACTCAGCACCTCGTGCTTCGTTTGTTTCCGGCTATCTCGTCGGGATGCTGCGTATTCTATACAGTTTATTATCTTGCGCAACCCTTATTTATCAAAAAACATCAAAAACACAATCGGTTGTTTGTTTTTTAAACTAAAATACTATTTTTAGCACTTTTAAAATCTTTTTTCGGCTTTTTTCATCGATTAATTGCAACAAAAATAAAAAACCAGCTTCCTCTGGTTTTTTATTTTCAATGATGAGTGAATCAATTTGCTTGTTCAGCCAACCACCCCATAAATTTTTGACGTTCAGCTTTACTCGACTTTTGCCAAAGCTGGATAAGTTGCTGATCTGCTGTATTTGTAGCGTTAGCCAATACACTAGAATTCAAAGAAGTTGCTACAGAAGCTCCAGTTTGTGAATAAACAGGTGCTGGTTGGTTAACGGGTATTCTTTTCTTCTGAGTTAAATCTGTTGCTTTTGCAAAAAGACCCTGTGCTAACCAAGGTTTTGATTCTGTATTTGCACCTGTTTGTTGAATCAGCATTTGGTTGTTGTTATCAAATAAAGCCACAACAGGCTGTTCAGCATATTTCTTTGCTGCTTCAAAATTTGCTGGTGTATTCACTAATTTTAATTGGTAATTTTCACCATCTTTTAGCGGTGGTGTCTTTAATGTAACTACGCCTGACTTAACAATATCATGCTCACCATTTAGATGTTCAAAATATTGGCTGTAGCGCACGCTAAGACTAATTTCACCTGCATCGACTTTATAGTGATTATCCGCTGAACGAAATAGCCCTGTATTAACTTCTTGATCATTCACAGCAAGGATTTTGATTTCTTCTGGTGCTGTAAGTGTTACCGCTGAAAATACAGTACCGCTCATTAGCAATGCAGCCACAGCAAAAGTTAATCTTAAAGCCATTCTACTTTCTCTTTATTCATCATTAAAATTTAATTGCACTATGCAATGTATAAATGACGATTTTATGACAAAGCTATTTTTAATACCCAGCATTCTCAAGTATTTGTTGAGATAAGCTTTCCATCTTAATAGATATCAAGCTACTATTTTAAACCATAAAAAAGAGCGCAATTTAAGCGCTCCGTATAAACTGAATGAAGAATAATTTAGTCGAATTTTTTAAAACGTACTTCATTATCCATAAATGTTTTTTCTCCAGCAGCGGCTTCGATAGAACCAAATACCAATTGCGCACGTAATTTCCAATTCTCAGGAATACTAAAAGCCTCTGCAACTTCATGATCAATTACTGGATTGTAATGCTGTAATGACGCTCCAATGTGATGCTCAGCCAATGCTGTCCACACTGCAAACTGTGCAATGCCTGTTGAATGCTCTGACCATGCTGGAAAATGATCTGCATATAACGCAAATTGTTCTTGCAGTGATTTTACCGTGTCTTGATCTTCAAAAAATAATGCTGTTCCATAACCTGCGGCAAAACTATTAATTTTTGCATTGGTATTTTCAAAAGCTGCTTCTGGCACCATTTTACGTAATGTTTCACGCACGATATCCCAAAATTTTGTATGTGATTTGCCATATAAAGTGACAACGCGGGAAGTTTGTGAATTAAAAGCAGAAGGACTATGACGAACTGTATCTTTAATAATTTCTTCTATTTGATCTTGTGTTAATGCAACATTATTACCAATTGCATAAATAGTACGGCGTTGCTTCATTTGATCTAAAAATGACATTGGATAACCCTCTTGGTATTTTGATAAGAATTATTAGGATGGTTTTATCTTATGTTAATTCTAGAATGAATACATGACTAAAAAAGTGACATTGTGTTTTATTTATAGAACAATCTTATGCACTATTTTCTCATTTTCCTGTCGATTTAAAGACATAAAAAAGCACCTAACATAAAGGTGCTTTTTTATGTCTGCCAATTAGACAAATATTTTAAAACGATCACTATCTTGAGGATCAATTTTTTCGTCAGCCTCTCGCTCAATTGAACCAAAAACCAATTGCGCCCGAAGTAACCATGACGATTCAATACTCAAGTATTGCGCCACTGCGGAATCTATACTTGGATTATAGTGTTGCAGGCAAGCCCCAACCCCCGAGTCAGCCAAAGCAGTCCATACTGCATATTGTGCCATGCCTGAAGTTTGTTCTGACCAAATGGGAAAACATTCTGAATTAAAAGGAATTTGCTTTTGTAATTGTTGAATGGTGCGCTGATCCTCATAAAAAAGAACCGTACCAAAACCTGCTGCATATTGATCAATTTTCATTTCTGTACCAGCAAAAACATGTACAGCAATTATTTTACGTTGTACCTCTTTAACAATTTCCCAAAACTTTGCATGAGAATCACCAAACAACACCACGATTCTTGAACTTTGAGAATTTAAAGCAGAAGGGCAACTTCGTACCGCCTCTTGAATCAGTTCTGCCAAGTATGCTTGGCTAAAATGAACTTTTTTCCCCAGCACATGAATGCTACGACGTTTTTTCAAATGATCAACAAAAGTTAGTTCATGTATTTCTTCAGCAACTTTTTTTTTCAGTTTAAAGTCTTTGGTGATATCAGAGGTGAGAACATGCCCAATTTTTTCTAATAATGCCACAGTAGTACTCCCCAATACAGATACTAAAGCTTTTGATTCCTTATATTCTAATCATATATAAGAGACTTCTTTGCATAAGTTATTTTTATATGTTGCTTTTTAACGCAAACAATAAATTCAAAAACAACAAACTCCGCATTTAGCGGAGTTTGTGTGAAACATTAAGCATTTTTACTTTTCTGTTTCGAATAGTGCTGCAACAAAAGATTTTGCTGAGAATGGGCGTAAATCATCAATTTTCTCACCCACACCAATAAAACGAATAGGGACATGAGTACGGCTTGCAATATTAAAGAGCACACCACCTTTGGCAGTACCATCCAGTTTAGTAATGGTCAGCCCTGTTAAACCCACCGCCTCATCAAACATTTCAACTTGATTAATTGCATTCTGACCTGTACCTGCATCAACCACCAACATAATTTCATGTGGCGCTGTTGCATCAATTTTTTGCATGACGCGTTTTACTTTGGTCAGTTCTTGCATCAAGTGGCTTTTATTATGCAAACGACCAGCAGTATCTGCAATTAATACGTCAATCCCTTTTGCACGCGCACTTTCAAAAGCATCAAAAATCACTGAAGCACTGTCGGCACCATGACCTTGTGAAACTACTGCAATATTATTGCGCTCGCCCCAAATTTGAAGCTGTTCAGTTGCGGCAGCACGGAATGTGTCTCCAGCCGCTAACATGACTTTTTTACCTTCGCCTTGTAAGCGTTTAGCCAATTTACCAATGGTGGTGGTTTTACCCACGCCATTGACACCCACCACCAAAATCACAAATGGGCTTTTATTTGGGTCAATATGTAAAGCTTTTACGCGTGGTGCAAGTAAAGCCACCAATTCTTCTTGTAAAGCTTTATACAATGAATGTGAATAGATTAAATCACCACGTGCAGTACGTTCCGTTAAATTAGCAATAATGGTTTTCGTCGCATCTACACCAATATCTGCAACCAATAATTGCTCTTCAACTTCTTCAAGCAGTTCATCATCGATTTCTTTACCACCAATGAGGATATTCACCATCCCATCAGCAAGATTTTTACGGGTTTTGGTTAAACCCACTTTCATACGACTAAAAAAGCCACCAGAAGTATCTTCTTGCACTGTTTCTGTGGCTACAGGCGCAGAAATAGTTGTCTCTTCTTTTTGAGTTTCAACAATAGGTACATTTACCGCAGGTAAATTCGGTAAAGTGACATCGTCATCCCCGATATCAGCATCAATCAAAAATTTATTTTGCCCATTAGATTGCTGTTGCATGCCGAATCCTTGAAAAGCATTGCGTTAAAAAACAAGGATTCTAGCATAGATTTTCTCTGCAATCCCCAGTAGACATTGAGCACACCAAAAACGAACAACTTCGCCTTGCTTTGAAATCGAAATTTCTTAAAAATAATCCTAAATACAATTAATCACTTTGGTCAATATTGTGCTCAAAAGTTACGTACCACCTTTTCCAAAGCTGTCTTTTTTTAAAAAGCATTTTTTAGCCATGTGCTTTGCATTACTCACAATACAAAGCAGCTTAGGGCATGCTGAAACACGTAGCACATTAGCACGTACTACATTTGAAACGACCCTTAAAAATGGTTTAAAGGTGATTATTCGTGAAGACCATCGCTCCCCAATGGTCATGACTCAAATCTGGTATGGCGTTGGAAGTAGTGATGAATCGGGGAACTTACTTGGCATTTCTCATGTTCTTGAACACATGATGTTTAAAGGCACCAATAAAGTTCCAAATGATGAGTTCACTCGCTTAAGTCGTATTTATGGTGGCAGTGTCAATGCTTCAACCTTTACCAACTACACCAATTATTACCAGCTTTACCCTAAAACCTATTTATCCATGGCTTTAGAACTTGAATCTGACCGTATGAGTAATTTGCTGTTACGTCAGCAAGATTTTGAGCCTGAAATTAAAGTGGTGATGGAAGAACGTCGTTTACGCACCGATGACAATCCAAGATCGTTGGCTTTTGAACGATTCAAATGGATCAGCTATCCAACCAGTCACTATCGACAACCCGTGATTGGCTATATGAAAAATCTTCAGAATATTCAGCTTGAAGATGTCAAAAAATGGTATCGCGATTGGTATACGCCCAATAATGCCATTTTGATTATTGTCGGTGATGTTGATTCAGAAAGTACCTTACTTCAAGTCCAAAAGTATTTCGGTGATATTCCGGCTAGAAAAACCCCTCCACGCAATGATGTCTTCGAGTTTGATCGTGTCGGTTACCGCCACATGGAAGTCAATTTACCTGTACAAGTACCGAATTTATATATGGCATGGAATGTCCGCTCACTGGTCACAGCAAAGAATCCACAAGATGCTTATGCGCTCACCATTATTAAAAATGTATTAGATAGTGGTATTTCCTCTCGGCTACAAGATCGACTAGTCAGGGACAAAAAAGTTCTGAGTGCGATTAGTGTTTCTTACGATCCTTATAATCGAGGAGATAGCTTATTGAGTATTTCTGCATTACCCACCGAAGGTGTGAGTTTACAAGATGCAGAAAAAGCCATTCAACATGAAATTGATTTATTAAAGACGGAACTTATTCAAACTGAAGAAGTTGAACGTGTGACTGCTAAATTCGTCTCTAATTTAGTTTATAGCCAAGATGATATTGCAGGTCAAACCAAAATGATTGGCAACTTAGAAATCAATGGTTTAAGTTTCCGTTTAATGGATGAACTGCCTAAACATTTTGAAACAGTAACCCCACAAGATATTCAACGCGTTGCGAATATTTATTTTGTCCGTGACAACCTCAGCACCTTATATCTTTCTCCTGTTTCACCTGAAAATAAAGCTCAATAATGGAATTTCATATGTTTAAGCTGCGACTTTTTATCTTACTCAGTTCCTTTATTTGCGCTCAATCCGTTATTGCTGATGTGGATTTAAATAACGTAAATTTAAATAACCTAGGCGATGATCATCCGATAGAGTTAAAATCAATTCCTCTTTTACAAAGCTTGAAAAATGACAATCAGCAACTTCAATTTCATGCTCCTTATGTACATGAACTGAAAAATCGTTATAAAGTTCGAACATTGTTTGTCGAATCGCAAAATTTACCCATCATTGACATTCAATTGACCTTCAATGCAGGCTCAGCACGAGATGAAGAAGTCGCCTCTGGCTTATATGGTGTTGCCAACATGGCTGCGCAACTGCTTGATGAAGGCACCGAGGAATATACCGCTAACCAAATTGCCAGTGCTTTTGAAGCGGTTGGTGCTCAATTTAGTGTGAAAGCTTATCGTGATATGTTTATTGTAAAACTGCGGGTATTATCCGATCCCAAGAAGCTTGAGCCTGCATTAAGTATGCTGCTGGAAGTTTTAAATCATTCCACCTTTAAACAATCCAGTATTCATTTAATGCTCACCAATACCCAAGTGGGTCAAAAGCAAGTTCAAGAAAACCCAAGCCGAATGATGAATATTCAATTTTACCGCGCCTTATATGGAAAACATCCCTATGCTGAACCCATTACGGGAACGCAGCGCAGTATTAGTAAAATTACGCCACTCGAACTCAAACAATTTAGCGACCAATTTTTAGTGGCACAAAATATGAATATAGCCATTACAGGTCAACTGAATTCCAAAGAAGCACTCAAACTTTCTGAACGTATTACAAGTCATTTAAAACAAGGGGAAAAAGCAAAACCGCTCACTCAACCCATAGATAAATCTAGTTTTGACATTCGGCATATGGCTTTTAATTCTAGCCAAGCCCATGTCATTATGGGGCATTTAGGCAACACACGATTTGACTCAGACCGTCTAGCTTTAGAAGTTGCAAATCAAATGTTCGGAGGAACTGGCTTTAATTCGGTTTTAATGAAAGAATTGCGAGTCAAACGTGGTTATACTTATGGCGCTTATAGTTCATTTTCATTTAGCCAAGTCCCCGGAACTTTTAGTCTTAGTTACTCCACAAAACAAGACCAACTCCTTGACAGCATACAGGTGGCTCATCGGGCTTTAGTCGATTTCGTCAAGCAACCGATTGATCAAAAACAATTACAAGAAACCAAAGCAGGGATGTTGCGCGCTTTCCCCAATAATTATAGTAGCAATGCCAATATTAATGCTCAACTAGGCTCAATGGGGTTTTACAACCAAACTGCTGACTATTTAAATGAATACCCGCGGTTATTAGAAAAACTGACTGCACAAGACGTACAAAATGCGATTCAAAAACATCTACACCCTGAACGACTTACAATTATCGTGGTGAATGACAAATTAGATAAAAAAGCATTAGAAATCATACTCAATCAAAATCTAGCACCTCAAGCACCGATACTTGCACCACCATCAATAGAGCAAATGCCTAAAACAATTATTACTCCACCTGCAAAGGAGGTAATTGATGTGCCTGTGTCATTTCCAAATGATGCGCCTGCATCAATTTAAAATATTGCCCGTAAGGAACCTGTTGTTGCTGCATCAGGGACAATGCCATTTGTTGAGTGTCTGGATAACTGGCTTGAGATGAAAGTTTAATTACATTTTCAAATTGCGTGAGTGAGATGGGACGTTGAAGGGCAATTAAAGCAAGCATTAATATAATCGCAATAATTGTCACGATGAGCACGTTATAAACATATTCAAGCTTTATATTAGATTTAAATTGAACAATTTTTTGTATAGCAATATGCATAGCCTACCTCGAACTAAAGATAGTTTAGGGGGCTATATTCAGAAGTACAAGCGGATTTGCTCAATTTCAATGCATTTGTAACAGAAATTGAGCAATCCTCATCAGCTTATGCAACAATATTTCTGATCACTGCAAAATAAAGAACCAAAGCAATAATCCCTAATACAAGCATAATCGCAAAAGCACTCAGACCTTTTTCTGAATCTACGGAATGTAGCTCATCATCATCTGCTATACGCTTTAACTCACCATTGTAAACGCTATAAAAGTCTTCACGTTGTTGTGGATCTAATTGGCGTGTAAAATCATAAACTCTTTTTCGCTGTGCTAAACAATAGTCCCCTAAGTGAATTTCTTCATGAAAAATAGCTTCATCTAAATTTTTTCGATGTTGATGAGCCAGCTCAACAATTTGAGAACTTGTTGGAGGCAAATCAAAAGTCAAACCATCAAATGTTTTTGTCATGTTCTTCTCCTTATATATTTACAACTTCCAGTATATGTATATTAATAAAAATTCATTTTGTAGATTGTTTAATCATGTAAACTTGTTTTTATAACTACAACCCACATATATTATTTGACAATTCAAGTTTATTGTAATATTACTTTAACAAAGCTAAGTTAAATTAATATAAAGACAAATTGAACTGTCTTTTAGCAATCATAATTACAATAAGGAGTTTTATATGATTCATCAACTCTCTCACCAAGACTTAGAACATGTGTATGCAGATGCAGTAAACACTATTCAATCACAAATGAATTTTTCAGATGCGGTTCAACAGTTGGAAGAAGTCGCACGTGCTGGGCATGGTAAAGCAGCATTGTTCTTAGCAGAACTTTATTATCAAGGTTTTCGTGTAGAACGAGACTCACTCAAAGCACAATACTGGCAGAATTTAGCCACTATGCAAGCCTAATAAAACGTCACTAAGGTGGCGTTTTTTAAACCCTATTCTTTTTAAATACATATTTATTTACATTGTTTCTTAAAGCTTACACTGAACTTTCATCTAAATTTCTTACAATAGAGTCTGAATTCAATAGACGTTTTTAGCATGAAACAAATTAATTCATTACAACTTATTCCTAAAGATTTATTCTTTAAAATTACCATTTTAAAATCAATGATGTACTGTGGCGTACTTTGGGGTTTATATCACGAACAAGGCTGGGCAATGATGTCTGACCATCAAGATTTCATTTTTCCATTTTGGCTTAACAGTGTCCAAGCACATAAATATGCACAACTACATTGGCCCAATTACACTCCCCGCAAAATCACCCCAAATGATTTCCAAGACTATCTACTTCCAACATTGACTCGTTTACACGTTACCCCTGCACTATGTAACGCTTCAAGCCAAAAATTTAAACTAACTACTCAACAAATGCGTCATTTCTTTTTCTCTGAGGCTTTAAAACCTGCTTAATTTTATATTTAAGTCGTTAAAGTCAAATAAAGAGAAATGTAAAATAAAATTTCTGACTTGAAAAGTCTTTGCATTTTTCTTATTTCGCGCTAAGTTTAATGTCAAACAATAAACAACAAAGGGTGACTATAAATGACCAATGTAGCACAAGTTATTCAGAACAAAATTGAACAAAACATTTTTACGATTAGCCCTGAATCGACTGTACTTGAAGCAATTTCACTTATGGCAGATAAAGGCATTGGTGCACTCGTGGTCACTGATCAAGATAAAGTCGTGGGTATTCTTTCTGAACGCGATTACACACGTAAAGTCATACTCATGGAACGCACGTCTAAAGAGACTACTGTCAGTGAAATTATGACTGCGAAAGTGCTTACCGTCACCAAATCGAATAGTGTTGAAGATTGTTTAGACCTCATGACAGATCGCCATCTACGTCATCTACCCGTTGTTGAAAACGATAAACTGATTGGCTTAATCTCAATTGGTGACTTAGTCAAAGTCGTGATGGAAGACCAACGTAAATTAATTGATCAATTACAACAATATATTGCAAGTTAAGTTTTCAAAGCCGATAAAAAAACCTCTCAATTGAGAGGTTTTTTACCCTTCTAAATCCCCCTCAACAACAGGAGATTTTTACTCATCTTTTTATAAAAATGAAGAGAAAGTCCTTCTGTTAAAAAGACGACTTTAGGGAGGTTTTATGATTAGTTTAAGCCTAATTTTTCGGCCACATAGTCAGCATCTTTATCCCCACGACCAGATAAGTTAACCACGATTTTTACATCTTTCGCCATTTTAGGCGCTTCACGGATAGCCCAAGCCACAGCATGAGAACTCTCTAGTGCGGGAACAATTCCTTCCACTCGTGACAATGTCATAAATGCATCTAAACATTCTTGGTCGGTTGCCGTTGAATATTCCACTCGACCTAAATCTTTAAGGAAACTATGTTGTGGCCCAACACCGGGGTAATCCAAACCAGATGCAATTGAGTGTACAGGTAAAGGCTCACCCTGCTCATCTTCAAGTACATAACAAGCCATGCCATGCAGCTGACTTGGTTTCCCCAAAGTCAACGTTGCTGAATGCATATTGGTATCTAAACCATGACCAGCAGGCTCAACCCCTACAAGTTTCACATCAGGTTCATTCAAGAATGCAGTGAATGCCCCCATCGCATTTGAACCACCACCTACGCATGCAACAATGTAAGCTGGGTTTGAACCAAAACGATCCTTGGTTTGAACTTTAATTTCGTCACCAATAATAGACTGAAAGTCACGAACCATTTTTGGAAATGGGTGTGGCCCCACCACTGAACCAATCGCATAGATAAAATTTTTCGGGTCTTTTAGATATTCATCAAACGCACTGTCTACAGCATCTTTTAATGTGGCGGTTCCACGTGTTACAGCAATCAGTTTGGCACCCAAAATTTTCATTTTAACGACATTTGGATGTTCTTTTTCAATATCTACTTGCCCCATATGAATTTCACATGGAATACCAACAAGTGCACACGCTGTTGCTAAAGCAACGCCATGTTGACCAGCACCTGTTTCTGCAATCACTTTGCTTTTACCCATATATTTCGCAAGTAAAGCTTCACCTAAACAGTGATTAATTTTGTGCGCACCAGTGTGGTTTAAATCTTCACGTTTAAGATAAATTTGCGCCCCGCCCAATTGGTCCGATAAACGTTTTGCATGAAACAATGGACTTGGACGACCAACATAATTGGCAAATAAATCAGCTAATTCATTTTTAAATTCAGCCGTATGACGAATTTGTTCATACGCAAGATTAATTTCATCCATTGCTTCTTTTAAATGAGGCGGAATAAATTGACCACCATATTGTCCAAAGAAACCCTCTTCGTTTGGTAATGGAATACCATTAATTTGATGATTCATTATCCCCCCCTTACATTTAAAAGAACGTGTTCATTTCGACACGTTTAACGAGCTAAATATTTAGTCATATCCTCTACACCCTTTAAGGTCATCGGATACATATGATCTTCAAAAATCTGTTTAATTAAGCCAATGGTATGCGTGTAATGCCAATAACTGTCTTGTTCAGGATTGAGCCATGCTGTTTTTTCAAAATGCTGACGTAAACGCTGTAACCAAACATTGCCTGCTTCATCATTCATATATTCAACCGAACCACCAACCGATGTCAGCTCATAGGGTGCCATACTGGCATCCCCTACGACTATTACACGATAGTCACGACCATAGGTATTCAACAAATCCCATGTGTTCATACGCGTACTAGAACGGCGAATATTGTCCTTCCAAACATAGTCATATAGACAGTTATGGAAATAAAAATATTCCAAGGTTTTAAATTCAGTTTTTGCAGCACTAAATAGCTTTTCACATTGAGCAATGTGTGAATCCATTGACCCACCCACATCAAACAACATTAAAACTTTTACTCGGTTACGACGCTCAGGAACAAGCTGAACATCCAAAATGCCCTGCTTTGCTGTTTCGCGAATGGTGCCGTTAATATCCAGTTCTTCAGCAGCACCCTGACGTGCAAATTTACGTAAACGACGCAATACCATTTGCATTTGGCGAGTGCCTAAAATCTGCTCATCATCCAGATTCTGATATTTACGCTGTTCCCACACTTTAACCGCTGAGCGCTTACGACCCGGCCCACCAATACGCACACCTTCAGGATGATCACCAAAAGCACCAAATGGTGATGTACCGCCCGTGCCTATCATCTTATTACCACCCTGATGCTTCTTGTGTTGCTCACGCAGACGTTCTTCCAACATCTTCATTAGCTCTTCAAGTGAGCCAGCTTTTTTAAGCTCTTCGCGCTGTTCAGGTGTGAGATGTTTTTCAAGCAGTTCAAGATCGAACCAATCTTTCGGCAATTTATCAACTTGATTGAGTAAATCATCCAAATCAAAAGTTGAAATACCCTCAAAATAATCTTTCATGGCACGGTCGAACTTGTCAAAGAAACGCTCATCTTTAACCATAACCGTTTTTGCTAATTGATAGAATTCATCTTGATCCGCAAAAACCAAACCTTCACTTACGGCATGGTTTAAATCGATTAGTTCACGCGTTGATACAGGCACACCGTATTTTCTTAAGGTATAAAACAATCGTACGAACATCGGTAAACAAATCCTTTTAAATTCAAGGTAGTTATTAAAATATCTGCAACCTTGCTATACTTCTAAAATTTTATAAATCGCATATAATTGTTGATGCAAATCATTGTACTATTATGTTTGATTGTAAAAATGAAGTAAAGTTTAAGCATGGCCTGAATGGTCGTTCGTTTTATTTGCAAACAGAAAAATTTAAAGATTGATTAAATTTAATATGACCAATAAAAAATAAGTCTAAAGCTATGTCTTTTAAAACTGATTAGAACGATTAAATAACAAAAGCACTACAGCCCTGTAATTAAAAACTTAGAAATAAAAAAGCCCTACAAAACATATTCATCTCGTAGGGCCAACTCAGTTAACGACGTTTCGCCTCCCCCAATGCTATTTTTTTTTCGTGACTTGTTGATATTCACGATAAGTTTCTTCAGCAAATTTGCGTAATGAATTACCAATTGCAGCATATTGATATTCATTTAAATTCGCCAAGGAAGCACGAGCTGAAGGATGTGATACACCAAAACCAGAACCTGGCAATAAAACAACCCCAGTTTCATCTGCAACCCGGAATAATAATTCTGTTGGGTTTTTATTTTTTATAACCCAATCTGCAAATTCATCTCCATAAAGTATCCGTGAAGTATTTTCAAGATTGATCAATGTATAATAATCAACAGCATTAGGATCTTGGGGAACATCTACACCTAATTGTCGATATAGGGTTGCATCACGATCACGCACGACAGATTTAACTGCTTCTTTATAGTTTTGTCTTGAATCCATCATATTAAATAAAGCAAACAATACCATTTGAACCTGTTGTGGCGTTGAAAGTCCTGCGGTATGGTTTAAGGCTACATTACGACTATCCGCCACCAAACGATCAATAAATTTGATATTTGCAGGCTCTGTAGTCAATGATGAGTAGCGTTCTTCAAGTTCTTTTTTATCTTTCTTTGAAAGTGCCGCAATCTTGTGGTCGAGAATATTATTATTGGATAAAGCAATAACTCCAAGCCGCCAACCCGTAGCTCCAAAATATTTCGAAAATGAATAAACTAAAATTGTATTGTCTGGGCATATTGCGAAAAGGGATTTAAAATTATCAGCAAAAGTTCCATAAACATCATCGGTTAGAATAATTAAATCTGGACGCTTTTTCACAATATCCGCCAGAATTTCCAAGCCCTCATCACTCATTTTCACTGAAGGTGGATTACTTGGATTAACTAAAAAGAATGCTTTAATCGAAGGATCTTCAAGTTTACGAAGCTCCGATTCAGGATATTGCCATCCTAAATTTGCATCAGCCTGAATTAACACCTCTTCAAGTTGATAGTCATTCAATTTAGGAATTTCTAAATATGGGGTAAAAATTGGAGTACCTATCGCAATTCGATCTCCTTTTTCTATGATTTTATTTTCTTTCAAAGAGTTAAAAATATAGGCCATTGCAGCTGTTCCACCCTCGACAGCAAATAGGTCAAGGGATTCTTTTGCCATTCCCTGCACACCCATTTCTCGCAATACATATTCTTTTATAATCGTTTCACTAACACGAAGCATGCGGTCAGGTACTGGGTAGTTGCAACCTAAAACACCCTCAACCATTTCAAGTAAAAATGCATCAGGATCTAAACCCAATTGATCTCTAACATAGGAAATAGCTTTCCCCAAAAAGACCACGCCAGGTTTATCTCTATTTTCTAAGATAAAATGATCAAAGCGCGACTGTAATCCTTCAGAACGAGGAAAACCACCTAATCCCTCTGGCATATAAGAAAAAGAAAACTCTGATTCAGTCGCAGAAAATAGCCCTAATTGGAAAAAAGCACGACGAGGAACAGTGGCTAAAAAATTGGGATTTCCTCGACCTGCATTAAGCATCATACGATCAGTGCGGCTTTGCGCCAGCTCAATCAATTTATCTTTTAGCTCGAATGGGCTTAATTTTGAATATTTAGAGTAATCGACGTTTCCCATGGAAAGTCTCCTTCATTGTATTAAGTCATATTGATGTTTATTTTCATTAAAAAAGTATTATGCTAAGCCCACAATGAGTGGACCGAGTAACGTCAAAGATACATTTGCTAATGCATAAGTAATTGCAAAGGGAACGGTTGGGATTGAATTTCCGGCTTTATCTAATACACCACCAAATGCTGGATTAGCACTACGAGCACCTGACAGTGCACCAGCCATAACAGCAACGTTGTCGTAACGCAGAACATAGCGTGCAAAAAGCATGGAAAGTAGCAATGGAACCAAGGTGACTACAACACCAATCATGAACAGAGAAAACCCACTTTCCTTAATTGTTTGAATAGCTTGTAGTCCAGACTGAAGTCCTACTGCAGCCACAAATCCAGCCAAACCTAAGTCTTTCAGAAGTTGAGATGCGGCTGGAGGCATATTGCCATGTACTTGATTACGACTACGCAACCAACCAAATAACAACCCTGAAAGTAGTGCACCGCCGCCTGCACCCAATGTGAGAGGCACTCCACCTACACGAATAACAAATAAACCGATAATTAAACCCACGACTAAACCTGCGCCATGGAAAACCCAATCCGTTTTCAAGCTCTCAGGTATTGCTTGACCACCTTCTTTGATGAGCCGATTCAGGTCATTCTGAGTACCATAAACAGTAATGACATCACCTTGCAGTAGAATAGTATCATCGCTTAATACGAGAGAATCTCCACCTCGTTTAATACCAAGTACATAAATACCATGCTTTAAATATAACGGTGTATTTGCTTTTACATCGCCTAAACTACGATTAATATATTTGGAATTTTTAAGAATTACATCTGTGGTATCCATCACCATTTCCATGCCTTGCGATGACTGAAGTTCAGCACCGATATAACTGGAAATAGCAACCACACCCGCACGACGCCCAACAACCAAGACAATATCATCCGTCTGTAATACCGTTTCAGGTGTCACATCCATCAATTGACCTTTTCTTTTCAAGCGCTCAATAGTGATATTGCTTGCTTCGGCTTCAATATCAAATACAGTTTTACCATTAGCTTGTTCAATTTTATAAATTCGCCCAACAATCTCAGGAATTGCTAGCTCTTGTCCAGGTGCAAGCTCAAACGCCCCCTTTAAACGTTCAGATTGTGCCTTAATCGCATCATCTCGGATTTCACGTCCCATAAATCGAGGAAGAATATTGACACAAACAATAATCGCCCCTAGCGAACCAAAAATATAGGTAACTGCATAGCCAATAGCGACGTTGGCTTGCAAGCGCTGAATTTCTTCAAGAGGTAAATCAAGTCGGGATAATGCATCACCAGCAGTACCAATAATGGCAGATTGTGTCATTCCGCCTGCGGCCAAACCTGCAGCTAGACCCTTGTCTAGATGGAAGATCTTTGCCATGACCAAAACAGTAATTAAGCCACACACTGCCATAAAGGCAGCCAATAATATTTCTTTGATTGATTCTGGCCCTAAAGATTTAAAGAACTGAGGACCACTTTCAAAACCTACGGCATAAATAAAGAGTGCAAATAGAATTGCTTTAATACCATTATCAACAGGAACACCCAATAAACTTAAGACAACTGCGACAAGAAGAGAGCCAGCTACACCGCCAAACTGAAACTTTCCAAACTGAAACTGCCCTATCCAAAACCCAATTGCGAGAGATAAAAAAAGCAATATCTCGGGACTATGTTTTAATTCATTTTGCAACCATTCCATTATTTATCAACCTCTCATTATCTCTATTGGTAAATACAAGAGTTATGTGGAGTTATTCATTCTAGGATTAATACGCTAAATACATATAGGTATAATTTTAGAAAGCCAATGATTTTTCTTTTTCAATATTTTTTAAATTTTCAACTCATAACATTTATGACTTTTTAATATTAAATAGCAATTTTAAAATTATTAATTTTTGTAAAAGTTTAATTCTTAAAGGCAAAAAGAGCTTTATTTTTGAAATCATGAATCGCAATATAGGTCTTGTCAAAATATTGAATTCACTACACTTTTTTGTCATGTTTAACTCAAAATAAAACTCGAGATAACCACTAAATCGCGCATATCATTACTTATATTTTCAAATAAAAAAAGCTGCATCAGCAGCTTTAAGTATTATGGTCAAAGTATAAAAACATCCACTAACGTCGCGACATGAAAGCGAGGCGCTCTAGTAATTGTACATCTTGCTCATTCTTAATTAGTGCACCATATAAAGGTGGAATGGCTTTTGATTTATCATGATTACGCAGTACATCTTCAGGCATATCATCTGCCATCAGCAAACTTAGCCAATCAATCAATTCAGAAGTTGATGGTGGTTTTTTTAACCCCGAAACCTGACGAAGTTTAAAGAAAACTTGTAAAGCTTGATTCACCAAAGTTGCCGAAATTTTAGGAAAATGCACATCAATAATTTCACGCATTGTGCTTTCATCTGGGAATTCAATATAGTGAAAGAAACAACGACGCAAGAAAGCATCGGGTAATTCTTTTTCATTATTCGAGGTAATAATCACAATCGGACGTTGAGCCGCAGTAATGGTTTCCCCTGTCTCATACACAAAAAACGACATTTTATCGAGTTCGTGTAAAAGGTCATTTGGGAATTCAATATCTGCTTTATCAATTTCATCAATCAGCAATACACAGCGTTCTTCACTGGTAAAAGCTTCCCACAATTTACCAGGTTTAATATAGTTTTTAATATCATGCACACGGTCATCACCCAACTGGCTATCGCGCAAACGCGAAACCGCATCATACTCATACAAACCTTGCTGCGCTTTAGTGGTAGATTTAATGTGCCAAGTCATAAGTTTCAAACCTAGACTTTGTGCCACTTGTTCTGCAAGTAATGTTTTACCTGTACCTGGCTCACCCTTCACTAGCAGAGGTTTTTGCAATGCACGTGCAGCTTTGACAGCTAATTTTAGACTTTCAGTGGCGATATACTGATCTGTACCGACAAATTGTTGAGTATCAACAGACATGATTTAACCTTATTGTTTTACTTAAAGTGGTGAACTATTTTTGTTTACTGCAAATTTTGCTTTTTTGGCTGTGTATTGGGACCATAAATAGCCAACCACCAAACCAAGCCCAACAACAAATAAAATGAGTGATGCATTTGACCACACCAAAGCATTTTCTTTGGTCAAAACACCAAATAACAAACCAAAAATTGCTGGAGCGATGGAAGCATTATTACCTTCAGAAACCGTCGGGGTGAGTAAAATCGCGAATCCCATAATCCACGTTATACCACCAAAAGGTTTAGGCAAGCGTTTTGCAATCGCATACCATGACCAAAGCATAATGACACTTCCTAACAAATAAACTGTTATAGCAATGCTATCTTCAGGAATTGAATCTAGTAGTGCAAGAAAACTATTCATCGTGAACTCCAACTCCTGAATCGACTTTAAGCACCGCGCAAACCTTCTGGTGCAACTGCATTCGGATTGATTAATCCTTCTGGAGGAACCTGAATAAAGAAGCCTTTATTTTGAATTGAATCCATCACATGCAAAACATTCACACGGGCTAATTTGCGCTCTTCAGATAACTCTAAATTCATGACAAAAGTTACGCGACCAAATGCTGCACGCATCGCTTCAGGTAAAATTTCAAGCGGGCTAGCTGCTTCAGCTTCATTTTCAGTTGGCTCAGGACGGGCAATGTAAAGATACATTTCAGCTTTTTTGCTAGATTTGAAAATTGAACAATGCATAGTTGAAACAGTACTCATTAAACTTGGCTCAAGCATACAACAAAAAAAAGACGGATACATTAGTGATTATTAACGCATCGGTCTTGATTTTGTATAAATGATAATTCTTTAAGCAATCTGGCTAAAGATTATTCCATCACCTTCATTTGAGTCGATAGATAGTTTTCATCGGCATGTAAAACATCAATCAATGGTTTCGTTAACAAATCATAGCGCCAACCTAAGAGGTAAGCCGGTAAATCTTGTTCATCATTATGGAAGACCACATGCTGATACAATGCATTGAGCCATTTTTTACGCATCAATACTTCTTTAGGTATGGTCGTTTCATTCACCACAGCTTGAATAACAGCATCGACCTTTTCACCAATATCTGGCGAATTCAAACATGAGGTGCGACAGTTTCAAAAGCCATATGATAATCAACAAGCTGAGCAAATTTCTCTAATGGTGTAAGCCAATCTAACGCC
>NZ_FNPK01000072.1 GCF_900107285.1 Acinetobacter kyonggiensis | reverse complement strand
GCTAAGTTTGAACGTAATAAGCCACACGTAAACGTGGGCACAATTGGTCACGTTGACCATGGTAAAACAACTTTAACTGCTGCGATTGCAACAATTTGTGCAAAAAACTACGGCGGTGAAGCTAAAGACTACGCAGCAATTGACTCTGCACCAGAAGAAAAAGCACGTGGTATTACCATTAATACTTCACACGTAGAATACGATTCTCCAGTTCGTCACTACGCTCACGTAGACTGTCCAGGTCACGCCGATTATGTTAAAAACATGATCACTGGTGCTGCTCAAATGGACGGCGCGATCCTTGTATGTGCTGCGACTGATGGTCCTATGCCACAGACTCGTGAACACATCCTTTTGTCTCGTCAGGTTGGTGTACCGTACATTCTTGTATTCCTTAACAAGTGTGACCTTGTTGATGACGAAGAATTACTTGAATTGGTAGAAATGGAAGTTCGTGAACTTCTTTCTACTTATGACTTCCCAGGTGATGACACTCCAATCATCCGTGGTTCAGCGCTTCAAGCATTAAACGGTAACGAAGGTCCTTATGGCGAATCTGCTGTAATCGAATTGGTTGCTGCGCTTGATTCTTACATTCCTGAACCAGAACGTGCAATCGATAAAGCATTCCTTATGCCAATCGAAGATGTATTCTCTATCTCTGGTCGTGGTACTGTAGTTACTGGTCGTGTTGAATCTGGTATCGTTAAAGTTGGCGAATCAGTTGAAATCGTTGGTATTAAAGATACAGTTGTAACAACTGTAACTGGCGTAGAAATGTTCCGTAAATTGCTTGACGAAGGTCGTGCTGGCGAGAACTGTGGTGTTCTTCTACGTGGTACTAAGCGTGAAGACGTTCAACGTGGTCAAGTACTTGCTAAACCAGGTACAATCAAACCGCACACTAAATTCGATGCAGAAGTATACGTACTTTCTAAAGAAGAGGGTGGTCGTCATACACCATTCCTTAACGGTTACCGTCCACAATTCTATTTCCGTACAACTGACGTAACTGGCGCAATCCAATTACAAGAAGGCGTGGAAATGGTTATGCCTGGTGACAATGTAGAAATGTCAGTAGAACTCATTCACCCAATCGCAATGGACCCAGGTCTACGTTTTGCGATTCGTGAAGGTGGTCGTACAGTTGGTGCTGGTGTTGTTGCGAAAGTAACTGCATAA
>NZ_FNPK01000043.1 GCF_900107285.1 Acinetobacter kyonggiensis | reverse complement strand
TTAGAATAGTGTAAAGTCAAAATAGATCAATCTTGCACAACCAGTAAAGAAGTCAATTTCGATATTTTAATTCGTATATTTTTCACTGAATACAACAGATAAGGATAAAATAAATGGCGCTCAGCATCAAAACTAGCGAAATCCAATACACGGCCCAAGATGGAACAACTTTAATCGGCTATTTTGCAGCACCTGAATCAGAAAAACCTGTCGCGGGGGTGATTGTCGCACCTGAGTGGTGGGGACGAAATGAGTACACTGAGCAACGTGCGCGTGAACTTGCTGAACATGGCTATGCAGCCCTCGCCATTGATATGTATGGTGATAAAAAAGTAACCACCAATGTCCCACAAGCCAGTGAATGGATGATGCAAACCTTTAATGACCCTGAAACGATTGTGACTCGTGCGTCTGCGGGTTTAGCAGCATTAGCAGCGCAAGAAGAAGTAAATGCAGATAAACTGGCAGCAGTAGGCTTCTGCTATGGTGGTAAAGTGGTGCTTGATCTGGCACGTTCTGGTGCGCCTTTACACGCAGTGGTCACTTTCCATGGCACATTGACTCCGAAAGCACCTGCTCAACCGGGAACCGTTAAAGCTGAGATTTTGGTTCTTCACGGAGAACTCGACAGCATGGTGAGCTTAGATGATGTTGCGCGCTTTAAAGAAGAAATGTATGCCGCTCAGGTGGAACATGAAGTGATTATTTTTGAAGATGCGAAGCATGGTTTTAGTAATCCCCTTGCAGATGAACGTGCTAAAGCCAATGGTGTTGATCTGGGCTATAACATCGATGCAGAACAAAAAGGTTTAGCTGCCATGTATGCGTTATTCAAAAACCGACTGGGCGAATAACAACGAGGTCAATCTAGTTATGCTATATTGACCGATCCAATGACATGAATATTTTAAAAACTATATTTTTGAAGAGGATACAACAATGACTGAAAACAACTGCCCATATTGCAACTTTGATGAATATGACATCATTGATAAAAATGACTTTGGTGTAATTTTACCCGAGCCAAATGCATTATCTAAAGGTCATTGTGTCATTGTCCCGCTACGCCATGTGAGTTCTTTTTTTGATATCACGGACAAAGAACGTAAAAGCTTAATGTCTTTGCTTGAGCTTGCGCGCAATGAACTGCAACTGCGCCATCAACCCTCAGGCTTCCATATTGGATTTAATGATGGAAAGGTTTTTGGTGAAGCATCTGAGCACTTACACCTGCATATTATCCCACGCTATGAAGGCCAAAGCTTAAAGCTAGATGAACGCTGGGGTATGCTGAGCGAATAAACATATTCGACTCAAAACCCATTCAAAAATGATGCTGCGGCATCATTTTTTATGTCTTGTTGCAACCGTAATGCTGCACAGTTTTCGCTATACTATCTAAAAGCGAAAGAGAACTCCACCCGATCTTACGAAGCCATGCTTCTCAAGAGATGAATTTCGCAAGATTTCACCTTAATTTTATTCACTCACCATGATGTAATACTTATCTCAACCAATTGTATTTAATTAAGTTTCAATAAATGAAGATCAATAAGGTGTATAAATTCAGGCTTGAGCCGAATGCGGAGCAAGAGGTTATTTTGAATAACCTTGTAGGCTCTGCACGTTTTGTTTGGAATCAAATATTGGCTGTGTCATTTGAGATGTTTGCTAAAGATAAATTTATTAATGCAACTAATCTTGTTAATAAAATCACCGATCTTAAAAAGAATCCTGAGTATGCTTTTTTAGCCACAAGCTCCAATGCAGTATCGCTACAACAAAAAGTTCGTGACCTTGCATCTGCTTGGTCTAAATTCTTTGATCCTAAAGCACATGCACATTTAAAAGAAAATAAGCGCAAACCTAAAAAACCCAAATTCTTTAAATTGGATGATGGTACTGAAATCCAGTTACGCCCATTAATGCCAAGATTTAAACGCAAATCAGAGGGTTTTGATTCGATCCGTTTGGTACAATTTGACAAATATTGCTGTATTGATGGAAATCGTGTGAAATTGCCAAATGGTATCGGCTTGGTTAAATTCAGAAAGTCACAAGAAGTTCTAGGCAGAATCAAAAACGTCACCATCAGCAGAAAATCCGGACATTGGTACGTTTCATTTGGCACTGAAAAAGAGTCATTGGAAAGCCCCATTCACCCATCCAAAAGTGCGCTAGGCTTGGATATGGGAATCACCAAACTGATTGCTACATCAAACGATCAGCACATCACGCCAAAGAACAGCTTTAAAACCAATCAGTTCAAACTTGCCAAGTTGCAACGCAAACTAGCAAAGAAAATTAAATTTAGTGAAAACTGGAAAAAGCAAAATCGTAAGATTCAGAAACTGCACAGCCACATTGCCAATATCAGACATGACTACTTGCATAAAGTCACCACAACACTCAGCAAAAGCCACGCAATGATCGTAGTTGAGGACTTAAAAGTAGCAAATATGTCTAGGTCAGCAAGCGGTACTTTAGAGCAGAAAGGTCGAAATGTGAAAGCCAAGTCTGGCTTAAACAAATCAATCCTAGATCAAGGGTGGTCGATGTTAATCAATATGCTTGAGTACAAGCAGTACTGGAACGGTGGATTACTGGTTAAGGTCAATCCACAGTACACCAGCCAAACATACTGCAAGTGTGGTCATGTAGCGAAAGAAAATCGACAGACTCAAGCCAAGTTTGAGTGTGTCGATTGTGGTTATGTTGCGAATGCAGACTTTAATGCTGCACGTAACATATTATCGGCAGGACATGCCGTTTTGTCTGCGGAGGGAGGATGCGGTAAAGGTCGCCCTACGATACAGAAAACTAGCGAAATCCGTGAGGAAGTCGCCTAATAGCTTATGCTTTTAGAATACCCCACTTGAGCGAATGTGAAAGTGGTGGGAGTATGTCAATCATCTATTCCAAATATGCGGTTCGTATGTCACAGTTTTCTTTTGCCGAAGCCCTTCTTGCTTGGTTCGATGTTCATGGTCGCCATGACTTGCCATGGCAAGTGATCGATGATCCCTATCAGGTTTGGGTGTCTGAAATTATGTTACAGCAAACTCAAGTTAAAACAGTGCTGCAATATTTTGAACGCTTTATCTCCCGATTCCCAAGCGTTGAAGCTTTAGGGCAAGCCAGCTGGGACGATGTTGCGCCTTATTGGGCTGGACTGGGCTATTACGCACGAGCACGCAATTTGCATAAAGCTGCGGGTATCGTCAGCCAACAAGGACACTTCCCCAGCACATTGGAACAATGGATTGAGCTTCCCGGAATTGGCCCCTCAACGGGTGGCGCATTGATGTCACTGGGGCTGCGTCAATATGGCGTGATTATGGATGGCAATGTGAAACGGGTTCTGGCACGTTTTTTTGCCATTGAAGATGACCTGTCTAAACCCGTCCATGAACGTGCCATGTGGCAATTGGCTGAAACGTTGTGCCCGACTGAACGTAATCATGATTATACCCAAGCAATTATGGACTTAGGTGCCACGGTCTGCACACCGAAAAAACCGCTGTGCTTATATTGCCCAATGCAACAACACTGCAAAGCCCATCAACAAGGCTTGGAAACAGAGCTACCGTTTAAAAAACCGAAAAAAGCCGTACCGATCAAATCAGCACAGGTGTTAGTGATTCAATCGAATCAACAATGGTTATGGCAACAACGTCCGAATAGTGGCTTATGGGGCGGTTTATGGTGTTTACCGATTATTGAAAATCCCGCCGAATTTGCAACACAGTGCCAAGCGTTAGGACTGAAAAAAGTCATTCAACGCACTGAAATTAGCCATAGCTTTACCCATTTCACTTGGCAACTTGAAGCCATCTGCTTTGAGGTCGCTGCTGACCAACAGGAACATCTGGCGATTGAATTAAATGGCACATGGCTCGCGACACAAATTGCAACAGAAATCGGAATTCCCACAGCCATGAAAAAATTGATCTCTGCCCTTCGTTTATGACATAGTCAGGCACTGCGATTCAAAGAATTTTCACGCCTATTAGAATGAAAAAAGGATCAACAGTGCTGCGTTTTATTTCGACATTATTATTGGGGTTGAGCATCCTCTGGATTGCAGCATGTACCTCAACACCTAAAAAACCCGCCACGACAGCGCTTCCCCTTGACCAAGTGCAAAAGCTAAAAAATATGCAGTTAAAATCGTCATTGCCTATTCCCGTGCACAATATAAAAGCCAAACAATTACGTGATACGTGGGCTGCCGCGCGGAGTCACGGACGCAAACATGAAGGCATTGACATTATGGCTCCACGTGGAACAAAAGTGTTCAGTGCCACAGAAGGCCTCATTGCTGACTTACGCAATAACAATTTGGGTGGTAAAGTGGTTTGGATTATGGGGCCTGCTGGAACTTGGCATTATTATGCTCATCTTGATGAGCACAAACGTGGCTTAAATGTCGGGGATTATGTCAAAAAAGGTGATCTGATTGGTTATGTTGGTAATACCGGCAATGCACGTCATACTGCACCACATTTACACTATGGCATTTACCTCGATGGTAAAGGGCGTGGTGTGGTCAACCCCTATCCTTATTTACGTTAATTTTTAGGAACTATTCATGTCAGAAGCGCTGATCAATCGTTTGGTCGAATTTGCTGAATCAGGCAATCAACAAAAAATTGTTTTGGCTGGACAAAGCCATCAAGGCTGGGTGATGGAAATCACTGAACAAGCGCTTTTGATTAGCACAGGCTTTGCAGAAAAAGCGGGAAAAGATATGTGGATTCAATTCACAGATTTACCGCAAGCTGAACTATTTTATTGGGATAATCAACAAGATCAGTGGGCTGAATTTAAACTTTAAGTCACTTCAAAGTCACTTCAGGAGCATAAAAAATGTCGTTACAACGCTGTGGTTGGTGCTCTAACGATCCGCTTTATATGGCTTACCATGATCATGAATGGGGAAAAGCTGTTCATGATGAAGGCCATTTATTTGAAATGCTCTGCTTAGAAGGACAACAAGCGGGTTTGTCGTGGATTACCGTGCTGAAAAAGCGTGACAGTTATCGACAGCATTTTTTTCAATATTCGATTGCAGAGATTGCCCAATTTAGTGATCTCAAATTAGAACACATGCTACAAGATGCTGGCTTAATTCGACATATTGGCAAGCTTAAAGCCATCCGTGACAATGCCATTGCTTGGCAACATTTAAAACAACAACAGATTGATGTCAGCCACTGGTTATGGAGTTTTGTCGAACAGCAAAGCATCCACAATGATGTTGCTGATTATCGACAAGCACCTGCTCAAACCGACATCAGCCAAAGCCTGTCAAAAGCGTTAAAAAATCACGGTTTTAAATTTGTTGGACCAACCACCTGTTATGCCTTTATGCAGGCGGTGGGTATGGTCGATGATCATGAAAATACCTGTGCATTTAAATCAAATTAATACTTCACCACAAGAATAAAAGGATTCCACCATGAATGACAACATCATCCATGCCTATGCCGCCATGCAAGCGGGTGCAGCACTTGAACCCTATCAGTTTGATGCCGGAGAATTACAAGCCCACCAAGTCGAAGTCAAAGTTGAATACTGTGGTTTATGCCATTCTGATGTTTCAGTGATTAATAATGAATGGAATTCTTCGGTTTATCCTGTGGTTGCAGGACATGAAATTATTGGCATCATCACGCAACTAGGTTCAGAAGCCAAAGGGCTAAAAGTGGGTCAACGTGTTGGCATTGGCTGGACAGCAGAAAGTTGTCAGTACTGTGATCCGTGTATTTCAGGACAACAAGTCCTTTGTACAGGCGGTTCAACCGCAACGATTGTCGGGCATGCCGGTGGTTTTGCCGACAAAGTACGTGCTGGCTGGCAATGGATAATTCCTTTACCTGAAGATTTGGATGCAGAAAGTGCAGGTCCACTACTCTGCGGAGGCATTACCGTATTCGACCCACTGTTAAAACATCAAATTCAAGCGACTCACCATGTAGGCGTGATTGGGATTGGTGGTTTAGGGCATATGGCGATTAAACTCCTTAAAGCTTGGGGCTGTGAAATTACCGCATTTACCTCAAGTTTAGATAAAACGGATGAGCTTAAAGCCATGGGTGCAGACCATGTGGTCAATAGCCGTGATCTTGAGGCCATCAAAACACAACGTGGCAAATTTGATTTACTGCTTAGCACGGTCAATGTCACGCTCAATTGGCCTGCCTTTATTAGTACACTGGCACCGAACGGCAAGGTTCATATGTTAGGCTTAGTGCTTGAACCCCTGAAAATTAATGCCGGCAGTTTAATTGGCGGTTCGAAATCCATTACAGGCTCACCCACCGGTTCACCTGCTGCGTTACGGCAATTATTAAAATTTGCAGCACGTAAAAATATTGCACCGCAAATTGAAGTCTTTCCGATGTCACAATTAAATGCGGCACTGCAACATTTGCATTCTGGCAAAGCCCGTTACCGAATTGTGTTAAAAGCTGATTTTTAATCAAAGAGGATTCCTTTGATCTAAGACGTACGCCATGATATTCAAAGCCACAAAGTACGTTGTGGCTTTGAATTCGGCACAGACCAAACCTTTAACTAAAACACTTCAACTAAGGATGCGATCAAGCCAAATCCGTCAAGCCGTAGCATAATTTTTTCTGGGAAATTTAAGCAACATGCGCCGACGTTAATTGTTCTCTAGTCCAATCCGCCAAGAGCACAATTGCATCACGAATTTCATCTGACAATTCATGCCCTGCATTTAAGCGAATACAATTCTTATAGCGTCCATCTTCACCAAAGACCTCACCGGGTACAATGTTAATCCCCTGCTGTTGCGCAAAATGATACATTTCTAAACCATCAATTTGCTCAGGCAATTGAATCCAGAACGCATAGCCCCCACTGGGTTGATTTAAACCAATATCCACCTGATGAAAAGCAGTAATGATGAATTGTCGATACTGTTCAACCTGTGCCACAAGAATCGGTTTCAGCGTGGTTAAATGCTCACGATAAGCACGACTATAAATTAAGTCGGCAAGACCCAATTGCAGCGGCGTATTGACCGCCACATTCTGCATCAGCAACTGAGCGCGTAAATGTTGTAATCGTTGCGGGATACAAAACCAGCCCACTCGATAGGCGGTAGACAATGATTTAGACACCGATCCACAGAAAATCACATAGCCTTGTTGATCCCAATATTTAATCGGTAGGGGTCGTTTTAAACTAAAACTGCATTCGGCATAAATATCATCTTCAATCACATAACATTGGTAGCGACTGGCTAACTGTGCAATTTTTTCTTTCTGTGCATTACTTAAACTAAAACCCAAGGGATTTTGAAAATTTGCCGTCAGCAAACAGGCTTTTGCGCCCGTGCTTTGCATGGCTTGCTCTAAACGGTCTAAATCAAATCCATTGGTATCCGCTGGAATTTCTACAATTTTGCGCTTTAAAACCGCCAAAAGTTGCAACTGACCATTAAAATTAGGCGTGGGTACAATAATGCTATCGCCCATTTCGGTCAGACTTTGAATTATCACCGACAATGCAGGCATGCAACCATTGCTGATATAAATATCATTCTTCGCAATATAAAAACCATCTTCTGCCCAATGTTCAGATAACGCTTCTCGTAGGCGAATATGACCTTGCTTATCACTATATAAAAAATCTTCAGGCTTACTATGCTTTAAAGCTCGCTGAATGGAACGGCGCAAAGCTTCGACGGGAACCAAATTAGGCGAGATTTGAATCGCGCCCAAATGAATCAATTTATTATTGATCGAGTCTTGTTGAATCTCAATTTGTAACTCTAAATTAGACACATCCCTAGGCTGAGATTGAAAATCGGGATGAGTCGGACGCTGAGTGTGCTGTACCAGCGATTTTTTCGCACTGACGAAATAGCCCGACTTGTTTTTCACAAAGATCAGCCCTTGCGCTTCTAATAATTCATAACAATTTTTGACGGTATTGATGCTGACATTTTGCTGCTCGGCACATTGCCGCAGCGAAATTAAGCGTTGCCCTGCTTGTAATTCACCTTGCTGAATTTTATCGGCAATTTGTTCTGCCAAAATTTGATATTGAAATGTCATACATCTGTACTCATTTTTTAGCATTCTGTGTATCTGTATCTATCAAGATAACAGATTTATGCTGCATTTACCGTCCATCAGCATAAAAAGGAGTCATCCATGAAAATAATACAATGCAGTACAGCCATCTTGAGTATCAGTTTTTTACTAATGGCTTGCCAACCTCAAGCGAGCAATGCCTTGGCACAAAAACAGCACTTTGTATGTAAATCTTTAATTGAAGGGTTTTTAAAAACCCAGCAACTGGGGCAATACCAATTGCAGCATATGCAACCGACATTGCACCAAACATCCGCACAACGTCTGTACCAATATCACGTCAGTTCAGACCATGAGATGCGAACCCTTATGCCTCAACAGCAGGATTTAAACTTTCAATGCAGTCAAAGCTCTGCACAACATTTTGAATTAAAATTGCTCAATCATAAACAGCAAGAAATTCAAACCTTGCTCAGTTTAGAGCTGCTGCCACAGAAAACGATGGATAATTTGACAGCTTTTGTACTAAAAACTCAATAAATAAACGGACACGCTTTGGCAAATGTTCTTGTTGATAGTAGACAGCATGGATGCTCTGTTCATATCGCTCAATTTGATCTTCGAATAAAGCAACCAGTCGGTTTTGTTGAAGATCTTGCTGCACTAAAAAAGCAGACAAACAGGTGATGCCTAAACCATCCAATGCCATTTGACGTACAGTTTCACCATTGGATGCTTTAATTTTGGGCTGAACCGTCAGCTGTTCTCCATTGACACGAATGGGCCAAGTATTTAAATGATCCACTTTGCTAAAGCCAATTTGCGCATGCTTTAAAATATCGCTCGGTCTTTTCGGATAGCCATAATTTTCTAAATATTCAGGACTGGCGACAATATACAAATGACTTTTACATAATAATTTGGCATGTAAACTTGAATCATTTAGCTGCCCAAAGCGAATGGCAACATCCGTTTTATGTTCCAACAAATCGATAATTTGATCATTACTGTTCAATTCAATTTCAATCTTGGGATAAAGCTGCATAAATTCGCGCATCAATGGCACGATCACATGCAGGACAAAAGGTGTCGCTGAATCGACTCGAATCAACCCAGCGGTATCGGTATCGGATTTTAATAATGCATCTTCTGCTTCGGTTAAATCATTTAAAATTTTGCGTGCTCGATCTAAAAACAATTGTCCCTCTTGCGTGAGTTTCAATTTACGCGTGGTGCGTTCCAGTAAGGTCACATGCAACTTATTCTCAAGGCGTTGTAAAGCACGGCTCACCCCTGATGTGGTTTGTGCTAAACGCTCTGCGGCCATCACAATCGAGCCACTATCCACAATCGTGACAAAAGCATGTAATTCTTCAATGGTCGATTTCATCTTCCATCCATTTATTGATTTCTAGTCAATAATATTTTGCAAATTAGCGCATTTTTTAGCAACAATAAAATCATCAAAATAACCCGATCTTAAAAAACGAAAGATTGAGTCAAGCATGAGGGTTCCCCAATCGGGTGTTATGACATTTCACTGTGCTGGACAAATGGTGATTAATGCCATTAAGACAAAATTTGTAATCAGTTACTGCGTTGGAATACTGCACAAATTGATGAAAATACAGCAAAAGTTGCAGCGCTATGCAATGAAGGCCCAGTGATGAAAATTAATTTCCCGTTACTGGCGCTTGCCATTGGTGCCTTTGCCATTGGCACCACTGAGTTTTCCCCGATGGGCTTTTTGCCCGAAATCGCTCAAGATTTTAATATTTCCATCCCACGCGCTGGCATGCTGATTAGTGCTTATGCTTTGGGGGTGATGTTGGCTGCACCCCTCATGACCTTGTGGCTAAGTCGTTACCCAAAACGTCAATCCTTAATTTTATTGATGGCTATTTTTAGCATTGGCAATATTTTGGCCATGCTCGCACCAAGTTATTTGGGACTGATGGGTGCACGAATTATCACCAGTTTAAACCACGGCGCATTCTTCGGTATTGGTTCAGTGGTGGCTGCCAGTGTTGTACCCAAAGATAAACAATCCAGTGCTGTCGCCATGATGTTTATGGGACTGACCATTGCCAATATTGGTGGTGTTCCCATCGCCACTTGGGTTGGACAACATCTGGGTTGGCGCATGTCTTTTTTGGGGATCTCTCTATTGGGCCTCATCACCATGTTTGCACTGTGGAAAGCCTTACCTGAAGGTACAGCCAGTCATCGGCCCAATATCAAACAAGAGCTTAAAGTCTTAACCCGTTTGCCCGTTGTCTTGGCATTATTGACCACGGTGATGAGTGCAGGAGCCATGTTCGCGTTATACAGCTATATTGCGCCCAGTTTAAAAGCCTTTATGCATGCTTCACCCGCACAAATTACGCTGATGTTAGTTTTCATTGGTCTAGGTTTTTCAATTGGAAATTACTTGGGTGGAAAATGTGCCGATCGGTCCTTAGATAAAACCTTGATCGGTTTTTTACTGCTGCTGATGGTGATGATGTTGCTGTTCCCACTATTCGCCAGCACCAGCATTGGTGCTGCACTGGCCTTAATCATTTGGGGTGCAGCGGCTTTTGCAGTCGTTCCGCCCCTGCAAATGCGCGTCATGTCGGTCGCCCATGATGCACCGAGTCTCGCTTCTTCAGTGAATGTGGGTGCATTTAACTTAGGTAATGCTTTGGGTGCGATTGCAGGTGCCAGTGTGCTCAATATGGGGCTGAGCTATAGCGCTGTTTCATTTGCCGGAGCGGGACTGAGTCTGCTTGCGCTTGTTTTGCTGCTGATTCAAATGAAACTGGCCGCGCAAAAAGCATTGCACTATCAACAATGCTGATCGCATGGTGGTGAATAAAAGTCCGCAATCTGCGGACTTTTATTCATTTTAACCTTAACGCAAAGCTTCGGGCAAAGCAGGAATGCTGCTCCGTTGCGCCAATTCCAGCTTCATTTTCTGGAGCATCTGATACGGTTGTTGTTGCACAAACATATTCACAAAGGTTAAAGGAATTGAACCTTCAGGATTGGCATAGCCATAGGTTGAGACTTTAACTTTATTATTGGCTAGTTTTTGAAAGCTCCAATCCCCTTCATAATGGGTCAAACGGACATAATCTGGATTTTTGGCATAGCCTTTATCGATGGCTTTATTTTTAATGCTAATCACGCCCTGAGCATCTTTGACTATTTTACCTTGTACCACTAAATCACGGTCTTTTAATGGAAAAGGAAAGTCGAGCACCATATACAACAAAAATTCGCCTTTTTTATCATCACGTGACAGGACTTTGACGCTGCCCATATACGGCACCCATTGCACCGCATGATCGACATCTAAAATCAGCCCAACGGCTTTTTCTAAAGGTGTGTCGTAGATGGTTTCAGCTTTGTATAAAAAGACGGGGTTTTGACTATTTTGATAGGTCCAAACTTTAATATTGTTTTTATTCATACTGAGCTTAGCATTATCAAGCGGTTTAGCTTGTGCTGTAGCAAACATTGCTACAGCACAAGTCATCAAGATCACTTTTTTCATTCCATTGAACTTCTTATTTTAATTTTGTTGTATTGTTGTAAATGATTTTGCTGAATTTTTATACTTGAATATCATTAAAACCAAGTACATCCTTCATGTCATATTTACGTGCTTCACGGCCAACCACCCATGCAGCAGCGCGTATTGCACCCGCAGCAAAGTTCATGCGATTGGTGGCTTTGTGGGTAATTTCAACACGCTCACCATCTGCAATAAACATTGCGGTATGCTCGCCAACAATGTCACCTCCACGAATGGTTTGGAAACCAATGCTTTTGCGCTCACGCGGACCCGTATGACCTTCACGGCAATACACGGCATCTTCTTTAAGATCACGCCCCAAAGCCCCTGCAATCGCTTCACCCATCATCAGTGCAGTACCTGATGGTGCATCGACTTTATGTCGGTGATGCGCTTCAATCACTTCAATATCAACCGTGTCGCCAAAGACTTTAGAGGCTAGTTCTAAAAGTTTAATCGATACATTTACACCCACTGAATAGTTCGCTGCATACACTACAGGCGTTTGCGTTGCACTTTCATTCAGGAATGCTTTTTGTTCATCGTCCATCCCAGTGGTGCCAATCACAATTGCAACACCCGCTTCACGGCACAATTTTAAATGCTGTTGAGTCGCCACTGGCGCAGTAAAATCAACCACCACATCGCAGTCTTTTAAGACATCTTGTAGCTGACCCACCACCTTGACACCCACAGCACCAATACCTGCAAGCTCGCCGGCATCTGCACCAATCAAGCTACTTTCAGGGCGTTCAACTGCGGCTGCAAGTTGATAACCGGCCTCATGAACGGCCTGAATAAGGATGCGTCCCATACGACCGCCTGCACCCAATACACCAATGCGTGGAGCTGCTGACATAACATATTCCTAATGTTGCTTCTAAATTGTCCTTACTATAGCAAAACTCTGTACAGAGACTAAGTTGCAAGGCTAAATATTTCCTCAAAAATAGATCAATTCAGCCGACTGATTTTGAAATCCATACTCAATGAAATGCAGCAAGCGTGGCATCAACCAAATAGATCAGGTATACCCATTTCAGCCTGAAAAAATAAATGCTTTTGGCCGCTTATTTTCATCTGATTGTAAACATCGCGACGCAGACTACGCAGCACGAATG
>NZ_FNPK01000053.1 GCF_900107285.1 Acinetobacter kyonggiensis | reverse complement strand
TCTGTGATGGGCTACGGGTCTTAGGGTGGAACCCTAACAAGTCCCTGTATATCGAAAAACCGAAGGTTTTTTGTATATACAGGTAGGCTTGCTTATGAAATTAAGGCGTAAGTTTATGATAGCACGAAATTAAAAAAACAGCTTATTTCTAGTTGATAACTACGCCCATTTCTTGGAGTTTTAATTCCCAAATTTCGGCTATATCTTCGCTTGTGATTTCTGTTTTAATACGTTTTATCATGTCCATACCAGACTCACTACCCTGTTTAAAACGCTCTGATAGCCGATTTCGCATTATTTCACTCGTGATGCGGCTTACTCTATGCTCTAAATCGTTCAAATTTGCGTTTTTAGACTGTTTAGCGAAGTTGGTAGGGACTTCTATGATTTTCTGCTTAGAGTCGCCAGAATCGCAATTTTTTGACTTTTTATTTGATTGTTTCCCTTTGTCTGCTTTTAAATTTTTTTTGTCTTGGAAACTGAGGACGATACTGGTGATCTTTCGTCCTGTTTTCTTGGTTTCAATTGTAAGTTTGTACGGACTGTATTGATTGATTTCCTTAGTTGCTTGGTCGATCACCCACCGTTTTAGATCCGCCCATACAGGATATTTATTCTGTAGCTGGAACATCCAGCGTATATCCTCAAGACTAATCTCACGTTTTCCAGTGCTTCTATACTGCATCATCAGCTCATAAAAACGGATGGCATAAGTACTAGTCATGCCAACGATGTCGGATTCTAGGTATTTTGTGAATTCGGTACTGAGATTAGATAAAAATGGCAGGATAGGGGCTGAAAAGCGAATGGAAAGTTCCCCTGACTTCGTTTCTCGCTTTTGTTGAATCCATCTGAAAGACGTTGATTCATCCATATCCCTAAGCACAATAGATCGGTCATACAGGCGGTTTAGGGCTTCTTTTATGTTGGTGTAAAAAATATTGGCATCTCCGCCAAGCTTGACCACCGTTTCAATCGAAATTGGATAAAGCACATCATCTGAGACTTCTTGCCCTTTTGGAATTTGAGCTATGACGCTGAGGATTAGCCTCTGTTCAAGGGTGGTCAGTGCGTAGGAGGCTTCAACCACTTGGTTTGATTTCACAACAAGATTATTTTTAGCCATATTTTTAGCTTTAGATTTATTTAATACTATTGAGTCTTTCATATCACTCCATAGTTGTCAATTATATGCAGATATCCCTCCATAGTTAGCAGATATCCCTCCATAGTTAAGCAGATATCCCTCCATAGTTAGCAGATATCCCTCCATAGTTAGCAGATATCCCTCCATAGTTAGGCTCTGAAATGCTTGCTATCAAAGGCTATAAAAGGACGTAAAAGTCTTTAAAAGTATTAAAATAATAAAAAAGAAATTTTTATGAAAATTGCCCTACGTTTTCGCTAAAGCTCAAACTTTTTTAACTCCACTTCGTTACGTCAGGGGGGCAATTTTAGCAAATAACATCTAAAATTTTAAAAAAAGCAAAAGCTCCAAAGTTCGCACCCTTCGGGATGCTCTGTATCTTTCGTTATTAAGTTAAGGGGAGCTTGTAATCAGTGAAAAAGCAGGGACGAAATTTTTATGATGCTCAATCGCTCGTAGACACTCGCTCGGTTCTTACTGGAATGATTAAAATATCTAATCAAAACCGTGGAACAATGATCAAATAGTAAGCGTGGAACGTAAAAAATCATAAAAAAAAGCCCAATCATGGGTGATTGAGCCAAAACTTGAAACTACAGCATTGATTTCTAAGGTTAATTATAACCAATTTCGTATAAGGTGTATTATGTTAATTTTAGAAATATTACACATTACTTCTTCTTAGGTTTCATACATGAGGGTTTTGATAGGCTAGCAGGATTTTTTAAATTATGTGCCTTAGCTCCTTGTTCTAAAAGACTCTGCAAACTTTTTTCAGAATTTTTAGGCTGTTTATTTTGAACAGTCTTTTTACTCTGTGGGGGCGATACTTTCTTTTGAGCTTTTACTGTCTGCTCAACCTTATTTTGTTTAATTTTGGGGTTATTTACTACAGCCACTTTTAAAGACTTTAACCATGAATATGTGAGGTGATCCAACTTTAATAAGTGTTCAATCATTTCATTACGTTTAGTTTTATCCATTTTAGAAATAATACTTTTTAGATCGGCATTGACTGATTGATCTGTTGCTCCACGCTCAATAGCTTTTTCATACCATTCATGCCCAAGTGTATATTGGTATGTTTCCATATAAATAGCCCCCAATAAAGTACATGGGCGATAATTATCTGGAGTTAAATTATGAGCTTTGGAGGCATTATCTATTGCGACATTAACTTTTCTAAGATCACGTCTAACACCTCCTAATGTTGTGAAATAAGCAGATAATAATTTTTTATCTTTTTTATCAGAAACAGTAATACTTTCAAGAAGCCCCTCTGCTTCTAAACTAGCCTGACACTTTCTTAATTGGCTACTCGCATTAATAGCATTCCAAATATTTTTAACATTTTTCTTATATTCTTGAAGATAATAATTAGCTTCTAAACGATGAAATTTATGACGAACCTTACTACTAAAAAATTTCTTTCCTAAAGTGTTTAACCAAACTGCTTCATCTTGAGAAAGCCTTATTTCCCTATCTAACTTACTTAAAATCTCAGAAATTTCTATTGGTAATGCGCCTGATATATATTCATTAATTTCATATTTTTTAAGCAATGCTTGTTCTTTTTGCTTTGCAATATATACAGGATCTGATTCAAGTAGCTTTTGTTTTTCAATAGCTTCTTGTCTCAACTTTTCTTGAAAAGCTTTTTCTTCGGTGAATCTCTCTAATTCAACTTTATTTGCAGTCCTTTTCAGAAAACTTGGTAAAAATTGAGTTAAAGATCTTAGAAGGTACTCATTTATATAAGCTTGTTCAAAATTACTTAAACTTTTATTTTCCTTATATTTCTCTAAAATATCTTTCGATCTACCTGTTTGTAAAAGTTCTGACTTTGAAAGGTCTAAAAAATATTCTTGGCATAAGTTTAAAAGTTTATTCTCAAAAGTATCTAAATCATTTTCAGGAACATCTGTCCGTAAAGGTAAAGTCTTTCCATCAATCATAATTAAAATTTTATTTAAATCAAAAAATTATAATCAGTATAAAGAAAAATAGATATTTTCACTCACTAAATTTCTCCCATTCAACATAATGGCACTTATACAAAATTGCAACTATCTATAGTTGCAATTTTTATTTAAAAGGAACTATACTTAGTTGCAGTAATGGCAGGGTTAAAGTATGGGTAAAACGGAAAAGTTATTAGAAAAATTCGGAAATGCAAAAAATACATTTCCGTATAAGGATTTAGTCGTTTTATTGAATCAGCTCGGCTATGAAAAGTTTGAAATGGCAGGCTCTCGTGTCCGTTTTTTTAATACAAAAACTGAACACATGATTTTACTGCACAGGCCACATCCTGAAAATGAAATCAAAGGTGGAGCATTGAAAGCTGTGAAACATGCACTCAAGCAGGAGGGATTTTTATGAGCTATCTAAAATACAAAGGTTATCTTGGTACGATTGAACCTGATCTTGAAACAGGTGAGTTATTTGGAAAACTTGCGTTTATCCGTGACCTCATCACCTATGAAGCAGAAACATTAAAAGCACTTGAGCAAGCTTTTAAGGAATCTGTAGATGGCTATTTAGAATCTTGTACTGAACTAGGTAAAAGCCCTGATCAGCCATTTAAAGGCACGTTTAATGTGCGTATTAGCCCTGAAATGCACCGTAAAGCTGTTTTAGCATCAAGTAATTCTCTTAACTCCTTTGTCAGTGATGCGATTCAAGAAAAATTAATGCGTTTAGGTGCTTAACCTATCTTAGCTCGATGCTTTGAAATATGGCTTTAGCCATTTTTCAAAGTCGGGCAAGAGATGATAGATATTTGTTCAGTAAATCATTGTTGATATTTACTAAAAATCTAAATCATTGTTTGGCTGTGGCTGGTGATCTTGTTCATAGACCTGTTGAGAAATATTGCGTTTAGGGGATGGGTTTTTGATTTCGTGAATATGACTATTGATGCTCTCAAAACTCTTTAAACACGCTTGATATGATTCTCTTTGGTGTTTCAAATGGTCGTTTTGAGGCTCTAAAATCTTCTCACATTGCAGATATTTCAGCATTTGATTGTCGTTTTTGATCATTTTCTCAAATTTATCGTATTCCCATTCGTGGATATTTGAACGTGCACGGCTAATGTACGTTTCTAAATTTTTAGATTTTTTCTGTATATAATCAATTAACTGTAGTGGTTTTTTGTTGTTATAGGCTTCCTGTTGCTTGTTGCATAGTTCTTTGTGATAACCAACGTAATCGGGGTAATAACCGTCACTTCGCAAATAACTGAAATTCGTAGCCGGTTTTGGCTTGAGTCGAATTTCCGCTACTGTGGTTTCTAGTCGTTCAAGTTGTTGATTAACGCTATTAATCTTTCTACAGTTTCCCCAAGCGTATTGATCTGCTCGCTTTGCATCTCCAAATCTTCGTAAAAGTTGGTTGGTACTTTCAATTGCAAGATTTTCGAGAGTGCCTTCTCGATGTCTGTCTGCTGTGTGCCAATGGTCATTTGAATCGGTTTTAACTCGACCTTCACCAAGTCGCTGACAGCGATGTTTAAATCCAGTTGATTCAATGCTCTCGCTAATTGCGTTTGTAATTGGGTCTTCAAGTTTTCCTGAAATGTTTGCTGTAACTGCTCCGAAAAGTTGCCCTGCTCGATTTTGGATAGCTCGATTTTGAGTGCCGAGATCAAGGCTTGTTGTGCCTGTTTCTCCGATTGCAAAATGCTGATTTTGTCCTGTAATTCTTGCTCTACTTCGCTGTAGCCGGTCAAGATGGTCTTTAATGAATCGACTTGTTGACTCAAAACCTTGTTTTGCTCGGCTAACAAGTTGTTTTGTTGCATCAATAAGCTGTTTTGCTCTATCAAATAATGGTCGATTTCGGTCTGCATGCCTTATCTCCGTAGACTGTTCAAATAGTTGATTTGGCTTGTGATCGTTTGTGCGTTCTGTTGAATCATTTGCTTTTGTGCTTCGATTGTTTTTAGGTTGGTTCGTGCTTGAAAGGCGAAATAAAAACTGATTAAAAGCATCAACACTGAAAATATCACTATCCCCAGTAGTCCGTGAAATGCTCTCTGGCTGTTCAATTTCTCCGTGATCAGCGTTTGTATATTGCTCTCTATCTGTTCGCTTTGGTTCGCTATTGCTTGCTGTACTTGGGATTGAATGCTCTTTTGTAGACTTGGTTTGTCTATCGAAATGCTCTGCAACTGGCTGTTGATGTGGTTCTGTAGAGCCTGAATTGATATTGAAAACGAATCTATGCTCGATTTCACTTTTGATATTTCCGATATATCTATACTCGCTAGCTGAGTCGACAATACGTCTATTTGCGCTTTGTAGCTCGCTGTCGTCTCTTTTATGGCTTGGGGTGATAGATTGCCTATTTCGGTCAATATCGAGCTTAGATGCGATTTGAGAGCCATTGTCGTCCGCTGGACTTGCTGTAAAAGCATGCTGTTTCGAGTGATAGGCTCCTCGCTTTGCTCGATAGTCATCTCGAATTCTTTGAGCGTCTCGGATAGCCTGTGCAAGCTCGTTTGCAGTTGGTCGGCTTTCTGCTTCTGCTCTGAGACGCTCTGAATAAAGTCCAATTTCGAATTGTTCATGATAAAAATCGCCTGAAAGTCTATGTTTTTTGCCATTATTGAGAGTGACAGTTACGGTTTGTTGTGCTCGGACTGATGCAACACCTTCCAGTTGCTCGATACAACTCACAATTTCGGCTCTATTTTTTACTGTTTGTGTTTTTAAAAGAGTTTTGACGTAATTATCTATTACCTTACAAAACTGTGATTTTGTTAGGTTTGTGAGATCTTGCTCATTAAGAATTTTTTTTGCTTGGGCGTTCAGCTTGGCAATGTGATTCGGCTCTTGTGTGGTCTGCATCAAAAGCAAGTCATCAGGACGTGACCACTGGTACTTTGTGTTGAAGTAATCACGTAAGGAATCAAAATGCTTTTCATGGCCGGGAGGCGCAATATTTAGAGATTTACCGCTTTGAATATCTAGGCGTGGTGCTAGAACGTGGATATGCTTCGAGCCGTCATCATCAGTATGAAGGACTGCAAAAAGGTGGTATTGCGAGGAGTCTAGTCCTGAGAAAGCATGCTTTTCAAACTGGTCTAAGACTTCTTTTATTTGTTCATCTGTCGGACTATCTTCTTTTGACCATGCGATGACTCCGCTTGTATATTTCCAAAGGTGAGGACTGGCATCACAAACTGCATTAAACGTAGTCGCATCACCTCTTAAAACCTCAACCCCTGCCCGAACATTACCTAGATGATCAAGCTCATCCAAAACATACGCTGAAGCATGTGCAGCAGATCCTTTACCGTGATTTAAAAATTTAATATGCACTCTCGTCCTCCTCAGCCAGTTGTACCGAAGATAATTGCTTTTTAAGCCGTTCTGGGCTTTGTCTGCTGATTTTGGGAAGTGCAGGGAATACTTGTTCTAAATCGGTTTGAATGCCTTTTAAAACTGAAAAAATACTGAAAATATCTAACTTGCGTTGCTCTTGTGGATCAGCATTTTTAATGATGTTTAAGGCTCGGGCTATCTGATTCAAGTTGTTGCCGATTTTGGAAAACTCAAGCAGTAAATCAGGATCGGTCTTTTGGTAGCATTTGATGACTTCGACCACTGTTTTGATTTTTGTCCGCGGTTGTAGTTCTTCTTCTGGTCGTCTTACGGTTACAGCATCTTTCATAATTTCCCTTTGAATTAGAGACAGAATGAAGTCTGTAAAAGTCGTTTGCTCTTTTT
>NZ_FNPK01000035.1 GCF_900107285.1 Acinetobacter kyonggiensis | reverse complement strand
TCAGCGAGCATTTCTTGAAGTTCACGATAGCTGATGCCATATTTACAATACCAACGAACAGCCCAAAGAATGATTTCACCTTGAAAGTGCCGACCGTGGAAGGGATTCATCTGCTGTATCTCGAAATAAATAAGATATTTAGCTTATCATGTCAGCCTATTTGCAACAGTGCCTTATTTTCTTCCTCCAGATGTTTCATTTCAGCCACGGCGTTAGCATTTTGCTGTTGCCACGTATTAAAGGCTTGTTCTAGATTTGGTTGTTCCGTACGGATAATTGGGTTCTCGGTAAAGTCCCACGAAGTTTCGTAAGAATTCCAATCATATTGGGCTATACTTATAGCCCTTTTTGAAATACTGTAAGACTCAGCCAAACCCAGAAATGGTAACGCTTTGATTATTCCAGTTGTTACATTTAAAGTCCCACCTTGAATTTTAACTAAATATTCGAACAATTTGCTATTCAACATTGATAGTGTGCTTTCAAGCTCATCCCCAAATATTGAAGGAGCAGCATCATTAAAGCCTAACGTGTCATCACGTAATCTAAATGAAGTAATGCCCGAGCCAACTTTATTCCATGAAATTGCTTTTTTAAAAAAGAATTGACTATTTTGAGGTCTGGACTTTAAAGATCCATCTGGATTTCTATGGTTTTTTATTGCAAAACCATTACTCTCCCAATTCATAACATATTCTTGATTTCCGAACCATTTTCGGAAAGCTCATCCTTTATCAGTTTTAATCCATTTTTCCTGACCTTTTGAAAATCTAATTTTATATAATGCAACCTCCCAGAATCTTCTTAAGAAAATATCATCATCCCGAGTTCCCAACCCCTCTTTTACTTCAAAATGTTCGCCAAATAATGTGCTCTCAAATAAATCATAAACATTATTGGATAACCAATAAGCCACAGGACTACCAGGAATTTTCTTAAAGTCATCTTGAACGGTTGAGTCAAATCGATTTAGACCTGCTTTTAATTCTAATTCTTTAGAATCTTGTGCTGTATCAACAAGTCTAAAAAATACTGGCTTAAATCCATTTATATGTTGCCCTTGCATCACAAAAGCTGTTGTTTGTACGACTTCCCCTGATATTTCAGGAAATGCTCGAGCACCTAAATGTGCCATGGTCTGAATCGTACGATCTTGTAACAGCTTTTCACGCATCGCTTCATAAGAGGACAAGAACATCCAGCTTTGCATGGTCACCATGCTGTTAAAACCACTGTCCTTACACCATACAAAACCACGCTCAATAAACATAGCAAATAGATCTGACTTGCTGTCAGGGAATTTCTTCTTGGCAAAATCTTTAAGTTCTGTATTCATCCCCTTACCGCCCATATACGGCGGGTTAGCGATCACGGCATCATACTGCTTACCGAGTAATTTAGCCTGTTGTACTAGAGGTAACAACTCTTGTGCCGACTGCTGACTAAAGATATCGCCTGACTCTGATGCTGTTTTTAATTTTTTTTCTAAATCAGGCAGTTTTTCGGCTAATGCTTCAGGCACCTGAATCAAAGAACCAAAGGTCGAAGAGTGTTCAAATAAATCCAGTAATTCTTGTAAATCTGCCTGCGCAATGTTGGTGCTGGCTAAATCTTGGCTAAATGCATCTAAACGTTCTGGCTGACTATCCTGTAACGCAATGATATTGAGCTTCGGTGGATTGCTAAATAAACGGCGGTCATCCTCACGCGCTTTCATCAACAGTGCAAAACTCGCCAACTGTGCTGCTCGGGTATCAATATCAATCCCGTACAGGTTATTTTCCAGAATCAAACGTGGAATATCACGACTACGGTAACCACGTTCTAAGTAAATCGCTTTTAAGCAGTCATAGGCTTCCACCAGAATATGCCCCGAACCACAAGCTGGATCCAGCACGGTAATGCTTTCAGGGTTTAAAGTATCGCCATCTTCACTGATCCGCACATCAATCAGTTGTTTGAGTTGAGCATTTACTTCATCCGTCTGTTCAGCGGGTTGAATATAGTATTCCCAATCATTGGCCAGGGTACTTTCTGGATGCGCCATCGTCCATAAACGACCGACACTGTTCTGTGCTAAATATTTTACAATCCAGTTTGGGGTGAAGAGTTGTGTCGCTGCAGGAATGTCTTCACTCTTGACAACTTTACCAATGACTTGATCTTTCTTTTCAGAAATATAGAACTGATACAGCCAGCCAATAATCTGTACATCCGACCAGTCTTCTTCCGGAATGCTGCTCACCAAATCACGGATCAAGGAATCGGTTTTGGTCAGGTTATCCGGTAACAGTAGTTCAGACTCATCAGAAACCTGTTCAAACAGCAACGGCATGACCTGATTCAACGCATGACATTGAGCCAGTAACAGCTCACGGTACAGTTCTTCGTCTTTATTGCCATCCAGCTTGAGTTCAGCCACACGGCTGGCATCTAAACCCGGTAGGTCAATATCCAGACATTCTTCCAGAATCTGTGGCAAGCCTGCACTACCATCTGCACTACTCAGTACACGGCGGCCATGATCCAGTAAGCCTTTGCATTCCATGTAACGAATCGCACAGAGACGGTTAAACCAGCTGTAAGCGATATAATCAACCGTCTGCTCAAAACTGCTGGTTTGAATGCGCTTGATCAGCTTGTCACGTGGTTTCAACACCGACAGGGGAAAAACAGTCTCGCCAATCAGCAGCAAGTCGCCTTTCTGTTCTGCCGGTAAAATGCGGTCTGCGGTGATGCCATATTTGGCCGCCTGCTTGCGCATCGCTGCGATAAAATCATTGCGTGCTTGCGGTGCGTATTTTTTAATATTACTGGTATTCATTTAAAAACCTTCAATTGATTGCTGATGCCGTATAGATCGCTAAGCTGAGTTAGCGAATACGCACACGCTTTTTGTCACCCACGATTTTCTTCAGTTCAGCTTTGAGTGCGTCTACAAACTGATCCACCGATTCTTCCGTTTCCAAATAGACACTGCTGGAGGTTTTGCTGTAAATGCTGGCGACATCGACTTCCACCACCGGTTTCGGTGGCACTACGGCGATAGCAGGCTTTACAGGACTCGCAGCAGGTGCTGATGTAACTGGGCTGGAGGTGGTTGCAGTGTTGGTTACACTCTCGGCTTTGCTCTGAGCCAGTTGTGCTGTTTTGGCCTGACGCTGAATTTCAGCCTGAACTTCTCGTTCCAGCTCATACAAGGCTTCGTCAAAACGCTCGACGGCGGTTTGGGTTTGCAGCATATAGATGGTGGACAGGCTGGTTTCCACTTCAATATCTGCTTTGAGCAATTGCAGCGGACGCAGTAGCTTATTACTCAGCTCAGCTGTAGCAATCCCGCAATTCTTGATCTCGGCTTCCAGTTGTTTGATCTTGTCATCAATTTGCTCTACCGCCTGACTACATTTTTCAGTTAGTAAACGTTCATTGACACTTTCCACAGTGCGAACCAAATCAGCGATTTTATTTAACAGGCCGTAGGGAGATTCAGTGGTCGAAATGCGATGTAATTCAGATAACGCTTTTTTCGCCACCTCATCACTGCCCAATGCCTGTTTATTTTTCTCAAAATGACGTAAGGCTTGCTGCAGTTGCTGCCAGCTTGGCATCTGATTGCTGAAGAACTCATGAATATCACGATAGTCTTCTTCCAGATCCAGATAGTCGTCCTTGTTATCAACCACCGCTTTAAAGAAATCGAAGCTGTCGCTATTGGCCAGCAAACGTTCCAAAGTGAGAATCGACTTTTCAATCACTTTTTTGCCCGGGAACTGCCCGACATCGGTTTTGCTCTGATACGACTTAAAGTTAGCTAACCAGATCTTAAAGTTTTGGGTATAGAACTCAAACAGCTCTTTTTCTGTCGCTGGTCCCATTGCAGAGAACAAGTCTTGAGTCAGTTGACGCGCCTGTTTCAATATCTGATCATCAGTCTGACGCTTTTTAATGATGGCAACTTCACGGCGACGGCGGCTATTCTGTAAAGGTTCCAGCGCATCTTTCAGCTGCAAGGTGCCTCCATTTAACTGCAGCGAAATTCGTCCCATCGCAGCCAATTGACCTGCCAGCAGTAAAATCTCGGCATCCGGCCAGCCATAAGGACGTTTAGCAAAACGCTCGACCACGTCAGACACCAGAATACGTTCTGTACCGGTTGCACGCAGCGAAATATACTGTTCCACTTCCTGTAGGGCTTTCGGATTGGTCTGCCCACCATCTAGGGATAATCCCAGCTGTGCCATATCATCTACAGTCAATACGGCGTTCAGTTCACGCCAAGCATCCTGCTGATAGACCTGCAGATAGCTCAGTTTGGTATAGGTGTTTTCCAGCAAATAACGACAAGCCTCATCCAGCTTGGTGGTTGGGCTAGAAGATGAAAGCTGCAGATGTTGACCCAAGGCATAACTTTCCGCGTCCAGCAACATTTCTTCGACCCGGGCACGCAGGCGTTTTTTACGCTCCTGATTCTCACGACCACGGTCTGCCAGAATACGGGTGATATCGGACTGGGTGCCATCATCATTTAAACGAATGAATTTATTGGTTTTCAGCCAAGTTCTGAGCTCATTAAAGAATTGCTTGTCATCACTGAGTTTAAACAGCACCTGTCCTTCAGCACTTTTACCAATACAAAAGGCTTCGCTGTAAAGGTTGTATTCAGTATCTAAAGGAGAAATGATTTCAACTTTCAAATCACTCTCATACTTGCCATCTAGGCTATGGCTATCTAGGAAACGTCCAATCTGATAGTCCATCTTGTTGGCCTGATGGCGGTACTTGTTCTGATCCCGGAGCAAATCTTTAAAAATGAGATTGGCTAACTCTTTATTTTCTTCTGAAGCAGCTAAGTCAGTGGCTTTAATTTTTCGGGTGATATCGCGTTCTTCATTGGTCAGGAACAGGAACTCATCGCCATTGCGGGTAATCAGGCTTTCCTTTTCCAGACGCAGCAGGCTTTCTTCAATCCGCTTGCGTAATGCCAGCTTGTCTTCGTCAATTTTCTCAATCGACAGGGTCACCAGATTATCCAGTGTGCCTTTAATGATATCGACATAGCGGATCATGAACAGGGTACGCAGCATCTGTACATCAAAACCATCCAGAGTCTTATTCTCACCGGCCTGGTCGATAGTACGTTTAACCGCTGTATCCAGAAATCCTTCTACTGAGCTGTAGAATCGGTGGAATGGAACCAAAGCCCCCACCTCATCCGTTCCAATGGCTTTAGCGGCCATCTGGAACGCATCCAGCATAGATCGCTCACCATAGGCCAGATGTGCACCGGTCGCACCGACTTTACGGATTTCTTCAAAAACTTTCTGCACCAGTTGAAAATGATACGGCGCAAAAGGATAGTTATTCACAAAGCTGTCAGGACCATCGAAATTTTTCAGTGTTGGTCCTGAACGGTCAAAGGTAATCTGGTTTTTTAAGATATCGCCCTTTTGCTCAAACACCGATCTGAGCAGTGCTTCAGCTTCCGGGGTCTTGCGCAGTAAACGTTTCTGGATGACTTCATCGGTATTGGAACTGGACAGTGATAAACGGGTTTTAAAACGTCCAGCAATCTTGGAGAAGTCATTGGCTTTGGAAGAAGACAGCTCGCCTAAAACCGCGTCGATGTCCGCTTGTGAGGTGACAATAATCCAGGCCCGGCCTTTACAAATGGTGCCCAGATTTTCAGTAATGGTCTGCAGGGTCAGCATCAAGCGGGTATCACTACCAATAAACTGGCCCACTTCATCGACCAGGAACAGCATCCGTTGCTGTGGTCCTTTACTGTCCAGGTATTCTTTGACCCACTGACAGAAGTTTTCCACCGAAACACTAAAGGTCTGCTCAGAATCTTCAAACCATTTATGCGCAGCTTCAGCGGATAGGTTCAGTGCCTGAGAAATCGCTGTTTCGACATCATCCTGATAAAACTGAAAGCCATCACGTTCATCCAGCCAAGAGAGACCACTGGACTGCTCAAAAGCCTGTTTAAAGCGTTCATACACCCCTTTCTGACTCAGGTGGCGCTCCATATGGGCAATGTGTGGATGATCAGCGCTAAAACCCTGATACTCGTTAAACACCCGTAAAAACACATTCAGGATCGGATTGCCATCGTCATTGGAACTGGCTTTACTGTCGATGTTAAACAGGATGACATCGGCATGATGGCTGACGGCCTTGCCAATATCGGCACGGATAAACGCATCACGGATTTTAGATTCATCAAAGAACTCGGCTGCGCTACGTTCCTTACCTTCAGCATCGCTTGCCACTTTATTGGCCAGAATATAGGACAAGGTTTTCAGAAAATGCGATTTACCTGAACCAAAGAAGCCAGAAATCCACACGCCGACACGATTGGCAATCGAAGGGTCGCTGAGGTCTGTACCATAGGACTGGAAAAAGTCCCGAAAATGCTTTTCCAGCTCATTGGTGACCACGTACTCATCCAGCTCCTGGTAAACCGTGGCATTATCATCCTGATCTGCCTTCACCACCCCGTTAATTGCACGATCTAATGGCTTGTAAAAAAGTTCTTTAATATTCATCTCAATCAATTCCCCGAATTTTTATGGCTATTTGTCGTGCTTATGGCACCAATCTGAAGGCTCTGTAGTAATTGTTGCTTGGGATTTTTCCAAATAAACTCATGGCCTGACCGTCGTAATAGCCCGGATAAAACAATACGACCGGCTTATGCCCCAGCAAGGAATGCAAACTGTTTAACAAATGATGTGCACGTAATAGCGGCCAAACCGACCCCACCCCCGTCATCAACACTATATCTTGCTCATTGGTGGCATATTTGCTCACCAGATACGGCGCAAACTTATCCATATGCAATGGACCTTTCAGTGCTTTGATGAGCGCCTCATCGCCTTTGGCTTTTTGCATCTGAATGGCTTTATCGATAAAGTTGCGCTCAGCCAGGTAATCCACCACTGCTTGTAGCAGATTAATATTCACCACCTTCAGTTGACTGTGTTTTTTCTCCAGCATCCCTTCCAGAAAATGAATATATTCGCGGACTTTCAGCTCATCTTCAGGCGCATAATCAAAAATCCAGAATCCAATTTCATTGCCTAGCCCCTGACCGGTTAAAAACTCGGTTGAAAGAATTCGCTCTGGAATCTGATTCAGACGCTCATGTATTGCTTGACTCATTGCTGCCCCTCTACAACTACCGCGTCCATAGCGACACTTCCATAGATCTTTTAATACGTTGTTTATAATGTTCTTCCAACAGGCTACGCAGCTCTGCTCTGACGATCACACGTTGTAATTCCAGCGTACGGGTACTTTTTAAGTAACCGGCTTCTGCCAGCATGCGAAACACCACCTGCCCCATTTTTTTCTTGCTGGACTCTTTCCAATCACAGATATCCGGATCGCGTTGTGAGCGTTCATCCAAAAAATCTGACCAGATATAACTGTCCAAGTGTTGCGCCTGGGAGATATAGGCATCCCTCATCACCGTTTCCATAAACTCAAGCAGCAACAGGTTGCGTTCCAGTGCGCCACAAAAAGCCACCTGAGTCGCCAGCTCATCATCCCCATCACGCAAAGCTTTCCAGAAATCAGGCTCTAAGCGCTCAAGACGCTTACGAATGGCAGTGGCGTTACGTTGGGCTGAAGCAGGCGTTCTTTTTTGCAGAATATTGTCAATCTGAATTGCCTGATGCCATTGTTCTGGAGTCGCTTCTCGTAATAACAGATCCGCGATCAGCCGGCTTTCACGCACCATCAGGGAGCCACCAATCAGGTCACTGTCATAATGAAATTGTTCTAACATGGCCAATCTCCTATGAGGCCTGATCAAACAGGTAAGACGACAGCTTTTCGATATCTGAGCGTTGTAGTACCAAGGGATATTTCAAGGCATCTTCCGCCTCAGCCAGCGTGATCGCGGCCTGATATCGCTGCAAGGTATAGTGAGCCAGGGCTTTTTTCACCAGAATCTGTAATCTGCCATCAGGCATGCCGAAGTCTTTTTCGACCAGCGCTTTTTGAGCTTCATTCAATTTTGGATTAGGGATCAGCGTCAGTACAATTTCTTCATGCCATTGCTGATCCTGAACAGGGTCTACTGACTCAATCGCCACCACAACAGGTGTGCGATCAATTCTGGAGAGTAAAAAGTCCTTAAACTGCTTGCTCTGATGGCAATAGGCACGGACATGCCAGCGAAAACCGGTATACACCAGGGTGTGTGGGGAAATGATGCGTTCATGCCACTGCGGATTCTGCATCGAGGCATAAATCATTTTTAAAGTGTTTTGGTTTCGGCAGGCACGCAAAACTTCCCGAATCACTTCAGGACGTACACTGCGATCAGGTAATTGAACTGCTGCAAGATTCGGTTCTGGTGTCGCAATCAGGGTATGCGATTCACTAACCAAACCTGACAGCATATTGAGATATTCATTGATATGTACGGTAGTCAGCACCGGTTGAAACGTGGCTTTAGGCACATAGCCTTTTACGGAGGGATCATGGACCAAGGCATCGGGGTTATACAGCGTATTGTAACGCTTGATATCAGCAGAAGCCTGCTGTCGACTGAGCCCAAACCAGCTCATCAAGCGATTGGTGACCAAACGACCTTCCCAGTATGCAAGCAGCTCGATCGCTCGCATTCTTAGAAGAACTTCATGCTTATCTGTCGTCATATACCAATCAGTCAATAAATAGCAGTTTTAAGATTACCCTACAGCAAATATACAGTAAACATTTTTGACGGTATTTAAAGGTAGTATTGCAATCACCAGATAAAAAATATACTAATATCGTGATGATAGCTGTCAAAGTAAGATCTCTAGCAGATCATGGATCCTGGTGTAGAGCGTAAATTGAGCTAAATTTTAGAATGAGAGCAATATGGGTTTTAGATTTCGTAAAAGTATTAAATTATTCCCGGGTTTTAAAATTAATCTGACCCATAAAGGCATCAGCAGTGCCAGCATTGGCAAACCTGGTGCTTCTCTAAATATTGGGAAAAAAGGTACGCGAACCAGTGTCGGTATTCCAGGTACGGGACTATCTTACTCTAAACACCAGCCTTACTCTAAAAAGACCCGTGTTCCACAACCGACATCGCTAGAACACACGGAATATAATCCTCAGAATTTAGAACAACCGAAGGCAAAGATATGGCCTTGGATTATTTTTGGAATATTGTGTTTTATTGTGGGTGCCGTCATTTTTTAGCAAAAACAACATTGTATTTTGATCAAAAAAAACGCCCACATGGGTGAGTGGGCAAACTAAGGATATTAAGATCCTTCAGAAACTACAGCGCGATTCTCGCTACTACTCTATCCGTTATTTAAATAAGCGACTGTGGCTCACAGCATATTGCTGATCGCACAGCTTAAAAGTAAGTTTTGTTGTAGTTTTAATGAATTGCGGTTTTTTAAAGGAGCTTTTTTATAGCTTCATTATTTTGTGTGTTTTTTTTAATTATTCAGACTATTCTAAATAGTCAGTACGTAATAGTATCACCTGTTGATCTTGGTATTGGCGATGAATGGTTAAATCCATTTTAGCAATTGTTTGTGAGGTTAAATCTGACGGCTCACGTACTAATAAGCCTTGTAATGTTGTTAGTAAACTTTTCATTTTGCAATCCCCTATTTGATTTAAATCAATCACATGAATAGTACTATTTTGTAACATCAATATTTCAATACGATGAATCAAAGTGATATTAAAAGGACTGCCCCCTGTATATATAGAAATCAGTCCTTAAAAACGGCTTAATCAACGATCCAACTTTATAGAATCGGATCGTTTAGGCATTATGTTCAGGTTAAAAACAAGAGTATTGATTAACCATGACTTGCAAGGCTGGTTAGGGTAAATTAGCCAGACCAAAGCCATATCTTGCTGATAGATGAGTACAAAAGCTCGTCAAACAAATCCGCTCTAGTCTCCTCTAAGCTGATATCTGATTTTCTTCTATTACAGAGCAGATGAACCAGCAGACCATTTTCTAGCACACCTTGCCCACCTGCGGCTTTGGCAATCCTATGATCCGATTCAGTAGAATCGAGATAGATTAATCCATCACAAATGGGGCAAAAGTTATGATTACCCACTAGAAAATTATGCTTAAGCAAATTTTTGGTTAATGCTGAAAAGGCCTTGGGCTTTGATCGAGAAATTAGATTGTCGATGCCTACACTCCACTTTACTTATTTTCAGACAGCAACCAATCGAGAGCGTTCATTTTTACAATACCATTATAATTGGCTTCAGTCCCTATCGTGTCTAAGGTAAGTAAATACTTAGGATATGAATCAGAAATTTTCTGTAATGGACGTAACTCTCGGCTTAGTGTCTCCTCATTGAGCGTTTCTAATGCCACCTGATAATAAGTTAAATTTTGTAAAGTATCGACAGCAACAAAATCAATTTCATATTCATCAACCCGCCCTACATAGACCGTATAGCCTCGTCTGACAAGCTCAAGATAAATCACATTTTCTAAGATATGACCTTGATCAGCATTAGCATCAGGCAACATAATGCGGCGCAATCCAACATCAACTAAATAGTATTTTTCAGAGGATTGTAATAACTCACGCCCACGTACTTTAAATTGTGCTGCGCTATAAAATAGCAAACTGTCCTGTAAGCCCTGAATATAGCGTTTTACTGTTTCAAATGATATTTTAACCCCACTTGAAACAAAGGTGTTTTTAATTTTATTGATGGAAATGGGTGAGCCTGTCACGCTTGCCAAATATCTTGCGACACGCTCGAGAGAGTTAATATCAGCAGTATTCAAACGGGGAATAACATCTTTAAACATTACACTGGCATAGACTGCTTGCAAGTAATCATAGGTTTCCTGTTGGCTGGTCATGGCAAGCGTATAGGGGAAACTACTGCGCGTGTACATCGCATACAAATCACGATTGGATAATTGTTGGATGATCGGATTATTTTCAATATGCCACTGTTTAAACTCTTGGAATGACAAGGGTAAAACATGTTGCTCGATATAGCGTCCTGTGAGTAGAGTCGCAAGTTCTCCACTCAGAAAGAATGCATTTGAACCTGTAATATATAAATCGATATAATCCCGAACATATAAAGAGTCGACTACTTTTTCAAAATTAGTAACATGTTGTATTTCATCTAAAAAAACATAGTTTTTCTTGCTTTCATCAACTTTTGACAATACATAATCATGTAGTTTACGGTAATCGGTGAGTTCTTCAAATTCCATAAATTCAAAGTTGATGACAATGATGTTTTCGGCTTGTACCCCCTGTGCTTTTAGGTCTTGTTGAAACATCGCCAGCAAGGTGGATTTTCCAGAGCGACGTACACCCGAAAGCACTTTAATGACATCACGGTTTTTCCATGTATTCAGAAATTTCAGGTAGCTCTCACGTCGAATATTATTCTTTATCATTGTTTACACTTAGACTCTAAACTTTTTATATATTCTATCAAAATTTAGATCACATAAGAAATATTCTTTGTTTTTAAGAAAAGTTTAAATTCTAATTGAAATATTTAAATTCCTATTATCGCAGGTGTTAGAGGTGCTATAGACAATAGATTTTCACTGGAATATTTTTTTCAAACACGATATAGAATATTACGTCTCTGTAGATACTAAGCTGTTTTTTAAAAAATCAGAGATGGTCACATCTAAAACTATCAGCCAATCACACAGTCCAGCACCATCCATCTTCCAACACAGCAAGAATCTTGTGAAACGAAAGACCAGCTGCAAATCGAACTGGAACGTGTAGAAAACAGTATTGTTCAACTCAATCACGAAATCAGTATTTACCAACGCTATGCCGATCAATTCCCACGGCTGTCGAACGCTCTTCATTCCTGCATGAATCACAGCCAAAATAATTTAGAACTACTCGAATGTGAAACGTAAGAGTCTATATGTACATATGGTTCATTTGTGGCAAACGAGAACCTCAACTAAAACGATCTCGTGTCCTTTAGAATGTTTGCGTAGCAGTCATGCTTATAGTGTGACTTTTGATAATGGTAAGGAGTTTTCAGAGCATAGTAGGATAACAGATGCATGCATAGACACTTACTTTGCGGATCCATAAAAGTCTAATCAACGCGCTAAAAATGAAAATACGAATGAATATTTACCAAAATCCTTATCGTTTGATGATGTATCAAAAGAGCGAATAGAATAGATAGAGTTTGGTCTAAATAATCGTCCTAGAAAGATACTATGTTGGTATACACTCAGTGAAGTGATTGCTGGTTTTTATAGTGTTGCACTTGTTGCTTCAATTCGTCTTATTTAAAATTTTATTAAAAAAATTAAATTAAAGGTTTATAAGTATTTATATATGTTTATATATGTTTAATAAAGTTTATGAGGATATTTTTATATTTAAATTCAAGTGGTTATTCATTAATAACCATACGTTTTGTCCGTTCAACCATACGTTTTGTCCGTTCAACCATACGTTTTGTCCGTTCAACCATACGTTTTGTCCGTTCAACCATACGTTTTGTCCGATAACCATACGTTTTGTCTCAATTTATCCACAAAATTATCAATAGTAAAAATTCTCTTAAAGTGAATATACAAATATTCATTGCAGTTAGCACAATAAAAACTATAACCATGAATTTTTTCTATTCCAAATAAATGATGATGTTTTAAGCACTATCAATACGTTTTGTCCGATGTACATGCTTTTTTATTGAAGATTGGTTTTTCTTTCTATTGATATATTGGATTATTTTACTTATTTTTTTATTGTAATGACATTAAAAGCATTTAATAGCAATGCTTTTGAGCTTATTTGAATTTTATTTTTGATATAACCATACGTTTTGTCCTGTTCTCATTATTTATTAGATTATATGAAATGACCATACGTTTTGTCCGTTGTTGATAATTTTATTAAATATCTGTGAATAACCATACGTTTTGTCCGTAAGCTAAAAGATATATTTTTATTGATCTGTTTGCTTTCATTGTTGATTTCAATACAAAATGTTATTAATGTATGGTTATAAAATTGTAACCACGGAGTTTGGTTTGAAAAGTACAGAATTAATAAAGCCTTCTTCTCGTCGTGTTCAATACACTGATTTAGTGGCTACACGTAATGATATGACCACTGCAAATTACAGTTATGAAGCTAATGAAGAAAAGCTAGTGTACTGTGCTATGGTTGCTGTGCGCAAAAATGAACTAAATAAAAATATGCGCTTTGATCCAGATGAGTTAATTACGATTAGTGCAGCTAATTTTGGTGAATTGATTTCAGAAAAAGATTTAGATAAAGATGTTGTCACAGCAAGTGAGCTATATGAAATTCATCGGTATGGTGAAAAGGCCTTGCAGCGTGTTTATGATAGTTATAAGCCTAAGGTAATGTTGATCAAGAAAAAAGATGATCCTACACCAATTAAGGTACCAATGATTATTTATTGTCATTATAGTAAAGAAACTAAATGCATGCAGATTCGTTTTGCTAGAGAATTTTATAATTACTTCTATAACTTAATTAATCCGACAGGTATGACGCATTCATTTAGTACACACCAAATTCGCTATGTTATGCGGATGCGTTCTAATTATGCCATGCGGATTTATAGGATTCTCAATTCTGAATTATGGAAAGCTGAGTCATTAGGTATTCAGCAAATTCATGATATAAGTTTGGAAAGATTGCGTTTTGCTTTAGATATTGAAGATAAATATAAACTAATCGATAACTTAAAAAGCCGTGTTTTGAATGTTGCTAAAACACAAATTAATAAGTTAAGTAATCTTGAAATTGATTATGAAACGATTAAAAATGGAAAATTTGTTGTAGGTATACGTTTTACTTACAAAATGAAGGAAGAGCATAGAAATCTAATTTTTCAACGTATTATTGATCGATTAAAAGAAAAACATCTTAAAAATGCAATTCCATATAGTGATGATGGATCACACTTTAAAGATAAAGAACGCGTTAAATATATTAAACCAGTCACTAAGTTGAGCTCTAAGCAAATCACAGTTTTAGTGAATTGTGATGTTTTCTTAAACGATTATGGTTGTTTTTTAGGTGATTTGGATACGATTACAGCTAAAAAAACGATGCGTAGCTTATTAACAAATAAGTTAGATATATTGAATGATCATAAACTTATTGATCTGGATTACTATTTTTGGATACAAGCAAAACGCAATATGAATATCTTTAAAAAAGATGCGTCTGAAGATAATATGGCAGAGCATGAAGATAAAAATATTGCAGATTCTGATATGGATGAAATTTTAGATCCTGCAGAAGATCAACTACCTTTCTGATGATAACCTTTCTTATGTATCATTTTTTAATCTTATATATATGGTAAATGGTAGTATCCAATATCAATCTATAACATATTGGATACTCAATTATAAATTTCCACTGTGGAAATTTATAATTTTTTATACCTTATCGTCTAAATCAGCAAGAAAAGCTTCTAGTTTTTCAATTTTTTCTTGATTAAATTCAGCATTTAAACTAGTACGAATATTTACGACTGTCTTCCCATTGAGATTTTTTTCAATCTTAATTGAGCCAAATTTAAGACCATTTTTATCTTTTAGTACCATTTTATTAATTTTAGACGTATTTGTGATATTTTGTTCTTGCTTTTTAGCTATCTCTTGTACAGTTAATGCTTTTTCTATTTCGTAAATGAATTTTTTTGATGGACGATTAGTTTCTGTAAATTCATTTAGATATTTTTTCCATATATTAAATGTGGCAGATTCAACCAATTGATGATTAAATTTTAAAACGAGTTTATTTAATTCGGTTAACAATTGTTGTGCAGTTGCACCTGAAATAGCTTTTGGATTTATTTTTAGATCTTCTTTTATATAATCTGGAAGTTTATAAAAGCTCATTAATCTAAAGTATTTAGATTGATCTAGTTGATATTTTTGAGTGATAAATTCTACATTTTGTATAGAGTATCCAAACTCATTACAATGTTTTTGTATGGCGTTGACTAATTCAAAATCACTAAGATCCGATCGATGTAAGTTATCAATCAATGAAATTAAAGCTGTTTTTTCCTTGGATTTATCATCTCGAATAATTGCACGAATCGTCTTATGCTTTAATATATCTCTAACAGCTCTAAACCTTTTTTCTCCACCGACGAGCTCATATCTTTCCTCTTTTTTTATAACAACAATAGGGTAAATTTGTCCATTCGTTGCAATACTCGTGGCAAGAATTTCAACTTCCTGTAAAACTTTATCTGTAATAATACGAGGTTGATGCTCTGAGAAGTCAATAAGTTCTATAGGTACATCAACAATATTATTTTCAATTGATGATATTAATGATACTTTTCCTGTTCCTGCTGCATTAATAAATGCCTGCTCCATTTCAAGAGAATCATTAAAATCGACAATTAATGGTTTTTTTGCCATTACAGGATCTCCACCAAAAATTCATTTAATTCATCTTTTGCTTTGCTGCTACCCATTTCTAATACTGATTTTCCTTCGATCATCGCATCGCGAAATTGTTTGCGATCACGCAAAATTGTATTTAGTGTTTTAACAGACTTGACTTGCTGTAATAGCTCTAAAGCAGCATCAATTTCTGTAGATTTATTATTAGTTGGGGCTTTATTTAACACCACAAATGTTTTTAAATTTTTATTCACTTGTTTTGCTGTATTTACTAATCTTAGAACAAAAGGTAGTACTTCAATATCTGTTTGACTAGGTTGTGTTGGAATAATAAGAACATCTGCTGTTAATAATGCTGAACGAAATTCAGCTGAATCACGCCCTGCAACATCCAATACAATATATTTATTATTTTGTTTTAATTGTTGTAATTCTTCTTTTAAATTATCTTTAAGAGCAATGGTTGTAATAGAATCTTGTAGTCTACGTTTACTCCATTTTATAGAGGATTGTTGATCATCTCCATCTACAAGAGTCGTCTTGCCTTTTTTACTCAGAGCAACAGCTAAGTTGGTTGATAGCGTTGTCTTTCCAACACCACCTTTTTGATTTGCGATTACGTATATTGTCATGGGTAATATATATAAAAATTAAATTTATATTAGCATAATAAAAAAATAAAAAAAATATTTTTAAATTTCCACTGTGGAAATTTAAAAAATCAAATTATCTATAAGCCTAGTTATTATCTTTTTCGGATTCAATAGGCTTTGTTGCATAAAGAATTTAAAAGTAAAGCTTCCCCAAATCACTCAAATTTAAGTGACAACTTGGGTATGAGGTCGACCTAATTCTGTAAATTTATTGAGAACTGCCAGACGTGCATGAATCTCATCATTTTTGATGGCACCTGCTTCTTTTATTGAAAGGATAAGATGATCAAATAGGTTGTTATCCATGGAATTGCTCTTTCACATTATTGATGCAGGATCGAATTTTTTATTGGGCTGAAAGAATTCCGCCTAAAACTCAACGCCTAAATCGACTAAAGACGGATTGCATATTTTCCCACTGTGGAACAGCATGCCCATCAGAGTGAAACAAAAAAATGAGATTTTATCTCCAAACCCTTTATTATTTTTAAGATCGTATATGATTTTAGAAATTTGAAAGAAACTCAAACTTTAAAATATTCGAATCATGAGGATACAATATGAAAATCAAGTTAATCACGCTGACATTAGCACTATCCGCAGCATCACTGGCAAACGCACATAATCATGAACAGTTAATCAGTAATGATTACCAACTGTTTAGTCCAGAAATCACCTCTAAAATCACTGAGCACAAACCTGTTTCATTAGATTTTATTGCTAGTGCAATTAGCACCCCAACTCAGGCGGTATTAAAAGAAAATTTAGGTGAGACTAAAAACGTCGTAGTGATTAGCGATGCGGAAACCTGGTATTACGGTGTTCAAATCACCGATCAGGCAAATCAAAAATGTTCTGTCTCTTTTATTTTCGACCGTGAAAATGGCAAGTTAAGTACATCGGCAGATCTGGTCAGCTTCCATCCAGTAGAATGTGAATTAGCCGTTGCCCAAAAATTAGAAAAGAAAAATAACTAACTCCAAACCAGACATTAAAAAGCCCGCAAATGCAGGCTTTTTAATTCGTCCAAATTTTCTATATATCACCCTGCCAGAATCCGGTTTAATGACAATTAAATAGAATATTTGAACTCTTATTGGCACTGTTGCAAATAACCACGAATGGTAAGCTGAAGACTGTTTTAGCTAAAGGTGCAGCATGTGAATCCTTTCCATGGTCGGCATTTTCAGGGCGAAATGAATAGCCACCGATTTTGTAGACACCTTTTAGTTAGATAAAATGGCTAATTAACGAGGTGCTTATGAGCAGTAGCAAACGATACCCTGAAGAATTCAAAATTGAAGCAGTAAAGCAAGTGACTGAAAAAGGTCATAGCGTGGCTGAAGTTGCCGCACGTTTAGGTACAACCACGCATAGTCTTTATGCTTGGATCAAGCGTTATGCTCCTCAAGAACCTAAAATCACAGACTCTAGGGATGCAGTTTCAGAATTGGCAAAGCTAAAAAAGGAGTTGCAAAGAGTTACTGAAGAAAGGGACATATTAAAAAAAGCCGCGGTGTACTTCGCAAGCCAGTCCAAATGAGGTATGCCTTTATTCAGGACAATCAGCACATATGGTCTGTTCGTCGTTTATGTTCGACTCTAGATGTTCATCACAGTGGTTATTACGCATGGTTGAAACAACCCACTAGTAAAACTGCGAGGAAACGACAACAGCTTTCAGGATTGATTAAACAGTTCTGGCTGGAATCTGGCGGAGTCTACGGCTATCGCAAGATTCACTGTGATTTGAAAGATGTTGGCGAAAATTGCGGTATCAACCGGGTGCATAGGTTAATGAAAGCGAATGGGCTTAAATCACAGCGCGGCTATCGCAAGCCTAGATCTTATGCAGGTACGCCAAGTATTGTTTCCGCAAACACCTTAGAACGACAGTTTAATCCAACTCAGCCTAATCGGAAGTGGGTAACAGACATTACGTATATTCGTACACATGAAGGTTGGTTATATCTTGCTGTTGTAATTGATCTATTTTCACGCCTTGTTGTTGGGTGGTCTATGAAATCAAGAATGACTACAGATCTTGTGCTAGATGCGTTATTGATGGCTTTATGGCGGAGAAAACCAAAGAACAAGGTTTTGATTCATTCTGACCAAGGCAGCCAATATACCAGTCATGAATGGCAAGCATTCCTTAAACAACATAATTTGGAATGCAGTATGAGTCGTAGAGGCAATTGCCATGATAATGCTGTTGCAGAAAGCTTTTTCCAGCTATTAAAACGGGAACGAGTTAAGAAGAGAAACTATGCATCAAGAACTGAAGCGAGGTCAGATATCTTTGAATATATTGAAATGTTTTATAACTCAAAAAGAAGACATGGTTCCAATGGACAACGTTCTCCATTAGATTATGAAAAGTCCCATCAAAAGATGGTTATGTGTGTCTAGAGTTTTGGTGGCTATTCAAAATCATTCTTTGGGCTGTGCGCTGATATTGTAAATATGGCATTAGCTATGATCATCTCTTAATGCATAGCGTTTAGTCATAAAAGTATAATGGGGACAAGACGGTTTTCCTCAAATTAATTGATGACACGCCCTAGGTTAAATACTCTCTATCCTTAATACTAATCAAAAATAGTTTTAGGATAAGTTTTTTCAATGAAAATTATATTGCATAAGATTAAAAAATATTTTCTAAAAAAATAGCCTATATTTTTAGCCCTTAAATGAATAATGATTTTTTTGTAACTATAGAGCACACCCCAAAGTAACGTCACATCTGTCTGTATCCGCAACCTAAAATCAATGGTTTAGAAGCGGTGGAACATAGATTTAAATACGCCTAAAGTAAGTCTTAGATTTATACGTGACAATAAAAAGCCAGTTGCACTGGCTTTTTCTATTTTGGACTTACATTTCAAATTTCGAATAAGAGATTTTGTGTTAAATCAATCTAGTAATATTTAC
>NZ_FNPK01000036.1 GCF_900107285.1 Acinetobacter kyonggiensis | reverse complement strand
AAAAGATTGAAAACCATTTTAAAGCTTTCGACTTAACCTTTTTTTACATCAATAATGGCTTCATTTAATGTCAGCATACTTTTTGAAACACCACCAAAAGATGATCATATTTTATTGCTACAACGTCGTGCAGGCTTAGCCATTGCTGTGGTGGCATTGATTGCGATAATCGGTCTGGTGATGTTGAAGCCTAATTTCGGCTAATTGTTAGACATTATTATTTGTGCAGCAATCGGTCTAGGTTAAACTGCAAACAATACATAAATATAAAGCATGGAGGTTATTAATGCGGACACGTGTGGTTTTTAATCAAAAAGGTGGGGTCGGTAAATCTAGTATTGCCGTGAATCTGGCAGCAATCAGTGCATATCAAGGTTTTAAGACCTTGTTAATTGATCTAGATCCACAAGCCAATTCTAGCCAATATTTATTGGGTGATGATGCAACGTATTCGGCGGATAAACCCGCTTTGGAGCCGAATATTGAAAATTATTTTGAAGAAATGCTGGGCACAACACAAAGCAAAGGGCTTTTGAGCAACGCGATTGGTTCTATTCTAAAAAATCGTGCCAAAGGTTTACAAAGTTATGTGCACTCATCTCCTTTTAAAAATTTAGATGTGATTCCTGCAAGCCCAACTTTGGGTGCGCTGGCCTATGCTTTAGAATCGAAACATAAAATTTATAAATTGCGTGATGCTTTACAGCAGTTGGAGGGAGAATATGAGCGTGTTTATATTGATACGCCGCCAGCATTTAACTTTTTTACCCTATCGGCTTTAATTGCTTCGGATCGGGTATTAATTCCTTTTGATTGTGATGTTTTTTCAAAACGTGCTTTACAGACCTTGATTGAAAATGTCATCGAAACACAAGATGATCATAATGATCGCTTGGAAATTGAAGGGATTGTGGTGAATCAATTTCAAGCACAAGCAAAATTACCACGTGAAGTGGTACAACAACTTAAAGATGAAGGTTTACCCGTTTTAGCCAGCATGTTGCCGCCGTCAATTTTGATGAAGGAATCTCATTTTAAAAATCAGCCTCTCATTCATTTGGCTACTGATCATAAATTGACGCAAGCCTATCAATCGTTGTTCAATGAAATTGAGCAAAATAAGATTTGAGATTTCCTATGAAAAAAATTTATGTCAGCCTATTCATGGCAAGTAGCGTTTTATTAGGTGCATGTGCGACCACAGTAAAACCGACTTATATATCACCCACGCAGTATCAAGCTTTGAACTGTCAACAATTACAAAGCGAATATAACCGTATTCAGCAATATGTCGATAATGGTGTGCAACCGGCTAAGCGTACTGGCGTAGGTGTCGGTGTTGGATTAGGTGGGGGCTGGGGCAGTCGTGGTGGTTGGGGCATTGGTCCAAGTGTTTCAGTGAACATGGGGCAGTCTTCTAATACGAAAAATACTGAATTAGCTCGTCTTTTAGGTGAGCAAGAAGCTGTGGTTCAAGCGGCAAAATTCAAAAACTGTCCCATTATTATTCGTAATAAAGCACAATAATGGTCGGAATAAGCACACTGTTGTTGCGCTTTGAGAAACAACAGTGTGATAAAATATTAGCAAAATGTTTCAATAAAATATAATAAATATCATATGTTTAATTATTTACAAGATGGTATTTAAACGCTTGAAGTCATATTTTTTGATCGAAAGACTTGTCACTTTTTATGACTTTCATATAAGGTGTGTCACTGTTTAATGGTGATGTTAGGTCTGTATGATTGAGAGTTGGCTTTTTGTATTGGCAGTGATTGCGGTTCTGATGATTCCCGGTCCGACCAATGCATTACTTGCAAGCTCGGCACATCAAAAAGGGGTGGCAAAAACCAGTCTTTTTATTCCAGCAGAGCTATTGGGTTATTTTTATGCCATTAATTTGTGGGCATTATTTATCCATTTATGTAGCCCAACGTGGCCACATTTAATCAATTTATTACATTTACTCAGTGCCCTGTATGTTTTTTGGTTGGCTTTTCATTTATGGAAATCATCCCATTTGGAACAGCATAGTCAACGCTATCCATCTATTCGACCTCGCCAACTGTTCTTTTCGACCTTAAAAAATCCAAAAGCTTTATTGTTTGCTGCGGGCGTATTGCCGCCTGAAACTTGGCAGAATCCGAGCAATTTTATTTTAGTTTTTGCTGTGTTTGCTTTGGTACTTTTACCAACGGTGATGTTTTGGATGTCTTTTGGACGTGCGATTTTGGCAGGTCAATCAAAGCAAAAAAAAGCCGATCTTTTATATAAAGGATCGGCCATGTTATTACTGCTGTGTATGTTGCCCGTGGTGATGCGGTTTTTTTAACACTTACACCTTTTATCACACGCGTATTTAATGGCTCTTTTTCAGCTTTTGACGAATGAAACCAATAATACCGGGAAGTACACTGAGAATAATAATGCCAAAAATAAGATGGGTAAAATTGTCTTTGACAATCGGCATATTGCCAAATAAATAGCCCAACGTAATAAATGAACCGACCCAGCAGATTGCACCAATCACATTAAAACTAAGAAAAAATTTGTAATTCATGTTGCCTGCACCCGCCACGAATGGAGCGAAAGTACGAGCGAAAGGAACAAAGCGTGCAAAAATAATGGTCTTGCCACCATGTTTCTCAAAGAACTTTTGCGTGTAATGTAAATGCTTTTTATTAATAAAACGTGATTCCATTTCAAATACACGTGGCCCGATAAGTTTACCAATATGATAATTCAGTGTGTCACCGAGTACGGCCGCAATAAACAATAGCACCACCAAAACAAAGGGATCCATCACGCCCGTTGAGGCAGCTAGTGCACCTGCGGCAAACAATAAGCTATCACCTGGTAAAAATGGCATGACCACTAAACCCGTTTCTACAAAAATAATTAAGAAAAGAATGGCATAAATCCAGATGCCATAATTGGTGATAAATTCGAGTAAATGGTCATCAACATGTAATATAAAATCAATCAGTTCCATGGGGTCACAGACAGCGAAAATGTGCTGAAATCCTAGCAGTCTAAGGTATGAAAGTCAGTATAAAAACGTAAATAAATTCCAGTTTAATCATTCTATATTTGCAACGATGTATCTACAAATAGCTGCTTTATTCAGCAAAAAAAACAGCCTAGTATCAATCCATCATCACAAAAATATTGAATAGGTCACCTCATGTTAAATCCGAATGTTGTGCTAAAAAATCTGCTTCAAGGCCCACAGGCCGATGCTTTGATCAGTCTCATTGCGCGTGTTCTGATGGCTTATATTTTTATTATTGCAGGCTGGGGGAAAATCACGGCTTATAGTGCAACTGTTGGTTATATGGAATCAATGGGTGTACCCGGAGTCATGCTACCTTTAACCATTTTGGTTGAGTTTGGAGGTGGTTTGGCGTTGTTATTGGGTTTTCAAGCACGCTTTGCTGCATTGGGCTTAGCGGTATTTAGTTTGATCACGGCTTTCCTTTTCCATAATGGTGCAGAAGATGGTATCAATTTTATGAAAAATATGGCCATGACGGGTGGGCTATTGTTCTTGATGTTACACGGTGCGGGTAAATTCAGTCTAGATCATCATATTGAAAAATAATGGATTGATTTTTAGCGTTATAAAAGGTGATTTTATCTGGCTTCAATGGCCTTGAAATTACAAAAAGTCAGCGTACAGAGGGTTCAAATTTTGTTTAGATAAAATTTTAGCGCACTTTAGAATAGGAAAATAAATATGCATAAGATTTTGATGGTTATTCTATTCACTAGTTCTATTTTTACAAAGGTAAATACTTGGGCGGGTAAGGACGATCATATTATTCTTCGAGAAGCTGCAAGCAATCAGGTGAAAGTGGCAGAGGTTAAAAATTTAAAAGACGAAACTGCCGTCACTTTAACGGGTATTTTGGTGAAGCATTTAAACCAAGAACATTATGAGTTTAATGATGGCACAGGTTTAATTTTACTTGAAATCGATGATGATCTTTGGAAATCGGCTGGTATTCAGGCGGGTGACAAGGTCACTGCCATTGGTGAGGTGGATAAACATCGTTATAAACCAACCGATATTGAAGTGGTTAAAATAGAAAAAGTTCTGGATTGATTGCTATAGAGCGCCCGAAAATGGGCGCTTTTTTAGCGCTGAAATATAATGCAATCAATTGAATGTGCGCCTTGGATGAATGGTGTGCGTCTAGCAGATAAAAATGATAGAATGTCGCGCTTATATTCGTTTGCCTGCATAGTGGTTTATCCATGACTACCAATACCCAAATTACTGAAGATCGCATCCTAATTTTGGATTTCGGTTCTCAATATAGTCAGCTTATTGCACGTCGTGTACGTGAAGCTGGTGTTTATTCTGAAATGTATGCCTATGACATGTCTGAAGAAGACATTCGTGCGTTTAATCCGAACGGTATCATCTTGTCTGGTGGGCCTGAAAGTGTGCATGAAGAAGGTAGTCCACGTGCGCCAGAAGTTGTGTTCAACTTAGGTGTACCTGTATTAGGGATTTGCTATGGTTTACAAACCATGTCAGAGCAGCTTGGCGGTAAAGTAGAGCCGGGTACAGTACATGAGTTTGGTTATGCAGCAGTTGATGTTTTAGTTCGTGATCAGCTTCTTGGTGATTTAAACGATGCTGATTCTGAAAGTGGCGACAACAAACTCAATGTTTGGATGAGCCATGGCGATAAAGTTTCTGCGATCCCTGAAGGTTTCTCAGTCACTGCAAGCACGCCAAGCTGTCCATTTGCAGCAGTAAGCGATGAAAAACGTCGTTTCTACGGTGTACAGTTCCATCCAGAAGTGACCCATACTGCAAAAGGTGCTGAGTTACTGTCTAACTTCGTACACAACATTTGTGGATGTCGTAATCTTTGGAATTCTGAAAACATTATTGACCTCCGCGTTGAACAATTACGTCAACAAATTGGCGATCAAAAAGTTCTTTTAGGTTTGTCTGGTGGTGTCGATTCATCAGTTGTTGCGGCACTTTTACACCGTGCGATTGGCGATCAGCTGACTTGCGTATTTGTAGACAACGGTTTACTTCGTTTGAACGAAGGCGAGCAAGTGATGGACATGTTTGCAAAAAACATGGGTATCCGTGTGATTCGTGCCGATGCTGAAGATCGTTTCTTAACTGCACTGAAAGGTGAAGTTGATCCAGAGAAAAAACGTAAAATCATTGGTCGTGAATTCATTGGCGTATTTGCTGAAGAAGCACGTAAGCTTGATGGCGTAAACTTCCTTGCACAAGGGACAATTTACCCTGACGTGATTGAATCTGCGGCAACTAAAAATGGTAAAGCACATGTGATTAAATCACACCATAACGTGGGTGGTTTGCCAGAAGATTTAGCCTTTGAATTGGTTGAGCCAATTCGTGACTTGTTTAAAGATGAAGTACGTCGTTTAGGGACTACTTTAGGTTTACCGTTTGAAATGCTATATCGTCATCCATTCCCAGGTCCAGGTTTGGGCGTGCGTATTTTGGGTGAAGTGAAAAAAGAATATGCAGATATTCTTCGTCTTGCTGATGACATCTTTATGCAAGAACTTCGTGCTAGTGGTTGGTATGACAAAACTGCGCAAGCCTTTGCGGTATTCCAACCTGTGAAATCAGTTGGTGTTGTAGGTGACGGTCGTCGTTATGCATGGGTGATTGCGCTTCGTGCGGTTGAAACGGTTGACTTTATGACAGCGCGTTTTGCACATCTTCCTTATGATTTGGTTGATAAGATTTCAACACGTATCATGAATGAAATTGCTGATGTTTCACGTGTTGTTTATGACGTGTCATCTAAGCCACCAGCAACGATTGAATGGGAGTAATTTAGGGATTTCAAGAAGCAACGCTTCTTACCTAAATTACGGCAAAGGCTATACCTGCGGCAGTGAGTAAAAAAATTACTTAAAAAAGAGCGCTTAGGCGCTCTTTTTATTTAAAATTAAATCGTTAAAGAGAATTTTTTTATTATTTTATGATCCGTGAAGTTTCTTATTCATGAAATTATTGGCAGAGAAAATGTTGCTATCAAAACTTTAAATGCTGTCAATTGCTTCGCTCAATAATTAGGATTAAGTGAAGAAGAACTAAATTTAAGATTATCAAGTGGTACAAAAACAATTTTTTATGATCGTACTGGTTGGGCTAAAACTTATTTAGCTAAGGCTGGTTTGATAAATCAGCCAAAGCGTGGATTTTGTGAATTAAGCCCAATAGGGCGTCAATTAGATTTAGCAAAGTTGACAAGTATTACAAATGAGTTTTTGATGCAGTTCGAAAGTTTCTCAAATTATAAATTAGGAATCTCTAAAGAAAATCAGGAAATTCAGCAAGAAAAAAATATTGATACAACACTATTACAGAAGTCAGATGATAAAAGAACGCCTGATGAAATAATCATAGAGACAACTGAATTATTAAAGAGTGATTTACTGAAATTGGTTAAAGAAAATAGCCCTGCATTTTTTGAAAGATTAGTTGTCGATTTGCTGGTTGCTATGGGTTATGGCGGTTCACATCAAGATGCAGCTCAAGCAATTGGTAAAACCAACGATGGTGGTATTGATGGTGTGATCAGTGAAGATCGTTTAGGTTTAGATAAAATTTATATTCAAGCTAAACGTTGGGAAAATACTGTTGGTCGTCCTGATATTCAACAATTTAAAGGTGCTTTGGCGGATCAAGTTGCGAAAAAAGGTGTTTTTATAACAACTTCTAGTTTTAGTAAAGAAGCGATTGAATCTGCTAAAAAATCGGGAATTGTGTTAATTGATGGTGAGAAGCTCACATCACTGATGATTGAATTTGGCTTAGGTGTTCAGATCGAACGTAGCTTCCATATCTACAGAATTGATCAGGATCGTTTTGACGAAGAAAATTTATAGTTATTTATAACTATAAATGGCGACTTGATTACGTCCATTTTTCTTGGCTTCATAGAGCGCAATATCTGCATTTTTAATCAGTAAATTTAAATCGTTTTGCTGTGGTTGCAGTTGAGAGATACCAATGGACACGGTAAAGTTGAAAAAGAATTTATTTTGAACACAAATTTGATGGCTTTCAATTTTCTGGCATAAGCGATTGGCAATAATAATTGCTTCATCCAGTGTGGTGTTGGGCAATAAGGCAATAAATTCTTCGCCTCCAAAACGAGCGAGTACATCGGTGTAGCGCATTTCTTGGCGAGAAATCTCAGCAAGTATACGAAGAACCTCATCCCCGACATCATGTCCGTAGGTATCATTAATTTTTTTGAAAAAATCGATATCAAACATGAGTAAGCAGGCTAAATTATATTTTGGCCATTTCTGAATGGTCTTTTCAGCCATCTGCATAAATTGTCTACGATTATTGAGTTGGGTTAGTTCATCTGTATGAGCAAGTTGACATAAAGCGTAATAATTCCAATCATTTAATAAAACCCGTAAAAAATTCCGTTTTGAATTTAAAGTATTATTCCAACTGATATACATGCTGAGTAATAAAACAGGGGTATATGTGAATGAAAATAGAATGGCTTCCTGAAAACTGACTAAGTTAAATACTCCTCCTAAAATAATTGCACTAGTGAGTAAAGAGGTAAATATGGAATATCGAAAGGAGACCTGTATGCATAAATTGCCCAATAAAATAAAAATTACAGAAGCATAGATATAAGTATGAACCAGCGGACTCTGTGATAAATACAACAGTCCTAACCAGACGACCGCGGCTATTGCGACATAAATAGGCAGTAAACTGTCTAAAATATTAATATTTTTACAGTAACGGAAGAAGAAGATATTGATGAGTATTGCGCCTAGTACCAAACTTAGCCGCGCTATAGCAGAAATCATAACGATTTCAGGTAATAAGAACCAATCTACAAAAAAATAGATTAAAAATGTAAGTTGACCAATGTAATTAACGTATTTTAAAAATTGTCGTTGGTGTTTATTTTGATAGTTTAAGTAATATTGCTGAAATTGTATTGGAATACGCGTGATTGGAGCATCTAATGCCTGTTCTATTATTTTTCGATTTTCAGCACTACATACCTGCTCCGGTAAAATATACGCAGTTTCATGGTTAAATTTTTTTTCTCTAGGTGTTTCAAAATGATGACTATTTTTATCATTTTTGTCACGAGAGCTTTTTTGATCTCTCTTAAACATTTAAGTCAGCCCCATATGTGGGTTGTAAGTAAAGAATCATATGCTGAAGAATAAATTTTGTATATAAAACAAACATTGAATGGTCAGTGCAATTGTGACAATTTTTTTTATATGTATAAAATTCATATGAATAAGAGATTAATATTCAATTGGATCAATCAGCAAAGGGTTGCTCATCAAGAAAAGTTTCAAAAATGATATTGTCCTATACATAGTATTCAGCGTATTAAGTGACTTATAGGCTGAGTTTGTAAGAGTCTATATGATGATAAGAATAGATGAAGACATTAAAAGCACGGTTTAGTCCGTAAGACTTAGGATAAGAATATGACCAATAGTAACTATATAGAGCTTTCTAACTCAGACGATTGTGAAAAATACGTGAATCAATTTATTCAGGAATTTCCTTTGCGTAGTGCAGAAATTGGGCAGGGAACCATCATTAAACGTGCATTGCCTAGCCGTCACAAACGCTTAATTGGCGCATGGTGCTTTCTAGATCATGCAGGGCCAGTCACTTTTCCTCAAGGTGATGGTTTAGATGTTGGCCCACATCCGCATATGGGTTTACAAACCTTCACTTGGATGATTGAAGGCACCATGATGCATACCGATAGCTTAGGCACCAAACAATTGATTCGCCCGAAGCAGGTCAATTTGATGACCGCAGGTTATGGTATTTCACATACTGAAGTTGCGCCAGAAACGGAAACCCATATGCATGCTGCTCAGCTTTGGATTGCATTGCCTGATGATAAAATAAATATGGCACCGCGTTTTGACCATTATCCAGAACTTCCCGTAGTCGAAAAAGATCAGGTGGAATTCACCGTTTTGGTTGGTGAGTTTTTTAAAACCAAATCTCCTGTCGCAGTGCATACCGAATTACTCGGTGTCGATTTAACCGCAAAAGAATCGACCACCACGCGACTTCAACTCAATCCAACCTTTGAACATGGTTTTATGGCCTTGGATGGGACGGCTGTGGTGAATGGTCATGAATTGACTGAAGACAATATGGTGGTGTTAGAGCCCGGTCTGGCTGAAATTGAAATTCAGTTGCATGCTGGCAGCCGTATTTTATTGTTAGGCGGCGAACCGTTTGAGTCACCGATATTGCTATGGTGGAATTTTGTCGGACGTACGCAGGAAGAACTGAGCCTTGCCCGAGATCAATGGATTAATCAAGATCAACGCTTTGGTGATATTGCGGATTATCCAGGTCCAAGATTAGAAGCACCTGCCTTCCCAGATAAAATGCGTGCATCGCGATAAAAAAATAGAGGATTAATGATTATGGCAATTATTGCAAATGCTGAAGTACGAACGCTTGCTGAACCTTGGTCGGGTGAGGTGAGAAGTGGCACACACCAATTTATCACCGATAAACCTGAGTCTTTTGGTGGACAAGATCAAGGGCCTGCACCTTATGATTTGATTTGTTCTGGCCTGATTTCTTGTACCATGATCACGCTACGCATGTACGCCAGCCATAAAGGGCTTGAGTTGGGTGAGTTTTCGGTTGAAGCTGACTTTTATGTCAATAAAGAAGGCAAAGAATGGATTGAACGTCGTTTATCTTTTGCACAGCCGCTATCGGAGGAACTGAAGCAAAAAGTTTTAGAGATTAGCAGTAAAACGCCTGTGACCAAAACCTTGTTGCGTAGTGTAGAGATAAAGACCGTACTTGTTGAATGACCCGATAGTTATGACATTTTGTGTAAAGCAGGGTGTCATTTTTTTAGAGCGATGCGTATAGTCAAAGCATAAAAATAGAGGTCAAAAAATGATTACATTACACCACTTAGATCAGTCACGTTCTTTTCGAATTTTATGGGCTTTAGAGGAATTGGAACTTGATTATCAAGTGCAGTTTTATCAGCGCTTACCGACTTTTGCTGCACCCCCTGAATTAAAATTGGTGCATCCTTTGGCGAAAGCACCAGTATTAACCGACGATGATCAAACCATTGCGGAATCTGCGGTTATTTTACAGTATTTGCAAGAAAGCTATGATGTGCAACAGCAGTTTAAACCGCAGCATAAAGCAGAACAGCAGCAGTATCGTTATTGGATGCATTATGCGGAAGGTTCGTTAATGCCTTTATTGGTGATGCAGCTGGTGATGAATAATGTACCCAAACATGTGCCGTGGTTGATTAAGCCGATTGCAGAAAAAATAACAGTCGGGGTCAAGACTGGATTTATTCGTCCTCGTTTAAAAGATCATATTGAATATTTGGAAGATTATTTATCTAAGCATGAATATTTTGCGGGTACATTTTCTTTTGCAGATGTTCAAATGTGGTTTCCATTAGAAGCGATTCAATCCAGAACAACGGGTTCTTATCCAAATATCAAGGCATATCTACAACGTATTGCGCAACGTCCAGCGTTTCAACGTGCACGCTTGAAAGAGCAAAATTTAGCTTAAATTAGATAATTTGTATAAATCAAAAAATGTTCAATATTTGATTTTTTAAAATCAGCACTGCCTCACTTGATGAATTCAATTTTTATGCCTTTGCGTAGGCAGTATTTCTACTTTTGAAAGGTCAAAATGAGGAGCACTGCTACGCAAGAAAAACCTTTTGTTTCCCATACACGACATCCTGAGCCAGTTTTAAGCACTGCTTTAAAATGCAGCGCAAGGATGGGAAACGTGTGGCATCCATGCCACACTCATGAATTCAATACCTGTTAAAATTTGTTTTAAATTTTGGCTTTACGAACTACTCATTTTGATCAAGAAACGACTTGTAAAAGAAGTTTATTATTGATACTAAGTTTAAAAAACAGGCACTATAAAGTGCTGATATCGTTAGCTCATATGGTAGAGACGTTCTTTCGGGAACACCACTTTAAAGGTTGAACCTTGATTTTCTTTCGATTCAATTTCTAAGTGTGCGCCGTGTTGCATGAGCACATGCTTGACAATTGCTAGACCTAAACCTGTTCCCCCAGTTTGACGGCTACGCGCACTATCAACACGATAGAAACGTTCGGTTAAACGGGGTAAATGTTTGGGGTCAATGCCAATGCCAGTATCTTCAACGGTAAAATACCCTTGTACTCCGTCATCGTGCCAGCCCATGGTAATAGTGCCCCCTTTGGGGGTGTATTTAATGGCATTGGTAATAAGGTTGCTAAACGCACTGGCAAGTTCCATATCCGAACCAATCAGGTCACAATGACTATCAATTTCGAGGTTCAGTGTATGCCCATAATCAACGTTATAGGCTTGTGCATCATCAAATAATTGGTTCATCAGACTGGGCATTTCAATAATCTGATTTTTGGCAATTTGTTTGTTGCTTTCTAAACGTGAAAGCAACAGTAAATCATTGACCAAGGCATTCATCCGTTTGGTTTGTGCCTGCATTTGGTCAAAGGCACGTTTCCAGCGCGGGTTTAAATCTTCTTGATCGGTAAAAGTTTCAATATAACCACTCAGTACAGTCAGTGGCGTGCGTAATTCATGGGAAATATTATCGACAAAGTCTTTACGCATTTGTTCTAGGTTATGCATACGCGTTACGTCATAGGCCACCAATAAACGACTTTCTCCACCAAAACGGGTCATTTTAACTTGCACATAATGATCTTCAAAAGCTGAAGATTTCATTTTTAAGCCGTCAGGTGCTTGGTCAATATGATTAAAATATTCAATAAAATTAGGCTGACGTAGAATCGTTAAAATATTACGCCCACGGTCTAGAGGTTGAATCCCCAGCAATTTTTCTGCTGCTGGATTCCACCATTCAATTTGGTGTGATTCGTCAATTAACACCACGGCTTCTGCTAATGCCACCAGTGAGGATTGAGCGCGATCAATTAAGCCGACCATTTCTGCTTGTACAATACGTTCTTGGCGCTGTGCACGATAAACATTAAACAGTAATGCACCCCAAATGCCGTCTAAATTAGGCGGTACATCATAAGGACGATTAGAAATCCATTCATTGACCAAATACAATGAACGTAATTGCAGGACAAAAAAGATGCTAAAAGCGATAAAAATTAAAATCCAAAAATACCCAATCCCGATGCCAATAAAACTGGCAATCAGCAGGAGAAAGGCGAGTAGACGTAAATCTTGCTTCGCAAAAGTCCATAAGCTGCTGTAGCGAAATTTTTGATGTTCTCGTGTCAATTCTGGGACAGGGTACGGTTCATACATAAAACACAATTTACCTAAAAAACGGCTAACCTAAAGCGATATCCGCGCGGGTAGAAAAACGATAACCTGTGCCACGAACCGTTTGGACAAAGCGGTCTACAGCATATGGTTCGAGCACTTTGCGTAAACGTCGAATATGCACGTCAATGGTACGGTCTTCAATATATACGTTACCACCCCAAACTTGATCCAGCAATTGAGCGCGCGTATACGCACGTTCTGGGTGGGTCATAAAGAAGGCCAATAAACGATATTCTGTCGGGCCCATCTCTAAAATGTTCTGACCAAAACTAACACGTTGGCTCACTGGGTCAAGGATTAAACCATTGGCATCAATGGTTTTTTCGCCACTTAGCGCATTGGCACGACGTAACACCGCTTTAATACGCGAAACCAATTCTCGGGTAGAAAAAGGCTTGGTCATATAGTCATCTGCACCTGCATCGAGACCTTGAACTTTATGGTCTTCTTCACCGCGTGCGGTCAGCATAATCACTGGAATTTCGGTCAGTGTCTCGTCACGTTTTAAGCGGCGACACAAGTCAACGCCACTGATGCCACCTGGTAGCATCCAATCGAGTAAAATAAGTGCAGGACGTTGATCCACAATCATTTGGTGCGCTTGTTTCGCATCTTCTGCTTGTAAGCATTGAAAGCCTGCCATGTCTAAAGAGGTATGAATCATCTCTCGAATGGGAAGTTCGTCATCGACGATTAAAATATAGTCATCTTTCACAACGCAATATCCTATTTGATGTTAACGGTGAACCGTTTTGTATTTATGACAGGCTTATTACAAAGATTAATTATGACAGTATCATTGCAGAAAAGGGCACTCTGCCCATTTTAGTAAATAAATGTGACAATTTTTATCTGATAAAATCAAGATTTTAAAATAAATCAGTCATATAAATATAACAAATTCAAAGCTTTGAATATTTTTTGATATGCTCATGATCACGGATTTTCTTTTTTTAATATTTTTCCTTTTTCTGAAAAAGTATTCAGCAATGATAAAAAAACGATGCTACATGAGGATAAAACATCTTCCAGCGATTGTTTAAAGCCGCTGACCACCCAACGAATCGCAATTTGAGTCACATAACCATTCAGCCCCGTAGCAACGAAGGAAATTTCACGTTCTGAGCGATCAATATGCGGCATCATTAGCATGACAAAGGCCTGAATCATACGGTCAAAGCGTAACATGGTTTCATGAATGGTGGCTTGATTATGCAGTTCTTGAACCAGCATGGCATCGATATAAATAATCCGTGCCATTCGTGGATTATCTCTTAATGTGGTGAGTAAAGCGGTTAAACCTGCTTCAATCATTTTTCGTGGATCGGTGGATGCCTGCATGATGGCTTGCATCACATTGTGTTGTAATTGATCAATTAAGGTTAAAAAGATGGTTTGAAAAAGTTCATCACTTTTCTTAAAAGATTCATAAAAATAGCGCTCGGTAAGCTTGGCTTCATTGCAAATATCTTTGACCGTAACCGCAAAGAAACCATGTGTGCCATAAGCTTCAATGCCCGCTTCAATCAGTTTTTCACGACGTGCTTGTTTACGTTCAGTTAAAGATAAGCCTTTAAATTGACGTTCTTTGGTTTTTGACGTTTTCTTTTGTTTTTCTTGGAGATGGTCGTGTGGTTCAGTCATAAAAGTCGTGTGCCAAATGCAATCAAGGTTTGCCCTATGTTAACAATAATTTGTGCGTAGACCTATGCTGGAAATCGAAGGAGGGTCTTTATTCTGTTGTTGATCTAATATTATATTGACAATGAGTATTGTCAAAATTATATTGGGTGGATGAACTGTACATCATTACAGCAAAAAAATAACCAATCTGTTTGGCTTGATGATGCAGAAAGAATTGAATAAGGATGAGTCATGAAAAATTTTAAAAATAAAGTTGCAGCAATTACAGGTGCAGGTTCGGGCATTGGGCAGCAATTGGCTGTTCTTTTGGCGAAACAAGGGTGTCATTTGTCATTGAGTGATGTCAATGCACAAGGTTTGGCACAAACTGTTGAATTGCTAGAAAAAAGTAATGTTCGTGTCACGACGCAAAAGTTAGATGTTGCCGACCGTGATGCCATGAAAGCTTGGGCTGCTGATACGGTACACAATCATGGTTCAGTCAACATGATTTTTAACAATGCTGGGGTCGCACTGGGTTCAACGGTTGAAGGTGCATCTTATGAAGAACTCGAGTGGATTGTGAATATTAACTTTTGGGGTGTGGTCTATGGCACCAAAGAGTTTTTACCGCTGATCAAGAAATCGGGTGAAGGTCATGTGATTAATATTTCCAGTCTTTTTGGTTTAACGGCGCAACCGACGCAGTCTGCCTATAATGCGACCAAGTTTGCGGTGCGTGGTTTTACTGAATCATTACGTCAAGAACTGGATATTGAAAATTGTGGCGTGAGCGCATTATGCGTACATCCGGGAGGCATTCGGACCAATATTGCCAATGCTGCAAAAATGAATGACAGCTTAAAAGCACTGGGGATGAATCCTGAAAAATCGGCAAAGACGTTTAATAAATTATTGCGTTGTCCACCTGAAGAAGCAGCGCGTCAAATTTTGGAGGCTGTACAAAAAGATAAGCGCCGTTTATTGATTGGTAACGATGCAAAAACCTTAGATTTAATTCAACGTGTTTTACCAACCGGTTATCAAAAAGTAACCGCGATGGCGACGACATGGAGTAAGCGTTTTAAATAAAAAAATCGCTTCGAAACCCGCAATATTGATCTGACCTTCGAAAGTTGGATGGTTTGATTCAGCGGCTTTTAAGGACTGAGTTCTGTACTCTACAGGGCTCAGTCCTTTTAATTTAGCCTTGATTTGTTTTGCCTTACTGAGTTCAAGTATCGCAAGTTAGTCATTTTGGTTATGGCCTGCAAGTGTGTCGCTCGGTCTAGGTTTGGGCATGTTGCACATTGCCAACTTTATGTCTTTTGCTAAAGTGGGGGGAGCAAACCTAGATGAGAGAGATTTCACCTTTTTTACAAGAAGATTTTTCAATCACACAATTACAGAGGCAAGAGCCATGAGCCTAACTCAAGCAGAGGCGCACCAGTCACTGTGGCAAGTGCGGCAAATAAAGTCACTGGCTCAAAACCGACACCTTTATCGCCTAAGCCCAATTCACCTTCTTGTGCAGACCCCCAACGCACCGATAAACCATCTGCTAGAAAATAGGCATCAAATAAACCTTTTTCAGCGGTTTGCGCCAGTTCAATGGCATAAGCTAGACTTAAATGATCCTGCGGGCGTGACTCTGGATGTCGCCAACCTGCGGCATGTTGTGAGGTGGTTGGAATAAAGGCACCCAGTTTAATTTGACGTTTTGACATTGTTCTATCCTATTGATTGTATTTTTCTCAATAGTGCATCTTTCAATATCTATGCCAAATTAAAAGATTAATTAAAACAATAACATAAAACACATAAAGTTTTTATGTGTTTAAAAATAAACAGCAAAAATGGACGATTGTTGAGAATCAAACAGCATAAAAAATACTGATGTTATCTCAAACATGATCTCAATCAGATTGATTTAGAGGTTAAATCAACGCTTGAATGGTTTTTCTTTTCCAGACCAATTGATAATACAGACCTTGCAGAATACATAAGCAGACAAATGCCAAAGCATAGGCATACCAAATGCCTTGCAGCCCCCACCATTGACTAAATAAATAGGCACATGGCACTTCAATGGCAATAATAGCGAAAATGTTAATGATCATGGGTACAGTGACTGTTCCGCTGGCACGCATGATTGAGGCAAAAATCGAACTGGCACCAAAGAATAGAATAGACCACAACACGATAAACAATAACTGTTGTCCCAGTGCCACCACTTCAGGATCGGTAATGAACAAGGCCATCAAATATTTGGAGAATAGATAAGCTAAAGTGACCAAAGTGCCCGTAACCAAAATATTCATACTCAGTGCGGTACGCGTCACTTGCGCGAGTAAGTCCGATTTTCCTGCGCCAATGGCTTGCGCTGCAAAAATTGAAGCCGCAATGGAAATAGACAGGGCGGGGAATTGAATATAATTCAACACCTGATTGACGGCACCATAAGCTGCTGTTGCGTTTGAACCATAATGATTGACTAGGCCGACAATCACCAAACCTGCAACGGATGTCGTTACCATTTGGATGCCTGTTGGAATTCCCAAACGCAGCACGATTTTACTCAGTTCGGGATGATGGCGAATATGACTCAATAGCAGACGGTCTGGTTTGAGTGGGTGATCTTTTTTATTTAAGTACAGCACTAAAAAGATCAGTACGGCAAAATAGCCAACAATGGTGGCAATCGCAGGGGCAATAATGCCCATTTTCGGGAAACCAAAATAACCCGCAATCAGCACAGGGGTAATTAATAAACCAATTAAAATGGTCATTCCTGAGACAATCAGCGGTGTGGTGCTGTCACCAACACCGCGTAAAATAGAGGTGTAAATAATATAGAGAAACAGCAGTGGGCTTCCTGCCAGCATCCACTGCACATAGGGCAAGGACAGATGCATCACATCTGGGTCTGTGCCTAAAGCCAGTAGTATATGTTTGGCAAACACTACACCTAATAACGCAATCACACTGCCGCCAATTAAAGTCATAAATAGCGTTGAACCAACGACACAGCGGACTTTTTCAATATTTTGTGCGCCCCACGCTTGTCCGACCAAGACCGTTGCACCCGCGGAAAGTCCAATCACAAAAGCCATCAGAAAAAATAAAATGGGGAAGAACACCGCCACGGCAGCAATCGCATTGACCCCCATCATTTGTCCGACAAAAATGGTATTAATGGTGCCTGATAGGTTTTGCAGAATATTAGTCGCAATCAAGGGCATGAGAAAAATAAAAAATGTTTTCCATAAATTGTGTTGATTAACCATCGGCTGGTTTTTAGGCATTGAACGTCCTGTAAATATATTTTTATCATTTTGCAGATTTAAACTTACACTACCTGAGTTGGTTAAAAAAAGCCTTAGCTTTTAGGTAACTAAGGCGAAACTTTATTAGCTAATAATGCATTTAAACTGCTGACAAAATGGCAGCGGCACGTTCAAGCGTTTCATCTTTTTTAGCAAAACAAAAACGGATTAAACGTAAATTTTCGGGCGCTTGTTGATAAAAAACCGAAATTGGAATGGCGACAATGCCATGCTGTTCGGCCAGAAAGGTACACATCTCCACATCGTTTAAATCGGGACGAATCACACTGTAATTTAAGTTCTGAAAATAGGTGCCTTGCGAGGGGGTAAATTGAAAGTGTGAGTTTTTCAATCCTGAATTAAACAGATCGCGTTTTTGCTGATAAAAGCTTGCCAATTCTTCAATATGTTCAGGATGCTGCTGCATAAAGGTTGCCAATGCCATTTGCACAGGCGTGACAGCGCAGAAACTGGAAAATTGATAAACCTGTCTGAACATTTTCGTCAGTTCAGGGGCCGCAATGCAATACCCCGTTTTCCATCCCGTGACATGGAAGGTTTTTCCAAATGAACCGACCACAATACTGCGATCACGCAATTCAGCAAAAGACAGCGCTGAATAGTGTTTTTGACCATCGTAAATCAGATGTTCATAGACTTCATCGGACAGCAGCACAATGTTTTTATCCCCCATCAATTCAATTAAATTTAACCAGTCTTGATGTGACCAAATTGCACCTGTTGGGTTATGCGGAGTATTGACAATGATCATTCGGGTTTTATCATTAATGGCATCTTTCACTTGATTCCAGTCCACCGAAAAATCTGCTGAACTTAAGGCAATATGAACGGCTTTTCCGCCGACCAGTTGTACACTCGGCGCATAACTGTCATAACTGGGGTCAAAAATAATCACTTCATCATCGGTAGCAATAAGTGCTTGAATGGCTGCAAAAATAGCAATGGTTGCCCCAGAACTAATGGTAATTTCAGTTAAGGGGTCAAGGATGAGTTGATCGCGTTTTAAAAATTGTTGTGCCAATTGTTCACGGAGCGAAATGAGTCCATCACCCGAAGCATATTGATTAAATCCGTCTAAAGTTGCTTGGCTGAGGGCTTCAAGTAGTGCAGGCGGAGCAGCAAAGTCTGGAAAACCTTGCGATAGATTTAAGGCATTTAAGCGCTGTGCCATGGCGGTCATCACGCTAAAAATGGTGACCCCTTGTGCAGGTAGTTTGGAATGGAGATGAAGCATGATCCGAACTCTTTTAATATATTTTGATCATTTTTGAGTGTACCAGTAACCTCGTAGTAGAAAAATAAGCCTGAAAATTTAATCGCTTAATTTTAAAATTGATGTATAAATTTAACCGAATTTCTGTTTTTGCTAAAATTAATCAAAAATTAACTAGGGCGTGTCATCAATTAAGCCAAATTATTGTTGAAGCAAGATAGATTGCTGACAGGAAGTTTTGAGCCAATTTGTCATAGCGTGTGGCAATA
>NZ_FNPK01000032.1 GCF_900107285.1 Acinetobacter kyonggiensis | reverse complement strand
GCATTTCGTATAACGTGCATTATGTTAATTTTAGGATTTCTTTATAAACATTCTATAGTTATTTCTGCACAGTATGTAATCTAGGAAAAAGATAATAAGTTGTATCTGAAACAGTATCGTTTATGAAATTTAACTCCAATAAATGTTTAGGAATTACTAAGGATTCCGATAACCTGTTTTTCAATCTGTCTAAACTTAGAGCAGAGTAACGTGGATTATCATTGAATTCTTTTTGTTCAATACCATCTTCCAATTTTAAGATGTTTTCTCCATCTAAACAGATGGCTTCAATAACGGTCTCATCATCTTCAACATTCTTAACTTTTATATCTAAATTGACTTTATTGTTACGCCCAGGAATTACATAAAAATGATTAGCATAGTTCAATAGAGTCTCATATATAAATGTAAAGCTTTCTTCGAACTGATCATATTCTAGTAAACTGAATACATTGTTAAATTGGGATAATTTAAAATGTTCTCTTATCTCACCATCTCTATTAAAGAAGATTTCAAAAACTATTCCATTTAATAGATTTTTCACCTTTTCCTTATCTACTAACTTAGTTTTTTCACTAAACTCATTTATAAATTCTATGGCTGTGTGGGCTCCACCGACAGCTGCTTGATAAATATTTCTACCCAATAAAAACAAAGCATTATCATCAAATGTATTTATTAAACCTTTATCTAATTTATCTATAGCATCATTCTGTTTATACCAATTATATGACCTTAACTCCTTGATGAGCGCAGAAGCAGTGTTAGGTGTTAATAAATGAAAGTTTTTATCCGCAATGACAAATTTACTATAAGTTAAAGTCGAAGTTAGGTTCATTTTAAAGTAAAAATTTCCAGTTAAAGACGTGTGCTCCCAGGATGTCTGCTTTCCATTACTCAAAGCATATAAGGTATTTCTAGTCCTTTTTAATATTTCTTCAATTGATAAATCTGGTGTAGAGACATGTTTAAGTAAAGACTCCGTAAAGAGACCATTTCTACCTCTACCATCACTAGCTTTTTCACCAGGAGAAGTAGAAAAAGAAATTAAAGTTCCTTTAGGAGCGTACATTGGAGCTAATGTTGTACTACCTGTACCACCACGATACTTATAAGATAGAGGATTATCTCGACATGCATCTAAAACAACAATGTTAGTCTGATTAGAACATTTAGACATTTTTTCAATTAATTCACTTAAAGGAAATGAACGATGTTTGATAGATGCTTCATCATCAAATGAGTTATCTATAGGAATAATATAATTCTCCCCATTAATTTGCATACCATGACCAGCAAAGTAGAATAAACCTACCTCATTACTATTCAAGCTATCTTTAAATGCCGAGATGGCCTGATCAATCTCTTCTAAGGTTGCATCTTTTACTAATACAACTGTAAAACCTAAAGATTTTAAACTTTCAGAGATATCTTCCGCATCATTAACTGCATTAGTAAGAGGACTCTTTGTATAAGCAGCATTTCCTAAGACTAAAGCTGTTAATTTTCTATTGAACATAAGGTACTTCCTAATTGAGAAACTAATTTAATATATTTTAAAGAGTTAGAATTATACTTTTAACTTGCAGAAGAAATATTGATACCATTTAACATAATAGAGCTTATACGAAACGAAAAATAAATAGTGTTATATTTCAAAAAGTTATGCTATAAAAAATTGGGGACGCAAACCTAAAAAGCCGGCTTGGAAACAAGTCGGCTTTTTTATGAGCGGTTTTGATATATTCCGCCAATAAAAACGATCAATATTTAACCAAAATGACACATTGTTGTGTGTTATCAACCCATTCATTGCTCAAACTATCCCCAATTTCTGCGGATAAACCTTGGGATGAAATTTAAGCACTTATGTACGCTTAGGCTCACAACAATTCCCGCCCTTTGCGGCTATACGACCTCACGCTGATTTCTTATCATGGGGGCATAGAGAGCAGGATGCTCCAGATAAGAATAACAAGATCAGATACAAGGAATGTGAGGTACGACAGGAGTTATACCAAAGCACCCAATACGAAAAACCCCGACAGGATGTCGGGGTTTTTTATTATCTAAAAGAAAAGGAGAGAGAGATTTCAGATAATTCCTATTATGTTGATTTTAGGAAATCAAAATTTTAAAAAGATCTAAAGAAATCTCCTAACGGACATTCCATAGCTAATAAAATCTTATATAGATTTTTTACAGTAATATTTCGCTCTCCTCTTTCAACAGAGCCAATATAAGTTCTATGCAGATCACTTAACTCAGCTAATTGCTCTTGAGTTAAACCTTTACTTAACCTAACTAATTTTAGTTGATGACCTATTTTTTTTTCGATGCTACTCATCTTCATAGTATCCACTTGAAGATTTTCTGAATTTTTGAATATTATTCAGTTGCTTATTAAAAATCTCTGTTTGATTTTGTGTTTCACTTTTTATAGCCAGATTTCTGAGTAAGTTAATATCATTAATTTGATTAAAATTTTGAATAATTGATGCTTTAACACTATCAATTCTCGTAGTTAATTTACTTGCAGTATCAAAGCACTTTTCATTAATAACAATGCTAGAAAACTCTTTAAAAAGATTCCAAAATTCAAGATCATCACCGAAAAAATAGTTTTCAAAGTTTTCATAGTATTTATCTCTATTCTTTATCTTAGAATCCTTTTTTCTTAATTGTTCAGGAAAAATTTCATGATAGTTTTTAAGACTATTAATTATGAAGTCACTAGTAATACCTTTAATTAACATATAACTAAGATGCTCATAATTTAAAGCTAAAATAGGCTGTTTTTTGTTAGACGTGTACTGATAAAAATCTGTTGAAGACTTCCAGTCATGCGTAGATGGAAAAACAACCATCCCTCCTATCGTCGTATAAAGACTAGTATGAGGATGTAGCCATTTAGAGATATCACCTTCCTTTAGCATATCTTTAACATTTGGTGCAGCTTGACTTCTTCCTAAGCGAAACGCTTTTCCATCACAAACTATTAATTCATTTCTATCATTTAAAATAGTTACATCTTCTGTACTGGATTTCATTGTAGGTAAATATGATTTTGTAAAACCAATTCTAACTGACCACTCTCTAATTAAATCTTCACATAATTTAGAATAAAAAGTTTCTTCACTAGAATCGGGTTTATAGTGCTCAGGAATCAAACCGCTGTGAATAAGCAAAAAGGCTAAATCTGCATTTGATAACTGAGATATATACTTTTGGAATTTTTCTAATAAGATATTGGTTTGTATACTTATAGTATAATTGCTTGTTTCTCTTTCAATAAATCTTTCTATACAGTTGTAGCTATTTTCTCTGTACAAAAGTTGAGAAAATTTATCTAATTTAAAGGTTTTTAAAAAAACTTTTTTTAACATGTAAATACTTATAAAATAAAAATATTTTTATATATAAGAACACTATAAGTCTACATACTAAAAGTATCATAAAATCTGATACAATTAAGCTTTACTAAGCTTAATGAATTTTTATTTATGGAATCTGTTTTAGATCAAGTCATTCAAGGTGATTGCATAGAATTAATTAAAGAACTGCCTTCTGATTATGTTCATTTAATTTTAAGTGATATCCCATACGGCATTGGGATGGATGATTGGGATGTATTACATGACAATACTAATAATGCCTATATGGGAACTAGTCCTGCTCAAATAAAAGCTGGTGCAGTTTTTAAGAAAAGAGGAAAACCTATTAATGGATGGTCAGAAGCTGATAGGGCTATTCCACGACAATATTATGAGTGGTGTTCAAAATGGGCTCCTGAATGGTACAGGACTGTAAAACCAGGTGGATCTGTTTTTATCTTTGCTGGTAGAAGATATGCTCATAGATGTATTTCTGCTATGGAAGATAGCGGATTTACTTTTAAAGACATGTTCTCCTGGGTAAGAGATAAAGCTCCACATAGAGCTCAAAGAGTTAGCGTCGTTTATGAAAAACGTCAGGATTTAGTAAATGCAAAAAAATGGGAGGGATGGAGAGTAGGAAATTTACGTCCGACATTTGAACCTGTCTTATGGTTTCAAAAACCTTATAAAATAGGTGGAACTCTTGCTGACAATATATTACAGCATGGAGTTGGTGCATATAATCAAGACGCTTTTTTAAAGTATGTAGACACCCCAGATAATATCATTTCAGCCAGCTTTCGAAAAAGAGAGTCAGGACTACATCCTACTCAAAAACCAATTGATTTAATGAAATGTTTAATTGAATTAACCACACAAGCAGATCAAATTGTTTTAGATCCGTTTTGTGGAAGTGGTACAACCCTTGTAGCCGCAAAAGAATTGAACCGACGTTATATTGGAATGGAACAAAGTTCTGAATATTATAAAACAAGTAAAGAGCGTCTAGAATATCAATTATTGTAATATGTAAAGAAGAGTACTTATTTAATTAAGTACTCTTCTAATAATTAGCTAATTTTATTTATAAAATATCTTTTATGAGGAATAACAACACTTACAGGCTTTGTTGCATATATTTACTATTGATGGCTACTTCATAAAAAAATTTTTATTGTTAAAAAGTTTTAACTTTTGTAAGTAAAAGCGCACACAGATTAGAGAGATTACATATATCTTCTTTTTTAATAAATTGAGTATATTTGCTATACAGACGCTGTTTTTGTGATTCCATCCAAAGTGAATGCTTTGATTGAACACGCATTTCTGTTTCTATTAAATAAGTTGTTTTACCTTGTTCAATAGAAGTATAAGAACCTACTGCTCCATATCCACTAGAAACAATACAACTAGATTTTTTAATTACTTTATAGCAAATAGAGATATCTTCACTCATTGGTGCACTATAGGCAGCTCCGCAGATAATAGATAAAACTAATGTTATAAGAAATTTCATATTATTCTTTCCCTCTACATTGATTTAGATTTTTACTGATCTAAAATCATAATCTAAACTTTCCAAAAATCAGATTAAATATATGAAAAAATTAGCATTAATTACTACATTGCTTGTTGTATGTGGTGAGGCTTCTGCAATTAATTGCTCTCAGCTTTCAAAGATTGCAGATGACAATAGTATTCCCTATGGAACTAAATATAGTTTTGTTGTTAAAGGCCAAAAGGGATTCCGAACTTACTTTTATTCTGCACCATCATCAGAATGTAAGATAAAGCAACTTTTTCTTATTCCAAAAGATTCAGTTGTAGCCTATCAAGAGTTTAAGAATGAAAATAAAACATGGCTCTATGTCATGTATATAGACAAGAATGGGAAGGATACAGAAGGTTGGGTTCTTGAAAATGACTTTAAAGTTTCTGGTTCTATTAGTCTTAAATATGCACATTAACTGGCTTTTTAGTGTCACGTATAAATCTAAGACTTGTTTTAATCGTTGCTAAAATGATGTTTCACGGCTTCTAAAACATTGATTTTAGCTGATGCATATAAACAGATATAACGTTACTTTGAGGTGTACTCCAAGTTTACATAATGTCTCATATAAGAAATTCGGGTGTAAGCCCCAAGTAGAAATGTCCAGTTTACGGATTGCTCGTCCTAAGATCTCAGAACGTAAGACCATGATGAATACCCTGGTTCTCAAAACTCGAAACTTTATTGAAAAGTTCTATTGAGGTTTATAAGTACCTCAAAATAAAAAAATGCCTGAAGTTCAGGCATTTTTTACATCATCACTAAAAGCTTACAACAATCAAAAATGAGAGTTTTATTCTTGTGAATACGACTTAATTTTTTCGAAAATTGGATAGAAATCTAATCCCTCATCTTTCATCGTAGAAATCAACGCAACGATTACCGCAATATGTGTAGGAACCACACCTTGTTTACTGTAATTCGTAATCGAATTAGGTTTCATATCCAATAATGCAGCAAATTCCTTAATTGAAAGCCCTGCTTTACCGATAAGACGTTGAAATTCAGTATATGGCATTTTATTAAATTTATAGAAATCGTGTTTTGAGATTATAGCATAGGGTTATATTTACATAAAAACACATAAAATTATGTGGTAAACACATATTTTTATGTGTTATAAATGGTTTATCAACTAATCTGTTTATCCTCTCTATCGGAGAAATGTAATATGTACTCATATCCTAATTCAAACGGTGAAAAGAAACTTGCTCTCATGATCATGAATGATTTTTTCATTCAAAAAGCACATGAACTGTGGATTTTTTTACAACTCGACCAAAGCTTTAACGATTATGAAGCAACACTGATTTGGACTCGACGTTATCTAGAGGAACATCCAGAAGGTGAATACAGTGACATTCAAAAAGCCTTTATTTCTTGTTTCCCTGAAAATTTCTTCAGCTTTGACTATTAAGTTATGAATCGTTTTTCCTCTTTTGTAGCATTTCAGAATAAACGCTATAAAAGAGGAACAATTTAGATCTGAAAAAAGAAAAAATGAGAGCCATAAACTCACTTTATGGGTATGGCTTACTAAGATAAACAGATTTAAAAATAAACCTTTTTCATGAACTTTAAGCCTTTTTTTTACAACTAAAAAACTCCTCGTTATACCATCATCCTTAATGATTTTCGAGCCTTTCAGGAATCCGAAATGAAATAAGCAAGCCTACCTGTACACACAAAATTCTACGAATTTTGTGTGTACAGGGCTTGTTAGGGAGGAGACCTCCCTAAGACCCTCAAAAGCAAAAGCATTTTAATAGGGATGATGGTATGCGAACAAAACGCAAAGATTTCAGGCTCACCCAGCTACAGCTAGAGCAGCTTGAGAAACACCTAGAACTAGAAAACACCACTTTCACCGACTTCATTCATTCCCTCATTCAGCATGAGGTGATGAAAAATGCCGTGACCGTTCAACATCCTCATGATCAACAAGAAGATTCACCTAGAATCAAAACCAAAACTGTGCTTGAGGTCGTCAAACGCTATCAACATACAGACCCTGCATTACTTCTTGAACTCGCCAAGATCGGGAACAACCTGAACCAAATGGCACGAGCACTTAATGTCATCAAAAATGCAGATCCTGAAGAACAACGAAAGCTCGATGTTTTTAGCTGCATTCGAGTCCTAAAAGCGATTCAAAATGACCTGGAACAAATATCCCCTGCTTTACCTAAGATAAATAGACAACCACCTGAAAGGTATAAAAAACAGCTGTCTTCACTCGAAATAGCAGAGGAGGATGAAAGTGCATATTAAGTTTTTAAATCATGGCAAAGGATCGGCTGCACTTGCCTCATCCTACGTCTTAGACGAGCTTGACCACAAAGGACAGGTACGAGCAGGCGTTGAGGTGTTACGAGGTGATGCCACCACTTTTAACTCAATCTGCAACTCAAGCCCCCACGTGTGGAAATACACTTCTGGCGTAATTGCCTGGTCAAAAAAGGATGACCCAACTCCAGAGCAGATCGAAGAAGTTTTAGCGGAGTTTGAGAAACATGCATTTGCCGGACTTAATCCATCGCAATACCATCTTTTTGCTGTCCAACACATTGACGACGATGGCTCAAAGCACATTCACATTTTAGTGCCCCGACTCGACTTAGAAAGCGGTAAACACCTCAACATCGCACCACCTGGCCATGAAAGCTATTTCGACCCACTTCGGGACTACTTCAACACCAAGTATCAATGGTCACGCCCTGACGACTTAAGCTGGTCAAATACAACGCAAGAACCGAATCACGTTGCAAAGATCAACAAAAATGCGGAAAAAATCATTCCAGAACAAGATCTTGAGAAAATGAGAAAAAAGCAATTTTGCAGGTTTGTAGATATGCACATCCGCAAAATGTTGAAAGCAGGGGAGATTGAAAACCGAGCCGATATTCTGGCTGAAATTGAGTGTTTCAAAGGAGTGCAGTCAATCAAGCCAAGTAAGGAGTTTTTGGCAGTCACACTAGACAACGGCATCACACACAGACTGAAAGGGGATTTTTATTTTGAAAACTTTGAAATTAGAGCTTACACAGAGCGCCTCAGAGAGGCAGCAGCAAGTAGAGCAACTCCTGCTGAGCTTAGATCAGCTATCAGGGAAGCTGATGAACTTGTTGCAGCTAGTCGAGCAAAGCGAGCTACCTATAATCAAAAGCACTACTATTTTAAACAGGGTAGAGACTACGACAACAGCCGTACAATCGAATTTAAGCTCGATTTTGACCGAGATAGAGAACCTTTCACCCCAAGCCCTAAAAACGGCTACAGCGAGCTACCTGGAGTCACTACAAGCACTCCAAAAGCAGCTATCGAGTACAGACCTATCGAAACTTCAAACAGTTTCAGTCTCCATCCGTTCCTTACAAACGGAAATCGACAACGCATTCAACAGTATTTCAATCGACACCAACAGCTTACAAGCCCAAGTCCAAGCCCAAGTAGAGCAAGCGATAGCGGATCAGCAGGAGCTATTGCAGCACAAGATTCACTCTCTAATCACGGAAAACTTGGGCACTCAACAAAGGACTTACGTCATTTGGGGGAGTCTAGCTTTTGGAATGTTGATGTTTTTAATCGTTTTATTTCTCAGTTATCAGTCCAGTACGTACCGAAAGACAATCGCCAGTCAAAACCAAGTAATAGCCAACTTAGCGCACATGACGCAGCAGGGGAGATAATTCATGCAGACAGAAATCGACAAGATTTTAGCGGAACAAAACAGTTCGTTGATGCAACAGAACAACTTGTTAGCAGAACAGAACCAGTCCTTAGTAGAACAAAACAGCTTGTTAGCACAGCAAAACAGCTATTTGTCTCAGCAAATCAGTTCCTTGAAAGTCACCGTGAGCACTTACAGCGACTTAATCGAGACTCAGAAAACATTGATCACAGAGCTGAAAATGCAAATTTCCAAGCTGAAACAGGCAGGATTTTCAGAGACATTGTTAAAGGACTATCAGAAAAACTTGCTAGCCCACTTGGAAGCACAGTCCACTACAGCATTGAACAGTCTGAATTTGGAAAATATTGTCATCGAATTAGTGGGGAAAAGAGTCGATCCATTGCTGTCGAAGCTAGAGCAGATGCCTGTGAGTCAAGACTTTTACAAAGATATAGAGACGCTGAAAGAGCAAGTAACTTTGCTTGCGAACACCATCGAATCTTTAAAAGTTTTAATCAAGACTTTGAGCAGCTAACCCAAGATCTTGCAGATTTTCGCCCTAAGCCAAAGCCTGCTACGCAATTTAGCAACTTAAGGACTGATGGTTACTATCCTGGCTATGTTGCCTCTCACAGAGAGCTTTCAGCACAACAAGAACAAGCCTATCAAAACAAAAACGTCCTTTTACTCATTAAGTTTACGGAGAAAAAGGCGAAAAACCTTGATGAATACATGAAACGAGCACGCAAAATGCTTCATTCAAATGATTATCAGAGAATTGAAGAAATCATCAAGAATGACAGAAAAATGCTCAGGCACTTGGAATGTGAAGTAATTTTAGCCCCTCGAAATTCCCACCTAAAGGAGCAAAGAGCCTCGTATCATGCCTGTTTAGAGACCTTTGGAGAAATCACAAATAATTTCCAAGCTATTCTATCTCCTACACCTACTCAACAAAGCCAGGTTAAAGAACAAAGCTATCAGCCTGAACCTCCAAGAGATTCCAATCTCGATTTAGATTTTCGTTAGAAAATCTAAACAGTTAGCAGCCCTTAAGGGCTGTTTTTTTTTAGGCATTACAAGTGTTTCACAGAGCGAGTGTCTACGAGCGAACTGAAAAAATTTGCCCATCCCTTTCCCTGATTACAAGCTTCCTATCCATCAATCACCTGCATGGCAGAGCATCCCGCATGGGTGCGAACTTTCCAAGTTTGCTTCCTAAACCGAGCATAGCGAGTAAAAAGCTGATGAGCGAAGCGAATTCCGAGTCGCTTTTGATCTTGCTTTTGCTTTTTCTCAAAGTCACGAAAATATTGACCAAAAAATTGCCCCGACGAATCGAGCGAAAGCGAGATTCAATAGAGTTTGAGCGTAGCGAAAACATAGGGCAATTTATCTTTTTATCTTTTTAATTATATTTAAATCTTTTAAATCTTTTAAATGATGTAAGTGTACTGATACATATGGTTTTTTATTGGAATAAAGCACCATCTACTTACCAATATGACACCATCTACTTACCAATATGACACCATCTACTTACCAATATGACACCATTTACTTACCATTTGACACCAATAATTTTTTATGGTGTATTAGCACCAATAAAAATTATTGGTGCTTTGTTTTGAAAAAAGAATTTATAGTTAAAGATAATGCACTTATAAATGCGAGCTATTCATTAAGCTTAGTTGAACAACGATTGATGTTACTTGCTATTATTGTTGCAAGAAAAAGTGGTGATTTAAGTTGGGATATTGATAACTGGTATGGAAAGCCTGTTCAAATTTCTGCTGAAAGTTATGCAATAACTTTCAATGTTACGAGACAGGCATCTTATCTTGCTCTAAAAGAAGCAGTTAAAAACCTCTTTGAACGTCGTTTTAGATATCAAGAAGAAAGAGTTAAAGGTGTTGCTCAAAAAACTAGTCGTTGGGTTTCCGATATAGCTTATATTGATTTGACAGCAACAGTTGAGATCACATTCGCACCAGTAGTTTTACCGCTAATCACAAATTTAGAAAAACATTTTACGAGTTATGAAATAGAACAAGTTCGTAATTTAAATAGTCCATATGCCGTTCGATTGTATGAGTTAATAATTTCTTGGCGAACTACGAATAAGACTCCAATTATTGAATTAAAAGATTTCAGAAATCGTATTGGTGTATTAGAAAATGAATATCAGCGTATGGAATTATTTAAAAGACGTGTTTTAGACCCTGCAATTAATCAGATAAACACTCATACAGATATTATTGCTCAATATGAGCAACACAAACGAGGCCGTTCAATTATTGGATTTTCTTTTAAATTTAAACAAAAGAAAAAAGAACTTGTATCTATAAAAGAAGAACAAAATACATTAAAACTAATTTCAAAAATGACGGATGCTCAACGCCATATGTTTGCTAATAAGCTTTCAGAGCTTCCTAGTATGGGTAAATATTCTCAGGGTACGGAAAGCTTCCAACAATTTGCTATTCGTATTGCCGAAATGCTACAAAATCCTGAACGATTTAAAGAACTCTATCCATATCTTAAAAAAGTTGGATATCGTTAAAACAGTCATGTAACGTTACATGACTACCTAATGTTTACTGATATACACTTTTTTACTTGGGCTACATGATGAAAGCATTGTCTGTTATTGAGTTGGCTAATCTATATGGAATGAATCGCCAAAGCATTTATAAGCGTATTAATAAAGGGGATTTATCTAAGAATAGTGATGGAAAAATTAATTTTTCAGAAGCGATACGTGTATTTGGAGAACCCTCACACAAAAATAATAATGTAACCCTGTTACAGTCTACTTCGGTACAAAAAGAGACAGAAGTAGACATGCTGAAACAGCAGGTAGACATACTAAAAAAACAGCTAGAACTTGCACATGAACGAGAAGTTTTTCAAAGAGAGCAACTAGCAACAAAAGATAATCAAATAGAAGCGATACAACGCTTATTAGAAGCCCCTAAAACCAATATGACTACGTTTACCGATCAAGAACCGGTACAACCCAGTATGGCTAAAGTAGATCCTAAACCGGACACACCAGAACCCAAAGATGATGGAGTGACTATTCTGGTCGAAAAAGAAAATAAGCGCATTCGAGTGCCGGATCATGTAGAACCGGAGCCACCGAAAAGGGGGTTCCTGAGCCGTTTTTTCTTGCCGAATGGATAAGCTCATTGTTCACTGATACTAATCAAAACCGTGGAACATTGTTCACTTATTAAGCGTGGAACGTGAAAAATCATAAAAAAAGCCCAACTTGGGGAAGATGGGCTATAAACTTTGAAATAAGTGCATGAATTTAAAGGGTAATTATAACGCATTTCGTATAACGTGCATTATGTTAATTTTAGCAATTTTAAATAATACAGCTTTCACCATTTTCAACATCTAATTGCATTCTAGATTTTTTTGACGAATTCGTTGTCTTTCTTTTTTTGTCTTTAATTAATTCATCTTCCCCATAATGTGAAGGTAATTCTAAGCGACGAATTCCCATTTTTACATATTCTTGATTCACTTCTATACCAATAGATTTCCGACCTAATCTTTTAGCTACAGCACATGTTGTAAAACTGCCAGAGAAGGGATCTAAAACTGTATCACCTTCATTTGATGAAGCCCTAATAATACGTTCTAACAATGCTTCAGGCTTTTGAGTTGGATGATTTTCATACTCTTCCATCTTAAATCTCACCCTAGAGAACTCCCATACATTTCCAGGGACTTTCAATGTATTGTATGGTTGTGGAGGATTTTTTCTATAATCAATTAATCCTCGTTTAGCTCCTGTTTTAGCTTCAATTAAAATATCATTGGCATTAAAAGTATAATTATTTTTATCTTTAACCAACATTAAAATCGGTTCATACATAGAACCATAGAATTTTTTGGCCTGTACACCAGAGCTATCATATGACCAAACAATTCTACTTCTAATAAAGAAATTTTTACGACACCAAATATCTAGAAAAGGCATATTTTCGGTACTATTCATTAAATAAAAAGTACCATTGGGCTTAAGCACTCTATAACACTCATCAATCCATTCGTAGCACCAACTTAAGAATTCTTCTTCATCCCAATTCTCAACTAATCCATCAAAGTCCTTGCCAATATTGTAGGGAGGATCAGCAAAAATTAAATCTATAGATTCATCTTGTACTTGAGAAAGAGATTGAAGCACATCTCCATGAATAATATGGTGAGAGTTATCCCTAAAATGAGTTAAAGAAGACATATCTATGTAGGTTACAACTGTTACTTGAAGTTGAATTATCTTACATCAAACTTAGTTTTTTTTTAGATAAAAGTTTGATGTAAGATAATTTTCTTGCTTTAACATTGTAAAAATAGATAATTCCACATAAATTATTGATATAAAGAGATTTTAATGAAATTTGAAACACATCAGTTCACATCTAATATATTAAATATATTAGAAGATATGTTTCCATCTTATGCGGAAGATATTTTTGAAAATAGCCCCTTATTAATTTATTTAAATATAAAAACGAAGTCTGCAAATAAGGGGTCTAAATCAAGAGGATCTTTTGCTAATCATTATGCATTATATGTTTTAATTGAAGATTACATAAACAAAGGATATTTTGAAAATAATAATAAAAATTACTTTAATGATTATGAGGGTGCACAGTTTACGAATCTTTTTAAAAGACAAAGGGAATTACCTTTTGGTCAAAAATTACAGAATCATGCCATTAACTCAAGATTAAATGATGAGTTTATAAAATACTTCCCTACTATTAAATTAAAACCAATAATTCGTGATACAGAAAATCAAAAATATTGGATAGAAGAAAATCTTTTACAAGTTAAAATTAACGGAAAAGAATTTAACTTAGCTAAAGCGATCTTGAAAATCATAGATGCTTATGTAGAAACGAAAAAAGAATCTTTCCAAAAATTTCTTGATGCTTGCTTAGAGATCCATCATCTCAATGATACTAATAAATCACAAGCATATGAATTTATTAAAGAATTGATTGGAGTAAGTGTTGATGCTCGTATTTTTGAAATTGTAAGCTTTGCTATTCTAAAAGAAAAATATGCGAATGAATCTATCTTTATTGGAGAAACATTATCTTCTGTTAAAGAAGAGTCTTTAACTCTATACAAAACTGGTAGAACTAATGCTAATGATGGGGGCATAGATTTTGTTATGAAACCTATTGGTAGATTCTATCAGGTAACAGAAACTATAGACGTAAATAAATATTTTCTCGATATCGATAAGGTTCAAAAATTCCCAATCACATTCGTTATAAAATCTGATAAAGAATCTACTGAAATAAAACAGCAAATACAAGAACAAGCAACTCAGAAATATAAAGTCCCTTCTATAATTAATAAGTACATGTCATGTATTGAAGAAATTATAAATGTAAATGATTTGATGAATATATTTAATAATATAAATGAGAAAGGAAAAATACAACCTGTAATTAATGAAATTATTATTCAAAGTAAAGTGGAATTTAATTATCAGGAAGATGAAATAGAAGAACTACTCGAAGCGACAAAGGAAAATTTAGAAATTAGCTTAGACTCTATCGAGGAAGATGAAGAATAGTTTTTTTCCAACTGTAAATAAAAGGACACTCTATAAGGTGTTCTTTTATTTTTAGGGGGGATTACCGTAGAAGCATTAACTCAAAGGTACTTGAGTACCTTTGAGTTAAATTAATTAGCCGATAGGAGAAGATGAAATTTTTTTACTTCTACATTGTGGGCAATAATTAGGTGTGCCAGCTCCTCTACGAGAGGTCCATTCATGCTTGCACTCTCCACACTTTGCTCTATAAATAACTTCAGACATTTTTCCCCCATATTTTATATATTAGACTTTGTATTATAACACACTGTTATTTAATAGAAAAAATATTATGAATCTTAATTTAAATTATTAAATTATTGTTTTTTATAAATTTAATTTATTGCTAAGTAAGTTGAGTATAATTTATATTATGATTAATTTGATTATTTTTTATTTAGGTAAACTATATGTTTTCATGGAAAAATATTAAAACAACAGTTAGACAAAAAGTTATTAATGGGGAAACTAATTCAGAAAAAGCGTTAGGTGTATTAGAGACTTTAGGTAAATCAACCGTTTCTGTGGGAACCAGTATTGTTAAAGCAGTTCCCCTAATGGTAGGTGAGTACTATAAATCACAAGCAGATGTGATGTCGAAGAATAGTAATGAGAATATACGTAATAAAGGAGCGGACTTGCGTGAGAAAGCAGAAAAACTAAGTAATGATTCAAAAGATAATTTTTCTTATTATGATTCTGATAAAGTTTCAGAAAGATGTCGAAATGAATTAAATGGTTATAAAAAGAAATTAGAGCAGATAACTATCAATTTACAGTCAAATGACGCACAAAGTATTTCTCTTGAGAAAAAAATTGCAAAATTAGAATTGGAATTACAGGAAGAGAGAGATGAAAGTAAAAAAATAATTATAAAAAAACAGATGAATGAATCTTATGAAATGTATCAGAAATTAATTTTAGCTATGAATAAGTTATTTCAAAAACAACGTCAGCTTGAAAGAATTATTGATGATTATGAATTAATAAATTAGAAGTAGGGGGAATAATTAATTCTAACTTTCCCTCTAATTTATATGATCCAACTTATATGAAGTGAAGAAGCCAGTTCAATGTACAACTGGCTTTTTTACTGTCACGTATAAATCTAAGACTTGTTTTCATTGTTGCTAAGATGATGTTTCACGGCTTCTAAACCATTGATTTTAAGTTGCGGATTCAGAGAGAAGTGACGTTACTTTGGGGTGTACTCTAAATTTACATAACATCTCTTCTACGAAATGCAGTATTTGGCTTCATCCTGTTTCATGAGCTCATATTCTTGAATAGATTTTTTCAACTGCTCAACCGGAAGATAGAACTCATCCTTTTTTTCAGATTGTTGTAATAATTCTGTATTCATTTTTATCTCGAATTAGAAAACTAAAAATTACCGGCTGACGGGATCGCTACTTAACTGTAACCCGAAGAGTTTTTTGTCTCGATCTTCAGTTAAGTACTCACTAAGTTCAGCGAGTATTTTTTCTTTGTTTGCTTCATTTTCCATTTTTTTCAGCAAATAAGAACCGAGAAGAATTTTACGTCGAGTATCATCCTTCCGTTGTTGTTCTGTCGCTTTCTTTTTTTCTCTAGCTTCGATTGCCTGTTTTTGTGCTTTTAACTGATTTAACTTTTCTTGCTGTTTTGCAATTTTTTCATTTAAAACATCAATACTCATAACATTACACATCCAAGGATTCTTCTCGATCATAAGCGCATTTGAACTTATGTTCAAGACGCTATATGATACTCAAAGAATCCCGTAAGGGCGCACTTACCCATTGAAAAACTCTTCGAGATTTTTCAATAGAAATTGCGGCAGGGGATATCCCCTACGACCCCGACCAACCTTGCGGTTGTTAGATTCGATAAATCGAATCAGGAGCAAAATAAAAAATGGCGATCTATCATTTTTCAGTAAAGCCGATTAGTAGAGCAGACGGACGCAGTGCCGTAGCTGCTGCCGCATATCGCTCTGCTGAAAAATTGGATGATGCTAGATACGGAAAAATTCAGGACTACACACGAAAAACAGGCGTTGAACTTTCAAAAATATATGCCCCTGATAATGTGGCTCCCAGTCTATTAAATAGAAATGAACTGTGGAACGCAGTCGAGAAATCAGAAAATAGAAAAGATGCATGCCTGGCTAGAGAATTTGAAATTGCATTTCCATCTGAGTTGAACCAACACCAGCGCGAAAAAATGCTAGATGACTTATGCAATCAACTTGTCACTAAGTATGGTGTCGTTGTTGATGCAGCCATTCATGCACCCGATATCAAAGGGGGATCTGATGAGAGAAACTTTCACGCTCACATACTTTTCACAACTAGATCTATCGACCCCAGCACAGGCTTTTTTTCATCTAAAAAGTATAGAGACTTCAACAAACCATTAGGTAGTGAAACAACCAAAGCATGGCGTGAATACTTTGCAACACTGACAAACTCACACTTAGAACGAGCTGGCATTGAAAGCCGAGTCGATCACAGGAGCTACAAAGAACAAGGCTTAGAATTTGAGCCAACTGTTCACGAAGGGCCAAGCGTGACTCAACAAAGAAGAAAGGGTCTTGATACAGAAATCACTTTAAAAAATGATTTGATCAAAAACAGAAACGCCGAGAGAGAGAAAGCGCCTACGCTGCTAAAAGGACTAGAACAAGAAATCTTTACGACTGAAAATCTAAAATCACGACTTGAAGCGGATCTGCTAGAAGCCGAGAAGCAACAAAGACTAGAGGCAGAAAGACTAGAAGCCGAGAAGCTAGAGCGTGATATTTCGCGCTTTTATGAAATGCAGCAGCGATATATTGACTTTACATACAGCGTGTTAGAGCAAATAAATGAAAAAGAACCTAAAATCGAAAAAATTGCGAAGCGCAGAGAAAAAATTGAAAAGTTTGTAGCGAAATGTCCTCCAAACGATTCAATTATCCTCAAAGAAGAAACTGCTTTTAAGCAAAAGAAAGGCTATGTCCCAGACTACTACATAACGAAAGAAGCAGCCCGTCAACAAATCAACAGCATCAATGAAAATTTCAAAAAATGGCTTGAGGATTTCGCAGAAAAAGAAGACTTTTTGACAACCACATCAGCGCTAAAAACTCTACACGATTCACTTACAAGCCAAGGCGTTGAACTTGAAATTCCAAAACAAAAAAAGCTATTCGGAATTGCTATTTCATCGCACATTCCACCGTCTGCAGAAACGCTTGAAAATGAGCTAGAGGGTTACTACTTTAAGGCACTTGGTTACAGTTTTGAATACGATTACAAGCAAGCAATCAGAAGTGACGCACAAAAGAAAAAAGATGCAGAGAAAGAGCGCAAGGCAGAGCGTGAACGAGCAGCGCACCTTCTGCGTCATCAGCAGAAAGAACATGAGTACAAAGCGCAAGCAGCAGCAGAACTTGAAGCTTACAGAAGTTGTGAAGTAGATTATGGTTATCGCGCCGATTGCAAATACGATGCACTTAGCTCACAAGTCAGTCTACTTTCAAGCTTGATTATTTCTGAAGTGCTCAAAAAGCGCGACATCTCAGGCTATTTGGCAGAGAAAATCGAGCTTTTCGAGCGTGAGCTAAAAGCTAACTACTCAAAAGAGTATGAAGAAAAAGTGTATGGCCAAATTTTCGAGATATTAGCAGCAGACAAGAAACTACTCAAAGCTGATTTAAAAAATCTAAACAAAATCAATGGTTTCTACGAAAAATTAACAAATCATGTTGCTGAAAAGAAAGAGATTGAACAGCTAAAACTTGAGCGCGAGCGTAAAGAACTTGAAGTCAGTCCAACAAAACAGCCGGAAAAAGAAAAAATGTTGAAAATGACAGTAGCAATGACTTTTCAAGGTGAGTACAAAAAGAATTAGATAATTACTTTTCTAAAACTCTCTCATTTGCTCCATGTTGAGCGAAAATATGAAATGCTAGGGGGTAGCATAGTGGAAGCATTAAAAACTCAATACAGAGCAAATCAGAGCGAAATAGCCATATATTTTTTATTAATGTGGATAGATTCTTCGTCTGAATTTGAAAAATCAAGTTTTTCATGAATCTTTGAAAGTCAGATATTAGCGATTTTTAAAAATATCTGAACATTCCATATAGTTTTGCAGAGCGAGTGTCTACGAGCGAACTGAATACATTAAAATTTTGCCTGTTTTTTTCCCTGATTACAGGCTCCCCTTTGCTTACGTGATTTAAGACCAGAGCATCCCGAAGGGTGCGAACTGAAAGCATAAGCATTGTTGCTTTTGCTTTTTCCTTAATTTTTAAAAATATTCACCAAAAAATTGCCCCAGGAATCGAGCGAAAGCGAGATTCAATAGAGTTTGAGCGTAGCGAAAACATAGGGCAATTTTTCATGATTTGGGCTTTTAATTATTTTTTAATGTTTTTAATGCTTTTAGACACAGTCAAATGCTTATGAATAAAGGCTTTCAGAGCTTATACATGGACGTTTATCTGGTGATACATGGACGTTTATCTGGTGATACATGGACGTTTATCTGGTGATACATGGACGTTTATCTGGTATATCTGGACTAATGTTATTAAGTCAAGATATTGATCAAGACACAACCTAGAACATAAATTTAAGTTATTGTTTTATATTGTTTTTATTTTAAAATCATTATATTCGATATATTGGCTAAATATTATCTATATTTTATTTTAAATATTTATATATAATATTAATTAGGTATATATAAAACTACCTAAGTTATTGTTTTTATTAATTAAAAGTAACTTAAAAATAACTTTTAATAATATTAATTAAACATTTTCTATAATATAAACATTTTAATATATATGGACGTTTATCTGGTGATACATGGACGTTTATCTGGTACACTCTAAACCATTGACATAAATATATAATGTCAATATATTGACATGAAAAGATAACGTCCAAGAAAAGACATGAAAAATATTGTTGTCAAAGATAATGCTTTAATTAATGCAAGTTACAACTTAGACCTAGCCGAGCAACGATTAATCTTATTAGCCATTGTTGAAGCTAGAGAAAGTGGGAAAGGTATCAACACCAATGATCCGTTAGTAGTACATGCTGAAAGCTACGCGCATCAATTCAATGTTCACAAAAACACAGCATATACAACATTAAAGAATGCTTGTAATGCTCTGTTTCTACGACAATTTAGTTATCAAGAAGAAAGCTCTAGCAATATAGAATATATTAAATCAAGATGGGTTAGTGAAATTCGATATATTGAAAACGAAGCAGTCGTTAAGCTTATATTTGCTCCAGCTATTGTTCCGTTGATTACAAGATTAGAAGAACATTTTACTAAATATGAATTACAACAAATCAGTAATCTTAGCAGTGCTTACGCAATCCGTTTATATGAATTATTAATAGCTTGGCGTAGTACAGGTAAAACGCCAATTTTTGAATTAGCAGATTTTAGAAAAAAAGTAGGTGTTGATGAAACAGATTACGCCATAATTTCTGATCTAAAAAAGCGTGTACTTGATATTGCAATTAAACAGCTTAATGAACATACCGACATTACTGTACAGTACGAGCAACATAAAAAAGGGCGCTCAATTTATGGTTTTTCATTTTCATTCAAGCAAAAGATAGTGAATGATCTATCCGTAGAAAATAATAAAAATCCAAACATCATAGATCCTTTAAAATTATCGAACTCTCAACGCAACTTATTTGCCAATAAACTTTCAGAACTCCCTGAAATGGGTAAATACTCCCAAGGAACAGAAGGCTATCAGCAGTTTGCTGTCCGTATTGCTGAAATGTTACAAGATCCTGAACGAGTCAAAGAATTTTACCCATACCTAAAAAAAGTGGGATACATACCATCCAGTAAAAAGGATATCGTAAATGGCTAAACTCTCACTGAGCGAAGTATCCAAACAGTTTAATGTCGATAGATCGACCATTTATAGAGCTGTACGCAATGGACGCTTATCACGTTCCAGTGATGGTCAATTTGATATTGCCGAAATCATTCGATGCTTTGGTGAACCCGAGCAAGTATCTCAACCGAATGAATCCGCAAAACAAGGCAGTGATGCTGCCACACAGAAACTCATCTCTCATTTAGAAAACGAAGTCAAAAAATACCAAGAACGTGAAGAACGTTTGATGCAACAAATTGACCGTATGCAAACCCTTATTGAGTTAAAAAGTGTGGCACCTGCCACAGCAGTGCCACACCCTGACGCTACAGCATGTGACAGCCAAACGCCACAGCATGCAACAACAGATCAAAATATTGAAAATAAAGAAAATTTAAATAAAGATGTGGCAGCAAGTGTGGCAATGCCACAACAAGATGCCACAGCACGCGACAGCCAAACGCCACAGCGTGCCACGTTGCAAAATATGGCAGCACCACAACCTAAAAAACGGGGCTTATTTGGGCGTGTATTAAATGCCGTATTCAACGATGAGGAATAACGTCAATCTTCTACCTGACGCTTTTTAATTTTAAAAGTTCCTCGATTAACCACTCGGTGAGCTGGATTACGACCATATAAGTGTTTAACCACGGTTGGTTCACCATTCGGTGCTGTGCTCACTAAGACATCATTTTCAACATAAAGCACGGGGCCATTTTGTTTTGCTTCGATAAAGCATTCTTGAAGTACACGCGCTGCGACATTAGCAATCTCACGTTCTTTGTCACTTTCATCAATTAGATATTGATTTGACATATTTACCTCTATTAGCAAAGCACCGGATTAAATTATTTAGTATTAGAGGACCACAAAACAAGAAGAAATAGGGTAAAAATTGGCAATAATATCCTGCACCACCGTTCATGTGGATTGTTTAACTGAGATGAACAAAACCGTGGAACATTGATCAAATAGTAAGCGTGGAACGTGAAAAATCATAAAAAAAGCCCGGTCATGGAAACTCGGGCTATAAACTTGGCATTAATATATTGAATTATAACATAATTTAAAATGCATTTCGTATAACGTGCATTATGTTAATTTTAGGATTTCTTTATAAACATTCTATAGTTATTTCTGCACAGTATGTAATCTAGGAAAAAGATAA
>NZ_FNPK01000042.1 GCF_900107285.1 Acinetobacter kyonggiensis | reverse complement strand
ATCAAACCGTCCGCTAAGAAAATCGCAAAAGCATATATTCTAAAAGCGGACATTTTTACTTTGGAGAAACCGGACATTTCTATTTGGGGCTTACAAGTGCGTTTCGTATAACGGCCATTATGTTAAATGGAATGAAGAGTTGAGAGTAAAACTTAATTGAAGAGACATAATTTGTCGCATGTTTTTTAAACAACATGTTGTAAATGGTTTAAACATAGTAATGTACTCTAATAAATTTTTTATTATTAATATCTAAGAGTTATAAAGTTATGTCACGACCAGAAATACAAAATTTAAGAACTTGGCCCCGCAATTTAAGCACATCCCAATATGGTGGTTTATCCACATCTCAGTATGGTGGATTGTCTACATCTCAGTATGGCGGAATGTCTACATCTCAGTATGGCGGAATGTCCACATCTCAGTATGGTGGATTGTCCACATCTCAGTATGGTGGATTGTCCACATCTCAGTATGGTGGATTGTCCACGTCTCAGTATGGTGGATTGTCCACGTCTCAGTATGGTGGATTGTCCACATCTCAGTATGGTGGATTGTCCACGTCTCAAGGAGGTGGTATGTCGACATCTTCAAGCAATGTATATAAAAGTAATATTCCACCTTGGCCAGTGTTTTTATTAGAGCTAGAAACTAGAGGGTATCTTGCACAGGCTCAATTAATTAGAAGACATATTCCATCATTCTTATACCCTGAAAATTTCTTTTAAATTTTTTATTTAATAAAAAGACATCTTAAATAGGTGTCTATTCAAAGTGTTTGTAAGTCTTATATTTTCAAATTGGGGATATTTTTGTATAACTCTTTCTCATTAAAGAAAATTCTTGAACTTTATGCTGCTATGCCATTGATACTAATAGCTTTAGCTGGAACTTATAAGTTTGGTTATTTTTCTACGTTTGATGCTTTATGGATATTACCTTCTATATCTGCTTATAGTTTATTTTATTCGATTCTAACTACTACTTTATTATTTGCTTTTGGGAGCATACTTTCTTTAATTTATTTGTCTGTTTCTGCTTGGGTAGGCCACTTATATTCACTCATTTTTTCCGTATTATTTTTAGCACTATTCATATTCTTTATAGGAATAGAGGCATCAATTAGCTTATCAGCTAAGTTAATTCCGCTTTATTTCGGTATGTTTTATTATTCCTATGTACATAGTTCTATATTTGGAGGACAGATAGACCAATACTTTAGCTCCCCTTTAGTACTATTTTTAACGATTTTTGCTTTTGGTTGTATGTTTGGAAGTGGTATGAACGATGCAAATAAAGCCATTAATAATAAGACACTACCAATAGTTTTATTTGAACAGAAAACGACATACCCAAATGATCAGTCCGATTGGAGACTATTAGAAGTGATAGATACCCGATTTGTTCTGATTAATCTTAAAAATAAAACAGATTACGGCTATGAAATGAAAGTAGTTGAATACAATAAAGTTGATAGTATTTATTAATTTAAACCCCATTAATTTCTCAGCTTCTTTATAGTTTTTCTAAAATTAACATAATACGCGTTATACGAAATTCAAGTGTAAGCCCAAAAAATAAGCCTAACATCCTGTTTGGCTTATTTTATATGTGGTTATTTAAGGTATAACGCTTAATTTTTAGAGCGTCAAATTATAACTTGTCAGTGATGTGCACGTTTGAACCGGTATCTCAATCACTCTATCCTCGAAGGCAGACAGGGCTTAACAAACTGGTAGATTAGCCCTACTTCTATTGGTTCTGCCCTTTCTCTTAAACGCATCATCTTGAGATCGCGCTCTAGGCATTCAATATCGTCACTAATCTTATCCAAGTTGTTTCCCCGAATATATTCCAAGACCTTCTCTGTGTTCGGATTCGGCTGCATCGATTCAATTACAGCCTGTGGTGTTAGAGGCATGCTACCTAGAACCGACCTTTCTAAATCTCCGAGGCTGCGTGCTTTGGCTAAAGCATATTCACTTCGCTTTCTCAGATAGTGGGAATACAATTCAGGGATGCTGGCAAAGTCAGGAGAGTCGATCTCCAAAATCTCTTCGATAGTCTGAGGATTCTGTTCTGCTAACTTCTTGATTGCTGCTGAGAGAGAGGTGTCACGTTTCCCACTCTTGGTACCATCGCTTTTGATTATGAGTTGGTTTAGGGCATCTGCAGCAAGGGAATTTGCCACGATTTCAATACATATATCCATGTCTTGGCAGGAGATTGGGTCTGCTCCTTCTGACACCCAGTTTCCGTTTTCCTTTCGCAAAGGGTTTGGTAACGGTAGCTTCATGCATAAAGCTGCCACTAATTTATATTGTTGTGCTGTGGCAATAATTTGAAGACCAGATGGGTCTTTTTCATTAGCTTCCAACTTAGCAAATGAGGTCGGATTGAATGGGCCAGTAACTTTGCCTTGCAGGTACTTGTTCAATACAGTGAAGTGTGTGATTGATGCAATCTGATTGTACTTCAATATTTTCAGGCTTGGAGGGTCTGTATCTTCCGTTCGATCCTTCAAGAAAAGTGAAATCCATTTAGAGTCAGCACAATTGATTAGTTTTTCAATGCAAACATCGAGGCATTTTATCAGTCTTCGAATTCTATCTGGTTGGTGGAACAACATGTTTGCATAAAGTTCTGAGAGGTATCCTGCGTATTCCTCACTAAAGGTAAAGTCTTTTCGCGGGTAATACACTCTGAGATCTGTGGACCAAACATCATTCACTTTTGCCAACTGGCTAATAAAGCTAGGACTCGCTTTGTGCAGGTGAGCAAGTAAATAAATACATCTCAACATATCGTTGTGATGTGGCTTCTCAGCATCAGTCTCTTTGTCTTTCTTTATATATACCTGTTTCCAGCCTTTCTTCCTTTTGGTAGTGCCGAGAATCGAGTTTAGGTACTTGTTCAGTGCTGATTCATTGAAGTTTTTCCAAAAGCCTGTTCCTGAATCAAGATCGTCCAGACACTCAAGCTCTTTCTGTAAACCAGAGAAAGTTAGTTCCGAGAATTGAGTTGAAAGCTTTAGGAAGTCATAGTCTGAGAGTCGTTCTACAAACTCAGGCAGCTGGTTGCGTAGATGAACCTCATATGGAAGAAGATAACGTTCTCCATTCTCTATAGGTGTGTAGTTCCCTGCATGCCGTCTACGGAGTGAATCTTTGTTTGTAATTTCCTGCTTTTCCGTGATTATTTCTTTCACAAAAACCTCGCTTATCAATTTTTTCGGCTTTTTGGCGACCGACCTAGACGTAATCTAAGCATCTTACTTAGGTTCGTTGGTAAAATTAAGAGGACTCCCAAATGAGTGAAGTTATAGCACTTGAAGTATTAGAAAGATCGCCTACTGTTTTTATTATCTGTTTAATATTATGGACTATTCAGTTTTTAATTAGAAAAGGTAAATTGCGAGGTACGATTAGCTTTGGAGATGAGCCTAATAAAAAGAAAAATCGGCCATAAGGCTTGAAAAACCGATTCCAAAAGCCCCTTTGTTCAGGTTGTACTTCAACCTGTTCAATTCTAAAGATCTTCTAAAATTAACATAATACACCTTATACGAAATGCTCTTTTTATTCTTATATAAATCATTCGCTTATCTATTTTTAAAAAGCCCAATCACTTATGATTGGGCTTTTTAAATGATTATTCACGTTCCACGCCTATTCTTTGATCAATGTTTCACGACTTTGCTTAGTACACCTAAACAAGCCTGTTAGCCATTCGGCAAGAAAAACCGGCTTAACCACCCTCTTTTCGGCTGCTCTGGTTCAACGTGTTCCGGCACTGAAATGCGATGATTTTCCGTTTGTTCCGGAGTAGTCAATCCGTCATGTTTAGGCTCTATTGTGCCCTGTTCAGGATCAGTTTTGGCCATACTGCTTTTTACAGGTTTTTGATCGGTAAACGTAGTCATATGGGGTTTAGGGGCTTCTAGTAGGCGTTGTATAGCATCAATTTGGTTATCCTTAGCCTCTAATTGTTCTCTTTGAAAAATCTCACGGTCATGAGCAAGTTCTAGTTGTTTTTTTAGCATGTCTACCTGTTGTTTTAACATGTCTACTTCTGTCTCTTTTTGTACCGTAGCAGACTGTAACGTGGTTACATCCTTATTTTTATTAGATGGTTCCCCAAATACACGTAGAGCTTCTGAAAAATCAATTTTCCCATCACTATTTTTAGATAAATCCCCTTTATTAATACGTTTATAAATGCTTTGGCGATTCATTCCATATAGATTAGCCAACTCAATAACAGACAATGCTTTCATCATGTAGCCCAAATAAAAAATATGTATCAGTAAACATTAGGTTGTCATGTAACGTTACATCACTGTTTTATCGATATCCAACTTTTTTAAGATATGGATAGAGTTCTTTAAATCGTTCAGGATCTTGTAGCATTTCGGCAATGCGGATAGCAAATTGCTGGAAGCTTTCTGTGCCGTGAGAATATTTACCCATATCAGGAAGCTCTGAAAGCTTATTAGCGAACATATGACGTTGAGCATCTGTCATCTTTGAAAATAAATCGAAAGTATTAGGATCTCTTTTTGTGTCGATTAGCGGAGCATTAAGTTTCTTCTGTTTAAAAGTGAATGAGAAACCTGAAATAGATCTACCAGTTTTATGTTGCTCATACTTAACTGCAATATCGGTATGTTCATTGATTTGTTTAATAGGTAGTTCTATCACCCATTTTTTAAAGTTGTCCGAACGAATATATTCAGTATCAAGAACTCCCATTTTTTTTCTAAATTCTTCTAAGTGTAAAATTGGAGTTTTGCCAGTACTACGCCATGCAATAAGAATTTCATATAAACGTACAGCATAAGCACTGTTTAAGTTACTAATTTGCTGTAGTTCATATTTAGTAAACTGCTTTTCTAATCGAGTAATTAAGGGAACTATAGCAGGAGCAAAAATTAGCTGAACTACAGCTTCATTATCTATATAGCCTACTTCACTAACCCATCTACTCATTTTATTTATTGTATTGCCTTTGGCTGATATTTCTTGATAGCTAAATTGCCGAGCAAACAAGTCTTTACATGCATCTTTTAATGCTTGATAGGCTGTATTTCGATGTACGTTAAATTGGCTAATATAACTTTCAGCATGAACCGTTAAAGGATCATTTGCATTAATACCTTTCCCACTTTGCCGAGCTTCAACAATAGCCAATAAGATTAATCGTTGCTCAACCAAATCTAGATTATAACTAGCGTCTATCAGTGCATTATCTTTAACTACTAACGGTCTCAAATCTTATTATCCTAGTGTTTTTTTAATCTAGTATTTACTTTGTATAATATTAACTAGTTATATGCAAGGTAAACCTAGGAGTATTGCAAGGTAAACCTAGGAGTATTGCAAGGTAAACCTAGGAGTATTGCAAGGTAAACCTAGGATATTGAGAGCTACAATGCTTGCTAATAAAGGCTCTTAGGGTATCTAAAAGCATTTAAAAGCTTAAAAATAATTAAAAGCCTAGAGAATGAAAAATTGCCCTATGTTTTCGCTACGCTCAAACTCTATTGAACTTCGCTTACGCTCAGTTCGAAGGGGCAATTTTTAGTAAATACCTGATGTGACTGAAATATTGAAAAAGCAAAATCAAAAGCAACTCGGAATTCGCTTCGCTCATAAGTTTTTTATGCTCGCTACGCTCGGTCTAGTATCAACTTAATTTCATTCGCACCCATTCGGGATGCTCTAAATCTAAGTTTTAGAATCTAAAGGGAGCTTGTAATCAGGGAAACGGCTGAGGCAAATCTTTTATTGTGGCAGCTCGTAGACACTCGCTTAAAACTTATGTTTGAGAAGCAAGGTAAGAAACATAGCACTGCATATCTGCACGTCATATAGGAACTAACTATATGCCGATACGCAGTGCCGAGGCGAGGTGCCGAAGGTGTTGACTAGATTCACGGTAACGCAACCGCTACGCTACCCTCTGAAACCACGCTATCGCTAGGTTTCAGCCCGAAAGGGTTCGGGACGGGTTTGCTAAAACGCTAGGGCGTTTTTACCTATACCGAAGCCCCCGTCGTTGCGCTACCGCGCACGACCACCCCCTTACTGAAAAGTATTGAGCTTCATTTGCTACGCAATGAACTCAACGAACTTTCTTAACCGTAAGAGGGTGGTCGTGCGTTCCTTACGACGGGGATGGGCTAGCCCCCCACTTCAAGGTCAGGCGTTGGGACGCCTTAAAAAATGGGTGCGCTTTGCTTCCATTTTTTCCCTTTTGTGGCTCCCCCCTTGTCCTCTGCGCTGGGGCTACGAGGATGCCTCACTGTCGTTCGTCCCCCCTTCGGGGCAACCCGCGTATCAGCTGATTGTGATTTGTCAAAATATTAGATTTTAATAATTAAAATCTATGTCATATATTTGATTCTTTATTTTTTTCAATCGAAATATTACTTTATATATCATATAGAAAATCGCTTTTAGCTTATAACCATATACCACAAATACTATATTTTTCAAAAACTTACTAAAAATAAATATTGTTTTTTATTATTAAATGAGCTTATTATTTTCCCATTTAGAGCTAAAAGATAATTATTTATGCGATTTTGGTTTTTAATTGCTGGAGGGTTCACACTCATTATTTTTTCTGCTGAGATCTCAGTTTTTTTGAGTAATTTTTTTGCATATTCTTTACGCCACATATTGTCTATTTTTGTCGGTGTATTTGCTTTTCTCGTTCTCAGTGCGAAGAAAAATGAAACAGGTTTTAGAAACGTGGTTTCGAAAGTTTCTTATGTTGCTTTTTTTGTTTGTGTAATTATATTTTTTAGCTTTTGGATTCTTGCTTATTTTTTTGAAAAAGTGGGTCGTAATGAACTTTGGCTTTTTCTAATTTTTAGTATGAGCAGTTTTTTTATTTTTGTTCTATTTGATCGATTTTTTACACCGATATGGGAAAAAATAAAATTCTTTTGTACAAAAAAATCAGGCACAGAACGCAATAAAAAGAGCGATATCCGAGATATTGAAGCGAATTTTAAACAGACCAAAGAATATGATCCTGAGAAATTCTTTGACTCTAAAAAATGGTTTTTTGGCTTAGATATTAAAAATAAACCAATTTTTTATAACGGAGAAAAGCTCCTTCATACGCAGATCACTGGAGCATCTGGGTTTGGTAAGAGTATTTTACTGGGCCTTCTAGCTTCACAAGCGATACAAAAAGGTGAAGCCACCATTATTTTTGATCCAAAACAGTCAGGAGATGAGTGGTTCCCACATGTTTGCAAAAAAGCATCTGAGAAAGTTGGTGCAAGATACTATTTTATTGATCTTCGTCGTGATGATGCACAGTTAAACCTTTTTGAAGATGCGACACCTGATCAAATTGAGAATCTGCTCATCACAGGGTTTCTTTTAGAAGATCGAGGTGATGCTGCTGATTTCTATCGTGGCAAAGACCGAAAAATGGCAAAGTTTGTTGGAGAGAATTATCAGCAAGGGCTAACAGCGACAAAAATTAGTCAAGAATATGATCTGTATTTTAGAAATAAGGACAATCAGGCTGATAGTTTTGCAAATCAATTACAGGAAATTGGCAGAGTTAAAGCCGTTAATGCAACCAAAGGGATTTCTTTAAAAAAAGCCATGGAAAGTTGTGATGTTATTTATGTTGCTGGGGATTGGCAGGATCCAAAGTTCGTAAAGGTACAAAGAATGCTTTTGGCTCGCATTGTACAGCTTGCCAGTGATAGAGATAACAGCCTCGAAATGCCGAAGCAAGTCTGTGTCATTTTGGATGAGTTTTCTTTCCAAATTTCTAAAATTTTTGGGGATTCTCTTAAAGTTATTCGAGACAAAGGGCTACATTTTATTCTGGCACATCAAAGTATTACTGATCTAACCAATGTCCCCGCGAACATGGATGCACAGGCATTCGCAGGTTCTGTTATGTCGAATTGTAGTTTGAAGTTTATGTACCGTGCAGTGGATTTTGAAACAGCGAAATATTTTTCCGATTTCTCTGGGGAAATTTTGGTGGATGATGAAGCTCGATATGTCGAAAAAACGCTTAGTTTGACTGATCGAGTGACGGCAGAGAAACAAATTAGGCAAACAGAAAGAAATTTATTCGATGTAAATACAATGCTGTTACTTCCCCCGCGAACTGGAATTTTTTATGGTAATGGCATAGCAAGAGTTTCAAGTGTTTATCCGATTAAAGTTGAAAAAAATGCTGATTCCAAACGGGTTGAGAACTTTGATAATTCGAAAGATGTAGAAAACATAAATCCTTCTAACATTTTTATTTTCAGTAATTTGGAGTGATTAATGTCAAATTTAATCAGCTCCAAAGCAGAACGGGACCGAATTAAGGCAGAGAAGCAAGCCAAGGTACTGTCTTTCTTACTTGAAGAGGGTTATAGCACAGCAATAGTCTTGGCTGAATTTTTAAAAATGACACCGAATGGTGTGCAAAGGATTTTGCGAAAAATGGAAGCTAATGAGTTGATAAAAGCTCATACCGTTTATTTTGAGTTGGGGCCGTGGAATCTCAAAATTTGGGGGGTAACTCCGACTGGAGCACTTTTAGCAACGCCTGAAGATGAGCAAGTAAAGTTTTTTGAGGTGGGGCGTGTGAAACTAATCACTATGACTCATAGCTTGGCTTTACAGCGCGTTAAAGTGCTTGCACTTAGTCAGGGGTGGAGTGAGTGGGAAAGTAGCTCTAAGATGCTACAGAACGCAAATTTAAGCCGTTCGACATGGTTGCAAGTCCCAGATGCTGTTGCAATATCCCCAAAAGGGAGAAAAATTGCAATTGAGCTAGAAAGAACAGTGAAAACGCCAAAACGTTATGTCGAGATTTTGGCGAACTATGCTGAAATGATGTCTATGGGCGTCATTGATGAGGTGATCTATGTGTGTCCTGCACAGTTGACAGCCCGATTAGAAAGGCTGTTTCATCGGATTGAGAAAATTATTTTTAAAGGAAAGGTCATCCCAACACCTGAAGGTTTATTAAGACGTTTTTATTTCATTTCATATGAGGAATGGGAAACAAGTGCACAAAATTTTTAGGATTAAATGAACATGGAAAAAAGTATGTTACGTGAGGCAACCTATCCATCTCAACATAATGGCTATTACCCTGTGAAGGTTCTATATGGCTTTGTCTTAGATGATGGAATTAGTTATCTATTGATATTCTCCCCTAAAACTGTGCGAGACACTCCAATAACAGGCTTAAGTACTCAGATTAGAGGTGATTTTTTTAATTTGTTGTTAAAAGAATGTCCTGATGAATTTTTCTCAGAAAAAGTAAAAGTCATTCAAATTATAAAAGATGATTTTGATCGATTTTATGGACGTGAGTGGGATATGAATCAGTGGCATGAGGCGACTTATGTTGAGAACTCAAAATGTAAGTTCTTTATAGAAACACTGAACTTACAAACGCCTGATGGTTCTGATCAAATTAAGATTCAAGGAGTTCTAGGCTAAGGGCATAATTTTTTAGCCCATGAAATGTCTATGCGATAAACCATTTAAAATGTCCTGTTTTTAACTATAAGCTTCAAACATTGGTATTGGATATATTCCATTCAGTTGATATACAAATGCGACGAGCCATGTCGCTAGGTAGTTGCATATATCTATAATTCTGATATCCTGGCAAAAAACAGGATAAGTAGCTGGTTTATGAACGCACTCGAAAAATTTTTACCCCTCGAAGCAACGCTGATACGTGAAAAAAGAATTCGTATGGGATTAACTCAATTGGAGTTAGCCTGTTTATTAGAATTAAAAGAAAATGGGGAAAGAACGATACGAGGTTGGGAGCTTGGAGAACATAAGCCGTCAAAATCTAAGCTTTCTAAAATTTTAGAGCTTCATGAAGAAGCGCCTTTTAGAAATGAAAATAATGATTATAAGTTTACTTTCATTGATTTATTTGCAGGTATCGGTGGGATTCGATTACCTTTCCAAAAACTAGGTGGTAAGTGTGTATTTAGCTCTGAATGGGATAAGTTTGCCCAAAGAACCTATGCTGCTAACTATGGTGAGGTTCCATCGGGAGACATTACACAAATTTCAGCTAATGATATTCCTGATCATGACATTTTAATGGGAGGATTTCCTTGCCAATCATTTTCTCAAGCAGGTTTAAAAAAGGGCTTTGAGGATACTCGAGGAACTATGTTCTTTGAAATACAAAGAATTTTAGGGGGGAAAAGACCCAAAGTTTTTTTACTTGAAAATGTTAAACAATTAAAAGGTCATGAAAAAGGACGAACCTTAAAAACTATTTTAAATATTTTGACTGGGGAAAGTGATCAATCTTTAGATGATGTTCCGATGTCTCAAGATGCTAGAAATGCATTAGGAGAAAGGCTTAACTATTGGATTGATTTTAGAGTACTAAGAGCAGCAGATTTTGGTATTCCCCAAAATCGTGAACGGATTTTTATTGTTGGTTTTGATAAAGATTATTTTGGTGAAAGTTTTGATTTTGATAAAATATTTAAATGGCCTATTCCTACTTGTGAGCCTACAAGGGTTGGAGATATTTTAGAGCCTCAAGACATTTTAGATGCTCAGGAAGATAAATATACCATTTCCGATAAATTATGGGCGGGACATCAACGTCGTAAGGAAGAGCATAAAACTAAGGGGAATGGTTTTGGGTGCTCTGTTTATACAGCTGATAACGCTTATACAAATACGATTAGTGCCCGATACTATAAAGATGGTTCCGAGATATTAATTGATCAAAGTCACCTAGGTAAAAATCCTCGAAAACTTACTCCTCGAGAGTGTGCGAGATTACAAGGGTTTCCTGATGAGTTTATTGTTGATGCTGTATCACAAGCACAGATTTATAAACAATTTGGAAACTCAGTATGCGTTAAAGTGATAGAAGCTATTGCTAAACAACTTGTTGAAGTGCTTGATTACAAAATTAAAGTAGATAAGACCTAATGAATAAGGGCCTAAAAGGCCCTTATTTTATGGATAAGTTTGACGAATTAGAGAATCCCAATAACTATTGTTAGCTCGCCATTGAGCATATGGTCTAGGGTTTGTTTCATACATACCAGAGTCGTAGAAAACGACTCCAATTTTTACTAAATAAATCCAATTATTAAAAGTAATAGGATCCCCGAAACAAATCTGATTATAGACACCAAAATTATCAGTTTTACAGGTGAACCATCCTTTTTGATTAAACTTATCATTAACTTTTTTAGCTAATTTAGTTGCATCCCATCGGGCTATTACTATAGGTGACTGCTTATAGCGTTGTGGAACAATTGATTCTTTATCAAGCCTCTGATCTCTTTGATAATCATAAATAATTTCAATATCATTGTTTGGGCATACTAAGAGAATACAACCAAAACCATTCCATTGGTCAATTTTCGGAATAGGTTTTCCTGACCAAGAAAGACGATTTTCTTTTTCTACATTAGGTTGCCCCCAGATAGGAAGAAAGTGAGTATTTCTTCTATGTACAGCGGTTACTCCTTTTTCTCTAGGAATAATCTCCTTGTCATTAAAAATAAAATAATTAGGACTCCAGTCTCCAAATGTTGTTTTTGAAGTGGTCTGATTTTTCATTTCAAACCCTAACAAATCTGGTGCATTGGAAGCATTGGGTTTAATACCCATTTGTTTTTCTAACCAATGGCCCTTTTTTCCATCATGATTTTGATTTTGTTGAGATGTATCAGGTGATTTTCCGTATACATTTTCCATAAATATTTGAACAATTTCTTGTTCTTGTGAGGAAGCCATTTTTTTCTCCGCGAAAATAAATGGCTTAGTCTATGATGTGTAAGGATAGAGTTAAATAAAATATTGAATAATATATGGATATTTAAGTTTTTCTATTGGAAGAACTGATCATTTCTACTTGGGGATTACAACTTAATTTCGCATAAGCTGTATTATGTTAATTTTACAAATACTTAAAAATACAACCAATTTAAGTTATAAAAAATTATTAAAATTAATAACATAGAGGTTTTTTTAACTCATTACCACGTGTAGTATATCGGCTTAAATAATATTAACGGTTAAATTATGTCAAATAATTCACACATCATTCTTGGACAAATTATTGAAGATCAAAAAGATGAGTTAGAAATTGATGCTACAGTTAGTAAATTTTTTGGAAACTTTTCAGCACTTCAGCTCCTAAAAAACTATGAATTAAGTTATGAAGAAATCGAAAAGGGGGATGTTGATGGAACTTTAGATGGTGGAATTGATAATTTATATATATTTATTAATGGGGATTTAATTGATTGGACATCGTTTATATTGGATGACAATACTGAATCAGATGAATCAGATAATCTTTTAAATAAGAAATTTATTCGCGAAAAATATAAGAGAAACATAGAAATTGAAGTTGTTTTAATTCAATCTAAATTAGAAAACTCTTTTAATGAAACAGCAATAATAAAATTAAAATCAACTTTAACTAATTTACTCAGCTTAGAAAATGACTTTGAACAATATTCAACTAGATATAGTCCATGTATATTAGAAGCATTTTTAGTATTACGTGAAATTTACTTAACATTAATTCCAAGACGCTGTGAAGTTTTATTTAATATTTATTACACTTCTAAGGGGACTGATGTACATAATAATGTAAAAGCTCAAGCAATAGAATTAGAACAATTAGTCTGTGAGAAACTCACAAATACGACAGCAAAACTTGAATTTATTGGTGCAAAAAAGCTTGTAGATTTATATCAAAAAATACAAGATATTGATTTTGAATTGATTTTAGTAGAAAATACAATTTCTAACAATACTAGCTCTTATATAGGTCTTATAAATATAAAAGAACTTTTTAAATTTATTACAGATAATACAAATACTTTAATTAAGCATATTTTTGAATCAAATGTGCGAGATTATCAGGGTAAAAATAATGTTAATTCTGAAATTGCCAATACATTGAGAACAAATATAACTGAAGACTTTTGGTGGTTAAATAATGGGGTTACTATTTTAAGTAGCAAAATCACCCCTACAAGTAATAAAAAATTAACGATACAAAATCCAGAAATTGTCAACGGTTTACAAACAAGTTCCGAAATTTATAGATATTTTAAGGAAAACCCAACATTATTAACTAACGAATCAATTAATGAACAAAGAAATGTCCTCGTTCGACTGATAGTTCCAAGTTCAGATGAAGTTCGAGATAAAATTATTAAGGCAACAAATAGCCAAACATTAATACCAAAGTCATCATTAAGGGCTACTGATCCAATTCATAGACAAATTGAAACTTTCTTAAAAACCAAAAATTTATTCTATGATCGTCGTAAAAATTTTTATAAAAATGAAGGGAAGAAACCTAAAGAAATTATTAGTATTCCATTCATGTCACAATGCTTAATATCTGTAATTATGCAGAAACCTGACTACGCAAGAGCTAGACCATCTTCACTTTTAGATGACGATACATCTTATGATAGACTTTTCTCAGAAAATACACCTTTAAATGTCTATTATCTTTTAAGTTATTACGGGAAAAAAATTGAAGATATATCTAGAACAATCAATGATTTGGAACAGAGTCAAAGCTCAGATATTAAGTTCCATTTATTATACTCAGTAGTCGCTTTAACTGTTAGAAATCATCGTCCTAATAAGGGTGAAATAGATATACTAACTGAAGATTCTATATCTGAAAATATTTCTACAGCTATAGAGATAACTAAAGATTTGTATATTAGTCTTGGAGCCACAAATAAAGTGGCAAAATCACCAAAATTTAAAGATGATCTAATAGAAAAAGTTAAAAAATACCTTGAGGAAAATCCATAAAGCCTAATTTGAAGATATAGGCAATAAAAAAGCCCAACATCCTGTTGGGCTTTTTTACATATCTGATGCTTTCGGTATAACTCCTGTCGTACCTCACTATCCTTATGTAGATCTTTTATTGTTATTGTCGGAGCATCCTGCTCTCTATGTCCCCATGATAAGAAATTAGAATGAAGTGGCATAGACGTAAAGGGCCTGAATCTTTGTACGCTAGAGCGTACGAATTTGGCTATTTTTTATCCCAAGAGTTGTCCGCAGAAATTGGGGATAATTTGAGCATCGGATGAGTTGATAACGCACACGAAAGTTTCATTTTGATTAAATAGTGATCACTTTTATTGGCGAAAGATATCAAAACTGTTCATAAAAAAGCCGACTTGTGTCTAAGTCGGCTTTTTGCGGTTTTTGAGGTCGGTCAAATTTTTTTAACTATCTGAAAAACAAAGGTTTTATAAAAGCTGTTATTCACCAATTAAAATGTCTATGCGATAAACCATTTAAAATGTCCTGTTTTTAACCACAAGAGTCAAGCACAGGATTTAAATTTCTTTG
>NZ_FNPK01000030.1 GCF_900107285.1 Acinetobacter kyonggiensis | reverse complement strand
CATTCTGAAAATGGTTTGTTGGCCTTTGGCCCACCGCCTGCCAAAGGTGAAGAAGATCCTGAACTAATCAATGCGGGTAAAGAATTTGTCACCTTACTACAAGGTGGTTGTTACTTCCATCATGGAGATTCCTTCGCGATGATGCGTGGAGGTCACTTAGATATCGCTGTGCTTGGTGCATTCCAAGTGGCTGAAAATGGTGACTTAGCCAATTGGCATACGGGTGCACCAGATGCCATTCCTGCAGTGGGTGGTGCCATGGACTTAGCAGTGGGTGCGAAAAAAGTCTTTATCACCACAGATCATGTCACTAAAAAAGGCGAACCCAAGATTGTCGCTGAACTGGCTTATCCCGCCACCGGTTTAAAATGTGTCGATCGTATTTATACCGACCTGTGTGTGATTGATGTCACGGCTGAGGGTATGCAAGTGATTGAAAAAGTGGACGGTTTGTCTTTTGAAGAGTTGCAGGCGATGACGGGTGCAAAACTGATTGATGCAACTTCATTGGATAAATAAGCAAACCTCCCTTTAAAAAGGGAGGCGCTTTCTCTAAATAAATTTTGAGCTGATTAAAATGAAAAACGCCTATATCGTAGATGCTATTCGTACACCCTTTGGTCGCTATGCCGGTGGTCTCGCTGCTATCCGTGCCGATGATTTAGGTGCAGTTCCGATTAAAGCCTTGATGCAACGTAATCCATCGGTGAATTGGGAATTGGTGGATGACATTATTTATGGTTGTGCTAACCAAGCGGGTGAAGATAACCGTAATGTCGGTCGTATGTCTGCACTGCTTGCAGGTGTGCCGTATCAAGTGCCTGCCACCACAGTGAATCGCTTATGTGGTTCATCGATGGATGCGATTGCCATGGCAGCACGTGCCATTAAAACGGGTGAAGCAGATTTAATCATTGCTGGTGGTGTAGAAAGCATGAGCCGTGCGCCTTTGGTGATGGGTAAGTCTGAAACGGCTTTTGGTCGTGCGCAGAAACTTGAAGACACCACCATGGGTTGGCGTTTTATCAATCCCAAACTCAAAGAGCTGTATGGTGTCGAGACCATGCCACAAACCGCTGAGAATGTGGCAGCACAGTTCAATATTAATCGTGCCGATCAAGATCAGTTTGCGCTTAGCAGTCAACAACGCACCGCAGATGCGCAAGCGCGTGGTTTCTTTGAACAAGAAATTATTCCTGTATCCATTCCACAGCGTAAAGGCGAGCCTGTTGTCATCTCTCAAGATGAACATCCACGTGCCACCACACTAGAAGCCTTAACCAAGCTGAAACCTGTGGTGAAAGCTGACGGTACGGTGACGGCGGGCAATGCTTCGGGCATCAATGATGGTGCAGCCGCGCTGCTGATTGCATCGGATGAGGCGATTACACAGTACGGTTTAAAAGCACGTGCCAAAATTATTGCTGCAACGACTGTCGGTGTTGAACCGCGCATCATGGGCTTTGCACCTGCACCTGCGATTAAAAAACTCTTGGCGCAAACAGGTTTAACCCTTGAGCAGATGGACGTGATTGAACTGAATGAAGCCTTTGCCGCACAAGCTTTAGCAGTGACACGTGATTTAGGTATCAAAGATGGTTCGACACAGGTCAATCCGAATGGGGGTGCGATTGCTTTGGGTCATCCACTCGGTGCATCGGGAGCGCGTTTGGTCACCACAGCACTGAACCAACTTGAAGCCACAGGTGGAACATACGCTTTGTGTTCAATGTGTATTGGTGTCGGGCAAGGTATCGCGCTCATTATTCAACGGGTTTAACACATCATAACTATTTAAGATATTTCCCCTCCCTTTTTTAAAGGGTGAGAAGTATTGCTTCGCAAGGAGGGATTTTATGCCAACATTTATTTCAAATGATGCAACTATTAATTACGCCACGTTTGGTGATGCGAATAAACCTGCAATCATCTTTTCAAATTCGCTCGGTACTAATTATGGGATGTGGCAACAGCAATTTAATCATTTTAAAAATGATTACTTTGTGATTTGCTATGACACACGGGGTCATGGTGCATCTACTGCACCGCAAGGTCCTTATAGCATTGAACAATTGGGTCAAGATGTAGTGAATTTACTTGATCATTTAAATATTGAAAAAGCAACATTTTGTGGTATTTCTATGGGTGGCCTAACAGGTCAATGGCTTGCCATCCATCATCCACAACGTTTTAACCATGTGATTGTCTGTAACACTGCTGCAAAAATTGGTCAAGAAAATGCTTGGCAAGAACGTGCAGCATTGGTTCGTGAGCAAGGTCTAGCACCCATTGCATCCACAGCAGCATCACGTTGGTTTACCCTTCCCTTTATCCAAAGCCAAGCAACAATTGTGGAAACGCTGAGTAACGACCTCGCAGCTAGCAGCGCAGAAGGTTATGCAAATTGTTGTGAAGCTTTGGCTAAAGCGGACCTCCGTGAACAACTCAAAGACATCACTGTTCCAGTCTTGATTGTTGCAGGTATACAAGACCCTGTAACGACGCTTACAGATGGTCAATTTATGTTGGATCGTATTCCTCATGCCCAAATCTTTGAAATCAATGCCTCGCATATTTCAAATATTGAATGTCCAAATGAGTTTAATCAAGCAGTTCAGCGCTTTATTGCTTAACATAAAAATCAAATGCTTAAGCCTCACTTATTTGTAGTAAGACTTTTCACTTAAGAGTAATTCAATGATTACTCATTTAAAAATCTCCCCTAACCCCTCTTTGAAAAAGAGGGGAACTATCGAGAATTTAAAATAATTTTATATTCTTGAAACTCCCTCCTTTGAAAAAGGAGGGTTGGGGAGGATTTAAAAATGCTTCAGTGAACAGCATTGCACTTATTTGTGGGGCTTTTACATTATCACTATTCAAAAATCACATTGCTGAATATACAAAAGCATAAACAATCAGAACCCTCAGTATTCATTTAGCAGAAAAAGCCTGCAACCAATACACAATATTCTAAAACTTTTACCCCATTCAGGGCTGGACATTAAACTTAGAATAAGAGCAATGCCCTCTTTGGCTAAGCAAATAGGCTCTACATTATTTCCATTTAAAAAATCTCAAAATAAACATAATTTTGCCACCATTTCAGTATGCTAAAATGGTGGCATTTATTGCTTATCTAATATGTTGCTTATTTACGTTATGAATAGAAAATTTTTAAAGCAGTTCAACTGCAATTGCGGTTGCTTCACCACCGCCAATACATAATGCTGCAATACCTTTTTGACCACCAGTACGTTTTAATGCATGAATTAATGTCACAATAATACGCGAACCTGACGAACCCAATGGATGTCCTAGTGAGCAAGCGCCACCATTCACATTGACTTTGCTTGGATCTAAATTGAAGGCATCAATGGCTGCCATCGTCACCATTGCAAAAGCTTCATTAATTTCCCAAAGATCAACATCCGTCGCAGTCCAACCCGTCTGTTTCAAGACTTTCTCAATCGCACCCACTGGAGCAATAGTAAATTCAGAAGGATGTTGGGAGTTACTTGCATAAGCGACAACTTTCGCAATCGGTTCAAGACCGCGTTCAGCTGCAATATCACCTGAAGTTACAACCAGTGCAGATGCACCATCACTGATTGAACTGGCATTCGCAGCGGTAATCGTACCGTCTTTTTTGAAAGCTGGACGTAAAGTTGGAATTTTATCTGCTTTGGCATTAAGAGGTTGTTCATCTTGCTCAACAATGACATCACCCTTACGACCAGATACCGTTACAGGAACAATTTCGGCTTTGAAATAACCATTATGAATTGCAGTCACTGCTTTATTTAAAGAGCTGATCGCAAAACTATCTTGTTGTTCACGGGTATACCCTTTTTGATCTGCCATGTCTTGTGCAAGTACGCCCATAGAAAGACCTGTTTCAGCATCTTCTAAGCCTTCTTGGAACATATGATCTATGATTTTACCATGTCCCATACGGTAACCTGCACGTGCTTTTTCAAGTAAATATGGTGCATTACTCATAGATTCCATGCCCCCTGCAACTACAATTTGTGCAGAACCGGCTTTAATCGCATCAGCAGCTTGCATAACCGCTTTCATACCTGAACCACAAATTTTATTGATGGTGGTTGCACCAGTAGCATCGGGTAAACCTGCCTGACGCATGGCTTGACGTGCTGGACCTTGTTTTAAACCCGCAGGCAGAACACAGCCAAAAATCACTTCATCAATATCCGATGGCTGTAAGCCTGAACGCGCAACCACTTCTTTAATGGCAACAGCACCTAAGTCTGGTGCTGTACATGAAGATAGCGATCCTTGAAAACCACCCATTGCAGTACGAACAGCATTGACAATAACAATCATTTTTTCATCCTAATTTCTAAATTTTGTTGTTTAACATGAACCCTAAATTTGAAAGACATAACCCTATGTGTTCAAAATTGAGAATATATCCATTCGAATAATGCTTGAATAAAATATCTTTTCTATAAATGACATTGAATTGAATGATTCATCATCAAACCTCACCCGTTAAATAGCTAACTGGAAGACTGCCTGATCAGAATATTCGTCTCTTTGCATTTACTCAGTGAATCTATTTTTTAGTGTAAAAAGACAATAAAATAATTATTCCTTAATTGGAATTTTATTGATGATTATTGACCTCTAAAGTTCTCATTGATTGACTTTTAATTATGGCTATGCAGTTGATAGAACTTGTCAAAATGAAATATTGATTTAAAATATTAATTGCCATTCATACTCGACAATGGTGGAATACTTATTGCTATTTTATATAGTATATAGTCACCTCGCTTTTTAATGTCTTTTTGGGACAATTGCAATGAATACAGTACGCCAACAAAATTTTCTATTACGTAAAGAGAAAATTTTAGCCATGGCAGAAACGCTGTTGCTAGATAACAATCAAGATATTACGCTTGGAGAACTTGCCTCTGAACTTGATATCGCCAAGGGTACAATTTATAAGCATTTTAAAAGTAAAAATCAGCTTTATTTAGAACTGATTATTTTAAATGAAAGAAAATTATTAGAAATTTCAAAAAAATATAAAAACAATATTAAAACCTATGTTTCTCAATACATGCTTTACAACATGCTCAATTCTAACCGCACCATTTTATTACATGTCATTGAAGACCGCTTGACCAATAACGAAAAAAAATTAAAAGAATTATTTGAAGAGTTATATCAAGTACGAGAAGAACGGATTATTGAAATTAAAGACATGACGGATGAATATCTAAAATCTTTAGATAGCGCTATGTCTATTCGCGATTATTTATCTTATGTCTGGACAGTGACTTATGGTGCGTCTTTATTGCTCAATTCAACCCATTATCAAAAATCAATTGGTTCACGAGAACGCTTAATCAAACTCTATATTAATCAAGCGCTCATGACACCAGATAAAATATCTTCCGTGGGTTAAGCCTTGTTTCAATCGAAAAGTGATTGGCATAAATACCAATCACTTTTCCACCCCGATAATTTAAGTGATGTAAGTAATCGAACTCTAAACTCTATCTTATGGTTTGCTTATTGCTGAATAATGCCATAGTTTGAACCATCTAAATCATTCATTTGACTGAATAATTCATAACACATCTGGCGCAACCATTGATGGCTGGTTTTATGATGACACGACATATGCCAATATTGTTTTACGGCATAGGTTGGAAAGGTAATTGGGGCATCAAAAATTTGTAAATTACCACGTGACAATAAAACTTCGCTTAAATAATAAGGCACCGTAGCAATGGCATCTGTTTCCTGAACCACCAACCCGACCCCTAAATAGCTCGGTAGCCGCATTAAAATATTACGTTTTAATTCTAAATTTAACAGTTCATTTTCAATATGATAATGCCCAAATCCCGCATCAATATCGATATGTGACTCACTTAAATATTGTTCAATCGTCAAATTATTACTATTGAGTCGAGGGTGGTTTTTTGAAGCAATAACCACGTAATATTGTTCAAATAATTTTTGTTGATAAAAACCATTTTCCAGATTTGGCAAAAAGCCAATAGCTAAATCAATTTCACCATTAGCCATCTGATAACTGGTTTCAGAGGTAATACCGCGAACATTTAAACGAATATGTGAAGCGTGTTTTTTTAAATATTGGGAAATTTTAGGCAATAAAACCAAATGTGACACATCGGTCATGGCAATGGTAAATTTCTGCTGTGAAGTCGATTGGTCAAAATTAATGGTAAAATTATTAATAATCTCAACCTTACTCAGCGCCTCACTAACCAAAGGAAAAAGTTGTTTCGAAAGTTCGGTTGGAACCATCTCATTACCGATCCTTAAAAAAAGAGGATCGTTATAATGTTGTCTGATTTTATTCAGAATGTTACTTACTGTCGGTTGACTCATCGACAAATATTCAGCTGCAAGCGAAACACTTTTATATTTATAAATATACAAAAAAACACTGAGTAATTTACAGTCAAGCTCAAACACTAATCGAAATCCTACTATTTTCTATATTTAACGGTGATACATCATCGACTTTTTTAGACAAATTTCCAATGTCCATTTATTCCGAATATGCTGTGTCAGCGAAATTAAATGATGATTCATATTATAAATGAATAACGATAGACAAAAATAGACTTTTTGCATGCAACATTTTTCGATTGCTGGTCAACATTTATAAAGTCTAACTTAATAATTGAACATTTAGAGCATTGTGAATTTAGGAATCTAGTATGTGTATTACACATTTCTCAGCACTATAAAAATAATGATGCAATCGGTTTGACTTAAAGCTGAGTTTTTCAGATTTAAGTCAAACATTCGAACGATGAGCTAAAAACTACAGCTTATTCAGCAGAAATATCTTCAAATAATACCGAAGACAAATAGCGCTCACCGGCATCGGGGAAAATCACCACAATGGTTTTTCCAGCATTTTCAGGGCGTGCTGCCAATTCAGCCGCGGCTGCCATTGCCGCACCACTTGAAATACCCACCAAAATGCCTTCCTGCGTTGCTATTTTACGCGCCCATTCAATGGCTTTAGCACCCTCAATCGCAATCACTTCATCGACTAAATCTAAATCTAGATTTTTAGGAATAAAGTTCGCACCAATGCCTTGAATTTTATGTGGCCCAGGAGTCAATGCTTCACCACGTTTGGTTTGCCCAATAATTGGTGATTCAGCCGGTTCAACTGCAACTGAATAAAGCGGTTGATTTTTTACTTGCTCAAAATAGCGAGAAATACCTGTAATCGTACCGCCCGTACCTACGCCAGCAACTAAAATATCTACCTTACCACCTGTCGCTTCCCAAATTTCTGGGCCAGTTGTCTGCTCATGAATTTTAGGATTGGCAGGATTTTCAAATTGTTGCGGTAAATAATATAAATCAGGTTGTTCCGTGGCTAAACGAACAGCTTCATCAACGGCACCTTTCATGCCTTTTGCAGGTTCAGTCAGCACCAAGTTTGCACCAAAGGCTTTTAACACTTTACGACGTTCAATACTCATACTTGCAGGCATGGTTAAAGTAATCGCATAACCTTTTGCAGCAGCAACAAATGCAAGTGCAATCCCCGTATTGCCACTGGTTGGTTCTACAATATGCATACCCGATTTAAGTAACCCTTTTTCTTCAGCGTCTGCAATTAAAGCTGCACCAATACGGCATTTCACAGAAAAAGCAGGATTACGACTTTCAATTTTAGCCAATACTGTAGCAGGTGACGAAATTGAACGATTAATCCGAATTAATGGCGTGTTGCCAATCGCTTCAGCATTATTACTATAAACCGCAATACCTAAATTTTTTGGTGTTGGAAAAGCAGAATCTGTACTCATTTTAACTCCATTGAGCGATTTTTGATTTTAAAGTCATGGATTCATCATAAGCCATTTATACATTGAAGATAAGCTTTTCTAATTCAATTTTTATGCAACTTTACTGACTTATTTAAATCTAAAAATAAAAAAATTGTCGATCATCAGCGTTCAAATTTTCTTAGAACCTATCCAGTATTAATTTCATTCTTTTTTAGCAATTGAAAAAATAATTTGTTAAATTTCCCTCATGAGAAAACCATATCCCAGCGACATTAGTCGAGAAGCCTTTAAAGAAATTGAACCGTTACTATTGAGCGGAAGAAAACAAACACGTCCAAGAGTCGTTGATGTCTATGAAGTATTTTGCGCCTTGCTCTATATTCTAAAAAGTGGATGCCAATGGAGTATGCTTCCTCGATACTTCCCAGCTAAAAGCACTGTGCATTATTACTTCTCGATTTGGAATAAAAAGCCTTCAGAAACTGAACCTAGCATACTTGAGCAAGCTTTAAAAAAATGTGGTTGGCGAGGCCCGTATCAGCAATGGACGGAAAGAACAAACGAGCTTTATCATCATTGATTCACAAAGTGTAAAAAACACAGATACTGCACGTGATAAAGGCTATGACGCTGGTAAAAAAGTTTCAGGCATTAAAAGACATATTATTGTTGATACTCAAGGTCTCCCGCATGGAATATTGGTTACGACAGCAGATAAAACGGATCATCAAGGTGCACTAGATGCTGTGCGTTTAAATAAGCAGATCTTACAAAATGTAGAAGTTGTACTCCTTGATGGTGGTTATACAGGCGAACCCTTTTCTCTGGCTGTTAAGAATTTAATTAGAGCTCGAGTTGAAGTTGCTAAACGAAGTGAATTACATAGATTTGCAGTCATTCCTCAACGTTGGGTTGTTGAAAGATCATTTGCTTGGTTAGAAAAATGTAGAAGGCTCTGGAAAAACTGTGAAAGATACCTAAATACGAGCCTTCAGTTTATTAATTTAGCTTTTTTAAGGCTACTTTTGCATAGAAAATATTCTGGATAGGCTCTTACATAGTTACAACTTAAATGACTTATTTGTCATCAATAATATTTGTATTTATTCATGTTATTGCACACAATATCATTCAAATGAAAACTAATTTAGGGAATACGATGTCTAATAAGGGTTATAGCCGATTCTATCGCCAATTTACGCAAAAACTCCTAGATAAGATCGTCACTCCTCAAGTCTTAGGCAACACCACCGAATTAGAAAAAAATATAGAAAACCAATTCGATAAAAAATCAATCTGCTATGTGTTGCAAGATTCATCGCTCAGTAACACGGTATTAATCGACACCGAAGCCAAAGCACGAAAACTACCTTCTGTTTTTGCCCCTTTAATGATTCAAGAATTTCAAGAAGAAGATTCAATACTGGCATTGAACATGCCTAGCTCAAAAAGTGAGGCTTACCATTATTCGGCAAAATTGATTCGAATGATTGAAGTCTTAGAAAAATATCCTGAATACGATATTGAACTTGTGCCTGTGACTGTTTTATGGGGACGTTCACCTGAATATGAAGACTCTTGGTTTAAGGCTTTATTTTCTGATGCTTGGTCTACCCCATCCAAATTAAAACAAGCCTTGAATATTTCCTTATATGGTCGTGAAAACTACATTGAATTTCATAAACCAATTTCACTTAAAGCCGCAATTGAAAAAGCCAAAACTGAACGTCCGAACTTTTCTCCTGCGCATTCTATTGTCAAAGAACTCAATTCAAATTTTAATAAATACAAAGAAGCCATTTTAGGCCCCGACTTATCAGACCGTCGCAATCTCATTAATAAATTAATGAAAACTGAAACGGTTCAAGATGCAATTCGCAAAGAAAGTATTGACCTTAAAATTAGTATGTTTGAAGCAGAAAATCGTGCCAAAGGTTATTTAACTGAAGTGGTTTCTGATTTTTCCTATTCAACTTTACGTTTTGCTGAAATTGCGCTCACCAAGTTATGGACGCAGCTATATGATGGTATTGAAGTGCATAATTTCGATACCGTTCGAGAATTAGCCAAGGACTATGAGATTGTCTATACGCCTTGTCATCGCAGTCATATCGACTACTTACTGCTTTCTTATGTGATTTTCAATCGCGGCTTAATGGTTCCGCATATTGCAGCAGGTATTAACTTAAATCTACCTGTAGTCGGGCAAATTATGCGTGGTGCTGGCGCTTATTTTATTCGTCGAACCTTTAGTGGGAATGAATTATATACTTCTGTTTTTAAAGAATATTTACACAGTCTTTTATCACGAAACACACCGTTAGAATACTTTATTGAAGGTGGACGTTCACGTACGGGTCTACTTTTACCCCCCAAAAAAGGCATGCTGTCGATGACAGTACAAAGCCATTTACGTGGTGCAACCAAACCGATTGCTTTTATTCCAACCTATTTTGGCTATGAAAAGTTGATTGAAGGTACGTCTTACTTAAATGAATTGAATGGTAAACCAAAGGAAGCCGAATCGATTTGGGGCATTTTAAGTTCAGCCCGTAAAATTGAAAAAATCTTTGGTCAAGTCCATGTCAATTTTGGCGAACCCATTTTTCTCGATCAAGTTTTAACAGCCAATCATGCTGATCAGATTAAATTAAATATTCATGATGAATTGCCACAACCCGTCATTCAAACCGTAGACCAAGTGGCAAATTCAATTTTAGAAAACATTAATAAAGCTGTTGTGGTCAACCCGATTTCCTTAATCTCACTTATTTTATTAAATACAGAAAATCATGCTTTAAACGAAAATGATTTAATCTCGAAAATTGAACAGTATCGTTATTTACTTAATGACGTAAAATATGATCCAAGAATGATGATGACTGAGTTATCTACTGTTGAGATTATTCAATATGCCATCAAGTTAAAACAAGTTGAATCTGTTAGCCAAAATAATGAAAACTGGATTCGTGTTGCCGAAAGCCAAAGAATTTTACTCAGTTATTTTAGTAACAATATCCTGCATTGTTTTATTCTTCCAGCATTAGTTGCCATGCTGATTCAGTCTTATAAAAAAGTCTCATGTCATTATTTAATCGACACCATCAAAAATATGTATCCTTATTTTAAAGAAGAGTTCTTCTTAAAATGGAATCTAGATGAATTAGAAAATGAAATTGGTTCAATTATAAATAGTCTGGAACATTTAGGCTGGATTATTCTTCAAGATAATACTGTTTCAATGACATTAGATGAACACGTACAAAGTAAGCTTTTATCACTAGCACATTTATCAAGTGCTAGCCTGAATAATATGCTCATCATTTCAGCATTACTGCAACAATACGCTCCAGCTCAATCGTTGACGCTCAAAGAGCTAGAAAACATGAGCAAAGCTGTACTACAAAAACTCGCTCAAACGCAAAAAATTCAATCTGGTTATTATTTTGATAGTGCGACCTTAAAAAGCTTTATTTCAGTCCTTAAACAAAATAGCCTATTGAGTGTTAAAGAGGATTGTCTGGTAATTAGTGATGATTTTGAAGAAAAAATATCAGCTATTTTTAGTTGGTATGATTCTGAAATGCGTCAAGCAATAATTACAGCACTGCACTTTACTGAAAAAGAATTAAAAGGATTTAAACAATTCAATAAATAATCATCAGCTCATAATATTTTGCACCAGTATAAGGCATTTATCTTAAATTAAATGCCTTATTTTAATTGATATAAGAATATTTGATATTTATGTTCATTAAAAAGAATTGAAAATATGACTTTTTATTAATGTATTCAATTATTGAAGCATTATACTGCGTGTATTAGTGTCAAGTAACATGAGAAATTATATGAACACCGATCTTGAAATTGCTTCTATGCATGATTCTGTGGATATTGTCGTCACCATATTAAAATCATTAGCCAATACAGATCGTTTACTTATTTTATGTCACCTTGCCAAACAAGAGTTAAATGTCTCACAAATAGAAGAAATAACACAAATTAATCAGCCTACTTTATCTCAACAGTTGATGATGTTACGCAAAAGTGATGTTGTTTCGACTCGTCGTGATGGTAAACAAATCTTTTATTCCATTAAAGATGAAAAATTGGTGCAAGTATTAAATACGTTATATCAATTATATTGCCCTAAAAATCTAATTTAATCCGATAAATAGCATTAAATTAAAGAAAGAATTTTATTGGGTTAAGACTTCTTAGCATTTTTTGTGCATAATATATCTAAAATAGTGATTTAGCTTTAGATATGTCAGATTTAAATTCTCGCTTAATGACATTATTGCCTGCTTGGCAATGGCTTCGCAAATATAACCAAGCTAAATTTAAATCGGATCTTCTTTCTGCATTTATTGTCATTGCGATGCTGGTTCCACAAGGCATGGCGTATGCCATGCTGGCAGGTTTACCGCCTATAATGGGTTTGTATGCCAGTATCCTCCCCATGATTATTTATGCCATGGTTGGTGGCAGCCCTACACTTTCTATTGGGCCAGTGGCTATTATTTCCATGATGACCTTTGCGACTTTAAATCCATTATTTGAAGTCGGATCCCCAGTCTATATACAAGCGGCTTGTTTACTGGCTTTTATGGTTGGTGTAATTTCATTATTGTTAGGTCTGTTAAAATTTGGCTTTCTCATTCAATTGATTAGCCACCCTGTCATTAAGAGTTTTATTATTGCTTCGGCATTACTTATCGCTTTAGGACAATTCAAATTTCTGGTCGATGTACCATTAAAAGCCAACAATATTCCTGAATTTTTACTCAGTTTTTGGCAATACATCCGTTATAGCAATATCGAAACCTTCATTTTTGGCATGCTGTCTTTGTGCTTTCTCATCTACATGCCAAAAATATTAAGTTCACATGCCGTTCAGAGCAGAATAGGCTCTACCGCTTTTATTTCAAAAGCACTGCCTTTAATCCTTGTGGTGGCTTCAATTGCTGCGGTCTATTTTCTAAACTTAAAAGAAATTGGAATTAAAACCGTGGGGGAAATACCTTCAGGGTTCCCCCCCCTTAGCATGCCCTACTGGAATATGGATTTGGTCATCACCTTATTACCGGGTGCAGCCATGATTGCCATGATTAGCTTTGTCGAATCATTATCAATTGCTCAGGCGACAGCTTTACAACAACGAAGTGACTTAAATAGCAATCAAGAGTTGGTCGCTTTAGGTCTAGCCAATTTAAGTGCAGGTTTAAGCTCTGCATTTCCAGTCACAGGCAGTTTATCTCGAACGGTTGTTAATGCAGACTCTGGGGCTAAAACCCCAATGGCCGGTGTTTTTTCATCGCTTCTGATTGTGTTGGTCAGTCTTTATTTCACAGGTTTTTTTCGTGATTTGCCCTTAGCAATTCTGGCGGCCACTATTATTGTTTCCATTTGGAAATTAGTCGATTTCAAGCCCTTTATCGAAACGTGGCGTTATTCAAAAGCAGATGGAATTGCCATGTGGATTACCTTTTTCGGGGTGATCTGTATTGATATTTCTACAGGTTTAATGATCGGTATTGTCTCAACCTTTATACTTTTATTGTGGCGCATTAGTCGCCCACATATTGCGGTTATTGGACTAATTGAAGGTACACAACATTTTAGAAATATCCAACGTCATCATGTGCTGACTTCATCTAAATTACTTTCAATGCGAATTGATGAAAATCTAAACTTTTTAAATGCCCATATTTTTAAAGGTTTTTTAATTAATGCTGTCAGTCATAATATTGATTTAGAACATGTGGTGATTAATTGCTCAAGTATTAGTTCAATTGATCTAAGTGCTGTAGAAATGTTGGAGGACGTAAATGCTGAATTAAATAAATTGAATATTAAATTACATTTATCCGAAATTAAGGGGCCTGTAATGGATAAATTACAGCATTCCAAATTATTAAAGCATTTAAGTGGGAAAATTTATCTGACCCATTTCCAAGCAATGCAACAACTCTCACCCGATGTTTTTCAATAACAGAAACATTCTTCAATGATAAAACATGGTTAATGACTAAAAATTCAGCATATGAAAAAATTTGCTTTACGGAACAATGTTGCCTCATTCATCTTTCAAACAACACTCATTGCCCGCACATTTTTGAAGATAAAACCTATTTTACGGTTTATCAAAATGAATTTAATGTTGTTCATTTAACACATTTATCTTCTAAGATTTTTTGAAATTTGACTTAAAAAATCTTTAAAAATAGAAATATCAACTTTAAAAATAAACAGTTAGTTTTTATATAAAAATTAATTTTTAGCAGTTCCCCTTTTAGGTATAAAATGCTGTGCATATTTGTAAATTTTTTAGTCCTCATATGTCTAACAAGGCACCCTTATGTTTTATGCTTTAATGCGTTTGAGTTTAGTCTCCCGAATTATTATCGCCATTATTTTAGGTATTGGCGTTGCTGTTGTGTTCCCAAATGTTGCTCCATATTTAAGCTTATTGGGTGACTTGTTCATTAAAGCACTTAAATCTGTTGCGCCTATTTTGGTTTTTGTCCTTGTTTTATCCTCGATTGCTAATTTTAAAGTCGGACATGGCACTAACATCAAACCAATTATATTGATGTATGCTATTGGGATGCTTTTGGCGGCTTTTAGTTCAGTCATTGTCAGTATTGTATTTCCCAGCACATTGTTTCTGGACATCTCTACACAAGCCGATTTACAACCACCTGGTAGCTTAAGTGAAATTTTCAAAAATTTACTTTTAAGCTTTGTGGCGAATCCTGTTACTGCCATTAGTGAAGCCAACTTCATTGGTATTTTGGCATGGGCTGTTGCTTTAGGTGCTGCATTTCGTCATGCAAGTGACACCACCAAAGTGGTGTTGACTGATGCTGCAACGGCAGTCAACCATGTCATCCGTTTAGTAATTAATTTTGCTCCTGTGGGTATTTTTGGTCTGGTTGCTGTCACATTTGCTGAAGCAGGCTTAAGTACGCTTGAAAGCTATGCTCATTTATTGGCTGTGCTGATTGGGACAATGTTTTTTGTCGCATTGGTCATCAACCCAATTATGGTGGCATTTGTTACACGTAAAAACCCATACCCTTTAGTGTTTCAATGTCTACGTGAAAGTGGTATTACAGCCTTTTTTACCCGTAGTTCGGCTGCAAACATTCCAGTCAACTTGGATTTAGCCAAACGCTTAGGGGTCAATGAATCCACTGCAAATGTGGCTATTCCATTAGGTGCAACCATTAATATGGCAGGTGCAGCTGTTACCATCACCGTACTGACCTTAGCAACCGTCAACACTTTGGGAGTTGCGACTGATTTCACTACAATGTTGATTTTATCTGTGATCGCAACTGTTTCAGCATGTGGTGCATCGGGTGTTGCAGGTGGTTCTTTACTGCTTATTCCTGTGGCTTGTGGCTTATTTGGCATTAGTTCAGACATTGCTATGCAAGTGGTTGCCATTGGTATGGTGATTAGTGTGCTACAGGATTCAACCGAAACTGCATTAAATTCTTCTACAGATGTGCTTTTTACTGCTGCTGTTGACCGCGGTTTAGATTAAGATAGTCATTATTAAGTATTTTTTATGACGTTATGCCTTTTCAAACTTTACCACCTTGGGTGCAATTAGGTACTTTTTTTCTTGCAGTCAATGCAGGAATAATTAACGTCCTTGGATTGGTGACCGTATTACATCAATCCGTTTCACATATGACGGGTAATGTCAGCATGTTGGCGATGGCTTTGCTTCACTGGCAACCAGACACCATTATCTACTTAACCTGTGTTGTTTTATGTTATGTGATTGGTTCTTTTTATAGCGGATTTATTCTTGGAAATAGCCACTTTAGCTTAGGTCGCCGTTATGGTTTACCTTTAAGCTTAGTGGCTTTTTTTATTGTCCTCTGTTGGGCTTTCTTACCCTATTTCCCTCGTTATGCCTTACTTTGGGCATGTGTAGCAATGGGCGTACAAAATGCGATGGTCAGCCATTACAAAGGCACAATTATTCGCACCACCCATTTGTCTGGTGTTTTGACTGATTTAGGTTTAGCGTTAGGCTATCGCTTACGTGGCTTAGATGTAGATCGAAGACGGATTATTCTACATTTGGTCATTTTATTTGGATTTTTCTTGGGTGGCCTAGTTGCCAGCATGATTTATCCTTATTTAAAATTAAATTCATTCCTTATCCCTGCGTTGTTAAGTTGGATACTCAGCATCGTATATTGGGTTATTTATTTTCGTTATCGACGTATTCAAGAGTAGTTTCGGAATTTATTATGGTCAAAAATGCATTACAGGCTCAATTGCTAAAAGCGGGTTTAGTCGATAATAAAAAGGCTAAAAAACTGTCTAAACAGGCAGTTCATGAGCAACGTACTGGTCAAAGCGATGAAGCTGAATTAAAAGCAAAAATTGCACAAGATCAGCAAGAGAAACTTGAAAAAGACCAAGCCTTAGATTTAGAGAAAAAACGTCTATTGCAAGGTAAAGAGCTCAAAGCTGCCATTATCCAAATGATCAATCAGCATAAAATTCGTAATATAGATGGCGAAGTGTCATATCAATTTATTGATGAGAGTAAAGTCAAAAAGATTTATCTCAATCAACAAATTTATAATGCACTCGTTTCTGGTTCATTGGTGGTGGCTAAAGAAAGTGATGGCTATGCCATTTTACCAAAAGCCTTAGCAGATCGTATCAATGACAAAATGGAAGGCTTCATTATTGTCAATAATTCTGAAAACAATGAACAAACCACAGATGAAGAAGATCCATATGCTGCCTATGTTATTCCTGATGATTTAATGTGGTAAGTTCAACACATTAATCATTAAAAAGAGTGCAACTTATGTTCATATAAGCTGCACTCAAAACCACATTCAAAAAATTAGCTTAATTTTGATACTCATGTCGTTAATTCAGTTTGAGTTCATGTATATAAAACGTTACCTTTAGCTCCAATTAAAATATAACTATATAAACTATAAAGAATTTTTAAATAACGATGTTAAAGGTGTACTTTTGGAGCATTTTTCTTTTATACAGAATATTCAAGATTGGTCAAATCAATATCCATGGTTAGAAATGCTTAGCTCTTTAAGTCTTTTAATTGTACTGGCTGTCCTCGCCAATTTTATTGCCAAACAAGTGGTGGTTCGGGGTATTCGTAAACTTATTTCCAAAATGAAATTTGCGAATAATGAAGTTTTGTCCCAACACAGTGTAATCAGCCGCGTTGCCAATATTGTCCCTGCTATTGTGATTATGAATGGAATAGTAACTGTTCCATACCTTTCAGAAAAAATAATCACCTTTATTCAAATGGGTGCACAAGCATTTATTTTCCTCACGATTGCTTTGGCAATTAGTGAATTTTTAAGTATTTTTAATTTACTGTATCAACGTAATCCAAAATCCAGAAATAAACCTATTAAAGGCTATTTACAACTGGTGAAGCTGATTATTTTTATTGTCTGTGGCTTAATGATTTTAGGTACATTCCTTAAAAAAGATGTTTTTACCTTACTTGCAGGCTTTGGAGCAATGGCTGCGGTACTTATGCTCGTGTTCCAAAATACCATTTTGTCTTTAGTTGCATCGGTTCAAATTTCATCTTATGACATGGTTCGTATTGGCGATTGGATTGAAATGCCATCCTTAAATGCAGATGGTGATGTCATTGATATGTCATTACATACCATTACCGTACAAAACTTTGATAAAACATTGACCACTATTCCAACCAATAAATTAGTCACTGATACATTTAAAAATTGGCGTGGTATGGCACATGCAGGGGTTCGTCGTATCAAACGCTCTATTTTTATTGATCAAAGTAGTGTGCATTTCATGAGTCTTGAGGAGCAAAAAAAACTCAAAGCATTTTTATTGTTAGATCAATATTTAGATACGAAGCAAGATGAGCTTGAAAATTTCAATCAACAATTGTCTAACCAGTCTTTATACAATCAACGCCGTTTAACCAATTTAGGTACATTTCGAGCCTATGTCGAATTTTATCTTAAACAACATTCAGGTATTGCACAAAATCAATCATTGATCATTCGTCAATTGCAACCCACGAGTGAAGGTTTACCCCTTGAAATTTATGCTTTTACCAATACCATAGTCTGGAAGGATTATGAAGCCATACAATCCGATATCTTTGATCATTTAATTGCAATTATTCCAGAATTTGGATTGAAAATTTATCAAGCACCTTCTGGTTCCGACTTTAAACAGTTCACTGCGGTGTCAACGCCTGTCGTAAAACCCAATAATCTATTGGTTTAAAATGTTTTAATTCTTAAAAAAACGGTAAAACAATTGCTTATATTAAAATTGTTTTACCGTGAATAATGTAAAGATGGCATATTTTTATTGATTACAACGAAATTTCAAAATCGCCTATTCATTTTGTATTCAACTTCAGCTTGAGCAATAAAAAATGGTAATCAATTATGATTAATTAAAAATATAAATGACTACTTTTCTTCATTCATGCAAAGTTCAAAATAATGCTTACGAAAATCATCTACAATCTGCTGTTTACCCAGATCAGTATTCAGCAATAATTGATCATATGCATCCTCGACGATAAACTCATATACATCCTTGGAATCACCTTCAAACTCTAATGCTATTCTTTCTTGAGTTTCAATCGGCACGCCATCCTGTCTTTGCTGCATTACCGTTGCTGCAATATCCGCTATTTCATTACATATTTGAGCGTCATCACCTGAAGCCAATACCGCACTTGAAACAAATAAACAACTTAATAAAATTAATTTTTTCATAAATACATTCTATTTTTTTTTGTTCTTTATAGATTAGCAGATCAATCCCCATCTGAATCACATTCCCCTCAATTTAATTAGGGACTGTTGCCATTTTAGCCATGCATTATGTTATTCACTAAAAATATTAAATTAGCATTTGAAATACAGGTAATAGTGCCCTTCTTATCAAATTTCATAACAAATGTTTGCTAGGCTTTTGTGATAATCCTGCATGTGCTCCTTATCTTGATCGACTCAATCTAACCATGAATACGCTTCTATTTATCAATTTTGATCATTCAAAAACCACTCAAAGGTGGTTCATTTTAGACTGCTTTTTATTGCTGTAATTGATGACTCATCCAATGCAAAAATTCATTTTTTTGCAAAAAGCTTGGCGCTGCATGAGCCAGTATAGTTTGCTGTTTGCCATTAAATATGCCCTTATAATTATAAGGTTTTACTGCTTCAAATGTAGACTTATCGCTCTCATGTAGTTCACTCAAAAAAATCTTCAATTTCATAAATTGACTTTGAGAATCGATTGTTGGTTTTTCTACAATGAAATTGTAAATTTTTTCTAGTATAAATTTAGGATTATTTTGAAGCATTATTATGTTCCATACTTTGTAGTAAAGTCGCAATCATTTTAAAGTATATTTCATACCATGTATTATAAAATACCTTACATTGTTATATTAAAGTTAGATAAATATATTGAAAAATAAAATAGTTAAAACAATATTTTAAATTTAACAAAACAGAGTATGCATTAATTTTATTGCAAATACTTTTTATCATTACTCTTCAAAATTTACTGTCTTCTAAATACGGCATAACCACGACCTTTAAAGATCATTGGCTGGTCTTCCACCGTGTACCTTTTAAAATGATCAAGGTACAAGACATAACCTATAAAGAATGAAACCAAGCAATAATAAAAGACTTCATACACACCACCTATTAGAAAAAGACTTTATCTATATCAGAATAAAATACTGTTCTATATGCCTTCACATTAGCTCATCAGATTTTATTTTTTCACACTTACGACATTCGACTTGTAAAAAAATATCTGACTCATAGTCGTATTCATAAATACTGAACAATCGCTTTAAAAACGTAAACATTTGCTTCTCCTTCACCGATGGTTAGAGATACAAATTATTTAGTTTCTTTTTCTAAAATTTCAACACCTTCAAAAAAAATCAAATATCACTTTAATTCTCTTAAGTGTGCTCACCATGTGTTTCAATACACTCTTATTCCGTGTCAGCGATAATTTTCTAAATTTGTTCTTTATTCTGCGTTGTTAATGAAACTTGATTAAATAAAATATAAAACAATAACTTAAGATAAGATATTTTCATTAAAAGTAAAAAATGACATATTTTTTTGATGGCAAAATAAATTTTAAATCATTTAAAAACCCATCCAAAGATGGGTTTACATGTATATCAGATAAGCTCAATCATTTTATTTTGCCTTATTTAATGCCGAGAAACTCGAAGGGTTGAGTGACCTTAAATGATGAATTGGTTTTCCCTGCATAGGTTTTTGCCTGATCTCGACCTAATTCAAGTTTTTTAGTCTGCCCATCATTAAAATTAATATCTTTTAAATCTACCCAAAACACATTTGGCGACACCGCAGACTCAAAGAAATACAATCCTCTCTTATGGTCTACAACAGTACGCCAGCGCGTAGAGGAAATGTTTGGCTCTTCTTCTGTATTTAAACCAAATGGCACTGAAGCATTACGGATCACGCTAAATACACTTGCCAAAGAATGTTCTGGTGTTGCATTTTTTGGAATAGCATTAATATAAAATGAAGCTCTTGCAAACCGATCTGCAGCACGGTTCGTCCCAGGCAACATGGTTGTACCGCCAATCTGTTTCCAATAGCTATTTAACGCGAGTTGCTGTTCAAATATAGGAGAATTGGTCATCACCTGATAAGCACGATTATGATGAATTACCTGCTTTCCATTAATATATTCAATAATTGCGCTATCACCTGTTGCATCTGAAATAGACAAATGCAATGTAGCAAGACGCTCCTCACCAGGCACCGCATCTGTCACCACTAGAAATGGCTCTTTTTCTAATGCTGCAATTGCTTCATTCACTGTTGCAAAATTATCTAAGACGTATTGCGCCCATAGTGAAATACTTAACTGTGGCTTAGTATTATTTTTAATATCAGGATATTCAGACTCAACTAACCAAAGTAAATTTGCATTCAAGCCTTTTTCATTTACGCCATCCGTGGTGGAAATATCGTAACCTGAGGCAATAACACTGCCATATTTAGAAGTCCATTTAATCGACTTAGGCCCCGCCATGCCGTTGCGCTTCACCTTATTTGGTAAAATCCATAAATTTGTACCAATATCACTCTTCCAGTCCATAGAGCGCGCTGTCATTACATCATTATCACCGAGATAAACCACACGAGTACATGCCATGCTTAACTCTCCAACGATTAAAAGACCCGCAGCAAATAATACTTTTTTTAACATTTTAGTCATTATGTTATCCTTTTTTAAATAGGCAAATTTAGTCCAACGACAGAGCTATGTTGGCGAATAGCCCTGTTAAAATTATTAGAAGGGATAACATGTATATTTTATAAAGTTCATAAATACTCTCTCTTTATTATCATTAATTTTCTATCATACATTTTTTGATTAATAAATAATCAAAAATATCATTTATCATCTATTCTGTTCTTTTAAAAAATATGATAAACCACCCTTTCAAAGGGTCTTTCATGATTTAAGCAAGGTCTACCTTTGATGTGACAATTTTTTCAGTTCAAAGATAGCTTTATAGTCATATTTATAGACAGCTTTTAATGAGAAGAAATGGCTAATTTAATCTAGATAGATCTATATTTGTGCAAAAATTACTCAATTTTCTAACTATTTGTAAGTATTTTTCATATCGGGACGATTACATCACAGCAAATTTTACTTAATCGTGCAGCAACAACTCAGTACTCAAATGTTTCTGCCAGTCTTGGTATTCTTTTAGCCCAAGATTAATCTTTGAAAGGATTTGTCAGGTTGTTTTTAAACATCATAAATACCAGCACTGCGCTTATAAATAGTAAAATTCCAACCATTACAAATAAAGGATCACTTCTCATTAAACCTAAAGCAATCGCTATAACAGCAAAAATAGATAAAATAGCGACCAGTCCCATTCCTAAAATAAGCATAAAAATTCCGAAATATTATGTAATTATGGTTTATATTTTTGGTTATAAAAATTTCAAATTGATGTCATTTTTATTAAATAACGGTTTGATTATGTAACAGTCCTCACTTAGATGGCTTTTGGTATAAAAACGAAATAAGCTTGTACTTTTTAATCATTAACTAAAAGTTAAATTAATCCAATTTTCTTAGATCTTCAATAAAAATATACATAAATTTTTAATATTTTTTGCTCATTTCAGATAATAAGTCCAGTTGAATTTCTTGTATTTGCGCAAGTCTATCCCACTGATGCATTAAAAGATGATCTAGTTTTTCATGTAAATGCTGGATTTCAAGCTCGGCTTTTAAGTTAATTTGATAATCATTCTGTGAACGCAATCTGTCTTTTGCTTCTTGTCTATTCTGGCTCATCATAATAACGGGGGCTTGAATGGCTGCTATACAAGACAGTATTAAGTTTAATAGGATAAAAGGATAAGGATCGGCAGGATGAACCACTACAACGACCGTATTCACGGTAATCCATATGACCAAGAATATGGCGAAACAAATCAAAAATGCCCAACTTCCGCCAAAAGTCGCTATTTTATCTGCAAGCCGTTCTCCTAAAGTCCAATGTTGATCTAGTTTATTCTCAACATTTTTTGTGATGAGTTCATGCTGCTGCATACTTTTAATCACTTCATATTCAAGATCAGTGACTTCGCCTTTTTCTGATTTTAATAATGAATGCACATACTGAATTCGATACTTGGTTAAATCGGCTTGGCATATATAGTCTTGGGGCGACCACTCTGGAAAATTATGTGAAATTTCTTCTGTAATCACTTTTCGTATCATCCCCATCGGGATAAGGCTTTTAATTGGAAAAGTCTTTCCACAGACTAAACATTCACGACATTCATTTTTTACATTCATGACCGCCCTCTTTTATAATCATTGTTGAATTAATGGATAAATATACCCAAGTACATTTTACTCATATTCAAATTTTTTGATTGTCTATATTGTTAATTTTTTCAACTGTAGATAGCGCCAGTAAAATGATCAAAAACAATCATCTCCAATAGCACATCAATACCTAAGATTGAATTTTTGACCTACCCAGTGCGCTATCAAAATGTTTTTTCCAACGTCCTTGTTCAAACAAAACTCATACGGTAAAACCGGAAAAATGTAGCTAATTCCAATTTAAAATTGAATCAATCTAATTAGATACGAGAGTTTATAGCAATTAATCTGATTAAATATCTAAAATTTAAATCATAAAAAATAAACTATTCTTTTGATTTATGATGTAAAACAACATATTATTAAAGGGGAAAATAATAATCAAATTAATATATTGTTATGTTATTTAAGTACATGATTTATCCGCTAAAGCTCAATCTTAGAAAGTTAATTTTATTATTATCAGTTTTTAGTGTTTCAAGCTTGTTTATTGTTTCAGTTGTTGTAAGTTACTATATACAAAAACAACAACTTATCAGTAATTCTCTGTCAGTTAATCTTGAATATGCCTCAAAAATTGCAATAGGCACTGACAACCATTTTCAAACGATATTAAAAGAATTAGCATATAGTGCTTATGTCCTCGGTAATAGCTTTGAAAACAATCAAATCACTCATTCCGAGGTTGAACGGCTAAAAAATCAGTCTGATTACTTTAATAGCATTGTCATCGTCAATTCTAAAGGTGATTTTATAGACTATGCCCCTTCTCAACTTCATTTGAAAAAAGATGCAGCCAATACAACCTTAGGGCTACAAGAATCTTTAAAGGCAAAAAAGACTTATATTTCAGCTCCATATTACTCTATTCGAAAAAACTTAATTATTTTTATTTCTCAACCCATCTTTAATAATAAAAAAGAATTTATTGGCTTTATTGGAGGTGCTATTTATCTGAAAGATAAAAATATTATTAGTGACCTACTTACAATAAAATATGGCTACAAAAATAGCTATATGTACGTTTTTGATAAATCTAATAAAATAGTTTTTCATCCTGATGCTCGTAAAATTGGTAAACAAATTTTAAATAACTCAGGCTTAGCCTATATGAGAGAGAAAAAATCAGGAAGTATTGAACTAATCAATTCTGACGGGATTAAAAATCTAGCAGGCTTTGCCCATATTCCGACAACAGACTGGATTATTGTCTCTCAACAACCGACCAAAGAACTACTTCAACAAGCAACAACCACCATTTATAAAGTTGCACTTGTTATGCTTATTTTTTATGCCTTTATCTTTTTCATTGTATGGCAAGTTTCTTTACTTATTTCCTCCCCCTTGAATCGCTTAGCCAAAATGGCTAGCCGACTTAATCAGCCCAATATTGATTTAAATATTGCTAAAATTGAACCGTGGTACTTTGAAGTAAGAAGATTCAAGATTTCTTTATTAATGAGTGTACGTAATTTCTCTGAAAAAATATCAGAACTAAACAATCGGGTTAATACTGACCCACTCACTGGTTTCTATAATCGACGAGGAATGGACTTATTCGTTGATAGTTTTATAAAGACTGAAACTAAATTTTCAGTTATTTATATAGACATCGATTTCTTTAAAAGAATTAATGATACATATGGTCATGATCAAGGTGATGTAGTACTAAACCAGATTGCGAGTTACATTCGTGAAAACTTTAGAAGTAATGATATTTGCTGTCGTATTGGAGGCGAGGAATTTATAATCCTTACGCCAACAACGAATATTGAAATTGGATACACCATTGCTGAAAGACTGAGAAAACGACTAGAATCTACCATGATTGGTTCAATAGGCCCTGTCACAGTCTCTATCGGAATAGCTCATTGGCCGAATGACTCTTTTGATGTTCAAGCGGTATTTAAAAAAGCCGATAATAACCTATATAAAGCCAAAGCCGCTGGCCGAAATTGTATTCGGTAATAATTCCTTATTTTTGACATTCTGCCCGACCTAAAGCATGCAACTTTATGCTGCTCTGAATGAATAGGTGCACACGATGTATTATTAGATGCTTGCGCCAAAGCATTTAATTTCGGCTGAGATGGTATATTTTAAGTTTATAATTTTCTTTCAATGCCCATTTAGGCATCATCATATTTATTAAAGATTAATTTTCTGTTTCTCACTTTCGAGTTGAATCATGACACAAGCACCCTATTTTTACATAGCGTAATTATTAAATATTCTTTATTAAAATTTATCATTAATTTTCAATATTATAAAATAATCAATGAAATATTAACATCAAAAAACCACCCTCGAGTGGTTCATTTTAGACTGCTTTTATTGCTCTAATTGATTACTCATCCAATGCAAAAATTCATTTTTTTGCAGAAAGCTTGGCGCTGCATGAGCCAGTATAGTTTGCTGTTTGCCATTAAATACACCCTTATAATTATAAGGTTTTACCGCTTCAAATGTAGACTTATCGCTCTCATGTAGTTCGCTCAAAAAAGTCTTCAATTGCATAAATTGACTTTGAGAATCTATGGTTGGTTTTTCTACAATGAAATTGTAAATTTGTTCTAATATAAATTTAGGATTATTTTGAGGCATTATTATGTTCCATACTTTGTGGTAAAGTCGCAATAATTTTAATGTATATTCTACAGAGTGCATTGTCATATTATTACATTTTCATATTCTAGTAATATGAATATTTTAATAAAAAAATAAACTGTCTTAAGTTTAACTAAACAAAAATATAATTAAACGAATTTGAAATATCTATAATCCATTTTCTTTTGCTCAATCACATCAAAATTATTGTATGTATAATTTCACAAAACAACATTTTAATATTATTTGGCTTAAATTTAATTGGGTATTCAGCTGGGTTGATAATATAATTTATACAATTTTCGCGATAATTTTTATTGTCAATTATCCTATGTTCACCACCAAACAAAAAGCAAAACCCCATCAACATCCAGAATGTGGCGGGGTTTGATGTGCCGTAATATGCTTAACAGTTTGCAGTATTAATTATCTTTACCACATTTTCGGCATTCACGTGACCATCATCAAGATCGAAACCATATTCATAAGCATAAATGCAAAAAAAAGCCCACACATGGAAGTGCGGGCTAAAACTAAAAATACCTTAAAGGTATTAGAAACCACAGCTAGTTTCTGCTGGCCATTTTCCACACTAATCGAGTCAGTTACAGTGGCGAAAAATAACAATAATTAAAAATAATGCTAAACAAATCACATTATTAACTGTGATGCATTTCTACGTAGAAACAAATAAGAAGTCCATCAATGCAAGTTAGAATATCAATAAAAATATAAGCATAAAAAAACCCTAATATGCATGAAGCAAATTAGGGCATAAACTTTAAATCTTTTTCGTTGGTAGCGGGAGCTGGATTTGAACCAACGACCTTCGGGTTATGAGCCCGACGAGCTACCAGACTGCTCCATCCCGCATCAACGAAGTGACTTTATACGCCTTAATACTCAAGAATACAAACATTATTCAATATAAATATGATATTGATCAATATTCGCTAGGGCGTGTCATCAATTAAGCCAAATTATTGTTGAAGCAAGATAGATTGCTGACAGGAAGTTTTGAGCCAATTTGTCATAGCGTGTGGCAAT
>NZ_FNPK01000014.1 GCF_900107285.1 Acinetobacter kyonggiensis | reverse complement strand
GAACTCAGAAGTGAAACCTCTTCGCGCTGATGGTAGTGTGGGGTTACCCATGTGAGAGTAAGTCATCGCCAGCTCATTATTCCTAAAAACACCCCCAACCTAAACGTTGGGGGTGTTTTTTTATGCGCGAAATAATGATCAAAATACGCTGTCGGGCTGAAGTTTACTTTTTAAAAATTATTACTATTGTATCGTTTAATAAGAATTGGTTTTAAATTTCGGCTTTTAATATCAAAATTAATCGTTGGAAGTTGAGTTTATTGATATTTTAACTGCTATAGCCAAGTACTCAAATATTTATTACAATACAAAATATGGGATATTCAAAAGATTTTAAAGACAAAGCCATAGAAATTATGACTAGGGATCAACTGTCAGTGCGTAAAGCTGCTCAGCATTTTGTTGTATGAACGCGTACGATACAGCTATGGAAAAATCGACCGAGAACAAACCTATTCTTGGTCGCCCAGCTAAAATCAGCAAAGCGCAAATATTGCTAGATGTAGAGCAACACCCTGATGATTACATCAGTGAACGGGCTGTCAGTACCCATGCGGTATTTAATGCGTTACATGGCGCAGGAATATCGCGTAAAAAAAGACATTAAGGCATCCTAAAGCAGATCAAAATCAACGCTGGCAATTTCAAAATTTAATTGAGTGTTTAGAACAACAATTACTTCTGGTTTATATAGATGAAAGTGGTTTTCAAAGTGAAAGCACGCGATCGCATAGTTATAGCCGCAAAGGAGCAAGGGCTGTAGGTGAATTTAACTGGCAGTTAAAAAATTGTAGCAATGAGATCGGTGCATTAATCGAAAATAGATTGCTTACAGTTGGAGTATTTAATTGTTCAGTGAACACAGCGGTATTTGAGTGTTGGATTGAACAGGATTTATTGCCCAAGCTGAAAAAAACCAGTGTTTTGATTATGGATAATGCTCCTTTTCATAAAGGGAAAAGGCTTCAGGAGTTGGTACGCTGTGCAGGCTATTACATTGTGTGGCTTCCTAAATATAGCCTAGACTTAAATCCAATAGAAAAAATGTGGTCACGAGTAAAGTCGATTAGAAATAAGTTTAGAGTTAAAGATATTGATCAATTGTTTAAAGATTACTGTAATGATTTATTTGGTATTTAGCTATAGGTTCACTCCTAAAGAAATATTTTAATTTTGGGCACCATGAAGCACATGTTTTTAATGAATTTAGGTTGGGAACATCTTTTAAAGCAGATTATTTGTTATTAGGTGAGAATTCTGACGGATGGCATTTTGTATTTGTTGAACTTGAAGCTCCATCAGGTTCAATAACTTTGCAAAATGGAGACTTTGGTAATGTTCTAAGAAAAGGTGAATCTCAGGTTAAGGATTGGGAAATTTGGCTTGAGGAAAATTTTGACTCACTATCTGAATTCTTTAATAGGCATAAAACAATTGAAAAAAGCTTGCCACATGAATTCTACAAGTTAGACAAGACGTTAATTCACTTTGTTGTAATTGCGGGTAGAAGAAAAGATTTTAATCAAAGAACATATAGAATAAGAAGAGAAGGTGAGCAGAATAGAAAGCTATTTCTACACTATGACAATTTAATAGATTCTGTAAAACAACTTATAGAACCAAATACATTTACCTATTAGGCATAATCTAAATTGAAAAGCACTCTATCTTAAGGAAGAATAGAGATTATATAAATTTAAAAGGCTATAAAAATGCAATTTAATTCTATCTCCCCAATCCCTGAAGATGATGACGAGCTGCATCTTCCTGAACTGGTGTACTGGGCATCTTTAGGCGACATCGAACAGGTCGAGCAGGCGCTACAGGAAGGTCTGGACGTCAACTCTGCCGATGAAGAAGGTTATAGTGCCTTACATGCAGCAGCTGAAAATGATCATTTAGAGGTAGTGAAGCTATTGATTAGTAAAGGTGCAGATATTAATCATCGCAGTACTTATACAGCTTTAGAACTTGCTGAAATGGCAGGTAATCAAGAAATAGTGAGTTATTTAAAGAGCTTAAAAGGAATAGCTTAAATCACTTAAATGCAAAAAAGCCCTATCATGATGAGAGGGCTTTTTTGTATGCGTTGCTTAGGTATAACTTCTGCCATACCTCACATCCTGATGTTCAAACTTATTGTTATTGTTTTCATTTGGGAAACATCCTGTTTCCTAATGAGTTAAGCATAATAAAACTCCATTCGTTGGTATATACGCAAAAAGCAGCAGCCTGTGTACGTTATTTCCTACACTATAATTTTTGTCCATTATTTTTTTTAGGATCAATGGGCTGTAGTAATTAACAATAAAAAATAGTGATTTTGAATAAATTACTTAGAATGACAATGATAGCAACTTGCATAAAAGTGGAAATCATAATGAAAATATTACGACTGAGTATGCTTACTACGGTGACTTTAACAAGTTCTTTGATTTTAATGGCATGTAATACACAAACAAATTCTTCTAAATTTGAGCAAAAAACAGCGGCTGAAACAGCCAAAGCAACATCTGCAAGTCGGATCGATCAAACCTATCAAATTAAAACGATTGCACAGTTTAATGAACCTTGGGCAATGGCAGCTTTAAAAGATGGTCGTGTACTGGTGACGGAGCGTAAAGGAAAGTTAAAACTATTTAATCCAAAAACAAAACAACAGGTTGAAATTAAAGGACTACCTACAGTGGCTTATGGTGGACAAGGCGGCTTAGGAGATATTGCATTACATCCTCAGTTTCAACGTAATCATTGGCTTTATATCAGTTATGTCGAAGCGGGACAAGGTGGTTATGGTGCTGTGGTTGCACGTGGTGAATTAGATTTGTCGGATGCTGCAAACCCGCAGATAAAACATTTAAAGACCATTTGGACACAAGTGCCCAAAGTACAGGGGCAAGGACATTATTCACATCGTATTTTATTTGGTACAGATGGAAAGCTATGGATTAGTTCAGGTGAGCGGCAGAAATTTGATCCTGCACAGGATATGAACTCCAATTTAGGCAAGATTTTACGTTTAAATGATGATGGTACAGCTGCGTCGGGTAATCCCTTTACAGACAGAGGTGAAATTGCCAAACAAGTCTGGTCATTGGGGCATCGTAATCTATTAGGTATGGCATTTGATGATAAAGATCAGCTTTGGAGCGTTGAAATGGGCCCTAAGGGTGGCGATGAACTCAATATTATCGTTAAAGGTGAAAATTATGGCTATCCCGTGGTTTCGAATGGTGATCATTACGATGGTACAGACATCCCTGATCATGATACTCATCCAGAATTTAAAGCACCTGCGATGAGTTGGACACCTGTTATCTCCCCATCTAGTTTAATTTTTTATACAGGAAATCAATTTCCTGCATGGAAAAATAAAGCGCTGATTGGTGGCTTATCTTCTAAGGCAATTGTGATTGTGGATACTGAAATGAAGCCTGTGATTGAAGTACAGCGTTTAAAGATGCAGCAACGGATACGTGGTTTACTCGAAGTTGGGGATGGTTCAATTTGGGTGCTTGAAGATGGGAAAAATGCCAGATTACTGCAATTCACTGCGCAATAAGCTGCCTTTAATCAGGGATAATAGATGCTGTACATAACGCTTTAAAAGAAGCCTTTTAACTTCCTAAAATAGATCGTGATGTTCATTTAGTGGTGCATCGCATCGATTTTCTGCGCCACCACACTTATGACAACCCGAACTGTTTACGCTCATCCATATTGATTGTTTTACGGGGCGATCTTGAGCGACTCAACGTGATTTATATCGTTTCTCAATTTCATCAGGTCAAAATTATTTTACGAGAAAGTGCTTTAGACAATGGGGAGCATACGGATGGGCAAGCTGCATGTAATGTTGATTTAGGCTTTCAAGTAAATCTTTAATTGATAAATTTTGAGTGTCCCAAGCATGAAATAAAAAAAGCCCCGACATCCTGTCGAGGCTTTTTCATATTCATTTAAAGGTATTACTCCTGTCGTACCTATCAGCTTCCTGCTGTTTATGCTTTATTGTTATTGTTTTATGCATTAGAGACTTCCTGTCTCTGTATGACTTTAATATAGCGTTATAAATGATGTGTGAAAAGCGCTGATTTTCTGCAACTGTTGTAAGCCAAAACCGACAACAGGCTAAAAAATATCAGGCACTGACATATTGGATCAATTTATCCAAAATGGAAGTCAGCCTTTTTTCATCAAATTCATTCGGTTCAAATTCTTCCGTTTTATTGCGTGAGAAGATGTCACGAATTTCAATGACGGCATTATTGTCAATTAAGCCCAATTGTGTGCCGACTTGACGAATTTGATCAATCGAACGTGATCCATTGGTTGCACCATAGCCAATATAGGCCGCGGGTTTACCTTGCCATTCTTTGCCTAAGTAATCTAAAGCATTTTTTAAGGCTGGACTGTAGCCATGATTGTATTCAGGGCTGATAAAAATAATGGCATCGGCTTGGGAGATTTTGTCTGCCCATTCTTGTTGTTTGGGTTGATCATAAATACCCGTAATTGGAGGATGTGCTCCTGCAAAAATAGGCAGATCCCATTGTTTTAAATCGACCAGTTCAGTCTGAACGGTACTAAAATTTGCTTTTTCGATACTGCGTTGTACCCAACGTGCGACTTTAATCGCAATACGCCCTTCACGCACACTACCAACAATAATTTGAATTTTCATGTTGAACCTGTATTTTTTATGTCGTTGCGCTCTAAATTAATATGAATATGCAGGGCTGAATATGAGGATTTTGTATTTGACTTAACCTAAAAAAGCTCCCGAAGGAGCTTGTTTATGAGGTCTCAGCAAATGCTGCATTACATAATTTTAATGCCTTGCTGACCAGCAGGTGTGACTTTAAAGATTTCCACTTCAAAAGTAATATCTTTGCCAGCAAGCGGGTGATTGAAATCAATTTCAGTAATATCTTCACCGACTGATTTCACCACACCAAATAAGCTTTGTTTGGCTTTATCTTCAAATTCAATCATATGACCGACAATTGGTGTTTGTTCGAATTTCACCGTGTCAAAAGTTTGAATATTTTCAGAATTCCACGGACCAAAAGCATCTTCGGGTGGAAGGCTGACGGTACGACGGTCACCAGCACGTAAACCAAACAGTGCTTTTTCAAAGCCCGGCAGTAAGCTGCCATCGCCCATGACAAGGCTGACAGGTTCTTCACGGCTACGGGTATTGTCAATTTCTACGCCATTTTCAATAGCAACAGAAAAGTGAAGCTCTACTTTTGAGCCTTCAGCAATACGGGTTTCTTCATTGGGATTAATCATTTCAGTCATGTTGTTGCACTTCAGCACGTTGAATACGTTGTTTTTCGAGGAAAAACGTATCGATAAGCAGCAGAATTGTGCCTAAGGTAATGGCACTATCTGCAATATTAAAAGCAGGGAAATGGCTGTTGTTGTAGTACACATGAATAAAATCGACCACATAACCTAAAGAGACACGGTCAATTAAATTACCGATGGCACCACCCAAAATGAGGGCAATCGCCAGCGGTAAAATCACGATTTTTTTTGGCATACGCATGAGCCAAAATACAAAAATTACAGACACTAAACCTGCAAGTGAAGTAAAGAAATAACGTTGCCATCCACCTGCATCGGACAAGAAACTAAAAGCTGCGCCATAGTTATGTAGCAATGTCCAATTTAAAAAGGGCAGTACCGGCACAGGATCTGCATAATTCAGATGTGTCGTTGCAATCCATTTGGTCCATTGGTCGAGAATAATCGCGACAATGGATAAACCCACCCACACTAAATTGTGTAGGTAGAATTGGAATAAGCCCTTTTTCGGTTGTGGATTAGGCATATTTTCTCTCTTCGCCTTGACCTGTAGGAAGGTTGATAATACAACGAGAACACAGACCTGGATGTTCAAGATGTGTATTTACATCTGGAAGGACATGCCAGCAACGTGCACACTTTTCACCTTCCGCAGCCGATACCTTGACGCGTAAGCCTTCGAGATCAGTCGCTTCACCTTGGGTCTCATCAAATGCATTGACAATTACAGTTGAGGTAATTAGGACGAAACGAAGCTCATCATTTAATTGATCCAGTACCATTTTGAGCTCAGCATTGGCCCAAAGTTCAACTTTGGCAGACAGATTTGAACCAATCAATTTAGCATTACGTGCAGCTTCAATTTGCTTGTTCACTGCCGATTTAACTGCAATCATGGTTTGCCAATCGGCTTCTGAAATTAGGTTCGCAGTTGAAGCAACAGGAATGTCATACCATTCAGTGGTGAACACGTATTTTTCAGTTTGACCCGGAATTAACGGCCAAGCTTCTTGTGCAGTAAAGGTCAAGATTGGTGCCATCCAACGGACAAAGGCTTGTACCAAATGATACAACGCGGTTTGTGCAGAATGACGTGCTTGAGAATCAGCTTTGGTGGTGTACTGACGGTCTTTGATGATGTCGAGGTAGAAACCGCCCAAGTCATTGATACAGAAATTAGTCAAAGCATTGGTGACGATATGGAAATTCATATCTTCGTAGGCTTGTTGAATGGTTTTCTGTACATCCGCAGCACGTTGTAAAATATATTGATCTAGTGCGATCAATTGGTCTACAGGTAACGCATCTGTTGCAGGAGTGAAACCATTTAAGTTTGCCAATAAGAAACGAAGCGTATTACGAATACGACGATAACCATCTGATGCACGGCTAAAGATTTCTTTACCTGCGGTCATTTCATAACGGTAGTCGGCAGATGCAATCCAGAAACGTAAACCATCAGCACCCATATCTTTAATGATGTCTTGAGGGGCAATGATATTACCCAGTGATTTAGACATCTTACGACCTTTCTCATCCACCACGAAACCATGAGTGAGTAAGCCTTTATAGGGTGCACGCTTATTAATGGCAATCGAGGTTAATAATGAAGACTGGAACCAGCCACGATGTTGGTCTGAACCTTCAAGGTACAAATCAGCAGGGTCAGTGAGTTCTTCACGTTCACGCAGTACGGCAAAATGGGTTGTACCTGAATCGAACCAGACATCTAAGGTGTCACGAACTGCATTGTAGTGCTGCGCATCTGCACCAATGAATTCAGATGCATCGCGGTTATACCAACCATCAATGCCTTCTTGCTCAATCAGTTTAGCCACTTCTTCAATCAGTTCAGGCGTACGAGGGTGTAGCTCGTTGGTATCTTTGTGCACGAAGAATGGGATTGGCACACCCCAAGTACGTTGACGTGAGATACACCAGTCTGGACGACCTTCGATCATCGAGTGAATACGGTTTTTACCCCAATCTGGCACAAAACTGATGTCATTTTCGATGGCATTGAGCGCATCTTGACGTAAGCCTTGATCATCCATGCTGATGAACCACTGTGGGGTTGCACGGAAGATGATTGGTGTTTTGTGACGCCAGCAATGTGGATAGCTGTGTTTGATCACCACATGCGCCCAAAGTTTATTGTTGGTCGTTAATGCTTCAATGATTTTCGGATTGGCTTTGTAAATATGTTCGCCTGCAAAAATGGGTGCAGTCGGTAAATACACACCGTTACCGCCGACAGGATTATCCACTTTTAAGTTGTACAGCAGGCCAACTTTATAGTCGTCCACACCATGGCCGGGAGCAGTATGTACCGCACCTGTACCACTGGTTGCGGTGACGTGTTCACCTAAAATGACGGGTACTTGGCGCTCAGAAATTAACGGATGTTGTAATTGTAGATTTTCAAGTGTGTTACCCCTAAAGTCTGCAATGACTTCAACGGTAGTAAAGCCATAGCGTTCAGTGGCAGATTCCACTAAATCTTTCGCTAAGATAAAGTTTTGCGTAGCTTTTTCTGTCCCGCGTGCGGTGACTAATTGGTATTCAATATCTGCATGTAATGAAACTGCTTGGTTGGCAGGCATCGTCCAAGGTGTCGTGGTCCAGATCACGATATCGGTTGAATCTGTAACACTTACACCGACACGTGCAGATAAATCAGCTAAATCAACAACGCTAAAACCGACATCAATCGCGTCTGATTTTTTATCTTCATATTCAACTTCCGCTTCTGCCAGTGCAGAACCACAATCTAAACACCAGTTGACGGGTTTCAGACCGGGTTGGATATGACCTTGTTTTTGAATTTCGCCCAATGAACGCACAATGTTGGCTTCTTGTGCAAAGTTCATGGTTAAGTAAGGATTGTCCCAATCACCGAACACACCCATACGCACAAAGTCTTTCTTCTGTAATTCGACTTGAGTGTAGGCATATTCACGGCAATGTTTACGGAATGTTGCGGCATCGACTTTGACACCGACTTTCCCCACTTTTTCTTCAACTTTCAGTTCAATTGGTAAACCGTGACAGTCCCAACCCGGAACATAGGGCGCATCAAAACCATCCATAATACGGCTTTTGATGATGATGTCTTTGAGGACTTTATTCACCGCATGACCGAGGTGGATTTGACCATTGGCATAAGGAGGGCCGTCATGAAGCACATATTTTTTCTTGCCAATACGCGATGCACGAATCTGCTGATAAATGTTGTCGGCATACCACTCTTCTAACCATTTTGCTTCACGTACTGCAAGATTTGCTTTCATTGCAAATTCAGTACCTGGGAGGTTTAGCGTGGCTTTATAATCCACTGCATTTTCAGGAGTTTGCTTATCGCTCATGCAAGTTGTCTTCCAATTTAATCAGGCTTAGGCTGACGCATTTTACAGTAAAAAAATTTGGGATTTAAAAGGGAAAATGAGGGCTGTTTTGTCGAAACTCAAGCAGTTTCTCAACATCATCATCAATTCCCGCTTTTAATGCTTCAAGCGAAGGGTAGTCCTTTTCACCATGTAAATAGTTTAAGAACGTCACCCGCATTAACAGGCCATACAGATTAGCAGAAATATCAGGAAAATGTACTTCTAATCGCCATTCAGGATGTTCCTGTTTGATGGCTGGCCGTGTACCCACATGTCCTGCACCAAACAGGGCAGTGGGGTCATAAGCTGCAATTCCGAGTTTTTCAGGATGCTGGGCTTGGACTTTATCTTTTAAAGATTCGGTTTCACATAAGACTTCAACGCCGTAAATACCATTTAAACAGGGTTTATGGCGGTTGAGACGGACATTGATGGTCGGGAAATTAATTGTCCGTCCAATTTGATCACCATATTGCACCCGACCAGTGATGCTATAAGGGCGACCTAATAATTGTGCAGCGAGTGCTAAATCACCAGCTTGTAAGGTTTGCCGAATACGGGTGGAACTGACCCGTTCACCGTTTTGTTCGATGGTATTTAAATTGGTGACATGGAAACCATAGTGACGTAGAAATTCGCTATTGCCCTGACGGTTTTTGCCAAAATGGAAGTCATCACCCAATACAAGGCTATGTGCATTGAGTTTTTGTTTGAGTATTTGTGCAAACTCTTCAGCACTTAAGCTACGGAAATAATTATCAAATTTTGCGATGACAATATAGTCGACACCCAGTTCAGTCAGATATTCGACTTTTTCACGTAATGAACTAATACGTGGCGGTGCTTCATAACCTTTAAAGAACTCTAAAGGTTGTGGTTCAAAAATCATCACCAAGGTTTTTAAATTTTGCGCTGCTGCAAGGTCTTTTAATTGTGCAATCATCGCCTGATGACCCAAATGTACACCGTCAAAATTACCAATGGTGACGGCAGTTTTTGGCAATTGAAAATTAGGCGCTAAAGCATTCAGGCGGAGCAGCTTCATGGGCGAATCAATAAATGAAAAATTATCAGGGCTATATATTGCCATAATCTTCAGCGTTCGTCTTGTTGTTGTGTTTTTACTCAAAAAAATTAATCAAAGATTGGCTTTGTTATCAATTAAAATGATTAATTTAATAAAAATAAATCAATTTTTCTTATTCTTAAAGGCTCGTAAAATACGGATATAGCCTTTGATGAGCAACAGCGATGAAAAATCCATTTTATCAACTTGAACAAATACAAGATATTGTGCGCCAATTTACCCCAAACTGGTTTACTGTCAGCATGGGGACGGGTGTTGTGGCCTTGATTTTAGCTGAATTGCCCTTTGCCCACAGTCTGATGGCGCAATTGGGGGCATCCTTATGGCAACTGAATATTGTATTGTTTATGACCTTTTGTATTTTATATGGGCTGCGTTGGCTCATTTATCCGACTGAAGCCAAACAAATTTTCTCGCATGCCAGTATGAGCCTGTTTTTGGGTGCCATTCCGATGGCACTGGCGACCATCATCAATGGCTTATTAAAGTTTGGAATTAGCCTATATGGCGATGGGGTGATTCAGCTGGCGCAGATGTTGTGGTATGTCGATATCTTGCTTGCGGTTGCTATTGCTTGGCTGGTGCCATTTTGTATGTTCAGTCGGCAGGAGCATCAATTACACAGTATGACAGCGGTGTGGTTATTGCCGATTGTGGCTTGTGAGGTTGCGGCAACCTCTGGTGGTTTGTTGTTGCCACACATTGCCGAAGGGCAACAAGCGGTGGGCATTTTGGTTGGGAGCTATGTGTTATGGGGTATTTCAGTATTGCCTGCCTTTGCAATTTTAACCATTTTAATGTTGCGTTTGGCACTGCATCAATTGCCCAGTAAGGAATTGGCAATCACCAGTTGGTTGGCATTGGGCCCCATTGCGACAGGTGCATTGGCCTTGTTGGTACTGGGTGCACAAGCACCACAAGTATTGGCAACTGTGGAGATGCAAAGTTTAGGTGTGTTTTGTCAGCAGGCGGGGATCGTGGCGAGTATGCTGTTACTGGGCTTTGCTGTGTGGTGGTTGGGCATTGCCGTTTTAACCACCTTAAAACATGCCAAAACGGATTTACCCTTTAATTTGGGATGGTGGGGTTTAACTTTTCCATTGGGAGTATTAACCCTTGCAGTGCTGAATTTGGGGCAACAGATTCAGGTCAGTTTTATTCAGTCTATTGCTTATGCTTTGGCAATCATACTGGTGATGTTATGGCTGTTGGTGGTGAGTAAAACAGTGCAAGGTTTTTACCGTGGTAATTTGTTCTTTTCACCGTGTTTAAAATGCTATTTGGAGCAGAGATAAAGTTTTTCTCTTTTCGGAAAGAATAGATAACTTGCATAAATCAAAAAAAATCAATATTCGATTATTTGAAATTTGCACTGCCTCATTTTGAGTACTTTAGTTTTTATGCCTTTGCGTAGGCATTATCTCTACTTTTGAAAGGTCAAAAGTAGACAAAAACCTTTTGTTTCCCATACACGACATCCCTGTCGTGATGGGAAACGTGTGGCATCCATGCCACACTCATGAATCCAATACTTCCTAGAATTTGTTTTTAAATTTTGGCTTTCAAACGATTTGTATTGATCAAAAAACGACTTATGAAAGAAGTCTAATAAATAAATTATGTAAGGGGGAAATAGGTGTTAAGTCTAAATTTTTTAATCCCCCTAAATCCCACCTTTTTAAAGGTGGACTTACTGCCATGAATACCTTCAAGAAAATAAGTAGAAGCACAGCTCCTCAAGAAAAATACCCCTTTGAAAAAGCGGATTAAAATTTGCACCTGATGGTATTTTCTTTTCTAATGAGCACACTTTTTATCTTTCTCCATGAGTACATCACATGATTTCTGATCTGGCTTTAATTATGGCATTGCCAAATGAATCAAAAGGATTATTTGAGCAAGCAGGAATTGATGTGCATTACAGTGGTATAGGTAAAGTCAATGCTGCTTTTAAAGCCTTTGAGGTGATTCAAAAGACTGGTTGTAAAACGCTATTAAATTTGGGCTCAGCTGGTAGTTCACATTTTGATGCACATAGCTTGGTTGAAGTCATGACGTTTGTACAACGCGATATGGATGTTTCACCACTGGGCTTTCAGGTGGGTGTGACCCCGATGGATCATGATTATCCAGCTGAAATTGCTTTAGATGTCCATTTCGGGCATTTAGCCCAAGGGATTTGTGGCACGGGAGACAGCTTTGAAATAGGTCTACCGAAAGTGCCGTGTAACCTCGTGGATATGGAAGGTTATGCTTTGGCCAAAGTGTGTAAAAAGTTAGATGTACGTTTAATTTCAGTCAAATATATTACCGATGGCGCAAATGATACGGCACATTTAGAGTGGGAAGAAAATTTATTATTGGGGGCGCAAAAATTATTGGCACTTTATCAAAAGCATTTTGTTTAAAACGAAAATCGTGGGTTTTTATTATTAAATTATTAGTAAGTCATTTATTGGGAAGTTTGGCGACCATAGAGGGCTATGGTCGTATGCCAAAATTATCGCGGACGATAATTTAAGGTTTATGCACGAGGAATAACGCCATATAACATCATATGGACTGTATGTTGAATAATACGTTGCTGCATACTGCGGTTACGTAAAGTTTTGCCTGTCACCATTTCCATTTGGGTGGCAAAATCTGCATAGTTTTGTGTGATGGCCCAAATGTTAAGAATTAAAAGCTCAGGATCAATTTCCTTGGCAATTTTTCCCTGTTCTTGCCATAAAGCAATCACTTTAGCTTTACGCTTCACCAATTTCTTTAATGGACCTTTTAAAATAGGCAAGATATGTGGCGCACCTTGAATCACTTCCAAAGCAAACAATCGAGACGCTTTCGGTTGGGTACGAGAAACCTCAATTTTCTGCAATAAATAATTGCTGATTGCTTCTTCAGGTTCGAGGTCTGTTTCCAGCATTTGCAGTGGAGAAAGCCACTTTTGTAATACCGTGGTCAGCACTTCAACATATAGCGCTTCTTTATTTTCATAATAATAGAAAATATTAGATTTGTGCATTTCAGCAATTTGAGCAATTTCGTCTAAGCTTGCTCCATTAAAACCATAAAGGGAAAATACATCCAGCGCTGCATTTAGCAGTTGATGTCGTTTTTGAGTACTCTTTTTTTGTTCCATTGGCAATGCGACAATAATCAAAATTGGAATCTTAAATTGTACGGCAAATCGTCAGATTTGTGCACAGGCAAAAGTTTTAATTTGATGAATATTGGTGATTTATTTTTTAGATTGAGGGTTAAGCTGCTTTGTTTTTGAGCAATCTAAAACTATTCTGAAAAAGACCAAATGGAATAAATTAATGAATATTTATTAAAACTTTCAATAAGATTGAATTTTTATATTTTGCCATGTCCTGCATTTGAGTCGCTCAGTGATTTATGAATGATTAAAATGACTGAAGAATTAGCTTACATTTAGACAACAGAATGCTGAAATGAGCCCAAACTGAACAATAGTCATGCGCCCATTTCACCTGTAAAAATTATGTTGCCAATACAGCATTTAAAACCTGTTGCTCTAATTCGGTAAACGCATAATCTTTTTTTCGTGGTCGCGCTAAATCCACTTTAAATTGTTGGGCAATATGCCCTTTATCGAGCAAGATAATACGATCGGCCAATTGTACGGCCTCACTGACATCATGTGTGACCAAAATAGCGGTGAAACCTTGTTCACGCCATAGTTTTTCAATCAGTGCCTGCATGTCTAAACGCGTCAGTGCATCGAGCGCACCTAAAGGTTCATCGAGTAATAAAATGCGCGGCTTGTGTGACAGTGCACGTGCCAAAGCGCTACGCTGACGTTGTCCACCCGATAACTGTGATGGCCACAATGCGGCTTTATCTTTGAGTCCGACTTTTTCTAAAAGAGTAGAGGCATTGCTTTGTTGTTCTTTGGCTAAACCCAATTGTACATTTTGTTCAATGTTGCGCCATGGTAACAGGCGTGGGTCTTGGAACATCACTCGAATGTCATCGCTGGTAATGCCTTCGCGAATATGACGGGCCGATTTAAACTTAATTTCACCATAACTCGGTTGTTCTAAATCGGCAATCAGACGCAGTAAAGTACTTTTACCACAACCACTACGCCCGACAATGGCAAGGAATTCTCCCGGTTGAATATGCAGGTCTAAATCTTCTAAAACGTTGACTGCACCATAAAATTTATATAATTGCTCAATCAAAATTTCTGCACCGACAACAGCGCTTGGGTTGATGTCTGTAGTGACAGGATATTGGGGTGCCGCAGTCTCTTCAGCGACATGGCGGCCTATGCTTAAATCAGTCATGACGTGCTCCTTATTTTTGGTATCCAGCATGCCAGCGCAGTAGATATTTTTCTAAAGCCACGGCCAATACATCCGCTAATTTACCCAGTAGGGCGTATAACAAAATCCCGACCAGTACCACATCTGTTTGTAGAAATTCACGTGCATTCATGGTCATGTAACCAATGCCTGATTGAGCCGAAATGGTTTCGGCAACAATCAGCAGTACCCAAACCAAACCCAGTGAAAAACGTAAGCCGACTAAAATGGACGGCATAGCACCCGGTAAAATAATTTCTTTATACAACTGCCAACGTGTCAGTCCGTAGCTTTTACCCATTTCAATCAATTGTGGATCGACTGAACGAATCCCGTGATAGGTATTAATATAAATTGGAAAAAACACCCCAATTGCCACAAGAAATAATTTTGCTGATTCATCAATTCCAAACCATAAAATCACTAAAGGAATTAAAGCCAATGCTGGAATATTACGAATCATTTGCAATGTAGTGTCGAGTAGCGTCGATGCCAGTTTAGATGAGCCATTGAGTAGACCCAGCAGTAAACCCAGACCACCGCCAACCAATAAACCCAGTAGGGCACGTCCAGCACTGACTTTGACATGTTGCCAAAGTTCGCCACTGATCAATAGATGCCAAAATGCAGTCACGACAGCACTTGGTGCAGGCAGAATACGGCTGGCTAAAAGTCCAGTGCTCGACGCGATTTGCCAAATCAAGATGAGAACGATGGGGAACAACCAAGGCAGCAAACGCTGCCCAAATGCTGTTCCACGTGAAACCTTGGCTTTTACCAAGGCTTCGGCAGAAATGCTTTTGCTCATTAAGCCGGCTCCTTAGTTTTGATTGCTGTTTTGGCTTCATCGGGAACATAGTTATTTGCTACGATTTCACCAAATGGCCCTGTTAAATTCGGTTGTGCTAATTTTTGACGTATTTCTAATGGCAGTAGTGGGAACACCAATTCGGCAAAGCGAATAGATTCTTCTAAATGAGGATAGCCTGAGAAAATGAAGGTATCGATACCCAAAGCGGCATATTCCTGAATCCGCGCAGCGACAGTTTCTGGGTCTCCGACCAATGCCGTACCCGCACCACCACGGACTAAGCCGACACCTGCCCAAAGGTTAGGCGAAACTTCTAGTTTAGTTCGATCACCATTATGTAATTCAGCCATGCGACGTTGGCCCACGGAGTCCATTTGCTTGAATTTTTTCTGTGCTGCGGCAATGGTGGCATCATCGACATATTGGATCAGTTCTTCAGCTGCTGCCCATGCTTGTTCATTGGTTTCCCGCACAATGACGTGTAAGCGAATACCATAATTTAACGTCCGGCCACGTGCTGTGGCTTTAGCACGCATGGTTTCTACTTTTTCTTTTACCGCAGCAGGTGGTTCACCCCAAGTTAAATAGGTATCGACTTGTTCCGCAGCAAGTTCAAGGGCTGCATCAGAAGAACCACCGAACCAAAGGGGTGGATATGGCTTTTGTACCGGTGGGTAAAGCAGTTTTGCATCATCGACTTGTAAGCGTTCGCCGTGGAAAGTAAACGATTCACCTGTATGTGAACGGGTTAAAATTTCACGCCAAATTTTGGTGTATTCAGCAGCGGTTTGATAGCGCGTCGCATGATCTTCGTAGACCCCATCGCCTTTTAATTCTTGTTCATCACCGCCTGTCACCAGATTGAGTAACACTCGACCATTGGATAGACGATCAAAGGTTGAAGCCATACGTGCCGCCAGTGCAGGTGTCGTTACTCCCGGACGTAATGCCACGAGAAATTTCAAATTTTTAGTGGCATCAATTAAACTTGCGGCAGTAATCCACGGATCTTCACATGAACGACCTGTTGGAATAAGTACCCCTTCATAGCCCAAGTGATCTGCCGCGACCGCAATTTGTTTCATATAAGCATGATCAACTTGGCGTGCACCTTTACTGGTTCCTAAGTAACGACTATCACCATGGGTAGGAATAAACCAAAAGATTTTCATGTTAGATTTCCTTCGTTAATTTTGAATAAATTACTGTTTGCTCGGAAGTGTCCAGACCGCGTCTTGAACGTTAATTTTTTGTGGAATCAGTTGAACCTGCTGAAATAAATCAGCGATATTTTGCTGTGTCTGGATCACTTCAGGCGTTAAGGTCTGAATTGGTGATGGTTTTAAACGTCGATCAAAAACACGCTGTGCAATGGTTTTATTTAGACCCGTACTTTGTGCATAAATATCTAAAGCCACTGTTTGATTTTTTAAAATCCATTGGTCTGCGCTATTCAATCCGCCAATAAACTGCGCTACAGCCTGTGGGTGTTCAGTAATGAACTTGGGATTGGCAATATAAAATGAATAGGTTTTTGGAAAATCTGCCGCACTGCTGAGTACTTTCGCTTTACTGTCTAGCTCCGCCGCACTTAAGTAGGGATCCCAAATAGACCATGCATCAATAGATTGCTTGTCAAATGCAGCGCGCGCATCCGCTGGGGGCAACCAGATGGGTTGAATATCTGTCCAGCTTAAACCCGCTTTTTGTAAGATCTTTGCCAGTAGCTCATGGGCACTCGAACCTTTTTGTACCGCAATGCGTTTACCTTTTAAATCGGCAATGCTTTTAATGCTGCTACCTGCTGGAATAAGTAAGGCTTGAGAGTGTTCAGGCACCACTTCATAACCGATGTAACGTAAATCTTTATTGGCTGCTTGAGCAAAGATAGGGGGAGTATTACCGACATAGCCAAAATCGACTGCATTCACGGCCAATGCTTCAAGCATTTGTGGGCCAGCAGGGAACTCGCGCCATTCAATTTTGGCTTGAGGAAATTGCTGTTCAAATAAGGCTTGCTGACGCGCAACCAATAAATTTAAGGATGATTTTTGGTAGCCAATAGACAATGTTTTGACTGGAGTACCTGCACTGGTTGCAGATGTGTTGGCTTGTTTTTGTTCAGGTTTTTGGCATGCAGTCAGCCCAAGACTGAGTGCAGTCACAGCAATTAGGCTAAAAGATTGAAGTACACCCATGATGCTAATCCTATTATTTATTTGCTGGCCTGATTTAAAATGGCAGCTTGAATATTGATTTTATTGGGGATGAGTTTTTGTTGATAAAATGCATCAGCGACATATTGCTGTTCTTGAGTCACTTCCGCAGAAATGGGTTGCACACCGAAACCCATGCGTGAAATAGAGGTTTTCAGGATGTCGAAAGATAACCCGGTAGGTTTTTCTAATAGTTTTGCCGCTTCATCTTGGTGCTGTGAAACCCATTGGGTGGTGGTGTTAAGTTCATTCACTAGCGTTTTTAAAATTTCTGGGTTTTGCTCAGCAAATTTACGCTCGGCTAAATAGAATTGGTGGTTGCTAACGAGGTTCTGACCGGTGGCCAGAATACGCGCACCAATTTGATGTTCGGCTGCTGCAAAGAAGGGATCCCAAATGACCCATGCATCGACAGCGCCACGTTCAAAGGCAGCACGTGCATCAGAGGGGGGCAGATAAACCACTTGAATGTCTTGCAGCGTCAGTTTATTGGCTTCTAGTAGTTTTAATAATAAATAATGTACGTTTGAGCCTTTATTCAGCACAACCCGTTTACCTTTTAAGTCTTGAATGCTTTTGATCGGTGACTCTTTTTGTACAATCAGTGCTTCTGCCAAAGGTGCAGCGGGTTGGTTGGCAATATAAACCAAGTTTGAATTTGCCGCCTGAGCGAAAATAGGGGGTGCTTCACCAGCTTCACCAAAGACAACACTGCCCACATTTAAGCCTTCAAGTAATTGTGGGCCAGCAGGGAATTCAACCCACTTTACGGTCACGCCTTGTTCTTTTAACGCACTTTCTAAAGAGCCTTGTGCCTTAATAATCGGCAATAAACCATATTTTTGAAAACCAATATTTAAGGTCACCGTTTCAGCTGGTTTTTTGCCACAACCAGACAGCATCATTGCACCGGCAATTACTGAAGAAAGAACCAGAAATTTCGCTAAAAAAGGTGCTTGAATGGTGCTCATGAACGTGTGCTCCGCAACAGGAAGTGTTGAATATTGCACACAGGCTAAAGTCTTTTCTTTTTCGAAAAAAATAAAAAAATAGGGATTAATCATGAATAAAAAAGATAAATAAAAAACAGCAAAGCTTTGCTCAAAAAACGATTTGTATGGTCAGTAAAATATGTAAATTTATTTTATAAGTTATTAATTTTTATTGCATTTTATTCTAAGTGTGACATGGCTATAAGTTTATGAAAAAAGTGTATAAGTTAAATGCACCAGATTCAGCCAAATGCGAGATAAAGTTATCAAAAATAAAGATATAGCAAAAAGAAAAAAGCCACCTTAAAGTTAATCAGCTAATGGGTTTTACAGTTTACTCCTTAGCTTTTTAGTTATTCACAACGGAGTCTTATCGTTTTAAATCAAATTTTTGCAGCTCATTTGTTCTTTTGTTTTGCCAAAAGAACCAAAAGCATTTGTCATCCGCAAAACTCGTCAAATACCTTTTATTGATCAATTAATCGCAGAAACCTTAATTTTTCAATCTTGCGGTGTATACACCTCATGCCTCGAACAGTTGCGGATGACGTTTCCGCGTATCGAATAACGTCATGAATTTAAAAAATAAAATTAAAAATTAATTTCTTAACTGACTGGCATTACACCTTAAAGTGACTTTTTGAAGACCAATGAATTACGTTGATAGTTATATAGGGCCTGACGTGTATTCGGCAGATCATCGACACTGGCAGGTTCAAAGCCATGTTCCACAAACCAATGTGCGGTACGTGTGGTCAATACAAACAGTTGCTGAATGCCTAAGCCTTTTGCCTTGTCTTCCAAATAGTGCAGAATTTGGCTGCCCCGATTGGATTTTCGATAACTTGGATCGACCGCGACACAGGCAATTTCCGCCGACTGAATTTCATTGGCAGCCGTGGGAATGGGGTAAAGCGCTGCACAGGCTAAAATCATGCCATCCCGTTCAATCACTGCAAATTGCTCAATTTCACTTTCGAGTCGTTCACGTGAGCGATAAACCAAAATTCCTTCAGCTTCGAGTGGACGAAGTAAATTCATCAAGCCGCCAACATCTTGAATATTGGCGGTGCGAACTTCTTCATAATGTGCATCGGTCATCATGGTGCCTGAACCATCGCGGGTGAAAAGTTCTTCCAGTAATGCACCATCGTAAGTATAGGAAATCAGATGAACGCGATTGACCCCTTGAAGGGAGGCATTTTTTGCCCCACGCAGTTGTAAAGCAATATCGGGGTTTGAGTCTTGATATTGTAAAATATGCTGATCGAGCTGATGGGGTGGAATTTCTCGTTGTAATTGCCCCAATTCATTGACTAAACCTTGTTGTTTACCCAAGAAAATCAGTTTATCTGCTTTCAGTAATATTGCGGTATTGGTTGCCACTTCTTCTGCGACCAAGTTAAACACTTCACCCGTATTGGAATAACCGGTTGGGCCGAGCAAGACAATATTATGATTTTTAAGATGGCGTTGAATGGCGTGAGTATCTACAGTGCGCAGTTCACCGGTCAGTTGAAAGTCAATGCCATCACGAATGCCATAGGGTTTTGCGGTGACAAAATTGCCTGAGATCACATCAATACGTGCGCCGTACATGGGTGAATTGGCCAGTCCCATAGAAAGTAAGGCTTCAATTTGCAAGCGAATAGAACCGACTGCGTTCATGACACAACTTAAAGATTCGCGGGTGGTAATGCGGCGGTGCTTATGAAATGGCGTTTCAATACCACTGGCTTTTAAATTTTGATTGATTTGCGAACGTGCGCCATGAACTAAAATCAGGCGAATGCCTAAAGAATGTAACAGGGCAATGTCATGAATAATATGTTGGAAATTTTCATGTTGTACTGCTTCACCATCAAACATAATGACAAAAGTTTTATTCCGATGGGCATTGATATAAGGCGCAGAATGTCGAAACCAATGCACATATTGCAAAGTTGTGCTTTGTGATGTTTCAGAGGAATTCGCGTGCATACCTATCTCAAATGAAGAATAAAATTCTATAGATGATTCTAATCAAAAAAAAGCCGAGCGGAACAATAAAATAAAAAAAACACCTTAACGATGGTTAAAGTGTTTTTAAGAGCTGGCAGATTTAACGAACACGTACGGAAAATAAATGCCTTAGTTTTGAATGCGGAGAATACGATTGTTACGTTCATTCACTAAAACATAATCACTATTTATTTTATACCATTGTTGATAACGACCTGTTTTAGCTAAGCGGCGTGCTTCACGGTCACTGACTTGAAAACGTGAACTGCTGTATTGACGTGGTAGGGTTTGACCGACACGCCAGTCACGGCTTGGGTTAACACGCTTATTGTCATAACGATTGTGGTCATAACGGTTGTTATTGTCCCAACGACTGTCTTGCGTATGGTTATAGCGTTGTTGATCGTCATAACGATGATCCGATGCTGCCATTGCAGATGTTGCCATCAATGCAGATAAAGACAGCGCAATTGTAGTGATCATTTTTTTCATTTCTTTCACCTTATTTCAAATAGAATGCTTATTTCGATGAGTTAAAAATAACGAAAAAGTCGAGATAAAAGATGAGAGCTGTATAGTTGAATTGTGAAATTCGTGGAGAAAAAAAGAAGATGGCAAAACGCTGAAAAAGCCACAGAGCAAGACTAAGCGCTAAAATAAACAAGACGGGAGACATAAAAAAAGCCCAAACTTGCGTTTGAGCTGAGTGTGTTTAGAAGAGGGGACTAGAACCCTTGAATCCGCAGAATATTATTACTGTCGGTATCGACTAAAATATAATCATTATTAATTTTGTACCATTGTTGATTACGTGATGGTTTGGGCAAGTCATGCTCTTTATAATCGACTTTATAACCATTACCACGATAATGCTGTGGCATCACATAACCCGTTTGCCATTTATGCTGCTGTAGCCGTTTTACGCCACGTTCTTCGCGAACCCGACGTTTATCTTGCATGCGCTCATCGTCATCATTGTCACGAAAGTCGCGCCCTTTATTCTCAGATTGATGACGTGGTTGATCCCAATTGCGGTCGTTATCGTGAGGTGCAGCAGTGGTTACACTGTTTGCCATCAATGCACTGAAAGAAATTGCCAAAATTGTCAAAATCTTTTTCATGTTGAACCCCCATAAAAAAAGTATTAATTTCACTAACACTAATGTACGAAATAATTGCAGAGAAACTGTGAAGATCAATCACTCATTTATTAAAAAATGCAGAGACAATCAGGATATTCTGCATCTATAGCGCATGATTGAAAAATTTGAAGACATTTTTATAGTTTGGATTAAAGACCATAAAAACAGCATTTTGATTAAAAAATTGTATCCAATTTTGGACATTCATTTTATGGTTTTCAACGGCTGCTGTCAAAATGCTATAACAATGTATTACAACAGTTTAGTCCAGCATATTTTAGTTCCATTGTTCGGCTAAGTCTTGTAAGGAGCGGATGGCTTCAGCAATGCTTTCTGCTTGCTTGGCATCATTGAGACCAATAATTAAGGCTGTTGAAAGTTGTAAATTTTCAATCGAGCGAATGGTGTCCATTTTACGTTTTGGGTCAGCCATTTTAGATTCCTCAAATGTGGTGTTTTGCCATGAGGATCAGCATAGCTGGATCGAATTGATTTTAAAAACCGTATATTTTTATAAAATTTATTTGAAAATACGATTAAAAGTCATGTTTATGCAATATACGGTGAAATACTTTAAAAAATAGCCATAAAAAAGGAAACATTTTCTGCTTCCTTTTTAGTTTAAAGCTTAGTCCTGTGCATCAATACTTTCACCATTCATCGCTAAGCTGTCTTCACCCATTAAATATAGGTAAGCCGGCATAATCATTTCAGGTGTGGCTAAGGTTTTAGGGTCTTCATCTGGATAGGCTTTAGCACGCATAGCTGTACGGGTCGCCCCGGGATTAATACAGTTGAAACGTACATTGGGATAGACATTTTCTTTGGCAAAGATCTGGTTGACGGCTTCAATGGCAATTTTGGATACCGAGTATGCCCCCCAACGCTCACGTGCTTCACGCCCCACACCTGAACTGGCAAATACCACCGAGGCATGATCTGATTTGTTGAGTAGCGGCAACAGTTCTTGGGTCAAAATAAAAGGTGCACGTAGATTCACTGCCATCACATCATCCCAAACATCAATCGGGTAATGAGCGAGTTCTGTGCGTTCGCCCAGAATACCAGCATTATGCAAAATGCCGTCGAGGCGACCAAATTGTTTTTCTAAAGTATCGACCAGTAATTCATAATCTCGAGGAGAGGCGCTGGAGAGTTGCAACGGTAGAATAGCCGGTTGTGGTGCACCTAAACTTTCAATTTCATCATAAATGACTTCAAGTTTATTTAAGGCACGTCCATGCAGTACCACTGTTGCACCATGTAGTGCATAGCTCAGTGCTGCTGCACGACCAATACCATCGCCCGCACCTGTGATCAGGATAATGCGATCTTTTAACAGATCGGGGCGAGGTTGATATTCTGAATATTTCATTGCAGACCTCCTCGTTTATTGTATTTTTATGTGTTTATGAAATCAGAGAATGATGTTGTTGTTTAGGCATAAGCAGTTGCTGAATCACCTGCTGCAATTCAGCAACAGTATTTACTATACAATCCGCTTGCCATGCTGTTAAGTCATCTTTGTGCTGCAATGGTAAATAACCATAGGCCGCTAAGATGGTGTACATCTGGGCATGACGACCGGCATCGATATCACGTGGATGGTCACCGACATAAATACAATCTTCTGGCTGAATCTGAATGTGTTTCGCTGCCAAATACATCGGTTCAGGATCGGGTTTGGTCTTGCTGACATCTTCTGGACAGACCAAAACAGCACAGCGATCGGCCAAATTCAGCGCTTTAAGTAAGGCTTCGCTTAACCAACGTGGCTTATTGGTAACAATGCCCCACGGAATATCTTGGCTTTCTAATGCTTCTAGCAGTGGATACATGCCTTCAAACAAGTCAGTCTCTACTGCAATATCATTGCCATAGATATCTAAAAAACGTTGTCGATGAGCGAGAAAAACTGGATCTTCAACATCCAATTCTGGATAAACCAATTTCACCATAGCACGTGCGCCTTCCGACACTTGGGTGCGAATTAGATCGGCAGCCACCACTTCACATTGTTTATCGCGGCACATATCTTGAATAATGCGAATAAAGTCAGCAGCAGTGTCAATGAGTGTGCCATCTAGGTCAAACAGAACCGCTTTCATTCGGCACCTGCTTTGACGGTATAGACCATGTAGTTCACGTCAACATTTGGTGCCAACCAATAACGCTTCGTGAGCGGATTAAAATGTAATCCTGTCATGTCTTTGAGGATTAAACCCGTACTACGAATATCATGTGCCAGTTCAGACGGTTTAATAAATTTATGATAATCGTGGGTGCCTTTTGCCAGCATGCGTAACACATATTCTGCGCCAATAATGGCGAATAAATATGATTTTGGATTACGGTTAATGGTCGAAAAGAACACATGACCACCCGGTTTGACCAGTGTTTGGCAGGCTTGAATAATCGATGCCGGATCGGGTACATGCTCCAGCATTTCCATACACGTCACTACGTCATATTGTCCCGCTTGTTCTTGGGCTAATTCTTCTACTGGAACTTGACGGTATTCAATATTGCTCACACCTTCTTGTTCGGCATGAATACGTGCGACATTTAACGGGGCTACACCCATGTCGATACCCAAAACCTGAGCGCCACGACGTGCCATACTTTCAGATAAAATACCGCCACCACAGCCGACATCAAGTACTTTTTTGCCTGCAATGCCACCTGAATGTTCATCAATCCAATTTAAGCGTAAAGGGTTAATTTGATGCAGTGGACGGAACTCAGAATGCTGATCCCACCATATGGCTGCGAATGCTTCAAATTTGGCAATTTCTTGTGGATCAACATTCAATTGCGACATCGGTGTCACCTCAATCAAGTCATTATAATTTAAAAAATCTCATCTGCATTAGTGTAGCGTTAATTCTAAAAAAAGCGATAAAAGCTGTAAAAAAGTTCACAGAATGAAAACGAATTCGGGATAATTGATTTATAGTGATCGTATAAACTCATCATAATGATTTAGAGGACAATAAGGTCAATGAAACAATTCCTTTTCAGTAGTGTTGCTACTGCTATTTTTGCCTTTTCAGGCACGGCAATGGCTGCCAATTTTGTTGCAGGTAAAGATTACACCGTTGTTGCCAACCCTGGTACAGTTCAAGTTCCAGGGAAAATTGAAGTCCGTGAATTCTTTTGGTATGGCTGCCCACACTGCTTTAAATTAGAACCACATATGCAGACTTGGCTCAGAAATATTCCGAAAGATGTCAATTTTATCCGTACACCGGCTTCAATGAACCCATTGTGGGAGCAAGGCGCGCGTGGTTATTATGTTTCAGAAGCTTTAGGCATTCGTAAAAAAACCCATCTTCCTCTGTTCCATGCAATTCATGAGGGTGGTCAACAAATTTTCGATCAAAAATCACAAGCCAAATTTTTTGTGAAATATGGTGTACCTGAAGCCAAATTTAACAGCATGTTTAATTCATTTGCGATTACCTCAAAAGTGGCTCAGGCAAATAAATTGGCACAGCAATACCAATTGACAGGCGTACCTGCAATTGTGGTGAATGGTAAATATGTGGTGCAAGGTGAAGACGGTAAAGTAACGCAAGTGGTGAGCTACTTGGTGGAAAAAGAACGTAAAGCAAAATAATGTTTACGGTTTAAAAAACCCGCAATCATTGCGGGTTTTTTATGTCTGAGGGTTTAGGGGCGGGATGACTCCGCTGCTGTCGTTGGCACCATATCCCAATTCGAAATACCCCGAAAAATTAAGTGAACTTGGGTAATGGTCTGTAGCTTGAATTGTTTTTGTTGTTCTAGGCGTGCTTGGTCTTGAAATTGACGACTCATGTTCATCCACGTCATGGCCCAAGTAAAGGATAAATTGATTAAAATATTGGCAAGGACTTGTAAGTCTTGTGCATTACGAATGTGTTTGACCGTTTCCATTTGCGCTAAATCATTGGCCAAATCTTCAATTAAAAAATTAATTTCACGTGCAATGGCATGTCGAATCACTTCCGAGCCTCCCCAACGCTCTGCGATCAAAAATACCCAAGGTTCAGGATTATGTTCAACGGCTTGGAAAAATAGATCTAAGCTAATTTTTGTTTTGGTATTGGGTTGATAAATATAGGCCTGCCCCAGTTGATGCAAAATGCCTTTTAAATGCAGTGCAACTTGATCCACCAACTCTAGCCCAAGCTCATTCATGTCTTGAAAATGACGATAAAAAGCCGTCGGTACTAAACCGACATGGCGTGCGATTTCACGCAAACTAATGCTACTAAAAGAACGTCCAGACGTGCTTAAAGCAAGTGCAGCATCCAAAAGTGCTTGGCGGCTTTGTTGTTTGCGCTCATCCCGTATCGACATTCGACTACCCTAAAAAGATCCTGAGCGAAGTCTATCAAAAAAATACAGATTAAACGACGAATGTCAGTGAACAGGTGTTGACTGAATGAAAAAATAATTATAGTGTACAAGTGTTCACTATAAGAACACCTGTTCACTCAAATAAATAACCAGCAATAAAAGAGGAACGTCATATGAGTCATGTGATGCAGTATCAGCCGCAATGGATTCGAGAAGATTTCGTCGATTTTATTGCTGAAAAAATAAATCCACTGTGGGCGTGGAAAAAAGTGAAAGCCACGATTGTCGATATTCAAGCCATTGCGCCTGATTTTTATCAAATTCAGCTGCAACCGAATCATAACTTCCAAGCCGAGGCTTTTTCTGCTGGGCAAAGTATTTTAGTGACTGTGCTGATCGCGGGTGTGCGTCAGCAACGACATTATTCGATTGTGAAAATCACCAACACTGGCAACATCATCATTGCAGTGAAACGTCAGGGCAAAGTATCGAATGCTTTAAGCCATTTGAGCAGCGGCAGTGTGGTGGAAATTTCACAGGCTCAAGGTGATTTTAGTTTGAATTCATCTTCAGATTCTATTTTATTGCTGGCTTCAGGCAGTGGCATCACTGCAATTTATGCGCTGCTACAACAGGCACTCACGCAAAAGATTAGCCAGATTGACCTGATTTATTTTAGCCGTGATGAGGCTTTTCATGCCGAACTGTTGCAACTGGCAGAGCAATATCCACAGTTGCACTATCATTATTTTAATACCGTGGCACAGCAGCAACATTTAACTTTACCACTGCTGGAAACTACGGTGGCAGATTTCGGGCAACGCCTAAGTTATGCCTGTGGTGCTGCGGGCATGATGCAAAGCCTGAATCAAATTTATCAACAGTTGGGTATTGCTCAGCAGTTGAAACAAGAATATTTCCAAGTCTTAGTTGATGAAACAGCTTCTGTACAACCAGTGGTGTTTTTACGTGCGCAACAACAGTTTGAGGCCAAGAGTAATTTACTGGACAGTGCTGAACAGGCGGGTTTAAGACCCGCACATGGGTGTCGTATGGGCATTTGTAATACCTGTACCTGTACCAAAGTCAGTGGTTCAACCAAAAACATATTGACCGGTGAAATTGACCACGATAGCAATACCCAAATTAAATTGTGTATTAGCCAAGCGGTGAGTCCTGTGGTGATTAATCTTTAACAATATATTGTGCTTATTTTGGCTGAGGAGAAAAACAATGAATATGTCAGTTAAATTTACAGAAACGAGTAAATCGAAACATCTAAATGCGGAACAAATGGCAGCATTTGGTCAACAAGTCGATGCCATCCGCCGTGAAATTATGGACAGTATTGGCGAGCAAGATGCCCAATACATTTATAAAATTCGTAATTTTGTTCGCTATAGTGAAATCGCATCACGCGGTATGTTGATGTTCGGTGGCTGGATTCCACCTATTTGGTTGTTGGGTACAGGTTTATTGGGTATTTCTAAAATTGTAGAGAATATGGAGTTAGGGCATAACGTGATGCATGGTCAATTCGACTGGCTCAATGACCCAAGTTTAAATGGTGCCAATTATGATTGGGATACCATGGCCACAGGCGATGATTGGAAATACACGCATAATTATATTCATCATACCTATACCAATATTGTCGGCAAAGACCATGATGTTGGCTATGGCTTGTTGCGTGTCAGCGAGTCGCAAAAATGGGAACCGCGCTTTTTATTCAATATTCCTTTAGCCATTCAATTGATGGTGTTTTTTGAATGGTATGTTGGCTTGCAAAATTTGCATATCGAAGATGTTGTGGCTTATAAAACCAAAACATGGAAAGAAGTCTGGAAAGATTCAGCGAAATTCCGTAAGAAAGCAGTACGTCAGGTCACCAAAGATTATGTATTTTTCCCGTTGATTGCAGGACCCAATGCCATTCCTGTGTTTGCGGGTAATGCTGTCGCCAATGTCATTCGTAGCTTATGGTCATCAGCGGTGATTTTTAATGGTCATTTCACTGAAGATGCAGAAACCTTTGAAGCAGACAATACTGAAAATGAGACCCGTGCGGAGTGGTATTTACGCCAAATTCGTGGCTCAAGTAATTTTACCGGAACCGAATGGTTACATATTTTAAGTGGCAATTTAAGTCATCAAATTGAACATCATTTATTTCCAGACATGCCCGCCAATCGTTATGCAGAAGCAGCACCTAAAATTCGTGCCTTATGTGCAGAATATGGCATTCATTATAACGAAGCCAGTTTTATAAAACAGTTTGGCAGTGTATGGGTACGTTTAGCCAAAGCTTCATTGCCAAATCACTGGTCGTCTAGCATTACCCAGTCTATGCAAAAGGTGAAAGGACTGTTTGCCTGATTGAATGGAGCAAATGCTGAGTCACTATCTAAAATGTGGTCTAGCATTCAAAGTTTTGGTACAGGCATGATAGATAACTTGCATAAATCAAAAAATGTTCAATATTTGATTCTTTAAAATTAGCACTGCCTCATTTTGAGTACTTCAATTTTTATGCCTTTGCGTAGGCATTATCTCTACTTTTGAAAGGTCAAAATGAGGATCTCAAAATATATTTTTAGTCCGCAAGAAAAACCTTTTGTTTCCCATACACGACATCCTGAGCCAGTTCTAAAGCACAGCTTTAAAATGCAGCGCAAGGATGGGAAACGTGTGGCATCCATGCCACACTCATGAATCCAATATTTTCTAAAGTTTATTTTTAATTCTGGCTTTATGAATCACTTATATTGATAAAAAATGACTGATGAAAAAGTCTGATATTGATCAGGCATCGTAACCAAATCCCTTAGTTGTGCTGAAGGAGCCTCTTTGTTCCTCAGCACAACGTCTGCTTCTTCCTTTTTGTGAATTGAATCTTTATGGTGTTGCTTAGAGCACGATATGCAAAAACCATCAAGTTGTAGCAAAATCATCTGATCTGCTTCTGTTATACTAAGCCGCAATGAATTTTAGCCCCAATAAGGACCCATTATGCGTATCGACCAACGTACATTAGATCAATTACGTGACGTAAAAATTACCCGTAACTATACGCGTTATGCGGAAGGTTCAGTATTGATTGAATTTGGTCATACTAAAGTTCTTTGTACGGCCAGTATTGATAATTCAGTGCCACGTTTCCTTAAAGGTAAGGGACAGGGTTGGGTTACAGCAGAATACGGTATGTTGCCACGTTCGACCCATACTCGTAGCGACCGTGAAGCGGCACGTGGTAAACAAAGTGGTCGTACGCAAGAGATCCAGCGTTTAATTGGTCGTAGCTTACGTGCTATGGTCGATTTGAAAAAACTGGGTGAAAATACCATTACCATCGACTGTGATGTGATTCAAGCCGATGGCGGTACACGTACCGCTGCAATTACTGGTGCAGCAGTGGCTTTAATTGATGCTATGAATGTTCTACTTGAAAAGAAAAAAATTAAACAAGATCCTTTAAAAGGCTTGGTTGCTGCCATTTCTGTGGGCATGTACAAAGACCAAGCATTATTGGATCTTTGCTATGAAGAAGACTCAAGTTGTCAAACCGACTTAAACGTGGTGATGACCCAAGCGGGTGAGTTTATTGAATTTCAAGGCACTGCCGAAGAAAAGCCGTTTACTCGTGCGCAGTGCAATGAAATGCTTGAGTTGGCTGAAAAAGGCATTCAAGAATTAATTAAAAAACAACAAGAAGCTTTAGGCTGGTAAGTTGTTAATTTCAAAAATGCACGTTTAGCTGTGTTTTAGATAAAGAACAAAACCCCATCACAGAATTCTGGATGGGGTTTTGTTTGCTCTGTGCTTTCTTTAAAAAATTGAAAATAAAAACAGTCAGATACAAAAAGGGTGCAATCGCTGCACCCTTTTAAACATTTGCTTAATATGACGTTCATATTTGCTGTTTAGACTCAGCTTTTCGCTTTAAGGAGTCTTAAGATGTTGAATATCTTGATCATCGTTATTTCTATGGTAACGCTGGCATTGATGACCAGTGATCCAAGAGCATCCGCACAAAAGACCGAGCAATCCGCTTGGCAGCAAGCATCGACTGACATTCAAGATTTAGCCGCTAAAGCAGAATTAGCCTCTAAAGCAAAAAATAAGACCGAGCAAACTTAAGCATTAAAACGCATGGATAAATCGATCGCTTTCACATCTTTGGTTAAAACACCCATCGAAATATAATCCACGCCAGTGGTTGCCACTTCACGTAAATTTTCAATGGTAATGTTGCCTGACGCTTCCAATTTACAACGACCAGCCACATGTTGAACCGCATCAATCATTTGTTGTTGGCTAAAATTATCCAGCATCACAATATCGGCATGCGCTTCTAAAGCTTGATTCAGTTCATCCCACGTTTCCACTTCCACTTCAACGGGTTTACCTGGGGCAATTTGACGCGCTTTGGCAATCGCTTGAGCAATGCCACCTGCCGCCATAATATGGTTTTCTTTAATTAAAAATGCATCAAATAAACCTAAACGATGGTTTTGTCCACCGCCCATTGCCACAGCATATTTCTGTGCAATACGTAAGCCTGGCAGGGTTTTACGGGTATCTAATAATTTAGTGTTTAAACCATCGAGGTGTTTGACATATTCAGCGGTTTTCGTCGCAACCGCGGATAGGGTTTGCACAAAGTTTAGTGCAGGACGCTCAACCGTGAGTAAGCTACGTGCTGAACCAGCCAATTTTAAAAAAGCTTCATTGGCTTGAACATGGTCGCCATCATTTTTCAGCCATGTTACTTGTACATTGGCATCGTAGGCTTGAATTAACGCATTGACCCAAGGTTGCCCTGCAAGAACCATCTCTTCACGGCTAATAATGGTCGCTGTGGCTTGCTCATCTTCAGGAGTTAATAAAGCGGTGAGATCACCTTCGCCAATATCTTCTTGTAATGCCTGTTGAATATTGATTTGAATCGATTGTTCAAGCAACGATTGAGAGATGCTCATAAGTATTTCCGTATCTTTTTTAACCCATGAAAATTGCGCGTTATATTAGCATTGTTCATTTAAAAGAAATGTTTTTTCAATGGATTTTATCTTTGTAATTTTAGATTTTAAGCTTAAAGTTTAAGGATTGCGCTAAAATCAGCGACTTAAACCCACACGACTCAGGATAGGAATATGCAACAGGTGCCGTCTTTTCAGGTCATCGATGGTCAGTTGATCGGTGCAAGGCAAATCGCATCCCCGAATTATAATCAACGTCCTGAACAGACCGAAATTCAATTGCTTGTGGTGCATAATATTAGTTTGCCACCCTCGCAGTTTGGTGGGGGCTATATTGAACAATTTTTTCAAAATCAGCTCGATTGGTCTGTGCATCCTTATTTTCAAACCATTGAAGGAATGCAGGTTTCCACTCACCTGTTAATTTTGCGAACGGGTGAGGTTCTACAATTCGTCAATTTTAATGACCGTGCTTGGCATGCGGGGCGTTCCACCTATTTAGCGAAAAAAGAATGTAATGATTATTCGATAGGCATTGAACTCGAAGGCAGTGATGACAGGCCTTTTGAAGATATTCAGTACACGATTTTAGCGGAAGTGATTCGCGTATTGCAGGCAGCATACCCTAAGATATTACAGCATTTGGCAGGGCATTCAGACATTGCACCGGGACGTAAAACTGATCCAGGGCCATTTTTTGATTGGGCAAAAACCAGAGCGTTAATACAACAAGCGAAAGCAGATCAATAACAACTCGAGTTTATGATTTAACAACGAAATTCCTCTGGAGTTTCTTTACAATAGCGACTTATTTTAGTACTAGGTGGAAACGATGGCGCTTTGGCGATCGACCTTTATTGTTAGTGCAATGACGATGTTGTCTCGGGTCTTGGGTTTAGTCCGAGATATCGTTTTGCTAAATGTATTTGGTGCAGGTAAAGATTTCGATACCTTTGTGGTGGCCTTTCGTATTCCGAATTTCTTTCGGCGGCTCTTTGCCGAAGGGGCATTTTCACAAGCTTTTATTCCGATTTTAACCGAATATAAAAGTACGAAAACCCATGCCGAAGTGCAAATTTTGATTAGTCGAGTGTTTGGTTGCTTAGCAACCTTCATGACGGCTTTGACGTTTATTGCGATGATTGCTGCACCTGCAATCTTGTATATCTATGCACCGGGTTTCCATGATGACCCTGAAAAATTTGCTTTAGCCACGGACATGTTCCGCCTGACTATTCCCTATTTACTGTTTATGTCATTGACTGCTTTTGCCAGTAGTATTCTCAATAGTTACGGTTCATTTTCGACCCCTGCATTTGCACCCGTTTTATTAAATATCACCATGATTGCAGCTGCATGGTGGTTAACGCCATATATGGCTGAACCAATTATGGCCTTGGGGTGGGCGGTCGTGGTTGCAGGTGTGCTGCAACTGGCGATTCAAATCCCTGAGTTATGGCATAAAAAGCTGCTGATCCCACCTAAAGTTGATTTTAAACACGAAGGTGTCGACCGCATCATGAAACTGATGCTTCCTGCATTATTTGGTGTGTCGGTGACGCAAATTAATTTGCTGTTGAACACCATCTGGGCATCATTTATGCAAGATGGTTCAGTCTCATGGTTATACAGTGCGGAACGTATGACTGAACTGCCTTTAGGCTTAATTGGCGTTGCCATTGGTACGGTGATTTTACCGTCTCTGTCGGCACGTCATGCCGAGCAAGATCAGGTCAAGTTCCGCGGCATGATTGATTGGGCTGCAAAAGTCGTGATGTTGGTGGGTATTCCAGCCAGTATTGCTTTATTTATGCTGTCGACCCCGATTATTCAAGCGCTGTTTCAACGTGGTCAGTTCACCCTAGAAGATACGCAAATGACCGCACTGGCATTGCAATGTATGAGTGCTGGGGTCATTTCCTTTATGTTGATTAAAGTCTTTGCACCTGGTTTTTATGCACAACAAGACACCAAAACCCCTGTCCGTGTGGGCTTAATGGCTGTGGCAGCGAATGCGATTTTAAACGTCATTTTTATTGGTTTCTTTAAGTTAATTGATTGGCAAGCAGAGCACATGGCATTGGCATTGGCATCTTCAGGCTCTGCCTTGGTCAATGCAGGGATGTTGTATTTCTATTTGCATAAACGGGATATCTTCCGTTTCGGTGCACACTGGAAAAAACTGTTTCTTCAGTTTGCTATTGCCAATATCAGCATGATTGCGGTGCTTTGGTATGCCCTGACTTGGTATAATGGCGAGCTATCACAATGGATTCGTATCATTGAAGTGATCGGGCTGTGTGTGGTGGGTGTATTGGCTTATAGTATTGGTTTAATTGCGACAGGTTTTAGACCACGTCATTTAAAACACTAAGTACTGGTTAAAAATATAGCCTTTAGCTTAGAAAAATGAATCTTGATTTGAAGTTAATGGACAGAAAACGGATGTTTCATCAATTAACTTCAAATTTTTTATAAAATGGTATTAATGAAATTTACAGATGAAAAAAGAGCCTCGAATAGACTCTTTTAACGATGTTTACGTCCTCAGTTTCTATTTACATGTAGGGGATCGTTATACTTTGCCTCGAGATAGGAAACCGATAATCGCTAAAATCACCGCGATCACCAGTAAAATAATCGCAAAGTCCTTTGATAAGCCTGCGACACCACCGAAGCCGAGTAAACTGGCGATCAGCGCAATCACTGCAAAAATAATTGCCCAACGAAACATAAGCTTTCTCCATGCGTTGTTATTTTCAAAGTAGATTCAGTATAGGGCTTAGAAATTTCGAAGATTGTTATGCTTCTGTTTGTAAAGTGTTCAATTGAGTGGTAAGTATATGATTAAAAGTAAAAATAACATTCCATACATCATGAACTTGAACACGCTATAATAAGCAATATTCTTTATTTTTTCACTTTTATGATCGAGCAATTACGTCCGCAATTCTGGAAAAAATATCCTTTAGCTGAACTGAATCATGCTGAATGGGAGGCATTATGTGATGGCTGTGGTTTATGTTGTTTAATCAAATTGGAAGATGAAGAACTTCAAGAAGTGGCCTATACCAAAGTGTCCTGTAAACTTTTAGATTGCAAAACGGCACAGTGTAGTAATTATGCGCAGCGCCTTGATTTTGTCCCTGATTGTATTCAATTAACCCCAGAGAAATTAGCGACCATTCATTGGCTGCCAGCAAGTTGTGCTTATCGTCGTTTAAAAGAACAGAAAAAATTACCTTCTTGGCATTATTTAAATACCGGTACACGCAGCAGTGTGATCCAAGCCAGAAAATCGGCAGCAGGTCGTTGTATTTCTGAAGTTGAAGTCAATGAAGATGAGATTGAAGATTATATCGTGCGTTGGGTACGTTAAGTGGATGGATGGAATAATTCAAAAAAAGCCGTTTCTGAGATCACGTTAAAACCATGTTGTCTCAATAGTGCAGTTGTTACGCCCATCGCACTGACTTTTTGATTGGAAAAAGTACCATCATAAATAAAGTTACTTCCACAGGAAGGGCTATTTTCTTTTAGCACCACAGTGGATACATGATGCTGCTGAGCCAAAGCTAAGGTTTGATACGCCCCTTCAATAAAAGCGTGCGTGACATCAACACCATCTAGATCGATGACTTGCGCACGACCTGTTAACACATCTTCTCCAGTACCCCCAAAAATTTCTGCGGGTTTACGTGGAATGGAGAGTCCTGCTAAAACTTCAGGACAAGCCGTGATGACTTGTTTTAGTTCAATGAGGTGTTGAATTTGATCATGCAAATATGATTTTCCATCATAACGTACCGCTTCACCTGCAAGACAAGCACTGATTAAATACATGGTAGCCCCCAAGTTTATTGGTCATATGATCTGAATCGAATAAAGTTTTGCAATAAAACAATGTGCTCAGACATTTACTGTGTCATAGATTGGCGCAGCAGTGAGTAGCGATTTAAGATTCAGAATCAGGTGCATCCACAGGCTGTAATAATGCTGTGATATGATCAAATGCCATCGGACGATGAAAATAAAAGCCTTGTCCAATATGACAGTCACATGCTTTAAGTGCATCTAATTGTTCTAGATGTTCAATGCCTTCAACCAATATATTTAACGAAATGCTGGCGCCTATTTGGCTAATGGCTTTGACAATTGCCATTGCGGAAGGATCATCATGCATATTTTCGATAAAGTTACGATCGATTTTAAGACAATCTACAGGATAATTTCTTAAGCGGGTTAAGGATGAATGTCCTGTACCAAAATCATCTAATGAAATGTGAATTCCCGCTTTTTTTAATAATTTAAGGGCACGAATGACATAGTCTGAGCCGCGTTCTGAAAGACTTTGCTCAGTAATTTCGATTTCCACCATTTCATATGGAATATTAAACTGCGCCAGTCGATTTAATAACGTTTCTGCATAATTATCTCTTAAGAATTCAACCGGTGCAGCATTAATTGAAATGGGTAAAAGCTGCATGCCTGAGTCTAGCCACTGCGTCATATCTTGAAAGACTTTTAATTGCATAATTTCGCTGATGCGCGTCGCCAGTTCATAATCTTGAAAAGATGAAAAAATATGCGAGGGCAGTTGTATGCAACCTTCTTTATCGTACCATCGCAGTAAAGCCTCAAAGCCAATCACTTTCGCATCAGCCAGACGTACTTTAGGCTGATAGAACGGAACAATTTTATCATTTTGAATGATTGCTCGAGCAAGGGCCAATTGTTTTGTGGCGACCTCGATGGCTTTAAACATGGTACTTTTAAACATACGAATGCCACCACGGCCACTGATTTTAAGATCATTCAAGGCGACATCTGCGCATTGCAGTAACGTTGAGCTATTTTGCGCATCGCGAGGATAAATGGCACAGCCAGTACTCATGCCACCATTGATATATTGGCCTGCATAACAAATCGGGATATCCAGCTGTAAACGAGCTGTTTTTGCAATCTGTAATAATTCTGATTCATCAGTCAGATTGGGGACAATAATCGCAAATTCATCACCACCTAATCGTGCAACCACGACCCCACTTTTAAAACAACCACTTAAACGTTGACCTAAAATTTGAAGTAAATAATCTCCAGCAATATGACCGAGAGTGTCATTGATATGTTTGAAATAATCTAAATCAATCAGTAAAAAGCCGACCGATTGTTGCTGCTGACGTGCATTTTGAATGGTTTTTTTAAAGATTTTATTAAATGCCCGACGATTATATAAACCTGTTAATTCATCTAATTCAATGACTTGTTTTAGTTTTTTTTCAGCCATTTTTTGTGGGCTGATATCACGAGAAACACAGAGGATGCTCTGGATTAGACCCGCATCATCCAGTACAGGACTTAAAGTATGCTCCCAATACTGCGCTGGTTGACCTGCAATGACCATCATGCCATCAAAATGTGAATTTTCTCCTTTTATGGCATGATTGAACGCATTTTGGCCTGAATTTCGCATGGATTCAGGTAATAAGTTTAACCAAGACATGCCGAATTTTTTTGCATTTATGGATACGCCAAGCGCAAGACAAGCTGAGCGATTCATATCGCTGACCCGACCATCCGCTGTTAACATTGTAATGCCATCTAGACTTGCATCTAACATTTGGCTTTTTACGGTGACTTGGTGAGCTAATTCAAGTTGTTTTAAATAATGCTCATGGATATCGTTCACGGTGACCATCCAAGCAAAATTATTTAAATTTTTAGGGTGGTGCTGTACGGAAATCAAACAAAATCGATATCCTTTTTGCACATGCTTAATGCGACATTCTTTTGCAAAATCGTGTTGTGTGAGTAATGCTTGTTGCCATAAAACAATGAAGTGTTCAAAATCTTCAGGATGAATAAAGTTTTGCCAAAAAATTATCTCATGTTGATTGAGATTTTTACCAAGATATTGGCATATTGCTTGATTATAATAATACTGATTTTGTTTGCTTTTCACCCAAATAGGTTGGGGTAATTCATCTAATAAGGCTTGGGACGTTAAAGTTTCTGTAGGTAATTGAACATTACTTACTTCATTGATATGGTCAAGCTGAATATTAAACTCCTGTCTAAGAGGTACTAGCTTGCTTTTGAAAGTATATTTCATACAGCCTACCCATTTAAAAACGACCATAATAATGAGAGAAATGTGATGCTATTCACATAATAATTATACACTTTTTTGATAAAAAGGAGAATTATTAATCTATAATCACAGTAAATATAGTTTATTTTAGTTCAATCTGGATTCAGATAATCAACAGTAATATGGCATAAACTTAAAAAAAAGCGATATGATTTTTTTGTAAAAGCCTTAAATTGAAATACGCGAGCTTAAAATTACATAGTAGACTTGTTTTAAGCACAGTAAAGAAATAACAAGATGTCAGACAGTAACATTCCTCTTCCTGAACGGCTCCGCCCACGCGATTTATCCGAGATTATGGGTCAAGACCATTTGTTAGGTGCTCAAGCACCGTTACGCCAAATGATTGATCAGGGGCATTTACCCTCCATTATTTTTTGGGGCCCGCCTGGTGTTGGAAAAACCACCATTGCTTTGCTGTTGGCACAAGCGGTAGATCGACCTTTCGTCAGTCTATCGGCACTCAATACTGGGGTGAAAGAGCTTCGTGAAGTGATTGCCGAAGGTGGGGATTTACTAACGCCTGTGGTCTTTATTGATGAAATTCATCGCTTTAATAAGTCACAACAAGATGCATTACTGAATGCTGTGGAAAAAGGCAAAATTACTTTAATTGGCGCGACCACTGAAAACCCTTCTTTTGAAGTCAATAATGCTTTGCTATCACGTTGTCAGGTTTATAGCTTAAATGCATTAACAGACGATGCTATTCAGACCTTGTTGAATCAAGCGTTGCAAAATGATGATTTTTTAAAACAGCGCTATATTCAAATTGAAGAATATGAGGCATTGATCCAATTTGCGGCTGGAGATGCACGTAAGGCATTAAACCTTTTGGATCTGATCGCCAGTACTTTTGAAGCTGAATTGGAAAATAGCATTACCAATGCTGTGGTGGTAAAAGTTGCACAGCAAAGTATTGCCCGTTATGACAAATCGGGTGAGCAGCATTACGATTTGGTTTCTGCCTTTATTAAGTCCATTCGCGGTAGTGATCCAGATGCGACCTTATACTGGATGGCACGTATGCTTAAAGGTGGTGAAGATCCAGTTTTTATTGCCCGTCGTATGTTAATTGCAGCCTCGGAAGATATAGGTAATTCCAACCCAAATGCCTTGTTGCTGGCTGGTGAATGCTTTCGTTCGGTTCAAGCGGTCGGCATGCCAGAATGCCGAATTATTTTGGGACAATGTGCTGTGTATTTGGCCACCAGTGCCAAGAGTAACAGCACCTATTTAGCCATAAATAAGGCGTTGGATTTAGCTGAAAAAACTGCTCATTTATCCGTGCCATTGCATTTAAGAAATGCGCCGACCAAGTTAATGAAAGAGCAGGGTTATGGCGTGGATTATCTCTATCCACATAACTATCCTGAGCATTTTATTCTGCAAGAATATTTGCCGCCTGAATTAAAAGGCACCAAGTTATATGAGTCAGCTCGAAATAAACGTGAAGTGGAAGGTGAAAAACTTCAACAACGTCGTTGGCAGCAGGAACAGCAGCAGCAATAAAAAAAAGCCCAACTCGGGAATGAGTTGGGCTAAAAAGGATGTCTGAGATTGGGAGAGGACATCCTTTAGGAATAATGGTTGAGCGCATTAAATTTGACTTCAAGACCTTAAAGTTGATCTTGTCTTCGATATGATTATTTTAGCGCGATAACTGAATTTTGTAAAAACGATCATTTTTATTAGTAACATTTGTTTTTTCGATTTATGGGCGCATAAAAAAACCGAGCCATCAGGCTCGGTTTTTTGAATCAGTATGCGGATTAGATATCAGAAAGGTCGATACCTAAACGTGTAGCCACTTCTTCATAGGCTTCAACAACACCGCCTAAACCTTGACGGAAACGGTCTTTGTCGAGTTTTTTCTTGGTGTCTTTGTCCCATAGACGGCAACCGTCTGGAGAGAACTCATCACCAAGAACGATACGGTCGTGGAACACACCAAATTCAAGTTTGAAGTCAACCAGAAGCATATTGCCTTTGTCGAACAAATCTTTTAGGACTTCGTTTACTTTGTAAGTCAGTACTTGCATTTGTGCAAGTTGTTCGGCAGTCGCCCAACCTAAAGCAATGGCTTGAGATTCATTGACCATTGGATCGCCAAGCGCGTCGTCTTTGAAGAATAATTCAAATGTAGAAGGGGTTAATTCTTTACCTTCTTCAACACCTAAACGACGGCACAAGCTACCCGCTGCGTAGTTACGAATTACACATTCAACCGGAACCATTTGCAATTTTTTCACTAAAACTTCAGTTGGAGAAAGAAGTTTCTCAAAGTGAGTTTCAATACCAGCAGCAGCCAATTTTTCCATGATAAAGGCGTTGAAACGGTTATTAACCTTGCCTTTGCGATCTAGTTGTTCGATTTTTTCGCCATTAAACGCAGAGGCATCATCACGAAAGACTAAAATCAGGTGATCTTCACTGTCTGTTTCATAAACAGATTTCGCTTTACCAGTATAGAGCAAGGTTTGTTTCAACATGGGGGAACCTTTTTCAAAAAAAAATACCTAGTACGACTAGGCTGGCCAATTTTGGTAAATCTGGGTTAATAGTTCAGCAGCGATTTCTTGGTCTGCAAAGCTATTATCGGCATTGAACACGGCTAGGTTATTACTTGCACCGACAGAGGTCAGTCTTAATACATACACTTTTTGATCGACCTTAATGGTTACTTCGTAACGATTTTTGCTCTGACCAACAATGCTATGGTTAAGGCTGCTGAGGGTAGCAAGTGTGTACTGCCAAATTGTAGCAGAATTTCCATCAATTTTGAGTAACGGATTTTGATTTCCATCACGAACAAGTTGTGGACGATTGACATTGGTATTGTCATCTTGACTATTGATTAAGCTGTTTTCTTGCACTTGATTTGGACGGGGAATCGCAAAACGGTTGCCCTTTTTATTTTCCAGTTTAGGTGCGTGTTCAAGGGCAAGAGGGTCAACCTTTGGAGCTGGGTACAATGGCGTTGCAGGTCGAACCATTGAACCTTCAGGATATTTCAGGGGTTCAAGGGATGCAGTATTTTTATAATCCAGAGAACCATTGTTGATTCCCATAGAACTACAACCCATTAAACCAAATGCTGAAAGTGCAAGGGTTAAACCAAAACGTAATTGCATAGTGTTGTGCTCTTTATTGAATGACACCCGAAGCGTTGAGTGCTTCACGCAACGGTGTGCGATATTGTTCTGCAAGAGGAGTTAATGGTAAACGAATACCCGTACCAATTAAGCCCATTTCATGAAGTGCCCATTTCACAGGAATTGGGTTGGATTCACAAAATAGAATATTGTGTAAATTTGCAATTTCGTTGTTCAAAGTTTCAGCACGTTCTGCATCACCTGAAATAGCAGCAGCACAAATTTGGCTCATTTCTTTCGGTGCGATATTTGCAGTCACAGAAATGTTGCCTAGTGCGCCTAGTGCGATCAGTTGATAAGCCGTTGCATCATCACCAGAGTAAACGGTCATTTCTTTACCGCGTAATCCTTCAATCAGCGCTTGACCACGTGGTACATCACCTGTGGCATCTTTAATCCCAACAATTTGCGGGATGTCAGCAAGGCGAATCACGGTTTCATTGAGCATGTCTACACCAGTACGGCCAGGGACATTATAAAGAATTTGAGGTAAATCAACTGCTTCAGCAATCGCTTTGTAATGCTGATATAAACCTTCTTGTGTGGGTTTATTATAATAAGGGGTCACTAACAGTGCGGCATCTGCACCCAACGCTTTTGCTTCTTTGGTGAGTTCGATTGCTTCATGGGTCGAGTTGGCACCCGTACCTGCAATGATTGGAATACGTTTGTTGGCTACACGAACGATTTCTTTAATGACTTGTTTATGTTCAGCCAGACTTAAAGTCGATGCTTCGCCTGTCGTACCAACCGCAACAATACTGTTCGTGCCTTGTGCAATATGCCACTCAACGAGCTTTTCTAGACCCTTCCAATCTACGCTGCCATCTTCAAACATCGGAGTGACGATTGCGACAATTGAACCTTGGATGATCTGTGCTTGCTGAGTCATTTTAAAAAAATATCCTATTTGTCCATCCGGCAGAGGTAGAAAAACATAAATTTGGATGGGTGCGTATTTTGATTTATAGCAATTTCAATACGATTAAAGCGAATTGAATAATGCTTATGCAAATTATGAACGAACAAACGATGAAGAACAATATGCTTTAGTCAAAGCATATAAAAACTTTATGCAAAGTCGTTAAAATAAATATAGCAAAGTTATGTTCAGAAAACCTTTAGCCCTAAAATTTTAATGAATATCATGACCAGTGTCAGGCTATTTTTGTATAAAAAATACGAGTAAAAATGTCCTATTTGCACTTTAAAGCCAACAGCAGCAGCAATTCCGTGTAAAAACATCAGGATTTAAGATTTAATAGAGATTAGCATAGACTTTTAAGCTATATAAAACAAGAATTTAATCTATGTAAAACCGTATTAAAAAGTTGCAGAATAATCAGTTAAAACGATGACTGCCATTTTTTTATTTCATTATAAACAGGCGTATAAAGTTGTAATTATAGAGAAAGACTTCAGTTTTTTACGCTGTGGATAATCCGATTAAGTGTTTTTGCGACTATTTGTTCTGCCCACGAAAAACGTTAAATATCTATTATTTTTGTTCATAAACTGTAAATCCTTCCACTTATTGGTAGTTATTTGAATTTCCTGAGTCATGGATGATGGCGTTCTATTTTGGACACTGATTGAATAGGGAAATTGCCAATGGAAAGATCAGATAACAGGCATGCTGCAATTACGGTGGCAATCTGCTTTTTAATTGCGGTTATTGAAGGTTTGGATATTCAGGCAGCAGGCATTGCAGCGGCGGGTATTCGTGAAGCCTTTGGTTTAGACAGTTCGCAATTGGGTGTGTTTTTTAGCGCAGGGATTTTAGGTTTATTACCTGGAGCGCTGATTGGTGGGCGATATTCAGATCGTATTGGGCGTAAAAAGGTATTGATTTGCTCCGTTGCAGTTTTTGCCTTATTTACTTTATGTACGGTATGGGTGAACAGTTTTAACAGTCTGTTATTGGTTCGTTTTTTAGCGGGTGCAGGTTTAGGTGCGGCAATGCCGAATTTAATTACGCTGGCTTCTGAAGCGGTTAAAGCTGAAAACCGAGGACGTGCTGTTGGTCTAATGTATTGTGGTATGCCTGTCGGCGCTGCAATTTTGTCGTACATTGCAAGTTTAGATTTTGGTTCAAATTGGAAAAACATTTTTTATTTAGGTGGCTTGCTGCCTATTTTTGTTATTCCAATCATGATGAAATTTTTACCCGAGTCACGTGAATTTTTAAAAGCAAAAAATACAGCGGAAACCACAGCAGTAACGACTCAAGGTTCTTTTAAAGATTTATTCAATAGTCATAACGTGGCGCGTACCTGCTTAATTTCAGTGAGCTACTTCTTTACCTTGATGGTGGTTTACATCATGTTAAGTTGGTTACCTTCACTGTTTATCGAGCTGGGCTTTACGCGTAAAGAAGGCAGTACTGCACAATTCTTCTTTATGCTCAGTGCAACCATTGGTACGGTAGTGTTAGGCATGTTGACCGACCGCTGGAAAAAAACCTATGTGATTATTTTAATGTACGGTGGTATTTTAGCTGGTTTATTTTGCTTAAATGCGGCAAGTTCATTGACGCAAATGTATTTGGCTTCAGCATTGGTAGGTGCCTTTGTGATTGGTTGCCAAGGAGTACTGTATGCGTTTGGCAGTATTGTCTACCCAACTGAAGTCCGTGCAACAGGTGTGGGAATGGCTTCAGCTGTAGGTCGGATCGGTGCAATGCTGGGTCCTGCAATTGCAGGTCAACTCCTTGCAGCGGGCTTTGGTGCAGCAGGGGTTATTTCAGCCGCTATTCCTTGTATTGTGATTTCAGCAATCTTCATGTTGATTTTGGTTCGTCGTTTACAAACATCAGCTTAAGTTTTCGTTTGATGAAATAGCTCGCATATTGCGGGCTATTTTTTTAACTTAAAATGTATTTCTATCTTTTAGCTATAGTAAAAAATTTCGAACTTTAAATGATGCTGTGTATCGAATTTGCCCAAGTATCGTAATTATTTAAGTTGTCAGTCATCTTATTTTTACTGTCCAGCCTAAATACTGAAATTTATTTTGTTATATGCTTAGTCACAAAAATGACAACTCACTAAGAATGGACTGAAAATGATGCAAAACAATACTGCGCTGATCGTCGTGGATGTGCAAAATGGTTTTACCCCAGGTGGAAATTTAGCTGTGGCGCATGCAGATCAGATTATTCCGAACATTAATCAATTGGCGCAGTATTTTAAAACGATAGTGATTACTCAAGATTGGCATCCTGAAAATCATGTGTCATTTGCTATCAATCATGATGCTAAACAGCCGTTTGAAACGATTGAGCTGGACTATGGTACGCAAGTCTTGTGGCCTGTACATTGTGTTCAAGGTACGCCAGATGCAGAACTGCACCCTAATCTTCATTTGCCCAGTGCCCAATTGATCATCCGTAAAGGCTGTCATGCGCATATCGACAGTTATTCTGCTTTTATGGAATCTGATCAAAAGACCACGACAGGCTTGGCAGGTTATTTAAAAGAACGTGGCATTGATACAGTGTTTATTGTCGGCATTGCTACCGATTTTTGTGTGGCATGGACGGCAATTGATGCATGTAAGTTTGGTTTTAAAGCCTATGTCATTTCCGATGCCACCAAAGGCATCGACTTAAATGGTTCATTACAGCAGGCATGGCAAGAGATGCTGGCGAAAGGGGTGAAACGGATTTTGGTGAAAGATATTATTCAGCAGCATGCATGAAAAATGCATAATCGGGTCGAAAACAGAAACACTTGAGTTCGATGAGCCTGTTAAAAGTGATCTCACGATTTGAGACTAGAATAAATAGGGGATGTCACCGTTATGTCTACTTTTTTGCGCTTTACCCAATTTATTCAGAAAACCTTTGCGCTCTGGGTGGTGTTATTTGCGGGTATTGCGTTAATCGTACCTGAAGCTTTTGTCTGGCTGAAAGTCTATATCATCTGGATGCTGGGGATTATTATGTTCGGTATGGGCATGACCATGACCGTAGATGATTTTAAAGGGGTGCTACACAGTCCTAAAGCGGTGCTGATTGGCGTGGTGGCACAGTTTATGGTGATGCCGGCACTGGCTTATCTGTTGTGTCAGTTGTTTCAACTGCCGCCTGCAATTGCGATTGGGGTAATTCTTGTCGGTTGTTGCCCAGGGGGAACCGCATCCAATGTAATTACCTATATGGCCAAAGGTAATACCGCTTTATCGGTGGCGTGTACTTCCGTTTCGACCATTTTAGCCCCTGTATTCACTCCAGCAATTTTCTATCTTTTAGCCAGTCAATGGATTGAAATTAATGCACTCTCGATGCTGGGTTCAATTTTAAAAGTGGTGTTATTTCCCATCATTTTGGGACTGATGGTTCGTTCGGTGCTGAAACAAAAAGTAGCGGCTTATATTCAAGTCATGCCACTGATTTCGGTGGTTGCGATTGTCGCCATTGTCGCAGCGATTATTGCAGGCAGTAAGACGCAAATTTTGGAATCGGGTTTACTGATTTTAGCCGTGGTGGCATTGCATAATGGTTTGGGCTATTTACTGGGTTTTGGGGCAAGTCGTTTATTTAAATTGCCCTATGCCGACAGCAAAGCGATTGCCATTGAAGTCGGTATGCAAAATTCGGGTTTAGGTGTGGCTTTGGCTGCGGTGCACTTTGCTGCATCACCGATTACTGCTGTGCCGAGTGCTATTTTTAGTTTATGGCATAATATTTCGGGGCCAGCGCTAGCGACATATTGGGCCAGCAAAGCCAATCAAATAAAAACAGATCCCATCGAATAGTCTGTTGTTTGAAGCGAAAAAAAACCGAGCACATCGGCTCGGTTTTTGGTTGCATCCGTTTTAAGATGCTTTCGATTGTTTAGCTTTTAAAATTTCAGTTCTAAAAGTTTGTGCCAGTTCAGCCACTTCGCTGTCCATACCATTCATCATAAATGCGTGACGCGTCAGCACATTGGTTGGATTAGGAATACTGACCAATTGGTAACGATCTGAAATGTCTTTGAGTAATTCATTGGGCAAATGAATCGCACTTTCTTTTGCAGCCAATTGTTGCACCAGACGTTCCGCTGCTTGTACTGGTGTTAGTTGCATGGCATCGACATGACTGGAAATGGCACTACGGGTTTGTAAAACAAAGCGCTTTTCTTCACGGTAGCGTTTGTATAAGACATCTGACAACAATTGGAATACGGTGCTGATCATGACCAAACATTGCACTGCATTTGGTGTTTCTACCGACATGCTAATGGTGGCACCATGTTCATCAAATTTATGTACTGTAGAAATATCTGAACTATTGAGTTTGTAGTGTTGTACACATAACTCTGCTGTTTTATTCAGGAAAATTTGACACAAATTAAAATAAGGCACCGAAACTGTTTTATTGACCGAATCCATCAGTTGTTTAGGGTCATAGAACTGAATATTTAAGGCAATACAGTTGTCATTCAGTACGACAGGCTTTGGCTCTTTGATTTTAGCTTTTGCTTGCGCATGGTGTTGTGCTTGAGCAATAGCGACAGCAGCATTGTGTTGTTCTTGTTGTAAAGCTTGAGTCAAGGTTTGAATTTCATGTTTTAGGCGTGATTCATTATTAATCCGCGCCAAATATTCGGTACGACTTGGGCGGGCAATTGCACGGTAAGCCAACCAAATTAAGCCATGAATGATAAATGACAATAAAATGGCCAACCATTGGGTACGTAAAATTTCACCAATACTGGATTGAATTAAAGTAATTTCAATACTGCCGACTTTCTTTTCATTTTGCAGCGCTTCACGAACAAAGACTTCACCTTGACGTGTTTTGGTTAAACCACCTGTTGCAAGTACCTGATTATTCGCATCTAAAATACGAATAGAAGCAACACTTGGGTTGGTTGCATAACGGTCGGCTAATAATGCTAAGGACACAGGATTGGCAGGTTCAAGCTCGGATAGGCTGTCTGTGACCAATTGTGTGGTCATCAGTTGTCCCTGACTGGCACGATTTGCATTGAGTTGGTGTGTCGTCGCAAGTACCAGTAAAAACGTGTGTAAAGCAAAACTTACAATTAGTAGGCTAGCAAATAGCCCTTGTCTAGGCGCATTCAACGTAAACTTCCAAGGCATTTATATTCAAATTGGATTATGATTCTTACAATAGTTGTAGCTCAGATCCGAGTCAATTCATGCGAGAAATCATTCTTATATCATTTTTGGGACCAGACCAGCCTAATCAATTTACACGATTAATGCAGGTGTTGTCCGTACATTCTTTACAAATTCTGGATGTTGGACAAGCCGTCATCCATAACCAACTGACTTTAGGTATTGTTGTTTCGTCAGATGACCAAACTGCTACAGCATTAGCCATGAAGGAGATCTTGATTCTAGCACATGATATTGGCTTAACAGTGCGCTTTAAACCAATCTCTACAACAGAATATGATCAATGGGTCAGTGAGGGTGGTCAGACCCGTTATATCGTTACGGCACTGGCACCAGAATTGACTGCTTCGCAATTACAAGCCGTGACCAAGATTGTCTCGAATCAAGGTTTTAATATTGAAACCGTGACACGCTTATCGGGTCGTCCAGATCTTCATCGTCAAGTCGATGAACCTAAACGTTCTTGCGTACAATTTGGTTTAAAAGGGCAGATGTTAGATGCCATTGCCATGCGTGCGGCATGTTTACGTTTATCCTCTGAGCTGAATGTAGATGTCGCGGTTCAAGAAGACAATGCGTTCCGTCGTAACAGCCGTTTGGTCTGCTTTGACATGGACTCGACTTTAATTGAACAAGAAGTGATTGATGAACTTGCGATTGAGGCAGGTGTAGGTGAGCAAGTCGCTGAAATTACTGAACGTGCGATGCAGGGTGAACTGGATTTCCAACAAAGCTTCCGCGCTCGTGTGGCCTTGTTGAAAGGGATGGATGCATCTGTGTTACCTAAAATTGCAGAACGCTTAACGGTCACAGAAGGGGCGGAACGTCTGATTTCAACCCTGAAAGCATTGGGCTATAAAACTGCGATTCTTTCAGGTGGTTTCCAATATTTTGCTGAATATTTGCAAGCAAAATTAGGCATTGACGAAGTGCATGCCAATGTTTTGGATGTGCAAGATGGCAAGGTAACAGGTGAAGTCAAAGGGCATATTGTCGATGGGGCGCGTAAAGCTTTATTGCTGCGTGAACTTGCCGACAATATGGGCATTTCATTAGAACAAGCGATTGCTGTAGGTGATGGTGCAAATGATTTACCAATGTTATCGATTGCAGGTTTAGGGGTCGCATTCCGTGCCAAACCTTTGGTTCGTCAAAATGCAAATCAAGCGATTTCAAGCGTGGGTCTAGACGGTGTGTTATATCTGCTTGGTGTACATGATAAAGACCTTAATCGTGCCTAAGTATTGAAGTTTATTGACGAAACGCGACACTAATGTCGCGTTTTTTGTGGCAAAAATCACTAAAATACGATGAACGGTTGACTTGGATTGCTGATAAAAACAGCGTTCAATCGGTTCTGAAAAAATATTTTTTTAAGGCTAAAAATGCCTATTTTTTTTGTAATGACACGGCAAGTCCTAGCCCATCTCACTTTTAGAAAAAGTTAAAAATAAAAAAATGTAATGACAAAATAATATTGCGACAAGGTATGTCGCTTTATAAAAATACAAGACTTTTTTTCTTGCAAAAACTCCGCATAATGTTTGCATAAGAAATTGATATAGATATATTCCATCATTTATTTAACGGTCATCGGGGATTCGATTTAGGCAAAACTTAAATGTCCAAATGGAGTCTTAGACGGAGGTTTTTATGGTCACAGCAAATTTAGCAACCATTGTGGGCTTAAGCTTTATTGCGGCTGCGTTAATAGCTGTTTTCTTCTCACCTTATCGTCGTTTGTTAAGCTTTATGTTCGCAGGGATGTTGTTTTGGGGTTTGATTGAAATCGTCCGTTTCAGTACAGAAATGGTGTTTGAATTGCCCATGACCTATAGCTATCTCACTGCGATCATGTCAGCGATGCTGATTGTGACGATGCTGTTATTTCGGGAAGACCACCGTGCAGAACGTGCTTTAGCCAAACGCCGTTGTATTGAACATACTCCCGTGTACGAAGATGACCAACAACAATGCTCGAGCCGTTAAAGCGACGGATCTAAAAAACTTCAAAAAGAGGTGCTTTGGGCACCTCTTTTTTGTGCATTATTATTATACAAAGCCTTAGTTCAAAAAACACAACTTATGTTAGGATAAGTCGTCAATTTTTCAACAATTACAATAGGCTTAAATGTCATGAAACTTTCTTCGATTCCTGTCGTAAAATTACCACTGGTCGATGTCAGCACGGATCCGCTTGATTTGTTAGTGGCGGGTTTGGCTTTGCGTATGAAGCAGTTGGCGCGTACCAGCCCAAAATTTATTGAGCTGGTTCATGAACGTCAATTCCGTATTCAAATTGGGACTGATTTGGGCGTTGCACGTCAAATTATCGTCAACAACGGGCAAATTGATAGCGTATCTGGTGCTGCTGAACAAGCTGACTTTATTTTGCAATTTGCAGACAGTGAACAAGGGGTAAAAACCTTAATGAAAGGTGATCCGACCGCTTTCATGACAGGCATGCAAAATGGCAGCATTAAAATGGAAGGCGATTTTGGTCTTTTGGTTTGGTTTAATAAAGTCGCGAAGTTGATTCCACCTAAACTACCAAAACCAATTAAAGAAAAAGTAAAATTGGTTCGTTCATTTATTCGTGAAAAAACGGGTAAGTAATTCAGTTTTAGCTGCTTAAATGCATTAAAAAAGCCCTGAATGATCAAACTTCAGGGCTTTTTAGTTTCTGATTGCTTTAACGGCTTATTCAACTTCCAAATTGAACGTCACAGGTCCATCATTGACCAAATGTACTTTCATATCAGCGGCAAAAATACCGGTTTGTACAGGTGCAAATTGGCTTTGAGCATAAACAACCAATTGTTCATATAATACTTTGGCTTCAGTAGGTGGCATGGCCGGTCCAAAGTCAGGACGTAAGCCTTTTTGTGTTTGTGCCATTAAGGTGAATTGAGAAACCAATAATAATCCACCCCCTGCTTGAGCAACATTCCAGCCCATCTTGCCTTGTTCATCATCAAAAAAACGATATTTTAAAATCTTATCAATCAGCTTTTTGCCTTTTGCGAGATTATCTTCTTTCGCTAAACCCAGAAAGACCACAATACCGTGTTGAATTTCTCCCGTTGTTTCAGCATCCACGACAACTTTTGCTTCAAGAACTCGTTGCAATAACGCACGCATAATTTAACCAAATCAGTAATTTCAAATTTGCTGTGAATTGTAGCAAATACACACTTAAAGACTAAACCAAGTCCGTCTTACTCTATGTTGAAATAATTGGTTTATTTTCACTGAGACTGGATTTAGATCGCCTTATTTGAAAATGGCTGGGTTTATTTTTTAAGATGCCATAGTGCGAATTGAACGAAGTGAGTAGGCGGGTTGAGCTTTTATACAGGCGCTGTAAATCATCCAATTGCTTTGAGCATTTACGAAAACTTTCGTTTTCAACTGAATAAAATATGCTTTAATGCAAGTAGTTGATAAAAACTGAAAGTTATATGTCTGCAATTATTCATTCATTATTAGATACCGACTTGTATAAATTTACCATGTTACAGGTGGTCTTACATAAGTTTCCTCAAACGCATAGTGTCTATCATTTCCGTTGCCGTAATTTGGAAGATACGGTTTATCCACTGACGGATATTTTGCATGATTTGAATGAGCAGTTGGACTATTTATGTCAGCTGAAGTTTAAAGAAGATGAGCTGCTTTATCTGCGCAGTTTACGTTTTATCAAAAGTGACTTTGTTGATTATTTAGAATTATTCCAACTGAAACGTCGTTTTATTAAAGCCAGTATTGATTCAGAAGGTCGTTTGGATATTTGGGTTGAAGGCCCGATGGTTCAAGCAATGATGTTTGAAATTTTTGTCCTCGCCATTGTCAATGAATTGTATTTCCGCCGTATTCGTAGTGATGAGGTTTGGGCAGAAGGCGAACGCCGTTTACAGGCCAAAATGGTGCTGCTGAATCAATATCAACAAGAACAAAATTCGAATGATCCACCCTTTTTAGTGTCCGACTTTGGCACGCGCCGTCGTTATAGTTATGACTGGCAAAAACATGTGATTGAAGCCTTTAATCACGCTGCGCCTGATATTTTTCGTGGCACCAGTAATGTCCTGATTGCTAAAGACTTGGGTTTGACCCCAATTGGTACTATGGCACATGAATTCCTGCAAGCCTTCCAAGCTTTAGATGTGCGTTTACGCGATTTTCAAAAAGCAGCATTGGAAACATGGGTGCAAGAATATCGTGGTGATTTAGGTATTGCGTTGACCGATGTGGTCGGTATGGATGCTTTTTTGCGCGATTTCGATCTGTACTTTGCCAAACTATTCGATGGTCTACGTCATGACAGTGGCGATCCCTATGAATGGGGCGATAAGGCCTATGCACATTATAAAAAACTCAAAGTCGATAGCAAAAGTAAGATGTTAACCTTTAGTGACGGGCTGAACTTAGAAAAAGCTTGGGCTTTACATCAATACTTTAAAGATCGTTTCCAAGTGAGTTTTGGTATTGGCACCAACTTAACCAATGATATGGGACAAACCCCCTTAAATATTGTGTTGAAACTGGTTGAATGTAATGGTCAATCGGTGGCGAAAATTTCCGATAGCCCCGGCAAAACCATGACCGATAATGATACTTTCCTTGCCTATTTACGTCAGGTGTTCCAAATCACAGAAACAGCATAAAGTTCGCTTTGCTATATCTGATTTTTTGCTAAATGAATGCAAAAAATCAGAATAATAGTGAAAATGACTTGTGCTAAGATCACAGATGCTGATCTAAATAAAACGCGAAAAGTATGACGATATCTACATTTAATTTTGCGCTGCTGATTGAAGCAGAACAACTGTTGCCACATTTGGGTCATGATAAATTACGTATTGTCGATTTAAGCCGTAGTTCTGTTTATGATCAATTACACATTCCGCATGCGATTCATGTCAAACCTAAGCAGTTGCTACGCCAAGAAGAACAAGCTTCGGGTTTACTGCCAGATGTGGAGGCGCTACAAGCACTGATTGAGTATTTAAATATTTCTCCACAGCATCATGTCGTGGTCTATGACGATGAAGGTGGTGCATGGGCAGGGCGTTTAATTTGGAATTTACATTGCTTGGGTTTTAAAAATACCAGCTTACTCAATGGTGGAATTCATGCTTGGTTAGCTGCGGGTTACCCAACTTCGTCAGAAGTGGAAAAATTAACCCCTGTCGAACATTTAGTTGAAATAAAGCAAACGGATATTGATCAATACCGGATTGAATATCCAGAACTGCTGGATAAAGTACAAAACAATGCAATCCAAATCTGGGATTGTCGTACAGAAGATGAGTACACTGGACTGCGACTTGCAGCGCGACGCGGCGGTCACATTCCAAATGCCCGACATTTTGAGTGGAGTACTGCCCTTAACCGTGAAAATCATTTAAAATTACATCCCTTAGAACGCACTCAACAACGCTTAGAACAATTGGGATTCAATTTAAATGAACCAGTCGTGGTGTATTGTCAGTCACATCACCGTTCAGGTTTAGCTTATATCTTGGGTCGATTACTCGGTTGGCATATTCAAGCTTATGACGGTGCGTGGAGTGAATGGGGCAACCGCCTCGATAGTCCGATTATTACCGGAGAGTTACCATCTTGAGCTTCACATCACGTTTAAAAAAACAAATTTTTATTCAAGCACAACGTGTTGTGCCACAACATCAATTATCACGTGTGGTGGGCAAACTTGCAGCCAGTGAAAACCCAATTGTAAAAAATACGGTGATTCAGGCTTTTAAAGCTCAATATGGTATTGATATGTCAATTGCTGAACAAAGCAATACATTGAAATATAAATCATTTAATGAGTTTTTTACTCGTTCATTAAAAGACGGTGTACGCGCGATTGATACTGATCCTAAAAGTATCGTTTCTCCAGCAGATGGCGCAATTTCACAATTGGGTAAAATTGAACAAGGTGATATTTTCCAAGCCAAAGGTCAAACTTTCTCGGTGGAAAAATTAATTGCCGATCCACAATTGGCTGAACCGTTTAAAAATGGTCAGTTCGCAACAGTGTATTTATCACCTAAAGATTACCATCGTGTACATATGCCTGTTGCAGGGACGTTAACTGAAACGCTCTATGTGCCAGGTGAATTATTTTCAGTCAATCAAACCACTGCGGAAAATATTCCGGGTTTATTTGCACGTAATGAACGCATGGTGTGTTTGTTTGATACTGAATTGGGTCGTATGGCCGTGGTTTTAGTCGGTGCGATGATTGTGGCTGGCATTGAAACTGTAGCAACAGGCAAGGTGAAACCTACAGGGCGTTTGGAACTCAATCAACATGACGTATTCCTTGAAAAAGGGGCAGAATTGGGGCGTTTCTATTTAGGTTCTACCGCAGTCATTTTATTTGAACAAGACAAAATGGTTTGGGATGCCGCATTTAAAGCCAATTCAACAGTGGTGATGGGTGAAGCTTTAGGACATGCGGTTTAATGCTTTTAGCCTCCCTTTTTAAAAGGGAGGTTGGAGGGATTTAAAGAATTTACTTTTATTAAGTGATGTAAATCCCCCTCACTCCCCCTTTTTCAAAGGGGGAGGCTCCTTCTCCTAAATGCAGAGGAGTCGGGCAAGGTCAAAAAAAGCGCCATTAGGCGCTTTTTCATATCTGGGGTTTATCGTTTCACCACAATTGAATCAATACCACTACGTTGTAGCGTTTGCTGAGCCATGATCGCAGCTTCAGGTGAATCATAAGGGCCAGACATAACACGATACCAAGTTTGACCATTTTCCACTGATTTAACCACATCGGCAGATAGACCATTTAAAATAATTTCAGCACGTCGCGCATCGGCACTATCTGGATCTGCATAGCTACGGACTTGAAGAATATAACTGGGCTGATGTACAACGGGCGCTTCTGATGCTTGAAGACTTGGTTCGGTGACGGGAGTGTTGGTCGCAGGTTCTGCTTCTGGTGCTTCCACAATGACTACGGTGCTTGCATTCTTGCTTTCAGGCACAGCTTGTTCTGGAATAGGTGTGACTTGCTGTTGAGGCAATAAATCGTAGAAACGATAGTCTTTATTGGTGTCTTCTTGATAATGTTCAGAATTAATCTGATTCTTCGGCTGAACAGGTGCCCACGGTTTCCATAGCATTAACGCTACGGCAAAACTTAACACGATTAAAATGACCACAAGCGTCCCCAGCCATGTTGGAATCAAGGGCTTTTTCGGTTTATTTGGTCGCTCTGATACACCGCGCTGCGTTTTTCCAAACACTTGTGAACCTCATTATTCTAATATTCAATTGGTTGTGCTTTAAGCATGGCCCACATCAGGAGCCATACCCAGTATTATTTCACATATGGACGCAGACAATAGTCGTCATCAAGTGAGCATAGCAGTGTTGATATGCTCACTCGGACTTTGTCTTGCAGCAATGTAAAATATTACATGCTCTCGGGAGCGGATACACCTAATAATTCTAAACCATTACGTAGCACTTGTTGTACGTTTACTGAAAGTAATAAACGTGCTTGCGTAAGTTCAGCATCATCGTTGAGTACTTTATGCTCATTATACCAACCGTGGAATAATGCAGCCAATTCTTTCAGATAGTTACCCACTTGATGTGGTTCATAACTATTTGCTGCGCGAATCACAATTTCAGGATAAGCGGCAAGTTTAGCTAAAATTTCCGTTTCAGCATCCAGATCAAGTTTTGCTGCAAATTGACGTGCATTCACAGCATCAAAATTCACCTCAGTCGCTGCTGCTTTTTCGAGCATACGGCAAATACGTGCATGGGCATATTGAATGTAATACACCGCATTGTCTTTGCTTTGTGACACAGCAAGGTCAAGGTCAAAGTCAATGTGTTGTTCAGATTTACGCATCACGTAATAGAAACGTGCGGCATCATTACCGACTTCTTTACGTAGGTCGCGTAATGTCACGAACTGACCTGAACGCGATGACATTTGTACCATCACGCCACTACGCCATAGGCTGACAAACTGAACCAACAGTACCGTCAATTTTTTCGAGTCATAGCCGAGCGCATCAATGGCTGCTTTGACACGGGCAATATAGCCATGGTGGTCAGAACCCCAAATATCGACAATGTCGGTATAACCACGTTGTAATTTATTCAGGTGGTAGGCAATGTCAGAGGCGAAGTAGGTGGTTTGACCATTACGACGTTTTACCACACGGTCTTTTTCGTCGCCAAATTCAGTCGATTTAAACCAGATGTTACCGTCTTGTTCATATAAGAAGCCACGTTGATCGAGCATTTGTAGTGCTTCATCAATTTTTTCAGTCAAACTGGCTTCACTGAACCATTGGTTAAAAGTTACCCCGAATTCGCCAAGGTCATCTTTAATGTCATCAAGAATGGCTTTTAACGCCGCTTGATGGAAAACACGGTAGCCTTCGCCAATCAAACGCTGTGAATTATAGATTAAGCCATCGATGTGTTTTTCTTTGTCACCTGAAAGTACCACTTTATTGCCATCGCTATCTGGCTCAGCTGCATATTGCACATCTTCAGGTACATCTTGATAGACTTCAGCGACAGGGCGTGCGTATGCATCACCATCTTTGTCGATAATACTTTGTGCAATTTCTTTAACATAGTCGCCCTGATAGGCATTTTTTGGAAAAACCAGTTCCTGACCTGTTAATTCAAGGTAACGTAAATACGTCGATGTTGCGAGGATGTCCATTTGACGACCTGCATCATTGACGTAATATTCGCGGTCAACCGTTGCACCCGTTGCTTCAAGTAGATTAGCAACAGTCATACCATACGCTGCACCACGACCATGACCGACATGTAGGCTGGATGTCGGGTTGGCAGAAACGAATTCTACTTGAACACGTTTGGCTGCATTTGCACTGGTGCGACCGAATTGATCTTGTTGTGCTTGAACCTGATCCAGTACAGCAAAGCGTTGGTCGGCATTTAAAAAGAAATTAATAAAGCCAGGGCCCGCAATTTCTGCTTTGCTGATATCAGCGACTTCGGGAAGATGTGCGAGGATTTTTTCCGCGAGATCACGAGGCTTGAGACCCGCAGCTTTAGAACCAATCATTGCAATATTTGACGCGAAGTCACCGTGGCTTCGGTCTTTGGTTCGCGTTAAGTTACCACTGTTATTAAAGTCGGATGGGAGTACACCTTCAGCTTGAAGAGATTGCACTGCATGTTCGAGAGCTGCTTGGATTGCCGTATTCATAATCAGTCGAAAAATAAATGTCGCGGAAAAACAATGAATATAGCAAATTTTGCCGTCTTTAGGTAAACCCATTTGTATTGAATAAAACATGTCCGATAGTCTGCATCGGGAGGAAGGGGATAAAACGAGGAAAATATTCAAAAAAGCATGATTTATGGCATATTAGAAGACTGTAAAAAATCCGAGTCGAGCATATGCAACCTGACCGTCCTATGATTATCGGTAATATTCCTAAGCTGCCTGCAAAATGGGCCACGGTAGTGATGCCGTTTATGTTGTCTTGTCTAATGAGTGGTATTATTTCTTTTATTAATATGCTGCGCAATTTGGGTTGGATCGACGGTTTTATCAGTTTATGGCTGCATAACTGGATGATTTCTTGGGCTTTTGCTTTTCCTATTGTGTTGGCTATTTTGCCGCTAGTACGTAAAGTGACGGGCAAACTGGTTGATATGCCTGCTCAGAATGCACCAAAGTAAATCAATACTTAAGTGCAGATTGCCTGTGGGTCGAAGATGATTTTTTATCTGAAACACATTTTTACAGTACTAAATCAACCAAAGCACGAATAATCCCAAGCACCAAGCCAATAAATGCACCGACAACCACGCCATTGACGCGGATCATGTGTAGATCACCACCGACTTCATTTTCAATTTTGTCGATCATTTCTCGTGAATCCCATTCATGAATGCGTTCGCTAATAAAACGAATGACTTTTTCACTATATTGATCACTTAAATTGATGGCAATAGCACTCATTTTTTCATTCAGTAGATCACGTACTGCTTGATTAGAAATAATATTTTCACCAACTTGTTGAATGGCGACCCGCAGATTTTGGGCAATGCCTGAATTGGCTTTCAGTAAGTCCGCTTTAATCGCATCACATAAAATCACCACCGCGCCACTAATAAAATTCAGCACTTGTGGACTATCGAGCAAGGCATTTTTGCTGCTGTTTAAGCGATGGCTGGCACTACTTTCATCATCCGACAGTTCTAGCATGAGCTGATGACCGATTTCTTCAATCTGTTGTCGCCACGGATGTTCTGGGTCGGCCAGCATGGATTCAACCCGTGCGATTAATGAATCAATGGTACGCTGTTGTACATCAATGCCAATCCAACTGGCACCTTTGGCCAGTTTTAACACCCCCAGTTCTTTGAATAATCTATGGGTCAGTTCGCGGGTTTCTTCTGGATGTGAAAGCATCCATTCATGCGCTAAGTCGAGTCCGTGTTGTAACACATCTTGGTGGAAATCATTTTCTAAAACGGCACGCAGCATTTCACTGGCGAGGGTGTTGATTTGGGTGTTACGTACCCATTGCACGCTATTATTTTGAATAAAACGTCCAATTTGTTCCTGTCCGACAAATTCAAAAATTTTCGGTACGGTTTGCTGAATAACCTGTGTAACTTGAGCATTATTTTCAGCTTTTGCCAGCCATTGGCCCACAGCAAGGCTAAGGTCAGTACTGTGTAGACTTCTTTCGACCACTTGTGGAGACAAAAAGTTTTCTTGAACAAAGCGGCCCATCGATTCTGCAATACGTGCTTTATTGCGTGGAATAATTTCGGTGTGATCGAGTAAAAATTTAGGAATGGGCATTTTGCCAAACGGGTTGCGAAACAGCACCGTAATGGCATACCAATCTGCTAAGCCACCTACGACCCCTGCTTCAGCAGCGAGCATTAGAATGTGAATCAGCCACACATATTCAGGAAGGAGCTTGGCAACCACCATCAGGATTAACCATGTGACAATCGCCATGATTAGGGCAATGGTGGCAAGGCGTTTACTGCGTTGCAAACTTGGGGTGGTTTCTGCTTCCGCTATGGTCATGCAAGCTTCCTGTTGATGTGTGACATCGGGTTATTTTGTTGTTGTCGGCATTTGCGGTGCTAAGACTTGACCTGTCGGGCTAAGTCCGTATTTTTGACCCAAAGACTGTAAAATTAAAGTGGCATCAAAAGCATCGCTCGGTGCTTTTTTCTGATCTTTATAGCATTCAATGGTATAGGAAACTTGCACGGGGTCAATCGTGACCACTTGTGGCATATCATAAAATGGATCAGGCCAGAAACCAGGGTAACGACGGTAATAACCGTATGGAGCGTACATTGGGGTTGGATAGACTACGGCTTTGCGTGGTGGTTGGTTGACATTGCTCGGATCATTCAGCACTTTAAAATAGCGGAATCCGTTTTGTATTGTGGTTTGCGCTGCTTTGACTAAGGTAATTTCTTCTGCTGTGCCAAAACTCATATTGGGACGGGCTTGAAAACTGATGCGATAGGATTGAGCATTCAACGGCGTGTTACTGAATTGACCCAGTTGGTCAAAAGTCAGCGGTTTTGAAGGCGTCATGGCACAGCCAGAGAGGGCCATCACCAGTCCTATACTTAGGATAAATTTATTCTTCATGTTAAACCTCCATACTAATTTACTGTGCAAGGGAGGAGACACAATAAATACTTAAAAGCTACTGTTGGGTTGAGTTAAAAATTCGAGTTCTTCGGCAGTCGAGGGACGCGCTAAAATTTGGTTACGATGCGGATAGCGCCCGAAACGATCAATAATGACTTTGTGCTTTTTTTCATAATCCAGACCGATAGGCAGGCCTAATTGTTGAAACAATTTTAGCCCAACCTCGTGGATCAATTTTGATTCACTGTGCATAAAGGGCATATATAAAAAAGCACGTTGTTCTGGGTTTAATTGCTGATCTAAATTTAACTCGATGACTTCTTGGGCAAGTGCCAAGGCTAAAGCATCTTGGGCAAAGGCTTGCGCCTGATCACGAAACAAATTACGCGAAAATTGGTCGAGTATGATCACTTCAGCTAAGCGACCTTCAGCGCTTTTACGCCAAGACCATAGCTCGGTTTGTGCGGCTTGATGATGTATGTCATAAAATTTTTGATGAATTAATCCATCAAAATCATCATTTTTTGCAAACCAGTAGGCTTGAGTGTCTGGATGAAACCAAAAGTCCAAAATATCTGAATAATTCATAATATTTACAATTCTTTAGCACTTATTATTCAATACAATCACAAAATTTAGATGTCTTGTAGAGTAACTTTGTGATAAAAATTTGCCAGAAATATAATTGACAGTTTACTTGAAAAATATACAGCAGATCATGTGACCGTCCCAAATCACGTTATACTGCTATAAACTGATGATTTTATTTTAGTAGTTATCTTCCGATAAGCGAGATTGTAATGAGTCAACCCGAATCGACCTCTCACGTTGTATTGCCAACTTGGGTGGATTCTTCGCTGTTTAAAGGCATGTTGCGCGGTATTGAGCGTGAAAGCCTGCGTATGCAAAGCAATGGTTTTTTATCGCAAGCCTTGCATCCAAAAGCATTCGGGTCGGCTTTAACACATCCGCATATTACCACTGACTATTCTGAAGCCTTGATGGAGTTTATTACCCCTCCACAAGACAGCATCAAAAAAGCATTACATTATTTAGCCGATATCCATGCGATTGCACATCGTCATTTGGAAAATAGTGAAAAGCTCTGGCCGTTGTCGATGCCGTGTATGCTAGATGATCAGGAAGAAAACATTCGTTTAGCCCAATATGGAACATCGAATGTTGGTCGCTTTAAGACCTTGTATCGTCATGGTTTAGGGGTGCGTTATGGTCGTCGTATGCAGACCATTTCAGGGGTGCATTATAATTTATCTTTCCCTGATCAAGTCTTTGAAGCACTGCAACAGCATGAGAGCGATGATGCTTTAAAAAGTTTGAGCTTGCAGGATTATCGTAGTCATCGTTATTTTGCTTTAATTCGTAATTTTATTCGTTTAACCCCATTGGTGATGTTCTTGGTCGGCGCAAGTCCTTCGGTCTGTCAGTGTTTTATGACCGGACGCGAACATCACTTATTGCCCTTACTCAAAGGCACGTTATTTCTACCTTATGCCACAGCATTACGCATGGGCAATTTTGGCTATCAAAATTCAGCGCAGAAACAGTTGGGTATTCACTACAATACCATGTCGGGTTATTTAGAAGGTTTACAAAAAGCAGTCAAAACGCCTTATGCACCGTTTAGCCATTTAGGTTTAACCGATGAACAGGGTGAGCCGATTCAAATCAATGATCATGTGCTACAAATTGAAAATGAATACTATAGTTTAGTGCGTCCGAAACAAGTGCCTAAAGCGGGTGAAACGCCATCGCAAGCGCTTGAAAATCGTGGGGTAGGTTATGTTGAATTACGTGCCGTAGATGTCAATCCGTACAGTTCAATTGGCATAGATGAAAATACCGCGGCATTCTTGGAAGTGTTAGCACTGCATTGTTTATTGCAAGATAGCCCCGATTTATTAGACGAAGAACAATTACAGATTGAGCGTAATCAAGCGGAAGTGGTCAATCGTGGCCGTGCACCCAATGCATCCATTATAGATGCGACAGGTGAGCATCCGATTGAAGCATGGAGCCGCATGCAAGTCATCGCAATGCAACCTTTGGCTGATTTACTGGATGTAACCTATAGCACAAATCTGTATTCAGCTGCCTTAGCGTTGATGCTTAAACGTATTGATGAAGTGGATGAAACGCTGTCTGCACAAGTGATTGCCGATACTTTAGAAAATGGCGGTACATGGGGCTTTGGTAGTCTGATGGCACAACAACATGCCATGAGCTATGAGCAGCATCCGTTAAGCCCAGATACCTTGTCGTATTTTGATGATTTGGCTGTACAGTCATTGCAACAACAACAGCAACTTGAACAAGATAGTAGCCTCAGTTTTGAGCAATATCTTGCTGATTATCGATAAAAATTAAGAGGATTTGCCATGCAATGGCGTTATCGTTCCGTGAGTGGTTTTTTATTTTTAGCCAGCGTTATTGGCATGGCTTTTGCGCTGTATTTAGAACATGTACAAGGTCTTGAGCCTTGTCCACTCTGCGTCTTTCAGCGTATTGGATTGATCGGGTTAGGGCTTATTTCTTTGCTTGCTTTCATTCATAATCCGAATTCAAATGTTGGGAAACGTGTGTATGCCTTTTTGGGCACGCTTTCTATTCTTTGGTCGGCAGGTGTGGCAGCACGTCATGTTTGGCTGCAAAATTTGCCACCTGACCAAGTGCCGAGCTGCGGTCCGGGCCTAGATTATTGGCTCAATACCTTGCCATTAAAATCGGTTTTCCAACAAGTTCTAACTGGTTCTGGTGAATGTGCAGTGGTTGATTGGACCTTTTTAGGGCAATCCTTGCCTGTCTGGTCATTCTTGTTTTTTGCTGTATTGGTGCTGGTGAGTGTGTGGCAATTATTGCGTAACTATGCTTTGACTACGCCTAAAGCAGGGAAGAAGAAATAAAAATGGTCATCTAAAAAAGCCACCGCAAGGTGGCTTTTTTATGATTCATTTAAATTGGTGCACTGTTGGATAAATCTTCGAACTGCATCCGATATTCATGAACCTGTTCTTTAATTGGGGCATCAGGAGGCGGATAAAACCATCTCACAATCTGTTCAGCTACATTGGAGTGATAGTGAATCTCAAAGTGATGGATGCCATAGAAAATGGCTTTATTTGATTTGGGCAGCTTCAATTGAAAACGCGGATTAGGATGTTCTCCCAACGCACTTTTAACACTGACTAAATAGTCACCTAGCAGGTCGAAATGACGATTTTTTCTATTTTCATAGACAACAGACCCTGCAATTAAAAAGGTGTTGATATGCGAAGGTAGCGGGGCAGGTTTACGATTGTCATCCATGCCACCAATGCGGGCCGTATTATGTTCCCAATCATCATCACGCACGCTGCCATAACGTAAATCCAGAATGCCATTGCTGCGAATATTCACAATATGTCGGACAATTTTTACAAACGGGAAGTGCCCCAGTCGATCTTGTAAAATAAAACCAAAACGTTCTAAAACTGCCCCATGATGTGGTGAGCCTAAGCAGACTAAATTTTCAGTCAGGTGCATCCATTGATGCATATTTTGTTTGCCATAAAATAAGGCACTGCGTAACACTAAGCCCCCCATACTATGTCCAATTAAATCAATACTGGTAATCAATGGGTTACGTTGAAGTAAATCTTCTAAAGTGTTGGCAAGGCTGCGACCATTGGCAGAAATACGGCGTCCAGTATTGTAGTTTAAGTAGAGCATGGTGTTATGGTCACGCTGAGCCAATAATTTTTCACCAATACCGCCGTATTGACGGGTTGACCAGTCTAAATGGTTCATGCATAAGCCATGGGTAAAAATAACCACACGGCCTGAAAGATCACCTTTTTGTAATTCAGTATAGTGGTCGTAGAGCACCATGGGTAATGCAAGCGGGTTTTGATATTTTAATAAATAATCACCCAGCACCCCGTTTAAAGCCCCAACTAAAAAATGCAATGCAGGGGTGAGTGGTTTTTCATGTAATTTTGGATATTTTTCAATAATTTGTCGCAAACTTGGCGCAATTAAGTAATGACCATAACTGAGTAAGCTGTCATAGGCAAACTGGTACATTTTGTCAATATAGGGGATTTTTTGTATTTTTTTCGAGCGTTGTTCACTCATCCCAAATATGCTGATCAAAATTTCACGTTGAATTTCTTGTATAAGGTCTTGCACCACATCCCCTAAACGAGTCGTTACCAATTGAGCAAGTCCTTCTAATACATCGGCTTGGCTTGGTGGTGTACGATCCCATTTACAATAGGTTTCATGCAATGGTGTTAAACTTGGCATTTTATCCTATCCCTTTTATGGCACTACTATCTGAGGCACTTTATTTTTTCTTAAGCTCACGCTATCAATTCGTTGCTTTTAATTTAATATGATTCATCTCGAATAGCTTTTACAATAACGAGGATGAGCTGTAAGTTTTAACTTTTTTGTCTGACAATTGCTGTTATATACACATTAAAATAAAGTTTCGCTAGGTATCTTATTTTTTATAACTTAAATTAAACCCATTGGTATGTCATAAAAAGCAATGAACATCATCTATTTGCATGGATTTCAAAGTAGTACTTTATCAATTAAAGGGCAATACATTCAGGCATTTTGTCAAAATCAGCATCATATTCAAGTGCATTTGCCTGATTTAAATATGCCTCCGAAACAGGTGTTGGCCCATGTTTCAAAGATGATTGAATGTTTAGATCAAGTGGTCTTAATTGGGAGTAGTCTTGGTGGTTTTTATGCGACACAATTGGTCGCAAAACATGCTGTGCCTGCTGTTTTAATTAATCCAGCTATGCGACCATGGCAATTATTTCATGATTTATTTGGCGGTGAGCTGCCTTATGTGGTGAATGGCCAATGGACTTTAGATCAGACACAACTTGATCAACTCGAGCAGATGGCTGTGCCATTGGTGCAAGATGCAGACAAAATTCTAGTGTTACTGCAACAAGATGACGAAGTTTTGGATTATCGTGAAGCACAGCGTTATTATAGCAATGCTGCGCATCCGTCGATGATGATCACGGAAGCAAATGGCAATCATGCGATGGATAATTTCGCAGACAAAATACCGATGGCATTACAGTTTTTATCGGATTGTATAAAATAAGGAAACAGTACAACGTGTCTCAATATACGGCTCAATCACTTGAAGTTTTATCTGGTTTAGATCCGGTTCGTCGTCGTCCCGGCATGTATACCGATACCACTCGTCCAAACCATTTGGCACAAGAAGTAATTGATAATGCAGTGGATGAGGCACTTGCAGGACATGCCAATAAAATTACCGTGACGGTCTATAAAGACGGTTCTTTGTCGGTAGAAGATAATGGTCGTGGCATGCCCGTCGATATCCATCCTGAATATGGTCAAAGTGGGATTGAAATTATCCTGACCAAGCTCCATGCAGGGGGTAAATTCAGTACCGATAACTACCAATTTTCCGGTGGTTTGCATGGTGTAGGGATTTCTGTGGTCAATGCACTGTCGAATCGAGTCGAAGTTGCCGTACAGCGCCATGGTAATCTTTATCAAATGGCATTTGAGCATGGTGAACCTGTCTCACAACTTGAAGTGTTGGAAGGTAAGGCACCGAAACGTGCTTCAGGAACCACCGTTCATTTTTGGCCAGATGCAAAATATTTTGATTCACCCAAATTTTCCTTAAAAGCGTTAAAACATAATTTAAAAGCCAAAGCCGTGTTAGCCGCAGGCTTACAAATTATTTATTTCGATCAAATTAATCACGAAAAAATTGAATGGCAATTTGAAAATGGTTTAGTTGATTATTTGATGGATGAATTGCAGGATCGCGATATTATTCCGTGTCCTGCCTTTGTGGCAACGGGTGAGGCTGAGCGTGCCAGTGCTGAATTTGCGATTTGCTGGAATGCTGAGGGTGGCGAGCAAGTTCAAGAGAGCTATGTCAATTTAATTCCAACCGCACAAGGCGGTACACATGTCAACGGTCTGCGTTCAGGTGTGACCGATGCGATGCGTGAATTTTGTGAACTGCGTAATTTGTTACCGCGTAATTTAAAATTGTCTGCGGAAGATGTTTGGGATGGGGTAAATTATATTCTGTCGTTAAAATTCCAAGAACCACAATTTTCGGGGCAAACCAAAGAACGTCTTTCCAGTCGTGAAGCATCGGGTATTGTATTGAATATTGCCAAAGATGCTTTTGCACTGTGGTTAAATCAAAACTCTGATATTGCAATGCAGCTTGCTGAATTGATGATTGCGAAAGCAGGTCGCCGTTTAAAAGCTGCCAAAAAAGTAGAGCGTAAAAAGATTGTTGCTGGCCCGACGTTACCAGGAAAATTATCCGATTGCGTTGGTCATACTTTGGAAGAATCTGAACTGTTTATTGTGGAAGGCGATTCTGCTGGTGGTTCAGCCAAGCAAGCACGCGATAAAAACTTCCAAGCCATTATGCCCATTCGCGGTAAAATTCTAAACACATGGGAAGTCTCTTCCGATGAGGTTTTAGCCTCACAGGAAGTGCATAATATTGCGATTGCAATTGGCGTAGACCCAGGCAGTGATGATCTTTCAGAATTGCGCTACGGCAAAGTGTGTATTCTTGCCGATGCTGACTCAGATGGTTTACATATTGCGACCTTATTGTGTGCTTTATTTGTGAAACATTTTCCGACCTTGGTGGAAGCAGGGCATTTATATGTGGCTATGCCGCCCCTATTTCGTATAGATGACGGCAAAGATGTGCATTACGCTTTAGATGAGGCTGAATTAGAAGTAACGCTCAAGAAAGCCAAGACCAAGTCTCCGCAAATTACCCGCTTTAAAGGTTTGGGCGAAATGAATGCCAGTCAGCTTCGCGAAACCACTTTAGATCCAGACACGCGTCGTCTGGTGCAGCTGGATTTAGACGATGCGCATTTTACTTCAGGCTTACTGGATAAATTGTTGGCAAAAAAACGAGCAGGTGACCGTAAGCATTGGTTGGAACAAAAAGGCAATTTAGCCGATTTGGCTGTTTAAGTATGTTGAGCCCCGAAAGGGGCTTTTTTATTTAAATCATCCATGAACAGGCAAGTGAACTTCTAATACCGTGCAAAATTTTTCTGTATCCTTAATCAAGAATGCGTTGCATCAAAACTAAATCACGCCATTGCCCAAATTTTTTTCCAACTTGTGGCATATAACTAGTTTGAATAAAGCCTAATTTTTCATGCAACACAATCGAGGCTTTATTTTCATGATCAATTGCCGCCACCATGACATGGATCTTATGCTGCTGAGCATGATCAATCAGTTTGAGCATTAAGGCTTTGCCCAGACCTTGACGGTTAAAGTCTGGATGAATAAAAACTGAATGTTCAACGGTCTGTTTAAAACCATGAATTTGACGGAAGGCGGAATAATCAGCGTAGCCCGCAATTTTTTTCGATGTGCGATGTTCCGCGACAAAGAGTGGAAATTGTTGCGCGACTAAGCTGCTAAACCATGTTTGAAAATCAGCGCTAGACTTTGGCGTATTATTCCAACTCGCAGTGCCATCTAGAATTTCAGCATTATAAATAGCCAGAACCTGTTCTAGATCTGATATTTGAGCGGGACGCAGGAGAAAGTCCATGACATATGCCGAATCAATAAAAAGAGTTTATTGTAGAAATAATCCTATTTTAGGGCAATAAAAAAGCAAGACCGAAGTCTTGCTTTTTTGACATCAACAATCAAGATTAGAAATGGTATTTAACCAATGCACTGACGTTATTTTCGTCCATGCCATCAATTGCATATTTATTTTTCCAAACTGAATGTTCGATACCAAGGTATAAACGCGTATCTGGAGAAATGTGTTTACCTGCATTCCATTTCCACTGTGTAGTCCAGTTCATTTCACTTGCGTGATTTGTACCTTCGTCAGTTGACCAGTCAAGGAAACCATCTACAAGAAAATCTTCAGCGCCTAATTTAAATGGCACGCCGTAAGCAAAAGTCATTTGATAGTCATCTTCTGATGTATCATTATTTGCACGGTAGAAGTTTAACTGGGCATATTGAAAATAAGGAATGGCTAAATCGACACCAACACCATAAAGATAGTTGTTGAAGCCTTCGCCACCTTCCCAAGTGGTTGCAATTAAAACGTCTTTAATTGGACCAAGTTCAAGTTTTTGGCCTGAAACTGCACCTAGGCTTAAACGAGGTGATACTTCGAAATAAGTTTCTTTCCCGCTAACATCATTGTCTGTACGGTCAGCAAAAGCAAAGAAATCACCATATTGTAACTTTGCAGCATATTCAAAAGTTACGGTAGATTGCTTGTCTTCACGTGCGATCAATTCATAGTTTTCACCATAAAGACCTGTCACGCTGAAATCTTGCCACACTGGTGCAGCTTGAGTAAGTGCAGCAGTTGAAGCCAATGCACATGTAGCAAAAATTTGTGTAAGTTTCATTAAAAAATATCTCCCCCGAGAAGCAAGCAAAGCATACAGATTCTTAAGCAAAAATAAAGCCAAAATTGATCAATGACCTAAAAATAATAGATTTTCTAAAACATTCGATGGCTAAAATAACAGTACAGCTTGAATACTTAAAAATACATACGGATAAAACCGATAAAACGAAGTGAAGCACAGTTTTAAGCGAGGAAAAAATAATGTGAGACTTATCAAATAACTTAAGCAATAAAGTTGAATCACATATTGGCTATAGGGAATTGCAAAAAATATCAAAATACTACTTGCATATGCTTCGCTTAGCCCCTTATATTCAAGGCATAAGGACACGATTCTGCAGACTCAAAAGTGTTCATCGTTCAATGTGGAGGAATTCGTTCCAAACTAAGTTGAAGATGCTCAGCGCTGTTTTTGACAGCAAAGTTAAACGTGCCAAGATAAGAAGTTTTGCACAAAAAAGATTCGAATAAAGAGGATGATATTATATGAACATTGAAATCCGTACTGATAAAAACATTCAAAATAGTGAACGTTTAATTACTTATGTTCGTGCAGAACTGAATGCAGAATTCCAGCGACACAGTGAACGTATCACCCATTTTTCCGTCCATTTAAGTGATGAAAATGGCCCCAAAGGTGGGGACGATGATATCAACTGTATGATTGAAGCACGCCCAGCAGGATTGAAACCTGTGGTTGTCAATCATCGCGGTCATAATATCGATACAGCGATTCATGGTGCGATCGATCGTTTAAAACGAAGTCTTGAACATCTCTTTGAAAAGAAAGAGAACCCACGTGGTGGAGCACTTGAATTTGCAGAAACCACTGATGTGAATGGTACAGATGATCTCGATGATGACTAAGCCAAATTTTGCTTAAATTAGACAGAAAAAAAAGCTCTTCGGAGCTTTTTTTATGTGCCGATGTTATGCAAGCCAAATGAAGAATAAATATGCTTGTTATACATTTACCCAAAACAAAGCAACTTTTATTGGGCATAATAGTTTAAAACTGATTAAAGAGAGCTTTCTCCATGTTAACCGCGCAACAACAAGTCTTTGTGCAAGCCATAGAAGAACTAGACCTTGCTCAAGTGCAAAGCCTTTTAGCAGACGGTCTGGATCCTAATTTTATTGATCTTGAAAAAGGCCCAGCTATTTCTGTCTGGTCAGATGGTTTGTTCAAGTGGTGGGAACAAATTTGTGAAGCTCATGAAGCGGGGACACCGTTATCTGAGCAAGAAAAACAACAAAATTTGGCGGCTCATATTGAAATTTTAGATGCACTGATTCAAGCCAAAGTAAATTTACATTTATGGGATGCAGAAGAACTGTATGGTCCATTATGGGATGCTGCAAGTTCCGCGTGTGTCCCTGCGGTGCAACGCTTATTAGCAGAAAACGTCGATCCAAATAGCAAAGATGAAGAAGGTCTCACCATTTTGTCTTCAATCAGTGATTTATTCTTTGATTGTGATTTTGACGAAATTAACTGGTCAGAAGCGTTGGCTGAAGAAAAACAAACTTTAGAGTTGCTTCGTAGCCACGGGGCTAAAATGAGCAAAGAACTCATATAAAAGAACCAACATCAGAGTGAGATAAAAATGTCAGCAGTAAAAACAGTAGGTTTTATTTTTGGCGCAGCTTTGAGCATAAATGCGATGGCTGCCGATTTTTCCTTTGACCGCCCTGGCGCAGGTATGGGGACAGGCATTACGCCTGTCGGGAAGCTGGCATGGGAACAAGCGTTACCCAGCGCCAATTATAACGAAACGATGGTGAATGGCGAAAAGCAAAAAACCGTTACTTTAAATGGTGACATGTTATTTCGTACCGGTTTGGCGAAAGACTTAGAGTTACAATTGGGGTGGCAAGGACCCGCATGGAGCAAAGTGAAACGTGCAGGTCAGTCAGTTGAAGAGGATGGTTTGGGCGATGTCAGTATTGGCATAAAAAAAGCCATTGATTTAGATGATGACAAACTCTCGATGGCTGTTGCAGCAGAAGCTATTTTAGCGACGGGCAATGATGGCTTCAGTAATGATGACGATATTTACAGCATCAGTTCTGCGGTTGCTTATGATTTTAGCGATTTAATTTCGACCTCCATCACTATGCGTTACGAAGTACAAGACAGTAATTGGGCTGTGACTGCCGTGCCGACGATTGAATATAAAATTGCCGATAAATGGTCAGGTTTCTCTGAATTGGTTTATCGTAAAGTTGAAAGTGAGCCTTATCAATATTCATTGGGTTCAGGGGTTATTTATGCTTTGAATACACGTATGCAATTAGATGCGAGTGTCGGTGTGGACTTAAATGGTAAAGATAAAAGCTATCAATCAGGTTTGGGTGTATCCTTCTTATTTTAATTAAAAATATAAAACCATATGAAAAAGCATCTTCAAGATCTTGAGTTCTTGGGCAAGTCTGCAATCAGTGGATTGATTTGTAGTGTCATTTTCTTATTTTCAATGACCTTACAAGCGCAGGATCAATTACTTTCCGCAGAAGATGCTTTCTCTTTTACGGTTGAATCGAATCGTGAGCATGAAGCACAACTGAGTTGGCACATGCCCGAGCGTTATTATTTATATCAGCACAAATTTGAAGTCCAACAAGGCACACAAAAACTGGCTTTAAAGTTACCGCCAGCAACGGATTTGTATGATGAAAATTATGGCCATACGCAAGTTTATTTTCACAATGTGCAATTTAATATCGCAACCGAAGTATCAAAAACCTATCAGGTGACTTGGCAGGGCTGCGCCCAAGACCGTATTTGTTATCCACCACAAACCATTGAATTTCAGACCGATGTCGATGGTTTAGTGCTGCTGCAAAATCAGGCCAAATCAAATAAACGTTTACTTGATCTTGCCCAAACAGCCAATAGTAATATAAGTAGTCAGCCGACTTTCACCGCTGAAAACCATCCTTCGCGCAGCACGGCTCAACCTGTGGACATGGATACTGCTCAAGACCAAATGTGGTCAGAAGAGTTGGCAGAAAGTTCTTTGGTTTATGGCTTATTGTTGTTTTTTGGCTTAGGCATATTACTGGCTTTTACACCATGTTCATTGCCGATGTTACCTATTTTGACCTCACTTATTGTACGGGACAGTAAAGGCTTAAAAGCATGGATGATTGCTTTGGTCTTTGTTTGTAGCATGGCGATGGTATATGCCATTTTGGGCCTAATTGCATCTTCGGCTGGGCTGAATTTCCAGCGCTGGTTACAGCAGCCTTCCACGCTGATTGCCTTTAGTGTGCTCTTTGTCCTGTTTGCCTTGAATTTATTTGGTCTGTTTGAAATTAAATTACCGCATGCTTTAGTGAACCGTTTAGATCGTGTGCATTCACTACAAAAAGGCGGCAGCTTAGTGGGTGCAGCGGTGATGGGGATCATTTCTGCGCTATTGGTCGGCCCCTGTATGACTGCACCTTTGGCAGGAGCGCTATTATTTATTTCTCAGACGCAAAGTCAGTGGCAGGGTGCATTGTTACTGTTCACATTGGGTTTTGGTATGGGCATGCCATTACTATTAGCGAGTGTTTTGGGGGCAAAGGTACTGCCTAAAGCAGGGTTGTGGATGCACCAAATTAAGGTATTTTTTGCCTTTATTATGTTGGCTTTAGCACTGTATTTTATTCGGCCTTTAATGTCTGAAGCATGGATGCAATGGCTCAGTCTGGCTTTGGGCTTAAGCTTTATTGTTTATCTACTTTCTCGCTTAATCACACAAAAGACCCAGTTTAGATGGCTGTATATTGTGGCTTTGCTGATGGTGATTCCTTATTTGGCATATAGTCAATATCAACAAAGTCAGCGCTTTTTTGTTGAACAAAGCACTACTCAAGCGACATGGCATATTGCGAAAACAGCAGCCGAATTTCAGGCATTATTAGCCCATGCACCATCGAATCAAGCCATTATTATTGATGTTTATGCCGATTGGTGTATCGCCTGTCAGCCAATTGAGCATCGTGTTTTAAAATCAGCCCAAGTTCAGCACACGATAGCGCCCTATTTTTTAATTAAACTGGATTTGAGTGCCTATGATGCAACACATCAGGCTTTGCTGAATCAATGGGATATTTTAGGCCCACCGACCTATTTATTTTTAGATCCGAAACAGCAGGAAATTCGTGGTTTGCGTTTAACGGGCGCATTTACCGAAGCTGAATTAATAAAACAAGTCAGTATGTTTCAAAAACATTTAGGGCAATAAAGAATGTATCAGCTGTATATCGCCAATAAAAATTATTCCAGTTGGTCAATGCGTCCGTGGTTGGTACTTCAAGCCTTCGACCTGCCTTTTGAAGAAATCATGCTGCCATTTCCATCAGAACGTCATACAGGCACTTTTAAGCAGGATATTTTAGCCATTAACCCCAATGGTAAAGTCCCTGTGTTAATGGATGATGGGCTGTTGCTTTGGGATTCTTTGGCCATTTGTGAATATCTGGCAGAACAACATCCAGAGCAAAATTTATGGCCAAAAAATTCGCAGCAACGTGCTCGTGCCCGCTGTATCGCTGCGGAAATGCACAGCGGATTTACACATTTGCGTAATGCCTGTGGGATGAATATTCGAGCCAATTTAAATGAGATGGGTAAGCGTTTATGGCAGGAAAATGCAGAACTGCGTGAAGAGGTTGCACGCATCGAGCAAATTTGGTCAGAACGGCCAGAAGCACAGGGTTTTTTATGTGGCGAATTTTCGATTGCAGATGCATTTTATGCACCCGTCGTGACACGTTTAATGAGCTATGCTTTACCTGTAAGCGATGCTACGCAGCAGTATATGCAAACCATGATGCAACATCCTGCAATGAAAGCTTGGGTGACTGCTGCATTACAAGAAGTGGCTTGGGTAAATTATTTAGAGCCTTATCAACACCACGTACTTTAGTATAGTTTGGCTTCGACCAAGCGTTCTGCATAGCATTTGACTTGATTACGACCACAGGCTTTGGCTTCATACAGGGCTTTATCGGCTTGGCTTAATAGTTTTTGTGGGTTGGTCTCTGTACTGGAGAATGCGATTCCAAAGCTTGCGGTCACTTTAATAATGTCCCCCACATTGCTAAGCAAATGCAGTGCTTGAATCGCTTGGCGACAGCGCTCAGCAATACTCTGTGCTTGTGCTAAAGAAGACTGATTGAGAATCAGAATAAATTCTTCTCCACCAAAGCGACCGACCACATCGTTATCACGAATGATTTGTGAGAGGGCTTGACTGACTTGAATAAGAGTTTCATCCCCTTTGTTATGACCATATTGATCATTAATTTGTTTAAAATGATCTAAATCAATCAAGACCAGTGCATAAGCTTTTGTGGGTTTATGTTCTAATTTTTCTAAACAGGCTTTAATGCTGCGTCGATTCAATGTATTGGTGAGTGGGTCAATTTGACTTAAATGTTGAATCAGTTGTTCTCTATGCCGCCATTGGCTAAGCAAAATTTCAAATAAAATTAAACAAATAATGAGAATAGGTACAATGAAATACAACATTGAGATGACCCAAAACTTATTTTGGTAAGGGCTTGTGCTTAGATTAAATAAAGGCGCGTAACTGATTTGACCTTGCAGGCTTAAATAATTGGATAAGATTAAAAATAGGGTGACGGGGATCAAAGTATAGTAAACAATTTTACGGTTAAACAGCACCAAACCCACCGTGACTAAACTGACGTAAGAGACCATGGTGGCAGGGCTGAGTACACCGATCATAGAGCCATTACGGCATAAGGAGAGCACCAAAATTCCAATGGATAAATAGGGCAGCCAGCGTTGTGCCCACTTTTTTTTATGCCAATAAGTACAAGGGAAAACCATTATGATTAGAAGGCAGCAGAATAAAATATCGAGCTTAAGTTGTAGTTTGAGTAAAGGTAAATGAACAAAATCCCATAAATTTGGAGAAAGTAGGATAAAACTTTTCCAAATAATCCAGATGACATGCACCAAGCTGCCTAAAATCAGGATGAGAATACATTTATTGAGGACACTCCAATTCATGATCACTTCATCTTCGAGCAAATATTTCGCAATTTTTGCTTTCAATGAGGTCAGGGGATTGGGGGGCAAATTTTTCTTCATTGAATAGCGCCGACCTCTCAATCTTTAAATGCTAATTTAAGGATAATTTGATCTAATTTATTTTTTATAATTCACAACATAGCACGTTTTTTTATGAATGGTAATGGCTATATTTCATACAGATTAAAATCTAAAAATAGAGTTCATTACAATGAAGTTTGTTCTAAAAATAAAACAGTGTGTTGTATATAAGTATATTATTCTATTTTTATAGATCGCTTAAACTGCTGTCATTGAATAAATACAGATGAAAGGTTTAAGCATGAAAGTTTTACATATCGATTCCAGTATTTTTGGTGATGCTTCTGTTTCACGTCAACTTAGTCAGGCCATTGTTACGCAATTAACTGCGAAACATAGCGATGCCAGCGTGGAATATTTAGATTTAGCGACACAGATGATTCCACATTTAACTGCTGAAATTTTGATGGGACAAGATGCTGAACAAGCCGCTTTAGGCGAAAAAATTATTCAGCAATATCTAGATGCAGACGTTGTGGTGGTCGGTGCTGCCATGTACAACTTTGGACTTCCTTCAACCTTAAAAGCATGGATTGATCGTATTAGCGTGGCGGGTAAGACCTTTCAATATACTGAAAATGGTCCTGTTGGTTTGGCCGGTGATAAAAAGGCCTATATTGCCAGTAGTCGAGGTGGTGTTTATGGTGAAAATAGCCCAGCAGACTTCCAAGAAGGTTTTTTGCAAACCGTCTTTAATTTCACTGGTGTGAAGGATGTTGAAATTATTCGTGCTGAAGGTGTGAATATGGGGCCAGAGTTAAAAGAACAAGCGATTGCAAGCGCTTTAGCTCAAGTACAGGCACTATAATTTTTAACTTAAGTCTTCCTCTTTGGTCAGCTTCGGCTGACTTTTTTTATCGGTGTGATTATATTTATTGAGATTTAATTTTGATTGGGTTGATGTGTAGATTTGGTAAAATAGACCCAAGCCAAACGTGTACAGAAGAATGATTAGATAAAATAGATTTTTGGCTTGAATGCTTTCATTGAACAAGTTGTCATAGAGGTCAAAAATGACATCCATCACTTCAGGTTAAGGGTGTACAGGTGACAAGGGATGTTTGACATAAATCACTTGTATTTGTGTATGTAGTGAAAGGGGCTAAAAATGCCCGATGGGTATTGAGTGAACCCAAAAAAGCAGGTTTCGCCATGCAGATGAAAACAGTGAATTATGATGATTTCTTTTGAGATTTTAATTGTTTAGCCATTCAGTCTAATGGTCGAATTTGAACCAGTTTATTGCTTGAAAACCCGCGTCATATTTGCTCTAATGTAAAACGTAGCGCGTCGGGAGTGCAGTTCAATTGGTTGGGTTTACGGATGGTAATTTTTAAAATACTTTCTGTAATGAGTTGTTTCCATAAAGGACTTATCTTCATTTTTTCCATCTCGTTTTTCTGTTATGAGATGCTGCTGTATTTACCAATACAAGTTACAAAGTTACACTAAACTAAATAGTCACATTCAAAAATTGCAAAAATGGTGTGACTTTTTAACAATAAACAAGTCTAAACCAGACTAGGGAAATGAACAAAAATGAAAAAAATTGCACTTGCATTAGGATTGCTTGGATTAACCGTTTTAGCGAACGCTGCTGACCCATTAAATGGTACGGTATGGAAAACAATTGATGACAAAACCAAACAACCCAAAGCTATTGTAAAATTTACTGAGCAAAAAAATGGTTCACTCTCAGCGAGTATTCAAACCATTTTGACACCAGGTGAAGAAAATGCATGTAAAAAATGTGAAGGTCCGTACCATAATAAATCTTTAAAAGGTTTAAGAATTGTTCAAGGCCTTAAAAATGCGGGTGATAATAGCTATGAAAACGGCACAATTCTTGATCCTCAATCTGGTAAAACCTATAAATTAAAAGGTGAAATAGTAGAGGGTGGTAAAAAATTAGAATTACGTGGCTTTATTGGCGTTTCTGTTTTAGGTCGTAACCAAGTTTGGATTCGTGCAAACTAATTCAAAAGAAGAATAAATCAATAAAAAAACCTAGCTGATATTCAGTTAGGTTTTTTTTATTGCAGCAGGCTACTACTGAATTTTTACTTTAAAGCGTGATAAGCGGCTTCATCATAACCCACAATATAGCCTTGCCCAGTTTCCAGTACAGGACGTTTGATTAAACTGCTATGCGTTGTTAACGTATGAATTAAATTGGTTTCATTGGAAAGTGCAGCTTGTTGTTCTGCTTCGGTTAATTTGCGCCATGTGGTGCCTTTTTTATTGAGAATCACATTTTCCCCAACCTCATTTAGCCATTTTTTGACCGTTTCAGCATCAATACCTTGTTTTTTATAATCATGAAACTCATATGCCAAACCAAGTTGATTTAAGAGATCGAAGGCTTTTTTCATTGAACTACAATTTTTGATACCATAAATTTTAAGCATAAGAGGATCATTCCATTTTCTATTGCGAGATAGCGTAACGAAAATCTTATAGAAGCTCTAGAGGAAATAAGCAGGATTAAATCTTTAAAGATCGTGAACAATGTCATGAAATTGACATTTAGATTTGCCAATATAGTGCTATAGATCAAAAGAACGCGATGATTAAAACAATACTATGATTAAAAGAATAGAGATATAAAAAGAGAAAACCCGCATTTAATCATCCTGATCATGCGGGTCTCAATATAACGTCCATTGTCACATCCTTGCAAAATAAACAACCAAAGTGGTTTATTTTGTTTTCATCCTACGGCGTCCTATCCTTTTGCTGTCATCCTGACATGTCCCTGTGCCGTGAAGCTATAATGCACTTAAAAAGGCTGTATAAAAATATACAAACGCGTCAAGTGTTGTAGGTTTTTGGGTGGTATTGAGTGAACTAGTGTTCACTCAAATGAACTATATTGCTTCGATTTTATAATCAATAATCACTGGGGCATGGTCGCTAAACCAGGTCTCTTTATACACCCAAGCATTGATGGTACGTGGCTTCCAGTCAGGCGAGCAGGCTTGGTAATCAATCCGCCAACCGACATTATTGGCACGAGCTTGTCCGCGATTTGACCACCATGAATAGATTTCAGCTTCTTTACGAACTTCACGGAAGGTATCGACATAACCTAAATCATCATAAATATGATCTAGCCATGCACGTTCATGCGGTAAACAGCCCGAAGATTTTTGGTTACCCGACCAGTTTTTAATATCGATGCGTTTATGTACGATATTGTAGTCACCACAGACAATGATGGATTTATCTTCATCACGCCATTGTTTTAAAATATGTTGATATTGATCTAAAAAATGGTCTTTACGTGCTTGAGCTTCTTCACCTGATGAACCTGAAGGTAAATAAAGTGAACAAATATGGACTGGTTTGTCTAAACCTAACTCGAATGCCGCAGCAATAAAGCGTCCTTGAGAATCCGCTAGTTCAAAACCTAAACCCTCCGTTACAGAAACAAAAGGTAGGCGACTATAAATTGCAGTGCCTGCATAACCTGCTCGTTCCGCAGGGAAGAGGTGGGCATACCAGCCTTCAGGTTTAAATTTATCCGTCCATTGAGCATGGGTGATCCTGCTTTCTTGCATGCAAATCACGTCTGCATCAGATTGTTCCATCCACTCCAGTAAGCCTTTGGTGACAGATGCACGCAAGCCATTGACGTTAATTGAAACGACTCGTAGAATTTTTTGATCACTTGGATAGCTACTCTTTGGTATCATGCGCAGTCATAACCTCTATATTATGAATTTCGGAGCACCTCATGACCTCGCAAGCGACTTTTAACCCTCAAGCTTTTATCGAACTTGCACTCTCACGCGGTGTGCTTAAATTTGGTGAGTTTACTTTAAAATCAGGTCGTGTGAGTCCTTATTTTTTTAATGCGGGTTTGCTCAATGATGGTGAAGCGCTAACACTGTTGGCTTCTGGTTATGCGGATCAATTAATCGCTTGTGATCATGTTGAAGTGATTTTTGGACCTGCATATAAAGGTATTCCATTTGTTGCAGCAACGGCGGTGGCTTTGTCTCAAAATCATGGTGTAAGTGTGCCTTGGGGTTTTAACCGCAAAGAAGCCAAAGATCATGGTGAAGGTGGTGTTTTGGTCGGTGCTTCTGTTGAAGGTAAAAAAGTTTGGATCATTGATGACGTGATCACGGCAGGGACTGCGATTCGTGAAGTGGTGACGGTTCTTAAAAATGCTGGTGCGCAAATTGCAGGTGTTTTGGTCGCTTTAGATCGTCAAGAAAAAGGTCAAGGCAAACTTTCTGCGATTCAAGAAGTGCAAAAAGAGTTAGAAATTCCAGTTCATGCATTAATTACCATGAAAGATTTAATGGACTTTTTGGATGCTAAAGGTGAGAAAGAGGCTTTAGCGAAAATGGAAGATTACCGTGTGAAATATGGCATCTGATTACAGTATTACTAGGATTTGAAAATAAGGAGCTTAACGCTCCTTATTTTATATATTGCAGTATGGATAGAAGAATAAAAATCATACATCACCGCCAGCATGGCGCGCTGATTTTGATTGCTGGTCGGGCTTATAACTATATGATTTGGTAGCAAGAATGTTGCTGTAAAAAGAGTATGGATTTGAAGTATTTTTGAACGTTTATCAGATTAAATGGCTTAAAATATGACGGATAAAAAGTGCTAGCTGTGAATTCTTTAAAATAATGATCAATATATAGAATTATTTTCTGTGTGATAATTTAACGAAAATGTTTCATTGTGTGTTTAAGTTCATATTTTTGTAGTATTATGTGTTGAGAATTGTAAATAAACTTTGTCTTTATAATAAATGTTGCAGGTTCATACACATGATAAGCCAATTCAAGAAAAGTGCTGTTGCAAAAACGTCATTGATCACTTTGCTTGGCTTATTTATTGGATTTCAAAGTTCAGCGGTTTTTGCTCAGCCTAAAGCAGGAAGCAGTATTACCAATATTGCGAGTGGTGATTTTTATGACGAGCAGGGCAATCTGCAAGTTATTAATTCCAATGCTGTTGTTCTAACTGTTCAGGCCATTTATGCGCTCAACCTGCAAAGCAATCAACAGAATATTGGTACCATTGGTAGTAAGCTCAATTTTCCACATGTACTGACCAATACCGGTAATATTGTAGATAATTACACATTAAGTTTAAGCCAGCTGAGCAATGATCAATTTAATCTAGACAATGTGGCTGTTTATATTGATCGGGATCAAAATGGTGAGCCTGATGATAACAATAATTTACTTAATTCCAGTGCCAGTCTTCGATTAGAAGCTGGTGAGTTTGCTTCGCTGATTGTTGTTGGAGGGATTCCGACCAATGCAGCAGCGGGCAACATCGCGAATTTTACTTTAACGGCTGTCAGTCAGTACGATAATGCAATTATAAAAACAGTCAGTGATACCGTAAAAGTTGTTGATGATGCTGTTATTCAAGTCACGAAGGCACAAAGTATTAGTTCTGGTAAAACCGGCACAGAAATTACCTATACCCTTGCTTATGCAAATACGGGTACAGCAGCAGCTCGACTGGTTTTACGCGATACATTAGCAGCGGACGTGAGCTATAAATTAGGTAGTGGTAGTTGGGGTAATGGTTCAGGTTCTCTTACGGATACAGATGCGGATATTGATTATACTGAAACGGGCACTAATGCTACGGTGAAGTATAAGGCAAATAATGGTTTAGTCGAATTTGAACTTGCCAGTGTTTCTGCTTTAAGTAAAGGTACAGTCAGCTTTAAAGTGACAGTGAATCCGAATGCGCTAGAAAAAGTTCCCAATACTGCGGACTATCAACAATATAATGCATCAAATACGGTGTTAAAAAGTACGACCACCAATACTGTAATCTTTAATGTGCAGCAAACTTTAGGCGTAGTATTGAACTATAGTTCTGCCAATGCAAATGACGATGGTGAGCCAAATGGTGGTTTGAATAATTTGCAAACCCAAAATAATACATTTGGTGGGATTGCTAAGGAAGTTCAATTTGATCATTATGTTTGGAACACAGGGCAAGCCACAGACACTTATAATTTAAGTTTCCTCAAAAGTAATGTTCCAAGTTGTGCAGTTGTTCGTTTGTATCATGCTGATGGTCGTACTTTACTGACGGATACCAATGGTGATGGCATAATTGATACAGGTGGTTTAGCGACTGGAGTTTCAAAGAGAATTAAACTTGGTGTTTATTTCCCTGCGAATTGTACATCAACAAGTACAATGGATTTTGACATCACTGCGACATCGGTTACGGATACAAGTATAAAAAATAGTACGCGTGATCGATTGATTAATACCGTTGCTGTCGGTGAAAGTGATTTATATAACAGTAACAATTCTGGTCTGGGTGTTGGAAATGTTGCTGGTTCAGGTGGACAGGCATTATTGGTTAAGAATGCTGTAAACGCTACTGATGTTGTTTTTCCGTTGGTGATTAAAAATAGTAGTGCAGTGTCAAATAATTATAATCTATACGCTTCGAGTACAAATATTGATATCAATAGTATAAGCACAACGTTACCAACAGATTGGAAGGTTAAATTTTATAATGGTGATACGACTTGCCAGTCCCTACAAAGTGAAATAACCAGTACAGGAAATTTAGCTGCTGGAGCAACAAAACAATATTGTGCGGTGGTTAGTGTTCCTGCCAATACAACTTTATCGAATTTACCCATTTGGTTCGCAATGAAATCTCCGATGAATGCTCAAGGAGATAGTATTAAGGATCAAGTGGATATTGCATTACGCAAATTAACCTTGGCGAATGATCAACAAGGGCGAATCAATATCGGTGGTACAGTTGTTTATCTTCACACTTTAAAGAATATCGGTTCATTTGTTGAGGGGGATACGACTGGCAAAGTGAGCCTAAATGTCGTACCGCAAAATATCAATGATGGCTTTAGCTATACCTTATATTATGACGCAAATAATAATGGGGTACTGGATGGCACAGATCCAATTGCCACGGATTTATTTATTTCCAGCGGTTTAGCACCTCAAAATTCAATTCAGCTGCTGCTAAAAGTTCAGGCGCCAACCACAGCAACCAATGGTATGGCGAGCACTGCCAATATTGTTGTATCAGCAACAAACACGATTCAAGGTTTAACACTTACATCTATTCAAAATACAGATTTAACCACTGTCGATCCTACACAACTTCGTTTAACCAAAGAACAAACTAAAGATGAAGCTTGTGTATTGATGAATGCTGCTACAGCAACATATAGCAGTACACCATTAATGATTAAACCGAATCAATGTGTGACCTATCGATTAACAATCAAAAATGATGGTTCAACACCAGCCGCTAATGTTGTGATTAATGATGTCGTACCTGCTTATAGTATTTTGCGCAGCAGTTTAGCGCCATCGGTAAGCAAAGGTGCTGTGGTGGTGAGTGGCAATCAAATTTCAGGAAATATTGGAGCACTTGCACCACAAGAGCAGGCTGCATTGTATTTTTCTATTCAAGTAATACCTTAAATTGGGCGGATAATAGAAGATGAATATAATGAATACATTCGAAAATTTCCGTACCAAAATCATTTCCTTTGCTGTTTTAGTCAGTACTGTGCTGGTGATGCAGCAGTCCAGTTTTGCAGCTGCTTCGACTCGGCAAATTATCAGTAATATGGCAATTGGTGAATATACTGAAGAAGGCTCTACGGTTGTTCAGGTCAGCCGCTCGAATTTAGTTCAAACCACGATTCTGCCTGTTTATTCAGTCAACTTAACGGCAAACAATACAAAAACTGTTGTTGCAGGGCAAACTGTGTATTTCAATCATACACTGAGCAATACGGGTAATGAGGTAGATCAATATACCTTTGCTGTCAGCAATAATACTGGCGATAGTTATGATTTGAGTAATTTATCCATATTTTTGGATAAGGATAATAATGGCGTGCCAGATGGTGCGGCAATTACATCTTATTCTTTAAGTGCGGGTGAATCTGTTGGTCTTATTGTGGCAGCGAATGTGCCGAGTGGCGCGACTGTCAGTCAGAATGGTTTATTAACATTAAATATCACATCTTCAAACAATGCCTCGGGTACTAAAACCAATACCGATACGACTAAAGTAACCAACCAATCTGCTTTAGTGGTGCGTAAAAAGTTTTCTCAAACCTCCGTAGCCAATGGTGATGTTGTGACTATTCGCTTGGATTATCAAAATCTAAGCAGTGTGGCAACCGGCAGTGTAACCTTAACCGATACGCTTGATTCTAGTTTGGTATATCAATCAAATAGTGGGGAAAATTGGAATGGCACAGCGGTTGATTCAGGTATAGGAAATGATCCAGCAGGGATTAATTACAGTGTCACATCCAATGTGGTCAGCGCTGTATTAAATACAGTAGCGGCAAATAGCGTCGGCTATATTGAGTTTAAAGTTAAAATAAATAAAGTGTTGGCTGGCACAGTTAACAATACCGTTAGTTTTCAATACGATCATGATAATGACAATAATGTTTCCACATTGCCAATTTCTGATTTAAGTAATACCGCAGTCGTCAATGTGGCACCAATTTATGCGGTCAAAATTAATGGCAGCACAAGCGATGTAAACAACAGTACTGCAATTACTGCTGCATCAGTCATGCAAGGTGGCGAGCTAGTTTTTAATAACTATGTTTGGAACACAGGAAACAGTGTCGATCGATTCAATCTAACTTTGACTGGGAGTACATTTCCTGCGGGTAGCCAAATTGAGTTTTATCGTGCGGATGGTGTAACACCATTATTAGATAGTAATGGTGATGGTATTGCTGACACGGGTTTATTGTCATCGAGTAGCAATTTACCCATCGTTGTCAAAGTACGTTTACCAAGTAGTTATGCGGTTACAGCAGATACAACATTTGAGGTTTCACCTCAGGCTCAGTCTTTAGGTGATACAACTAAAATAAGTGTGATTAAAGACCAAGGTAGTTTATTGGTAACGACAGCCGCTCGATTGGTCGATTTAACCAATAGTCCTGAAAATAATGCTTTGGGTAATGGCAATGTTGATAATGCGGGCGCTGCTTGGAAAACTGTAACGACATCAACCAGTATTAATCCAGTCGCTGGTGGTCAAGCAGTTTTTCCGTTGAAGGTAACTCATACAGGTGTTGGTACAGAATATTTACTCAGTGCAAATGCAAGCAGCGATTTTAGCAGTCTAACTTTACCCAGTGGCGTGAATCGAGTTCGTTTTTATGCTTCTACCCTTATTAATAATATTCCAAGCTGTGAGGCTTTAGACGCTGAAATTGGTAAAACCAGCTATCTGAATAATGGTGAAATTCAGCTTGTATGTGCTGTGGTTGAAATGGATAAAATAAATGACAGTGTGACTACATCCATTTATTTCCGTGTTCTCTCTACAAGTTTTGTCAGTGGCAATAACAGCAGTAATCCAAGTCAAGATACAATTAAAAATGCGATTACCATTCAAAGTGTAAATGCAGTTGCACAAGTGGAATTTATGCCGAACTCCCGCGGTCAAGTGGCCCCGCTCGGGACTGTGGTTTACAGTCATACATTAATCAATAACACGAATGCTGATCTTAGCGGCAACTATAGTTTTCTGATTAGTGATGATCAACAAGCCTTTAATAGCACACTTTTCTATGATGTGAATGGAAATGGGGTGTTTGATGCGGGTGATTTAGTCATGAGAAGTTTGGCTGATTTGCCAAGTGGTAAGTTGGCTGCACATCAGCAGGTAAAATTATTATTACAAGTGAAAAACATGGTGGCAAATAATATTGCTCAAGCCAATAACACAATTGTAAATCTAGCAAACTCAACGAATGGTCAAGTCTTAGCATCAATAACCGATGTTACAACAGTCAATCAAGCGCAGTTGAAGTTAAGTAAATTACAAGCACGAGATTTTGACTGCAATGGTACAGCGGACGAAGCATACAGCACCAATACTTTGAACATTGGTCAGCAAGTCAATGGTGATGGGCAATGTGTTTTATACAAAGTGATTTTGACCAATACCAGCGCAGCGGATTTGAATCGTGTTTTTACTTTTAGAGATATGACACCTGTTTATACAGTGCTATCACAATCTCCAGTGTGTACATCTTGCAGCAGTGTCACCAGTCCTGCAATGGGACAGGTGGGGGCATTAACTGGAACGTTAAATAGTGTAATGGCAAATCAAAGCTACGAATTTAATTTTGGGGTGCGCTATGTTGGGCAGTAATCAAAATATACAGAAAAAAATATACGAGTTCAGTGTGCGATATTGTTTTGCTTTATGGATAATAATAGCGACTTTTTTTATTAGCCAAAGTATTTTTGCGGTTACATTTGATTCAACAGCTGCTACAGCTCGTTTTGAAGTTACTGGTACGACACAATCGCCAATTGTACGTGGCGGATCGGGAACACAAGTGATTACGGTTCAGAACAAAGGACCTAATAATGCAACAAATACTGTTGCAATAGTAAAAGCAAGTTTATCTACAGGTGTAACGATTGCTTCTGTAACTTCATCTGTAGGATCTTGTTCTGGGAGTGGAGCTGGACCTTATACTTGTAGTATAGGTTCTGTGGTGAATGCAGGAACTTTTATTTTAAGTATTACCTATAATGTAAGTCTTGCTGCATCAGTTGGAACAGCACAGCAAATAGCAGTGAGTGTAAATAGTGATCAGTATAACCCAGGTAGTGGTTCAGGGGAAATATTGCACAATGCTTGGGGTGCGATTGGTGCTGAAACAACAGCTTCACAATATGGTGCATTTTGGGTTGGACGGACGAGTACTACTGCAACTTGTAATACAAAATCATCTCCTTGTTTATTGGGTTCTGCCTCGGAAGAAGGTGATGCTTTATTGTCAGCTTGGCCAAAAGATCAGGTCAATCCTACAGGGCAATATTTGAATAGTGCCGTAACAGGTAATAATAACGATACTTATTTTACTAGCGATACTACAAATCCAACAGTGAGCCAAGTTGTACCGAATATTAGTACTTATGCATATAAATCATTGGTTTTAAGTCAAGGCAGTAACTTTGTAAATAACCGTCGTGCATGGCAGTTTTCAAGTTATCTTTATATCCCAGCTTCAACCACCAGTGTTTCCCTCTGTGTGGGTACGAGCGGTGCAATGATTGATGATGGTGCTTATATTACGTTAAAAAAATCAACGGATAGTACTCGAACAGTAGTTCAAAGTCCGCGAGATACTTATGATAGTACCAATGCTTATGTTGTCACAACGACAGGTTTGAGTAGTGGTTATTATGAATTGGTTTATCGTATGGTCAACCAAAATAATGTGAGTAGTGGTGAGAATGCACCAGGTCAATATGGTGCTGTTGGTATGTCATTCAATGGTGGGTCTTGTACTGATGCAAATTTACAAAATGCCTTAACAGCAGGTTTTCCTACATATATTAGTATTGTTAACCCAGACTCAGATTTAGCGATTACTAAAACAAATAATACGAGTCTTGCTGTTGGTGGCACATCAACCGATTATATTGTGCGTGTAACAAATAATGGTCCTGATGCTGCGGTAGGTGCGATTTTAAAAGATGCTGCGGTGGCGAGTTTAACTAAAACAGCGATCGCATGTACCACAACTGCAAGTAATAAATGTACTTCTGGTACAACACCAACCATCATCGCGATTGAGTCGGGTTCAGGCTATACTTTACCGACTTTGGCGAATGGTGAGTTTTATGAGTTAAAAATTACAGCCACGGTTGCAAGTACAAGTACACTAACTTCAGTTAGTAATACAGCGACTGTAACAGCACCAGCAAATACAACAGATTCTGTATCAACCAATAATAGTGCAACAGATACGGATAGTATTCGAGCACGTATTCGAATTGCAAAAATCTCTAATAATGGATTTGGTTCTTTTAATTTTACGGGACTGACCAATTTACAAGATAGCAGTGGTAATAGTGTAACAACAGATACTGTGACTACTATAGCAAGTGGAAGTGCAGTTACATCTAGTAACTCTCTCTATAGTTCAAATTTAAATAATGCAGTTTTGATAAGCGAGACCATTCCTGCCAACTATAATTTAAGTTCTGCCAGTTGTATTGATAGTAATGCAGCGAACTCAGGGAATCCTGCAACAGCATTTGGTACATTGTCATCCGGTCAATTGACGATCCCTGCTGCAAATATTGTGGCGGGTGCAAATATTGTTTGTACATTTACCAATAATCGTAAGAGTGCAACTTTTCGAATTGCAAAAGCTTGGGGAGCCAATAGTGTGAGTGGTAATGTTGCTCAGATTGCGGCAACGACAGGTTTGACGAATAATACCAGTGCATTAACGAGTACAGCTCCAACCAATCTGAATGGCTCAAGTGTGACTGTGTATGCAGGAGAAACTGTTACTTTACCTGTAGAAACCATGACTACAGGAAATCTCAATAATTATAATACGATATTGTCTTGTAGTGCAGGAGGTGGGGCAACTGCAAATAGTCTTTCTGGTACAAATGGTCAAAGTAGCAACTCTTTAACTGTTGGCGATGGTGATGAATCTAAATTAATTACATGTACCTATACCAACACACGTAAGAGTACAACTCTAACACTAAGAAAGACATGGGCGAATGCCAAATTAAATGATGCGGCGACAGTCAGTGCGACAGGCTTAACCAGCTTAAGTTCAACAGCGAATACCGCGAATGAAACAGATGCAGGCACAGCACAAACTGTTTATGCGGGTGACGTGATTACACTTTTAGAAACGATCACAACAGGTGCAGGAAATTATACCGCTGGCTTGGCATGTACAGGAAACACAACTGCCTTAAGTGGTTCACAACTGACGGTAAATGCTTCAGATAGCTCAGTGGTGTGTACCTATACCAACACCCGTAAGAGTGCAACGCTTACCTTAAGAAAGACATGGGCGAATGCTAAGATTGCGGATTCTGTGACGGTTAATAGTGCAGGGTTTATTAATAATGCTTCTGTATCTTCGATTGTAACAACTTCAGGAAATGACACAGCAACAAGTACTATTGTGACAGTTTACGCTGGAGAGATCGGAACAATTGTTGAGAGTTTTATAGTGGGTAATCCTACGGATTATAATTCATCATTAGCTTGTTCTGGGACAACTGGATTAGTAGGTAATTCACTCACAATAAATGCAAATGATACAAATGTACTTTGTGTTTACACTAATAGTAGAGTGACTCAAGTCATAATCTCTGGAAAAGTGTTTGATGATAATAGTGGTACAACAAATAACATTGCTAATGCTTACAATGGTATCCAAGATAATGGTGAGCTTGGAATTGCGAATAGCTTAATTCTTCTGAATGATTGTAGCTCAACGCAAGTAGCTACAATCAAGACGAATGCTAATGGTGAATATAGCTTTAGTGTTAATCAGAATTCATTACCATCATCTTTTTGTATCGTTCAGCAAAATTTACCTGAGTATATTTCTGTAAGTGGAACCAATGGATATACTAGATCAACAGATACGATTGCTTTAACAAAAACAAGTGCAACGAGTTACACAGCAAATAACTTTGGAGATGTCATTGTTAATGTTGTGTTAAGCGAAGATGGGCAACACACCGTGATTGCGGGTGATGTTACAGACTATCCTCATCGTTTAACAACACAGACACCCGTTCAACTGACTCAATTATTGCAAACCCAAACGCAACAACCTAATTCCAGTATTGATCAGCAGTGGCAAGCTTTGATTTATCGCGATACCAACTGTAATGGTCAGGTGGATATGGGCGAAGTTGTATTTAGTCCAAGCGTAGCAAGTTCTATTTTATTACAACCAAGTGTTGATATCTGTTTAGTACAACGTGTACATGTGCCAACCAATGTTGTTGCTGGTGCTCAGCATATTGGAACACTTAAAGCAAATTATCAATTTGCTTTAACCAATCCAGCAGAGACGATTTCTAAGCAGACTGTTAAACGTCAAGATGTGACACTTATTGGTAGTGCTGGCTTAACATTGACAAAAAAGGTCCGTGCAGTTGCAAACTGTTCTTCAACGCCAGTAGATTCCAATGGTTTTGTTACAAATAACGAAGTGCAAAAAATAGATAATTTAGAGTACGAAATTATCTATAAAAACAATAGCAGCAAGAAACTTCAAAACGTAAAAATCAAAGATAGTTTACCAATAGGTACTAATTTTGGCAGTATCAGCTGCGCCTCAACGCCTAGCGGAAACACGTGTAGTGCAACTAGCTTGGGTAGTTCATTGCAATGGAATTTAACCGGAGTGTTAAATCCTGCTGCTACAGGGGCGCTCAGATTCTGCGTCACACAATAATGCTGAGCGTAAGCAAACTTTAAATTAGCAAAGATGGATTTTAAATCAGCAAAGGCAACTGGAACACCAAAATGGACAAAATTGGTATAAAAGTTGCTTTGCTTGAATCAATTCGTATTTAACGTAAAAAAGTGTGATATTTATCAACAAAAGCGTATCAAAATGATGTATTTTTGTAATTATCTGGCGTTTATTTGAATAGTGTATCGAAAAAGTCGAAGCTGCAGTTCAAAAAATGGGATCGTGCGTTTTGGAGCAAGAAAATATGTATTTAAAAAATCAATGGAAAACAGGTCTACTTGCAGTGGCAGCTTTACTTTTAGCTGTGAATGCAAGTGCTGAAACTAAAGTTTCAAAAGACCCTGTCTCAGTAGAATTAAAAACTTATCTGGTGAGTGCAAGTGCGGATGGAAAGCCGACGGCTAAGTTAGTTACCAAAGTTAAGCCGAATGATGTGATTGAGTATCGTGCAACGTATACCAATAACACGGCTGGAAAAATTAAAAATCTTGCAGCGACTTTACCGATACCGGTAGAAACCCAATTTTTGGCCAAGTCACAGCCAGACAATGCTCAAGCAAGTACAGACGGTATGAATTTTGCCCCGATGCCTTTAAAGCGCAAAGAGGGTAACCAAATGGTGAATGTTCCGCTTAAAGATTATCGTGCATTACGTTGGACCATTGCAGAGCTTCCAGCAGGAAAAGCTGTCACGGTTTCGGCTCAAACACGTATTAATAGTGAAAAAACCAAAAACTAAACAAATCGACATTAAATATTCAATCGGGGTAAGTTCCAAATGTCAAATCAAACACAACGTTTAAAGTTCACGCAACTCGCAGCATCTATTGCCTTGGTTGCTGGCGGTGCTGCATTTGTTCCAGCAGCGAATGCTGCTGCGCCAACTGCGGGTACAAATATTAGTAACATTGCATCTGCAAGTTATACAGACAGTACAGGTAATTCTAAAACAGTTACATCAAACGTAGTAACAACCACTGTTTTACAAGTGGCCAGCTTTACTTTGGTGTCTGACCAGACCAAAACTGCAAATGCCAATGGTCAAGTGTCTTTATCTCATACCTTAACCAATACAGGTAATGGTAGTGATACCTTTAACGTGGGTGTTGTAAATAACGATGCGCGTAATAACACTTCAGATCAGTATGACTTTAGCGGTTTAAATGTCTATCTTGATGCGAATAAAGATGGGGTTCCAGACAGCCAAACGCCTGTTACCAGTATCGCTTTAGCAGCTGGTGAGTCGGTGAACTTAATTGTACAAGCAACAACAGCAAGTACTAATGTGACCGCTGGGGATCTTGGTAAGTTGACCGTTTCAGCAACGAGCAGTTTCGATACAAATATCACTGCTCAAAACGTTGATACTGTTAAGATTACCAATGGTGCAGTCATTAGCTTGGTTAAGTCTGCAAGTGTAAAAAATGTAGATGCAACTCAAGCGAGTACGACAGCGCGTGAAGTTGAATACAGCTTAGCTTATCAAAATACAGGTAATACGACAGCAACTGACGTTACCATTACCGACATACTTCCTGCGGGTTTAACCTATGTTGCTGGTTCTGCAACGGTCAATGGTACGGTATTAACGGATGCTGCTGATACAGATAAATATAATGTTACTGGTGGTGTAGTAACATTAGTTGTTCCTACTGTTGTTGCCAACAGTGGTGGTGTTTTAAAATTCAAAGTTAGAGTTGATCTAAATACGCCTGCAGGTACTATTACCAATACTGCAGAAGTGGATCCAGATGGTCCTGGCACAGAAGGTAAAACACCGTCTAACCCGAATGACATTACAGTGTTAAGCGTTAAAAAAGGGACCATCAATGATAGTACTACTGATGCCTTTGCCGATGGTGTAACGCCAACAGCAACAACTCCTGTGGATGACATCATTACTAAGTCTACTACTCAAGGTACGCCAGTTATCTTTGGTGGAATGGGTACTGGTGTAGAGCCAATTGTTATCCATAATACGGGTAATGTTACTGAAAGTTTTAACATTACTGTGAATAAAGCTGCTTTACCGTCAGGCAGTATTGTTGAGCTGTTCAAAGCTGATGGTGTAACACCATTAACCGATACCAGTGGTGATGGTATTGTTGATACTGGGCCAGTAGCAAGCAATGCGGTATACCAAGTTGTTGCTAAGATTACGTTACCATCTGGGTATTCTACGGCATCCGCAATCAATACCATTTTAACCTCGGTTCCTGTTACCAATCCGACCGCGACAGATACCATAACTTTAAGCATTGATAAAGTCACCGCTTCTACAGTGGATTTACATAATGGTGATGCTACGAATAGTACAGGTTCTGTTACAGGTTCATCAGGTAAAGATACTGGGCAATACGTTGAAACTAAATCAGCTAAGCCAGGCGTAGCCGTTAATTTCCCATTAACGATAGAAAACAAAGGTGCAACTGGAGATAACTTTAATTTATCTACAGCACCAGCATTGCCTACAGGCTGGACAGTTCAATATTACCTAGCAGATGGTTCTGGTAATCCAACAGGTGCTGCAATCACCAATACGGGTAATATTCCCGCTGCTGGCACAGTTAATTTTGTTGCTGTTGTCACATCTCCTGCAAGTGCTCCAGCAGGTGACCAAGAAGTGATCTTCAAAGTTGCATCTCCTGCAACTGGTCTGACTGATGTAATGTCTGATCGTGTCACTGTAGAAACAAATCGCGTACTTAGCTTGCAAAATGATCGCACGGGTCAAATTGCTCCTGGGGGTACGGTAGTCTACAAGCATACTTTGACCAACAACGGTAACATTGTTGAAGGTGCTACTGCTGGTAGTTTGCCATATACGATTACGAATGATCAGGCTGCAAATGGTTGGGTAACAAGCTTATTTGTTGACTTAAATAACGATGGTATTGCGGATGCAAATGAGTTAGTCACAGGCAATGATCTTGCAGCATTAACTGGCAGTATTGCGCGTAGCACTGCTGTTAACTTACTGATTAAAGTTCAAGCGCCAACAAATGCGACTGCTGGAACACCAAGTTCAGTTGTATTTACCATCTTACCTACACCGGTGGGCAATCAGTCAGTTGTTGCACTCGTGAATACTGATTTAACCACGGTGACGAATGGTCAAGTGCGTTTGGTAAAAGAACAATCTCTAGCGAATTGTTCTAGTGGTGCTGCTACGGGTGCTTATACACAAAATACGGTCTCTGCTAAACCAGGTGATTGTGTGAAGTATAAAATTACAGCGACTAATGAAGGTAATGCTGATGTGACGAATGTGGTGATTAGCGATGCGACACCTGCTTATACTACGTTAAAAGTAATTGCAAGCGCGTCTCCTTTAGCAACTAATGCATCATTAAGTACATCAACGACTGCTTTAACAGATGGTTCAACAGGTACAGTTGCTGCTGAAAAAACACCTTTAGTGCCAAATACAAGTGCAGTATTAGAGTTTGTCATTAAAGTTAATAATTAAGATTCATTTGATGATCTTTGATCGTTAATTATGAATTGATTAAGCATGTGAGCATTTGCTAAATGCAGGTGCTCACATCACATAATTTTAAAATTTGTTTTTATTTAGACTATTTAGTTAAAGGGTAGAGCGCTGTGCAGCGACGGAAGCAATTTCAAGTATGTCAGAACATGAGTTTCATGTTATCCACGTTGGCAATATCGATATTGTCAGCGCAGTACGGTCATGCGGCGAATATGCCTGAAGTCGGAAGCACTATTCAGAATATTGCTTATGCAACCTATATCGCACCAAATGGTATACAACAACAGTCAGTTTCCAATGCTGTGGAAGTCAGTGTTTCAGCATTATATGCAATTGCGTTAACGTCACCACCTGTACAGGATATTGAACCGAGTGTTCGTGTGATTTGGGCGAATACACTGTCAAACAATAGTAATGCTTCAGTAAATGTTCAGCTAGAAGCACTAACAATAAATCAACTCAGTAATATTAAAATTTATATAGATAGCAACAAAAATGGTCAATTCGATGCCAATGACCAGCAATTAATAACGACTGTACCATTACAAGTGGGGCAGAGCGTTAATTTGTGGGTTGTTGCCACAGCCAGTGCAAATTTAATCGAAGCGCAGCAATTTAACTTGCCGATCAAGGCCGTAGTGGGTGAAGATCAGAATGCGACAGCTGCAGCGACCAATAGTGCTGTGAGTTATGGCGCAAAATTAGTGGCCACAAAAGAAGTATTACAAAAGACGTTTGAACCCTCTGCTGTAGCAAATTATGACTTGAACTATACTTTAAACATTAGCAACCAAGGTCAAAAAGCAGCGAAGCCTACGGATGTTATGGTGGATGGTCAACTACAGAAAATGGGGCACTGTTGCAAATAGGCTGACATGATAAGCTAAATATCTTATTTATTTCGAGATACAGCAGATGAATCCCTTCCATGGTCGGCACTTTCAAG
>NZ_FNPK01000045.1 GCF_900107285.1 Acinetobacter kyonggiensis | reverse complement strand
CTACAAAGCGTGGTGTAATCTGGAGCTATCCAATTTAATCCGCAAAGTTTAATCAGACTTTGCACAAAGCCAGTGACCATACGTAAAGACAGACGGAATAAGGATTTAATCATTAAGCAGCATTGGATGGCTGCGTCGGAGTAGGTTTGATTTCGCCCTTGTTTGCCTTTTGATGGAGCATACCATTGCGTAGCAGGATCAAACCAAATGGCAATATTTCCGCGACTCATGAGTGCTCGGTTATATGCGGGCCAATTGGTTGTGCGGTAGATTTTGTGTGTAGGCTTCTTCATTTGAAAATTATATCGCTGAAAAACCCTTTACAGATAGGTTTGTGCAACAAAGCCTCCGCGACTTATATTTATAAGGATTTAAAATAAAAATAAGTAGTAAAATAAATATAAGCCAATCTTGGGTTAAACTTCAAATCTATCCTCATAGAAAATACAATGACTTTTTAATAACCAAACCTACAATGCAGTCCAACTTTAATAAGACCTCATTCGCTCCAGAATGATCTTACGCTTCCTATTCCATAAAGAAAAAATAAAATTATGTTTAGTAGCAGATTAAAATCGATTTTATCGTCTATTTTTCAATTATAAATTTTATATTTTGTTATACTATAACCTATGTAATGTCCATAAAAGTGTAGTGAAGTGCTCATGATGTTGGGAAGATTGCTGGGGTTATCAGCAATCTTGTTACAGATCGCTGTGTTCCTGCAGCCTTTATTGCCAGAAAAACACAGTGTTTTTTCGGTATGTAAAACTATTGCCGCAGCATTACATCTAGAAGTTACTAACGTTCATCCACACCACAGCTTCGCAACATCACATCCGCATAGCAATCAAGCCAGCGGAGCAGACCAAAGCAATGCACATATCCTCGCACATGTGCAGGATCGACATGAACATCAAGAGCGGGATGATGCACATACCGGTCATGACTGCCAGTTTTGCCTGGTGCACAGCTATACCCTACCGCTACTCGATACCAAACTCAGACTAGTACTGATCAGAACTCAGACCTTACTGCAGTTCTTCAGTACATTTGTCCCATATACGCTGTCCCAACCTACTCCCTGGTTCCTTATTCCTCAGAGCCGTGCTCCTCCTCTAACATTCATCCATTAAATCAGCAGATGTGATATCGCTGAGCAGTCTTCCTAGTTTGCGATATGGTCGAAAATATTCATCTATCCAGAATATGTAGGCAGCTCACAATCGACATCTTCAGTCACCGTAATCCTATCCGTAATAGTTAATATGACTTTTGATTTGTCTGTATCTAAATCTTTTTGAAGTCCAACTATCACAGTCTCAATGACTTTCTAATTTTTCAAAGTGTTATTACAACTTTTTAGTATATCGATAAGGAGGACACAATGATGAATCTACTTCAGCATGATCAGGCACATCACCTAAAAAGTGATTTTAATAACAACTGTTGTCTGGATTTAGCACAACAAATTGTAAGGATCCGGCAAGCTCTCAATATTTCACAGACAGAACTAGCATCAAAACTGTGTATTTCCGCCCGTACCTTAGAAAGTTGGGAACGTGGAGTTCGTCATCCCTCAAGCTCAGCCCAAGCTTTGTTGAAACTCTTTATCAAGTCACCTCAGTTTGTTTTGGAAAATCTTGCTTGAATAGTATTAGCTATGTTTTTGAATAGTTTTTGTCACTACAAGCTTAACTTATAAATCATCATGAACCGATACATACCTATAAAGAGCAGTAGTATCGGTTTGGTTTGGAGAAATCTTTATGGTAATTGTAATTACATCACAGAACCGACGTCATATTACTCCGCACGCTGGGAAATGCCGAAAATTCTGGAAATATGAGCTCAAAGATGGGAAAGTTATGGACAAACAGCTCATTGAGGTGGAGAAAGAAGCATCATTTTCTCAGTCGGGTGAGGTGCTAGAAAAACTGTTACCTATGGATATTTTCGTAACTACAGGGATGGGGGACAGATTACGAGAAAAACTCAAAAATATTGGCGTACATGTTATTGTGACTGGCGAAATTGATCCTGATAATTTTATTAAGAGTTTAGTTTAACTCGCCTACCTCTGCGCTTTCGTTAAATGCTTTAGATTATTTTCTGTGTATGCTTGAATAAAATCTGAAACCATAGTTAAAGTTTCCCTTAAAAGTTAATGGAAACTTTCGCTGATAAAATACATCTTACCTAACTGCTATTTGATCAAAACATTAAATTGTCTAGGTTTGAAATAGGTTGACACTATATTTCATATAAATGCCTGACGAATTTCATCAGGCATTTTTTATTTGTAAGACAGATGCTTCTAATAAATTACAAAAGGAAAACCTTCTCAATCAAATGAAGGCCTTTCCTAAAATTAACTATTGTGAAGTATATGACCCATCTACTACATACTGGCTGCCCGTTACAAAAGATGCATCATCAGAGAGTAAGAAAGCAACGACCTGTGCAACTTCTTCCGGATTTCCTAAACGACCAACTGGATGCAATTTTATCAGTTCAGCTTCATCAAACTCACCAATTAAAGGCGTTTTAATATAACCAGGATGTACTGAATTAATACGAATACCCTTTTTAGCATATTCTAGCGAAGCCGTTTTAGTAAGCCCGGTTACACCATGCTTAGCTGCAACATAACCAGAAATATTTTCAGTCCCAACTAAACCTAAAATTGATGCTGTATTCACAATTGCACCACCGCCGGCTGCCAATATTGCAGGGATTTGATAATGTAGGCCATAAAAGACCGCATTCAAATTAATATCAATCACACGACGCCAAGCTTCAATACTTAAATTTGCAATTGGCTGAACGTCACCCAATATTCCAGCATTGTTAAAAGCTAAATGAAGGGCACCATACGTGCTAATTGAAAATTCAACCGCTGCTTTCATGTCTTCAGGTTCAGCCGTATTGGCTTTATTCGCAGCCGCTTTACCGCCTAAAGATACAATTTCCTCAGCAACTTTCTGTGCTGCTTCAAAGTTAATATCCGAGACTACAACACTTGCACCCTGCTTCGCTAAAAGCATAGCTGTGCTTTTCCCAATTCCAGAACCCGCACCAGTAACTAGGGCAACTTTATTTTTGAACCGATTTGACATAATAAAACCTCTTTCTTAAAGTACTGCAATGCTGAATATTTGCATCACATTTAAGAATTCACTTGTTTTTACTTCATCACTTGTATCGCAAATTGAATAACATGGCATTTACCACAATGTAATTCTCCCTCCTGTCTTTCTTGCTCTCCAACATAAAAATGATGGATATGATCCTGCTTGAAAACCTGCAAAATATCCCACGGATAGTATAAATATTCGATATTTTTAGGGCCACCAGTTTTATAGTTGATCTGCTCCTTGGAATACAGCTCACCGATAAACCATCCACCGTTTAGCAAAGATTCTCTTATGCCTTCTAAAACCTTTGTTTGTGTTTCTGTATCGAAATGACCAAATACACAAATCACGTTTTGATAACGCTCGGACGGCCATTTAGCTGCTGTTAAATCAACATGTCTGAGTTCAAGATTTATCCCTGTGGCTTCGGCTTTGCTGGACAGATGCTTCAAAGCAACATCGGAATAATCCCAAACTTCTGCCGAAAAAGGATAATTATCCTGTCTTGCCTGCTCAGCCAGGTACAGGATATTCCTTCCTTCTCCTTCAGCAATTGCCAGTGTTTTACCTTCAATCCGGATTTTCCGCGCAATCTCCTGGATAAACAGGTTTGCTGCTGTGCCGTATAGGTCCTGCGTCTGGGCATACAATTCATTCCAGTGCTGACTCATTTTATCACTCCATTTACGCCACTATCCAATCAGTTGGAAAACTCTTTAAATGCTTCCAGGGCATTTGCGGCATACATCAATGAAGGTCCACCGCCCATATACACAGCAACGCCCAGAGCTTCCTCCAGCTCCTGCAGGGTCATACCCATTTTGACCAACGTCCTGACATGAAAACCGATACAACCATCACAACGTGCAGCCACACCAATCGCCAAGGCAATCAATTCCTTGGTTTTGGAATCAATCACACCATCACGCATTGCGATCTGGGATAATTGATTGAAACTTTTCATTAAATCAGGTGAATCCTGGCTGAGCGTTCTTAAATTACCTGAAATATTCTGGGTTAATTCTTTGTATTTCATGACTTTCTCTCAAACTAAACAATCAACAATAAGGTTTTGTTTATTCAATAGATTATTTTTGTACCGGATAGCCCTGCTCTAGCCATGCTTGAAATCCCCCTTGAACGGATTTAACCTGAGTAAAACCCATATTCTGCAAAGTATCTGTAGCCAGTGCCGAACGGCCGCCTGTACCACAGATCAAATAGATCGGCTGATCTTTAAGATGTTCCAGTGCCTGTAGGGTATCGCAATGATGGCTCGCCAAAGGATGCTGGTGAATCCTCATTTCTAAAACACCACGAGGATAGTTCACCGCACGGTCTATCGCTGCCGCCTGAAATTCATCTGGTTCCCGAACATCAATTAGAATGGTTTTATGATTTTTCATGGCTTCAAGTAAGTCATCTACACTCACTTCCTGAATCCGTCTTTTCGCATTCAGAATGATTTGCTCTGCAGTTTTCATCATTTCTACTCTTCCTCACTCATCAAAATTAGCCTCATCTGTTATAAATGCCAGATCAGCAACTTAAAAGCACTTTGTTATAAACTCTCATTCCAGCACTGTTGCAACGATCACACTATTGCAAACAGCCCATTTGCTAAATTCATTTTAGACTCTACACCTGTTTGATATTCATTCAGATGACAGATCATGTAGTCATACATCAACTCATGCATTCTTTATCCATACAATGCACAGGACTAGCCTATGAGTGCTGAATAGATTAAATAGATTGCCACCCCAATCACAGTCGTAGCAAAAACCTTTTGGATTTGATTACTCTTTATCAAAGGTATCAAACTACGCCCAATGAGCATCCCAATGATACAAGCCAGAACAAAAGTCAGGGTAACCGAAACAGGATATTGAAAACCATCCAGAACGTGGGCAGAAATACTGACACTGCCAATCAGGAAGATAATCATCAGGGAAGTCGCAACGATACTACGCATATCGAGGTCTGTGAATTTACGCAGCGCTGGAACAATTACAAAACCACCACCAACCCCAAGCAGGCCAGTTAATAAACCCGCAACTACACCAATACCGGCGAGGAACGAGGCCGTTTTCACATTCCAGATCAGGCGACCGGTCGTTTGATTGACCTTACACGGTGGATTCTCATGGTCATTAACTTTGTTAAAGAAGATCCGGTAAGCCACAATCAACATGACTAGACTGAAAGCCATCGTCAGCCAGACCGGAGAAACAATACCAGCCAGATTTACGCCATAGCGTGCTGAAGGAATACTGATCAGGGCGATCCAGAGCGCAGCGCGATAACGTACAATACGCTTGAATAAACCCTCGAACGTTCCGACCAAGGCAGACAGAGTCACTGCCAGCAAGCCCACAGGCGCAGCCTGTGCCACGGTCCAGCCCTGACTCGCCATCAGTGCCGGTACAGCCAGGATACCGCCACCAGCACCAGTTAAACCCAGCAAGCCACCGATGGCCAACCCTTCCAGTATTAACACCCACATAGCCACTGTTCCTCTCTTTGCTAATGCAATTAAACAAAAGACCAAACTTTTTGTTTAATCTTGAAACATGTCTATTTGAAGTAATTGAGCGGAAGTTTTAAATAAGAAACCCCATTCTCTTCTGGCGTTGGAAACTGTCCACCTTTCATATTGATCTGAATGGAAGGCAGGATCAGCTTCGGCATACTCAGTCCCGCATCACGCTGCTGACGCATTGCGACAAAATCGGCTTTACTGATCCCGCTATGCACATGAATATTATGCTGTTTCTGCATCTGAACAGTGGTTTCACACTGATACGCATGACGTGACTCAGGCAGATAGTCATGACACAAGAAGACCCGAGTATCTTCTGGTAGCTGATACAGGCTGTGTACCGAATCAAAAAGCGTTTCTGCACTGCCCTTTGGAAAATCACAACGTGCCGTACCATAGTCCGGCATAAACAGCGTGTCGCCGACAAAGACGGCATCTTCAACCACATAGCTCAAGCAAGCAGGCGTATGCCCCGGTGTTGCTATGTTATAGACATCCAGCTCACCGATTTTGAAATGCTCACCATCTTCAAATAAATGATCAAATGGCTGACTAGCATTCACCTGCTTGAGATCCAGATTATAAATTGCAGCAAAGGTCTGCTGCACCACAGCGATTTTCTTGCTGATTGCAATTTTTCCGCCCAGTTCCTGTTTCAAATACTGGGCTGCAGTCAAGTGATCTGCATGAACATGGGTTTCCAAAATCCATTCCACGTCTAAAGTCTGTGCTTTGACATAGGCAATGATACGATCTGCCTGTGTGGTTGAAGTGGTTGCAGATGCCGCATCATAATCCAGCACACTGTCAATGATGGCACAGCGCTTTGTTATTGGATCGGATACCACGTAACTGAAGGTATTGGTCGCCTCGTCAAAAAAATCCTGTACCAGTGGGTGTTTTGCCATCGTTATTCTCCAGCCCATTTACGGTGCAGCAATACGCCAATCAACATCGCGATAATAAAATAGAAGACATGGTAATGCCCCAGGCCAATCAAGGTGAAACTTGGTGCTGGACATACCCCAGCAATCCCCCAGCCGATACCAAACAACAGGCTGCCAATGATTAAGCGTGGATCAAGTTTTTGACTGGTGGGCAATACAATAGGTTCGTTAAATACGGTTTTCGGTGCTGCAGAACGCATGGCTTTTTGAAAGGGAATAAATGCCACGGCAATTGCACCCATCATCACAAAGGCCAGACTTGCATCCCAGTCACCAAACAGATCCAGGAAATCCAGCACTTTTTCCGGATTGGACATGCCTGAAACCATCAGTCCGACAGAAAAAAGAGCACCAAAAATAAAAGCTAAAATATTTTTCATTTTAAAATGCTCCAGTCACGTGACGAACAATATAAACAGTGACAAAACCAGCAAACATGAAACTCATGGTGGCCACGATGGAACGTTTAGACAAACGACTCATCCCGCAAATGCCATGACCGCTGGTACAGCCTGAACCTAAGCGGGTACCAAAGCCGACCAAGAGACCCGCAACCACCAGCATCAGCGGACTCGCATTCAATTCAATTTCTGGCTGAACAAACAGTCCATAGATAAATGGCACCGTGATTAAACCCGCCATGAACCAAATCGCAGATGTTTTAAACATCATTTTAGGATTCAGCACCTGTCCGATTAAGCCACTGATGCCTGCGATACGACCATGCACATACAGGTAACCAACGACCGATACACCGAGCATCAAACCGCCGAGAAAAGCAATCAGGAAATCATGCATAGCGAGTCTACTTAAGTTTACAATATATTTATATATAATATATAATATATAATATTAATCAAGCACTCTGTGATATTCTTTCATAAATGATTTTTAACTATGCAGGACTGAAGGAGATCGTAATGAATACTGGAACTAATCAGGCTAAAATTGATTTTTCGGAAGTCGATATAGTCACAAACTACTTAAAAGTCTTATCAAATCCTGACCGCCTAAAAATTTTATGTGTCTTGGTAGAAGGCGAACTCAATGTACAGAAAATTGAGGAAAGCACTGATATTCATCAACCAACACTGTCCCAACAACTGACTGTACTGCGTAAAAATAATATGGTCAGCACTCGTCGTGAAGGTAAACAGATTTTCTATCAAGTATCTGACCCCAGAATCCTGACGATTATGCAAACCCTGCATCAGTTATATTGTGCTGCTTAAGCCTGTTTTTCACTCTAACTTGTACTTTGCTCTGCAATATTCCTCAGATATGAAGAACATTTTTGTTTCGCCACCTTTCGATATTACGCATACACTCATTTATGAATCCATTGATCATAAAATGGCACTCAAACTGGCGGGTAGTAAAGCATTTCCAGACCTGTCACATCTCATTAAATTGGCTGAAAGTGATCAATTTAGAATTAGAAATCCCAAAGCAATCATAGAGTCCTTGAGCGAAAATATATTGGACTATCTTCGTGCATCAAATGAGGTTCAATTATTCGATGGATTGCGGACATCTATAGAACTTTCAATTTCAAATGTTATGGCGACAGGCCTTGGCACCCAACATTATCGACATGATAAAAAGAAGTAATTTAAATGGTGTAATGAAAAATCCTGTAAAAAGACTCAAAATCTTGCAATAAGTACAAGGGCAACGTAAGATGAGGAGTGAAGTCATTTTAAATTCCTTGTACGGCAATTTGCATTACATGGAACAAACCCACAATAGTTACCGCTATTGTGGGTCATTAGCCCCTCTTCTTAACTAAGTTATAAGAAAAATACCTCTATCATTCGATTGATTCCTTTATATAAATAATAAAGTAAATATATGTTTTCGATGAAGCTTTATAAAATTCAGTATTAGACCTGTAGGGAAAACTTATCAAACGAAGTATTAGTTAATCCTTTTCTTCAACTTCTTCCTTAAACTCAAACAAATCATTCATCGTACAGTTAAAGTACTTACACAACTTATCGGCGACTGGTAATTCAATACGTACAGCACGGTCATAATACATACTTGTGAGCGTGTTGCGATTGATACCTGTTGCATGCACCACTTCACTTAATTTTAAAATTTTTCTATCGCCCATGAGGCTAGATAACTTACAAGTAATCATATTTAAATTAATTTACAAAAAATAACTTGCTGTGAGTTATTTGAAGTTGTTGACTGAGTAATACTTTGCTAAAATTAACCTACAGCAGGTTATTACAACTTATAGAAAGTATATTTTATCCATTTCAACTAAATTATAACTTTTTAAATATAAGGATTGAACCTGCATTAGATTATTTTGTGGAGATGACCGCCGTGTTACCAAATGAGTTATTGATCAGCCAGCAAGCTCGTGACTTAGGAAATCAATTAATTAAAGAAATGAACATCAATAGAAGTTATGGAATGGCTAATTTTCTTGGAGTAAATACTTGCTATGATAATCATCAGGCTGTACTTATTTGGACATTTCAACTGCTTGAAAGGGAACCTGCCTTAAATGAATTAGCAGAAATTAAAAAATATTTTCTTTTAATCTTTCCAGATAGTGTTTATCAATTAGCCTAAGTTGTATTTAAAAATTAATTTTTTAAATAAAAAGCACTAAATCAAAGAAACTTTCTTTAAAAATACCTATTAATTCATACGATTTACAGAATATATGAAGCATAAGTTCCTGCTCTATCACTCACTCGTACTAAAATTACATCGCTCTTTTTACTGATACTAAACGATTCATGTCCACACTACGTTCTGCGGCTTCGAGGGCTAGTTTTTGTTAAACCACTGAGAATAATGACAATAAACTGACCACTATATTTTTCCGGAGAGTGGTGTAGGAACTTTTTCATTATTGCTAATCATATCAGCGACAACATCAGCAACGAGCTCCTCTATTCCTGAGAATGCTTTAGACTGATCCGCATCAAGCCAAGACAATGATGGAAACTCAGCACACAACCCAACATACTCATTATCTTCTGCTGACCATGTAACACGGTAAGTATATTGTTTACTATCCATTTGACACCCCATAATGTTTTAAGTTTATGTATAAAAGTACGATTTTCATTTAGTAGTACTTAAATAATCACCCCACCACTGCATCATTTCAGTCCGTTGAGCTAAATAGTCAGCGTGATTATAGCTGGCACGGGTACGGTTCTTATCAATATGTGAAAGTTGTGCCTCAATCCAATTATCTTGGAACAAACCTGAGTCATTCAAAATGGTACTAAAAGTAGAACGTAATCCATGAGAAGATAGTTGATGTTTGCCATACCCCATCTTACGTATGGCCATATTTAGAGTATTAAAATGAATCGGTTGATTGTGTTTGCGAGGGCTAGCAAAAAGGTATTTTTCACCGTATGACCACTGCATGACGTCTTTTAAAATATCTAAAGCCTGATCTGAAAGTGGAACTAAGAAGTCGGGAATCTCATGGCCTAATATGACTTTTCGTCGAAACTGTTTAATATGCAAGGCAGGTATTTTCCAGATTTTTTCATTTAAATCAAAATGATGAGGCTCAGCCAATAACAATTCAGCCCCTCGCACGCCAGTATGTAATTTGAACAGCAGTGCTTTTTTAATAATCGGATGGGCATCCAATTTTAATAAATTTTTCTTAAAATCTGATATATCCTCCGCTTTCAAATACGGATAATTCTTCTTGATTTTACTGTTAATGGCGATTTTATTTAAACCATGCGCGATGTTGAATTCACAATA
>NZ_FNPK01000029.1 GCF_900107285.1 Acinetobacter kyonggiensis | reverse complement strand
TCAAGGTGAAGTGTGTCTAATCAACAGGGTTTTCGGTCTCTAAGCACTTTTAAAAAGGAACTTCATCGACTCAAATCTCTATTTGCAACAGTGCCCCCCAAAGTACAGTAACAGGAATCAGTTCAATATCAATTTCAGGATGCTGTTCTAAAACATCGATCAGACGTAATAAGCGCGGTGGAAAAGCATGGGGTGGCGGATTGAGTAAATTATTTTCATCGTGATGTTGTAAAAATAACACCGATGCTTTTTCTTTATGATCACCAATGACCAATGGATTTAATGCTGGTGATAGTTTGAGACGACGTGTTTCACCATCCACGATCAAGGCATTGCTGCGCGAGTAATTTTGTAAAACATAACAGACTATTTTTTGTTGAATAGGTTGGTCTGTGATTGTATTTACGTCTGTAGCTGTCGGTTCAGTAGGAACCTCACCAAGAACATGTGGAGTTACCACAAGGTCAAGCAGTTTACTGGAAAACTGACGATACATTTGACCAAAGCCACTCTTGGACATACACACTCCTACTTAAATGACCGCAACCCCAGATTTTCTGAGGGGGGATGGTTTTGCATTATTGTAATTTAAAACTGTATGTCATTTTCTGACAAAATGCATATTGATTGTAAAATTTTATCGTTAAAAATCGTATTTTTAGCCACTATAATCCGAAAATAATGTGACAGACTAGTCAGACTAACGCTAGGGATTTAGTCTGAATTTGTGGCAAAATAGATAAAATAGTTTATTTGATTGATTTAAATTTTCCGCCTCCATCTCCGATATTCCACATCAAAAAGGTCGCTTATGAACGCGTTAACCCAAGAATTGGTTGAATTATTGAGCCTTGAAAAAATTGAAGAAAATATCTACCGAGGAATAAGTCGAAACTTGGTTGGAAAGCGTGTTTTCGGTGGGCAAGTATTAGGACAGGCATTACGCGCAGCATCGTATACCACAGATCGTCCTGCACATTCATTGCATGCTTATTTTTTGTATGGCGGTGATGTCAATGCCCCTATTTTGTATCAAGTTGATCGTTTACGTGATGGCAAGAGCTTTGTCAGTCGTCAAGTCAGAGCCATTCAACATGGTCGAACGATTTTTACCGCGATGATTTCTTTTGCGCATCCAGAAGAGGGTTTAAATTATCAGATTGCTGAACCTGAATATCCAGCCGTTGAAACATTGAAGTCTGAAGCTGAATTAAAAAAATTGCTGGTCGAATTTGTACCCGAAAACGTCCGTGCCAGTTTTATGCGCGATCGTCATATTGATATCCGTCCAATTGATCCAAGCAATCCATTTCAACCGCAGCCTGAAGCGCCTTCTTATGCGCACTATTTACGTACGCACGATAAAATCGCGGCAGAGATGGATGAGATTTCTTTACATCAAGCCATTGCCGCATTCTATTCAGACTTTACTTTAATGACCACGGCACTTCGTCCGCATGGTTTAAGTTATTTATCGCCTAGTTTGCAATGTGCCAGTATCGATCATGCCATGTATTTCCATAAACCATTCCGTGTGGATGAATGGATGCTGTACGACATGGATGCAACCGTGAGTGCAAGTTCGCGTGGTTTAAACTTCGGTCGTATGTGGCAAAATGGTGAGCTGGTGTGTAGTACCACACAAGAAGGTTTAATTCGTATTCGTGAAATTGAAACCCAATAAGGTGTCGTTTTACTTTAAAAGAACTGGGCATATAGCTAATGCCAGTCAGTTAAGAAATTGACTGGTTTTTTTATTTTAAATTCATGATGTTACTTGATACGCGGAAACGTCATCCGCAACTGTTCGAGGCATGAGGTGTATACACCGCAAGATTAAAAAAGTAAAGTTTCTGCGATTAATTGATCAATAACAGGTATTCGACGAGTTTTGCGGATGACAAATGTTTTTCTTACGAAGCGCTGCTTCTCATTTTGGCTAATGAGAAACATTGTTTCGCAAGGAACAAACGAGCTCCAAGGATTTGATTTAAAGAGATAAGACTCCGTCGTGAATAACTAAAAAGTTAAGGAGTTAATTGTAAAACTCCTTAACTGACTGGCATTAGGGCATATAGCCCAGTTTTTGATGATGGGGTATTAGTAGCAGCGAGGGATGTCTTCCGACACATCTTTATGGCAGCCATGACCTGAATGAGCAAAGGTTTGCCCAATGCTTAAAAGCAGTACGGTGATGAGGATTATTTTTTTCATAGTTGTGCTCTTTTAATTATGGGTGGATCGGTAGTCATTCAAAAGCAGATTTTATGCCATATCTTTATTAAGCCGTTGTTGATTCAGATAAAGGGTGAATCATGCTTTGGCATATTTATGCTGAACTTGTGACAAAAAATTCCTCGATTCTAAAAATAGGGCATGGCATAGTGCCTACAAGACTGAACAATAAAAGCATGCAGAAATGGGCTTAAACACACAAATTTTAATTGCTGCGATTCTGGGCGTAGCTTTTGGCTTTCTTCTCAATTTTTATCCGAATACGCCATTTTTTGATGCCAGTTTGTATGGCTTGGGGATTGCCAGTAGTATTTTTATTGGCTTATTGAAGATGCTTTTAGTGCCCCTTATTTTTAGTTCAATTGTAGTCGGTGTATCCAATTTACAATCGGGTGGGCAATTGGGTAAGGTTTGGAAAATCACCTTGGCCTGCTGTGTCACGACCACGACTTTGGCTTTGATACTCGGCATTGGCTGTGCGCATTTGTTTGATGTTGGGAAGGGTGTCGACATTGCGATGTTTCAGGATGCCATGAATCAGCATCAAACACCCGATACGTTAACTCCAACCTCATTTTTGACTAATTTTATTCAAAACACCTTAATTAATCCCTTTAAAGCATTTTCTGAAGGCAATGTTCTTGCTGTGGTGGTGTTTGCGTTGTTCTTTGGTGTGGCTTTGGTGCATGGCGGTGAGCGTTTTAAAACAGTACGGCAACTGAGCCAACAGTTCTTTGACATGATGATGTTCATGATTATTTGGGTGATGCGACTGGCGCCGATTGGTATTTTTGCTTTACTGGCAAAATTGATTGCTACGGAAGATATTTCGGTGCTGAACCGTTTGGTTGAGTTCGCTGCTGTGGTGACGGGAACCACTATTTTTCATGGGGTTGTGGTTTTACCGCTATTATTGTGGATTTTCGGCAAGATGAGTCCGCTGACCTTTTTTAAAGGAGCACGTAGCGCACTGATTACCGCTTTTGCCACCAGTTCAAGTTCTGCCACCATGCCACTTTCGATGAAATGTGCGCAAGAAAATTTAGGCGTACGTCCTGCAACAGCCGGTTTTGTTATCCCACTGGGTACACAATTGAATATGGATGGTACGGCGCTGTATGAAGCTGCTGCGGCTTTATTTATTGCCAATCTGATGGGGTTAGATTTAAGCATTGGGCAACAGCTTATTGTTTGTATGACCGCAATGATTGCATCACTCGGTGCACCGGGCATTCCCAGTGCAGGTATGGTGACTATGATTATGGTGTTGCAATCGGTGGGTTTGCCTGCCGAAGCGATTGCTATTTTATTGCCGATAGATCGTTTGCTGGATACGGTGCGTACAGTGGTCAATGTGCAGGGCGATATGATGATTAGTGTGGTGGTGGATCGTCATACCCGCGATGATGAAATTACCACTTAATCATTTTCCCAACACGGATTCCATACCACTTCCCATAAATGTCCATTGGGGTCTTGAAAATAACCGGCATAGCCACCGTAAAATGTGGCTTGTGCTGGTTTGATAATTTGGGCACCTGCACGTGCTGCTTGCGCCATGACTTGATCGACCTCGAGTGGACTAAAAACGTTATGTCCAAGGGTCATTTGGGTTGGACACATTGCACTGAGTTCTAGACCTGTATCATGCTGAATACTTTGTTGTGACCATAAAGCGAGTTTTATATCCGACTGGAGTTCAATAAAAGCAACCGCACCATATTCATATTCTTGACCCAAAATACCTTCGCTATGTAGACCTAAACCTTCACAATAAAACTTCAATGACTGCTCTAAGTTGTTAACGGCAAGCGTGATGACAGAAATATAGGGTTTCATGTTTTATCCTGATCTTTTTTTGATCTGGATGTATTGTAGTGCAAATAAAAGTAGGGCATAAAGCCCTACTGTTTGGTATTTGTGTGACAGCCTTAAGCGACTTTCAGTGCTGCTCGTTTTGCCGCAGGGGAATGGTCTAAATAGGCAATTGCATCTTCGGTTTTGGCTTCATGCACTGGATCGTACCACGGCATTAAATAACCCAATTGTTGTGAAATGAGCCAAAATGGATTCGGCATGATGCGGTTATCTTTTTGTGAAATGGCATACCATTCGCGCCAAATCCACGGTTTAAATACACTGGGCTGAATCGATTTAAAGCGTTCATCTTGCTTCATAATATGTGCTGCGCCGTCCACCCACAAACCCAGTACGCCAACAATCACCGCCACACTTAAATAGTAACGTGCAATATAGCCACCACCCAGATGACGGTATAAATCAAATGCCACGGTACGGTGTTCAATTTCTTCAGCACCATGCCATTTAACCAGATCTAACATGGCAGGGTCCGCGCCCAGTTGTTCCCAATGCTGGTTGTATAAAACATATTTTCCAAGCACGCAGGTCATATGTTCAACTGTGGCAATAATCCCGAGACGAAATAAATCCCATTGATGTTCTAGCACTTTAGGGACTTTTAAACCCAAAGGTTGGTCTGCCAGTAATTGACCAAACAGAAAATCCATAATTTCAAGATTACGTTGTACATCAATGTTACGCACAGTCAGATATTCTTTGTTGGCTGAAGCATGAGCCTGAGCATGCATGGCTTCTTGGCGAATAAAAGCTTTGACATCTTCTTTGAGTTTTTCATCGCTAATTTGCGTGAGGACTTTGTTATAAAGGCGACAAAACCAAAATTCACCGGCAGGTAAAATCATATTAATTTCGTTGATGAAGTAACTGGTAAAAGGATGGTTGGGAATCCAGTCGACGGGTGTTTCTTGCCATTCAAATTTGACTTTTCGCGGTTTAATTTGGTATTGAATTGAAGATCCAATTTTAGACTTCTTGAGTAAAGATAAAAGCTTCATCATCCTGTCCTATTGTTTTTTCACTGTGAGTGTATTCACATTGCTTAGAATCAGTATAAAAAAATGCCCTCAATTGTGGTTAGCAATAGAGGACATTCCAATATCAATAGATGATGAGTTTGCTTAGACCATCTAATTTACAATAGATTATTGCTCGTTTTGAGGGAGATCTGCTGAGCTATGGTCGCTACTTTCATTTTCAAATGTAGCATCTTCAAATTCATTTTCATCAAACAGTTCCTCATCACCTTCAACAAACTCAATTTCATCTGCTGATGCATCAGGAATACTGTCTAAATCAAATGCGCTGGCTTGTTCGAGGGTAAAGTTCAGACGACCGCCCATCACACTGGCAAGTTCTTCTAAGCCTTGTTTATTCATAGATGAGAACAATTGAATGGAGAACTGAAGCTTCATTTTTTTCAATTGTTGTTGTACTTCTTGCAGTACTTTTGATGCAGGGCCACGGTTTAATTTATCTGACTTGGTTAATAACACATGCACAAATAATTTACGTGAATATGCCCATTCCAGCATCATGACGTCAAAGTGTTGTAATGGATGACGAATATCCATCAACAACACCAAACCTTGTAGGCTTTGGCGATGAATTAAATAATTTTCCAGTTCTTTTTGCCAAACCAGTTTCATCGCTTCGGGTACGGCTGCATAACCATAGCCGGGTAAATCGACCAAGCGTTGATCTGGATTCCCCAAGCTAAAGAAGTTAATCATTTGGGTACGACCCGGCCTTTTCGATGCACGCGCCAATTGCTTTTGGTTGGTTAATGCATTAATTGCACTAGATTTACCTGCATTGGAGCGACCTGCAAAGGCAATTTCATAGCCAGCATCTTCTACGCAAAGGTTGAGCTTAGGCGCACTCATTAAAAATTCGGCTTTGTGTAACCAGTTCAGCGAGCGAACAGAGTACTCAGTAATGGCTGGATCAACTTTTTTCTCATAGCTAATCTTTTGCTTAGGCGCAGCCGAAATTTTACTGTTTTTGGATTTTCCTCTGCTGTGGTGCATAACTCAACTTCAATAAATGATCTACAAAGAAGCATTATAAAGGAAGTCGTCTAGGCAAGCGACCTTTGCATTTTGAAAGCGGAAAACTTTCGTGGCGATTTAAAGATTAATCAGTGAAATAGGCGATGAAGTTGCAACTTTGCTGGCGTTGCTTTGATCAAGAACATCGACTAAACGGTATTGATCCAAAGATTGATAAAACTGTTCAAGTGCTTGATCTAAAATACCTTTAAGGCCACAGTTATGACGGAGTACGCAAGGCGGGGTATTGCATTCTACAATCTGGTTATTGCCTTGTAAGATCCGAACAATGTATCCCAAATTTAAATTTAAAGTTTCTGCATTTAAACGAATACCGCCACCTTTACCACGTGTGGTGATGATCCAATCTTGTTTTCCCATGAAATGGACAATTTTAACCAAATGATTTTGCGAGACGCGTAAATCCCGCGCAATTTCTGCAATGGTATAAGGGGCATCTTGGGGTTGTGAGATATACATTAAAATACGCAGAGCATAATCAGTAAATTTATTTAGCTGCATGATAATACGGGTGTTTAAGGCAAAAAATCAGGGTTAGTCTAGCATAACAAGACTAACCCTCTCTTTATTTAATGTTAGCGGAGCGGATTAGTGATGAACACCACCTGTGCCAAACGCTTCACTGTGAATGTTTTCAGCAGGAATGCCGCGAGCGACCAAAGCTTTTTGTTGCTCTGCCATAAATGGCATTGGACCACACAAGTAGTAATCTGCTTTTACAGGAAGTAAAGCCGCATCCATTGTCGCTAAGTCCAAACGTCCAGCAACATCATAGTCTTCACCTAAGACATCGGCTTGATGGGGTGATTCATAGGCAGTAAATGTGCTTAGGCGAGGATATTTTGCTTGTAACTCATGGATATGTTTTTTCATGGCATGCACGTGGCTGCTACGACAGGCGTGGATAAAACTCACAGGTTGTGGCATATCCAAAGTGACCAATTGATTTAGCATAGCAATCATTGGAGTTAAGCCAACACCACCACTGATAAAGATATTGCGTTTCGTTGGGTCGATGAGATAGAAGTTACCTGTTGGTGCAGAGACTTCAATTTCTGAACCTTCAGCCAAGCCATGTAGCGTATTTGAAACCCAACCGCTTGCTAAATCACCTTTTTCATCTTCACGTTTTACTGAAATACGTAAATAGTCTGCTTGTGGACTGGTTGATAAAGTGTATTGGCGCGGTTGTTTTAGACCGAGTTCCTCAACAAAGACACGAACCGAGATGTATTGTCCTGCTTCATATTTTGGTAATTCACCACCATCTACAGGTGCGAGGTAGAACGAGGTGATTTCTTCACTTTCCACCACTTTTTTGGCAATTTTAAAATTGCGCCAGCCTAACCAGCTGCCTTTGGTTTGTTGATGTTGTTCATAAATCGCTTTTTCAGTGCTAATGAAAAGATCCGCCAATTGACCATAAGCAGCCGCCCAAGCACCAATTAATGGATCTTCCATTGGAATGCTGAGCACTTCACTAATCGAATGTAATAAATTTTCACCGACAATATTATAGTCTGGTGATTGAATATTCAGACTCACATGCTTATGAGCAATCAATTCAACCACAGGTAAAAGGACTGAAGGGTCTTCAATGTTTTCAGCATACGCCAAAACTGCACCTGCTAAGGCTTGTGCTTGTGCGCCACTGCGTTGATGCCCCATATTAAAGGTTTCTTTGAGCTCAGGATTATTGCCCAACATACGGTTATAAAAATAACCAGTTAGGGCTACACCGTTTTCACGAAGTACAGGGACAGTTGCTTTTACAAGGTCAATTTGCTGCGGAGTCATGGCAGATCTCTCATGGCTGTTATTTATAAGATGTATTTAAAATACATTTTATAAAGTGCCTTGTAAATACATCTTTTTAAAAAACCATAAAAAAATTATGGAATATCTAAATATCCCATAATTTTAAAAATCTTGATAGGGGAAATGATCGCTATTTTCTGCCAAAAAGAGAGCCGAGTAGACCGCGGACAATTTTTTGTCCTGTACTGCCACCTAAGCTGCGTGCAGCACTTTTTGCAAAGGTGTCGACAATGTCTTGGGTGAGTTTTTCACGTTGTTTTGATGCACGATCAGTTTCTTTTTCTTGCTCACGTGCAATGCGCTCCTGCTCGCGTGTTTGCTGTTTTGCAAAAGCCTCTTGTTCTTTGGCTTGCTGCTTAGCTATAGCTTCTTGTTCTTTGGCTTGTTGTTTTGCTGTTTCTTCTGCAATGGCCTGTTGTTGACGTTGTGTGATTTTCTGTTGCAACATCTCAAAAGCACTTTCACGGTCGACCTGTTGCTCATAAATGCCTGCAACAATGCTTTGCTTCATTAGTATTTTTCGTTCATCTAGACTAATTGGGGTAAATGATGAATAGGGTGGCATCACCCAGCCACGTTCAACAATCTGTGGAATGCCTTGCTCATCCAAGCAGCTAATTAAGGCTTCACCTACTCCAAGTTCGGTAATGGCTTGATCGACTTTAAATTCAGGATTGGATCGAAAGGTATCTGCGGCAGTTTTGACAGCTTTTTGGTCTTTGGGGGTAAATGCACGTAAGGCATGTTGAATACGGTTGCCGAGTTGTCCTAAAACGCTTTCAGGTAAGTCGAGCGGATTTTGCGTCACGAAGTAAATCCCGACCCCTTTAGAGCGAATTAGACGCACCACTTGTTCAATTTTTTCTTGCAGCGCGGTGCTGGCATTATCGAACAATAAATGGGCTTCATCGAAAAAGAACACCAATTTGGGTTTGTCCAGATCACCGACTTCGGGTAACTGTTCAAATAATTCTGAAAGCATCCAAAGTAGGAATGTGGCATACAATTTGGGCGTGTTCATCAGCTTATCTGCGGCTAATACATTGATATAACCAAGGCCTTGGCTATCAGTTTGAATGAAATCTAAAATATTTAAACTGGGTTCACCAAAAAATTGATCACCGCCTTGGTCTGCAAGCGCCAATAAATTACGTTGTATGGCACCCAGACTGGCAGGAGAAAGGTTGCCATATTCAGCTTGAAACTCGGTTGCATGTTCGGAAACATAGCTAATGATTGATTTTAAATCCTTAAAATCAATCAGCAATAAGCCTTGATCATCGGCAATACGAAACACTGCGGAAAGTACACCCTCTTGCGTGTCATTCAGATTGAGCATACGTGCTAATAAGAGTGGGCCAATTTCCGAAACCGTGGTGCGAATCGGATGACCTTGTTCGGCAAATAAATCCCAAAACACGACAGGTGAAGCGGCAAAAGGAATCGTATCAATATTTAAAACTTTCAGACGTGCATCAAATTTAGGGCCACTTGCTCCCGCCTGAGCAAGGCTAGACACATCACCTTTGGCATCGGCTAGAAATACGGGTACACCCATTCGGGAAAAATTTTCTGCAAGGACTTTGAGCGTGACTGTTTTACCCGTGCCCGTTGCTCCAGCGATTAAACCGTGACGGTTGGCAAACTGTGAATGTAAAACAATCTCTTGTTCTGTGTCTGAGGTTTTTTTTGCAATAACGATTGCTGTGCCCATACGGTTTATTCCTATTTTATTTTCTTGTGTTTAGGTTATTCGAGTTGTTGCGTATTCAATTGTTTTAGCGCATTTTCTATATCTTGAATTAAATCTTCAGGATGTTCTAGCCCTATACAAAAACGAACCAATAATCCTTGTTGTAAATGTGTATGTTGTAGTTCACGCATCTCTTTTAAGTTGTACAGCATGACTAAACTAACAGGGCCACCCCAGCTAAAGCCGAGTTTAAAGAGATTCAAGCTGTCGCAAAATTTTCGAATGGCAGTTAAATCATATTTAGTTTTAAAAATTACACTGACTAAGCCTGCGCTATGCCCCTCTTGACACACTTCCTTCCAGTAGCGATGCCCAGAAGAAGATGCATCGGCAGGATGCAGGACTTGTGCAAATTCGTCTTGTTGTTTTAGCCAATCAAGGAGTTTTAAAGTGCTTTGTGATTGATGTTCATAACGAAGTCGCATAGACGCTAAGCTGCGCTGAACTTGTGCAGCATCATCCCCTGAAATGGCAATGCCTTGAATAGCATGCATACGGAATAGTTGGTGATGCAGCTTTTGATCACGTGTCACCACGGAACCCATTAAAATATCACCACCACCGCTAGGGTATTTGGTCAGCGCATGGACAGTAATATCGACACTTAAATGTTCATCACCAAAATCAAAGGCATTAAAGGCAAGACCCGCGCCCCAAGTATTATCTAGCGCAGTCAAAACATTGGCTTGTTTGGCTTTGTTGACCAAAGCGACCAAGTCTGGGAATTCTAAAGTCACTGAACCTGCTGCCTCTGACCAAATCAATTTGGCTTGCGCTGAGGGTTGGAAACTATCAACTTCTATCGGATTGTAAATTTTCACGTGGATGCCATAACGTGTTTCTAGATTGCGCAAATGTTCCATATTTGGACCATAGATGTTATCTGCAACCCAGACCTCGTCTCCCTGTGCTAAAAAGCAGGCATTCACGAGGTTGATGGCAGACAAACCGCTGGGTGCCAGTAAACAAAAATTTCCACCTTCAATCTGCGCGATGTTGTCGCCTAAGGTAAAGGTTGTGGGTGTGCCATGCGTACCATAACTATAGTCATAAGCATCACTCCAGTGGCGATTAAACAGTGCATCTGTGTTTGGGAAAATAATGGTCGATGCACGAAACAGGGGAGGTTGGATGGTCGAAATGTATTGAGGGGCTTGTCGTGGTGCATGAATCAATGCAGTTTGTGGATTATTTTTCAAAGTTCTGCTCTAAGTCGTATCAAAATGAGCTTTAGCTTAAGAGAAACAGACCCATTAGGCTATATAAATGCCCCAATGTATAAAAAGGGCTACATTTTTAAAAGTTGGCTTCATTTTTGCTAAACCTCTATTAGAGCAACAACAATAGGTTTGGGCGGATGAAGTCGCATTTGAAAGTACATTATTTTCAGCATATTGCTGGTGAAGGGTTCGGTAGTTGTCATCAATTTTTAAAACAGCACTATGCTAAAATTAGTGCAACGGAATTTTTTGCGTTACCTGTCGATCGTTCCTTGGAAATAGAAGCCTTACCTCAGGTAGAAGATGTTGATTTACTCATCATTATGGGAGGGGAAATGAGCGTAAATGATGAAGTTAATTTCCCTTGGTTGAAAATAGAAAAACGCTGGTTACGACGATACTTGTCTATGGGGAAACCCGCGATAGGTTTATGTTTAGGCGGGCAGTTGATCGCCAACGCCCTAGGTGCTGCTGTGAGTCGAAGCGAAAAACAGGAATTGGGCTGGACGGCGGTGCGTAAAGTGAATTATGTGCCTGCGGAATGTTTTGAATTACCAGCAGAATTTAATGTGATGCAATGGCATAGTGAAACTTTTGAAATTCCAAAAGGTGCGATTCATTTGGCGGAAAATGATGTGTGTCGAAACCAAATGTACCAAATTGGCAAAAATGTCTTGGGTTTTCAGTTTCACCCTGAAATTACGCCAGAGACATTAAACTTGTTTTTAGAAAATGAGGAGGAGTTAGATCACTTTTCTGGTCAGCATGTACAAACGCAACAACAACTCAAAAAGACATCAAAAAATAATTTTATTGATGGAAATCAAATATTAAACCAAGCAATAGAGTACGTTTTGCAAAAAACGGCATACTGATCTATTTTTAAACAATGTTGCAAATTTGTGATTTGAAAAAGATAGGATAAAGTTGAAAAGAGATTTGCTTAAGCGTTAAACAATCGCTATAATGGGCGACCCTTTAATAAAAGGGGTTAACTACGAATAAAGTAGTTAATATCGTGACAGTCGTGGCATCGATCATGACCTTAGTGATTTTCACTGCCTTTGACACTTACCACTAGGTGAGATGCGTCAGAGGTGATTCTTTATATATTTGGCTTGGAGTTTACTGGTATGTCTAACCAGAGAATCCGTATCCGTTTGAAGTCTTTTGATCATCGTCTGATTGATCAATCTGCTCAAGAGATCGTAGAAACAGCAAAACGTACTGGCGCACAAGTTTGTGGTCCAATTCCGATGCCTACACGCATCGAACGTTTTAACGTTCTAACTTCTCCGCACGTTAATAAAGACGCGCGTGATCAGTATGAAATCCGCACTTACAAGCGTTTGATCGATATCGTTCAACCAACAGACAAAACTGTTGATGCATTGATGAAATTAGATCTTGCAGCTGGTGTTGATGTTCAGATCGCATTGGGTTAAGGCTTTCGGGTTAATTGACATTTTAGGTTAATTAAGCCGCTTTTTTAGAGGTTTATGCACATGACTATTGGTTTAGTCGGTCGCAAGTGCGGTATGACACGTATCTTTACAGATGCTGGTGTTTCTGTACCTGTTACGGTGATTGAGGTTGATCCTAACCGCATCACTCAAATCAAAACGCTTGAAACTGATGGTTATCAAGCAATTCAAATCACTACTGGTGAACGTCGCGAATCTCGTGTGACTAACGCTCAGAAAGGTCACTTCGCTAAAGCGGGTGTTGCTGCTGGTCGTTTGGTTAAAGAATTCCGCGTTACAGAAGCTGATCTTGAAGGTCGTGAAGTTGGTGGTATTGTTGGTGTGGACTTGTTTGCAGTTGGTCAAGTAGTTGATGTAACTGGTCAGTCTAAAGGTAAAGGTTTCCAAGGTGGTGTTAAGCGTTGGAACTTCCGTACCCAAGATGCTACACACGGTAACTCACTTTCTCACCGTTCTTTAGGTTCTACTGGTCAAAACCAGACTCCTGGACGCGTGTTCAAAGGCAAGAAAATGGCTGGTCACTTAGGTGATGAACGCGTAACAGTACAAGGTCTTGAAGTTGTATCTATCGATTTTGAACGTTCAGTTCTTGTTGTTAAAGGTGCGATTCCTGGTGCTACTGGCGGCGACGTTATCGTTCGTCCTACGATCAAGGCCTGAGGGGAAATATTGTGAATTTAAATACTGTTTCCGGCTCTGCTGTTGAATTGTCTGAAGTTGCTTTCGGACGTGAGTTTAATGAAGCTCTTGTACACCAAGTTGTTACAGCTTATTTAGCTGGTGGTCGTCAAGGTTCTAAAGCTCAAAAATCACGTGGCGACGTATCTGGCGGTGGTAAAAAACCTTTCCGTCAAAAAGGTACTGGCCGTGCGCGTGCTGGTTCTATTCGTAGCCCAATCTGGGTTGGTGGTGGTAAGACTTTTGCTGCTCGTCCACAAGATTGGTCTCAAAAAGTTAACCGTAAAATGTACCGCGGTGCTATGCAATGCATCTTAGCTGAACTTGTTCGTCAAGATCGCCTAATATTGGTTGAAGAGTTTGCAGTTGCTGCTCCTAAAACTAAAGAATTGCTTGCTAAACTTAACGACTTAAATGCAGTTCGCGCATTAATCGTTACGGATTCTGTAGATGAAAATCTATATCTTGCTGCACGTAACCTTCCGCATGTAGATGTGGTTGATGCTGCTGCAATTGATCCTGTTAGCTTGATTGCGTTCGACAAAGTTGTTATGTCTGTAGCTGCTGCTAAGAAAATTGAGGTAGAACTCGGATGAACAACGAACGTATCTATCAAGTCCTACAAGGACCTGTATTCTCAGAAAAAGCTCAAGCTTTAGGTGAGGCTGCTGGTGTTCAAGTTTTTAAAGTTGCACTTGGTGCAAACAAGCTTGAAATCAAAAAAGCAGTTGAACAACTCTTTGGTGTGGAAGTTGTTAAAGTTAACACGACCATCACTAAAGGTAAGACTAAACGCTTTGGTAAAACATTAGGACGTCGTTCTGATGTTAAAAAAGCATACGTCACCCTGAAAGCTGGCCAAGATGTTGAAATGGCTGACTTGGGCGATACCGCTGAAAGCGCAGCGGAATAAGGACGAAATTTATGCCTATTCAAAAATGTAAGCCAACGTCTCCAGGACGTCGCTTTGTAGAGAAAGTCGTTCACGACCATCTTCATAAAGGCGCACCGTACTCACCGTTGGTTGAAGCTAAAAAACGTACTGGTGGTCGTAATAATAACGGTCACATTACAACTCGTCACGTTGGTGGTGGTCATAAACAAAACTACCGTCTTGTTGACTTCAAACGTAATAAAGATAGCATTCCAGCTACTGTAGAGCGTATTGAATACGATCCTAACCGTACTGCACACATTGCTTTAGTTTTGTATGCTGATGGTGAACGTCGCTATATTATTGCTCCTAAGGGCTTACGTGCTGGTGATAAAGTACAATCTGGTAACGATGCTCCAATTCGTCCAGGTAACTGCTTACCACTTCGTAACATGCCAATCGGTTCTACATTACACAACCTTGAACTTAAAATCGGTAAAGGCGCGCAATTAGCTCGTTCAGCTGGTACTTCTGTTCAGTTGTTGGGTCGTGATGGCTCTTACGCTATCGTTCGTCTACGTTCAGGCGAGATGCGTAAAATTCATGTTGAATGCCGTGCTGTGTTAGGTGAAGTATCTAACGCAGAAAGCAACCTTCGTTCATTGGGTAAAGCTGGTGCTTCGCGCTGGCGTGGTATTCGTCCTACCGTTCGTGGTATGGCGATGAACCCAGTAGATCACCCACATGGTGGTGGTGAAGGGCGTAATAAGGGTATTCAACCTGTAAGCCCATGGGGTCAAAAAGCTAAAGGGTACAAAACACGTACCAATAAGCGTACGACTAAGATGATTATTCGCGACCGTCGCGTCAAGTAAAGGAATCTGACTAATGCCTCGTTCTCTGAAAAAAGGTCCATTCGTCGATGCGCACTTGTTCGCTAAGGTTGAAGCGGCTATCGCGGCTAATAACCGTAAGCCGATCAAAACTTGGTCGCGTCGTTCGATGATTCTCCCAGATTTTGTTGGTTTAACAATTTCTGTTCATAATGGTCGTAACCATGTTCCGGTAATTGTATCAGAGCATATGGTTGGTCATAAACTCGGTGAATTCGCGCCAACTCGTACCTATCGTGGTCACGGTGTTGACAAGAAATCTAAACGTTAAGGTGCTATGATGGAAGTTACTGCTAAATTACGCGGTGCCGCTATCTCGGCACAAAAAGCTCGTTTGGTTGCAGACCTGATTCGTGGCAAATCTATTGCCCACGCTTTGAACATTTTAACCTTCAGCAACAAAAAAGCTGCTGTGTTAGTGAAAAAAGCTTTGGAATCTGCAATTGCAAACGCTGAACATAATAACAGTTTAGATGTAGACGACCTTAAAGTTTCTACGATTTACGTTGATGAAGGCACTAGCCTTAAACGTATTATGCCACGTGCTAAAGGCCGTGCAGATCGTATTACTAAGCGTACTTGTCACATCACCGTTAAGGTAGGGGTTTGATATGGGTCAGAAGGTTCATCCAATCGGTATCCGCCTAGGTGTTGTGAAACGTCATAACGCTAACTGGTATGCGAGTCCGAAACAATACGCTGAATATTTGCTTAAAGATCTTCAAGTTCGTGAGTTTTTAACTAAAAAACTTAAAAATGCGATGATCAGCAAAATTCTTATCGAACGTCCTACAGGCGCTGCTAAAATTACTATTAGCACTGCTCGTCCAGGTATCGTTATCGGTAAAAAAGGCGAAGACATTGAGAAATTACAACGCGAATTAACATCTATTATGGGTGTTCCTGCGCAAGTAAGTATCAACGAAATCGATCGCCCAGATTTAGACGCTCGTCTAGTTGCTGAAGCTATCGCTTCTCAATTAGAGAAACGTGTAATGTTCCGTCGTGCTATGAAGCGTGCGGTACAGAACTCGATGCGTGCTGGTGCTAAAGGTATCAAAGTTGAAGTTTCTGGTCGTCTTGGTGGTGCAGAGATTGCTCGTACTGAGTGGTATCGTGAAGGTCGTGTACCTTTGCATACACTTCGTGCAGATATCGACTACTCTACTATGCGTGCTGAAACGACTTACGGTACGATTGGCGTTAAAGTTTGGGTTTTCCGTGGCGAGATCTTAGGTGGCATGAAACAAGTCATGAACCCTGCTCCTGCTGAAGAACGTCCAGCTAAACGTGGTCGCGGTCGTGGTGAAGGTCAAGAGCGTCGTGGTCGTCGCAATGATCGTTCTGCTGAAAAAGGAGAATAATCCATGTTGCAACCTAAACGTACTAAATTCCGTAAAGTGCAGAAAGGCCGTAACACTGGTCTAGCGCATCGCGGTAGCACTGTATCTTTTGGTACTATTGCACTTAAATCTATCGAGCGTGGTCAAATGACTGCTCGTCAAATTGAAGCTGCGCGTCGTACAATTAGCCGTCGTGTAAAACGTGGTGGTAAGATCTTTATCCGTGTTTTCCCAGACAAACCAATTACTGAAAAACCATTAGAAGTTCGTATGGGTAAAGGTAAAGGTTCTGTGGAATACTGGGTTTGTCAAATCAAACCAGGTAAGATCTTGTACGAAATGGATGGTGTAAGCGAAGAATTAGCGCGTGAAGCATTTACGCTTGCTGCTGCGAAGCTTCCGTTTAAAACCACTATCGTGACTCGGACGGTAATGTAATGAAAACTAAAGATCTACGTGAAAAATCGGTAGAAGAGTTGACAGCTTTGCTTGATGAGCAACAGCTTAACCAATTCCGTCTTCGTATGGCTAAAGCAACTGGTCAGTTGGGTAAATCGCATGAAGTTGCGCTTACTCGTAAGACTATTGCTCGTATTAAGACACTCCTTACCGAAAAACAGGGGAACGGACAATGAGTGAACAAACAGTTCGCACGTTAACCGGCAAAGTCGTAAGCGACAAAATGGACAAGTCTATTGTTGTGCTTATTGAACGCCGAGTTCAACACCCGTTGTATGGCAAATCAATCCGCCGTTCAACTAAATTACACGCTCATGATGAGAACAATGTTGCTAAAACTGGCGACGTAGTGACCATTAAAGAAAGCCGCCCAATTTCTAAAACTAAAGCTTGGGCTTTAGTGGAAGTTATTGAAGCTGCTGCTGAGTAATTAGACGTTCTTGTTGCATCATCGGTTAATTTCGAGTACTCTTTGAGCCTTTCGAAATTGTGACCGGTGATGCTCGGTTTTGGAGTAGGGCAATGATTCAAACCGAAAGTATGCTCGACGTAGCAGACAACAGTGGTGCTCGCCGTGTACAATGTATTAAAGTACTAGGTGGTTCACACCGTCGTTATGCTTCTGTTGGCGACATTATTAAAGTTACTGTAAAAGAAGCTATTCCTCGTGGCCGTGTTAAAAAAGGCGACGTGATGAATGCTGTAGTTGTACGTACAAAATTTGGTGTGCGTCGTCCGGATGGTTCTATCATTCGTTTTGATGACAATGCTGCTGTAATTTTGAACAACAACAAAGCGCCGATTGCAACTCGTATTTTCGGACCAGTGACTCGTGAACTTCGTACTGAACAGTTCATGAAAATCATTTCATTGGCTCCTGAAGTTCTATAAGAGGCACTCATGGCTAAGATTAAAAAAGGCGATCAAATTATTGTGATCGCAGGTAAAGAAAAAGGCAAACAGGGAACTGTTTTGTCTGTTTCAAATGACCGCGTTAAGGTTGAAGGCCTTAACTTGGTGAAGAAGCATCAAAAGCCGAACCGAGCTACTGGCGCTGAAGGCAGCATCGTAACTCAAGAAGCTACGCTTCATATCTCAAACGTGGCAATTTTTAATGCTACAACCCAAAAGGCTGACCGTGTTGGTTACCAAGTGACTGAAGGCGTGAAAACTCGCGTATTCAAATCAACTGGTGAATCAGTGGCGGTAGCGAAGTAATAGGTTGATATAGGCCATGGCCAGACTTAAAACACGTTACAACGAAGAACTTAAAGCTCAATTATTAGAACAATTGGGCGTTAAGAATGTGATGGAAATTCCTCGCATTACTAAAATCACCATTAATATGGGTGTTGGTGCAGCTTCAGCTGACAAGAAATTGTTAGACGGTGCATTATCAGACATGCAAGCGATTGCTGGTCAAAAACCCGTTCTTACATTAGCACGTAAATCAATCGCGGGTTTTAAAATCCGTGATGGTTGGCCAATTGGTTGTAAAGTTACTTTACGCGGCGAACGTATGTACGAATTCTTAGACCGTTTGATCTCTATTGCGATCCCTCGTATTCGTGACTTCCGCGGTTTTTCTGCGAAATCATTTGATGGTCGTGGTAACTATTCGATGGGTCTCAAGGAACAAATCATGTTCCCTGAAATCGATTTCGATAAGATTGATCGTATTCGTGGTATGGATATTACCGTTACTACGACTGCTCGCACCGATGACGAAGGCCGTGCGCTTATGCGTGCATTCGGCTTCCCGTTCAAATAAGAGGTCGATATGGCTAAGAAAGGTATGATTAATCGCGAATTGAAACGCGAAGCTACTGTTGCTAAATTTGCTGCAAAGCGTGCTGAATTAAAAGCAATCATTGCAAATGTAAATGCAAGCGAAGAAGAACGTTTCGAAGCGATGATGAAATTTCAAGCATTACCACGTAATGCGTCTCCAGTACGTCTTCGTAACCGTTGCGGTTTAACTGGTCGTCCTCATGGTTACTTCCGTAAGTTTGGCTTAAGCCGTAACAAATTACGTGAAACAGTAATGCAAGGTGATGTACCGGGCGTTGTTAAGGCAAGCTGGTAAGGAGCGACTATAAATGAGTATGCAAGATACCGTTGCCGACATGTTAACCCGTGTTCGTAACGCACAAATGGCAAAGAAACAAACTGTTTCTATGCCTAACTCTAAGTTGAAGGTTGCTATTGCTAACGTTCTTCAATCTGAAGGTTACATTTCAAACGTAGAAGTTGCAGATGCTGAAGGCAAACCAACTTTAACTATTACGTTGAAATATTTTGAAGGCAAACCAGTTATCGAAACTGTGAAACGCGTAAGCCGTCCAGGTCTACGTCAGTATCGCGGTAAAGATGCACTTCCTAGCGTTAAGCAAGGTTTAGGTATTGCAATTGTTTCTACAAGCAAAGGCATCATGACTGATCGCGCTGCACGTGCTGCGGGCATCGGTGGTGAAGTTATTGCTTTTGTTTCTTAATAGGTGATTCCTCATGTCTCGTGTGGCTAAAGCCCCAGTAACTGTACCTAACGGTGTGACAGTTACTCAGAACGGCCGGCAGGTCGAAGTGAAAGGCACAAAAGGTACTTTGTCTTTCAACCTGCATGCGCTGGTCGAGCTTAAACAGGAAGAAGGTAATCTTCAAGTTGCTCCAGTTAAAGAGTCGAAAGACGCTTGGATGCAAGCTGGTACTGCTCGCGCTGTTCTTAACAACCTTGTAAAGGGTGTTAGTGAAGGCTTCGAACGTAAGTTACAATTAATCGGTGTTGGTTATAAAGCTGCGGTTAAAGGTGATGTTGTTCACCTTAACCTTGGTTATTCACACCCTATCGATTATAAACTTCCTGAAGGTGTAACTGCTGAAACTCCAACTGCTACTGAAATCATTTTGAAATCAGCAAGCAAACATATGTTGGGTCAAGTAGCTGCAGATATCCGTTCATATCGTGAACCTGAACCTTATAAAGGTAAAGGTGTTCGTTATTCGGATGAAGTTGTTCTTCGTAAAGAAGCTAAGAAGAAATAAGGCGCGAGGTTCTTATGAACGAAAAGAAACAATCCCGTTTGCGTCGTGCGAAAAGCACACGCTTGCACATTCGTGCATTGGGTGCGACTCGCTTGTGTGTAAACCGCACTCCGCGTCACATCTATGCGCAAGTTATTTCAGCAGATGGTGGCAAAGTTTTAGCGCAAGCTTCAACTTTAGATGCTACTTTACGTGCTGGCACAACTGGCAACGTTGAAGCAGCTCAAAAAGTAGGTGCTTTAATCGCAGAACGTGCTAAAGCAGCTGGTGTATCAAAAGTTGCATTTGACCGTTCTGGTTTTAAATATCATGGTCGTATCAAAGCCTTGGCTGATGCTGCTCGTGAAAACGGCTTGGAGTTCTAATCATGGCTAAAGTTGAACAAAACGAAGGTCTTGTTGAAAAGCTGGTTGCCGTTGATCGTGTAGCCAAAGTTGTTAAGGGTGGTCGTATCTTCTCTTTCACAGCATTAACTGTTGTGGGTGATGGTAATGGTCGCGTAGGTTTTGGTCGTGGTAAAGCACGTGAAGTTCCAGCTGCTATTTCTAAAGCACTTGAAGCTGCACGTCGCAACATGATTACTGTTGATCTTGTTAACGGTACTGTACAACATCCTATTAATGCTCGTCACGGTGCAAGCCGCGTTTACATGCAACCTGCTTCTGAAGGTACTGGTGTAATTGCTGGTGGTGCTATGCGTGCAGTTCTAGAGGCTGTTGGCGTACATAACGTATTGACAAAATGCTATGGTTCTACAAATGCTGCTAACGTAGTTAACGCAACTTTCAAAGGTTTGCGTGATATGACTTCTCCTGAGAAAGTCGCTGCGAAACGTGGTCTTACTGTTGAACAAATTCAAGGGTAATCAATCATGAAAACGATTAAAGTTACCCAGACTAAATCTTCATCGCATCGCTTGAAAAATCACAAGCTTAGCCTTCAAGGTTTAGGTCTGCGTCGTATTGGTCATACTGTAGAAGTGCAAGATACGCCTTCTAACCGCGGTATGATCAACCAAGTCTACTATATGGTTAGTGTAGAGGAATAAGCCATGACTCTGCGTTTAAATACTATTGCACCTGCAGAAGGTGCTAAGCGTGACAACCTTCGTCTAGGCCGTGGTATCGGTTCTGGCGTTGGTAAGACCGGTGGCCGTGGTGTCAAAGGTCAGAATTCACGTAAGAGCGGTGGTACACGTCCAGGATTTGAAGGTGGTCAAACTGCGTTATATCGTCGTTTGCCTAAATTCGGTTTTACTAGCCAACTCGCTTTAAAAACTGCTGAAGTACGTTTATCTGAGCTTGCTAAAGTTGAAGGTGATATTATTTCACTTGAAACTTTAAAAGCAGCGAATGTTGTACGTAGAGATATGACTCGTGCTCGTATCGTACTTTCTGGTGATATTACTCGTGCATTCACTATTCAAGGTGTTGCATTGACTAAAGGCGCTAAAGCTGCTGTTGAAGCTGCTGGCGGCAAAGTCGAGGAGTAATCGCTAGTGTCTATGTCTCCTAGTTCTTCAGGTCATGTGAACATGATGAAAGGTCAACCGTTTCATGTGAAATATCGTGAAATTATTCGCCGAATGATGTTTCTTATCGGTGCATTGATGGTCTTTCGACTAGGAGCACATATTCCAGTACCAGGCATTAATAGTGCTGCACTTGAAAATCTTTTTAATGCAAACCAAGGTACGATCCTTGGTTTGTTTAACATGTTTTCAGGTGGTGCATTAGAGCGGATGTCAATTCTTGCTTTAGGGATCATGCCATACATTTCTGCCTCAATTATTGTGCAGTTAATGTCTACGGTTGTTCCTTCGCTGGAAGCTTTGAAAAAAGAAGGCGAACAAGGTAAGCGTAAGATTAATCAATATACGCGACAGGGAACACTGTTTCTTGCGCTTGTGCAGTCTGTAGGAATGTGTGCTGGGCTGATTAGTCAGGGTATTACCTTGACAGAAGGTTTGGCTTTTTATATCCCTGCTGTGACTTCGCTGGTTGCAGGTACAATGTTCTTAATGTGGTTAGGTGAGCAAATTACTGAACGCGGAGTAGGGAATGGTATATCCATGATCATCTTTGCAGGTATTGTTGCAGGATTGCCAAATTTAATTATGCAATCTTTCTCATCAGTAGATAATGGTCAAACAAGCCTGATTGGCTTAGTTGTTTTTGGTCTGTTGTCTATCGGTGTTTTAGCAGCTATTGTGTTTATTGAAAAAGCACAACGTCGTATACCAGTCAATTACGCTCAAAAACAACAAGGTCGTCGTGTGTTTACTGCACAGCAGACACATTTGCCATTAAAAATTAATATGGCAGGTGTTATCCCAGCAATTTTTGCAAGTTCATTGCTTTTGTTCCCTGCGAGCTTAGGGCAATGGGTGGGTAGTGCTGATCCTAGTGCAAATATTATCAAACGTAGCCTACAAGATTTGGCACTCGTATTGTCGCCTGGACAGCCGTTGTATTTGGTGCTCTTTGGTGCGTTAATTATCTTTTTCTGTTACTTCTATACGGCGCTAGTGTTTAGCCCGAAAGAAGTTTCAGAGAACTTGAAACGCAGCGGAGCTTATGTGCCTGGTATTCGTCCAGGTGAGCAAACTGCTCGTTACTTAGATCATATTCTCAATCGTTTGACCTTTATTGGCGCGATTTATATCACAGTGATTTGTTTAATGCCGATGGTATTACAGAGCTCATTTGGTATTCCATTCTCTTTGGGTGGTACCTCTTTGCTCATCGTTGTGGTGGTCGTGATGGACTTTATGGCTCAGCTTCAAGCACATCTCACCTCGCACCAGTATGATAATCAAACGTTAATGAGAAAAACGACTGCTCATCCTAAGGGATAAGCGCACTTGAGGTTTCATCATGAAAGTACAAGCTTCTGTAAAAAAAATTTGTGGTAGCTGTAAAGTTATCCGTCGTAATGGGGTTATCCGCGTGATTTGTAGCGCTGAACCTCGTCATAAGCAGCGTCAAGGTTAATCTAATCAAGACCTGTTGATTTCAGTAGGTGAATTGGGTTAATATCCGCCCCTCAAGGTTTTTGTCGGGCGGTTGATTATCTCTACTGCCTTTTTGGAGAAAGTGAATGGCTCGTATTGCCGGTGTAAACATTCCGGATAACAAGCATGCTGTTATCTCCCTCACGTATATCTTTGGTATCGGTCGCCATACTGCTAAGAACATCTTAGCTGCTGTTGGTATCGCTACGACTACTAAGATCCGTGAATTGGATGATGCTCAACTTGATGCGATTCGTGCAGAAATTACTAAGGTTCCGACCGAAGGTGATTTACGTCGCGAAATTTCCATGAACATTAAACGTTTAATGGATTTAGGCTGCTATCGTGGTCTTCGTCATCGTCGCAGCTTGCCTGTCCGTGGACAACGCACCAAAACTAACGCACGTACCCGTAAAGGTCCGCGCAAACCTATTAAGAAATAAGATTTCTGGAAGCTAAAAGATGGCTAAAGATACTCGCGCACGCAAGAAGGTCACCCGTACCGTCTCTGAAGGTGTTGCACACATTCACGCTTCTTTTAATAACACCATTGTGACTATTACCGATCGTCAAGGTAATGCACTGGCTTGGGCTACCTCTGGTGGACAAGGCTTCCGTGGATCACGTAAATCAACTCCGTTTGCTGCTCAGGTAGCTGCTGAAGTTGCTGGTAAAGCTGCTTTAGACTACGGTTTGAAAAACTTGGACGTCCTTGTAAAAGGTCCTGGTCCTGGTCGTGAATCTGCGGTTCGTGCTTTAGGTGCAGTGGGTTATAAAATTAACAGCATTACCGATGTGACGCCAATCCCGCACAACGGTTGCCGTCCACCTAAAAAACGTCGCGTCTAAGGAGAAACATTCATGGCTCGTTATATTGGTCCAAAATGCAAACTCTCTCGCCGCGAAGGGACAGACCTGCAACTTAAATCAGGCGTTAAACCGTTTGACGTTAAGACTAAAAAACATGCTAAAGCTCCTGGCCAACATGGTCAGAGCCGTGCAAAACAATCTGAGTACTCACTACAATTACGTGAAAAACAAAAAGTACGTCGTATGTACGGTGTGTTAGAACGTCAATTTAGTAATTACTATAAAGAAGCTGCTCGTGTTAAAGGCGCAACAGGTGAAAACTTGTTGAAATTGCTTGAAAGCCGTCTTGATAACGTAGTTTATCGCATGGGTTTTGGTTCTACACGTGCAGAAGCTCGTCAGCTTGTATCTCACCGCAGCATTACTTTGAATGGTCGTCGTGTTAACATCGCGTCTATCCAAGTTAAAGCGGGTGATGTAATCGCAGTTCACGAAGGTGCTAAACAACAATTACGTATTAAAGGCGCAATTGAATTGGCTGCTCAACGTGGCATCCCTTCTTGGATGGAAATTGATCATTCTAAATTGGAAGGTACGTTTAAAGCTGCACCGGATCGTTCTGATTTACCTGCTGAAATCAACGAAAGCTTGATTGTAGAATTGTATTCTAAATAATCCTTGAGGTAGCAATAATGACGCGTACTGCAAATGAGTTTCTAACTCCGCAAGCGATTAAGGTCGAAGCGGCTAGCGGGACCTCGGCAAAAGTGATTCTAGAACCATTAGAGCGTGGCTTTGGTCATACTCTGGGTAATGCTTTACGTCGTATCCTTCTTTCTTCTTTACCTGGCGCTGCTGTGGTTGAAGTTGAAATTGAAGGGGTCGAGCATGAGTACAGTACCTTAGAAGGCTTGCAGCAGGACATCGTCGAGCTCTTGCTGAACCTAAAAGGATTGTCGATTAAGCTGTTCGATCAAAACGAAGCATATTTAACATTAGAAAAACAAGGTCCTGGCGATGTAACTGCTGCTGATCTTCGTTTACCTCATAATGTTGAAGTGGTAAACCCTGAGCATTTGATTGGCACTTTAAGTGCTTCAGGCTCATTAAAAATGCGCCTGAAAGTTTCTCAAGGCCGTGGTTATGAGACTTCTGACTCACGTTTCCCAGAAGGCGAAACTCGCCCAGTGGGTCGTTTACAGTTAGATGCTTCTTATAGCCCGATCAAACGTGTTTCTTACACCGTTGAAAATGCGCGTGTTGAACAACGTACTGACCTTGATAAATTGATCATTGATCTTGAAACCAACGGTACAGTTGATCCAGAAGAAGCAATCCGCAAAGCGGCAACAATCTTGCAACAACAAATTGCAATTTTTGTTGATCTTCAGAAAGATCAAGCTCCTGTTGCTCAAGAACCTCGCGAAGAAGTGGATCCAATCTTGCTTCGTCCAGTAGATGATCTAGAGCTTACTGTTCGTTCTGCTAACTGTTTGAAAGCAGAAAATATTTACTACATCGGTGACTTGGTTCAACGTACTGAAGTTGAGTTGTTAAAAACTCCTAACTTAGGTAAAAAATCGTTAACTGAAATCAAAGATGTTCTGGCTTCAAAAGGCTTACAACTCGGCATGCGTTTAGAAAACTGGCCACCAGCTAGTTTACGCATGGACGATCGTTTTGCCTATCGTAGCCGTTAATTAAGTAGGACTATCACCATGCGTCATCGTAATAGTGGTGTGAAATTAGGCCGTACAAGCAGTCATCGTAAAGCGATGTTCCAAAACATGGCTAACTCTTTGTTTGAGCACGAGTTGATTAAAACAACTGTGCCTAAAGCGAAAGAGTTACGTCGTGTAGCTGAGCCTTTAATCACTTTAGCTAAAAACGATACTGTTGCAAACCGTCGTTTAGCGTTTGCTCGTACTCGTTCAGCAGTAACTGTTGGTAAATTATTTACCGTTCTTGGCCCTCGTTACAAAGAACGTAATGGCGGTTATCTACGTGTTCTTAAAGCGGGCTTCCGTGCAGGTGATGCTGCGCCGATGGCTTACGTTGAGCTAGTAGATCGCGAAGTTAAATAATTTCGCCAGAAGAACTTCAGTTGTTCGAAAAAAGACCAGTGTTTCACTGGTCTTTTTTTATGTCTGCTTGTTCGACAATTTATCATTTTGTCCTGAAGTGATATGTTTTTTGTCCGAATTGTTTAAACTTGACATTGAGTATTGTCAGATTTGTGGTTTAATAAAATAAAGTTTAAATCAGGCTATAAAAACAACATGGAAAAGCATATTGATATTTTGATTGTTGGTGCAGGTATTTCAGGTATTGGGCTGGCTGTACATCTTTCGAAGCATTGCCCACAACGTCAATTTGATATTATCGAACGTCGTGAAAGTTTTGGTGGGACTTGGGATTTCTTTAAATATCCGGGTATTCGTTCTGATTCTGATATGTCAACTTTTGGCTTTAATTTTAAACCTTGGCAAAAGGCCAATGTTCTTGCCGATGGGGCTTCAATTAAAGGCTATCTTTCAGAAGTATTGGATGAATATAAATTAAAAGAGAAAATTCATTTTCAACATCGTGTACTGGCGGCAAATTATGATTCAACGCAAAAAAAATGGCGTGTTGAAATTGAAGATTCGAATCAGAAAAAACACACTTGGATTGCAAATTTTGTTCTAGGTTGTACTGGATATTATAACTATGATCAGGGTTTTCAACCGAATTTTCCAAATCAACAAGCATTTAAAGGGCAATTGATTCATCCGCAATTTTGGCCTGATCATTTAGAGTATGCGGGTAAAAAAGTGGTGATTATTGGTAGTGGTGCAACTGCGATTACTTTGGTTCCAGCTTTGGCGAAGGGCGGTGCAGAACATGTCACTATGCTGCAACGTTCACCGACCTATATTGCTTCAGTGCCATCTATTGATTTTATTTATGACAAGATGCGCAAAGTATTGCCCGAAGATCTCGCTTATAAACTCACTCGCGCTCGTAATATTGGTATGCAACGTGGCATTTATGCACTTGCACAGAAACAACCTAAGTTATTACGTAAATTGCTGCTGAAATCGATTGAAATGCAACTGAAGGGTAAAGTCGATATGAAACACTTTACTCCTGCATATAATCCATGGGATCAACGCCTTTGTGTGGTGCCAGATGGTGATTTATTTAAAATTTTACGCTCAGGTAAAGCCAGTATTGAAACAGATCAAATTGAGCAGTTTACTGCAAAGGGTATTCAGTTGAAATCTGGTCAACATCTGGATGCAGACATTATTGTCTCTGCGACAGGTTTAGAGATTCAAATTCTAGGAGGGATTAAAGCGACGATTGATGGTAAACCGATGGATACATCTAAGCATATGTTATATCAAGGAATTATGGTAAGTGATGTACCGAATATGGCGATGATCATTGGTTATATTAATGCCTCTTGGACGCTGAAAGTGGATATCGCTGCTGAATATATTTGTCGTATGATCAATTATATGGATAAAAATGGCTATGATGAAGTCATTGCTCAAGGTGATCAGACTGAATTGATGGAAGATACCGTGATGGGGAGTTTGTCTTCGGGGTATATTGCGCGTGCAGTGGATGTCATGCCAAAACAAGGTAAGCATGCACCGTGGAATGTAACCAATAATTATCTAGCCGATCGTAAAGTTTTAAAAAATGCGAGGTTTGATGATGGTGTGCTTAAATTTGAGAAACGTACACGACAAGATTCGCATAAACCGAAATTAGTATCGTAAAAATTATTTATTCTAAAAAGGGCTGCGGCTCTTTTTTTTGTTTTTAGCTTCTGCATTTAAATAATATAAAATTTTTGAAAAGTGGATGATAAGGTCAAAATAAAATGCTTTAGGCCTCATTTTAATATGGTAAAAATAAAGTATAGTTTATGAACAATAGTATTCAATGGTATGGAAATTAAAGAACAATATTTAGAGCTTGAACAAGGTCAAATATTTACTAAACAATGGAAATTTGACCGTATAGATGCTTGTCAGAAATCCCCCATTATTCTATTTCACGAGTCTTTAGGCTGTGTTGCCTTATGGAGAGATTTTCCAGAAAAGTTGGCTTTGCGAACTGGCCGTGATGTGATTGCTTATGATCGTTTAGGCTTTGGTCAATCTTCAATTCAATTAAAACCACTTGAGCTTGATTTCGTCACCGAAGAAGGGAAAAAGATACTTCCTCAGATATTCAGTCATTTAGCACTCAATGATTTTGTGGTGATGGGGCATAGTGTTGGCGGGGGAATGGCAACAATTTGTGCTGCTTTATATCCAGAACATTGCAAAGCGGTTATTACTGAATCTGCACAATCGGTGGTTGAGAAGATTACTTTAGAGGGTATACAGAAAGCTAAAATTTCTTTTAATGATGAAAAATTATTTAATCGCTTGGCTAAATACCATGCAGATAAAACGCAATGGGTGCTAGATGCTTGGACTGAAACATGGTTGTCACCTCAATTTGTAACATGGAACTTAGATTATTTTTTAAGTAAGGTGCAATGCCCACTTTTAGCAATACATGGGGAATTAGATGAATATGCAAGTATTGCTCAGCCAAAACGGTTTGTCGAATTAACTCAAGGTATAAATGAACTTTGTATGATTGAAGACTGTGGTCATTTTCCACATCAGCAAAAACCAAGTGAAGTTTTAGCCAGTATTGAAAAGTTTTTAAAAAATATAGAATAAAAAAATGAAATACAACAAACAAATAAAAATGGGACAATGAGAGGTGGTCCCACATGTTTGAACAACTAAAAGCTTATTTATAAGTGATACTCTGCTCTAGTTAAGCTACCTTATTTTGTTGTGGTAGCTGGTCATAGTAAAACTCATCTGGAGTCATTTTGTCCAGACTCGAATGAGGTCGTTTCAAATTATAAAATTCAAAATATGCGTTTAATTGCTTCTTCGCATCCAAAACATTGCTGTA
>NZ_FNPK01000044.1 GCF_900107285.1 Acinetobacter kyonggiensis | reverse complement strand
CGTACCACTCAAATGCCTTCGCATAATCCTGTACAACACCTTCGCCAAGGTAATACATTGATCCAAGGCTATTTTGTGCGAATGCATTCCCCTGTGCTGCAGACTTACCGTACCACTCAAATGCCTTCGCATAATCCTGTACAACACCTTCGCCAAGGTAATACATTGATCCAAGGCTATTTTGTGCGAATGCATTCCCCTGTGCTGCAGACTTACCGTACCACTCAAATGCCTTCGCATAATCCTGTACAACACCTTCGCCAAGGTAATACATTGATCCAAGGCTATTTTGTGCTTCTGCATTCCCCTGTGCTGCAGACTTATCGTACCACTCAAATGCCTTCACATAATCCTGTGTAACACCTCTCCCCTTGTCATACATCTTTCCAAGGTTAAATTGTGCTTCTGCATTCCCCTGTACTGCAGACTTGCTATACCATTCAAATGCCTTCGCATAATCCTGTACAACACCTTCGCCAAGGTAATACATCCCGGCTAAGTTATTCTGCGCAGTAATCTTCCCTTGGGTTGCATCGTCTAATAAATCATTAAAATTAGAAGGTTGAGCAAAAGAGGTATTGGATACAATACTTAATACAAATGGTAAAAGCAGACTTCTTTTAAAGTTCATAATTTCAGTTTTATTTAAATAAATATCTAATGTTGTTGGTTTTACCGCTTTAATTTTTACAATCCTACTTGGAAAAGTAGTAAATAACTTGACCTTTCGATTGTTTGGGGTGCTCTTTTGATAAATTCTGTACAAAATTATCACTCTATCCTTGAAATCAAGGATTTATACCCTTATTAAATTTTGAACACTTACAAACTATATAGGAAAATAATGAGCCAAATAGACTTTACAAAATTTAAAGATTTCATAGAAGTTGATGATATTAGTACTGTTCAATCTAAGGTTGATAATGGTTGGAAATTATTAAGTATTTCATCTGGAACATATGATATTGATAATGAAAAAAGAGCATATTTCTTGTATTCATTAGGACATATTGAAAAGCAATCCATCCCAGAAATTACCGACTCAAACGAAGATTGGGAATAACCAAGCAAACTTACTTAGAATAGTCTAAGACTTAAGTCCCAAATAGAGTTTTATAGTTTTCCGCTTTTAAGCTATTATTTTTAATTGCTTTTTAGCGGAATGTTATTGTTTATCGGATAAAACTTCATTTTATTTAACATAAAATCTCAACTACGAAATCAATGAAATCTAAATCACCATTTTTAAATATTTCGATGATGCTATCACTCATCACAAATCTCTCTCCAAAATTCCCTCCCCCTAAAAAGACTACTCTCGGCTTTTTGCTAAAGCTTTCTTAATTTCAATTACTGACAATAATTCTCCGTCCTTTTTCCAGGTATGTAATCCTTCTAACACCTGAATAAAAAGTTTATTTGCTTCAAAATATTCTTTTTTATACTCCTTAACATCTTTAAAAATTAGAGATTTACGTACCTCATTATGAAACTTTGCAGTATTCGCAATCCGATTGGTAATCTGTTGAGGAGTATCATTGCTAATATCAATATTGAGTTTTTTAAATGCGGTAAGAACAGCACCACCTAATTCAAATTTACGTTGATTTTCAGCTTTACGTTTTTTACCGTCATCCTTTTTCTGAATCTGACTCAAGTAAAGTTCAAGATCCTTTAACTGTAACTGCTGAGATTTAAAACGGTAATATCGAGTACACATTGTTTTCAGAATATTCAGCTCACTATTACCTAATTCTTGGTTCTGATACGACTGAAATAACTCAATAAATTTGGCTTCATATTCAGTTAGTTTAGGCAGGGTAGAAAGCTCATCAAACAACAATTGTTGTTTTAGATGTTCACGGTAGGGTTTTAATGCCTCTTTGACTAGGATCTGCTGAGCTTCGGACAACATCTCAAAATTAAAGTCTTCATCCTCTAATGCATCAATGACCTGATTCTGTAATTCAGTACGTCGACTTGTCTCTAATAAAAAATCAACGAAAGCATGTAACTCTGCTCTTTGAAGTAACTGAGCCGGTCTGCCTCTTTTCTTTGCTTTTTCCTGGGTCATATCATCTGCCGCTAAATTTTCAGAACTGCTACCTCTTTAAATATGGTTTTACCATATTTAAAGAGGGCAGTCTGAAAATAATTATTTAAAATAAAAATAAAATTTCTTGAAAAGAATTTTTATTTTTATTTTAAATAATTCGCACTTGACAGTTTCTCCTAATCGGAGAAACTAGTACGCAATGGGGCGCTTCCCCCTTGACCCCCTTCAACCGGATTTTTCAGCCATCCAGGCATTCCAAATCCGTGCGGTTTTCATCTCGTTTCACTCCATAAAAACCGGTCTCAAACCATCAGAGGTGAACATGGCAACCTACCATTTCAGCATCAAAAGCAAGAATAAAGGCTACGCCACCCAGCATTACCTCTATATTGCCCGGTTGATGCAGTACGAAGGCATCAGGAAAAAAAGCGAAGAAGTCCTAGAACATGTCGAACCTGGACGCTGCATGCCGTCCTGGGTTAAAGATCCAATAGAGTTTTGGTCCTCAGCCGATGCCCATGAACGCACAAACGCCAAGGCCTACATGGAGTATGAAATTGCCCTGCCCAATGAATTCACGCCAGAACAGCGCAAAACGCTAATAGAAACGTTTTTAGACAAACATATAGCTCCACATCAATATCCGCATTCATACGCCATACACAACGTTAAATCGCGTCTCAGTGGCGAAGAACAGCCCCATTGCCACCTCATGTTTTCTCTCAAAGCCGATGACGGCATTGAACGCACAGCCAAACAGTACTTCAAACGCTACAATCCTCAAGATCCGGCAAAAGGCGGTGCCAAAAAAATCCAACTGCAGGAGGGTCATGCTGACTATTCCTCTTTCCTAATGTATATCCGCAAACAATTGGAAAACCATATCAATGATGCGCTTGCACAGCACTGCCCGACAGTGACCTACCAGATTGACGGCCAAGCTATCACCATAAAGAACCAGGTATCAGCAGACAATTATGAGAAATACAACGAGATCCACGGAACCTTGTATCTCCCGGAACCCAAATTAGGTGCTGGGAAACAGAATGAAACCGTGGAATACCTGGCTGAGATCCAGAAAATCCGGCTGCACAATGCCAAAGAACGAGAAATGGAACAAAAGCAACGGCAACAGACGCAAAAGCATGAACATTTTTATTCATGCCTGAATGAACCGTATACCTCACTCGAAGTCATGCATTACTTCAATTATTTAGCCAAGAAAGCCAAAAACCAAAAAGAACTCAAGCAAGACTTCAACGAAATCATCAAAACACAGAAGCCAATGCTTCAGACTGAGCACTGGAACCTGAACAGGATGGATTACCAGCTGAAAAATTCACTCGAATATCCAGATCCTCAAATCGAGTTCAATCCTGTGATTGCCTTAAAACCACAGGTTGAACAACTTTCGGTTGTTCAACCTAACCAACCTACTGAACCTAAAAATGATAATTACGATTTTGGTAGTCCCTAAGTTTTATGTTTTCTATATACCTAGAAGGTATAAAAAGAGCGAATGTCTATGAGCGAACTGAGATCATTAAAATTTCGCCCGCTTTTTTCCTTGATTACAGTCTCCCCTTTACTTACGTGATTTAGAATCAGAGCGTCACGGAGTGCGCGAACGATAGCGCTTTTGCTTTTAAAAAGGCATGAGCAAAGCGAATGCATTACTGCTTTTGCTTTTTCTTCAATTCACAAGCCAATTAAGCAAAAAATTGCCCCTTAGAATCGAGCGAAAGCGAGATTCAATAGAGTTTGAGCGTAGCGAAAACATAGGGCAATTTTTAAATTTGCTCTTTTTAAATATATTTTAAATCTTTTAAATCTTTTCAGTCCTCTGTATGCCTTATGCAGTAAAGGTTTCAAAGTTTAAATATGACGGATTGACTACTAACTATGACGGATTGACTACTAACTATGACGGATTGACTACTTAACTATGACGGATTGACTACCAACTATGACAAGTATATACTTGTCATATATTAAAAAATCAATGGTTTTGTTTTGAATAAAAATCACGTTGTAAAATCAAATCAAGTAATAGAAGCATCATATCAATTAAGTGCCGTAGAACAACGAATTGTCTTAGCTGCCATTTCACGTATTCCAAAAAATCAGCCTATTACAGATGACGAGCTATATCCTGTTAGTATCAGTGAGTTAAAGCAATTAGGTGTACATGAAAAAACAGCATACAGAGATTTAAAGGAAGGTATTAATAGACTCTATGAAAGATCTATTAACCTCAGTATTGATGACAAATCTATAAAAATGCGATGGGTACAAGAAATCCAATTTCTAGATAGTCAAAGTGTCATTGGTATTCGTTTTTCAAAACCAATTCTGCCTTTCATCTCTAATTTAAGTAGAGAATTCACCAAATATGCCCTATCAGACATCGCTGGGATCAATAGTGGGTACGGTATTCGTATTTATGAGCTACTTGTTCAATATCGACAAATAGGTAAACGTGAAATTTCAGTTGAGAATTTACGGACAATGTTAGAGCTTGGTAAAAAGTACCCTTTATTCGCAGATTTCAAGAAACGAGTAATTGATACTGCTATAGACCAAATAAACGAATACAGTCCTTTAAATGTCACTTATGAACAGAAAAAGACTGGTCGTAAAGTTACTAGTATTATTTTTTCATTTAAAGAAAAGGCTAAGAGTATTAGTCATCAGAATACAGATGTACCTAAAGAATTTTATAAACTAACAGATGCTCAAATTAATATGTTTGGAAATCAACTTTCTCGTTTACATGAACTATCACATCTAGCACTGCAAGGTGAAAGCTATGAGGATTTAGCTGTAACAATTAAAGATATGTTGAGAGATCCAAAACAGCAAAAGCAGTTTTTACCTCATCTAAAAAACTTAGGCTTTAAACCTTGAGTGTATTGGAGAATACACTTATTGTATTCTCCAATACGTATCGTGAATACACAGTAATACACTATGAAAACAAGTACAAAATACAGTGTTAGTGATGCTGCAACACTGTATAAAAAATCTAGAGCTACTCTTTATAAAGATATAAAAAATGGGATATTAAGTCGTGATCATGATGGTTCTATCGACTTTTCAGAACTCCTCCGTGTATATGGAGAGCCTTTCGGTGGAAAACACTCAAAACACATCGAAACGTCTCCAAGACAAACCATTAATACACCTGAATACACAGACGATACAGTTAATCAATTAAAAAATCAGATCGATTTTCTAAAGAAACAGTTGGAAAAAGCAGAAGATAGGGAGGCTAAAGCAAATTCTCGTATTGATACATTATTGACTCTAATTGAAATGAAGCCAACAAAGGTATATCCAACGCAAGATCCTTCAACAACGCAATCTAATCCACCTCAAGTAGAGCATGAATTAACTGTACAAAAGAATAAATATGACGGATTGACTACTACTAGTAATCAAATAGAAAAACGCATTCCAGTTCCAGAGCATGTAGAACCAGAGCCAAAGAAAAGGGGCTTTTGGAGCCGATTCTTTAAGCCGTATGGCTGATCTGATTGTTCATCTGGGCTTATCAAAGCCGTGGAACATTGATCAAATAATAGGCGTGGAACGTGAAAAATCATAAAAAAAGCCCAATCGGTGAGGACTGGGCTTTTACAGATACGATAACACTATGAATTAAAAAGAATAAATTAGAGCATTTCGTATAACGTGTATTATGTTAATTTTAGAAAATCTTAAATTCTGAATTTAAGATAAGTCTTACCAAATTCTAATTAAGCTCGAACTAATCATCTGATTTGTTAAATTTTACTATAAAATTAAAAAAATTTATTTTTAACAAGAGTTTATTTAAATGGATTTGCCCTTAAATCTTACATGTAATATCAATAGCCATAATGGATCTATTCCAAGAAATATCATATTAGAAAATACTTTTACTTGTATTTTAGGTCCTAATGGCTCAGGTAAAACACATCTTTTAAGAAGTTTAAGAGATAGCATACGGCCCCATATTCAGAAAAAAACTCGTTTTATCTCTGCTGGACGTATTGGTTTATTAGAGCAGTTCAGATCAAACTATGATGGTCATCGAATAAGCTATAATGGTCACACTACACACTACAGCTTTGAATATGACTATGCTCAATTTGGCGGTAAAGACTTTGCTAAGCGTAGACACGATATTGAAACTTTACAAGGCGACTATCAGACTTTAGCTCAACGTCCAGATATCTTGATAAAAATCCAAGAAAGATTAAGTAAGTTATTTCGAAGACACTTGATTGTTAGTTGGGATGATGGTCATCTAAAAATATTTTTTTCTCGTTTAGATGGATCAGAACCATATTCATCCGCACGTGAAGCATCAGGACTAATGCATTTAGTTGGAATATTGTGTGCCCTTTACGATGATGAAGTAGGAGCTCTATTTATCGATGAACCAGAAGTATCACTGCATCCACAACTTCAATCCTTTTTATTAAATGAAATTTTGGATATTGTTGGAATTCCAGATGAATATACAAATAAAAAAATTATAGTGATCGCAACACATTCTACAGAGATGCTTTGTATCAACAAGCCAGAAGATTTATCTTCTTTAATATTTTGCTATGACCTAAATTCAGAACCTAAGCAAGTTTCTAAGGACGATGGAACTCTAAAAAATGAGAAAATTAAAAATCTGATTTCTAAGTTAGGACAAGAACATAAGTTAACTCTTTTTTCTCACAGGCCACTTCTAGTGGAAGGTCCTTCTGATGTTGTAATGTGTAACACATTGGCCAAAAAACTAGATATATATTTAGAAGCATCCGGTTCTCAGATTCTTCCTGTAATTGGTAAAGATCAAATTCCTATAGTAGCTAAACTACTTAAACTATTTGGTAAAGAACCTGTAATTTTAGCTGATGCTGATGCTATTGCAGATGGAGTTGATGTAATTTCTCCATTCTTAACAAGAAATGAATCAGCTAACTTTAAAGCATCAACAAAAGGAGCAAAAGATGCTCTTAGTTTGGCTCGAGACATTAATAGTACATTCGCTACTTTAGTGAATAGCAAATGGGATCAAATAGAAGCTTTAGCTACACAACATCCATATTGGACTAATGGTCAATCTGATATAGCTAAAGCCAAAAAAAGAGCAGCATTCTCAACACTATTTTCTAATGATAACAGTGTATTAATAGATTTTTTAAAAGAAAATCATACAGACTGGATAATTATTAAAAACAGATATGAGGCATTGTTAGAAATTGTTGAATCTTGTGGTGTATTTTTCTTAAAAAAAGGAGCTATTGAATCTTATTATAATTTGTCGGATCAAAATACTTCTGAGAAAAAGGTTGATGCAGCAATAGAAGAAATCTCTCATATTGATACTCTGACGAACGAGCAAATCCATCATGCATATGAAGATATTGTAAAATGTCTAATCTTTGCGGCATCTACAACTCAAATCAATGAAGCTCTTGCACTACAGGATATATTATTAGCAATCGTAGCTCCTTGTTTACCTAAAATCCAAGATGCTACTAATCAAGAAGATCTCAACATTTTTGCTTCATCTTTATTTCCTGATAAAGCCAAGATCTTTAACTTAACTAGAAATGGAGATAATTTAATAGTTGAATTAAAAAGCAAAATTATTAAATGTGATAAATTCCCATTAACTATTCATAAAGATGAAAATATTATTACTTCCATACGTAGCAAATTATTATAAAAATCTAGCCACTTAATTCTTAAGTGGCTTTTTATAGTTTTATAAGCCTCAATCAGTGGGCCAAAACTCATGTTTTTTATCTAAAAAAACGACTCTAAATACATAATTTTTATCATAAAAACCAGCAATACGTGTTTTCCCACCATTCCCCATCTGTCTAATAGTACCCCAAGAGTCGATGCTCTTTAGATTTTGAGGGCATTTAAATTTAGAATTAGGAGGAAAATCCCCATATATTTTTAAAGACCCTTCACTTTTAGCTTCACCTGGTGTCAGAGTACAAAGATGTTTTAGCTTATGTAACATAGATACGATCAGCCCATTTTGATGCCAATCCTCCCATGTTTGTCCTATTCCTTTAGTATCTTGCCCAAGAAAAAAGTCAAAACCTAAAGTGATTTTTGTTTTTAAGTTACTGTCATCTTTTTCTCTTTGTTCATAACGGTCTGTATCGTTATTTGCTTTGCTATTATTACGTGATTTAGCCATTTAAATTATCTTCCATTAAAATATCTACATCACTTTCAGTAAATAGTGGTATAGCATGGAAAAAACCTGTCAAATATTCTGTTGAATAATTTTTATTTGTAATATTTGATGCTAGCTCTTTAAATTCTATCAATGAGTAAAGCTCACTCTCACCTTTCATTGTCTTATTTATAAGCCAAATTTGGTCTCTTCTAAAATAATTAGTATCCATTAAATTAGTATCATGTACGGTTACAATTAATTGCCCTTTTTTATTAATTTCATGATATTTTTTAAATATATATTTAGATAAAAGTGTATGAAATTTAACATCAAACTCATCAATTAATAATATTTCTCCATTTTTAGATGACTTATATAATGCACTTAATAAATGTATTAATTTAATAGTACCACTAGATTCTAAATAAAGAGGAATAGGGTAATCATCATCATCTACATTTTTAATAACTTTAACAGTCTTAAAATCAATATCTTCAGTTTGCTCAATCGATGAAGATGTTACAAAATCTAGGAGATTATCAAAAATATTAATAGCTTTATCTTTAAGTTGCTTATTGTCCTCATTACTATTTTTAATTTTTTCTTGATCTTTTTTAATTTGCTTTACTATATCTTCTACTGATTCAACTTTATGATCAAATTTCAAGTCACATATGCCTAAAGAATTTAGGATAGGTGTTGCCCAAGATTTAAACTCAGTATCATCTTTCCAATAATATAGAGTGTCTTTAAGGTTAGATTTCTTGTCATCTATATCTAATGTAACTATATTAGAAAACCAATCTGAAATAACATTAGAATGCTCACCGTTAAATGTCGATAATAAAAATATAAAAGCAGTATCAATTTTTAATTTTTCACTGATTTTTTTGTTTTCATCAATAAAATCTTTTGCCTCAGTAAAGCCAGCACTATTATATTCAATAATTAAATTTTTCTCTCGATGAAATAATATCGTTTCTCTTGTCAATGGAGTGTAATAAAGCCACTCTTCTAAAATTTCGCCTTTAAATATAGAAATACCATAACGATATTTAATATTATTTTTAGCATAAAATTCAACTTCAAGCTCAGAAGGGTTATTTTTACTATCATTATCTAACCGAAATGGAGCCATAAACTTATTTTCAGGATTTTGATTAAGAACAATCCTTTTTAAATAGGCCAATGCCGCAATAAAATTTGTCTTTCCACTTCCATTTGCTCCGAAAACGAGAGATGTTTCTAGAATGGCTTCTTGTTGTTCTTTTCCAGCCATAAAAAAATTATTAGTTAGAATATTGTCTTTCTTTTTTTGAGAGGCCATCATTGAAAATGATACTACACCTTTAAAAGAAAGAATATTTTCACAAGAAAAGTTTACTAACATATTTTTTATCAATTAAGATCATAGAAAATCAAATCTTAAATCATTTTTTTTCAAAAAAAACCTATTTTTTAAAAATAAGACTAAAAAAATGAAAAGATTTCTTTAATTTATCTAAAATTAAAATAATACGAGTTATACGAACTAAATTTTAGATAATAAAAAAGCCCAACATCCTGTTGGGCTTTTTTACATATTTGATGCGTTGGTATAACTCCTGTCGTACCTCACATTCCCTGTATCTGATCTTATTATTCTTATCTGGAGCATCCTGCTCTCTATGTCCCCATGATAGGAAATAAGCGTGAGGTCGTATAGCCGCAAAGGGCTTGAATCCATGTGCGCCTAAGCGTACAAAACTGTTTAAATTTTACCCCAAGGGTTATCCGCAGAAATTGGGGATAATTTGAGCAGTGGATGAGTTGATAATGCACACTAAAGTTTCATTTAGATTAAATAATGATCTATTTTGCTGGCGGAATATATCAAAACTGTTCATAAAAGAGCCGACTTGTTTCTAAGTCGGCTTTTTACTGTTTTTTAGGTCGGTTAAAAATTTTTAACTATATGAAAAACAAGGTATTTTTATAATGCTGTTATTCACCAATTAAAATGTCTATGCGATAAACCATTTAAAATGTCGTGTTTTTAACCACAAGAGTCAAGCACAGGATTGGGTTCTAACAATTAAGGATTCGCATAACGTGCATTATGTTAATTTTAGAAATTCTTTAAAAACTAAATAAATTAGGAGATTACGTACAATGAACGAAAGCTATACCACTCAAACTTTACCTTCAAGAAAATATAGAGAGCTTATAGGAACTGCTATTTGTGTATTTAATTCGAATAATAGCTTTGTTATCGAAAATATTTTGAGAATGGATAAAACAAAAGAAGATTCATGGCATAGTCTTCTAGACAAAGTATCAGGGAAATTAATTGCTGACATTCAAAAAACTATTACAGCTCATTCAAATGATACTATTGCTAATCTTTTCAGTGAGATTGTGGAGATAAGAAATAGAATAGTGCATAGCTTTCAAATTACAGAATCTTCTGTAGCTATTGATGATCCAGATCATCAGATGTTAGCTACTAAACATCTAAAGAGTGGAAAACAAGAATTAATTACTGAAGAATACTTGATGAGTTTCATAAAAAAAAATGAGGAACTTTCAACAAAACTGCATCAGTTTAGAGGGCACTAAACTCCATATTGATGTAGGTATTTCTAGATAAATATATATAATTCAATATATAAAAGAAAAAAGGCAGCTTTAGGCTGCCTTTCTTACTCTAATCCTGCAAGCACTAATTTTGCTTGTGCATTACCATTATTAGCTGCTTTTCTAATCCAATTTAAAGCTTGTGTACGATTTTTTGGTAAACCATTTTGACCATATAAATAATTATAACCAATATTAAGTTGAGCCAGATTATTTCCGTTATTAGCTGCTTTTAAATACCACTCATTTGCCAAGGCTGTATTTTTCATTGTGCCTAAACCAGTGTCATACAGCACTCCAAGATCATTTTGCGCTGATGCATTCCCTTGAATTGCAGACTTGCTATACCATTCAAATGCCTTCACATAATTCTGTGTGACACCTACTCCATTCTTATACATAACTGCTAGATTATATTGTGCTGATGCATTCCCCTGTAGTGCAGATTTGCTATACCATTCAAATGCATTCGCATAATTCTGTGTGACACCTTGGCCAGCGTAATACATCGCTGCTAAGTTATTCTGTGCTTCCACTACTCCCTGTGCTGCAGACTTGCTATACCACTCAAATGCCTTCGCATCACTTTGCACTACACCTCGGCCAGTGTAATACATCCCTGCTAGGCTATGTTGCGCTTCCACATTTCCCTGTGCTGCAGACTTACCGTACCACTCAAATGCCTTCGCATCACTCTGTGTTACATTTTCTCCATTCTGATACATCACTGCTAAATTATATTGTGCGAATGCATTCCCCTGTGCTGCAGACTTATCGTACCACTCAAATGCCTTCGCATAATCCTGTACAACACCTTCGCCAAGGTAATACATTGATCCAAGGCTATTTTGTGCGAATGCATTCCCCTGTGCTGCAGACTTACCGTACCACTCAAATGCCTTCGCATCACTCTGTGTTACATTTTCTCCATTCTGATACATCACTGCTAAATTATATTGTGCGAATGCATTCCCCTGTGCTGCAGACTTATCGTACCACTCAAATGCCTTCGCATAATCCTGTACAACACCTTCGCCAAGGTAATACATTGATCCAAGGCTATTTTGTGCGAATGCATTCCCCTGTGCTGCAGACTTACCGTACCACTCAAATGCCTTCGCATAATCCTGTACAACACCTTCGCCAAGGTAATACATTGATCCAAGGCTATTTTGTGCGAATGCATTCCCCTGTGCTGCAGACTTACCGTACCACTCAAATGCCTTCGCAT
>NZ_FNPK01000026.1 GCF_900107285.1 Acinetobacter kyonggiensis | reverse complement strand
TCAAAGTTAAGATGATGGTATGACAATTTTATATACTCCATAAACCCTTTAAATTAATTAGGTGGTTTATGTCGCACTTCAAGTTTTACTCTGCCAAGTTATCTAGTTTATTTGATTCTTGTTTATTAAAAAATTCTATATTAATTAATTTCTTAATGAGTATTTGAAGATCACTTATTAAAATTCTACTGCTTTTAAAAGTGTATCTTTTGCAGAGGTCTATTCGAATATAGTGTAGGCTTTTAGCGAGTTCACCTGGATTGTTATTGTTAAGTGCTTCATATAGTACTGCTATGTATGTTTTTAATAAAAATGATAGTTTGGTTTGTCGCTGCTTACCCGACTGAGATATAAAATTAGAAATTAAATAATAAACATCAGCATTCAAAATTCCTGATAAGTATTCAAGCCTTAGTGCAACAGTAGGTGAGAGAGAATGATCTTTAGCGTTGTCTACTGTCTCTGATTTGGAAAGGTCATAGTTGAACTTGAGAGAAACCTCGAATGGAATTTTCTCAGCCTTACAGGCTTCGTATTGAGGTTCAGTGAGAGTACACATGAGGAAAGATAGACCATCGACATTTCCGCCTTTGAAATAGCTCTCATCAATCATGTGCTTTATGAGCAAGCAAATCTGTTTATACCTTTCATTTGCATATTTAAATTTATTCTGCTGGCAAAGGTCCGCACGAATGTAAGTAAGGTTAAGAATTAGCTCGGTTGTATCATCATTGTTGAAAGGTGAATGGATCAGTTCGATGTACCGAATCAAGATAAGGGAAAGCAAGGGCTGTTGATCCGTGCTCTTAGAATCAATCCATTTTCTGACCAACTCACCGACACTAATAAACGTAGATAAAAAAATGAGCCTTTCGTCATGATTTATCACAGCCATTCTCTTTTTGATAGTTTCAACTAGTGAAGATGTTCTAGTTTTATATCAAAATTTCAGTTATTACAATAATATTTACATTATGAAAAGTTAGTTGTAAGGTGACACTTTGAAGTGATTCCTAAAGTTGAAAAAGTTTGGCCTGAATTTCGCCCTGATGATACGGTAGAAGTTCATTTACCTGAAAATTGTCCAGTCTGTGAGTCACCTGTGGTGATGCCCGAAGGTGAAGCATTGGCACGTTGTTCGGGGGGCTTATATTGTGCAGCGCAACGTATTGAAGCGATTCGTCATTTTGTTTCGCGTAAAGCACTGGATATTGAAGGTTTGGGTGATCGTTGGGTGGAATCTTTATTACACCTTGACCTATTAAAAAATGTCGCTGATATTTACAGCTTACATGAGCATCGTGAGCAATTGTTAACGATTGAAAAAATGGGTGAAAAGTCTGTTCAAAACTTATTTGATGCAATTGAAAAGAGTAAAAAAACCACCCTTGCGGCTTTTATTTATGCCTTAGGTATTCGCGGTGTAGGTGAAACTACAGCACGCATGTTGGCCAATACGTTTCAAACTTTGGAGGCATTACAAAATGCCGATATTGAAACGTTAAAGAAAACGCCTGATGTGGGGGAGATTACCGCAGAATGGATTATTGATTTTTTCCAAGCGCCGCATAATTTGGAAGTGGTGCAGCGTTTAATTGATGCAGGTATCCATTGGGATGCACCGATTGCACCAACACGTCAGCCATTAAATGGTGAAAGTTGGGTGATTACAGGCACGCTCAGCCAAATGGGGCGTGATGAAGCCACACAAATGCTGCAAGCTTTAGGGGCACGGGTGAGCGGTAGTATTTCGAGTAAAACCAAATGTTTGGTTGCAGGGGAAAAAGCAGGTTCGAAACTTGAAAAAGCTGAGAAGCTAGGTGTACAAGTGCTGAATGAGCAAGAGTTTATTGCCTTAATGACAGACTATGGGCAAATTTAAGCTGTATTGAATCTATAAAAAAGCCACTGATTTGGTGTAATGCTGATTGGTTAAGGGGTTTTTCAATTAACTCCTTAGCTTTTTAGTTATTCACGATGGAGTCTTATTTTTTAAAATTAAATGATCATCTTTCATCAGCTAAATCCCTCCAAACCTCCCTTTGAAAAAGGGAGGAGTGACACAAATTTAAATATTTATTTGATTCGTGATATTCCCCTCTTGAATAAAGAGGAGTTAGGGGAGATCTTTAGAATATTGAGATATTGATGAAAATTGGTATTACTATGAATAAGCCTAAATGAGAAGCCTCAAAATATATTTTGAGTTCGCATGAAAGGCATCATTTATTGCTCAAATTGTGGATGACGTTTTCGTGTTTCGAATAACACGATGAATTTAAAAAATAAAATGCCAGTCAATTTTTTAACTGACTGGCATTATTAATTCGGTGGCTTTTTTTAGCTTAAAGGTATTTTTTCACTACACCATCATCAAGCAGTTGTTGGAAATGTTCAACCAAACTGCTTTCAATATTATAGTATTCAATGCCAAATTCTTGCTTGCTCTTATCGGCATTGAAGTAAATTGGATAACCCATATTTAGTTCGACAAAGTCTTTAGAAAACCCGACCAATGGACCAAAAATTTTAAAAGCAGCTTTCGGTAAATGATTACGCGGGAACGGGAACTTATGACCAAAGTTTTGACGTAAAATTTTGCCCATTTCTAATAAACTAAGTGTGCCACCACTAATAATATAACGCCCTTGAGCATCGGCTTTAAATGCGGCATGGATATGCGCATCGGCAACATCGCGTACATCAACAATACCATTCCACATTGGCGGTACGCCTAAAAGCGTCATACCATTGGTAAATTGTTGCAAAACTTCGACACTACCCGATTGTGTATTTGGGGTTAGAGAAGGGCCAAGAACCAAAGCAGGATTGATACAGATTAAATCCCAACGGTTTTGTGCTTTTTGCATGTCCCAAGCTTTACGCTCTGCCATGACTTTAGAATAGGGATAAGGTTGATGGGTTTCAGAACTGCTGGTATTCCAATGTGACTCATCAAAGGCATTATTTTCGGTTTTTAGAATGTCGATCGCATCGCCATAGGTAGAGGCAATACTTGAAGTCACGACCACACGTTTCACTGACTCGGTTTTATTGACACTATTAAGTACATTTTCTGTACCTAAAACAGCCGGCTCAATAATATCTTTTACAGCATCTTTAAAGTTGGTGACGACAAAAGGCGAAGCCATATGTAAAACAATTTCACAGCCTTGCATGGCTTCATCAAAAGAATTTTCTTCCAGTAAATTGGCTTTAAAGAGTTTAAGTGTGCCTGTACTTTGCGCTGCAATTTTTTCCAAATGGGCAAAACCCGATTTTTTATTTAGATCACGGACAGTGGCATGTACCTGATGACCTTGTTCAAGCAGTTTTTGAATGACCCAACTGGCGATATAACCAGTTGCGCCAGTCACTAAAATTGGAGCTGTGTTTTGAGTTGCTGTCATTTTTAAGCCGTTATTGTTCTCAAGTCTATACGCATGATAGTCAGAAAAAAGTGGCTTGTCTTGGGCTAAAGATGAAACTTATGAGTCAAAAAAGATAAATCTGCATAGATCGTGATTGGTTACAAAAAATTATACTTTAAAAGAGAGCAAAAAATGATTCGGATTTGAGTCATAAAAACTGCAACAGCTTGTTTTCTAAATAGGAATTTGATGGTTTAAAGTGCAAATGCGTATGTTTCTCATTTTTATTTTATAAAAATCATTAACTTACATAATTTTTACTTTGCATTGATGGTTTATTTTGCCCATAATATTAAAAAAGGGTATGGAGTATTTGAAATGCGTGGCAATCCAGAAGTCATAGACTATCTAAATATGTTGATCGGTGGCGAACTGGCTGCTCGTGATCAATATCTCATTCATTCTCGTATGTATGAAGATTGGGGTTTAACTAAAATTTTTGAACGTATCGATCATGAAATGCAAGAAGAAGCAGCGCATGCTGATTCAATTATTCGCCGTGTCCTATTTTTAGAAGGCACACCGAATATGAATCGTGATGATATTGAAACAGGTGAAGATGTTGTCACCTGCTTAAAAGCAGATTTAAAACTGGAATATCATGTTCGTGATAAACTTGCGCAAGGTGTGAAACTTTGCGAAGAAAAAGGTGATTACGTGACGCGTGATATGCTTCGTCAGCAAATGTCGGATACTGAAGAAGATCATACCTATTGGTTAGAAAAACAAATTCGTTTGATTGAATTGATTGGTTTACAAAACTATATTCAATCACAAATGTAAAATTTTAATTTTACATAAAAAAAGCTCAGTTTTTACTGGGCTTTTTTTGTTGGTGCTATGAATGGTTACAACCGTGATTTAAATGATGAGTGATTTAAAATTATTTTTTAGAAAACTTTTGAATATCTGCTAAAACCTGAGCGGCATGGGACTGTGTGTTTACACTGTTGTAGTGATAAACAATGGTTCCTTTCGGATCAATTAAAAAGCTCTCTCGTTTTGCTATTTTAGTCACCCCTAAATTTCGCACAATACCGAATTGATTGGCCAATTGGTGCTTATTGTCTGCCAAAATAGGAAATGGTAAGCCTAATTTTTCGGAAAATTTTTGATGCGATTGCACATCATCTAAGCTGACGCCAAGAACAACGGCATTACTTTTTAAAAACTGTGGATACAGTGCTTTAAATTGATTGGCTTCTTGAGTACAGCCGGGTGAATTATCTTTTGGGTAAAAATAAAGCACCACCCATTTGCCTTTATATTGGCTCAATTCATGCCATTTTTGATTTTGATCCTGTAATTTAAACATCGGTGCAGGCTTGCCAACCCATTGCTTTTGTTGAGTATCAGTTTTGGTAAAAATAGAGTTTTCCGCATGGCTTAAAGTGGAAAACCCAACAGATGTGCTGATACAAACCAAGCCAATGCCAAAGAATTTTATATAGTTCATATCGTTTACTTTTTATTAGACGTGAACTCAGTTTAGCAGAGTTTAGAATGGTGCAGTGCTGGAAATTGCTCAGGTTTTTTGCATGAAGCAGGTATGTTATAAAGATGAATCAAAATTATAAAATAAGAGCAACGTATGGATGTTGGTGCGGTATTAATCAAATTAAAGCCTGCTACTTTGGATCATGTTGAAGCATGGAAAAAAGAACTGAATGAGCGTAAAGCTGAAGCGATAGAAACACTTCGGGCAGAAGGTGTGCATGTGGAATCGTGGTTTCACTTGGAATTAGACGGTCAAGATTATTTGTTAGCCTATATGCGAGCGGATGATATTGCGCAAGCTCAGCAAATAGGTCGAAATAGTCATTTCCCGATTGATCAGGTACATAAGCAATTTAAAAATAATTGGGCCAAGGTTTTTCCAGCAAAGTTATTGCTAGATTTTGAAAATAATGCTTAGTTTATATTTTTTAATTTGGGGCTGATTGTGAAACAACGTATTTTACTGATTACAGGCTGGGGTGGGGGCACGAATCTCCTTCATTCATTACAACAGGCTTTACAACAGCAGGGTCATCAAGTTGAGCTGATCAATATCTTTAATGCTTTTGATCAAGATGTTTTGCAACACAAGGCTGAATGGGCGCGTCAATTTGATGTGATCATTGGGTGGTCTTTAGGTGGGCAGCTTGCCAGTCTTTTGGTGGATGAAATTGAACAACACTATACTGAACAAAAAATTTTAATCACTTTGGCATCGAATCCTTGTTTTGTCGCCAATGACAGCTGGCAAACAGCTATGCCACCACAGACTTTTCAAGTGTTTAAACAGTCCTTTGAACAGGATGCAGTTGCAACACTGAAAAAATTTGGCTATATGGTTTGTCAGGGTGTAGAAAGTAGCAAAAAAGACTTCATCACCTTACAAAGTTTAATTCAGCCACAACAGTTTGATTTACTTAAACAGGGTTTGGAATTGCTGGAAAATTTAAATATTGTCGATATATTAAAAAATTATCAGGGCAAGCAGTATCATATTTTTGCACAGCAGGATGCCTTAGTTGATTGCAAAGTTGTGCAGAATTTCCAACAATTCGATGCAAAATTTTTGCATGTCGATTTAATTCAAGGTTCACATGGTTGTCCTGTCTTTAAAGCTGAACTCATAACTGACAAAATCTGCCAATATTTACAGAAAATTAATTAAACATGCTGATAAGTGGCAAATATCGCAATTTATTTTTTATCTGTGCGGGTTTAAGATCGACAAAATAGATTTTTGCTGTAGCTGTGGAGTTAAGGATGACTGAATTAAATGATCTGCAATTTGATCTTGAACACATCTGGCATCCCTATACCTCCATGACCAAGCCTTTACCAACCTTTAAGGTAAAACAGGCCTATGGCGCAACCATTGAACTAGAAGATGGTCGTCAGTTGATTGATGGTATGTCGTCTTGGTGGTGTGCCATTCACGGTTATAACCACCCAGAATTGAATCAGGCGGTAACCGATCAATTAAACAAGATGTCGCATATTATGTTTGGTGGTTTCACCCATGAACCTGCCATTGAACTGGGTAAATTGCTGCTCCAAATAACTCCGCCCAGTTTAGACAAAATTTTCTATGCCGATTCAGGCTCTGTAGCGGTAGAAGTGGCTTTAAAAATGGCCGTGCAATACTGGGTTTCGAAAAATGGATCATCGCAAGAGAAAAAAGAAAAGACCAACTTTGTCACACCACGTTCGGGCTACCACGGGGATACATGGAATGCCATGTCCGTCTGTGATCCTGTGACGGGCATGCATCAGATTTTTGGTTCAAGTTTACCAAATCGTATTTTTGTACCTGCACCGCAAGTCGGTTTTTATGATGAGTGGGATCAGGCCGATATTGCCGAACTGGAACAGACTTTGGCTGAACATCACCAAAGCATTGCAGGACTTATTTTAGAGCCGATTGTGCAGGGTGCAGGCGGCATGCGGTTTTACCATCCTGAATATTTACGTCAAGCCAAATTACTCTGCGAAAAATACAATATCTTGCTGATTTTTGATGAAATTGCTACAGGTTTTGGGCGCACAGGTAAAATGTTTGCATGGGAACATGCCCAAGTTGAACCAGACATTATGTGTATTGGTAAGGGTTTAACGGGCGGTTATATGACGCTTTCCGCCACCTTAACCAGTAAAAAAGTCGCAGAAATCATTAGTCAGGGTGAGGCAGGCGTGTTTATGCATGGCCCCACTTTTATGGCGAATCCTTTGGCATGTGCTGTAGCAGTCAAAAGTACCCAAGTGTTATTGGCGCAAGACTGGCAAGCCAATATTGAGCGCATCAAACAACAATTATCGACGTATTTACAGCCATTGTCGCAGCTTGACTATGTACAGGATGTGCGTATTTTGGGGGCAATTGGCGTGGTGGAGTTGACGTTTAATGTCGATATGAAAACCTTACAACAAGAATTCGTGCGTCGTGGCATTTGGATCCGTCCATTCGGAAAATTGGTCTATGTGATGCCGCCGTACATCATCACGGAAAATGAACTTAAAACCTTATTACAGCAATTGGTTGAAGTGGTTGAACAGATGGAGCATTCAGCATGAGTCAACTTGAGCAACATTTGGATCATTATGCAGCGCAACTTGAGCAATTAAAACAACAAGGTAATTTACGTCAATTCACTTCGAATATTCAGCACGGTCGCACGATTCAAATTAGCGGTCAAAGCATGCTGAATCTGAGTTCGAATGATTATTTAGGCTTAGCTGCTGATCTTGCTTTACGTGAACAATTTTTCGATCAAACGCCAAATGATTTACGTATCATGAGTTCATCCTCATCGCGTTTATTGACAGGTAATTTTCCTGCCTATGAACAGCTTGAGGCCAGTCTAACTCAGGCATTTCATGGACGGTCAGCGCTGTTGTTTAACAGTGGTTATCACATGAATATTGGTATATTACCTGCCTTGAGTGATGCAAAAACCTTAATTCTTGCCGATAAACTCATTCATGCCAGTATGATTGATGGCATTCGTTTGTCGTCGGCTAAATATGTGCGTTATCGTCATAATGACTTGGGACATTTAAGCCAACTTTTACAAAAGTATCATATCGATGAAAGCTTTGATCGCATTATTGTGGTGACTGAATCCATCTTTAGTATGGATGGTGATGAGACTGATTTAGCTGAATTGGTACGGATTAAGCAGCAATTTAGCAAAGTCATGCTCTATGTCGATGAAGCACATGCGATCGGTGTGCGTGGCGAGCGCGGTTTGGGCTGTGCTGAACAATATGGCGTGATCGATGAGATTGATTTTTTGGTTGGCACTTTTGGTAAAGCTTTAGCTTCCGTTGGTGGCTATTTGATTTGTCATGCCGTCATTCGTGATTATTTGATTAATAGCATGCGACCGCTTATTTTTAGTACTGCACAACCCCCCATTTGTATGGCGTGGACAAATTTTATTTTCCAAAAAGTTTTAGGCTTGAATCAGCAGCGTCAGCATTTACAACAGATCAGTCAGTATTTACAGCAAGCGGTACAAAGCAAAGGTTTTGATTGCCCATCGACCTCGCATATTGTGCCTGTGATTATGGGTGAATCGCAAAAAACAGTGAATAAAGCCAAAGTCTTACAACAGCAAGGTTTTTATATTATGCCTGTACGCCCCCCGACAGTGCCGCAGCATGGCTCACGTTTGCGAATTTGCTTAACTTCGCAACTGAATCAGGCTGATTTGGATCAGTTAGTTGCGTTGTTGTGAGTAATTTGCTGTGAGTGATGTATTGTGAAAAACCTCAATATTGATAAGGCCCAAGTGGCTCAGCGTTTTGAAAAAGCAGGACAAAGCTATACGCAGCATGCGGTGGTGCAAAAGCAAATTTGTCAGCATCTTGTTCAGTTAATGCAAAATTATTTGCCAAAAACAAAGCTTGATCGTGTTTTCGAAATTGGTTGTGGTTCGGGTAATTTAAGTCATTTATTGATGCAGAATTTTCAGTTCAATCAATTAATTTTGAATGATTTATATTCTGAAGTTCAGCAACATTTTTCTGAATCCAAGCAACTACAATGGCTCATTGGTGATATTGAACAGTTGCAATTTCCCCAAGATTTAGACCTGATTGTTTCTAGTTCTGCGTTGCAGTGGATGGTTGATTTAGATGCGATTTTTAATCAATGTTCAGATGCTTTAATGGGAGAGGGCTATTTTTGTTTTTCGACCTTTGGACAGCAAAACCTCAAAGAAATTAAAGCATTAACAGGGCAGGGTTTGGATTATTTGAGTCTTGACACGATTCAGGAAAAACTGCTTGTTCAGGGCTTTGATATTATTCATTTATCTGAAAATATCGAAACTTTAGCTTTTGAGCATCCTAAACACGTTTTACAGCATTTAAAAGCTACAGGTGTCACGGCAACAGCATCCAAGCATCGTTGGACAAAACAGTCGTTACAGCAGTTTTATTTAGATTATCAACAATTTTCAAATGTGGATTCGCTGGGGCAAATAACCTATTGCCTAAGCTATCATCCTATTTATTGTATTGCACGGAGAAAGCCATGAGCGCACCTGTATATTTTATCAGTGGTATTGATACAGGCATTGGCAAAACCTACACGACGGGTTATTTGGCAAAGTTATGGAATGAGCAAGGGCAAAAAACCATTACCCAAAAGCTGATTCAAACGGGTAATACTGATATTTCTGAAGATATTGAACAGCACCGTGAAATTATGGGGATGGGCTGGTTTGCTGAAGATCACAGCAAACTGACCATGCCTGAGATTTTTAGCTATCCGGCATCGCCACATTTAGCCACCCAGATTGATGGTCGTGAAATTGATTTTCAAAAAATTGCCGATGCAACGCAACAGCTGGCTGAAAAATATGATCTGGTGTTGCTTGAAGGTGCTGGTGGTTTGATGGTGCCTTTAACCACAGATTTACTGACCATTGATTATATTGCTGAGAAAAAATTCCCTGTGATTTTGGTCAGTTCAGGGCGTTTAGGCAGTATTAATCATACCCTTTTAAGTCTGGAAGCGCTTAAAATTCGTGGTTTAGCGTTGTATGCTTTGGCCTATAACTTAAATGATGAATCGCAAGATGCGCTAATTTCTCAAGATACAGCAGCCTATTTAAAGGCGTATTTAGTGAAGCATTTTCCAAAAGCATTGTGGATTGATATTCCAGTCCTTTAAATTTTTTCTTCTTTTTCAGTTGAAAAAATGGAAGGTATAAAAAAGCCACTCATTTGAGTGGCTTTTCTTTAAAGCGATTTAAGCATTAAAACTTCTTAAAGCCTTTATTGATACCAAAAGGTTTGCGTGGAGCAAATTTGTTTTCACCACGGTTTTGGTTATCCACCGTGTTACCGTTACGATCATTGTCAAAACGATTGCCACGGTTGTCATTGCGTTGTTCTGAACGATCAGTGCGCTGCTCTGAACGATCATTTCGAGTGTTAAAACGCTTGTCACCATTGGCTTCTGTGCGAACAGGACGGTTATTAAAACGGTTGTCGCCATTGGCTTCTGTGCGAACAGGACGATTATTAAAACGGTTGTCACTGCGCTGATCAGGACGCGCATTTTCAGTGCCAGTTTGGCGCTGGTCACGGCGTTGTTCAGGTTGTTGCGCTTCACCTTCACTATCGCGGCGTTGTTGACGTAAGTAGCCACCACGACGTGCAGCCAGTGGTTTGTCTTGCATACGTTCGTTACGGCGTTTTGCCATGCCGAAAAGCCCCGTCCCTTGACGTGGTTTTAACTCAACAGATTTGGTTAGGTTATCGATATCGTTTTTATCAAGTTCAATCCAGCGGCCCGTACGAAGTTCGCGAGGAAGAATCACCGTGCCATAACGAGTACGTAATAAACGGCTAACTTTTAAACCTTGTGATTCAAAAATACGACGAACTTCGCGGTTACGACCTTCTTTAACCACCACTTGATACCAACGGTTAATCCCTTCACCGCCAATTTCAGAGAACGACTCAAACTTAGCTGGACCATCATCTAGAACAACACCTTCAGTCATGTTCTTTTTGATTTGAGGTGTGACTTCACCCATCACACGTACAGCATATTCACGTTCAATTTCATTCGACGGATGCATTAAGCGGTTCGCTAATTCACCATCATTTGTGAACAATAATAAGCCTGTTGAGTTGATGTCGAGACGACCCACCATCACCCAGCGATCACCAGGAATAGATGGGAGTTGTTCGAATACAGTCGGACGAGACTCAGGGTCATTACGTGAACAGATTTCACCTTCTGGTTTGTAGTAAATGATCACACGACGACGAATTTCATCTTCAATTTGGAATTGGACTTTACGACCATCGATGCGAAGCTCATCAGTTGGTTCAATGCGTTCACCGACTTGGGCAACACGTCCGTTGATACTGACGCGACCTGCGGCAATGACTTCTTCCATATAACGGCGAGAACCCAAACCAACACGTGCAAGCACCTTTTGTAATTTTTCACTCATGACAGCATAACCTTAGAAATTATCATCAACAGTTCACCTATTTATGACTTCGGTGCGTGAGCATCGAGAACCATAAAAGCTTCCTTGGCATCCTGTAGGGGAGGCAGCTGACCTAAAGATGCTAGGCCAAATGCATTTAAAAATTGTGGCGTTGTAACTAACAACGCAGGTCTTCCCGGAAGCTCTCTGAAACCAGATTCTTTAATCCAGTTCCAATCAAACAATGATCTTAATATTTGACTATTGTTTGAAACTCCACGAATTTGTTCAATATCTGCTCGGGTTACCGGTTGATGATAAGCAATCACAGCCATGGTTTCGAGCATTGTTGGCGATAAGCGAGTTGGTCGCTCTGGCCAAACTTGAGTAATGATATTGCGATATTTGGCACGAACTTGAAAACGGAAACCTTCAGCAGTTTCAATAAGTTCGATTGATCTGCCATGCTGTAGCATAGCCAGTTGTTGTAAGAGCTGACGCAATTCTGGTTTGCTATATTGATTTTGTAATGCTTCTTTTAAGCGTGCAAGCGAAACAGCGCTTTCACTGGCAAAAATAATCGCTTCGAGTTGCATTAAAATTTCATGTTGATTGTCAGCAACAGACAGCGGCACGGTTTGCTGATCAGTCATACCCGCACTCCTTGAATCGCTAAAGGCGCTTCAATTCCTGTTGCAATAATATGGACTTTTTGTTGTCGTGTCAGTTCAAGAATTGCCATAAACGTCACGACCATGCCCATACGACCTTGGCTTGGTTTCAGTAAAGCATTAAAATGTAAAACTTCACCAGAGCGTAACTTATATTCAATAAAAGCGATGCGTTCTTCTAGCAGCACAGCTTCTTGTTGAATTTGGTGAATGATCGGTTCTGGTCGATTAAACACACAAAATAAGGCATCACGTAACAGACCGACATCATAGCCTTCGTTGTTTTGTGCCACTTGACCAAGGCTGATATGGGCTGCGAATGTATCACGTTCTAGAATGGGCAGTTGACCCAGACGTTCAGCGGCTTGTTTTACGCGTAAATAGGTTTCAAGGCGGTCAATTAATGCCTGTTTTGGATCTTTTTCAATCACAATGGATGACGTTGCTTTTGGAAGTAAAAGCCGAGATTTAAGATCGGCCAATAATGCTGCCATCACCATATAATCCGCAGTCAGTTCAATATTGAGTGACTTCATGGCATCCATATAAGACAAATACTGTGCTGCAATTGGAGCAATATCAAGTTGTAATAGGTCGAAACCACTTTTTTGAATCAGATAAATTAAAAAGTCGAGTGGTCCTTCGAAATGTTCTAAAAGAATTTCAAATGCAGCTGGAGGAATGTATAAATCCTCAGGAATCGATTCTTGCCACTCATCCAGAACACGGATGTGTGAAGTTTGCTCCATAGGATCATGGATGGATTGATTCATTACAGTTATAGGCCACGCGAATTTTCAAAGGCATGAAGATGCTATTTCGGATCAGCTTTCAGGATGGATAAGTATGATGAGAAAAAGCACAGAGTTAATGTGCGTAGTCTAAAGGAAAACACGCTTCAAATAAATTACCAAATCGAACAAAAGACAAAAAAACCTGAAAATAAATAGGGAATATTTATTTAAATGACCCTCATCAATATGATGTCATTGTTAGATATGTATTTTTTACTGGCATAAAAGAATTTATTTGCGCAATATAAAATTAAGAAAATCCTTTCTGATGACATATGAAAAATGATCCAAAAGTACAAGAAAATGAATATGGTCAAATTGTCGGATTTCCTGTGTCTAATCCTTTACCGATCGATCTTTGGGTAGAAAACCTAGAGGGAAAAAGTGTTACATTACATGCTTTATCTGCAATGACATTGAGTGAAAATCGGGTTAAACAAATTTGGCAATGTGTAGAAACGGAAGTGGATCGTCGTTGTTGGACATATTTGCCTTATTCAGGTTTTGAGACCAGCGATGAATTACGAATTGCTTTGACCAATTGTTTTGGTTTTAAGGGCACAGTACATTATTTAATTGAAGTGAATCATATGATTGTGGGGTGGGTGGGCTTAATGAATCCACGTCCTATGGATCATGTCATAGAAATTGGCAATGTGTATTTTTCACATCAAATGAAGCAGTCTACTGCTGCAACCGAAGCGATCTATCTATTATTGAACGCTTGTTTTGAGCAAGGTTTTCGCCGTGTGGAATGGAAGTGTGATGAATTGAATCAGCCTTCAAAACGTGCAGCTTTACGTTTGGGCTTTCAGTATGAAGGGACTTTTCTTCAAGATCGTATAGCGAAAGGTCGAAATCGCAATACGGCATGGTTTTCAATTTTGGATGAAGAATGGCCAAGCTTAGCAACAGCATATCAACAGTGGTTAAGCCCTGAAAATTTTGATACGGATGGTGTTCAGAAACAGCGATTGTCTGAGTTTACCGTTATAAAATGTCTAAACGGAATGCGTGATTAATTTGAAATATAAATTATTTAATAAAAATAATAGGATTTTTTTTGTTGTTTTGATTGTATATACATGATTTTAAAATAAATTTATATTTTAACAAGGAAGGGGTGATGAAGAATATTATTATTGCTATTGGAATATTGATGATATTTTGGCAGGTGATTTATCCCAAATATCAATCATACAAATATGAAAAAGTAGCAAGGGAGTATTTAAAAACAACTTGGGCAGATGATACAAAAAAAGAAATTTCGTCAAAGCAACCTCAAGGCCTTCACGTTGAACTTTTAAATCAATATCCCAACATCCGTATTTATCAAAATTTTTTGGTTGATATTGTGGCAATCCCTGAATTATTAAATAAAGATACATTCCAACAGGCTTGGTGTGGTCAATTGAATGGATTGACAGCAATGGAGGTTAAACCACGATTGGCGATGTTGAAGGTTTTTGAACAGGATAAAGTGACCTTTTATTTAATTGTTAAAGACAAGTTTGGCAAAGAAATATTTTCTTTTCAGCAAAGAATCTCCGAATGTCCAAATTTTGATAAACTACGTGTAGCAAAACAAGGCGAAGTTATTGCAGAAACTAAAGAAGAGACTTTTGTGCCGAGCGCTGCTCCAGCAGTAATGAGTTCTCCTAGCGAGTCAGCAGCATCGGTACAGTAATTATATGGTCTTATTCAAAAGCGCTTACATCACCAACACCACGACGAATCACTTCGGGATGATCACCAGATAAATCAATAATACTGGTGGTGTTTAAAATACCTAAACCCCCATCAATAAATACATCAATACGGTTACTCAATGCCATTTCAATATCATAAGGATCATCTAAAGGGTCTTCATGATTGGGAAGGATGAGTGTACTGGTTAAAAGCGGTTCACCGAGTTCTTTTAATAACATCTGGCAAATTGGGTTGCTTGGAATACGCAGACCAATGGTTTTCTTTTTAGGGTGCATTAAGCGGCGTGGAACTTCACTGGTCGCAGGTAAAATAAAGGTCGTGACAGCAGGAGTGTTATTTTTCAGTAAGCGATACATTGCATTGTCCACTTTTGCATAGGTGGCAATATCGGATAAATCAGCACAAAGAATCGCATACTGGTGTTTTTGACCTAGACCACGAATTTGAGAAATACGCTCCATGGCACTTTTGTTACCAATTTGGCAACCAATGGCATAAGCCGCATCGGTGGGGTAAACCACGACATCGCCAGCACGAATACGTTCTACCGCTTGGCTGATCAAACGTGGTTGAGGATTATCAGGATGTACTCTTAAATGCAGCATATTTATTCTCCCCCAACTTATTTCTAGACATTATCTGTTGAATTTACAAAGTCTTGCAATCAAGCTTTGATGGGTTTATGTAATTTAGTCTAACATTTCTCGTTGAAACTCATCACTTTGTAATGTTTTGCCACTTCGCGTATAGGTACAGATGCAGTCAATAAAGTGTGCTGCATCGCGTGGCAGTTTAGCTTCACCAGTAAAATATTGTTGTACTTGCGCATAAACATGATCTTTAAATGTTGCACCATTGCCGCCATCGCCAGTTAAATTATCTAAAGACACCCGAAATTTACGTCCAAATGCCTTTGAAAATAACCATTCAATTGCTTGTGGTTTAATTTCAACCTGTTCAAATAAAGCCTGTTGTTCAGCGGTTCGACCATCGGGTGCATACCAATATCCGAGGTCTGGCAATAAGCGTCTTTGCTCGCCTGCAATGCTCCAATGGCTGATTTCATGCAATGCACTATTAAAAAAACCATGGGCAAATTGAATCCGCGCAGCTTCGGTTTCAGTTGCAGGGAAATATTCTGGTTCAAAATCTCCACGTACAAGCGTCACATTTAGGTGGGAAAACCAATGATTAAAGTGTAAGATAAGCCAATCGACCTGTTGAACTTCTGTCTGTAAATTCACCCACTGTAAACGTTGCGCAGGGACTGAATTTTCAGTAAAAACCGAAGTTGAATGCGTGTCGAACTGTAATGAAGTTGTGACTTCAGGTTGCGGCTGCAACTGATGCATGACTTGTATTACCCAAATGATCTGTCTAAATAAGTACAAAATTGTATCTTAATCTTTGACAGAGTACCCATGAATTTGTAGAATTGCCGCCTTAATTATGTCAGCAAATACCTTTCCGGCACAGATTGAGCCGTTTAAATGGGCTGAACAAGGTTATGCATGGTCAGGTAACCTGCCATTGTCTCGCTTTGTTCGAATTTCCCGTGAAGCTGTTGGATCAATTGAACATCAATTGATTAACATAGACTGTAAGCTATCAATGGATGCGTATCATCGTATCGTATGGTTAAATGGTCATGTTGAAACGAAAGTTCCAATGGAATGTCAGCGTTGTCTGAATACTGTTGAGCTTACTCTCGTTTCAGATTTTCATTTAGCGCTTGTGGATGATGAATCACTGATAGAGCGCTTGGATGAGGATGCTGATTTCATCGTTTTAGGTGAAAGTGAAGCAACGACAAAAGGTAGCATTGATGCACCTGCGTCGGCTAATTTACTCGCACTAATAGAAGATGAATTGTTATTGTTGATGCCTTTGTCTCCTAAACATAATGTTTGTGAGCATAAGCATCAACCCGCCAATGATGACATTGTCGAAGAAAAACGGGACAATCCGTTTGATATTTTGGCAGGTTTGAAGGGTAAACTTAACTAATTTTTTGTGTTATACTGTCAAGTATAAGACAACTGAATTTGTTCTGATCCATTTTTCGATCTTTGTAAGGAGCCATCATGGCCGTTCAGCAAAACCGTAAAAGTCGCTCTCGCCGTGACATGCGCCGTTCACATGACGCTTTAACCGAGAATGCATTAACTGTAGACCAAGCTACTGGCGAGACTCACCGTCGTCACCATGTATCTAAAGATGGTATCTACCGTGGTCGTCAATTATTCGCTAAAGCATCTGCTGAATAATTAACGAAGCATTAGGCTTAAAGCTTAGTGGAAAAAATGGGAGCGAAAGCTCCCTTTTTTTGTTGCTGTTTTTTGTTGTATTTGGCAATTACCAAAACAAAAATTAAGTGCTAAATTTCGCAGCATAAACGAGCTTAGGTTCATGAAAGGATTTTTATATGTCGTCTAAACGACTCGAGCAAGCAGCTCAAGCAACAAAAACTGCATTTGTTTTTCCTGGTCAGGGTTCACAAAAAGTTGGCATGTTAGCTGAACTTGCTGAACAGTTTAGTGGGATAACGGATACTTTTGCTGAAGCGTCAGAAGCCATTGGTTTTGATTTATGGCATATTGCACAAAGTGGCGAAGGGTTAAACCAAACAGAATTTACACAGCCTGTATTGCTGACTACAAGTATCGCCTTATGGCGCGTGTGGTTGGAATTAGGTGGTGTTGCGCCAAAATATCTTGCAGGTCATTCACTTGGTGAATACAGTGCATTGGTTGCGGCTGGGGCAATGAGCCTTGGTGATGCAGTTAAACTGGTCAATTTGCGCGGTAAACTCATGCAAGATGCTGTCCCTCAAGGGCAGGGTGCAATGGCCGCAATTTTGGGTTTAGACGATGCTCAAGTGCTTGAATTGTGTGAACAAGCCAATATGCAAGGTCGTGGCTCAGTAGAAGCAGCCAATTATAATGCGCAAGGTCAGGTTGTGATTGCTGGCGATAAAACTTTAGTGGAAGCCGTCATGACAACGGCAAAAGAAAAAGGGGGTAAAGCGATTGCGCTTCCTGTTTCAGTGCCGTCGCATTGTTCACTGATGAAACCTGCTGCTGAAAAGTTTGCAGAAGCTTTGGAACAAACTGCCATTGAGCTACCTAGCCTTCCTGTAATACAAAATGTCAACGCAGAAATTGCGACAGACGTGACGCAATTACGTCAGGCATTAACCGCTCAATTGTACCAATCTGTGCAATGGACCAAGACGATGCAGTACCTTCAAGATCAAGGTGTGCAATATGTGGTTGAGTGTGGTCCAGGAAATGTGCTTGCCAATCTTGCGAAGCGTTTACCAAATATTGAAAAAGCCTTCCCACTCGACAGTAACAGTCGTTTGGAGGATGCATTAAATGCCATTTTAGTGGCTGAAGGGAAAATCGCATGACACAACAACGCAAAGTCGCATTGGTAACAGGTGCGAGCAGAGGAATTGGTGCAGCCATTGCTCAGCAATTAATTTTAGACGGTTATTTTGTCGTGGGTACGGCAACATCTGAAGCAGGCGCAGAAAAATTATCTGCAAGTTTTGCTGAAAATGGTGCAGGTAAAGTACTGGATGTACGTGATGCGACAGCCATTGATGCCTTGGTTACAGATATTGAACAAAAATATGGTCCAGTTCTTGCACTGGTAAATAATGCAGGAATTACCAAAGATAATTTGTTATTACGCATGTCTGAAGATGATTGGGATGATATTCTCAATATTCATTTGAAAGCCGTTTATCGTCTATCTAAGCGTGTTTTAAAAGGCATGACCAAAGCACGTTTTGGACGCATTATTAATATTAGTTCTGTGGTTGCACACTTTGCAAACCCGGGACAAGCCAACTATTCTGCCGCTAAGGCAGGCATAGAAGCGTTCGGTCGTAGTCTTGCAAAAGAAATGGGTAGTCGCCAAATTACGGTGAATGCTGTTGCCCCTGGTTTCATTGCAACAGAAATGACTGAGCAATTAAGTGAAGAAATTCGTAAGAAAATGAGTGATCAAGTGGCATTAAACCGTTTAGGTGATCCACAAGATATCGCAAATGCAGTGAGCTTTTTAGCTAGCGAGAAAGCAAGTTATATCACTGGTACTGTTTTACATGTGAACGGTGGTCTATACATGAGCTAAGCTCAAGTATAAACTTTCCAAAAATCAGATATTCAATTAAACTAACGGCATTAAAAACGCCACAAGCAATGAGGAGAATTCCTGTGAGCGATATCGAACTACGTATCAAACAAGCGGTTGCAGAACAACTTGGTCTTAAAGCTGAAGAGATTAAAAACGAAGCATCTTTTATGGATGACTTAGGTGCTGACTCTTTAGACTTAGTTGAGCTTGTTATGTCTTTCGAAAATGATTTTGACATCACTATCCCTGATGAAGATTCTAACGAAATCACAACTGTTCAATCTGCAATTGACTATGTTTCTAAGAAACTAGGTTAATTGTTGTTTCAGCCTAGCTGAAAATGAAAGCCACCTTTTAGGTGGCTTTTTTAATGGAAAATGAAAACGGTCGTTACGCAAATTTGATTAGCTACTGTTCGGTTTGATTCACCAGAGCTAACTTTTGCATAAAAATTTAAAAAAATGGCAGACGATTTATTCAGCAGGATAAATCGCAATTGTGGCATACGAAAAAATATGCAGGATCTTTTTGATGTTGTAATTAGACTGTTGCTAAAAGAATGCAGCACCAAAACGCAGCAATAAATGGCTTTAATCATATTACTAGAACCATTTATATAAGAAATTGCCAATAAATTAGGTCATATTAAAGTTTGAAATTGAGCTGTGCATGGCTGGAATAGACTCTAATCCAACCGGTTTTTGGGTAGATTTTGAGGTCATCTTGCCGCATTTTGATGTTTAATTTTTTATATTTAATTTGGTTTATCTATTTTTATCTCTGATGAAAATAATAGATAAGTTCTTTTAAGCCAGCTTTATTCTACCCAATGAACTCTATTCTTCTGAACATGATAAGTTGCGCATGATTATCCATAGAGCAGGCTATGTGTATAACATCAATGGTCATGCACTCATTTTTAGGCACAAATTTTGCTGTTGATCCATTAAATTTATTTTAATGAATGGTAAAAATGACTTATCAAATTAATTATTGTACAAAAAACTTAAATGCTGATTTTCTGATTTTAGCTTCAGGTTTAGGCGGTCATGCCAGTTTTTGGCAGCCTCAGATTGCAGCACTTACCCAGCATTTTCATGTTTTAAGTTATGACCAAGAAGGTTGCCATGCCGACTCCATGGCTTTACCAAAACAATATTCAATGACTGATTTAGCCAAGCAATTGGTGCAAATTCTGGCGCAAGAAAAAATTCAGCATTTTCATTTTATTGGACATGCGATTGGTGGGTTTATTGGTGCAGAACTGGCTGTCTTGCTCAGGTCATCTGAAACTACATGCTTAAGTTTAACCTGTATTAATGCATGGAATGAGTTAGATCCGCATACAAGCAAATGCTTTGAAGCTCGAATTCATTTATTAAAGTCGGCAGGTTCAGAGGCTTATGTTAGAGCACAAGGCTTATTTTTGTATCCACCTGCATGGATTTCAAAAAATTATGAACATTTAAATACGCTAGAAAATATTCAACTGGAAGATTTTCCACCAACTCAAAATGTGCTTAAGCGTATTGATGCCGCACAAAAATTTAGGATCAATGAACAGCACATACAGGCATTGCAGCATAGTCAACTGCATTTCATTGCAAATCAGGATGACTTTTTAGTGCCTGTACAAAAATCTAGTGATTTACAGCAACAGTTTGGACATGGACAACTGACTGTTCTTGAAACAGGCGCACATGCTTCAACAGTGACCAGAGCAGAGCTATTGAATAAAACGATACTTCAATTTTTTCAGCCCCATTTTATGCAAATGACGGCTTCATAGTTTTTCATCAATGAATCTACAGCGCGCATCTGTATTTTTAAATGTTTGAATAAGCTGGTTTTTTAGAGTGTTTGATTAAACCGTGATTTTAAGATCACGGTTTTTTTATTTATAGGCTTAAAGATATTTAGGCTTTATAAAAAAATAGTGACTGTTTTTTAAATTGTGCATTTTTTTGGAGCCATTGCAACTATAACGGTGCATCTGAATAATGGGTTATTTTACTGTTTGATAAAATAAATAAATTATAAATATTTGATTAATATTAATAAAATATATTTGGCACGCCATTTGCTAAATACTTGATATAAATAATCAAGTGAAATACCTAAAGGGTATTTTAAAACAAATGGTAAAAAGAGGTACTTAAAAATGAAAATCGGTGTCTTCTGTCCAATTGGAAATAATGGCTGGTTGTTGTCTGAAAATGCACCACAATATCAGCCTAGCTTTGAAATGAACAAACAGATCGTACAACGTGCGGAACATTACGGATTCGATTTTGCACTATCGATGATCAAGCTACGTGGCTTTGGCGGCAAAACAGAATTCTGGGATCATAACCTTGAAACCTTTACTTTAATGGCTGGGCTGGCAGCAGTGACAAGCAAAATTCAAATTTATGCCACTGCTGCAACACTGGTCATGCCACCTGCAATTGTGGCACGTATGGCATCGACCATTGATTCCATTTCAAATGGGCGTTTTGGTTTAAATGTGGTTACAGGCTGGCAAGCACCTGAATATAAACAAATGGGCATGTGGCCAGGGGATGAATATTTCGCGAAGCGCTATGATTATTTGTCGGAATATGTGGAAATTTTACGTGAGCTGTGGGCGACAGGACAATCAGATTTTAAAGGCGAACATTTCCAAATGGATGATTGTCGGGTTAGTCCTCGTCCACAAGCAGAGATGAAAATCATTTGTGCAGGACAGTCCGATACCGGTTTGGCGTTCTCGGCTAAATATGCCGATTACAATTTTGTTTTTGGTAAAGGCTTAAATACACCCACAGCCTATGCCGATATTAATGACCGTTTAAAAGCGCAAACCGATAAAACAGGACGCGATGTTTCGACCTATGTTTTATTTATGCTAATTGCTGCTGAAACGGATGACGAAGCTTTTGCGAAATGGCAAAACTATAACGATGGGGCCGATGTAGAAGCGATTAACTGGTTATTAAATCAGGGCGGTAAAGACACTAAATCGGGGGCAGATACCAATATTCGTCAGATGGCTTCGAGTGTATCTCCAGTGAATATTAATATGGGCACCATTGTCGGTTCTTATGCAAATGTTGCGAAAATGCTGGATGAAATTGGTGAAATTAAAGGAACGGAAGGCATTCTTTTAACCTTTGATGATTTTATTCAGGGTGTGGAGGACTTTGGTCAGAAAATTCAACCGCTGATGAAATGTCGTGAACATATTGTGGTTGAGGGTGAAGCGACTCAAATTCCTGTTTTGGAGAAATCAGCATGAAGAGCAATGTGTCATTTGAAAATGTGGTTTGTGCAGGATTTACCCAAGCCGCAGGCACTGGAAAAATTTTAAAAGCAGAACCAGAAGCGATTCAACTTGCAGCTGAACAAACAGCGTTAATCGTGATTGATATGCAAAATGCCTATACCTCAAAAGGTGGCTATTTAGATTTAGCTGGTTTTGATGTCTCGACCACTCAGCCTGTAGTAGACAACATTAAAAAAGCGGTTGCTGCTGCACATGCAGCGGGCATTCAGGTGATTTATTTCAAAAATGGCTGGGATGAGCAGTATGTCGAGGCAGGTGGTGTAAATTCACCGAATTTTCATAAATCCAATGCCTTAAAAACCATGCGTAAGCAACCTGAGCTGCAAGGAAAATTGCTGGCAAAAGGAGGCTGGGACTTTGAATTGATTGATGAGTTACAACCTTTAGCACAAGACATTGTGATTGAAAAACCACGTTATAGCGGTTTCTTTAATACCGCACTGGATAGCATGTTGCGCAGTCGGGGTATTCGTAACTTGGTTTTTGTCGGTATTGCGACCAATGTGTGTGTGGAATCGACGTTAAGAGATGGTTTTTTTCTTGAATATTTTGGCATAGCACTGAGTGACGCATGTTATCAGGCTGGGCCAGCAGAAGCACAGCAAGCCAGCCTGTATAACATTAAAACATTCTTTGGCTGGGTGTCGGATACACAGCAATTTGTGAAAACATTTCAATTTAAAAAACAATATTTCGACCAAAGCGCTTAAGTCACTTGTTGAATCAAATTATCAGGAAATCAACCTATGCCTAAAAAGATCATTCTTCCAGCGGGAACAGGAAAGCCACTCGCGCCTTATGTTCCAGCGACACAAGCTGACAATATTGTTTATGTTTCTGGCACTTTAGCCTTTGATGAAAATAACAATGTCGTACATGTGGGTGACGCTGCGGCACAGACCCGACATATTTTAGAAACCATTAAAAAAGTGATTGCAACCGCAGGCGGTAGCATGGATGACGTGACCTTTAATCATGTTTTTGTTAAAGATTGGTCCGATTATGCTGCGATCAATACGGTCTATGCAGAATATTTTCCGGGAGATAAACCTGCACGCTATTGCGTACAAACTGGATTGGTCAAACCAGATGCTTTGGTTGAAATTGCGTCAGTTGCGCATGTCTAAGTTGTCACCGTTTTTAACAGCAAGCTTATTTAGCTTTGGTATTAATAAAGGAGAGCACTGAAATTCAGATGAGATATTAAGCACTGAATTTCAGTGAGGAGATCGCTATGAACAGCAAAATAATGTCAGTTCAGTCGAGTCATGCTGTAGCGCAACAGGCTCAAAGTTTTCAAATTACTGCGGATGAAAAGCAGATAGAAGTTGATCAGGCTGCTTTTCGACAAGGGATGTCTAATTTGGGTGCAGCAGTGAATGTGATTACGACGCATGGCGAGGCAGGACAAGCTGGTTTTACCGCTTCCGCTGTGTGTAGTGTGACGGATTCACCTCCAACGTTATTGGTATGTTTAAATCGTTCTGCATCGGTATTTGAAACCTTTAAAACCAATAAAGTCCTTTGTGTAAATACCTTGGCAGCACATCAAATTGAGTTATCAAATATTTTTGGTGGAAAAACCCCCATGTCAGAACGATTCTTGCGTGGAACATGGTCAACCTTAAGCACACGGGCACCTGTTTTAGATGATGCTTTGGTTTCTTTTGACTGTGAAGTGGTGCAAAGCATGTCTGTGGGGAGTCACGATGTACTGATCTGTCAGGTTAAAGCAATGAAAAAAAATGAAGGTCAGAATGCACTGATGTACTTCAACCGCACCTATTGCGAGCCACAACCGATGTACTAATCCAAAATTCCTAATTTGAGGGAGGGGAAACCCATGCAAGCTAAAGAACCGTGGTTTCCGAAATTTAAGCCTTATCAAGGCGACTTAGATGTAACACCTGTACAGGTGGATGAGTATTTACCTGCGGGTAAAAGTATTGTTTTAGGTTTGCAACATGCTTTTGCAATGTTTGGTGCAACGGTACTCGCACCTTTGTTGATGGGGTTTGATCCAAACCTCACCATCTTTATTACGGGAATAGGCACGATTTTATTTTTCCTCATGACGGGTGGTCGAATGCCCAGTTATTTGGGCTCAAGTTTTGCCTTTATTGGTGCCATTGCCGCAGCAACGGGCTATGCCGGTGTGGGGTCAAATCCGAATATTGGGCTTGCATTGGGGGGAACCATGGCCTGCGGTTTGGTTTATGCGGCTATAGGTTTAATTGTTATGAAAACGGGAACAGGTTGGATTGAGAAACTCATGCCACCACTTGTGACGGGTGCCATTGTGATGATTATTGGTCTGAATTTAGCACCAATTACCATTAAAAGTGTTTCGGCAAATAGTTTTGATACTTGGATGGCTGTGGTCACGATTTTATGTATCAGTGTTGTGGCAGTTTTTACGCGCGGCATGCTGCGTCGTTTGTTATTGCTGGTGGGTTTATGTAGTGCCTATTTTGTCTATTTCTTACTGGCCAATGTGATGGGTTTTGGCAAACCTATTGATTTCTCTTTCATCTCAAATGCCGCTTGGTTTGGTCTGCCAACCTTCCATAGTCCAGTTTTTAATGCCAATGCCATGTTATTGATTGCACCTGTAGCGATTATTTTGGTGGCAGAAAATTTGGGGCACTTTAAAGCGGTTTCTGCGATGACGGGTAAAGATTTATCGCCTTATATGGGACGTGCATTTTTTGCCGATGGTATTTGTACCACCATGTCGGCATCGGTAGGTGGTACAGGTATGACCACCTATGCTGAAAATATTGGGGTGATGGCAGTCACCAAAGTTTATTCAACCACGATCTTTGTGGTGGCGGGTTTATTTGCCATTTTATTGGGCTTATCACCAAAATTTGGTGCAGTGATTAGCACCATTCCCGTGGCTTTATTGGGTGGTGCATCAATTGTGGTGTTTGGTTTAATTACGGTGGCAGGTGCGAAAATTTGGGTAGACAATCAAATTGATTTTACCAAAAACAGTACTTTAATTATTGCTGCGGTCAGCCTGATTATGGGTGCAGGTAACTTTAGCCTACATATCGGTGCATTTGATTTAGGCGGAATTGGTACGGCAACTTTGGCGGCTATTGTACTGAATCTATTTTTAAATCGGGGTGAAGAGGCGACCCGTTCGGTGAGTGAAAATGCCGAAAATTCGGTAACACCTGTGGTGCATCATTAGGAGCTTATTTTGAGTCATACAATTTCATTTATCGGACTTGGTGCAATGGGCTGGCATATGGCCTCCCATCTTCCTAAACTTGGACATGAGGTTTGGGTGTGGAACAGAACGCAGGCAAAGGCAGATTACCACGCCATTTGCTTCGAAACGCAAGCGGTGTCATTGCAGAAAGCATTACAGGCAGATTTTATTTTTAGCTGTTTACCCACCAGTGCTGATGTTGAACAGTTGATTGCTGCGCATCTGCCAAAACAAGGCAGCATCTGGATTGACTGCACCAGTGGTGTACCTGAGGCAGCAAAAAAAATCAGTCAAAGCCTTAAGAAAATTGGTGTTGAATATCTAGATGCACCCGTTTCAGGGCAAACCATCGGTGCTGAACGTGGCACGTTAACGGTGATGATTGGTGGCGATGCTCATGCTTTTGCACAAGCCAAACCCATTATTTCAGCATTTTCAACTTTAATTGAATATGTCGGAGAAAGTGGATCGGGCTTTGCGGTAAAAGCTATTAATAATACTTTAATGGCAACACATTTATGGGCTTTGGCGGAAGGACTGACTGTGCTGAAATCTAAAGGTGTCGATTTAAGTGCTGCTTTGAATTGTATTAATCATTCCAGTGGTAAGAGTAGCATCTCTGAAAATATTATGGCGCAGCGGGTACTGAATCGTAGTTTTGATAAAACCTTTGCACTGGATTTGTTACAAAAAGATATTGCTATTGCCATTGATTTGATTCAGCAGACAGCTTTGCAGCTGCCCAGTATGCATCTCATTCAGCAACAGTTTGCGCGTATTGAAAAAAAACAGGCGAGTCAGTTGGATTTTTCTGCTGCGGTACAAAGTTTAGAACAGATGAATCAAATTGAATTGCGATAGTTATAGAGGATTGTTAAATGACGTGTTTGATTAAATATTCGAACTAAGACACTTTCATAGACGATTTTTATACTGGTTTTCTCGCTATTTTTGGAATTTTAAAAGGCGCTGAATGCGCCTTGTTTGTTTAAAAAAATCATATATAAAAAATACCGTAGCAGATAAAATAAATAAGTCATTGATAAAAAATAATTAGGTTAAAAATGAAAGGGCAAATATTAGATTATTCTGTTCAGAATAATGCGGGTTTTATTAGTGGCGATGACCAGAGACGTTATTCCTTTACAGGTGCAGAGTGGCGAGGGCAAACCGTTCCGAGCCGTGGTCAGATTGTTGATTTTGAAATAGATCCATCAGGGCAGGCACTGAATGTTTATGTTCTTAGCCATCCGTCAGCATTTTCGGGGCAAGTGGGTTCAAAAAATCGAATTGTTGCCGCAATTTTGGCATTCTTTTTAGGTAGTTTTGGTGTACATAAATTTTATTTAGGTCAAATTGGCTGGGGTATTGCTTATTTACTTTTCTGCTGGACTTTTATTCCTGCATTGGTTGCTTTTATTGAATTCATTATTTATTTATGTACTTCAGATGAAGATTTTGCACGTAAATATGGCTAGTCTATTTAAAATAGAGGGTTTTGAAAGCCCTCTATTTTGATGCATTGAACAATGCCTATTTTGCAGGTTGTCCCCATTGATTACTTTCTGGTTTGGTATTGGATGCCCACCAAATAATGAGTGGAATAATACCAATAATAGTCAACACCAATAATTGCCACCAGCCAGAGCGACCAACGTCATGTAGACGACGTGCCCCGACAGCTAAGCTTGGTAAGAATAATGCTAGATTTAAGACCCCATTCAGAATTTTGTCTGTACCAAGTATTGCATCAATGATTTGTACGATGATGCCTAAAATAATGGACACTAACATAAAGAACCAAAATTCTTTACGACGCGCACGTCCATCAAAAGTGACATAATTTTTTAAACATTTCACAAACCAATCAAGCATGTTGAATTGTTCTTCAGCTTTATTTTGATCAGAAATTTTGTCTAATTGACTAGATAGATTCTGTACAGGGTTGCTGTGACCGAGTGCTGTAAAAATTTGAATCGCGTTACCAGTATTGTCGACATCAAAATCCACACGATCACCACGAGCGGGTGGGCGTTGTCCACGCCATTCTGCACCCGTAAAATTGTAGCGGTTTTGATCATCACCACTGATAATGCCTGTGTTGGTATGAATTGAAAAATCTAAAATATTTCCTTTCATTTTAACCTCTATGATTTTATGTTTATTAAGTTATAAATTTAGTGTTGTTATTCAACTTTATAATAGCAGAACAGCTTATAATTTAAACAAAATATTTGTTCTTAAGTTGCTGTATTTCTATTGTTTTTTATAATATTTTTATCTTTAAATTAAAAAATATCGCATGGTGCAAAATTTCGAAAACAACGTATGAATTTTAATTTTTTATTTCTATAAATCAGTGGCTTGTATTAATTGAAAACTGCAAAAATGACATAAAAAATGGCTTTTTCGATTTCCACTTGGTTGATTAAAGCGTTGTTATAGCTGAATGTTATTGCACACATTCAGCTAAGTTTAAGCAACAGTTTATTTTGATTGAGCTTGATAACTTGGATAGTCGGTATAACCTTCCGCACCGCCACCATACAAGGTTGCTGGGTTTAATTCAGTCAATGGTAATCCCTGTTTTAAACGCTCGACCAAATCAGGGTTGCTGATGAATGGTTTGCCAAAAGCAAAAAGGTCAGCTTCATCAGATTGTAGATGAGCATTTGCAAGTTCTAAATCGTAGCCATTATTGGCCAAATACGTCTGTTCAAAACGGCTGCGGATAGCAGAATAATCGAAGGGTGCAATATCACGAGGGCCACCTGTAGCACCTTCAATAACATGCAAATAGACGATGCCCAACTTGTTGAGCTGTTCAGTAATATAATTGTACTGCGGTTGAGGGTCGCTACAGCTTATGCCATTGGCTGGAGATACAGGCGAGATGCGTATACCCGTGCATTCAGAACCAATTTCGTTGGCTACAGCTTCAACAACTTCAAGTAATAAACGAGCTCGATTTTCAATAGAGCCACCATATAGATCGGTGCGTTGGTTGGCACCATCTTTTATAAATTGTTCCAGTAAATATCCATTTGCAGCATGGATTTCAACACCGTCAAATCCAGCAATAATAGCATTAGCTGCCGCTTGGCGAAAATCTGACACAATGGCTGGAATTTCATGTAATTCCAATGCTCTTGGTTCGGACACTTCAGTAAATGTATTATTTACAAAAGTCTTTGTGTCTGCTCGAATCGCGGAGGGTGCAACAGGGCTAGCCCCATTTGGTTGCAAATCAACATGGGAAATTCGTCCCACATGCCATAATTGAACAAAGATTTTTCCGCCTTTGGCATGTACGGCATCTGTTACTTTTCGCCAAGCATCAATTTGTTCAGACGTGTATAGCCCTGGTGTATCTTGATACCCTTGAGCTTGTGGTGAAATTTGTGTTGCTTCAGCAATAATAAGTCCTGCGGTCGCACGCTGAGCATAATAATTAGCAGCGAATTCACTGGGGATAAGTCCTTTTCCTGCGCGGTTACGTGTCAGCGGAGCCATTACAATACGGTTGGCGAGTTCAATGTTGCCTAATTTATAAGGACTGAAAAGATTTTTATCTGTCATGTTGCACCTCGATCTGATCATGGTTGTTAAATAAAAATAAGTTATTTAAAAAATCATTAAGATAGCTTTTTACACCTGTGTTGGAACATCAAAAATAAGACATGTGGTGGTCGCATGTGCATATAATTTTCCATCAGGCCCTACGATTCGTCCTTCAGCCGTTGCTGTTTGACGGCCGACATGGACAATTTTGCCTTCTGCACGAACGAGAGGCGTTGCAACTGTCAGTGCTCGTACCATATTCACTTTGAGTTCGAGGGTTGTATAAGCCTTTCCAGCAGGGAGTGTGGTATGAATGGCGCACGCAACAGCAGAATCAAGTAGAGTACAAAACCAGCCCCCATGCACCGTTCCTAATGGATTGTAATGTTTGCGCTGAGGCCGACCCTGAAAAACAGCAATCCCATATTCCATATGTACAGGAATATAGTTGAGCGTTTCTCCAATTGGCGGTGAAGGCAGTTCACCAGAAAAAATAGCATCAAAAATGTCCAGTCCTGAACGCTTGGCTAATTCAGATAAATGTACAGCATCAGGAGTTCCTAAACGCAGACGAATTTCCCGCTCAGTTTCTTCCCATTGTGCAATAACATCTATTATTTCCATGTTCAATATCCTCATTGTATAGTGCTGAAATTTGAGTTTTTTGCTTAAAAAATTGAGTAAGTCGTTATTTAGGCGATAATAATTCGGTGTTTAGCATCCCTGTGTAGCATAGCTATTTGGTTTTGATCTGAAGCTGAAATTTGACTGATGGAATCTAATAACTGAATTTGGTCTGGTGACAATACAACATCGATTGCATGTAAATTGCTTTCTAGTTGCTGTAAAGATTTTGGCCCGATCATCGGAATGGTTCCATGTGTACCCGCCCAAGCAATTGCCACCTGATCGGCTGAGACATTCAGTTCACTCGCGATTGTAAGCACGGTATCTAAAATTGCTGTGCGCTGGATGGAGTTTTCTGGCTGAAAAACTTTACCGCCAAAACCCTCTTTACGTCCTTTTTCACCCTTGCGATATTTACCTGTGAGCATTCCGCCACCTAAAGGTGACCATGTCACCATCCCAAGCCCCAGTGCTTGAGATGCTGGAATTAAATCTGTTTCAGGCTCCCTATAGAGCAAACTATGCTGGAATTGTGCTGCGGCAATAGGCACCGTATTTTTAAGTTCAGCGAGTGTCGCAGCACGAGATACTCGCCATGCTGGAAAATTTGACAGTCCTGCATAGAGAATTTTTCCCGCACGTGCCAAATCCTCTAAACCTCTTAAAATTTCTTCGCTGGGTGTAACATGATCGGGGTGGTGTACCCAGTAAAGATCAATATAATCCGTTTTTAATCGACGCAAACTTTGCTCGACAGAATAAAACATGGCTTTTCGACTATTGCCTTTATGCAGTTGATTTGCATCGGGTACAGCACTATTGGAAAATTTTGTAGCTAATATGACTTGATCACGAATGCCTTGTAATAAGTCACCCAAAATTTGCTCAGATTGACCAAATTGATAAACATCGGCTGTGTCAATGAAATTGCCACCTGCATTTAGATATGCATCCAGTATTAATTTCGCCTCTTCAGGTGAAGTGCCATAACCCCAGCCTGTACCGAAGTTTCCTGTACCCAATGCAACTTGTGAAACATGTAAACCCGTTTGACCAAACAATTGATAGTTCATTGATTCATCTCCAATATTATTCTGTAATTTTTAAAATGACTTTACCTTTAGCTCGCCCTGTATTGACGTATTGGAGTGCTTCTTTTATTTGTGAAAAATCATAAATTTTATCGACTATTGGATTTATTTTCCCAGCTTCAACCAGCTGAGAAATTTGCGATAGCTGTTGACCATTGGGCTGCATAAACAGAAATGAATAAGTAATGCCACGTTTTTTTGCTTTATGCCGAATTGACCAACTTAAAAGGGGAATAATCCGTTTAAGTAATCCGTTGGCTTTGATTGTCTCAGTAAAATTTCGGTCAGGTGGCCCTGAAATACTGATCATACGACCACCACGTTTAAGAACATTCAGTGATTTCTCTAAAATTTTTCCACCTTGCGTATCTAGAACCACGTCATAATCTTTAAGTTCTTGCTCAAAATCTGTAGTTTTATAGTCAATAATAATGTCTGCACCTAATGCTTTGACCCAATGCGTATTTTTACTGCTTGTGGTGGTTGCGACAGTTGCGCCTAAATGTTTGGCAAGCTGAATAGCAATTGATCCAACACCGCCTGAACCTGCATGAATCAGTACTTTTTGTCCTGCTTGAACTTTTGCAATTTCGACCAGTGCTTGCCATGCTGTCAACGATACCAGCGGTAAAGAAGCTGCGAGTTCCATAGAAATATTTTGAGGTTTCAGCGCAAGAGAGGATTGCTGGATGACAGTATATTCGGCAAAAGCACCATTTAGATCTGTCTTAGCATACACTTCATCACCGACTTTGAACTGAGTAACATTTGAACCAACTTGAGCAACTGTACCTGCAAAATCATTGCCTAAAATAAAAGGGAATTTAACGGGCAGAATTGCTTTGAATTCACCCTCTAAAACTCTTAAATCGAGTGGGTTAATACTTGCGGCATGGACTTTAACAAGGACAGCATTTTCTGTAATAGATGGTTTGGATTGTTCATCTAGTTGTACATCATTAATATTGCCATAGTGTTTAATGTAGGCTGCTTTCATTTGAGACCTCTATTTTTGTCGGATTTTGTTTTAATGTTTTACAGGTTGTGATCTGGATTAAACTTTCAAACTGCGCTGAATTAATTTGTCAAAGATCTTCACAGGTGCAAATCGTCGTAAATTCTTCAAACGCTTGGCTATCTTGCCTGTGGTATAGCGCGGCAAAATGTGTTGACTATTTATGACCGCTAAAATGGTATTGGCAACCACACGCGGATCATCTGATTTATTGATTGACTTCATCATCTGCTGCTGCAACTTTTCACGAATTTGCTGGTAAGCCGCAACTTTGGCATCTGCTTCAAGTAAGTTCACCCCTAAAGATGTATTGGTATACGCGGGTTCAATGAGCGATACGCGAATGCCTTGCGATCTTAATTCATGGTCTAAAGACTCAGAATAACCCTCAAGTGCATGTTTTGATGCGGAATAAAGTGCGCCAAAAGGCATGGGTAAAAGCCCGAGAATTGAACTAATATTTAAGATGAGCCCTGAACGCTGCTGCCGCATAAAAGGAATCACTGCACGGGTCATTCTAACGGCACCGAAAAAATTGGTTTCAAAAATAGCCTGCGCTTGCTGCATTGAACTTTCTTCAGCGCCTGCTGGAGCAAGTGCAAAGCCAGCATTATTAATTAAAACATCGATTCGACCCTCATTTTCTATCACTTTTTTAACGGCCTGAGAGACTGAGTCCTCTTGATCTAGATCTAATTCAATCAGGTGGAATTTATATTTCGAAGCCATGTTTGCACGTCGGCTCGTACCATAAACAATAAATCCTGCTTCATGTAAAAGCTCTGCCGTAGCGAAACCTATACCAGAAGATGCACCTGTAATCAGAACCACTTTAGCCGTCATATCATGTTTCCTACTTGTCGTTTGCAGGTGATTGAGTAATCAATTTCACCTCGATTTTTTTATCATAGTCTAAAAATAAAATAGTTACTACTAAAAAGATAGTGACTATTTGAAATTATTGTTGTACTGTAAATATTAATTCGATAGTAACTAGCTGTTGCCATTGACGATAGCGTGTTAACCGACTCAAGATATGAATGATTCAATACATTTAAGGTTCTTATTTTGAGGATAATGGTTCAGGCATACAGCTTACTTTAGGACATTAATCATGCGTGATTTACTCAAAAAAAGTCTTATCTTCATGATGTTAACTATGTCTAGTTCAATCTATGCAGATATAAATGCAGGCATGATCCAGAACTCAGGAGCAACGGTAATGACAGAAAAACAATATCAATGGGTAAATGTCCCGACCCAATTTATCTCAGCAAAGGGGATTCACTTCGCATATCGAGAATATGGTCAGCAACATGGTGGAACACCTGTCATTTTCTTAAATCATTTAGCTGCTGTGCTAGATAATTGGGATCCACGAATCATTGATGGCATTGCAGCGAAACATCATGTGGTCATTTTTGATAATCGCGGAGTGGGAGCTTCTACAGGTGAAGCTGCAAAATCAATTGAGCAAATGGCAGATGATGCAATTACTTTCATTGAAGCGAAAGGATTCAAAAAAGTCGATTTGTTCGGCTTTTCAATGGGCGGCATGATTTCACAGGAGATTGTGCTAAAACAGCCGCAATTGATTCGTAAAATGATTTTATCGGGAACTGGTCCCGCAGGTGGTACAGGAATCAGCACAGTAGGACGAATTTCTAATTGGGATTTGGTACGAGGTATGGTGACTCGTCAAGATCCTAAAGTTTATTTGTTCTTTACCCGTACAGACAATGGCAAAGCTGCTGCGAAAGCATTTGTTCAGCGTATTAGTGAACGAACTGAAAATCGCGATAAAGAAATTACGATTTCAGCATACCGTTCACAATTGCAAGCTTTGAAGAAGTGGGGCAATAAGACACCCGCTGATTTATCTATCATTCAACAGCCTGTCTTGGTTGCGAATGGTGATTATGACCGCATGGTTCCAACCGTAAATACTTATGACTTAGCCAAGCGTTTGCCGAATAGCACACTGATTATTTATCCAGATGCAGGTCATGGTGGCGTTTTTCAGTTTCATCAAGATTTCGTCAAGCAATCACTCACTTTCTTGGCTCAATAACTTTGAGATGAATTAGAAACTTGAACACAGGATAATCAAGATGACAACGATTACACATCAAACAGCCGAAACGCAGTTCATTGAAGTTAATGGGGCAACATTTGCTTATCGTCGCTGGGGAAATCAAAACACACAGCAACCCCCTTTATTTTTTCTGCAACATTTCCGTGGAGGCTTAGATCATTGGGATCCGTTAATTACCGATGGGTTGGCGGCAGGGCGCGAAGTCATTTTATTGAATGGTCGTGGCATTGCATCATCTACAGGTCAACCACGTACTCGCATTGAAGCTATGGCAGATGATGCTGCTGCGGTGATTCAAGCATTCGGTTTAAAACAAGTAGATCTACTAGGCTTCTCACTCGGAGGATTTCAGGCACAGGATTTAGTCCGTCGTCATCCTGAGCTGGTCAGAAAATTAATGCTCTTGGGTACAGGGCCAAGAGGCGGAAAACCGCGTGTTGATGATCCAGAAGTACCTGCTTTGGTCTTGAAGCATGCAACCAGTGCTGTACCTGCTGAAGAAGATTTTCTTTTTCTATTTTTTGGTCGATCAGAAGCAGCAATCCAAGCAGGTCATGAATTTTGGCTACGTCGCCATCAACGCAAAGATCAAGACCCAGCAAGCTCAGTTGATGTGATGCAGGCGCAGATTGAAGCCAATATGCATTTTTTACCGAAGCTGGATGAACAAGATCCATTTGCACATTTACGTGAAATTAAGCAGCCAACGTTTATCCTAAATGGTGTAGATGATGTGATGATTCCGACGATTAATGCCTATCACATGGCACTCAACATCCCCAATGCACAGCTGTTTATTTATCCCGATGCAGGACATGGGGCGCAGTTTCAATACCCTGAACGGTTTGTGAAACATGCAATACAGTTTTTGGATGAGTAACTCATTTGAATCCCTAAAGTGCTTTGTTTATAAATTATTGAGCTGAGAAATAAAATGATGAAATTTAAACTCTTACTTTGGATGTTGACTAAGTTATTGCAACGGGCTGTGAAAACCAATCCGAAATGTGCCGCATACGTGAAAGATAAAAATGTCATATTCCAAATCCAAACGACAGGTGGCGAAGGGCGTTATTTTGAAGTTAAAAATGGCAAGATTAACTCGTATGCAGGACAGACTAAATCACCCAGTTTTACCTTTATCTTCAAGACGGGCAGCAAAGGTTTTGCCGTGTTATCTGCTAAAGATAGTGTGAATACATTTTTAACTGCATTGAGAACGCAGGATCTTGTGATTACAGGAAATTTTGTTGATGTGATGTGGTTTCAAAGTTTAGTGGACTTTATTCAGCCCCATGCTAAGCCATCTTTAACGATGTGAGACAAACAATGGCTTTCTCTGTAATTAAAACACACTTTCTGAATCAGCCTTTAACTTTGCCGAATGGTGCTGTGATTCCAAAATCGTTTGGCTAAGGCGACAACCCGTGCAACTTGAGTCACGTATTCAAACAATACAACCGAAAAACATATGCGGTTGTATTTGCGTTGGGTTAGTTAAAGTATTGACATGTACTTATCAGCCTGACGTAGCTAAAGCACCACAAAAAGCTTCTACTGTAATGCGTGAAGCTTTTTTTAGATTTTGCAGAAAAGGTTAGAAGTCATGTAACCACCTTTGCTGCTCATAGGTGGTTTTTGCAGTGTAGAGGGCATTTATCAAATCAGTTTCACGAAGTGGCTGAGCATTTATGCTACATAACAGACTTGAACAAAATCATGAGTCATTCAGGCTAGACTTAGTATAAAAAGCAATCTTCTTGAGTGTTTTATTTATTTGTTTTGTTGACGAATTGGTCGGGTGCCTATTTGGGCTCCCGTCATTTGATCAATCACAACTGGTTTAATTTCAGTGCCTTGCTCTGCATCAAGAAACGTGACCATTTGCTCAGGATGTTCATAAGGTTTGTGCTTACGTCCCCATGCACCAATCACAAATAAAACAGGTAAAAAGTCTTTACCTGCTTGAGTTAACAAATATTCCTCGCGTGGTGGGTGTTCAGAGTATTGTCTTTTTTCAAGCAGACCTTCATCAACTAAAACAGACAACCGTTTTGTTAGCATTGTGGGAGCAATGCCGAGACTTTTACGAAACTGATCAAAACGGGTGAAACCCGCATGTGCATCTCTTAATATCAACATGCTCCAAGCATCGCCCAAGACTGAAAGGCTTCTCGCGATTGGACAGACTTCAAGATTGGTTGGTTTAGTCATGATTGATTTCTGTAGAAGTAAAATAGTAAATACTAATATGATAGTAACATGATGGAGCATTTTTTCAAAGATTGTCTTTTGTTGTTGTAAGATGCAAGAGTGAGGTGATGTAATATTCTTGGTATGAGTTTTTTATGAAAAGTTGTGGATAGCATTATGCGAATCTAAGAACCATTTTCTTTTGAAAAATAATATTTTCTTATTTTAAAGTCATCCGATTTTATTTAACTGCCCTAAATAAATGGCACTTATAACACTTTGGCTGACTCAATTTGTCATGCGTGAATTTTCCATATTTAAATATGGGCGGGTTTCTGCATCTGTGAAGAATTTTTTTTTGATTCTAATGATAGAGGTAAGTTTTTTCTTGGAAATTAATTTTCATAAGCATAAATCAACAATCGCTATAATCCTGTCTTACCCAATATTGACTAAATCAATTTGAAGCTATGTTTGTTATTTTTAATGCTTCTTGAATAGAAATATAATCTGTACTGCTACATAATTATTTTAAAGAAAAAATAGAATTTTTTATGATCTGATAACTTTTTAAAGCTTTTAAGAGGTTAAAAAAGGTCACCTAACGCTAGGTGACCTTTTTTATTATAAGGAAACGTCACGCGACACAAGGTTTGTCATTCCGATATATTTAAATTCAATAACTTATAAAGCATTTCGACACATAATGACAAAAACCAGCGACACAACCTCTGTCATTTTTTTGATAAAACGACACAATACGTGTCATTTTGTGGAAGAGAGACTTGCCAGTTTTTTAGAAAAAATTTTAATGTATATCTTACGGATGGATACTTAGAGGTGGTCCCACATGTTTGAACAACTAAAAGCTTATTTATAAGTGATACTCTGCTCTAGTTAAGCTACCTTATTTTGTTGTGGTAGCTGGTCATAGTAAAACTCATCTGGAGTCATTTTGTCCAGACTCGAATGAGGTCGTTTCAAATTATAAAATTCAAAATATGCGTTTAATTGCTTCTTCGCATCCAAAACATTGCTGTAGGCTTTGAGATACACCTCTTCATATTTAACGCTCCGCCATAATCGTTCAACCATCACATTATCAACCCATCGACCTTTACCATCCATGCTGATTTGGATGTCATTTGATTTCAATACAT
>NZ_FNPK01000025.1 GCF_900107285.1 Acinetobacter kyonggiensis | reverse complement strand
ATCAAACCGTCCGCTAAGAAAATCGCAAAAGCATATATTCTAAAAGCGGACATTTTTACTTTGGAGAAACCGGACATTTCTATTTGGGGCTTACAAGTGCGTTTCGTATAAGCACCATTATGTTAAATAAGGCTGAGTATTGTTACTAGTGATTCCAAAAGATTTTCTCCATGCTTGAGGACTAGTACCGTATTTTTCACGGAAATTTTTTCTAAAAGACACAGTATTATTAAATCCTGAAAGCTCAGTTATTTTTTCGATAGACAAGTTTGTGGTTTCTAAAAGTTCACAACTTAACCTGATTCTTTCAGTATTCAGCCAATTTACTAACGTCATTCCTGTCGCTTTCTTAAAATGTCGTGTGAACGTCCTACGTGTCATATTTACCCGTTCAGCTAAGTCTTCAATATTATGTTGTAGAGCTAAATTCTTTCTTAAAAAATCAAGTAAGAGATTAATTTGGGCATCTTGACTCGATTTTGCTACAGGCTGTTCAATAAACTGAGCTTGTCCACCTTCACGATGAGGTGGGATCACCATTACTCTAGATACTTTATTTGCAATTTGTGCATTATAAATTTCACGTACTAAATACAGACAGCAATCCAATGCTGCGCCCGTTCCAGCTGATGTTACGACTCTTTGGTCTTCAACATAGAGGGCATCACGATCGAGATGAACTTGTGGAAATCTTTCACTAAAATCTTGTTCAGCCATCCAGTGTGTAGCTGCTTTTTTATGGTCGAGTAAACCTGCGTATGCTAATGCATAAGTCCCATAGCATAATCCCACTATCCTAATTCCAGTTTGATATGCCCAATTTAGCTCCTGAATAAGTAACTGTTCAGGCTTGCGATTAAAATCATCCCATCCAGGAATAATGATGAGATCTGACTCTTTCATAAGTTCTATTCCACCATCAGGAATAATCATGATGGATTGGTCTGTTTTCACAGGCTGACCATCTATAGAAAATATTTTAAGGTCAAATAAGAGCTTATCATCAATTTTAATATTGAAGATAATGTGAGGAATCGAGAAGTGAAATGGATTTATATTGGGATAAACGAACAATCCAATGACCGGTATAGCCATTCAATCTACCTCTCTAAAATAATGAATATAGCATTTTGTCCTAATAGTTTCGATGGTTGTCCTTAAAGACAGTGTTTCTATATTCTAATTCTTATCATAATTCTAATATCAGTAAATCATTCGGTATTTGATATGAAAAAAATTCTAAGTCGCTCTCTGATTGCTTTATCTATAGCAGCAGGTTCATTGAATGTATATGCAAATGAAAATATTCAACGAGACACATCTAAAGTGACGCATATACAAGAAATTCGTAATGCAACGATCAAAGTTACTTATGCAGACACCACTTTTTTAGTTGATCCAATGTTTGCTAAAAAGGGCTTTTATGAAGGCTTCCCGAATACATATCGTAGTTATTTACGTAACCCACTGGTAGATCTACCGATTCAACCAGAAACGATTCTCGAAGGCGTAGATGCGATTATTATTACGCATACTCACTTAGATCATTGGGATGATGCAGCGCAAGCCACTATTCCGAAGAATATGCCTGTTTTTGTACAAAACAAACAAGATCAAAAAACGATTCAATCACAGGGTTTTAAAGATGTCCGCATCTTAACTCAAACGACTTTCCAAGGCGTTAAGTTAACTAAAATTGGTGGTCAACACGGTACGGATAAAATGTATAGCAACCCCGAGCTAAAGGCTCTTTTAGGTGAAGCTATGGGGATGGTGTTTGAAGCGACAGGACATGAAACAGTTTATGTTGCTGGAGATACCATTTGGCACCCTGAAGTTGATCAGGCGATCGAAAAATTTAATCCTAATGTCATTGTATTGAATACAGGAAAGGCACTGCTGCAAGGTTCTGATGATTCCATCATTATGGGCAAAGAAGATACGTATCGAGCTGTTCAAAAAGCACCTAATGCTAAAATTGTTGCCGTACATATGGATGCGATTAACCATATGTCTGTAACACGTGCTCAGCTTTCAGAATATATAAAAACAAAAGGCATTCAAGACAAAGTGTTAATTCCAACAGATGGTGAAACACTTTCTTTTTAATTACATGCATTCAAATTCACTTTTAGGACAGCATAGTATTCATTTTTCTAAAAAAGATGAGTGAATTCTATGTTATCCAATATATTGTAAGGTACAAACAATGAATACTGAAGCCATCAACAATAAAGCTTTAGCACAGAAATTCTACGATTATTTACAAAATGAAGACTATGAAAGTGCAGCACAATTATGCCATGAAGATTTCATCTTTTATTTACAACTAGATACTCCTATTCATGGTACAGATGGTTTTATTGTGTCTGAAAAAGCAAATTTTGATGCTTTTAATGGATTCAAATTTACTGTTGAGAAGATGTTCGCAGAAGATAATCATGTTGCCGTATTTATGGTTTTTGATGGATCTCATTCAGCAAAGCTTATGGGTATTGAACCAACAGGGAATCGTGTTCGATTTTCTCTAATGATGTTACTTAAAATCAAAGATGGAAAGATTCTTGAAAAAAGAGCTCATTTTGATAAGGCGGATATTTTAAGACAATTAACACCACTTCCAGCTGTTAGTTAATTTATGGCTAAAAACTTTTTCTTTTTAATTCTGTTTTAAAAAAGTCAGAACAAATGAATATTAGTTAAATAAAGGAAATGACATGTCCAAATCAGCTTTATTAGTTATCGACTTACAAAATGAATATCTACCTACAGGTAAATTACCATTGGTAAGTATTGAACAGGCTGCTGCTAATGCAGTGAAAGTGATTGCTAAGGCCCGTCAAGAGGGTACTCAAGTGATTCATGTCCAACATATTGCTAATGCTGAATCTCCTATATTCGAACCCGGCTCAAACGGTATTGAATTTCAGGATACAGTTAAGCCACAAGCAGATGAAACTGTGGTCATTAAAAATCACATCAACGCGTTCTTAAATACGAATCTCAAAGAAATTTTAGATACCAATGAAGTGACTGAGTTAGTCGTGATAGGTGCTATGAGCCATATGTGTGTTGACGCTGCTGTTCGTGCTGCTGCTGATTTTGGTTATAAAGTAAAAGTTATTTATGATGCTTGTGCAACGCTAGACCTAGAGTTCAATGGCATCAAAGTACCTGCTGGCCATGTCCATGCAACATTAATGGCTGCTTTTGAGTTTGCTTATGCTCAAGTGATATCAACTGAAGATTATATTGGCTAAAGATTAAGATTTTCTAAAATTAACCTAATACACCTTATACGAAATGCCATTGTTTTATCTTTTAAAATCAGTATATTGAAAGTTGCCGCCCTGAATCACAGAGTAACAGGGCGGCAACTTTGTGATTTTTTACGTTCCATGATTGCTATTTGATCAAAGTTTCACTATTTTGATTAGCTTTTCTTAAATCTCACTACCCAATTTTTTCTCAATGTAGCACTTCACAATAGCTTCAATGGCGGTATCTGCTGTTTATTCAACTCATCTTCAATACGATCTTATCAAACTGATTTTTTCTTTTTCAATCAGCTTTCCGCATAACTCCCAGTCTAGTGTCGGTGCATTTTTAACTTTCAGAGTGCCAGCTAAGACAGTCGGTAATTGCTTATAAGTCATCTCAGATACTTTCATTATTTATTTCCAATTTTTTGAGTTATAAATTTTAAAAGACCAACCACTTTCTTTCACAAAAGGCTTCCCATTTTTTACAGTGTGTTCAATATAGAGGTGGAGCCAAGTACTTATATTTTATTAAAAGACATTAAATGTGTAGCAGAGTATTATGGGTTCTTGAAAAAGAGTGGTTTTTGAGCAGTATACAAATTTTGTAATAATTTAGATTGGAAAGATTTGTATACTCATTTGTAGACTGTTGAACTGCAAATGAGTACTTTTGAGTACAAATATATACAACTCTTTATCTTGCTAACTAATTGAAAATACAACTGATTAAAACATTATGCTCTCCCTACCAATCCAACATAAACTAAGTGGATTCTACTTTTTCTACTACTCGATAGTAGGAACTTTCATGCCATTTTGGAGCCTTTATCTAGAAGATCAGGGCTTTAATTATCAAGAAATAGGGCTTTTATCTTCTATAGCGATTGTGACACGTTTTTTTGCGCCATTTATTTGGGGTTGGATAGCGGATAAATCTGACAAAAGAATGTTGTTGGTACGTATTGCGACTTGGGTTGAAGCTTGTATTTGGTTCATGATTTTTCTCATTCCAAATACATTTCAATCGGTTGCATTACTGATGCTTATTTTTAGCTTTTTTCAAAATGCCATTTTAGCGCAATTTGAAGGGGTGACTTTATTTTGGTTGGCTGAAAAACGGACCCAACTTTATGGAAAAGTCCGAAAATGGGGTTCTATCGGTTTTATTGTTGCTGTTTTTGGCATAGGGGCTTTATTTGAAATCGTGCCGATTTCGATGCTGCCTATTATGTTGCTATGTATTGCATTTTTGGCATTCATTTGGTCTTTTACGATTAAAGAACCGACTACAGCACCTCATTCGCAGCAACAATTAGAACCATTGTTGCCGATCTTAAAACGACCTGTTGTTGCTGCATTTTTTGCAATTGAATTTGTTTTATTATTTTCTCACGCGCCATTTTATAGTTTTTATAGTAACTATTTACACCAAGTTGGCTTTAGCACCACTGAAATCGGTTTTTTGTGGTCGGTTGGGGTGGTTGCTGAAATTATCATGTTCGCTTTTGCACATGTTTTTTTAACCCGATTCTCTTGGCGTTATTTAGTCAGCCTTTGTTTGGTGTTGACTGGTATTAGATGGATGAGTGTTGGACTACTGCCGAACTTATTTGTTGCCCAGTTTTTAGCACAAACCATTCATGCTTTTAGTTTTGGCTTATTTCATATGATTGCCATGCGTGTTGTGTTCCAAAATTTTTCAATAGGACAACAAGGGCGTGGGCAAGCGATGTATAGCACGATGTGGGGCTTAGGTGTAGCTTTGGGGAGTATCTTAGCAGGCAGATATTGGCAACTCATCTCTGGGGAAGTGATCTTTATTATTGCTGGGTTTGCAACTTTCATCGGCTTGTTGTTTGTTCGCTGGCTTCCAAAACATATCCAACAAGCCTAAAAAGCTTAATCACGTAATAAAATAGTGTGACTATTTTTTAGAGTTGAATTTGACTATAACGATTAAACCAAGGTTGTGCTTGTTCAAGTTGAGCTGCCAGTTGCAGTAATATGTCTTCTCGGGCAAAAGGTGCAATAAATTGCGAACCCAAAGGTAGATTGTCTGCATTCCAGTACAGTGGAACAGACATTGCTGGCAGACCAGTGATATTAGCCAATTGTGTAAAAGGAACCCATGTTAAATTTTCTTTTACAATTCGATCTACCAATTTCCCTTGGGCCAATAAATGTGCCTTGCCTAATTTTAATAGACTTTTCAAAATGGGTTTTTGCCAGTGAGGTAATTTGATTTCACCGTTTTTAGGTGCAACAGAAGCGGTTGCTGGCGTTAAATACAAATCATATTGATCAAAAAAATGATTCATTTTCGTCGCATACACGCCCCAATTGTTAAGATTGTGAATATATTCTAGAGCAGTCGTTTGTTTTCCGAATGCTGCAAGTGCCAATGAATCCAGCTCAAAATCACTATTTTTCGCCTGATGTTGTTGTTTGATTTTTTCAAGAACATAGGAAAATTGACTGAACCACGTGGTAATAAAATCTTTGGCTAACGCCATACCATCAATAGGTGGCGTGTCTTCTACCACAATATGTCCTAATGACTCTAATAATTTTGCTGTATGTTGAACTGCTGCAATTGCATCTTTGGAAATAGGCGTACCGATAGGTGAGTGGGTACTAAAAGCAATTTTTAATGGTTTAGGTGGCTGTTGAATGATGTCTAAATAGCGACTTTGAGGAGGTTCAATTTTAAACAAGGAACTATGCTCTGCGCCGTGTGTTGCATCAAGCATGGCAGCGCTATCTCGAACTGTTTTGGTCAGTACATGTTGAACTGCGGCTCCATGCATCGCTTCACTCATTTGTGGGCCCCAAGGCGTGCGGCCACGGCTCGGTTTTAATCCAAATAAACCACAGTACGATGCAGGAATACGAATAGAGCCACCGCCATCTCCAGCGCCAGCGATGGGAACAATACCTCCCGCAACTGCGGAAGCCGATCCACCTGAAGATCCACCACTATTGTGTCTTAAATTCCAAGGGTTATGACACGTTCCCCAAGCATCTGGTTCAGTAATTCCTTTAATACCAAATTCTGGTGTGTTGGTTCGACCAAAGGTCACAATTCCTGTATTTTCCCAGCGATTAACAATTTCAGAATTCTGTTCAGCCATATGATTAATTCGTTTTAAGCCCTTACAACCATATGAAGTGGGATAACCTGCATATTCTTGAAATAAGTCTTTCACTAAAAAGGGTACACCAGCAAAAGGTCCCGTTAATTGTTGTTTGGTTCTTTGCTCTGCATAGTCATGCATGGGAATAATAATGGCATTTAATTGGGGATTGGTATTTGCGGCACGTTGCAATGCCAAATTCAGTAATTCTGAAGCTGAAACTTCTTTGTTTGCCACCAATTCGGCCAATCCTAGCCCATCATATTTTAGATATTCAGAAAGTTGCATTACTAGCCCTTGTTTTTTTTAATATAAGTCTCTGTTGTTGTAAGCGATTTGATATGAAGAAGCAAGACAGATCGGATGAACCTTATAAGGCCTTTGATTATAGATGGCTTCATCAGCATGGTTGATTTAATCGTAGTACTGATTCAGCAGCGACTCGAATTCGTATAGCAATTGCTTGAATTTTTATATCTGGTTTTGATATTTTTTTGAATTTAATTTTGAGTTGAAAATAATAAATTCATGGACGTATTGCGCTAAAATTTCCTTTGCCCAGCACAGACTAAAATCGATTTAAAGGCATGACTGAAACATAAATATATTGTTGTAATATGGTTGATAAATACTGGGTTTTCATAAAAATATGCTAAGTTGTATTTAGAAATTTTATCATTGAACTTATGATGTATGAAAAAAACATATCTTACGATTTTTCTCATATTGTGCTCATCTGTAGTGATGGCAAATGAGAACAAAGCAGTTGTTGCAACAGAAGAAATGGATCGAGTTGAAGATTCGAATCCTATTCGTATTGTAACGCGTCCCGAAATTGTTGGTTTGTGGGGCATGCAAATAGCGAATAATAAGAAATGTATTGAATATTATAATTTTAAAAGTAATAACAATGTGGTGATCAAGAGTGGGCAAGAATGGTCATCGGGTATTTATGACTATCAATCATCACAAGAAGAACGTAGCGCGTTGCCAGCTCTGATATTACAAGTAAAATACGATAACAATGAAGTTGATTGTTCTGGTTATAACGAAGACCAAACAGGTGAAATTTCTCAATATTTCGTGCAGTGGAAAAATCCATCAACCATTAATTTTTGTAGCAGTGAAAAAGCAGATCAATGTTTTGCTACATTACGCCGTATTTTACCTTAGTTGCTATAAACATATAAAAAAACCGCTCTTAAAGAGCGGTTTTTTTATAGCAAAGAAGGTAACGTTAAGATCCTTCTTTAACATGACCTTCTAATTTCTGAAGCAAATGTTTTTCTAGATAATGAATATCCATTGCTTGAGAACAGAAATTTTCATCTTCTAAAATCAGATCTTTATGCAAAGGAATGTTGGTCTTAATTCCAGTCAAGATCATTTCTTCTAATGCTTGTTTCATCCGCGCAATACATGTTTTTCGGTCTTTACCATGGGCAATGAGTTTAGCAATCATTGAGTCATAGTAAGGTGGAATACTATAGCCTTGATAGATATGCGAATCTAAACGAATACCTGCACCGCCTGGTGTATAGAAGTGTTCAATTTTACCTGGTGATGGTAAGAAGGTCGTTGGATCTTCTGCATTGATACGGCATTCCATAGCATGACCATTACATTCAACATCTTCTTGTTGAATATTAAGACCAAGACCACCTGCAATTAGAAGCTGTTGCTCGATAATATCGATACCAGTGACCATTTCAGTGACTGGATGCTCAACTTGAACACGCGTATTCATTTCAATAAAGAAGAATTCATCATCTTCAAATAAGAATTCGAATGTGCCTGCACCACGGTATTGCATTAGTTTACATGCATTTACACAAGCTTCTAAAATATCAGCACGTGCTTGTTCAGGTAGGCCCGGTGCTGGTGCTTCTTCAAGTACTTTTTGATGACGACGTTGTAAAGAGCAGTCACGATCAAATAAGTGAATGGCATGACCATTACCATCCGCTAGAATCTGAACTTCTACATGGCGTGGTTTTTGTAGGAAGCGTTCCATGTAGACGGTGTCATCACCAAACCACATTTCCGCATCACGCTGTGCTGCTTGAACTGATTCAAGTAATGTATCAACACGTTCAACAATACGCATACCACGACCACCACCACCTGAAGCGGCTTTGACAATCAGCGGGAAGCCAATTTCTTTTGCTTCAGCCAATGCATTGTGGATTGTGACGGCATGTGCTGAACCCGGAACAGTTGGAACACCCGCTTTACGCATTGCTGTAATGGCAGAAACTTTGTTCCCCATTAAGCGAATGTGTTCAGGGCGAGGGCCAATGAAGATAAAGCCTGAGCTTTCTACAATTTCCGCAAATTCAGCATTTTCAGACAAGAACCCATAACCTGGATGGATTGCATCTGCACCAGTGATTTCAGCAGCAGTAATAATTGCTGGGATGTTTAAATAGCTTTCACTACTTGCACCCGGACCAATACATACTGCTTCATCAACAAAACGAAGGTGCATGAGGTCTTTATCGGCATCGGAATAAATACCAACGGTTTTAATTCCTAAAGTTTTGCAAGCTCGGGTAATGCGTAAAGCGATTTCACCCCGGTTTGCAATTAATACCTTTTGCAACATTATAAATCCCCGTGGTTTTACGCGCGATAGCGGAAAAGTGCTTGACCGAATTGAATCACTTCACCATTTTTCACTAAAATTTCTTCAACAACACCGCTTTGGGTTGCTTCAATTGGATTCATGATTTTCATGGCTTCAATGATGCCTAAAGTTTCACCCGCAGAAATGGTTTGACCCACTTTAACAAATGGTGCTTCACCTGGGCTTTGTGCAGAATAGAACACACCGACCATCGGTGAAGTTTCTACAGCGCCACGCGGCGTTTTAGCTACAGGAGCTGCAACAGCCGTAGGCATGGCTTGAACACCTGCCGCAACCACAGGATTACGACGAGTTAATGCGATGGATTGATCACCTTCTTTAACTTCTATCGCTTGTAAGTCAGATTCAATCATCAGGTCGATGAGTTTCTTGATTTTACGAATATCCATGAGACAGTATTCCTAATTATGATTGCGTAGTAGGTTGAATTTTTTCGATGGCATAATCGAGTGCAGCGGAATAACCTTTTGCACCTAAACCGCAAATTACGCCAACAGCTTTATCGGATAGATATGAATGATGTCTAAATGCTTCACGAGCATGAACATTAGACAAATGAACTTCAATAAATGGTATTGCTACACCAAGAAGGGCATCGCGTATTGCAACAGACGTATGTGTCAGTGCTGCTGGATTAATAATAATAAATTGCACGCCGTGTTGTCCGGCTTGATGAATTCTGTCAACAATTGCACCTTCCCAATTACTTTGGAACGTGTCTAACGAAATAGATGATTTTTGAGCTTGTGTAATGAGTTGCTGATTTATGTCCTCAAGAGAGAGATGTCCATAAACTTCAGGTTCACGCTTACCTAATAAATTAAGATTCGGTCCGTGAATGACTAAAATGCTCGAACTCATTCAGCTTGCTCCATTTCTAAGTTGCTGTAATACTTTGCAAGATGTCTGCAAAGTTGCCTCATTATGGCACAAAATCCTACATTTTTTTTATAATTTCGTTAAAATGAAGTAGAGGATATGTGTCATATCAGCGCTATATATTGAGAACTTTGCAAGGAAATGGCAATGTTAAAAAATGACAATTTTTATGATTATTCTTTGTTTTTATATTCTAAACCGAATTGACCAAAACAGTTCATGTAAATTGTGTAACAGCTATTACTCTGTTATCAAAGGTTTGAATGTCTTGTCAGTCGGTAGCAATTGATCTTATTGCGTCATTTTCCATAGGTGATGGTTGTTGTTGTAAATACTTATATGCAATTTAAGACAAAGTCCTGTTTTATTTTAATCAGCTTTTATTCAGTCATTATGCTATAGGCGACATTTTCATGTCGAGTATAAGTCATGAGCATTGTGTCGTTCTGGTTGCTTAGGTTAAAGAGCAAAGATATGACCTTTATGTTAAATAATTTTTAATTTTTTAAAATAAAACATGTGGTTATTGTGGTTTTTTAGGGTTTGATTCATGTGCGTTATACGCTGGATATTTAAGTTTTAAGGGGTAAGAAATACTATCTTTATAGTGGGGGATTTAGTATCTTTTTCTAAAGAAATATCGAAATATGCAAAAAGTGATTGTTGTACAATTAAATGCTAAATATGCGCTGTTTATATGAAAATGCAGGTTTATTTTATAATCAGCTTTGTATGCAAAATAAAAGTAAAAGGTCTAGATGAAAGGATTCTTTTGACGGAATATGGCTATCTTGACGAACAATGGATTGACCTTTTAGTTCATGAATAGCATGCACATGGTGATCGAAAACGATTGCATGAGATGATGTTCATTGGCAAAAGTTATGTTATCGCGATTATAAAGTTCATTATTGGGCAATTGTTCGCTGATTTTACGATCAATTTATTTAAAAATTTTTTTAATTCAGTCAAAAGAAATCGTCATACCTATTTTTAAGCTTTTGGCTTTGTTACTCAGATGGATAGAAGCGTCTTTATTATTGTGTGAGATAGATGACTATTGCTTTGTACAGAAATTAATATTGCTTAAATTCAAGTATGATCTTTCTATTTTTGGCTTCTTGAATTTGTAACTTTTTCAAAAAAGGGGGGAGTTAAAGCCTAACAAAGTGCTTAGCTGATGATTCGGATAATCAAGTGGGTATAATTGAAGATCTTTAAAGTCGTATAGGCTTGAGTAGTTACAGTTAATAGCATCTCGAGAGTAGATGGGGTGTTTACTGAGAGAGAATCAATAGACTATAAAATTGGGTATGGCTTGCTAACTGAGTATCGCTAAACAATGCGGAAAAATAGTAGTCCAAACAACCTAATCGGCATCAACACTCAAAAGACGAATTTTATTCATATAATTTCATTATCTCAGTTTTTTTAAAATACAAGTTACAACGCCCCAAATAATTAATTGTTCTTCATCGCGTAAATAAATATCAGGGTAATCAGGATTTTCTGCTTTTAACCAAATCTTGGTTGGGGCACGCTGCTGTTTTTCTTTCATCAGCCGTTTTACGGTAAATTCATTATGAATTAATGCCAGAACAATATCGCCGTGTCCTGCGGTTAAGCTACGATCAATAAGAATTTGATCATCTAGGTCTATACCTGCATTTTTCATAGACAGTGAACTCACCCGCAATACAAATGTACTTAATGGGTTATGTACCAAATATTCATTTAAATCGATAGAGTCTTCTGTGTAATCTTGGTCTGTAAAGGAATAATCATCGGCAATAGCTGGATAAGGAATATTTAATGCTGTTTGATTTCGAATTGCTTGCAGCTCAATTTTCTGACTCAGATCATCTTCAGGTTTTGGCTTTAACCATGCTTTTATTTCTAAAACTTTGGACTCTGGCACACGCATAACCACTGTTTTTTCTTGGTAGTGAGTTTTGCGTCCTGCATTTTTGCGCTTACCGCCGTGTTGATGTTCTATGATGCCTGAATCTTCTACTTTCATTTTTAGTCTTGAATTTGTAACTTTTTCAAGATTAGCAAAAAACCATGCAAATAAAAAGATTGCCAACACATTTATAATCTAGGATAAAATGCAGCATTCAGCTTTATGTAGCAAGGTATAAGCAATGATCCAGAAATCTCCTTTAGAAGAACTCATCGCAGAACAAAAGTTATTGTGTGAGGAGTTTGATTCTGCCTATATTAAAGTGAGTGGTGATGATGTTGTTGCAGTTGCTGTAGAGACATTAAATCAAGAACCGATTGTTGGTATTCGTAAAAAGCCTGAAACAGAAGAAAATGTTGCTTGGTTTATTTATGGTGGGGAACTTGAAGCGGGTGAAGATTTTTTCCAAACCATGACTGTTCGAGAGTTACAGGATATTTTACCTGAAGCGCTACCGTACTTAGCTTTGGCAGAAGGTTTTCGTTTTATGATTGACCGTGAAGATTACGAAGATGTTTGGAAAGAAGATTAAGGCCAAAATTCTGGTCTAGATATTTCCCAGAGCATACTGAGGTTAATCTTTTAGATATTTATGTTTTTTAAGCCACTAAATCAGTGGCTTTTCTTTTTTTAGAATAGGAGTTAGATCTAACGGTTTTACTGAAACGACATGATTAAATAGCGAATTTATCCAGTCAGTCGTTACATTTCTATGTTGGTGTATAAATAGACAATTATTTGTACTATGTTAATATAAGATGGAAATATAACTTGTGTAACGGGAGTTGTTCTATGACAGCTTATTACAGCCTTATGAAGGCAAGCAAATATGAGGATGATATGATTCCTAAACTTGCTATACATGCCTTTCGTCATGCCTTTAATAAAGCATGTTCGGTTGCGACCGTCGTTTACGCAAAAGAGCAGCAACTGGTACAACGTGAAGTAAATGGGGTTGAGACTGTTCTTCAAGACTTATCTCAATGCTATGTCACGCTTGATCATCTTCCTAAAGTATTAAAACGTAAGAAAAAACAAGAGGCTGCTGTATAACTTAATGCCTCAACCAAGAATAAGAATGTTTGCTGGTCCTAATGGGTCTGGAAAAAGCACAGTCAAAGAATATTTATTGCCCCATCATATTGGGGCTTATTTAAATGCTGATGAATTAGAACAAATGTTGAATACGACTCATCAATTAAATTTGATGGTTTATCATTCTGTGTTAAAAGCACAAGATTTGATTGATTTTTTAAAGCAAAAAAAGCGCCCTCAAATTGGCAATTTCATTCCTTTACTGAAACTTGATCCCATTTTATTGGATGACTACAACATTCAATTTGCTAGCTCAGAAATAGATTCTTATCTTTGTGCGCGTATCATTGATTATATTCGCTTAGAATTTTTACGCTTAAAGATCAGTTTTACTTTTGAAACAGTGATGTCACATATTTCTAAAGTGGAATTTCTGCAAGAGGCACAACGCCAAGGCTTTAAAACCTATTTGTATTATGTGTCGACTGTCGATCCGCTGATTAATATTGCTCGAGTTCAGTATCGAGTGAGTGTGGGCGGTCATCCTGTGCCTGAAAAGAAGATTGTAGAACGCTATTACCGTAGTATGGATTTATTAATGCAAGCAGTAGATGCCAGTGATCGAGCGTATTTATTTGATAATTCTTCAAATGGCGAAAAGGCTGCATTTATTGCCGAGATTCAATCAGCAGAAACCTTGAAAATGAATCCTGATGTTCTACATTTACCGTGGTGGTTTGCAGAAAAAGTACTTAAAGATTTCACAGCAGAATAAAAGATTTTTAAAGATCATCTTTAAAAACAAACAACATTGTGTATATTATAAAATGTAGTTCATAAAATTAAATAATAAATACGAAATCAATAACTAAGGTTTAAATAAAATGACAAACATTCAGTCTTCTGAAAAGATAGAAATTATTGATGATCTTGATGGAAAAGAGGTTGAGCAAGAGCAACAAGATAAGAATAACAATACAGAAATTACTTCAGGATTAGATGTATTTGATTTAGCAGAATTAGGCAGTGATTTAATTGATGTATTAGGCGACTTAGTCAGTGGCATCAGTCTGGATCTCTAAAAGGTTTTCCATAGATTAAACAAAATTTAACCATACTTTATATTGTATATGCCGCGTACATATTAAAATAATTTAAGTATAAAACCGTTGGCTAATATAGCTCCTTTCCAACTAGGCAACTCAACCAAACTCCCAAAAGATGTCAATAAAATAAACTTCTCAATCCATGATCCATAAAGTTACGGCACTTGATATATTTTTAAATATATTATATAAAAGTATATTGTTTTGGAGCGCTCTATCATGCACGACTTCCTACTCGCATTTCTAGGTGGAACACTTTTAGGTCTCTCTGTCGTGGGCTATTTATATGTCAATGGTCGTATAGCAGGGGTCAGTGGTTTAATTGCTCAAGTGTTAAATTTGCAAACGATATTTAAGACGCCTGCACTGTGGTTTTTATTGGGCTTATTTGTAGTGCCATTTTTTTATGGCATGGTACAAACGCCAAATATTGAACTTAATGCAAGCCCACTAATGATGATTGTTGCAGGATTATTGGTCGGTTTTGGTACGCGTATGGGTTCTGGATGTACCAGCGGACATGGTATTTGTGGAATAAGTCGACTTTCTAAGCGTTCAATGATTGCAACCCTGACTTTTATGTTTGCTGGATTTGTTACTGTTTATCTCATTCGTCATATCATTGGAGCGTTCTAAAATGAAAAATATATTGGCTTTTGTATTTGGTGGATTATTTTCAATTGGTTTAATTCTTTCAGGTATGTCTAATCCAGAAAAAGTATTAAATTTCCTTGATATATTTGGTCAGTGGGATCCAAGTCTTGCATTTGTGATGCTAGGGGCGATTGCTGTCGCATTTATTCCATTTCAACAAGTAGTACGTCATCGTGCGCCAAAAACATTATATGGTGATGCGATTGATTTACCTAAAAACAATACAATCGATTCTAAATTGCTGATTGGGAGTTCGATTTTTGGAATCGGTTGGGGGATTGCGGGGATTTGCCCAGCACCGAGTTTAACTTTAATTGGCCTAGGCTACTATCAGGCAATTTACTTTATTATCGCGATGTTCGCAGGTTTATTGATTCATCATAAATGGGCAGGAAGAAATTCATGACACAACATCCACGGGTACAGCATTTTTTTGATGAGCAGACCAATACCTTTAGTTATGTCGTAGCTGACCCTATCAGCGGAAAATGCGCCATTATCGATAGTGTTTTAGATTATGATGCTGCATCTGCAACAACGAAAACCACAAATGCTGATTTAATTGTGAATTATATTCAAGAAAATAGCCTAAGCGTAGAATGGATTTTAGAAACACATGTCCATGCAGATCATTTAACAGCATCACAATATTTAAAAGAACGTTTAAACGGTCAAATTGCGATGAGTAAGAAAATTGCCATTGTACAAGAGACGTTTAGTTCAATTTATAATTTAGATATCAAGCACTTTAACGCCCAGCAAGCATTTGATTATTTATTTGAGGATCATGAACAGTTCAAAATTGGTGAATTAATTGCATATAACATACCAACGCCTGGGCACACGCCTGCATGTTTAAGTTATGTGATAGGTGATGCTGTATTTGTCGGTGATACCTTATTTATGCCAGATTATGGAACAGCACGGTGCGATTTTCCGAAGGGTAGTGCTTCAGTTTTATTTGATTCGGTAAAAATGCTTTATCAGTTAGCTGATAATATTCGTGTTTTCCTTTGCCATGATTATTTACCTGAAGGTCGACATCAATATCGCTGTGAAAGTCGTATTCAAGCGCAGAAGAGCACAAATATTCATATCAATGATCAAACAACAAAGGCTGAATTTGTAGCAATGCGTAATCGCCGTGATGCCACACTTGCAATGCCTAAGCTGATTTTACCTGCGATTCAGATTAATATGAATGGAGGGAAATTCCCTGAACCAGAAGGCAATGGAATTCGTTATTTAAAACTACCATTCAATTATTTTAAATAACCAATATTTCTGGTTTTTTGAAATGAGAAGCTGCTCATTTGACTTGTTAAATTACGGTGCTGATTAAATAAACCAACTATTTTTTTATAAACATTTTTAATCGTATTTTAAATATGCTATAAATAGCCTAAGTAAAATAATATTTTTAAAAAATAGCAATTGATTAAATTCCTATTATCATCAAATATAAATCAATCTTAAATTGTTAAAAGAAATTTATGCTTCTAAATTATCAAATTCATTCCAATGAAACAGCAACCGAAAAAACACCTATTGTATTTATTCATGGTCTTTTTGGGAGTTTAAGTAATTTAGCCATGCTTGCTCGTGAATTTTATAACTCTCATTCTGTCATTCAAATAGATGTCCGTAATCATGGGCTTTCAGCGCATTCAGATGAAATGAATTATGCTGTAATGGCACAAGATATTTTGGATACGCTTGATTGCATCAACATTCAAACATTTTCTGTCATTGGTCATTCAATGGGTGGCAAAATTGCAATGCAATTGGTTCATCAAGCAGGTGAAAGAATTAAGCAATTGGTTATCTTGGATATAGCACCATTTGCATACACTCAAAACCACCATGATCAAATTTTTAAAGCATTATTTGCAGTACAAAATGCAAAAGTTGAAAGTCGTCTACAAGCAAGCCAAATCATGCGTGAATATTTACATGAAGAAATGGTGATTCAATTTTTAATGAAATCTTTTTCTCAAGGTCGGTGGCTTTTTAATGTCGATGCCTTATTTAAGCATTATTCTGATATTTTACATTGGGATGCTATTCAACCATACAACAAAGAAACACTCTTTATTCGAGGGGGAGAATCTGCATATATCAGTACAACTGAACATTTCGCAGCAATTGAACAACAATTTCCAAAAGCTAAAATTCAAGTTGTAGCAGATGCAGGGCACTGGTTACATGCAGAAAAGACCCAACAAGTACTTGATCAAATCAAAAAATATTTAAACTAAATTTTAAGTGACAGCTTTATTTAAATTGAGCTGCTGCTCTTAAATTAAGGAATATCATGAGCCAGCAGTTGACCTTCTGAAGTTAACTGCTCGGCCATTTCAGCTGTTTTTCTTAGTCCCGGCATACGATATTCAGTATGACCATAATCTTGAATGGACTTCCAGCGACCACCCCAAGTTAGACCCACAGATTCAGCAACTTCACCATATAATTGGTAGCCTTTCATAACTTCTGGATCACGTTCTGAAATAACCACTTTACCATTACGCTTAAATGCAATATCGGCAGCCAAACCAAATTGATGATAGCTTTGGAAACCTTTGGCACGGGTAATATGACGATTACCCGCCAATAAATTTTGACGTTCTGGACTGCGATAACCCTCTAATAAAACCATTTCATAACCATGACGTTCTTGCATAATTTTAAAGACCATGAGTAAACGCTGTTTATAACGCGGATTCATTTTATGCCATTTACGATCAGCCGAAGCAATATCACTATTTGAATGTTGCATATGCAGATCTTCAATATTGGGATTAAATGTTTCAGCCTGCACACTATGTTGTGTATCAAGCTGGCTTTCAGCCATAATTGCTTCTTCAATTAACGATGCATTTACCTCAGCTGGGGGAGACAACATTTGTCCATCAAGCAAGCTATAAATTTGAGGATCAACGTCTCTTAAATAGTCAGCTTCAATTTTGGTAGGATTAATGGGTCGTGTAAAAGCAAAAATTAAGATACTGCTAAATAACAAAAAGCCAGAAATAAGAATCCACCATTGCTGTAAATGCCAGTGCGATTGAACTTGCTCAGGTGCAGCTGCATCATTGAGTTGTTGGATAAACTGTTTAGCACAATGAAGTTGCTTTTTACTTTGTGGAATAAGAATGACAAAAAAATCTTGTACTTTATGACGTAATTCATAAGAAAATAATAAGGCCAAACTGCTTGAAACAAAAATAAAACCAATAAAAATAGCAATAATCATGGAGACACGGCGGTTTCTTTCGAGATGATTGGTGTTCTCGTTACTGTAATTTGTACAGAAGCTTGAGGAGGTTCATTTACTGCAATAGTATTTTCTTTAAGTAGCAGATTTTCTTTTTCTCTGTCTTGTGCTATTTGTGCTTTATTCGTTGATGTTAATTTAGCTGTTTCTGTTTTTAGTACTACCTTGGAATCAGCACTATTTTTTGCAGTAATTTGATGCTCTTTAACCGTGTCCTTTAAGTTATTTAAATTTGAAGTCATTTTTTTCGGATCACGATGATGTGAAAAAGCCTGATTCAAATCCATATTTTGAGGTTGTGGAAACTCAGCAGTATGCTCAAGATTTTCATCTTTAAGAGATGAATCATTATGAATAATCTCCTGTTGAGCTGGGTCTTTTTCTAAAATGCTAGCAACAGAATCATCATGTTCCTCTAAAAATTTTTGTTCAGAAGGATGTGTATTGATTACTGCTAATGGTTTTTGAATTTCATGACTATTTAAATAAATATAGCCGGTAATTAAGCTAAAAATAGCACCAATAAAGAAGCCTGAAACGCCATACCAAACGAGTAAGTTATTTCTCTTTTTTACAGGTTGTAATAGTCTTAAAGACCTTTGTTTATTGTTTGCCATTTTTTATTTTCTTTATGGTAAATGGATGGTGATATAGGCTTGTTCTATAGGTGGACTAATAATATTTTGATATTTAGAAAGTGCCTGATCATTCTGCTTTAAAAGCATAAAATTTAAGCCAATAAATGACAACAAAGCAAAAAGGATCAAAAATATTAAAATCCAAAAAAATGGTAATTCACGATGAATAATATGTTTAATATGATCAGGTAAGGCTGAAAATGGTGAGAAAGAAGGTTTTTTACCTTTTAAAAAGTCAATTTCATCACTTACACGGATCACCAGATGATTTAGATTTTCTATAGACTCTATACGGAATTTTCCATAAAAGCCAAGTAACATACAGTAATGAAAAACCTCTAAAGCAGCTAGTCGATCTTTACCTTGGCTACGAAGAGATTCTAATATTTCAAAAAAACGATAACCGGCAAGTTGTGAACCAAAAAGACTTAACTGTAATGGACTAATCATCCAATTATTTTGTAAATCAAAAAATTGAGCACTTTTTTGGGTGACGATTGTTTCATCAAGTAATGCGCAGTAGGCATATTTTGCATCATGAATATCATCAGCCGAAAATTGTAGTTTTCGTGCTTGATTTTCAAAGCGATTTAATAAGTTTAAAATTTTATCCCGAAATTCATCAACATTAGACGGAATATATTGCTGCTTCAATAAAAAAACAATATAGAAACCATCATGTAATAAATCAATAAGATTGGTTGCACTACTCATTTTTGATTGTGCCAATGCAGGGTTTAGGCCGATACCAATCAATCCATCTTCAAAAAGCGAATGTACCGTATTATTTATATTCATTGCCTGCTTCCTTAGCTATTGATTACCGCAATAAGTTCAATTGAAATATCTTGGAAACCTGCGGGGATATAAATACAAATTGATTGAGCATCGAGCATTCGTTGATACAACTCATTATTGGGTTCAATTTCAAAGTAGCTCACACCAGAACGGATCGGAATTGCGGTAGGAACTTGCATTAAGTGCTGTAAAGGAATTACAGGAAGTGCGGCAACAACACGTTGTTCAACATCTACTGAGTTGCCCACTTTAAAGCGAAGAGGAACCAATTGAATAAGGTCATGAGACTTCATCATGCCACTTGAAACTGCAATATAAAGTCGTGTGTCTCGCGTAATTTTGTCTGATTCTAGACTTCCTAGCCAATAAGATGGTTTAACTTCTTTTAAAGCAATACTGATATAGCGATTTGAAATAATCGTATCGAGTAAATCCCGTAAAATAAAATCTAATTGTGAAAAGCTTTCTTGTAAATAATGATGTTTATAAACAGGTAATTGGTCGACTTCATAGGCAGTAGAAAAGGTAAGCAGCGATCCCGTCAAACGTAATAATTCGAAAAATAATCGTTCTGGATGAATATGTGGATATTGCAAAAGATGATTCAATGTTGCATGTGCCGTGTTTAAGGCATTGACCAACCAAAAAGAAACAATATCTCCCGAACGAAACTCAATAATTTTTTGTTCATTCTCACGATTATTGGTTTGAATGGTTTTAATTTTTGCCTTAATTATATTTAGAGTGCGTTTTAACGCTGAAATGAGCGTTTCACATGCTGCAATATGCAAGATCGGCGGAATAAATTTATGGTCTAATTCAAAACTGCCTGAACTTTGACGCTTCACTTTAGCCACTGGCAAATATAAGAAACCATCTAGTTCATGATTCGGTTCAATACTGGATTCAAAAATTTTAAATTCTGCACGGCGCCTTAATAATGTGATATTTGCTACAGTTGCATCGGTAAATAAATCATGAGTTTCTGTTAAATGTGAGTGATAACGGCTCGGTTGAGCACTTTCATCATAAGAAATATTTTTTTTGTGCGGTTGAATAATTGGTAAAGCCAAATAAACCGTCATTTCACCGCGTAAATTTAAATCATCAAGCTGAATTGGCTTGGGTAATAAATCACGTGCAGGTGCTTGGTAAATCTCGCCATCTTGCCAAATCATCTCCACTTTTTCTAAAGCCAAAACATGGGTGTTTAATTGCACTTCATCAAATGCAATCGATTGCACACCATACGAAAAGGGGATGGTTGCACGAATGATATGATTCAAGCGCTGTTCATGATAGGCATCTTGTAATTGAAAATGTTGTGGACGTAAAAATAAACCTTCGCCCCAAAGAATTTTTTCTGCTTTAAACATTAAATTTACCCATCGTTATTTGTATCATTCATATTTTTTTGCACACCCAAAAGCTCATGTACCATTTCTAAAGGATTTTCATTTTTAATCACTTGCGCTAGCCATTCATGCAGTGGTAGCTGACTCCATTGAATAGTTTTTTGTAGCATGTAGCTCACAGGGCTATGAGGTTCATTAACTTTGAAATAATCGGCAATCTCTTGTAAAACGTACATAGCTTGTTCACGATTTTTCAAATGATTTTGAGCCTGTGGTTGAAAGTTTTGTGGTTTCGTTGTCGCTACTTGATCAAGAGGTGTTTGAATCGTTTCGGTCGATATGGCTGTTGTAAGAACAGGTATAGACTGATTTGGCAAAATTTCTTGTAAGCCAATCGCATCCGTTTTATATATTTTTTTTAAACTACTATGGATCGATTCTAATTGTGAATCTATGGATGCAAAACTGGGTGCATCTATGTTCATTAAGCCATTCAGTACATTTTTTAAAATGTCCCACTGGTTTAAAATTGCTAAAAAATCTTGATAACTTTGATATTGAAAAGATTTTGACGTATTAATCAGAGCTTGTTCAAATTGCTCAATTGATGCATTCGCTTGGACTTGATCATGATCTTCAGTCTGTTTACGGCATAAATTTTGTTGATGTAATAAGCCGTCATAATCAATTAAAGAATAAAAAGGCAAAGCATTTGAAATTGGAATACTCTTAATTAATATCGGTAATTGATTAATTAACCCTTGTAGCAATCCTAGACGTTGATCTAAATCTTGATCTTCAATTTCTGGATGTAATAATGCCCAAAAACCACTTAAGCTAAGATGGGTGAGTTCTAGACCTTTAGCTATGCCTGCAAAACCGTATAGGTTTGACCATGCTTCAATTAACCAACTATATAACCGAATATCTTTGGTTTTCTCAGTTAATAGCTCAATGGATTTTGTATTTACAAACTGCCAATCGACCAGTTTTGGTTCCGCAATCCAATCACCTTGATCTAGCAATGGATCATCTTGAGATTTTGCTTTTTTATCGCATGAAATTCATTTGAAAATGAATAATCCATCCCGCAAGAGGCTTCATCGGAGATGACTTTTAATAATGGTTCGAGCTTTAAACTCATATTATGCCTTTATACTATTTTATAAATTTTAATTTATGCTTCTATAGCTTTAATTTTATTAGTGCTACGTTTTTTTATGTTTTTCATGACAGGATCAAGTTGATAGATAATTTCGTCGGCCTGAACATCAATAAATATTTGTTTTGGTAATTTCTGTTCTGCTAAGCAAACTAAAATTTTCGTTGCTAAAGCAGGTAATACTGAAGAATTCAGAATATGGTCTACATTACGTGCACCACTATCAACTTCAGTACAACGGCTGAGGAGTAATTCAATCAGTGCTTCACTGTGGGTTACTTTACTAGCGTATTGTTTTTCTAAACGAGTCGTAATTTTAGCTAATTTATACTTAATAATACGTGCCAGTAAATCATCATGTAAAGGAAAGTACGGCACGACACGCATACGACCTAAAAATGCAGGTTTAAATTTTTGATATAAATTGGGTTTCAATTGATCAATTAATACTTCTGCTGTTGGCCATTCCTGAACAGGTACGTTTAAACAGGCTTGCATAATTGCATTTGAACCGACATTAGAGGTTAAAAGAATGGTAGTGTTTTTAAAGTCGATTAAACGACCTTCACTATCTTCAAGCATCCCTTTATCGAAAACTTGATAAAATAGTTCTTGAACATCACTATGCACTTTTTCAATTTCATCTAACAATACAACACTATATGGATTACGACGAACAGCTTCGGTTAAAATACCCCCTTGACCATAACCAATATAGCCAGGAGGCGCTCCCTTTAATGCAGAGACTGTATGTGCTTCCTGATATTCAGATATATTGATCGTAATTAAATGAGATTCTCCACCATATAATTCCTCGGCAAGTGCTAGAGCTGTTTCTGTTTTACCTACGCCACTCGGGCCAACCAATAAAAATACGCCTTGTGGTTTATTTGGGTCTTCAAGTTTTGCTTTAGATATTTGAATACCTTGTACAAGTTGATGCAAAGCATAATTTTGTCCCATTACACGTTCTGCAAGTTTATCTTGCAAAGTTAAAATTTTCTTGATTTCATCATTGACCATTTTCCCTATAGGAATACCCGTCCAATCTGAAATAATTTCATTAATAATCTGTGTATTAACCCGTTCAAATACCAATGCTGTTGTTCCTTGCAGAACAGCCAATTGTTGACGAAGGGCACTGATTGCTTCCTTGTTATGATTTAAGTATTTATGATTTAAGTATTCAGGAGATTGTTTTTGTTGTTCTATAGCTTGAATCTGTTGAACAAGTTTGAGTTCAGCTTTCCATTGTTGTTCAGTATTGGTAATTTCAGTATCTAAAGCCCCAATTTTCTGACCTAATTCTGCTAAACGTTCATCATGAATGGGACGATTTTTATGTTCATTTTCCAGAATTTCACGTTCAAGATGTAAGTTATATCGTTGTGCTTGCAGTTGATCTAACTTTACGGGTTGCGCATTCTGCGTTAATGCAACACGCGCAGCTGCTGTATCAAGTACGCTAATGGCTTTATCTGGCAGTTGGCGTCCACTTATATACCGATGAGATGATTGTACGGCTGTAACAATCGCTTGATCATCAATTTGTAAATTAAAATGACGTGTCATGACAGGAATCATTGCCCGTAACATATCAACGGCAACAGCTTCCGTTGGCTCTTCAATCTTAACCACTTGAAAACGCCGACTTAATGCCGCATCTTTTTCAAAATATTGCTTATATTCAGCCCATGTTGTGGCAGCAATGGTACGTAATTCACCGCGTGCTAGAGCAGGTTTTAGTAAGTTTGCAGCATCATTTTGTCCAGCTTGCCCACCCGCACCAATTAAGGTATGCGCTTCATCAATAAATAAAATAATAGGATGACTTGAATTTTGAACTTCTCTAATCACTTGTTTTAAACGATTTTCAAATTCGCCTTTAACACTTGCACCTGCTTGTAACAAGCCCATATCGAGAACATGTAAATGTACATTTTTTAAAGCGTCTGGAACTTGATTATTGGCAATTTTAAGCGCTAAACCTTCAACAACTGCGGTTTTTCCTACACCAGGTTCACCCGTTAGAATCGGATTATTTTGACGACGGCGCATTAAAATATCGAGTAGCAAGCGAATTTCAAATTCACGACCAATCACAGGATCAATTTCACCATTTTTGGCTTTTTCAGTTAAATTACTGGTAAATTGATCTAGAGCTGGTGTTTGTTTTAGAGTTTGCTCAGGTTGATTATTGCCTTTTATTGGATGATTATTACTTAAATCTTGTTCAGATAAATGTTCAATACTGTGTGAACATATCTCTAAAAAATGATGTTTCATGCGATCAATAGGGAACAGGTCAAACAAACTTGAAGCACGCACTGCAATTTGATAAAGATCAGAAGCGATTAATAAAACAATCAGCAAATGCCCACTTCGAATCACTGGTTTTTGTTCAGCAGAAGCCAATAACCAAGCTTGTTCGAATAAATGAATAATTGATTTGGCAAAGATTGGGGTACGGCTATTGCCTTTCGGTAATTGCGAAATACTTTCTTTTAAGTCATCGATTAAATCATTCGTCGAAATCTGGTATTTTTCTAGAAGAAGTTGTAAATCATTTTTTGTAGTTTGCTGTAGTAATTCTAAAAAGAAATGTTCAATTTCGATTTCATAATTGTGTTGAGCTATACAGCTGTTGGCTGATTTTTCCAGTGCTATACGGGCACTAGAAGATAATTTTGTAATCAAAATTTTTAAATTATTCATATGATACTCAATTTTATAAAATCACTATTAATTTTTATTGTATTTTCATCACGTAATCAGTTTTAATTTAATTGTTATTTAAAACAATGATTTATATTTTTATGTGTGAAAGCATTTGGCGTATTCTACACATTTTTTTGAAAAATCAAAAAATATATATGATTTATTTTGCTGTTTCACACAAAAAAATTATAAAAATTATAAAAATTATAAAAATTATAAAAATTATAAAAATTATAAAAATTATAAAAATTATAAAAATTATAAAAATTATAAAAATTATAAAAATTATAAAAATTATAAAAATTATAAAAATTATAAAAAATGTCAAATATTGACAGTTATTGTTAATATTCTTGTTGACTTAGTATCACTATTTTTTGTTAAATTCGCAGCGTTGATTTGAAATTATAAAAAATTGAAATAAAACTGGGGAAATCATGAGAGTGATTTTGCTCATACTAATAATTAAATTTTAAACTTAGAATAATTAGAGTAGAGGCAGACTTTGAATAAAAGTATATTTTTTATATCCATAGTTGTCATGATCATGGTGAGTCAATTCACATTTGCGGATGATCATCGAATTGAACTTAAAAAAGGATGTATTCAAGATTATCCTTTGGTGACTGATGAAACAGATCCAGACTTACTCAATATTTATAGTCAAATTTGTGATAAAAAGAATAAGAAAAACATTGAATTAAAGAATGAATTGTCTATTCAAGCCGCACAAAGATTTCAACAACTGGGTAAAAATTTAAAAGCATTACAACTGGTAGATAGTTTACGCAAGCAAAATATTCAGCATACAGCACTTACAGATGTCTCTTTTCTTGCAGGAGTAGGCATTGCACAAAGTTCTTTACAGCATATGCGTAATCATGAATTGCGTTATTTAAGTCCTGAAATGACCTATCCAGCAGCAAAAAAATTATCAGAGAGTATTCGTACATCACTAGGAATACTTGATGCTTCAGCATCTAAAGTTGAGATGCAAAGTATAGCAAAGAATAAAAAATCAATAAAAGAAGCGTCCAAAAAGCTTTCTTCATCTCATTATTCGAACAATAAAAAACCGCAGCTTAGTCGAGCAAAAAGTATAAATATACCTCCAGTAAAAACATCGGTGAAAGCCTCCACCACAGCAATAAAAGCACAAAATACAAATTCAACAGCTTCGGGTTCAAGCCCATTTTCTTCATTTAAAAATAACTAAAATAGGAGCATATTCATGGCTAAACGTGAAAGTGTGCAAAAAAAATTACAACGAATCCGCCCACCTCGTGTACAACTGACTTACGATGTTGAAGTTGGGGATGCTAAAGAAATTAAGGAGTTACCCTTTGTTATTGGGGTGTTGGGTGACTTTTCTGCGGCTTCTGAGTTAGAAAAAACCAAATTAAAAGATAAAAAATTTATCAATGTAGATTTAGATAACATTGATGAGGTCATGACATCTCTTGCGCCACGTGCAGCTTTCCAAGTGGAAAATATGCTTACGGAAGAAAAGGGATCTTTAGCAATAAATTTAACCTTTAATAGCATGCAAGATTTTCGTCCAGAAAATGTGGTCCTACAGGTTGATCCTTTGCGAAAATTAGTTGAAGCACGTGAACGATTAACAGATTTGCGTAATAAAATTTCAAATAATGAACGTCTTGAAGACTTACTTGATGAAGTTTTACAAAATACCGATCAGGTGCGTAAGTTAAGCATGGAGGCAGAATATGAATAATGTTCATGCTGCAACTGCGACCTATATCAATGACAAAGAATTAACTTTACTTGACAGCATTGTGGAGCAAAGTCGTATTGCACGTAATGATGAAGAGCATCATCGGGCAAAAAGCCTCATTGCAGAATTAGCCAAAGAAGTCATGGATGGAACCATTGTTATTTCTGAAAATATGACTCTATCTATTGATAAACGAATTGCAGAAATTGATGCTTTAATTTCCAGCCAATTAAGCAAAATCATGCATCATGAGCAATTTCAAAAAATTGAATCGACATGGCGTGGTTTATATTATTTCTGCCAAGAAACGCCATCACACGCTTTAATTAAAATTCGTATGTTAAATACGACTAAAAAAGAGCTGACTAAAGATTTTCAGGGTGCGACAGATTTTGACCAAAGTACTTTATTTAAAAAAATCTATGAGCAAGAGTATGGTTCATTTGGGGGGGCACCATATGCCACTTTAATTGGTGATTTTGAATTTGATCGTACGCCATCAGATATGTATTTATTGGAACAAATTTCTCATGTTGCTGCCGCAGCACATGCGCCCTTTATTTCTGCGACAAGCCCCAATATGCTTGGGCTAGAGTCATTTACTGATATTGATCGACCACGTGATGTTTCAAAAATATTTGAAACGGCAGAATACGTGCAATGGCGTTCATTTCGTGAAAGTGATGATGCTCGTTATGTCGCATTAACCATGCCACGAGTATTAGGACGTCTGCCATATCATCCTAAAGATGGTACACCGACGGAAGGATTTAACTTTGTTGAAGCTGTTTCAGGTCAAAAGCATGATGAATATTTATGGATGAATGCTGCTTATGCCTTTGCAACACGTTTAACCAATGCCTTTGATATGCATGGTTGGTGTGCGGCCATTCGTGGTGTAGAAGGTGGCGGGTTGGTTGAAGGTTTACCCGTACATACATTTAAAACCAATGATGGGGAAGTGGTCTTTAAATGTCCAACGGAAATTGCCATTACTGATCGTCGAGAAAAAGAACTCAGTGACTTAGGTTTTATTCCACTGGTTCATTGTAAAAATACCGATTATGCAGCGTTCTTTGGTGCTCAATCGACACAAAAACCGAAGAAATATGATAGTGATACAGCAAATGCCAATTCTGCTTTATCCAGTCAAATCCAATATATTATGGCTGTTTCTCGTATTGCCCATTATTTAAAAGCCATGATGCGAGATAAAGTGGGTAGTTTTGCTTCTGCTGGGAATATTGAAGCGTTTCTAAATGAATGGTTATCACAATATATTTTGCTAGACGATGGAGCCTCTCAGGAAGCAAAAGCACAATATCCGCTTCGTGAAGCTTCTGTAAAAGTTGTAGAAAACCCAGCTCAACCTGGGCATTACAAGTCAGTGGTCTTTCTTAGACCACATTTTCAATTGGATGAGTTATCCGTTTCCTTACGACTCGTTACTGAGTTACCTCAGTCCTCTCATTAAGAAGAGTACAATTTTATAATAACTTTAAATTAAAATAGGAAAATCAAAAAAATGAAAGACATATATGTACAATTTCGAGGAAAGTATAAGGTTGATGGCGAGTCTCGTGATACGGAGCACAAAGATTGGTTAGAAGTGAACTCTTGGGCACACAATATGCGTCAACCAAAATCAGCAACATCATCAAGTGTAGGTGGTCATACTGCTGAACGTGTTGAACATTCAGATATGATTTTTGTCAAAGATTTAGATGCAACAAGTCCAAAACTTTGGGAAGCGTGTTCAGCGGGTTATACCTTTGATGAAGTTCAAATCGATTTTTACCGTGCGAATGGTGATAAGCGGATTAAATATCTTCAAATCAAATTAAAACATGTGCTTGTTTCTAATGTCATACCCAGTGTAAATCAAGAAGGAGTACCCACTGAATCATTTGGTTTGAAATATGCGGCAGTAGAATGGACTTATAACCAACAAGATATTAATGGTACGCAAAAAGGTGCTGTGACTAAAAAATGGTCACTTTCTAATAATACTGCATCATACGCTGCATAATCTTGTGACAAAAACAGTGTGAAAAAAATAGTGGTTAACAGCGCTTAGCCACTGTTTTTTATCTTTGATCTTAAAATAAGTAAAATATGAATTTAGACCAATTATATCCTTACGGCTTTAGAACAACACTATTTGACCGTTTATTGCCTGAAACTGATCATCATGATAGAGGAATCTCTCTTCAAGAATTACGGGAATCCATAGCCTCGGATTTAGAGGATTTACTGAATAGTCGAATGGCTAAATTGGATCACTTAATTGATCAGTTTCCTTTGGCCAAACAATCCATTTTACAATTCGGAATTATTGATTTTGTTGGGCTATCGACTGCCAATCCAAGCGATCGGGACAAAATTTGTCAATCCATTGAGCAGTCGATTGCTGCACATGAACCAAGGCTTAGACAAATTAAAGTCGAAATGTTACTCGATGGTCAAAACATGGGAGCCTTATATTTAAGCATCCATGCGTACTTAAATATTCATCCTTTATTTGAACCTGTTATTTTTGATGCTTTATTAAAACCAACAACACAACAATATGTTATTTCGGCACGATCTTAAGTGGGCTTTCTGTGATTGAAGAACTGTTACCGTATTATGAAAAACAATTACAAGAATTTGGGCAGCAATCGCGTGAATTTGCACAAAAATATCCAAAAATTGCGCAGCGCTTATCGCTTAATCAAGAACAAATTGATGATCCACACATTGAACGTTTGATTCAAGCTTTTTCATTGGTAGCGGCTCGTATTGATAAAAAGCTTGCCGATAGCTACGAGGTTTTCACACGTTCATTATTTGAGGTGATGTTTCCTCAATATCTCAAACCTTTTCCAGCATGTTCAGTAGTCAGTTTTGAAGATATTCATAAAATTAAAAAACTCAACCAAGTACATGAGATTCCTCAATCGACAACATTGAAGTCGCGTAGTTTTAAAGGAGTACAATGTGAATTTACCACGACACGCGCTGTTCGATTACTACCTATTCTATTAAGCCAGTTGAATTTTAAGACCAATCCCAGTGCTTATATGCACTTAAATCAAAATGCGACCATGAGTTTAAGCTTTGAAATTTTTAATCAAAGTCATAACCATTTAATACATGAAAAGTTAGCTATTTATTTGGATGCTATTTCTAATTTTCCTTTACAAGTTTTAGATAGCATTTTTTATAAGAGTACAAGTTTTTCATTAAAAATGGGCAACCAGATTATTGAAATTAATAATCCATTTGAAATGATTGGTTTTACGGAACAAGAGAGTTTATTACCCATCGATCAGCACAGCCATCATGCTTATCGCTTATTGATGGAATATTTTTGTTTTGCTGAAAAATTTAATTATCTCAATCTGAATTTAAGTTTTTTAAAGCACTTAAAGCAAGAGCAAAATGGATTTGAACTATTGATTCATTTAAAGTTGAATTTAAATGATCAAGCCTGTATTCAAAATTATACAGAATTAAATATTGCGAATTTTAAACTATTTTCAACACCCATTATTAATTTATTTCATAAGCAAGCCGAACCACAAAAAATTAATCATAAACAATTAGAATATTCATTAATTACAGATATACATCACCCAGAATTTTATCAAGTCTATTCTATTATTCAAATGAATATGATTCGCGAAAAAAGTAATCAAGATCAGGTGGTTTTTCCTATTTTACCATTCTTTGCGATGAGTCATTATCAGCAAGATGATGTCCAATTTTTCTATAGCCTGAATTCAACCCAATTACCGAATAAACTGCCTGAAACAGGCTATTCCATTATTTCTAAGCATTTGTTACCACACAGTACCAAATCTGATTTTATTAGTTCTCGGCTCTTATGTTCCAACCGAAATTTACCACATGAGGCACTCAGTCAAGCCAATAATATACTCAACTTAAATGAGAGTGGTTTAGCACGGCATGCTCTTATTTTGAAAAGACCAACGCTATCTTATTCTTTTGAGCAAAATAAAAAGGAACAATGGCGTATTATTTCTCATCTTTCACTCAATACTTTATCGTTAATGAAAGGAGATGCTATCAGTCATATTAAGGAGCTTTTAGAACTCTATAATTTGCCTAAATTAAAACAAAACCACCTCATTATTGATTCTATTAAAAAAATTGATTTTTCGTTGACACAAAAGTTGGTTGAAGCGAAACCTTTTCCTTTGTTTGTACGTGGTGTAAAGGTAAGTTTACTCATTGATTCACACATTTTTAGGGGACACAGTCTATATATTTTCACACAACTTTTGAGCCATGTTTTTAGTTTAAAAGTTCAAATGAATAGCTATGTCGATCTGGTCGTAACGGATTCAAATACACAACAGGAGTTATACCAATGCGTGCAGAACGTTGGTGGCAAGAAGCCTCTGTAGTTGATGATTTAATTACAAGACCTACATCTTATGAGTTTATTCAAGCCACACGTTTGTTGCGACATAGACCTTATTCAGCTACAACACGGTATTGGGCGAATGATTTTAAATTCTATAGTTCTTTAAATCTTAATTTTCCTGTTTCTGAAATTGAAACACTCAAGTTTGAAAATGAACGTATCTATTTAACCAATTTAATGGTCGGTTTAACTGGAATGCAAGGTGCTTTGCCTTATACCTATACCCATAAAATTAAACAAAGTAATCGTCAGCAAAAAGTAGAAACCATTAATTTTCTAAGTTTATTTAATCACAAATTGACAGCGCAATATGTAGATGCAAGTTTGGCATATCATTTACCTATACGTTATGAAATAGAAGCAGAAAATGATTATCTTGATATTTTACATGCCTTAAATGGCTATGTAAGTTCACAACAAGAACAAGCTGAATTAGACGATTATTTCGCAGAATTTTCAGGGCTAATGCAAGGTCAAAATAATACCGCTTATGCTTTAATGACTATGTTGAGTTGTATTTTTAAAACTAATTTTACAATAACAGAGTTTGTTGAGGAAAAATTTAAATTAGCAGATGAACAAAAAACAACGCTAGGCGGCTTGAATGCCAGTCTATTGGGCGTGAATAGTTTTTGTGGTGAAAATATTCGACAAATTGATGGGAAAATTGAAATACAAGTCGGCCCATTATCTAGAAAAGACTATCTCAGCTTTTTACCGAAACAAAAAATGAGTAATAAACTAAAAAAAATACTATCCACTTGGTGTAGTCCAACGTTAATGGTTGATGTGCGGTTAATTCTAAAAAAAGAACAGATACAGCCACTGTGCTTAGATTCTAAATCAGAAATCGGTTTAATGCAGGGGGCTTTTTTAATGCCAAAACATGCTGCTGAACATAACTCAGAAACATGTTATGCATTATTGGGGAATATTTTATGATTAAACTCTTGATCGGAAGTTTTAGTGGTATTTTTATCTTCGTCAGCATGGCAATTATTTATTATTGGCGGGATATTCAATATGATCCATCAAGTATTGATCTAATCGGATATTTTATTTTATTACCCGCAGTATTATCTCTAATAATGCTTTCACCATATTTAACTTATCAAGCTTATCAACATCAAAAAAAGCGTAAAGAAACACAACAACAAATGCAATTACAACAGCAAAAATTGAATCACCTTGAACAAGAAAAAAATAATATAAAGGCAGAAACGATTCAATGGCTCACTTTAAAGATTTTTTCCTCATTTGCTGTGAGTGCATTGGGTGAAAATGAGAGTATTTTTGAGCAAATGAAGAATTTTAGAAGTCCAGAACTGGATGGTAATTTGACCAATGCTTATGGTTTACCTGTTTTATCCTACAGAATTACAGCGCTTGATGATGATTTGCAACAATCGCAATATGACGACGATATTGATTTAGACAATGCACGTATATTGCGAATTAAAGCTTTAATTCAACAGCAATTAGAGCAACAAACTGAAGTTCTATGGCAGGTGGCTGAGCATTTAAAAAGATCTGCTCTTTTTTATGATGCGGAATTTGCCTACCAGTATCGTATACATCCTGCTTGGGATACTTTAAATGATGAAAAAATTGATCAATATGAAGATTTTGAACCGTTGGTTGAACCAGTTTCACGTTTAAATTACTTGAATATTCATGTCTTATTAGCAGACAACTTATTAGATATATGGGATGAATCAGCTAGCCGTGAGATGTTATTTCAATTTATGCAATCATTGGGCATTATTTCGCAGAAGATTCAGATTAAATATCATTTTATTGCTCAACAAAGCTCATATCAAAACTGGTTGAATTTATTGGGCCAGATAGCAACCCAACCTGATGAAATATCGTTGGTGATGAATGTCGATTCTGAAATTGATCAAGCATGGCTTGATGAACAAATGTGGGGAACCGAACATTATTTAGCGGCAGAATTTGCCTCAAGTTGGTGTGTCTCGGCTCAAGATACACAAATAAATCATATAGACGTCATTAGAATGCTGAAAGTTGCATTAAATGCTGATGATTTATCAAGTTTTTTCCATCAGATGATAACCAATCCTGTAACGCAAACAGAGCAGTCTGATCCTTTTATCTTGATATTAGATGATGCAACAGATCTTAAATCCATAAAAAAAACTACCCAAACCTTTGCGCGGACATCGGTGGATACACATCATTTTTTATATCCCAAACAAAGTTTTGGACATACACAATCATTAGCAAAAATTTTTAGCTTTATGTTAGGCATGCATTTACCAGAGGAGTTTACCGCAATGATATATAGTACCGATCAAGCTTCAACGCATGCTTTTTTTCAAACTGATATTGAATAAAATCAAATTAAAAATAACTTATTTAAAATATTCATAAAAATTAATAAAATAACGAGAATCACATGTTTTATACCATTTTAGGTTATGTCTGGCAGTATGTAACTCATCCTAAAGCCATTATTGCACTGTCTTTTTTAGTCGCATTGGTTTCCTCGTATAACATTATTCCCCGAAATGTTTTTTGGGCTTTGGTCACAGCCTACATTTTGGCTTTAATTGGCTATGCTATTTATTGGCTAATGCAAAAATATCATCATGCCAAACAAGGTGAAGTACTTGCGGAAGTCATTGAAAATAATATACGGGTAGAATCTGTTCAGCAAAAAGACAAAGATGAATTACAACAGATAAACCAACAAGTTAGACAATCTATCCAATTGATTCGTAAGTCGAAACTGGGCGATAAAAAGGGCAATGCTGCCTTATATGAATTACCTTGGTATATGGTGATTGGTAATCCTGCTGCGGGTAAAAGTTCCGCTATTTATCATTCAGGGCTGAAATTTCCATTTGAAGAATCACATCAAAAAATGGTGTCATCTGGATTAAGTGGCACGCGAAATTGTGATTGGTTTTTCTCAACTGAAGGGGTTTTACTGGATACAGCGGGGCGTTATTCAGTTTATGCTGAAGATCGCTCAGAATGGTTAGGATTCTTGGGTTTATTAAAGAAAGGACGTCCTAAAGTACCCGTGAATGGCTTAATTGTGATCGTTAGTATTGCAGAACTGATTAGCCAGAGTCCTGAAAAATCACTTAAATTGGCTAAAAATTTAAGAGCACGTATTCAAGACTTAACCGAACATTTAGAAATTTTTGTACCTGTTTATTTGGTCTTTTCCAAAATGGATTTAATTGCAGGATTTACTGAGTTTTTTGAATGTTACGAAGCGAATGAATTTGATCAAGTTTGGGGAACAACATTAACTTATGATCCGAACGCTGAAAATAATGCAGTAGAGCTGTTTGAACAGCATTATTCTGCTTTATATGACGGTTTAAAAGGGGTGAGTAGTACTCACCTGAGTCGACGTTATGCTCAAAACATTTCACCCAGCGTAATGACATTTCCTTTAGAGTTTAAGAGCTTAAAACCCGCACTTAAAACATTTATTGGCACATTATTTGAAGAAAATCCATATCAGTTTAAGCCTGTATTTCGTGGTTTTTATTTTACCAGTGCATTACAAGAAGGTGTCATTGAAAGCCCAATGACTGAGCAAATTGCACAAGACTTTCATTTATCGAAAAGTATGAATAATGAAAATGGTATTCCAACCAATGTTATTTCACAAAATCATGGTTATTTTCTTAAAGGTTTATTTTCAGAGGTGATTCTAAAAGATAAAAATTTAGTCAAACAACATATTAACCCTAGCCGCAAAAAACAACGTTACCTTGCATTTATGACTGCATTGTTAGCTGTATCCATTATTTTAAGTATATGGGTATGGTCATATCGTAATAATCAACAGCTAATTGCTGATGTTCAAGCAGATTTAGACAAAGTCGTACAATTAGAAAAACAATCAGGACAAGAATTATCAACACAAATAAATGCCTTGTTGATTTTACAAGACCGAATGCAGCAACTGGATCAATTTTCTGAAAATCGCCCAATTAAATTTGGCTTTGGTTTATATCAAGGTAATGAACTACGCGAAAAATTAAAAGTGGAATACTTAAAAGGGGTGAAGCAAATTATTTTACAACCAGCCCAAAAAAATATTGCCCTATATTTACAACATATCAAAAATAATGAAGCGACGTTAAAAGCCAATCATGTCTATGTAGAAATTAAAAAAGTTTCTAAAAATCAACAATATTTAGAACCATCTGAAACCAGCCCACAAGATGCTTATAATGCTTTAAAAGCTTATTTGATGATGAGTAATCCGCAATATATGGATTCAAGTCATTTAAGTGATCAAGTGACACGTTTTTGGCGTTCTTGGTTAGATTCTAATCGCGGACAAATGCCACGTGGTGAAATGCTGCAAAAAGCAGAGCAAATTCTATCCTATGCGATAACTTTAGCCCATGATCGTCAGTTTCCATTACTTGAGTCGGATACATTACTTGTCGATCAAACTCGTCAAGTTCTAGTATCTATCATTCAAGGGATACCTGCACGTGACCGCGTCTATAATGAAATTAAAATGCGTGCAGCCGTTCGATTTCCTGCACTCACTATAAAACAACTGGTCGGTCAAAATAACCAAAACACCGTACTCGGTAGTTATGCTTTGCCCGGTATATTTACCCATCAAGCATGGTCTGAACATATAGAAAAAGCCATTGATGAGGCGGCAAATCGTCCAACAGATAGCAAAGATTGGGTTTTAAACAGCACACAATCGGATGACTTGACTTTTAGTGGTAGCCCAAACCAAATTCGTAAGCAATTAACCCAATTGTATAAGCAAGAATATATAGCGGAATGGCGTAAATTTTTAAATGGCATTCACTATGCAAAAACCAATGATTTCAAACAACAAGCGAACAATATTGACGTTTTAGGGGAACCTGAAAATTCACCTATTCGTTCTTTGATGAATCGTATTGCTAAGGAAACCAGCTGGGATAATCCTATCGTTCAAGCAGAATTGGCTGCTCCGCAAACAGGCTTTGTGGCATGGTTTAAACGTAAAGTATTAAAGCATGATAAAGCCCAAATTACGCAACAAGCATCGAATCAAACCCAAGGGGTGATTTCAACAGAATTCCAAATGTTCTACCAAATGGTTCGTAAGCGAGATGACCAACAGAATAAGTCATTGCTTGATGAATACATGCAATCCATTGCACAGGTCCGTAGCAAGTTTAATGATTTAAAAAGTGTAGGGGATATTGGTCCTACAGCCATGACTTTGGTTAAGCAAACCATTAATGAGCAAAATTCTGTTTTTAATGGCACACAAAAATTAGTTGATGAAAAAATGTCTGTTGGATTGAATGAAATTGATCAACAGTTATTACAAAAATTATTGATGAGTCCACTCACCCAATCATTCAATAGTCTATTAATTCCAACACAGGATGAAATCAATAAATTATGGACAATACAGGCAAATCAACCATTTACACATAATTTAAGTCAGAAATATCCATTTAATTCTTCTGCGACATTACAAGCAACGAGCAATGAAATTGGACAAATTTTTGGTGAAAATGGCAGTATTGCACGCTTTGCTAAAGATCATCTTGATCCATTGGTGATTCGTCGAGGCTATACCTTAACGTCTAAAACATGGAAAGACTTAGGGATTAGCTTGAATCCTCAATTTGTGATGAATTTCAAAAATTATGTTGCGCCCAGCAATGGAATGGCAACAGGAGAGCTAAACCAAGCAGCTGCTCCAACAACAGTCAATCAGTCAAATTTCCAGTTTTATCCATTAGAAAATGCTCAATTACTTTCTTATACCATTGATATTGATGGTCAACGTATGGTCTATGAAAATGGAGTCCAACAATGGGTAAATTTTGTGTGGCCAAATCAAGAATCTATTCCGGGTGCACGTATTACAGTCATCGATTTAGAAGGGCAGACACACACGATTTTTGATGAACCGGGTGAGTATGGAATTAACCGTTTAATTGATAATGCACAGCGCACTCAACACAGTGGTTATTTTGAAATGATTTGGAAAAATCAACAAAACCCTAACTTAGCTGTAAAAGTAAATTTCCGTTTAATCAGTGGCGCTTCGGATCATATTGGCTCTAGTCGTGGCTATATTGGAATGCGGTTGGTCGATCAAGTGGTAAATAATAATTCGGTTCGTGTCGTAGCAGCACAAGCAGCACCTTTACCTGCTACAGCACTTAAAACAAATGCGACCTCTGTATTCGCTGATCTTAATGGAACTCGCCCATGATCTATAAAAAAATACGGAATAGGACAACAAAGAAGCGGGAGAGTTATTATGTATAAAATAAAAACTTTTCCACTTTATTATGGGAAATGTCCTGCACATGGAGATTTTTTAAAGACACGGGGGCAGTCGACTTTAATTCAATTAATGGATCAATGGATGACTGAAGCACTTGAATATGCAATGCAATCACCAGATTTCAGTCGTATTTATCCAAAACTGCCTGCATTAGATTTTTTCATTGCCAACCCTCAAGAAACTAAGTTTCTGGTAGCAAACTTAATTAGTAGCGAAGATAGTTCAGGACGTCCATTTCCGATGCTACTGAGTCATTTATTAGAGGTAGATATGCCATATGAACATATTTTGTATGCACCCTATAGCTACAAGCAGACCTTAATCAATTTATTGCAAAAAAATCAGGTGATACATTCAATACATGATCCTGATATTTTGCTAGGGCGTGTCATCAATTAAGCCAAATTATTGTTGAAGCAAGATAGATTGCTGACAGGAAGTTTTGAGCCAATTTGTCATAGCGTGTGGCAAT
>NZ_FNPK01000017.1 GCF_900107285.1 Acinetobacter kyonggiensis | reverse complement strand
TATTGCCACACGCTATGACAAATTGGCTCAAAACTTCCTGTCAGCAATCTATCTTGCTTCAACAATAATTTGGCTTAATTGATGACACGCCCTAGAGAAATTATAATTAATGTCCATGCTGTTTTGCGATACCGATTGATAAATCCATCAGTACGTAACTTTTTGCTCTTTACAAATTCTACTGGATTTTCCTGAAAAGATCCTTTGTATTCCGAGTGGTAGATGTTATCAAATGGTGTGTTGTTGTACAGTCTGATAGAAGGCTGTACAGCATTATAGTTTTTCTTCTGTTTTTTAGGATGCTGTATGACTATTTCTGTTGCATCTACGATAACAACATCCCAATTAAAACCTCTACCAGTAAGAAATTTCTTTGATAATTAAGAGTAAATTTTTGTTAAATAAATTTTATATAATATAAAAACTATTTAATAACTCTTTTTTTGAACATATTTTCTACTATTTTGAGCATTATAAGCCTAGGAATAATACGGGCGAACTGAGCTGTAAAATAGTTTCTTTTCCCTGGAATACAATATAGCTGATTACGGTCTAAAGCCCTTATAGCGGCATCAACGACTGTTTCTACTGTTGAAACTGGCATTCCATCTGTATCAGCATTTGCAACTTGAGCAAAATTTGTTGCGGTATTGCCAGGACATAATGCCAAAAATTTTACTCCTGAATCAAGATTTTCTCCTGCAATTGCTTCCGTAAAATTAAGCACAAAAGTTTTAGATGCTCCATATACTGCAATATAGGGAAGTGGTTGAAATGCGGCTATTGATGCAACATTAATGATCAATCCTTGTTTTTTTTCAAGCATAGCTGGCAAAAGTAAATAGGTTAATGTGACTAGGCTATTGATGTTTAATGTCAGCATTTGATGATAATTGCTTAAAGGCTCACCTAAGAACTTTGCCCATTTTCCAAAACCAGCATTATTAATCAAGATATCAATTATTATATGATTTTCTGTTAAATATTCTGTTAATTTATAAACTGAATTAGTTTCAGCTAAATCTAAGACAATTACATAAATTTTAATGCCGTATGCAGTTTTTAACTCTTGTGCCAGATCTTGCAGCTTCATTTCAGAGCGCGCAGTAATAACCAAGTCAATTCCATTTGCTGCAAGAGTTCTAGCAAATCCCATTCCTATACCAGATGAGGCCCCTGTAACTAAAGCTGTTTTCCCCTTAAATGATGTCAATATATTCATGTTTTGCCCTCGCGGTTTGCTGTGGCAAGTAATATAAACCTTTACCCTAAGGTGAGAGTCAAGAGTATTTCTAAAAGAATCTCTTGCTATCTATGATGTTTTTTCAGCGCCGTACATTTCTGTAAGCTCTTGCTCTAAGAAAAGTAAATCTTTTTCTATTCTCTCTAACTCAGCTTTTTTCTGCAAAATTTGCAGCTGTTTATCTTTAAGAAGTTGTTGAGCTATTTCTAGCGGAAATCGCTTTTCTTGAGCTTTAATTTCTGCCAGTGTAGCAATTTCCGAAAGACTAAAACCTACGGCCTGTGCCTGTTTAATCATTTTAATTAACTGAATATCTAACTGTTTATAAAAACGGTAATTACCTTTACGCTCTGGTGCTGGGATTAAACCCAAGTTCTCATAATGTCGAATCGCTTTTTGTGTTACACCTGTCACCAGAGCTAATTTCCCAATATACATCTATCTATCTCTTTTTTAGTTTGCAGATGATAAATATCATTAGATCATTCTTCCTTTCAAGTTTTTCAACTATTTTTATTTCCCATGCAATCTTATTTTATAAAAATGTTAATAATGAAACTTTATAAAGTATATATCTTCCATTAGGGGGAGTTTCTCTATGGATTTTGCTTTTGAAAATTAAGACTCTTTTAAAAAAACTGGAATATTGGTGATATAGAGAGAAGCCAGTGCTTAAATAATCTTGGGGAAAGCGTGTGGCAGGGTAATGAGGAAGCGATGTACTGGCACCAAAAATCAGCAGCACAAGGTGATTCTCAGCCATAAATAATTTGAGTGCTCTCAAGAGGAAATTATCCATAAAGGTGCATATTAGAGTTTACGTGTAATGCGGATACTCATTATTTAGACTACAAATTACACCGTTGTTTTCGCCCTGCTAAATATTTGAGATAGTTTGAAAAATTCAAGCGATTTTTATCGAATTTCGTGATAAACAAGGGTATGAATAATAAATTTTAATTTTGTTTTTAAGAGGGATGCATGGATAATATTTTGCATGTTTACGCATTATGTACGTTATTGCTTTTTATTAAAATGTTCGCAATCTCTTGTTATCAAGGATTTCATCGAATTAAAAATAAAGCTTTTAGGAATGTTGAAGATGCAGGCTTTTTAAAAGTTGCTGCTCAAACTACAGAACTTCCACAAGTTGTTAGGGCTCACCAAGCATGGTTGAATGATTTAGAAAATATTCCATTATTCTGGGTTCTAGGTGGTTTATGTATTGTACTAAATACAAATTATACTATGACGGTATGGTTATTTAGTATTTTTACATTTTTTAGAGTTATTCATACGATTACGTATCTGAACTCTATTCAGCCTTGGCGTACTATTGCTTATGTAGCGGGGGTAGTTTGTTTATTTATTATGGCTATTCAGATCATATTTACGATTATTTGATTATCATATTTGAAGATCGGATTACATATAAAATTTAGAAAGAATGGTTGTAAGAAGATAAGAGCTTTGTTAATCGTTGAAAAGCCCTCAATGTGAGGGCTGTTATTCATAATGTTATTATATTAATTTTAAAATTTTGACTAAAAACTATTGAGGTGTTTTGACCAATTTACTCACATCATAACCATAGCTTTTTGCAGTATCTAAATAAGATTGATAGATTTTTTCATCAATTTTTGTATCACGTGACAATATCCATAAGTATTTATTACTTTCACCACCTACTAAAGCAACTTTGTATTCAGGGTCAATACGTAGAACCCAATAATCTCCTTTAGTGAATGGTAACCATCTTAGCCCTTTTGGTAGGAAGCTTACTTTAAGTTTACTATTGCCCGGGTTTTGCGGATAAGCAACACCTTTTGAGCTAATAACTTCACCAGTTGCTGTACGACAGCTATTTAATACCGATACAGTCTGGTTGTTATTTATACTATATTGAGCCGTGGTATTTGCTACACATTTACGTTGAAAATACATTGGTAGGTGAGAAACTTCATACCACTTACCTGCATATTGTTTAATATCGATTTTATCGACAGCTTGTGGAGCAATCGTTTCGGCATGAGAAGTAACTGAAATTATAAAACTAAATATTCCAAATGTTGCAAACTTATACATTGATTTCAATAGTATATTCATTTTATATACCTTAATAGTTTATATCTGAAAGATAGCTCAAGCGCCTATTAACAAAATTTTAAAACGCTATTATAAATACTTATCAATGTTTATATTGGCGACTGCAATAGGCTCGACAGATATCCAGTGGATGTAACTGGAAGTGTTTAGTCTCACTTTCTGTCATTCGCTTACGCCAAATTTTAAAACTACTGAATTAGTTCCCCCTGTATGTTGAATATCCGTAAGGGCTAAGAAGTAATGGTATGTGATAGTGCTTTACTGAACCGTCTGTTTGAAAAATTACAGGAACTTCTGGAAAGAAAGAATTTTGCTTATTCTTTTTAAACCAATCACCTGTTTTAAAAGTTACTTTATATATAGTGTTGTCGAAGGTTTTATTTTCAGGAAAGAGCGCAGTTACACGACCTTGCTCATTGGTTTTTGCTTCTGAAATTTGAATCCATTTACCATTTTTCTGTTCTTCTAAGGTGACTTTTACATCTGATGAGGGGAGTCCACTCTCTAAATTAAGCACATGTACGCTTAAAGGATTTTGAGCCATAACCCAACTTGAAAAAAATAAACTGCTGGCGATTAAAAGTGACTTTTTCATATGGAAAAACCTATAATAATATTGATTTAAATTTGTTTCAGTGTTGTGGCTATACCTTGTTGCGCGCATTGGTCATCTTGAATTGACCCACCTGCACCAGCGACACCGACTGCACCTAATATCTGACTTTTATAAATCACAGGGACACCTCCACCTAAAAGTAATAATTCAGGTATGCTAGTTAAGTTCTGTGAATCTAAATTGTTCTGCGCATTGCGCATAAATTGTAAGGTGCTTACTTTACTTGAGTAAGCAGTAAAAGCTTTTCTTTGTGCTGCTACTAAGTTATGAATACCAATGGTTTCATGACGTTGACTCACCATCTCATTACCACCTTGGTCAAGAATGACAATTGCGGCAGGTTTTGTAAGATGAGTACAAGCTTGCATAACATTCATTGCAAGTTGATTAGCAAGATTCAAATCCATGACATAATTGGTTTTAGGTGTAGCATATGTCATTGAGTTAAAAAATATTATAGGAATAAATAGAAGTTTTTTCATAAGTTCTATTAAGTTAAATGAAGAGGTCTCTTAGCTTATATAAAATAAAATCACTATTGCATGACAATCAGATTACGGATTTGTAATATATAAACAGACAAACCAATATAATATGGTTATATGCAAATACTTATTGTTGAAGATGAAAAGAAAATTGCTCAATTTTTAGCAAGAGGTTTAAATGAATCAGGCTATTTATGCTCTATTGCGTATGATGGATTAACCGCTATAACATTGCTGCAGGAAAAAAAATTTGATTTAGTGATTCTAGATGTCATGTTGCCTGAAATTGATGGTTGGCAGATATTAAAGACCTTAAGAACTTTTTCTAAAATTCCAGTACTCATGTTAACTGCCAAAGATCATGTTTTAGATAGGGTTAAAGGTTTGGATTTAGGTGCAGATGATTACTTAATCAAACCATTTTCTTATATTGAATTATTAGCGCGAGTCAAAAGTCTATTGCGACGAAGCGTGAAAGTCGAATCTGAATATTATCAAGTTGAAGACCTAATCTTATATAGACTTGAGCATACCGTATACCGGAACCAGAAAAAAATCGATCTAACTTCCAAAGAATTTTCTCTTTTACATTTATTAATGCAACGCACAGGTGAGTTATTAACCCGATCTCAAATTGCCTCTGAAGTGTGGAATATTAATTTTGATACAGATACCAATGTTGTCGATGTTGCTATTCGGCGTTTACGTGCCAAAGTTGATGATAATTTTCAGCCAAAATTAATACATACGGTTCGTGGTATGGGATATCGATTAAGTACGAATAAATGAAAAAATATCTAAATAATTGGACATTGGCTACACGTTTAAGCATCGCTTTTAGTCTTATTTCTTGTATTGTATTTTTGAGTGTTGGTTTGCTTTCTTATCACAATATGCAGAAGATGTTGGCTGAGCAGCGTGATCAGAATTTAGCTGCACGTATTGAACGTATTGAAGTTTTTTTAAAAGATCAGGAAAGTTTCCAAATTTTAGTGCAACACCCGAATTTATATGAAAACATGGTCGGAAAAGAGGATAACCTTTTAATTTTAAAGAATAATAACAACACCTTAATCGACATTAACCCGCTAAAAGTTTCTATCCCAGACATGGATGAAACCAAATCTATAATGTTTGTCGATAATAAACCTAAATTATCGACAACTCGTTTGGCCTATAAAACGGTGATATTTAAAAATCAACATTATCAACTTATTGCTGGAAAGCAATTAGATGAAACGCAATCTACTTTAAATCAATATTTATGGAAATTAATTTTCTATAGTTTACTAGGCATTGTGATGGCCAGTTTGCTTGGTCGTTGGATTGGTTTGTACTTACTTAAATCTTTAAATAATTTAATAGAACAAGCTAATAAAATCCAAGGTACTCAATTACAGCAACGATTTGAAACTAAAAGTACGACTGTTGAGGTGGAGAAGTTGCGTTCAGCTATGAATAGTATGTTGGAAAAAATTCAGATTAATTATGATCAATTAGCTCGATTTTCTGAAGATATTGCACATGAACTCAGAACACCTCTAAATAATTTAATGGGCCAAACACAAATTGTTCTCATGCATTCTCGGCCACAGCAAGAACTGGAGCAACTTCTATATTCACATCTTGAAGAATATGAGCGATTAAGCAAGATGATCGACAATATGTTATTTATTGCTCGTTCTGAAAATGGCAATTTTATTATAAAAAAAGAAGAAGTTGATTTATATCGCACTATTTTAGAGTTAGTAGATTATTTTGAATTCTTAGCAGAAGATAAGAAAATGTCATTTGTTCTGAAGTTGGATAAGAATGTTCGAACGCATGGCAATATAGATCTACTGAAAAGGGCCTTATCAAATCTTTTGATCAATGCAATTGATTATGGAACTGAAAAGCAGAATATTGTCATTTCTACAAAATTAGATGTAAATGATGTTTATATAGAGATATTAACAAATGGCGTTCACATAGAAGAGCAACATTTAAATTACTTATTTGAGCGTTTTTATCAAATTGACTTTAGTCGGCATGCCAAAGCCAAAACAGGTGGGTTGGGGTTGGCAATTGTTAAATCTATTATGGTATTACATGATGGAGAGGCAACTGTTCGCAATACATATGAGGGGGTTGTTTTTTGCCTAAAATTGAAAATAATATAAAAATATTTACCCCTAATAATTGGCTATGTAACTTACATAGACCATCGTTAATTTCTTATCTCTGAGTTTTTCCTTTACAACTTTTAAAGCTACTTTTGTTGTTGCGTGGAAAAGTCCGCACATTTTTTTGCATAAACTTGGATGGAAGTGAACCCGAAAACTAAAATGAGTAAAAATTTAATAATTTTATAAAATTCATAAATTTACTTGAAATGCTAACATAAATTTAAGATGATTTAGAAAACATGCCTTTATTAATTATTGGGAATTTATGTGGGAATTCATTCATAAGATACTTTTGCTTTTTGTGGAACGAAAAAATAAATTTCATAACGCAGAAGAAAAATTAGTACGTCGGGTTGAGTATTTTGAGGATATTAAAGCTGTAGATAGCTTAGATGTAGATGTTGTTGAAAAACGAGCAAGAAAAAATGCTGTAGCACAAGTGCTTGTAGGTAGTCAGTTGGTATCATATCAATTGATAGATTTTTTGATCAAAAATGAAAATATTACAAATTATGAAATAGTTGCTAAAACACTGGCTTTATGGGACACCAGTTTAATAATTAATAAAAATGACGACAACCAAATTATTGGAATTTCATTAAATACATATGAATTCATAAAAGAAAAAATAATGCTGCTTATTACTTTAATATTTATAATATTCATGTTCATTTTTTCTATTTATATTTTTAAAGATAATGTCCTTTGGCTTAAAAGTGCGCTCATGCTTCCAGAGTATGTTTCTATTATTGTTATACTTTCCCTAGTGCTAGGGCTGTTAGCAGTTGCAGTATTCCTGTTTATCACCACAATAGTACTTTTTGATTTAAAAAGAATAGTTGAACTACTTAATAAGAGAAATTCTATTGAAGCAGGAGGGGAATAGGTTCTCTATGACCTATGCCATATCGGATGTATGTAAGAAGCATGGTATAGATCTGCCAGCTTATGACTATGAACATATGTTTGAACTGAAGACGATGCCGCATCAAAGGTTTGCATTACTAAAATAACAAAACAGACCGTCCGAAAGGGCAGTTTTTTTAATATCTACCCAGTCTTTCATCTTATTCTGTAGATGCTCTTTTAAATAAATGAATTAGCATTGAATAAAATGTCATAATTGTTAAAATGCTTTTCTTTTTATGTTTTTGTTTTGTTTCTATTTTGCATTCATTTTGCAAGGTGAAAAATAAAGCTATAAAAAACAGTGCTCTATATAAGGTTTTTTTTAATGCTAGATATTTATTTAACAGATGTTCAGAAAAAGGTGCAATTTAAGGATTATCCGGGTGAGCATCCTGTTAAATTTATTTTGAATTTTAAAAAGATTTTTCCGAGTATCATGGAACTTCTTCTTCCTGTTCTTCCGAATGATGAAAATTTGGATGAAATGACTTGGGAATCAACCACAGAAGATTTTGAGTTGTTCAAGTTATTATTAACCGGTTGGGGTGTAATTGAATTACGCTTAAATGCGATTTCTCAATTTAAAAATAAGAATTATGCCGATCAATTGGTTAAAACTGCGCAACAAAAGCGTAAGGCGTTTGCTAAAACCAATAAAAAATTGAAAACAGTCGAATTGGATTATTTATTTATGCACGAAATTCATGCATTGATTGATGCCGAGTTGGTTGAAATTGGTGAAAAATTCTATTTACCGACTTTACGTGATCTTTGGAAGAATAAAGTCTCACAAAGTATTTTGAATGCGAAATTCTAAAATTCAATAAAGTGTTGTAAAGATCCTCCAATTTTGGAGGATTTTTTAATGTTACTTTGCGGCTAATCAAGATATTTAAATAAAATAAAATATTTTATATAAAAAATTAAAGATTTAATTATCAATAAAATGTACTAGATATTGGAATTATTATTGCATATGGTATGACCACAACATGTTTACATATGTATTGTTATGAAAGTTGATAGTTCACATTTTCTTAATAGTGTTTGCAGGTTGTTTAAAATCTTCCCGAGAAAATATTACAGGATTTCATCAAATGTCGAATCAGTTTTTAGATTTAATTAATAAACGCCGTACAATTTATGCTCTAGGTAAAAATGTAGAGCAAAGTCCAGAACATTTAACTGATTTGATTCAACATGCTATTAAGCAAAGCCCATCATCGTTTAACTCACAATCGTCACGTGCTGTCATTTTATTTAATGCCGAGCATGAAAAATTTTGGGGCTTTGTGAAAGAAAAATTAAAATCTTATGCAAAAGATGCCGACGCTGCGGCAAAAACCGATGCCAAAATGGATAGTTTTGCGGCAGGTGTAGGTACGGTTTTATTTTTTGAAGATCTAGATGTGATTCAAGGCTTGCAAGAGCAGTTCCCATCTTATGCAGATAATTTTCCAGTGTGGGCAGAACATTCAACTGCAATTGCACAGTTTGCCACTTGGACTGCATTACATACGGACGGCTTAGGTGCTTCACTTCAGCATTACAACCCAATTGTCGATGAGCAAGTACATGCAGAATGGGATATTCCTGCAAACTGGAAACTTCGTGCCCAGTTGGTTTTTGGTTCTGTTGAAGGTGAAGCTAAAGACAAAGCCTATATAGATGATACTGTGCGTTTTAAAGTCTTTAAATAATTTGAGTCTTTAGCCCTAAAATAAGGATTGAGCTATTTTAATCAAACGCCTGATGTCTTTCATTGGGCGTTTGATATTTTAAGGCGAGACGCAGTGTTCATCCATTATAAATTTCTATTCATGTAGATGAGGGCGTTACACCAAATCATTCATAATGAATTGGCGCATTTTACAGATTTAAACTTTGATTATTGATAAGTTCTATTTGCTTTGTTTACGATAGACACTTGGACGTATAGGACGGCTACTTTTCCATAAGCCTTTTTTCTGCTTTTTGGCTTTGTCTTGCAGTGACATCATATAGTGTAGGTGTTTTTTATCTTTGATATATTCTTCATATACCCAAGCCGCACCACGTTTGACCATTTCTTCATTCATACTTTTACGATAGCGGTAAATAACCCCCACGCAGCGCCCATAACGGTCAATATCGGTAATTTTTACCCGTACCCATTTTTGGTGCACCATACTTTTAATTAGACGTGCTGACTCTTTGCCATAAGCCTGACTTGATTCAGGTGCATCGACGTAGGCAAAACGTAATTTGGTTTCTGAACGTCGGAAGTTTAAGCGATGGCAGGTGAGAGTATCGCCATCACTAATGGCGGTGACGCGGCAATAATAGCTTTTTCCCTTTTTAAAAGGCTTAAAAAAAATACTTAAAAAAGTATAAATTTTGCGGAAAATAAATAAAAAAATTAGACAACAGATGAAGCCTAAAACCATAAGCCAAACAGGGGAGAGATTTGCCAACATAAAAGAAAACTTTGTTGAAATTAGTTTGAAAAATTCAGTCTAAATTCAGCAATAAAAAGAGAGAAATGAGGAATTAGTTTAATTGAAATCGCAAAAAATAAGAGCTGAATAAATAGGCAAATGGTGCTGAAAATATTGTTAATTCAGCCTTTCGCCTATTTAAACAACAAGTTCAATGTGAAATAAAGCTCAAGGATAAATAAACCAAAGCAATCAAGAATAGTCATTTAAAATAACTTAAACAGATTTAACAATTACATATAAATAGCCTAAGCAAAAATTTTTAAAATTTCATTCCTTAAAAATTGGTGCCTTGCATTCTCCTGCACATCTTTATGCCAATACATTCCAATATTAATATTCGGCAGTTCTACAGGCACCTCAAAAATGTTTAAACATTCTGCCATGTGTAAATGAGCAAGCATATTTTTAGGAATGGTCAAAATGACAGCGGCTTGTTGCTCTAAAATTTGTAAAGCTGTTGAATAATGTTGACAGCGTAAAAAAATCTGACGAGAGAATTGTTTACGATTTAAATAAATATCCTCAACGAGTACACCTGTACGTCGTGAAGAGACACCAATATGTGGTAAAGCAAAATAAATTTCAGCCGTCATACTTTGCTGTTGAGTACACACGACAAATTGGTCTTGTACCAATTTTTTAAATTGAATTTTATCAGCAAAATTTTGTTCTAAATCAATTACAAAATCTATTTGTTGCGTGGCCAAATCGGTTAGCACATTTTTACGGTCTAACTTAATGCTAAAAAATTGTACCTCTAAATTGAGTTGATGAAAATGCTCAACTAGTTTTGGCAAAATAATCGGTTCAATTTCATCATGAATGGCTATTTTGAGTGTTTGTACCATGCTCGGGTCAAAACTTTGCTTTTGTAAAGAAATACTTTGAATAGCAAATAATGCATTTTTAATTATAGGATAAATCCGTTCAGCAAATGGTGTCGGTAACATTTGACTGCCAGCACGGACAAATAAATCATCCTGCAAATGTTGTCGTAGTCGTTGCAGGGCATGGCTGGCTGCGGACTGACTAATACAGAGTAACTGTGCAGATTTAGAAATACTGTTTTGTTCAAAAATAGCAATAAACAATGGATATAAATTGATGTCAATTTTATGAAAGACAGCCATGTCTAAAACGGTTTTATGATGAATATTATTCATAGTGAAATATGGAATTAAATCATTTTGTTCATAATAGTTTTGAGGTTATGTTGTTGTAAAGCGAAGTTAGCATAATATTTTAAGGGATCATGAGATGTTTGAATTATCAGCACGTGCGCAAGATTATATTGAACGGACGAAAGCCTTTATAAAAAATGAAATTGAACCCATTGAAACAGATTTTTGGAATGAAGTTCATGAGTTAAATCAAGGTGGTGATTGGACTAAATGGCAGTGGCCTGCACAAATAGAGGTGCTAAAAGATAAAGCCAAAGCAGCGGGGCTTTGGAATATGTTTTTGCCCGATACTGAATTAGGTCAGGGCTTATCTGTTCAAGAATATGCGCATATTGCTGAACTTACAGGACGCAGTTTAATTGCACCTACCGTATTTAATTGTAATGCACCTGACAGTGGCAATATGGAAGTATTGTGGCGTTACGGTAGTGAAGCACAAAAACAGCAATGGTTAATGCCACTATTAGATGGAAAAATTCGTTCCGTATTTTGTATGACTGAACCTGCTGTAGCTTCTAGTGATGCGACCAATATGCAAGCTACAGCAGTCGTCGTTGGTGATGAAATTGTTTTAAATGGTCGTAAATGGTGGTCGTCAGGTTTAGGTGATCCAAACGCAAAAATGATTATTTTTATGGCACATACGCCAGATGAGACTAAAGATCGTCATCATCAACATTCTATGGTTTTAGTTCCTGTTGAAGCGGCAGGTGTTAAAATTGAACGTATGTTACCTGTATTTGGTGATTATGATGCACCACATGGTCATGGTGAAGTCAGTTTCGATAATGTTCGTGTACCTGTGAGCAATTTTATTGGTGGCGCAGGTCAAGGTTTTGAAATTGCTCAAGGACGTTTAGGGCCTGGACGTATTCACCATTGTATGCGTTGTATTGGCGCAGCGGAAAAATCGTTAGAGTTGATGATTGACCGTGGAATGAGCCGCACTGCTTTTGGTCAAGAAATTCTTAAACTGGGTGGCAATTTAGAACGTGTTGCAGAAGCACGTGTTGCGATTGATCAAGCACGTTTATTGACTTTGTATGCTGCTTATAAAATGGATACTTTAGGCAACATGGCCGCTTTAACCGAAATTTCAGCCATTAAAGTGGTTGCACCTAGTGTATTGGAAAAAGTGGTCGATATGGCCATTCAAATTCATGGCGGTGCAGGGGTTTCACGCGATACACCTTTAACAGGTTTTTTTGCTCAAGCACGTAGCCTACGTTTAGCCGATGGTCCAGATGAAGTGCATAAAGGCATGATTGCTAAACTTGAATTGGCAAAACGTGGTTACGGCTCACGTCGTAAGTAAGATTAAAAAATATAAATGATGCTAGAGGAGACCTCTTACAATTTTCCTTAAATTTTTCTGTTTATGTAGGAAAATTAAAGAGGTATAAATGAAGTAAGAAGTCTTTTTAAAATTGAAGATTTAGGGAAAGAATAATGTCAGTGATTGATGTTGGTGGAAATGTCCGTGAAGGCGAAGAACTTGATATCGTTGCGGTAGAAAATTGGCTTAAAACACAAGGTGTTGATCTACAAGGTCAAGTTGAAGTCACTCAATATTCAGGAGGTGCTTCCAATTGGACCTATCGTTTAAAATATGACAATGCTGATTTAATTCTACGTCGCCCACCAAAAGGGACTAAAGCTAAATCTGCGCATGATATGGCACGTGAATATCATGTACAAAAAAATCTGGCACCTTTTTATTCAGCACTACCTGAAATGGTTGCACTGTGTCAGGACGAGTCTGTACTTGGCTGTGACTTCTATGTGATGAAACGCATCAAAGGCATTATTCCGCGTGCTAAATTACCACCTGAATTGCAATTTGATGAAGCTGATGTACATCAACTTTGTATTAATGTGCTTGATAAACTGATTGAATTACACCAAGTACCTTATCAAGGAACTGAACTTGAAAAATTAGGCAAAGGCGACGGTTATTGTCGTCGTCAGGTCGAAGGTTGGGATGCTCGTTATGCAAAAGCCCATACCATCAATGTGCCTTCATTTAAGTTTGTACGGAAATGGCTACATGACAATATCCCCGCCGATTCTAAAACCTGCATTATTCATAATGATTGGCGTTTTGATAATGTGATTTTAGATCCTAAAAATCCAACGGAAGTAATTGGTGTATTGGATTGGGAAATGGCGACTTTGGGTGATCCCTTGATGGATTTAGGTTCTGCTTTGGCCTATTGGGTAGAAGAAACAGACCATCACATTTTTAAGTCTACACGTCGTCAACCCACAAATTTAAAAGGCATGTTTACCCGTAAAGAAGTGGTTGAATATTATTTAGATAAAACAGGGTTACAAACGGAAAATTGGACTTTTTACGAAGTGTTCGGCATTTTCCGTTTAGCGGTCATTGCGCAGCAAATTTACTATCGTTACTATCATAAGCAAACCAGCAATCCTGCATTTAAAGACTTTTGGATTGTGATTCATGCCTTACATATTCGTGCCTTAAAACTGATTGGCAAACAAAAACTCGAAGCCAATGAAATTGCACAAAAATACATATCCAAACTACAGGAAATTTTAGCGAAATGACCACAATTTATCTGATTCGTCACGGGCAAGCTTCTTTTGGTGCAGAAAGTTATGACAACCTTTCTCCGAATGGTGAATTACAGGCAAAATTATTAGGTCAATATTTTAATAAGATTCTAAAAGAAGAACCCTATGTCGTGGCAGGTTCGATGCAGCGACATCAACAAACGGCACATCTAGCTTTGGCTGAATGTTTTCCAGAAGCCAATATCATGACTGACCATGCTTGGAATGAGTTTAATCATCAACAAGTTTTTGCCCAGTATGAACCGCGTTTTAATGAACCACATTTACTTAAAGCAGATGTGGAAAATGAAACGAATCCACGTGCTTATTTAGCTAAAATTTTTGAAGGTGCGATTGAACGCTGGACGGGGGGTGACTATCACCATGAATATGATGAGTCTTGGCCCGATTTTAAAAATCGTGTGGAAACAGCACTACAAAATTTAAGTGATGAACTCGCAAAAACCAAACCCCGTTATGCAGTCGTGTTTACATCAGGTGGTGTGATTTCAGTGGCGGCAGGTAAATTACTTGAGTTAAATGCAAATCGTACTTTTGCATTAAATTGGGCAATTACCAATGCCAGTATGACCACATTACGTTTGGTTGGAAACGAACCTCAACTTTTGAGTTTAAATGAGCATCATTTTATAAAAGCTGAAGATTCTCAACTACTCACATGGATTTGATTGTAGAAAAATAGGAAAAAATACATCATGGCAAAAACAATTTTAATTACTGGTGCAAGTTCTGGTATTGGTGCAGGTATGGCACGTGAATTTGCACAAAAAGGTTATAACCTTGCGATTTGTGCACGTCGTTTAGAGCGTCTTGAAACGTTAAAGCAAGAACTTGAAAGCAAATACGGAATTAAAGTCATCGCAAAAACCTTAGATGTAACTCATTACGATCAAGTGTTTGAGGTATTTAAAGCATTTAAAGCAGAATTTGGCACGATTGACCGAATTATTGTCAATGCGGGTGTGGGTGAAGGTCGCCGTATTGGTAAAGGTAATTTTGCCATTAATAAAGCCACTGTTGAAACCAATTTTATTTCTGCACTTGCTCAATGTGAAGCTGCGGTTGAAATTTTCCGTGCTCAAAATTCAGGTCATCTGGTGATGATTTCATCAATGAGCGCAATGCGTGGCATGCCAAAACATTTAACCGCTTATGGCGCAAGTAAAGCAGCAGTGGCACATTTAGCTGAAGGCATTCGTGCGGAATTAATTGATACCCCGATTAAAGTCACGACGATTTTCCCAGGTTATATTCGAACTGAACTCAATGAAGGCGCGAAAAAATTACCTTTTGAAGTGGATGAAAAAACAGGGTCACATTTACTTGCCAAAGCCATTGAGAAAGAACCTGTTAAAGCGTATGTCCCACAATGGCCGTGGTTGCCGCTTGGTTTGGCAATGAAAATATTGCCATTAAAATTGGTGAATAAGTTGGGTTAATTTTCAGCCCCAATAAAAGGCTCTAAATGAGCCTTTTATTTTCAAAAGTAGATGCAGCACATGAAATGATGAAGTTTTTTTATAAGTGTATACCATCAGTTAATAATGATTTTCACCGCTTAAAATCGTATATTTATTGCCTATTTCTTAGATTTTCAACAGCTATGTTTTTAAAAATTTCTACAATTGTGTTAATTCCAGCATTGCTGATTCAAGGCTATGCAGTCAAAAAAAATACACGACGTTTGCCTGAACCCGACGGAAATCGTCAGGGAACGATCGGTGCAGGAAACCCACTGTCAATTTTGATTTTAGGCGATTCAGCTGCGGCAGGCGTAGGCGTACAAATACAGGAAGATGCTTTATTGGGTTCAATATTGAAGCAGTTAAAAAATCAGTATGAAGTTCGTTATATGCTAGAAGCAACAACGGGATATAGCAGCGCACAAATTATAGAAACAGCTCAAAATATGTCTCATCAGCATTTTGATGTGGTTATTACTTCTGTCGGGGTAAATGATATTACCAAACTCACCCAGCCAAAAAATTGGATTAAAAAACAACAACAGCTTTACAGCGAAATTAATCAAAAATTTACTCCACATATTATTATTGCATCGGGTGTTCCACCCATGAATTTATTTCCTGCATTGCCTAATCCTTTGGCATGGTTATTTGGCCAATATGCCAAAGGAATGAATCAGGCACTTGGACAATTTGTGCAAAAACAAAAGAATATGCAATGGATAGAATACGATTTGGTTCGTTTTAAAACATTAAATTTAGAAATGGCCGCAGATGGTTTTCATCCTAGTAAGGAAATATATGCACTTTGGGCTGAGCAAGTCGCAGAAAAAATCCGTAAAATATTTTAAATTAATTAGAATCCTTTGAAATAGCTTGTTATGTCGACTGAATCAGAAATTGAAACCCATCCACTTCAGCCATTTGTGCCAATAAATGCGAAATTGTTAATGTTGGGGGAGTTTTCCTCCGCCTAGGACACGTTGGAAAATGGATTTTTATTCTTCAAATAAATAACCTGAAAATCCATAAAAGCCATAGAAATAATCTTTAGTATTAATAAAAAATTCTAAACTTTGTGTTTAGGCTTTTTTATTGCTAATTTAGCAATTATCGGGGGAAAATCAAGAATAGGGCTTTCTTGTATGGCACTCTTGATATTGAATAAAAGCTTGACCTTAACTTAACCTGAGGTTTTATGCTGAATTCTGTGTTAATAATCAATTAAATTATGTATGAATAGCTTAGTAAAACATTTTTGATTTATGGTGTCAGCAAAGGCATAGGAAAAGCAATTGTAAAGTTAATACCAGATTCCATAGATACGGTTTATGGGATTTCTCGCTCCTCAGGAAGGTATAGATAATTTATTTGGTATTTAGCTATATCTGTTCGTAGATCAATTAATATAGACCTACAAGTTCAGGTAATTTTCCTACGAAAGAAATAAACAGTCAGGAGGAAAACGTTCTGATGATAAAATTAGGTACTGATAATGAAAGAGTCGTATAAAGAATGGTATCCATTAGATGAGCATTTGCCTTTTCTAATATATACAGGAATGACGAGTACTTATGCAGGACCATTAAAGCTATTTTTTAAGGCTTCTTATAAAAATAGAAATAATCTTAATGAAGAAACTATAAAAGTTACAGTTGAATTTGAAATTCAGCCTGTTTCTTATAGAGTTGGGGATGAGAGCTATAGACAAAGAACTATAGCAATGCTACCTAGTCTTGGTATAACTTCATTTTGGATATCAAATCATTCATATTTTTTGAATGATTTCTATTCTGATGCAGGTGAGCTATATCAAGATATAGAGTTTGAACATCTACTAATTGTGACCGATAATACGATTTTCGATGTTATTTTAGATGAAAGGCCAAAAGTGTATATCACTTATTAAAATCCAATGACTATTATTAACATAATATACGTTGTATGAAGTTGAAAAATTGAGTCTATAGTACTAATTTTCATCATTTTTTTGTGTTATTCACCAATTAAAATATCTAATGTAGGGATGATAGGATTATTCATGCTTGATGTGATAAAAGAGGGGGTAAACTGTAATGCTTGATTATATCTATATGACTAATTTACCAATTTATATTTATATTTTTTATTTTTTAATGGGACTTAGTTTGAATGTTTTTTCATATAATATTGCTATTAGTAATTTTAACACCACAAAAGCACCATTCTTTGTGATGTTTTTATTATTTTTAGTTGCGAATATTATTATTCTTACTATTTGTCCATTAATTAGCATGCATATTGGTTTGTACTTTTTAATAAGTATTATAATTCCGTATGCTGCTGTTTGGAGATAAGACTTTTAATTTTAAATATATATTTTGATTTATCTGAATGCAAAACATAACATGTAATATTGAGTAATAGGCGAAACATGATTACTACGCAACCCGAATCACGGATAAGGAATCTTCTTTAAAATCATGAAATAAAAATAATATATCGATCAAATATCATTAATTTTTATGACCAGTCGTATCAAATTAGAATCTTTTTTACTCTAAAAACAGTCATTATACTTAAGAAAAATAAAACAGCCTTCCTTAAGCAGGATTCGGGTTACGTAATATCAGTTAAATAGCTATTTTTAGTTTTTATTTGGAGAATTCTTTGCCAAACTCGTTTGTATTTATAAGTCTCGTTTCTTTATTTTTTTCTATTTTATTGGTGTATTTTTTTCTAAAAAAAAGAAGGTTTACAATAAGGTTGTCAATTTTTATTTTAGGGTGTTTGAACTTTTATTTATCTCTCTTATTCTTAGCAAAAAGTTATTAATGATATGAAAGTATTAATTATTTTTAGAGGGGGATTACCGTACTATCTTAAATCTCACTACCTAATTTTTTTCAATAAAGCACTTCACAATAGCTTCTATAGCAGTATCAGCTGTTTATTCAGCTTCTTTACTATCATAGCGTGGGCCAATGTAAAATGCTGTTCATCTTGAATATGAGCGGACTAGGCTAATATTTTCTTTTTCTATGAGTTTTCCACATAATTCCCAATCGAGCACTGGGGCTGATTTTACTTTCATTGCTTTGGCAAGAATTACAGGCAATTGATTCGGTATTAGATCAGATACTTTCATTTTTAACTTATTTTATTAGAAATTTAGAATACTCCTGATTCTATATCTATTGAGAAAATAGCGCCAAATTTTCATGATTTTCTTTTGTCATAACGGTCTATATAGCTGATTACTTAATTTGGTAGCACACCAAAAACCTTATGAAATGGTATTTTACGAAAATATTTCTGTGTTACGATTTTTAGAATTTAGTTATATTTTCAATAATAGTTTTGCAGAAGTTTTGCAGGTGTTAATTAAGAAAACACTAAGAGGAATAAGTTGTATCGCTATAAAAGTTACAGTTATGCTAAAATTCAGGAGAAAATCATTTGACGTATAGTCAAAATCATTCCTTAAAATATTTTACAACCTATTGATTTTAAATAATGTCTGAAATTGAAACGCATCCACTAGAACCATTTTTACCAATAAATGCGAAATTGTTAATGTTGGGGAGTTTTCCTCCGCCTAGAACACGTTGGAAAATGGATTTTTATTACCCAAACTATCAAAATGATATGTGGAAAATTTTTGGTTTAGTGTTCTTTCAAAATAAAGAATACTTTCTTGATCTAGCGAATAAAAATTTTAAAGAGCCGCTCATTCGTGATTTTTTAACTGAAAAGGGCATAGCCATTTTTGATACGGCGTATCAGGTCATTCGTTTAAAAGGCAATGCATCTGATAAATTTCTACAAATAGCGAAGCCGACTGATTTAGCGCAACTTTTACAAGACATACCCCAGTGCCACAATGTGATGACGACTGGAGATAAAGCCACAGATACTTTAATGCTTTCTATGCCAGAGGGGACTGAAAAACCTCAAATTGGACAGTCTTCAAAAACATATTTCGCTGAACGTGACCTTACTTTATACCGTATGCCTTCATCTTCACGTGCTTATCCTTTGCCAGTTGAAAAGAAAGCTGAAGCCTATGCTCAATTATTTAATGAAATAGGCTTACTTTAAGAAAATTTTAGCCTTTTATTAATCTATACGATTAAATTCTATAGGTTAATCAATAAGTAAAGAAAATCCATAAACTGCTAATTGAATGCTCAATTGTCATACTCGACATAATCCCACAGATTTAAACGTGCTTTAATTTCTGTACGGATCTTTGGCAACATTGGGAGGAGTGTGCCATCTAGCCACAAAATTAAAGCTTGTGCAGAAATTTTCTTCTGTTCTATATCAATAATTTGAGCACCTTTAACCAAGAGTAGCGTTTGTTCATTGGTTTCAGTTTCAATGCCTTTAAATAAAACCTGAAGTTCAAATCCTGTATCTAAAATAAGCCATTCAAGTTCAATTTGAATATTTTCATTCGATTTTAAAACGACTTGACCTTCTAAAAGATCACTTTCAGATAAACAGTTATGTTCTACTCGAACTTTAGACAAGAACCATTCTTGGCGACCTAAATCATCGAGGGTTTTATAAGGCAATAAAATATCATTTAAATTAAATTGACGGCTTAAATCAAAAAATTGCATGGGAAAGAGTCACGATCAGGAGAAAAAGAGTTTAATACTCGAAAAGTGAAATGTTAAAGCAAAGGGGCCGATGAGTAAAACCTTTGCAAAGCTTGATTGAATTTATGTATAAATATAAATCAAAACCTTATATGTTCTAAAAAACAATGTTAATAAAAGAAGTTGCTAGCCCGATTGATTTAAGAAAACCTGAAGATGCAGTGCAATGGGCAAGTGAAGTGAATATTAAAAGGCCATGGCGATATGCATTTTTTGATTATTATGCTGAGCTGATACAACAGTCAAATGTTAGAAACATTCTAGAAATTGGCGCTGGCCCCGGATATTTGGCTAACACCTCTTAGAAAGATGTCCAAATATTCACTATACTGCTTTTGACTTCTCTGAAGCGATGCATGATCTTTCAAGAAATAGACTGCTTGCAAATGAGTTACAAAGAACCCGTTATGTGGTTGGAGATTTTAAACAACCCGATTGGGTCGATCCACTTACTAGATACGATGTCATTATTATGCATCAAGCTTTGCACGAGCTACGCCATAAAGCATATGCAATGGATTTTCATCACATTGTGAAAACAACACTGCTTAATCCGAATGCAACTTATTTGCTATGTGATCATTTATTTGCTGAAAGTGCCATGACCAATAATGAACTTTATATGTCAAAACAAGAGCATTTAGTCAGTTTGCAGCAAGCAGGGTTTACACAGATTGAAATTTCACTCGAAATAAAAGGCTTATGTGTATTTAAATGTCATTAATTTGTCATTACATCATCCATTCAATCGGCAAGTAGGATACCGCTTGCATAGCAAAGCGCTGAAATTTCGTCGTTTCTGGGTCATGTTTATATTCTACAATTGAGCCATCTTTATGCTGATCAAGCCAAATGATTTCGCCTTGTTTATTTAATTTTAATTCGTAGGCAATTTGCTGTAAATATTGATCGAGTGATTTGGAAATATATTTTTGTAGAACATCAGATTCAACCACAAGTCCGACTTCACTGTTTAAATTGGCTGAACGAGGATCAAAATTAAATGAACCAATAAAGACCATGCCATCTATATCAAAAAATTTGGCATGTAAGCTAGAGGTGTTTTTACCTTTGGCAGGAATGACATTTCCTGTGACTACTTCATACCAAGTCCGTTTATTACGTTCAATATAGGGCTTGAATTCGTACAGTTTAATGCCATTTTGCAGTAAATCATGACGATATTTTTGATAAAAGGCATGCACCACTGCGACATCATTGGCAAGGAATGAGTTGGTTAAAATTCGAATACGCACATCATTTTTGCTTAAATTAACTAACGCGTTTGTTCCTTTACGCGTTGGTACAAAATAGGCTGAAACTAATTCAAGATGCTGCTTCGGCTCCCCCATAATATTGAGCATTTGACGATAAATAAGCTGATCATTGGTCGCTTCACCACGAATTTTATCCGGTGAGTCTGCGATAAAATGAGCTTTTGCCCAATTAATAGGACGATCTTTTAAGTGTTTATTGATTTGTTTTTCGGCTAATTCAATGCGTTTTTTTAACTGATCTTTTTGTAAAGCAGTAAGTTCATAATACTGACGCAATTTAGCAAGCTGTTCTTGATTGCCATCGCCCAAAAGTTGTGGCACTGAATAACTTAAGTTGTCATTCCAAAACGCATGGAAAACGTCATTGGCATGGTCAACAGCAGTACCATAGAACAAAATATCCATATCGGTAAATTGAAAATTATCACTGGCATCGAAATATTCACGGCTAATATTACGACCACCAGTAACCGCAATGGCACCATCGGCAATAATAAGTTTATTGTGCATACGATGGTTAATATGTTTTAAACGAAATGCATAATCAATGACCCGTAGTTTTCTAAATTTATAGGGATTAAATAATTTAATTTCAAAATTTGGATGTGCTGCAAGTTGTTTTAAAGTGGCATCAAGTTTGGTTCCGTTCTGATCATCAATAAGTAATCGAACCTTGACCCCACGATCTGCTGCTTTTAAAAGTTCAGCCAGCATGAGATGCCCAATCGAATCATCTTCCCAAATGTAATACTGTAAATCGATATTATATTTTGCTTTATTAATCAGATGTAGTCTTGAGGCAATGCTAATAAAGGCATCATCCAAAGCTAAATAAGCCGTTAAGCCTTGCGACATTTGCATGTCGACATTTGAACCGTTTAACCAGTGTTCCGCATGAATTTGAATAGGCGGTTGTTTATTGGATTGATTCATAGGCAAACTACACCCCGTCAACGTAATGAGTGCTAAAGAAAACATGACAGCATGAGTGAATGGTTTAATTAGCATAATTATTATGGCGTCATTAAGTTATAAGTACATATTATCATCATGTTAAAGGTTGAATCTGATAATAAAAAGCGGTTACTGTAGCTCATCTGTTAAAGAACTAAATAAAGGATAGCTCTGTTATGAAATCACGTGCAGCAGTCGCATTTGGTCCAGGTGAACCGCTTCAAATTGTCGAACTAGATGTCGCTCCACCAAAGGCGGGTGAAGTTCTGGTTAAAATCACCCATACAGGTGTGTGCCATACCGATGCATTTACTTTGTCGGGTGATGATCCTGAAGGTGTCTTTCCAGCAGTACTGGGTCATGAAGGTGCAGGGATTGTAATAGAAGTGGGTGAAGGTGTGACCAGTGTCAAAGCGGGTGATCATGTAATTCCACTGTATACAGCTGAATGTGGCGAGTGTTTATTCTGTAAATCTGGAAAAACCAATCTTTGCGTGGCTGTTCGTGCGACTCAAGGTAAAGGTGTGATGCCTGATGGTACGACACGTTTTTCTTATAATGGTCAGCCAATTTATCATTACATGGGCTGTTCAACCTTTAGTGAATATACCGTGGTTGCTGAAGTATCTTTGGCGAAAATTCATCCTGATGCAAATCCTGAACATGTCTGTTTGTTGGGTTGTGGTGTAACAACAGGGATTGGCGCTGTACATAATACGGCTAAAGTGCAAGAGGGTGATTCAGTCGCAGTCTTCGGTTTAGGCGGCATTGGTCTTGCTGTGGTACAAGGCGCGCGTCAAGCTAAAGCAGGGCGTATTATTGTGGTTGACATGAACCCAGAAAAATTCAAACTGGCTGAAGAGTTTGGTGCGACTGACTTCTTAAATCCAAAAGATTATGACAAGCCGATTCAACAAGTGATTGTAGAAATGACAGACTGGGGCGTAGACCATTCATTTGAATGTATTGGTAATGTCAATGTTATGCGTTCAGCGCTTGAATGTGCGCACCGTGGTTGGGGACAATCGGTGATTATTGGTGTGGCAGGTTCAGGGCAGGAAATTTCGACTCGTCCATTCCAATTGGTCACTGGCCGTACTTGGAAAGGCACGGCATTCGGTGGTGTGAAAGGGCGCACTCAACTGCCTAAAATGGTTGAAGATGCAATGAAAGGCGATATTCAGCTTGAACCTTTTGTCACGCATACCATGGGGCTAGATCAAATTAATGAAGCATTCGATTTGATGCATGAAGGTAAATCTATTCGTTCAGTGGTGCATTTTCAAGATTGATTTGTACTAATAATAAAAACGGGCAGATTGCCTAATACTGATTGGTTAAGGAGGGCTACAATTAACTCCTTAGCTTTTTAGTTATTCACAACGGAGTCTTATATTTTTAAATCAAATACTTGGAGCTCATTGATTACTTTGAATAAGCCCAAAGTAACCAAAGGCATTTGTCATCCGCAAAACTCGTCAAATCCCTTTTACTGATTAATTAATCGCAGAAACCTTACTTTTTTAAAATAGTTTTGCCTCGAACAGTTGCGGATGACGTTTTCGCGTATCGAATATTATTATGAAGTCAAAAAAAAATGCCAATCAATTTCTTAACTGACTGGCATTAGGCAATTTGCCCGTTTTTTAGCGGCGTATTTTAAGCGGTTGCTTTAATCACTTCGGCAATAGACTCAGCAACATAATCAATATTATTTAAGTTCAAACCCGCGGCACACATACGACCACTACGCACTAAATAAATACCGTATTTGTCTTTTAAAATATCGACTTGTTCAGCCGTTAAACCTGTATAGCTAAACATACCTTGTTGTTTAACCAAATAACTAAAGTCATGTTCAGGCAACGCTTGGCTTAATTTGTCATTTAAAATATGACGCATTTTAATAATACGTTCACGCATTTCTTTCAGCTCAGCTTCCCACTGTGCAGTGAGATCCGCATCATTAAGTACGTTATCGACCAATAATGCACCAGTCGTTGCTGGGCTTGAATAGATACGACGTACAGTAGCTTTAAGCTGCCCCAATACTTTTTGTGCCGTGGCTTGATCATCGCAGACAAACGTTAAGCCACCCACACGCTCACCATAAAGCGAGAAAATTTTAGAGAATGAATTACTGACAATAAAATTCATTCCTGATTGATCTAAAGCGCGAATCGCATACGCATCTTCTTCTAAACCTTGACCAAAACCTTGATAGGCAATATCTAAAAATGGAATTAGGTCTTGTTTTTTTAATACTTCAATCACTTGATCCCATTCAGCAGGGGTTAAATCTGCACCTGTCGGGTTATGACAACAAGGGTGTAATAACACAATGCTTTTAGCTGGAAGTTTACTTAATTTTTCCAGCATTTCAGCAACATTTACACCGTTGGTTGCAGCATCAAAGTAAGGATAAAAGTGCGAGTGAATTCCTGCGCCATTAAAGATCGCAATATGGTTTTCCCAAGTTGGTTGGCTGACCCAAACATCGGATTCAGGAAAATATTTTTTTAAGAAATCTGCACCGACTTTAAGCGCACCAGAGCCACCTAAAGTTTGAATGGTCACTGCACGACCCTCTAGGCGAGCTTGGCTATTTTCGCCTAAAACAAGTGCTTGAGTTGCTGCATTATAAGATTTCAAACCATCCATGGGTAAATACAGTTTGACCTTGTCATTGCTTGGTTCAATGTTTTTATATGCGGCTTTAATGGCATTGAGCTGCGGAACAATATTGTCCTCATTGTAATAAAGCCCAATACTTAAGTTAACTTTGTTTGTCCGTTCATCTTTACCAAACTCTTCCATCAAAGAAAGAATCGGATCACCTGCATAAGTATCAACATGTTGGAACATGAATACATCCTTCATTATATGTAGTAAACAAATTAAGCTTTTGCTATCGACTGTATTTTATCTTTTAATGCCAATGGATTGTCTGTTATTTTCTTATTTTTAAACTTGCTTATTTTAAGACATAATTGATTCAAAATAGGGGATGTTGAATCAAGCATATGCTGTGTTTATGGCAAAATGCATTTGATGACCTTGACCGCAATCAGAAATGTTCCATAGGTCTAAGTTAAGTAAAGATTAACTGATTTATGTCATTTTATTTTGTATAAAACTATTGTCAAATGTATAAATACAGCGTATTTTTATCTCAAGACACATACTTTTTTGAAGAAATAAAGATGTTAAAGCAACCAGCAATCTCAAACGCGACTTATTATTTTTGGCAATTTAGATAATTGCCTGAATGCGTTCGGGCAAAAAATGGTTGCCCACCAAGTTAATACCTGATCGGCAACCCTGATCAGGTTTTTTTATGCTTTATTTTTTTACACTTTTTGGAGTTACCTCATGAAAACATTAACTTATTCATATTTTAGCAACTTTTATTGGTTTTACTTTAATCAAATGATGACGCAATCCATTAGACCCATAACGCTCAAATAAAAGATTGGACTGAAAAAACAGTCCCTAGGAAAGTTCCATGAATGCTTTAAATACTGCTTTACAACAGACTCAAACGACTACAAAAGAAACCATTTTAAGCTTGCCTTATCAATTGAAGGCGCAATTGCCTTTGTCTGCAAAATTGGCGCAACAAATTGCCGATCAGCGTCAGACAATTCAAAATATTTTAGAAGGCAAAGATCATCGTTTGATGATTGTGACAGGTCCATGTTCAATTCATGACCCCATTTCTGCACTTGAATATGCTCAAAAAATACAACAATTACAAAGCCAAGTCTCAGATCAAATTTTCCTCGTCATGCGTGCATATATTGAAAAACCACGTACCACGATTGGTTGGAAAGGTTTTCTATATGACCCAAATTTAGATAATTCATCGAATATGCAATTGGGCTTAGAAAAATCACGTGAGTTGTATTTACAAATTATTGATATGGGTTTGCCGATTGCAGCTGAAATTTTAAGCCCTATGGCAACAGCTTATTTCGATGACTTACTGGCTTGGGGTGCAATAGGTGCACGTACCAGTGAATCACAAGTTCATCGTGAAATTTCAAGCCACATGCCATACAGCATTGGTTTCAAAAATGGCACGGATGGCTCAATTCAAATTGCACTTGATGCGATTCAATCTGCATCTCACTCACACCAGTTCATGGGCATTAGCCAGTCTGGTTTACCTTGTGTTTTGGAATCACAAGGCAATAGAGCAGCACACTTGATTTTACGTGGTGCAAATTCAGGTCCTAATTATCAATTGGCTGAAATTGAAAAAATTAAAGCAAAAAGCAAAGCTGAATTACCCGCTTTAGTGATTGATTGTAGTCACGGTAACAGTCATAAAAACCCATTAGTGCAAGCTGAAGTGTTACGTACCATTGTGGCTGAACGTGCACACACCAATGTACGTGGTGTGATGCTAGAAAGTCATTTACAAGATGGGCAGCAAAAAATTTCATGTGAAATGACGTATGGTCAATCTGTAACAGATGGTTGTTTAGGTTGGGATAAAACACATCAACTTTTATTAGATGTAGCAAACTCCCTACGTGTGTCTCAATTGAAACGTAGTGCTTAATACGGCTAAAAACATGGTTATATTGCAATGAAGCTTTTTTAAAAAGGCTTCATTTTTTTAAATCTGTCCATTTATGTTAGATGTTTAAATTTAGATCACGGCTTTGTTGATGTAATATACAATTTTTTAAAATTCTTTTAACCAATTAAAATTAACAAATTTGAGTCATCGCGCTTCTTTATGCACAATATTAAAAATTGATACTAAGTAATAACTAATTGTTTAATAAATACATAACTAACGATATGCAATTGTTATTTAGTACATTTAAATAATGTTTAATGGGGAAGAGTATGTACAGTGCCGAATTATTGGAAGAAGCGCGTAAAATAATATTTCATATGCTGACCAAAGTTGTGGAATATGGCGGATCTGACTTATTTATTTCAGCAGATTTTCCACCGAGTATTAAACACCAAGGATTGATGAAACCTATTGGGCAACAGGCTTTAACTGCCGATAAAACAAAATTATTTGCCTATAGTTTAATGAATGAGACTCAAAGACAGGAATTTGAAAAAGAACTTGAGTGTAATTTTGCCATTAGTGTTCCCAATGTTTCACGTTTTCGTATTAATGTGTTCCAACAACAATTACAAGTGGGTATGGTGATTCGTACCATTACCGCAGAAATTCCAAATTTTGCCCAGTTAAAATTACCTGAATCACTCAAAGATGTGATGATGGCAAAAAGGGGCTTAATTTTAGTTGTTGGTGCAACAGGTTCGGGTAAATCCACATCTTTAGCAGCCATGATTGATCATCGTAATGAAAATTCAGCAGGGCATATTATTACGGTTGAAGATCCAGTTGAATATGTGCATAAACATAAGAAGTCGATGATTACCCACCGCGAAGTGGGCGTCGATAGTCATTCATGGCACAATGCTTTGAAAAATACTTTACGCCAAGCACCTGATGTAATTTTGATTGGCGAAATCCGTGATACTGAAACCATGGAACACGCTATTGCATTTGCTGAAACAGGGCATTTATGTTTAGGTACTTTGCATGCCAATAATGCCAATCAAGCACTAGATCGAATCATTAACTTTTTCCCTGAAGAACGAAAAAATCAATTATTGATGGATTTATCTTCAAATATGAAAGCGATTATTTCTCAGCGGTTAGTCCGTACTCAAGATGGTCGTGGACGTCGTGCAGCCATTGAAATTTTGCTCAATACACCATTGATTGGTGATAATATTCTTAAAGGTCAGCTTCATGAACTTAAAGAAATCATGAAAAAGTCACGCGAACTGGGTATGCAAACTTTCGATCAGGCTTTATTTGATCTTTATAATGAGGGTTCAATCAGTTATGAAGAAGCGTTACGTAATGCTGACTCTATGAATGAATTACGTTTACAGATTAAATTAAAAAGTACCCGATCAGATCAAGCCGCTGTAACTCCAGCTTCATCATTTAGCATGCAACAAGAGGGTGATGCCGATGAAAGCGATACGAAACAGGAACCTGTGACTTCCAGTTAAAAAATAAATTTTTTAGTGTGTTAGTTTATTGAATGGGCATAATTCAAATCTTGGATCATGCCCAGTTTATTTAGACTTCGAGATGAAGCAATTTAAGACACTAAAAATGTTCAATTGTTTGCAATAAGTCGACTTCATCCGCACGATCATGACTTTACATGATTAAGATGCTTTCGGTTGATCTACATATAATTTATAAAATACTAAGCTTAATGCGGTAATAAATGCACAAAGTAAATATGCAAAGCTATAGCTGTGCTGAACAATCACAAGACCCAATAAAATTGATCCAAGTGCAATACCTAAGTCATAACAGGTAAAAAAAGTAGATGTTGCATGTCCAATTCGATTTTTCGCTGAACGCTGAATAGAAAGGGTTTGTAAACAAGGTTGAGCTGAACCAAAACCCATTCCGACAAATATTGCAGCAATCATCAAACCAGCGACTGAATTTATTTGACTTAAAATGATCAGTCCAATTGAGAACAGGGCAATAGCAGGATAAACCACATAATTTGCACCTTTTCGATCATAAATTTTCCCTGTAATTGGTCGTAGGCTCATCATTGAAATTGCAAAGACCACAAAAAATAAACTGGCGTAGGGCAGTAAATTTTTTGATTCCGCAAATGTTGAAATAAACGACATAATACTGGCATAAGAAAAAGAGACGATCATTGCCATAATTGAAACAGGGAGTGCTTTTTTTTCGACAAAATCTTGCAGCGTTAAACGGCGCTTTATTTGAGTGATTGCCGATTTAGTTTCTGCTGGAATTGGAATCATGAAGCAAAAAATAAAACCGAGGCAAATAATTGCAGCAAGAATTCCTGCAACTGTGGTGTATGCAAAGGGTTGAATTAAACTAAGACCGAGTAGTGGCCCAAGGACAATCCCTAAATTAATCGACATGACAAAATATCCCATGCCTTCACCTTTACGTTTTGCAGGAATAAAGTCATGAGCAATCGGGACGGCCACAGTGGTTAAGATACTAAACCAAATGCCATGTAAAAACCGAATGAACAAGAGAATAGTTAGATTATCTGCAAATAAATAGGCAAAAGAGAATAGACAAAATAAGGCTTCGGAAACATAGAGCGTTTTTTTACGTCCAAATTTTTCAATGATTAATCCACTAAAGGGGCGAACTGCAATGGATGATGCCATGAATAAGGTCATGGCTAAACCCGCTTGTGCTAACGTACCATGTAATTCATTTAAAATATAAATAGGCAAGATAGTCGTTTGTGCAAAATAAAACACAAACAAAAAAAGGTTATTGGCTAGACATAGAATAAATGATTTATTCCACAGTTGTTCGGCATTCTCTGAAGACATAACTTACCTAGATAATCATAAATGATATACGGCTAACGAGGCTTATTAAACAATTCTTCTTAAGCTAGGAAGATCATTGTTGTAATGATTAGAGATAAGTCAAATAGTCGTTAGATGTTATAAAGTTTAGAATATTTTTATTGAAAAGTATAGTATTTTAATAATTATTGATTATATATGTGGTTGGATTAATGTTTTTTTTGATAAAAAATCACAATGTGATTTTTAGTTATTTATTATTATGTTTCTACATAAATAAAAAAAATCAGCCATAAAGGCTGATTTTTAATGCTGAAGACTTAGGTTATAAGCCTGCTTCATATTCACTGCTTGAAAGTAACTGATTAATATCAGCCATATCGTTTGGCTTAATTTTATAAATCCAGCCCTTACCATATGGATCATCATTGACAAAGTCTGGATCATCTTCAAGGCTTGAATTCACTGCAACCACTTCACCTGAAATAGGCGCATGAATATCGGATGCTGTTTTAACTGATTCGACCACACCAGTTTGCTGACCTGCAGTAATTTGCTGACCGAGTTCAGGCATTTCTACATAAACTAAATCCCCCAATGCGTCTTGTGCATGGTCAGAAATACCTGTAATGACCAGATCACCTTCAATTTTGACCCATTCGTGGGTACTTGCATACTTCAACTCTGAAGGATGATTCATTGATGACTCCTTTAAAATATTCAAATCATTTTTGCCATGTTTTATACATGTTTTTTGATCAAAACGAAAGTTTATAAATAAGGATCTTTACGCCAATTGCTTGGGCTACGACCACTCCAACGCTTAAATGCCCGACTAAAATTGGCAACATCACTGTAGCCAAGTTCATCTGCAATGAGTTCCAAGGTGTAATCTGTTCGTGAAAGGAGCGATGTTGCATGACGATAGCGGACTTCATCGACTAAGGTTGAAAAAGAAGTTCCTTCGGCAGCCAACTGACGTTTTAAAGTCCGATCAGACATATGTAAACGGTCTGCGACATTTTCAATACTTAAATAATGTTGTTCTGATTTGGTCAAAATGTCACGTACACGCATGGCTAGGCGTCGTCGTTCGCCTAATGCAGACAATTCAGCTTCACATTGATTAATCGCAATTTGACTGGCAATTGGGTCGGCATTCACCATTTTAAAACTGAGGTATTTTTTATCAAAACTTGATAATAAATGTGGCTGTTCAAAACGGAAGTTATGGGATGGAAACTTATTGATATAGCGTTCAAAACCAGAGGGTTGAGCAAAATCAAAATCTATATCACCCGATAAATCATCACAATCTGTTAAAGCTTTCGCCATAGTGATGATGCCAAAAGTCAGAGCAATGGTAATTTCCGTCCGTAAAGGCTCAATATCAAAATCACATTGTAATTGCAGCGTTGCTTTCTCACCAAAGGTGGAAAAATAAAGCTGTAAAAAGGGCATACGGAGCTGAATAAAGCGATTGGCTAACACCAAAGCATCCGTAATATCATGTGCAGTCATAATGGCATAGCCAATAAAACCATGAATCGAGATTCGCATTTGCGTGCCTAAATGAAAACCTAAAGTCGGTTCTCCTGTTAAGCGTAATGCATGTTTCACCAACTCATTTGCAACCGATGTTGGAATGCGAAAATTTGGATCTGCCAATAGCTCACTGGTTAAATGAAAGGGTGTAAACAATGCTTCAGCATTGTAGCCCCAACGAGACACGACATCTAAGAGGAGCAGACCGTAAACACCGGGGATTCCTTGATCTTGTTTTGGAGAAATCGTTTTCATGCGCTATCCATTGCACTTTCGTTGTTTTTCTATTTGTTGGTTTTCATATTGGCATGAAAAGAAACAGTATTCTATTAAAATTGTTCGACAATTATTTTAAAGTCTTCAAATTAAGCCGCTTTAAATTCCTTTTTAAAGACCACAATTTTTGTCGTAGAAAGTAATAAAACATCATTATTTTGATTCAATGTTTGCGTTACATAGGTCACGATAGCGCGGTCAGTTTTGGTTTTTGATGGCGTAATCGCAATAATTTCAACTTCAACATGAATTTTATCGTTAGGGCGAGTTGGTCTTGGCCAGCGAATACTGGATTCTGAACCAATCAGTCCGTAAGCGACAGGAAAACATTCTGTCCATAAGCGCATTGTTACCGCAGAAGTATGCCATCCACTTGCGGCAATACCTTGAAAAATAGGATGCGCTTTGGCTTGATCTTCATCGGTATGAAAAATTTGTGGATCATAAGCATGGGCAAATTGTTTAATTTCTTCTAATGTCATTTCATATTCACGACTTATGAAACAATCACCCAGTTTTATATCTTCTAAATACAACATTAATCCAATTCCTTTTTCTTCAAAGCTTGTTGCTCGATTAAAAAACTGCCTGTTTGTCTTTGCCATAAATGGGCATAAATTCCACCTAGTGCGACCAGTTCATCATGCGTACCTTGTTCTGCAATATGTCCTTGATCTAATACAATCAAACGATCCATTTGTGCAATTGTTGAAAGTCGATGTGCAATTGCGATGACTGTTTTTCCTTTCATTAATTCATCCAAACTGGATTGAATTGCAGCTTCAACCTCAGAGTCTAAAGCACTGGTTGCTTCATCTAAAATTAAAATAGGTGCATCTTTTAAAAATACGCGTGCGATGGCAATGCGTTGACGTTGTCCACCAGAGAGCTTTACACCGCGTTCACCAACATAGGCTTCATAACCCGATTTACCCCGTAAGTCGGTGAGTTGAGGAATAAAATCTTCTGCTTTGGCTTTGCGAACAGCTTCAAACATTTGTTCATCTGTTGCATCGGGACGACCATATTTAATATTTTCAGCCACGGTACGGTGTAATAAAGAGGTGTCTTGGGTCACCAAGGCAATACTTTTACGCAAACTGTCTTGAGTTACATCTTGAATGTTTTGACCATCAATCGAAATACGACCTTGGTTAATCTCATAAAAATGCAACAATAATTGAATTAAAGTCGATTTTCCAGCACCAGAACGACCGACGATACCAATTTTTTCACCCGGTTTGATGGTTAAATTTAAATGATCAATCACATTTTTATTGTTATAAGCAAAGCAGACATCTTCAAATTTGATTTCACCTTGTGGCACTTGTAATGGGGCAGCATCTTTTTTGTCTTGGATGTTAATAGGGCGACCCAGTGTTTTCATGCCATCTTGAATGGTTCCAACATTTTCAAAGAGTGCAGATGTTTGCCACATCATAAATTCAGCAATGCTATTAAGTTTTAAGATCATGGCTGTTGTTGCCGCAATAATCCCCAATTCCGCTTGCCCGTTGATCCAAAGCCAAATGGCTGTACCTAAAACCCCAACGTATAAAACCACACTCAATAAGTTAATGCTGATTTCATACTGCACCCCTAAACGCATTTGTTGATAAACCGTGGTCATAAAGCCTTGCATAGACTCTTTGGCATACTGGCTTTCATGACCCGCATGGGCAAATAATTTAACGGTTTGAATGTTGGTATAAGCATCGGTTACGCGCCCCGTCATGACTGCACGAGCATCGGCTTGTTTATTGGAAATTCGGCTTAAACGAGGAATAAAAAAGCAAGCTGCCGCAATAAACAACACTAACCAGAGCATCAGAGGCAAAATCAGCATTGGGGAAATTGCGCCCAATACAAAGCTAATGGTCACAAAATAGATCACGACATAAGCCAGCATGTCACCTAAAATCACCCAGAACTCGCGTACTGCAAGCGAAGTTTGCATAACTTTGGCAGATAAGCGACCAGCAAAATCATTATGGAAAAAATCCAGACTTTGTTGTAGTAATAAATTATGAAAGCGCCAGCGCAGGCGCATTGGAAAGGTGCTGTAAAGAATTTGATGTTTAATAATTGATTGAAAACTTGCAAAGAAAATATTGGCAAAAAGAATACAGGTCAAAAGGGTCAAATTTTGTGTATGTTCAGCTAAGAATGTTTCAGGTTGACTTTTACTTAACCAGTTTACTAAATCACCAATTTTTGCATAAAGTACTGCTTCAAAGCTCGCAGCTCCAGCAGTACATAATACCAACAATAATAAATAGGGGCGAACACCTGTTGCAGCTTGCCAAACGAAAGGGAAGAAACGGGTTGGAAGTGGTTCAGTTAAACCTTTAGATGGATAAGGATCGACAAGTTTTTCAAACCACTTCAACATAAGTTACACCTTTAAACCTTAATAATATTAAATTTCAGTAATTTACAAATTTTGTATCAAAAACAATATCTTGATTGATAGCTTACTACACGTTTTAACCTGTGTGAACACCGATTTTGCTGTGCTAACCCGATTAAATTTGCCCCTAATTTTTACCATAACACTAATCAGATGGTGTTTTAAGATATAGAGTAGTGATCCGCTCCACCACAAAGATTATCTGGCATTTAGAGCACGTAAAACTTTGAGCACAAAATGCATTGCTGAAAAGTGGATTAAGAAATTTCCAATTGCTAAAAAGTCTATCATGAAATTAAGTAGTATGGATTTATCAGATCATGTTGAGTTAAGGAAAACGTAATGTTCGAAAGCAGGTATTGCTCCCAAGTATTATTTTTATGAATTGCTGCAAGTATGAAGTGTACTGACTCATGCTTCTATAATGTGGGAAACACCTGTTGATTTGAATACATTTTTGTCATCAAAATAAGCCGATGATTCAAACTATGGAAGCATCCGTTTAAACAGGATTCGGGTTACTTAAAAAGTTTAATCTTTTCAGAAGCTTTAAGACTTAATCTTTTTCTTATGCGCGTACATTTTCTCATCTGCTTCTTGCAGCGTCTTTAATAATCCATTAAGAGGATTACGCATAGCAAGACCAATAGCAGCACTGATATTCGCTTCTGCAAAAACTTGAAGCACTCTGTTTACTAAGTTTTCTGCATTTACTTGATTATTTTCAATACTCAGAATCGCAAATTCATCTCCCCCCAAACGAGCCACAATATCATTACTGCGTACACAACCTTTTAAAGCCGTCGCTGCCTTTTGAATGAGTTCATCACCCGCAGTATGTCCCAAACTATCGTTTACAGTTTTCAAATTATTAAGATCAATCATTAAAATTGCAGTAGGATGTCCATAGCGTTTACAACGTTCTTCTTCCAAATTGACCAACTTATCCCACGCTCTTCGGTTAAATAATCCCGTTAATGAGTCATTTAGAGCTTCTTCTTTAAAGCGTTCACGTTGACGTATTTGTTCAACTTCTCGTAATTCTCCTTGTAAAATATAACTTAGCATTTGACCTAATAGATCAATTAGTCCGGCTTCTTTTATTATTGCCTCTGATTGAGGCTTGGGATCAATTGCGCAGAGCGTACCAAAAAGAGAACCATCTTCTTTTGTAAGTGGTTGGCCAATATATGCTTTGATCTCTACTTGCTTAGCTATGGGTGCATTAACATAAAGTGGAATATCCTCTGATCGGGGAGCAATTCTAGGCGCTTTGCCTTGTACCATATGTGAACAGAAAGAGTCAGCCCAACGAAATACTTGACCGGGTTGAACGTTATATCCATTGTCTTCACTTTGAAGCACAATCCAATCATCACCCTCGGTACGAGTAATCATCCATAAATTAAAACCAAATTTTTGATATAAAAATTTTAAAACAGCCTGACCAGCTTCTTCGAAGTTTTTAAATTCAGCACTATTCATCTAATTATCCTGCCATTAATAGTAAAAATTAATATCAAAAAAATGATTTAGTATTTTCCCAGCACTACTTTTCATGTTTTAAACAAAAAAATTGAGTCCAGATTTATTTTATCAAATATTATTAAAGAAAATAGTGCAAGTAAAATGGATAAGATTCTAAAAATAATAGCTTAATATTGAGTTTTAGCAAACTCATATACTTGGACTGGTTCAGATGGCATTACTTCTTCTCATTGCTTTTAGCAGTTTGTAATAAGAAGTGCAAGAAGTAGAGTCGGCAGTATTTTTCTCTCATCATTTTGATTTTATTGAATTGAGAATTATAAAGAAAATTCATATCAAAGTAGATTTGAAAATTCCATTTTTTAAATCAGCGCTTTTTATTGTACATAGTAATAAGAATAATTATGACGATAGCGATGATTAGTGAGATGAAAGCTGTTTCCATTTTCATATGTTCACCACGTTCTTGTACAGTGTATAAATTTTATCAGGTTTGAAACGAATAGTGGAAGATATTAAAAAACCACCAAAGTGGGCCTTGTGTGATTTAATACTATTCATAGTATTAAAGGGAGGTGTTGTTATAGGCTTTTTATATAGAATTAATGTTTATAAGATATTGATATTAAATAAAATAAACTAAAAAATAATTATTGCAGACCATATTTTATCTTGTCTTAGCCTGATCGTAATTAAACAGTATGATAATCAAAATAAATCCTAATTTTGACTAAAAAAGTTAATATTCTGATTTGAGTTTTTGTTTAATCTCTTAATTTATTTATCAACTATATATTTAATTTTAATGAAATTATTGTCTTTGTAAAAAAAATAATTGTTATAATCTCGCGTACTTTGCGCACAACTGTGCTTCTTTTTCCCCTGAATTGTAAATATCTTTTTATGAACCTTAAATTTATTGGTGCTGTTGCACTACTCCTTGGACTTATTAATCCATTATCTGCTATGCCTTTTGATCCGTTAATTGGTACGTGGAAGGTTATAGATGACTATACTGGTTATTATATCTCAGATATCGTGATCCGTAAAAATTCAAAAACACAGCAATATAGTGCTGTCATTACTAAAAACTATCCTTTACCAGGTACACCAATGACTGAAGTGTGTACCAAATGTCAGGGTTCACTGAAAAATCAGCCGATTTTTGGAATGGAGGCACTAAAAGGGCTTGTTGCAGATGCCAGTAATCAGCAATTCAGCAAAGGAGTGTGGGTCAACCCACAGGATGGGCGAGTATATAATATTGATGCCCGTCTAAATGCTTCAGGAGATCAAATAAAAGTCCAAGGTAAAGCTAAAAATAGTAATACTGTTAGCAATATGATTTGGAAGAAACTCTGATATAACGTTTATTAGTCAATGATTCAAAAATAAAAGTCATCTAAATAGAAAAACCACCTAATTTCATCATTGGGTGGTTTTATTTTCATGAGGCATAAGTGAGTTCATATTTCTCTTTATGATAATCTAAAGCAATATTCAGATATAGTTCAAGTTAGTGTGGTATTAATTCAGGAAATTAATTTATATAATACAATAACTTGTATTTATTGTTTTATATCATTCAGGGTTGAGTAGTTTTAAATATTTACTGCTAGATTCAATAATTAATTTTTTGAAAGTCGGGGCTTTATCACCGTCACAAGCAATAATCACTAAATTCCCAGTTTTTCCAAAACCTTTGACGATTCAGCCTTTAGAGTAGTTAAAACTGTAGTCAAGCAATCTCTATTGGATCAATTCTTTAATGATAAATTAGAACCAGTTCTGATTGAATTGATCCAGACGGTTGAAAGGGTTTAGATGATCTTTTTGAACGTGATCAGAATGATTTGCAGGAGAAGATCTTGATTGACCTTTAAAAATCAAAGAAGACACGATTCGTGTAAACAACCTTGCCAAAAGATGAAAAATAGCAAGATAGACAATTAGGCTTTTTAGATGATACTGGATTAGGTTGATTTATGGCTGTGTAAGAGCATCTTTTGTTCTTCGGTATATAGATTCACATCTCATACAAAAAACAATCTAAGTTAAGGTGTAAAGCTATAAGAATGGGTGATAGGGTTTGTATTCCCATGTTTTTTGTTTTGAGGTGAGTGATGAAATTGTTAGCTCTCATTGGTGCAGGTGTGGCAGCGGGATATTGCTATAAGAAGATGAAGAATAGGAAGCAAAATCCAAAAAACGCTCAGCTTGATGAAAGCACTAAAAATTCTCAGTTAGATGAAAATGTTAAGCTTGAGAACATTACTGTGTAATTTCTTTAAAGTAACCTCACGAATAAGCGTGATTTTAATTAGCGACTCTCAGATTTATATAGTGACAAAAGCTCGGTCAGTAGATCGAGCTTTTTACTTATTCTAAATAATTAATTAAGTGCAGATAGTAATTTGATTTAGTTGGCATTATTTTTGTTTTTTGATATATTTTGCCACTGTGAGGCTGCTTTATTTAAATGATAATGATAATCAGAAACTAGCTGTGGTTTCTAACGCCTTCCAAGGTGTTCTTAGTTTTAGCCCACTCTTCCATGTGTGGGTTTTTTTTGCATAGAGATAAATTAGAAAGCTTTACGAAATATTGTGTGAAATTTAAAAGAAGTAAAGTGATTGAAAGATTTAGTGTAATAAATATTCGATAAAAATATTAGAAATGGGCTGTGATGAGTTTCATAATAAATTCATTTATTTTTGATTTAATAGTTGTAGTATTTTGAAGAGGGGAGATTTATGTCTAATCACTACAAGCTTGAAGAAGTTACCGCATCTAATGATGAGGGAGATACTGTTATAATTAAGAGAATTTATGAACCAAAACCTAATCGTGGTTTAGATTCAAATATTGGCGGCAATATCTATCAACCATCAAATAGAATTGTTATTGATGGGCAGGTAATCAAACTTACCTTAGATAGCTGTTTTCACCATCCTAAAAATAGAAAAATATATTCAATCTAATGTGTAAATCTAAGTTAAAACCACCTTCGGGTGGTTTTTTATTATAAAGATTAGTCTTTTGTTTTAATTTATAAAATTGAGGGAGGAGAAAATAATAAAAAAGCTATTTTTTGGGGGGATTCTAGGTTTGGGCTTTTCAATAATGATTTTTGCAGAATTGACTCAATACACAATTGAGTAACTTTCTCAAAATAATGAGCTAACTTAGCCGAAATTAAGCGCATTAGTACAGACATTGATTGATGTACAACGTGAACTTGGTTATTTAGATAATATATTTCATGACCAAAGACAGGCAAGGACTGCTGTAAATCAATTACTTGGAACTGTAGAAAATTTTATATCTGAAGCAGCCAGATGATCTAAATCAAAAGTCAAATCCAAGCGATCAACAAGACAAAATGATGAAGTCATAATTGGCTCACAGAAAAGCTTTACCCGCACTCAAGCTGACAAAGATACAGACAAGCGAAATTACAGTTGAGCAAGATCCATGACTAAAATGGTGTGATTTACTTACATACATAACATTGCACAATATACCAAAAGCCTTTTTAATTGATTTTGAAAGTTGTAAATATGGGTGCAATTTTTAGAATGTCACAGTACTTTGAATAATTTTTTAGATAAGGAATATTATGAAATATATAACTATTTTTTGTTTAATTCTCTCACTTGGGCTGACAGCATGCCAAAAACGAGATACTGATACTCCAGAGCAAGATAAAACTACAAGTCCTCACTCAATAGATAAAGACAAGTCGTAAATGGAATCCGCTAATTAAGCAGATAGATCATTCGTTGGTAACATGATAAAGTTTTAAATAACTTAGTTTTATACTGTGTTAATAAGGCAAAGAAAGCTTTAAAATTGTTGAATTGTGACTATTAATACTAAATAGAAAGAAACACAATTTCAGAAAGAGAAAGCTGAGATGATCGAAATCTCAAGCGTTTACTTTGTTGTGTTAATGTTTTCCAACAAATTGAATTTCTGAAAAAAGTCATCAATAACACAAAATAAGTGAGTATGAGCTATATATGGCGCAAGTATTATAGTTACTAGAGTTGAGTTTGGTAACTCAACTGATGGCTCTTTTTCAAGTTTTTCTTATCCGCGATTCGGGTTAAATAATGTAAAAATAACAGGAATTTTCTATATGATGAAAAAACTAGCTGCCTTGGTATTTGGCTCTTTACTTGTGACGGGTTGTGCAACAACGCAAAATATTGAAAATGTCAGTACGGTAGGGCTTTTAATTTGCAAACCAAATGAATTGTGTCCCATCGTAACCGTCAGCTGGAATGAATCACATAAAGATTTACTTAAATTAAGAATGAGTTTGAATAGTACGAAAACTCAATATGATATTCAGAAAGTGATTTTTGAAAATGGACAGCAATCTTATTCATTTAGTCCTGTAAGCAAGACAGAGCAGGACTTTGTTCTTGGAAATTATCGTTCACGTAACAGTATTATTACACCTGTTAATCTCATGAATAATTTACGTGGCTCCGATCAAATTTTAATGAATATCTATACAGATAAAGGTGTTATTTCACGTTATGTCTATAAAGATGGTCAGGAAGCTCTAATTTATAAAGAATTTAAAAGTGTTTATAAGTAAGTGTTAATTCTTAAGAGTTAGTCAGTACATGAAGCCGTTCGAAAGAATGGCTTTTTTTCTTCGAGTCATTCATTTTGAAAGAAATAACTACAGAAGAAAAAATCCTCAATAACCAATAATATGTTAGAAAACATAAAAAGTTAAATTATATAATATTTATTATTTTGTGATATATGTCTCATTTATGTTCAATAGGTTGATGTTTATTGCATATATATGTAATATTTCAATATTGATTTCTTTTATATTAGAGACGACTATGATTTTTTGGGATGGAGAAAATGTACTTCCTGAACAGGCTGGGAATTTCAAAAAATATTTAAAAAATTACTTGGCTAAGTCAAACTATGAACACCTGCTAGATGACAAAAAATTCAATTATGACAGTACAAGTGATGAGTTTCTGGATGCCGATATCCAAGAGTTCTATCATCTATGGACTATAACTATTGTTTAAAATAAAATTCATTCTAATATTAAAAAACGTCTAAAAAGGACGTTTTTTATTCAAGGATATTGAATATAGTATTTTTAAAATCTTACACTGATAATCAGTTTTTAATGTCTATATTGCTCAATATGTAAGTCACTTTATCAAAAATACAAAATTATTGTTTTTTTATGTAAGTTTCTGAATTTTATTTTATTTAAGTTGAAAATAAGCAGGGTATATCAGTTTAGTCCAGTTGTCTTGTGACACTTTATCATTGAAAATTATTATGGGCTTAGTTCACCGAGAATAGACAGAATTTTTATTTTAAACAATTAAGAAATTGATAATTTATATATTTTTGATATCTTTATATTTTGCTAAGAACTTTTAAATGATGAAAAAAATTGTATTTTTGGGATTGATGATTTCTTCTCTTACAGCATGTTCAGCTATGCAAAACAAAAACACTGATACACCAAAGATCGATATAGCAAATCCTGCTAGTGAGTATTGTATTAGCCAAGGTGGAAAACTAGAAATCAAAGACGAAGCGAATGGTCAAGTAGGTTATTGCCATTTATCAAATGGTCAAGTTATCGAAGAATGGAAATTTTTCAGAGACAGTCAAAAAGAATGTTTACCTGAAAAGGCTCAGGAGTTAATAGGTCAATCTGCGCTTACTGATGATCAAATTAAACAAAAAACTCAATCTGAAATTATTCGCCGTGTTGCACCTGGTCAGCCAGTGACTATGGACTATCGTTCAAATCGTATTACAGTGACGATTGATCCAGTTTCTAAAAAAATCACACAGGCAAATTGTGGTTAATTTTTGATTATAATGATTAAAAGATAAAATTAAGAATATAAAACTTTAAAGCTCAACTTAGGTTGGGCTTTCGTTTGATTAGAAATAGGGATGTTAGATCAAGCCTACAATTTAAAAAATAAAAAAACTTTTATTGAAATAATTTGAGGTCAGGAAAGTTTATTGCTTCTTCAAGAAAACGATCAAATTGATGAATTCCATTGTTGGTCTTTACTCAAGCAATAAAATTCTAGCGATGCTCAGGAATCGGCTTAGTCACAGTGAATTTATCCTATCGCTGAATCGAATGTATGCACTGCAAGATGTAAGATTATTTTCCAAATCGGTATTTTGTCCAGAACCATCATGTTTAGAAATTTTTCTTTAAAATCTGTTGAATATGCCACTTAGCTATCGTGCTATATCTTTTAGGATTTAGCTATCAAGTAAAACTAAAGAATAATTTTATGCATTTTTTGCATGCCATAATTAATTTTTGCATTATCGTTTTTCCCAAAAAAAAGTAACACTTGCCGCAGTTAATTGCTCAATCGATGATTTTGCACCCAGCTCCTAGAACAAGCCTACGTAAATTGATCAACATGGAATGTCATCAATGCCTTGCTATAAAAGCAATAAACTTGATGCAAAGAAGATTAAAGAAGGAACTGTTTTTATGAACCAGAAAAAATTGCTCAAATATATTCTGATCGCGATGATATCGGGAATACTCGTTGGTTGGGCCTTTCATAGTATTTTAACCACTGCACAAACTACGGAAATCGCAGCATACTTCAAGATCGTTACAGATGTATTCTTAAGATTAATTAAAATGATTGTTGCACCTTTGGTATTTGCAACGATTGTTTCTGGTTTAATCTCAATGGGGAAATCATCTTCTTTAGGATCGATTACTTTAAAAGCGATGAGTTGGTTTGTTGGTGCATCGTTTATCTCCCTTTTGCTTGGGATGGGCTTAGCAAATTTATTCCAGCCGGGATCTGGAATGAACCTGAGCATCCCGAAAGAAGCCGTAGATGTGGGTGTCAGTGCCACTAGTCTAAGCTTACAGACATTTATTACGCATATTTTTCCGCGTAGTTTTGCAGAAGCGATGGCAAATAATGAAATATTACAAATCCTCGTTTTTTCAATTTTCTTTGGTTCAGCACTGGCTTATGTTCAGCATCAAAGCGAAGCTACCGTGATTGGTCGAATTGTTGATGAACTTTGCCGAGTCATGTTCCGTATTACAGATTATGTGATGGCTTTTGCACCTATCGCAGTTTTTGCCGCCATTGCGTCTGCCATTACTGTTCAAGGGCCTAAGTTACTTCTCGATTACAGTATTTTTATTGGACAGTTCTATGTCGGGTTGCTCATCCTTTGGACAATTTTAATTTCTTTCGGTTATATCTTCTTGAAAAAAGATGTTTTTAGATTGATGCGAGTGGTTCGTGAACCGACCATGTTGGCATTTGCAACTGCGAGTAGTGAATCGGCTTACCCAAAAACGATGGAAGCTTTAGATAAGTTTGGTGTGCCAAAACGTATTACCAGCTTCGTTCTTCCATTGGGTTATTCGTTTAATCTCGATGGCTCGATGATGTATATGGCATTTTCCGTGTTATTTATCGCACAAGCCTACAACATTGATTTGAGTTTTGCACAGCAGGCTCTGATCCTACTCACATTGATGATCACCAGTAAAGGGATTGCAGGTGTTTCTCGTGCATCGATTGTGGTTATTGCATCAACGCTTGCCATGTTTAAACTCCCTGAAGCGGGTATTTTATTAATTCTGGCTGTTGATCAATTCTTAGATATGGGACGTACTGCGACCAATGTCATTGGAAATAGTATTGCTACAGCGGTTATTGCCCGTACCGAAGGCAACAAGCATGATCTTCCTGAAGAAGAAGGTGTCGTTGTTGATACAATTGTTCCTGTGAATCGATTAGCTGATAATAGTTAAGGTGCTTCAGCAAGGTTTATATAAAATTAATGAAGTAACCACTTAAATAATTTAAAAGGTGATTTTTAAAACGATTAGCATGAGTTTATATTGCTAGACGTTTTTAAAGATCACCTTTTATTATGTGGATATACTATAAAAACTAATCTTAATATATTTCAAGTTAATGATGCATAAATAGAAAAAAATAAAGACCTAAAATTATTTAGGTCACTTAAAGAAAACATCAGTATTAATTTTATACTGCATATTAAATACACAGAAATATTTGTATAAAATCCAAGCAATCATGCATTTAATAAATAAATCAAATGTAACTTTATTCATCCTGTTTTGTTAATGTATTCCAAATATAGTTAATTCTATTTGAGAATGCCATTTCACGCCTAATAATATAGACATCTTGAAATAAATTATATTGATTACAATCAACTACTTTTAATTTATTCTCAGCAATCTCTTTTTCAACTAACAATTTAGGTAACCATGCGATACCTAAACCTTGTAAAACCAACTCTTTTAAATCACTAGCATTATCTGTTTCGTATAAAGTTCGATAATCTAATTTATTTTCAATCACTTCATCAACACAGTTTCTTAAATATGCTTGTTTACTATAAGCCAACAAAGGAAAGGGCTGATCTAATGAATATTTAGGAGTACCGTCATTATTTAATGTGGTCACTGGTAATATTTCCATTTCAACAATTTTATGGCATACGAAAAAAGAAAGATCGAGTTGTTGTAGCGTTTTTTGATCACAATAACCAATTAAAAAATCACACGAACCATCTTTAAGTAAACGCATCCCTTGTTTGAGATTAGCAGCAATAATTTCTAATTTTAAATCTTCCATGGTAGTTGATAATTCATGAATAAAGCGAGGGAAAAACTGCGTGATTAAGGAATGAGATACTGAAAATTTGACCGTTAATTCATTATTCTTAACATTCTTTTCTAGATACTTAATGGTTGTAGTGAGTTGATTTTGTATATTTTTTGAAGATGCTAATAAGACTTGACCTGCTTCTGTGAAATCAATATTTTTACTATATCGCTTTAAAATTTGGAAACCCAACGCATTTTCAATGTTCTGAATTCTACGCGTAAATGCAGATTGTGTGACGTGTCGTATTTCCGCCGCTTGGGAAATAGATTTTTCTTGCTCTAGTGCAAGTAAATCTTCAATCCATCTAATTTCTAAGGTCATCATTAATCCTTCACGCATACTTTTATAAATTATAATCTATTATGCAAAAAATGCATGCAGTAATATCTTTTTACATTAGAAAAAAAATAGCTGGCACTCTAATATAAATTCATTGCTACTCAGAGTCTATTTAAATGAACATTAAGATTAATACACGCACTGAAAAAGATTTGTTAGGTTATAAAGAAATTCCTGCTCATTGTTATTATGGTGTACAAACTTTAAGAGCAATAGAGAATTTTAATTTAAGTCAAAATAAGTTAAATCAATTTCCTGTTTTTATTAAGGCACTTGCAATGGTGAAATCTGCATGTGCACATGCAAATTTTAAATTGGATAAAATTGAAGAAAATAAAAATAATGCGATTCAATATGCTTGCCAACAGATTTTTAATAATCAGTATCATGATCAATTTCCAATCGATATGATTCAAGGTGGCGCTGGTACTTCAACCAATATGAATATTAATGAAGTACTTGCTAACATTGGTTTAGAATATTTAGAGCATTCAAAAGGTGAGTATCAGTATTTACATCCAAATAATGATGTTAATATGTCACAGTCTACAAATGATGTTTATCCAACAGCAATTAAAGTTGGATTAATCTCTGCAATAGATCAATTAAATACGCCATTTGAAAATTTAATTCAAAGCTTTAAACATAAGTCAGATGAGTTTTCTCATATTTTAAAAATGGGTCGTACGCAATTACAAGATGCTGTGCCGATGACTTTAGGTCAAGAATTTGGCGCTTTTGCAACCACGCTACAAAATGATTTGAATAAATTGAATCAAATTATGCCTGATGCTTTAAGTGTGGTGAATTTGGGTGGTACTGCAATTGGAACAGGGATTAATACCGAAGTTAAATACCGTGAGTATGCGATTGCTTCATTATCAGAAATTACGCAGCGAAATATTAGCAGCGCACCTGATTTAATTGAAGCGACTTCAGATATGGGTGATTTCGTTTTATTGTCTAGCTTGTTAAAACGTACAGCGACTAAACTGTCAAAAATCTCGAATGACTTACGTTTACTCTCTAGTGGTCCTCGTGCAGGTTTAAATGAAATTCATTTAGAACCACGTCAACCGGGCAGTTCAATTATGCCAGGTAAAGTTAATCCTGTTATTCCAGAAGCAATGAATTTAGTCTGTTTCCAAATTATTGCCAATGATTTAGCAATTACTTTGGCAGCAGAAGCAGGTCAATTACAGCTGAATGCCATGGAGCCTTTAATTGCTTTCAAACTGTTCGAATCTATTGATTTGTTAGGCAAAGCTATGCAAATGTTCCAACATAAATGTATTGAAAATATACGTGCAAATGCCGAACACTGCCAGGCATTGGTCGAAAATTCAATTGGTATTATTACCGCATTGAATCCGTATTTGGGTTATGAAACAACAACACGTATTGCTAAACAAGCCAATGAATCAGGTCAAAGTGTTTTAGCCTTAATTAAAGCTGAAAATCTACTTTCGGATCAAATTTTGGCAGATGTTTTAGCTGTCAATAATATGGTGCAACCTAAGCAATGTGCTTAATCATCCGTTTGAATTAATTGCTGTATAAGTTAAAAGGAACCTATTATTAGGTTCCTTTTTTTATCTGTAAAAGTATTTTATTGTGCAAAGCTATACCTAGTCAGCCCTAAATTTATCAATGTTTCTCATAAGCCCGTATTAAATTTTAATTATTGCAAAAAATCACAAACCATTTTGGTTTTTGTCTCTTAGCTTCCATGTTTATAGGCTTCAAGGCGTATTTATTGGCATTCACTTATCTGGCTATTTAATTGATTGTGGTTATGCGGCTACAAACAGGTACTATCTTCTTAGCATTAGTCGGACTATTTAACATTATTGGCACATTTGGAGCAGGGTAGTATGGTGGGAAATACGCTAAAACCAAATTGTTGATAGGTCTATATGGACTTCGAGGAATTGTAATTAGTGGTTTTTTACTGTTGCCTTTAATTACATGGGCAATCTATGGTCTTGGATGAGTTGGTGTTTATGTTGGATAAAAAACTTGACCTCAACTTAACTTGAGGTTTTATGCTGAATCTAGTGTTAATAATAAGTTAAATTGTGTATGAATAGCTTGAGTAAAACATTTTTGATTTATGGTGTCAGCAAAGGCCTAGGAAAAGCGGTAGCAAAGTTAATACCAGATTCCATAGATACGGTTTATGGGATTTCTCGTTCAGCTCCAGAAGGCATAGATAATTTAAATTGGATTTGTACTGATTTATCCAATTCTGAAGATGCGGTTTATAAGGTCAAAAAGATCGTAGGAGAGGAACAAGTAGATATCCTAATTTATAATGTGGGTATATGGGAAAATAATGCTTTTACAGAGAGTTATAACTTTAAAGAGGTTTCATCAATCGAGTTAAATAAAATAATAAATACAAATATAAGCACCTGTATTCAATCACTCCAATCTTTAATAGATAATTTAAAATTATCTGACAATGCTAAAGTCATACTAATAGGTTCAACATGGGGGGTGGATAATCATAATGGTAAAGAACTAATTTTCTCAGCAACTAAATATGCTTTGCTGGGTGTGGCTCAATCATTAAGAGAAATACTGCGTGAAGACCTGATAGGAGTAAGCGTTTTAAACTTAGGGTATTTAGCTACAGAGTATGAAATTGACGTTCCAACAGAATTGATTTTAGCAGAAACAAAGCATTCTTTAATCCCTTTATCTGATGTGATTCAAGCAATAAAATTTATCATTTCTACGACTAATGCAACTTGCGTGAAGGAAATATTGATGCCTGCTATGAAAGATAGAAATATTTAATTTTTACATAATTAGCATCATTAATCCAAATCTTGCTTAAGCCAATGCTTCCATAATTTGAATCATCGGCTTATTTTGATGACATAACTGATAGGCACATAATGAGGCATTGCTGACCAGAAGGCAAAGTGTAAAGCATGTAATGCGAGTTGATGTGCATTAATGAGATAACCATTCGTTGGTAACAAGGTAAATATTTAAAGAGATGACTTTGACACTGCTTTAATGAAAAGAAGAAAGCGTTGAAGTGATTGAAATGAGAAGATTTATACCAAATGGAGATGAACACGATTTCCGAAACTTTTAATTGAGATGAGCGCATTCTCAAATGCTTGTTACTGTGTTTCAAAAACTCCTAATAGGTTGCTTCAATTTTTTGAAAAAAGTCATCAATCATGCAGAATAAATATTTGAAATTGAATATGGTGGCTCAAGGCGTAGGTTGTGTGGTAACTCCTTAGTGGTCTTCAGCCAGCTTTTCAGGTTAGTTACGCTTTCGACATGAATTACATACCCATCATTTTTTTGCCACACCTCGATATTCGGCTGTGCAAGCTCAGCTTTTTTGGGTTAAACAAATTACATACCATAAAATGCTTAAAATGTGATCAAATTGACAAACAAGGCTGAACTTAGAATAGTTGTGCTCCATTTTTTGTTTTTAGGAGAAATGAGCCATATATCTGTAGTTAACTTAGAATATCTTCAGGTCAGTACAGAAATCTATCCTATCAGCGGCTTGTATCTGAAAAGGAGGTGTTTTCATGAAATTCGTGTTAAGCATTCTTTGCGGCTTCTTTTTTTTCGGTGGATTGCTTATTTCAAGTAATGTATCAGCGGAAAAGAAAGAAACTGTTCCTTGGGGTTGCGATGCTTATGGCTCATCTATGTGCTATTTCAGTATTCATTATAACTCTGGAGGAAACAGAAACTTCACAATGCATGGTGGTGAAAGGGACAAAGTTTCGGGTGTTGTACCCGTTAAAGATCAATACTGTGTATGTGTAGGTACACCAACACCTAGTGATCTAAACCAGTGTCATAATGGATATCAAGGAAAATTCTGTAAGAGAGGTACAGTAAACCGTAGTTACAACAATTAATGAGCTTCCACCTCATGGTGGCTATCATTGGTGTAGTCCTAGAGATTTTTAATCGATATTTAGATAGATAATTTCCCAGTGAGCGTTTTATCGACATGCTCATGTACAAAGCATACTTATATGCTTTGTACTAAAAGGTCATGTTGTGTCGGCAATACTTTGGAAACTGTTGGTTAAGCTTTCACGAGTATTCTAAAATAGATATAAACCCGCTATATAACATAATGGACGTTATATGAAATAGCCCTCAATTTTGAGGGCTATTTCATGCCAAAATTAACTGTGATTGAATCTTTCGACATTCAATTACTGTCCATCTAATTTTTTGCCATACCTTGATATTTGGTCGTGTAAGTGTTGAGTAAGTTACCGATGGATACATGTGCTTAATCAGCAGTCTAAGGTCATGTTTTCTCAAAATTTAATACAGAATTGTTTTTCGTGAAATGAGTTGTTGACGATAAATGATTGATAAAATTTCAATTCAATCTTAAATGTATGTAAATAAAAATGTATAAAACTGAAGAAATAATTTGCATAGCGCGGGAATATCCATGCAAAAGCGACTACAGTGTATTGATTACCATAAAAGTTATGGATTTTAGGGAGAATTAACAAAGAGTTTCTAAAAACTGATTGATATACATGCTAACTTCTTCAGCATGCTTTTCTGCTAAGTCATGTTTTCCACCCTCAATAATATGCAATTTAGAATTTCCTAATTTATAGTTTAGATGTTTTCCTACAGCAATAGGGCTTATAGAATCATCATCTCCCCATATCAATAAAACAGGAACATGAATTGTTTCAAGATAATCTTCATAATCAACATTCGTTGTCATGAACCAGTTGGGATATCGTGGATATTGCTCTTGGTATTCAGTACGCCAATCTTGAACATTAAAATGAGTCAAATCAATTCCACCTGAAGTTGCGATTAAAACCAGACCTTTAATCAGATTAGGATTCGTGAAGGTCTTATTAACTGCAAAAATCCCTCCCATTGATTGAGCAATCAGAATAGATTTGGATTGAATTTTGCTTGTGACATAGTCTTGTAAATCACTAAAATTATTTATATTTTGATCATTTTCAGAGGTTCCAAAACCCGGATAACCAATAATCTCTTTTTCATAATGTATGGGCAAAAAATCAATTAAAGGATTCCAAAAATCCATATTTCCAGAAGCCCCAGGTAAAAATACTATTTTATCCATTTTTTCATATACTTAAATCTTTAAATTATTTAAAGCCTATCTCTTATAATGTAATTCGTCTAGATGTTATTAACCAATTTAAAGATCATCTAATTGTTGATTTGTTACTGGTGTTGTTATATATATTATTGAAATATAATGTTTTTTAAATTTATGATTAGGCTTTTCGATAAAACAAAGCAACCATGTATTTGCTTATGTTATTGAACTGATACTTTTCAGGCGCATCTCTTTAATCCGATGATCCTGAAAAGTTCTCTGTTTATATTCTACATGACCTGTGGTTTGTGGTGAGCTTGTATATTGATATTGAGTGTGCTGAGTATGCACCTAAATTATGTAATCTAGGTGTCTTTCTGAGGGCTGTGACTGACTCTAAATACGAATTCTGATTATGCTTGGAGGTTGATGACTTGCCCACTTAATTTGTATTTTTTTCAATCCAATCAACTAAATCATAAATTTTTTCAGCAACTTCAACGCCTTTTTTTGCAGATAATGAATATTCTACATGTGGAGGAATAACGGCATATTCCTTACGAACGATAAAACCATCATTTTCTAAATCACGTAAAGTTTGAGTCAACATTTTTTCACTAATACCATCAATTTTTCGTCTTAATTCACTAAATCGATGTGTCCCTTTTCTTAAACTAAACATGACGAGTACCCCCCAACGATTGGTTAAATGCATTAGCGTAACTCTAGAGGGGCAATTTTTTGATAGAACATTTGCGACCAAGCAAGATTCATCCGTGTTCATATATTTTCCGCCATAAAAGAGCACTTACTTTTTTGTAAGTACTTACAAAAAGTAACTGTCTTATTTACTATAACAAATATCGCCTGAAATGTACGGTTCTTCGCACATTTCAAATCATATTTTTATTGATGAGAGTACGTTTATGGCTTCTCCAATTTTACATTGGATTATCGATCCTATCTGTGGCTGGAGCTATGGTGCATTACCTTTAATGAATGCAGTCGAAGAAAAATTTCCAAATCGACAGAGTCTACATTTGGGTGGACTTTATAGTGAAAATCACCAACCACAAATGACAGCAGCAATGCGTGCACAAATCATTCATTATGATGAGCAGATACATCAACTCACAGGTGTAGATTTTGGAGATGATTATAAAAATGGTTTGCTTGCAGATACAACATTGATCATGAACTCTATCCCTGCAACTCATGCGTTACTGAGTATTCATCAAGCTTTAGGGCATGGCTCAATGTTGTCGCTCTTAAATTTAATACAACAGGGTTACTATCAGAATGGCCTAAATGGCACACAATACAGTGTGCTTGCTCAACTTGTTTTGCAGTTAGGTATTCATGAAGATCAATGGTCAAAATATTTAGAGGCAGTAGATCAGAAGTTTATGCATCAAAGTATTCATCAGACACGTCAATTGTTATCACGTGTGCGTGGACAAGGCTTTCCAACCTTGGTGTATGAAAACCAATCTGGCGAAATGAATAAGATACCAATACATAAATTTTACAATAAACCACAGGACTTGGTTCAGTTTTTCGATCAGCAATTGCTTAAAGCTTAATTTAATTTTAAAGAGAGACAACAATATGAAATTACTTATTCAATCACTTCTTGTGAGTTCAATGGCACTGAGTGCTTCAGCTTTTGCAACGGAGTTAAGCTATAAAGTTTATAACCCTCAAGCACAAGGTATTTTCCCTGTTACATCGACTCTAATTTCTGGTGAAAAAGAAGCTGTGCTTGTTGATGCACAATTTAGTATCAACGATGCAAAGAACTTAGTTAAACTCATACAGGACAGTGGTAAAAATCTTAAATATATTATTATTACAGCAGGTGACCCAGATTATTATTTCGGCTTAGAGCCACTTGTACAAGCATTCCCAAATGCAAAAGTGATTGCAACACCTGAAGTAGTCAAACATATTGAAGCAACTAAAGATGGCAAGTTTGCCTATTGGGGTCCCATTTTGAAAAATGGTGCTCCATCTCAAGTGATTGTTCCTAGTGCAATTGAAGATAAAACGATTGAGCTAGAAGGTGAAAAAATTGAGATTAAAGCGCCAGGTAAATATGCTTCTTATCTTTGGGTTCCAAGCAATCGTACAATTCTGGGCGGTGTTGGTTTGTCTTCAGGGATTCATTTGTGGACAGCAGATGCACAAACGAAAGAAGCACGTGCTGAATGGCGTAAAACGGTGAAACAAATGAATCGATTACATCCACAGGCTGTAATTCCTGGACATTATATGGGTGAAATTCCTTCTGCAACAAAAGCCATCGACTTTACCTACAAGTATCTTGTGGATGTCGATAAGGTTTTGAAAGATCATAAAGATTCAGCATCAGTCATTGCGGCCTTAAAAGAGAAGTACCCTAACTTGGCAGAAGAAAGTTCTTTGGAGTTAAGCTCCAAAGTACTTACAGGCGAAATGCAGTGGAAATAATTTAAGCGCAATTCATGTTCTTACAATTATCTTTTCTAGAATTATTGGTAACTTTTAAGGTTTTATTTGCATACAACTTAATCCATACAATGGATTAAGTTGTATGCGTTAATTTGTTTATTTCTCTATAAATTAAATCCATAATTTAAATTAAGAGGATTTGTCCTGATTATTTGCATTGTTCATACCAAGCCTGCACTTATTTTTGTGAGCTAAAGTCAGCACATTTTTTGCATAGTTTTAGATAGAGAAAAACCCCAAAATAAAAATAAGGAAAATATTATAAATTATTAAAAGTCATGATCTATTGACCTTGGTCTAACTCCATAGTTTTGAATAAAGATAATTAAAACGACAGAGGTCATTATGGAAAGATTGTTGAAAGAAACCCCTATTTTGGACTATAACCATATTTTAATAAAAAATTTAATAGAGCAAAGAAAATGGAATGAGTTAGGTGATGTAGATAAAGTAAAAAATATTTATAATTTTGTTCGAGATGAAATACAGTTTGGTTATAACACTGGTGACACGATACAGGCTTCTGATATTTTAAAAGATGGCTATGGCCAATGTAATACAAAAGCGACTTTATTGATGGCACTGTTAAGAGCAGTCAAAATACCTACTCGGTTACACGGCTTCACTATTGATAAAGAGTTACAAAAAGGTGCCATTGATGGTCTCTGGTATAAGCTTTCACCTAAAAACATTTTGCATAGCTGGGTAGAAGTTTATGTGAATGAACATTGGTATATCTTGGAAGGGGTTATTCTTGATAGGCAGTATCTTCAAGAATTAAGAAACATTAATAAAAACATGACTAAGACATTCTGCGGTTTTGGAGTTTTCACTGATAATTTTGATAATCCGCCTATAGATTGGAATCTAAGTGATACTTTTATTCAGGATAAGGGGATTAATCAGGACTTCGGTCTATTTGATAGCCCTGACGATTTTTATAGAAATCATCAACAAGAACTTAGTTATATTCAAAGTCTCTTTTTTAAGTACTTTATAAGACATTTAATGAACAAGAATGTAAATACAATTAGGAATAAACAGCGTTAGAATTTATTGACGATAACTCGTAAAAGCTGAATAAAATTCCAACGTACTTTCGAAATTATTGAGGTTGTGAAAGTTAGCGAAGATCTAAGTAAATAAAGTTTAAGTATATTGTTTTTAAAAATAGGGCAATCTACTTCTATTAATTTGGTGAAATAAGTATGTTTTGTAATGTGTTGAGATAAAAATAGACTAAGTTAAAAAAATAAGAGCACGTTTGTGTGCTCTTATTTTATACAAGGTCAATTCATGCTTAATGGAAAACTGTTTCCAGTGCTTTTAAACCTACTTTCGGATCGAGCAGACCATTATAGATCTCTGGAATTTCACGCTCTACGCCAAAGAATTCATAAATCGCAATCATAGCGCCACGCACAGAATATTCCACAGTGAAGACCACATCATCTTCAATTTCAACAAACTGACCTAAAAAGGCAAAGTTTTGCGAACCATGAGGAATCACCAAAGGACGATCACCTAATTTTCGGCATGCGAACAGGGCGGATGCATACGGCATCATTGCTGTTGTCACATCGGTTGTTTGCAACACATGCTCTAAAATGTCATCAAAGCCCAGCTGTTTGATGAGTTCAGTTAAAATTTCTTTACCAGTGGCTTCGCTCATCGGTTTTTTGATGTAATCGCCGATATGGTCAATTTGGAAGCCGTAGCCCCATAGGGTATACATGCCTTCAGGCAAGTCTGGAAAATGTGGCTGTGCTGGAACGACAATGGATAAATGCCAACCTGATTCAAACCAAGTCATCAATGCGCCAGTGCCTGGTTCATTGCCAGTGTAATCAATGATGCGTTTTAACAGCACATCATCTTTCATGGTTAGGGTGAATGACTCCCACTTATGTTCATCGACATTGCCATAAAAAGTCATTGGACGGCCAAAGTCAGGTGCTTTCTTAGCCAATGTATCCCAAAGTGTCCAGCCATGATCCAAACGGTCGCGGATTAAAGCGGGTACATCATCATTGCCGCCATAACGAGAGTCGGCAGTAATGGAGCCTAAAGTGAAAATGGCTAAGTCGTGCGCTTTCAGCTCGATTTGCTCTGTACCTTCAGGTAATTTCACGTATAGACGTGTAGCACGGCGTTCTTGAGTTTCTTCATCAGTAATGAAGTCTGCATCGGTCACATAATTGCCAAAGCGCACATCTACGCCTTGCGCCACCAGCCAGCGTTGTAGCGGCAGAATCATGGAGTCGTATTGATTGTACTTGGTGCGCTTGACACCTGCGAGCGTATGAATACGTGGTAGTTCCTGAATAAAACGCAAAAAGTAGCGGCGCAGTTCTGCTGCACTATGCCACTTTTGAAAAGCGAATGTTGTGCGCCACATGCGCCAAAAATTGGTTGCAAAAAAAGCGTCATCAAAAAACTCATCAATGCGGCGGCTACCGATTTTTTCTTCTCTCGATGCCAATAAGCGCAACATTTGCGCACGGTGCAATGTATTTAGTCCGAGTTTTTCTGCATCTGCAATTACATGCTGTGCATCAATTAAACGCGCTTGAGCATGGGTTTTCACTTGTTCGTTAAACTCACGGCATTCTTCACGTACAGAAATTTCAGGATTTTCTAAAGAGGGAATGCTGGAAAATAAGTCCCATAAACATAAATAGGTCTCATCGGTCAGCATACGTCCACCACGTGTCACCCATGCTTGCGCTGCATGTGGAGTAGGGCCGCCATCCATTGAACCGCCCGATATATCCAGCTCTTCTAAAATATGAATATTTTTTGCAGGCACTTTAGCATCGCGAATTGCAAAAGCTGCTGCTGCCATGCCAGCAATACCACCACCGATAATCCAAAGATGTGAGTGTTGCGCATCCAAAAGATTGCGTTTCTTATTTTGCATTATTAACCCCTCATTGATTTAAAAATTATGTGTTAAATGGTTTAAAGCCATAAAATTAGTATGTCTTTTTATATATGAAAAATGTATGAAAGTTAAAGTAATTTTATACAGTTTTTTGTAATCAATAACTTAAGTTTTATGGTCTTTTTGGATTTTTAATGAACATTATTAGATTTTAATATATTCTTAAATTATTGAATTAGAAAAACTTACTGAGTCTTTACTCTATTTTGTTTGGAAGACCATCCAAGCTTTTCAATAATACACAACTGTATTTTTATTTATAAGAAAAATCTATGGTTGATGATGAGGAGGCTGTTTAAAAAAGAATAGATCACTTACATAACCTGAATCGTGTTCATTGAAATTTGGTATCAATGTTCGCAGTTCAATAATTCCAAAGCTTTCTTCTTGTCATTATTTAGTTTGCCCAAAGAGCATATAATCTGGTGACGAGTAAGTCTTGGAGTCTCTTAGATTACTTCACAGGTATTTATGTAATTTTGTGTGTTTATTAGCTCTGCCATAAAAAATAAGCCAACGATTCAAATGAGCGAAGCATTGACTTAAGCTGGATTCAGGTTATGTATTTTGACATGAAATGTAGCCTTTAAATTAGACTGTATGTCCAACTTTTGGGGCAGATTAAGCAAAGGCTTTGTTCGTAAGTTATGCTAATTTTTTAAGCATATTTCTTATAATCCGCCCATGTGCAATGGATACTGGGAGCATATAAATTTTTCCAAAAAAATTGTACGTTACGACACTTGTTGTAATTTTAATTTCATTCTTGTACTCAGTACATGCATTAATTTGCATAGCAACTAACACACTCAAATGCTTATCCGTTGACTGGAGAAACAATTCATTATCTGAAATTTTAACCACGTCAAAGAAATCTAATTTATCATTTAATTTTGCTGGATGAATTGTGGATGAGCCAAATCCTTTAATTGGCTTTACACCTCCTAATCTATAACTTAAGAAATCTCTAATCTTAAAAGCAGTATTTAGCCAAGCAGATGATTTATGCGTCATCATGCTATAAGCTTGAATTGCGCTAATATTCTTGTTAATAATTTGCGTATCCTCATGAAGGAAATTTAACTCCTTAACAGGTGCAACCAATCTAGATTTACGGTTTTCTATATTCAATTGAAATACTCTTTTAGGAATTTATTTTTTAGTTAATGTATTGATTAATTTTTAATATTTATAAGTACGTATTGTCAATTTTTATTTTTTATTCTTCAATATGTGAAAGCTGATATTTGTGCGTAATGACAAATTGATTGTGGAACTCGGCTTTATTTTAAATAACGCTGAGCTGGCAAATGTCCAATAAAAAGTATTGTCTGCAACTGAGATTTTGGCTGAATTGTTGATGGATTATGAAAAGCATGATTAGTCATACATTACTGTGCATCCTTAGATTAGGCTGCACAGCATATTCGATCAGTACGAAGGTGAATGTTGGGAGATATGTGAAAGTCCACTAAGTTGATCTAACATTAGTCGGTTTTGGAGTTAGTAAAATCATGACGACTAAACTAATAAATAAGCATGAAATGATTCAAATTTTTTCTTTGGGTAGAATGGCAAAGATCATTATAAATAGAAGATGTTTTGTCGATAATTGATATTTAAAAAACATGTATTTTAAATAAACCATTTTATATACAGGTATTTATAATTATTATTCAGTTGCCGTTAAAAATATAAAGTGATGAGTATGGCATTGTTTTTAATAGACGTTGCACAAAGAGAATATCAAAGGATGGGAGAAACAGCAGATGGTCACACAATTGAGGCAGCACACCCTACATCCTTAGATACGATTCATATAAATGTAGGGTATTAACATGGCTAACTCGCATTAGGCTTATGATTCTAGAAAATCCATATTCGTGTAAAAAAATCTTTTATAAATAACTTTAATTGTGATGTATAATTAAAATCACCAGCAAAGTGTGACTTATATCACGTTTTTAAGAAGATCTGATAAAATATAGGTTTATCACTGTATAAAATTTTATTGGCTCATAATTTTATTCTTTCTTAAATAAAAAATTGATAATTTTTGATATAAAAAATATATTAATTTAATTTAAATATCATGTGAATTTAAAATTAAATTTTTTTCTATATAATGATTTCTTACAATTTAATAATAATTAATAATTAATATTTTTTAATTTAAAACAATGGGATATATTTTTACCTGAAATAAATAAATATAAAAATGTTGATGCAGTTCTCACTTTTATGATCTTTTGTGATTTAATATTTATTAGATAAATTAAACATTACTAAATGAAAAATAAATAAACATCTTAGATCAAAGGGTGGTAAGAATTATGAAAATATCAGTGATCAATGTTGGTTTATTTTGTGTATGTTTTCTGAGCAATGCTTATGCAACCTCTGATGAGTGGAGTCAGCGCTGGAAAGCATCAAGTAGTCGCACCAATGATAATTTAGTCCAAGCAAATCTCATTGAGCTTAAGGATTCAGATTATTATTCTGGACTGGGAAAAACCACAATAAACAGCACATCGACAAGTTCTATAGGTACACTTAATTCATCTACTAGCAATGTAAATGTAAATGGTTCAAACAACGGTGTAGATATCTCGAATGATACTGCAAATGACGGCTCTGTAAATTCAACTACCACTCAAAATAATCAGCAATGTCCTAACTTAAGCACCCAACCAGGGGGACAATCACTATGTTGAATTTTCCTTGGTTGAATAGAAGAAAAATATCTTCTGTGAGCATCACGATCCTTTTTAGCCATCTTCTGACAGGATGTACTGGTATGGCTCTTTCAAACAAGGAGCCTGTCAGCCTTGTACAAGGGCCACCTATTACTGATATTTTTACGCCTTTTGATATGGCCTTATCCTGTCTGAAAGGACAACTGCGCAATGATGTTAGTTTTTCTGTTGGTGCGATTCTAGACCAAACAGGCAAAGATGTTGTAACGAATGGTGGTAGTGGAAAAATGGTTACGCAAGGCGCTGGAGATATGGTGCAATCTGCATTATTTCAGGCGGGTGTTAACTTATTGAATCGGCGTGATCCTCGTATTATAGAAAGCGAAGCCAAGTGGGGAATTCGTGACCCAAGGCAAATTCAAGCTTCTGATTATTATGTGACAGGTAGTATTAACAGTTTGGATTTTATTCCCGGTGGCGGTTTTGACATGCAGATAGGCGGTGTTGGCCCCAATTATAGTCAAACTCGCATTATGGTCGGTTTAGATTTATCTCTGACAGATACGCGTAGCAGTAAAGTTGTTGCTAATGTTTCGCTACAGAAGCAAATTGCAGCACAGGATTACGGCATAAATGCAGGCAGGTTTGCTGGTCATACTTTACTGAACATTCAGATTGGCAAAGGAGAGAGAGAAGCGACCAACTTTGCTTTGCGTCAAATGTTGAATTTGGCTACTTTTGAATTGCTCAGTCAGGTCATTCCACCCGTAACATTTGAAAGTTGCCGCGCTGAAATACCACCTGAATTTGGCAGCTTAAGTTTAACGCGAAGTTCTGTTGCCCTGTATAAATATAAAGAAAGCCAGCAGAAAAACACTGTGGATTCAAGTGGGTCTCTTCTGGACTCTTCATCAGATAAAACAAGTTCATCGAATGAGAAAAATAAATCTACAAACTCACCAAACAAAGATACGCAGCCGCATAAAAATAAAGAATCTGACCTGATTAAAAATCCTGAAGGTGATTCTGAAATGAGTAAAAAGGATCTGATTAAATATATCAGTATGAAACAGCACTCATCTTCAAGCAAAGTGAATGAGGGAAAAAAAGAAGATGAGAAGGCTCAGATGTTATGGGATGTAAATCCAGCAATGATCGAAAATTACTGGTCAACAACTCAGCGTGATTAAAAGATATATAAAAATGGGCTCGCTCCCATTATAAAAAGAGGTGCTTAGCGAGAAGTACTTCAAAATTAGAAAAGAAAACTAGAAAAGGAAATTAACCATGAATAAGACTATCACAACAATCGCCTTATCCGTCGCCTTCCTGTCCAGTGCAGCTATGGCAAATCCACAAGGCAACCACGTCACTGTAGATACTGGTTTGCAAGGAACTCTACAACTTTTAACTCAACATGCCAAAAATGGTAGTGCACTTAACCTTGCAATCAATACCGCTAATATTGATGCAACTGTCAACATAGATGGTCGTTATAATTCACTCAATAATGTTGGAGACAAAGTCGCGGCAGAAACTTCAGCAATTGGTGCAGTGAACACAGGCAGTATCAATTTACAGCAAGGCAACTTCAGTGCTGTTACTGCGGGTACATTCAATGGAACTTTTGCCGCTGAAAAAAATGCATGGCATGAGGTAGAGGGATGGCATAATGAACAGTCATCTGAACTCGAAAGCTCTATCAGTGCAGGAGTGAATACTAGCTATTATGATCAATTCTCTACAACGCTGAGCAATTACAGCGCAGCAAATTTAGCCTTTAATTCAGGCGCTATTGATGCATCTGTAAATGTAGACGGAAGAGTGAATCATATTGATGGCATCAAAACTTCAGCAATCGGTGCTGTGAACACCGGTAGCATTACAGTGACCGTAAAGTAAATCAACCCTTCAACATGATTCAAGGTCTAACTATTAACGGATAGTTAGACCTTTTTTATTTTGGAATAAATTTACATTTGAATGCAACAGTTTTTTTTATTTACTGATATTACGTAGTCAATGGGCCGCCAATTTAATCCTGTCTCAGATGCGAGGTTTACTTATAGAAGCTAGAAGCGAACACTTCTACTTGGGAATAGCAGTAGATGTTGAATCTGCATTTTTAACTTGGTATAGCCACAAATATGTTAAATAAAAACCTATATCTCTATCATACAAAGAATTATTCTCTATTTAGTGCGACAAAAATAAATTGGAGATAAAAAATGTCTGCTCGGTTTTTACTGCCCATTGCGAGTTCTGCCATTGTATTGGCACTAACAGGATGCGCTTCACCATCTAGCTCTCCAATCACAGACAGCTATGGCCCACAACCTAATTTGCCTGAACCTAAATCAAGTTTGCTGCCTACGGTTAATATTGCTACTGCCAAAGGCTGGCCTGCGGGTATTATGCCAACGCCTACTACAGGTTTAAAAGTACAAGCATTTGCGGAAAAACTTGAACATCCGCGCTGGCTGTATGTGTTGCCGAATGGTGATGTGCTGGTGGCCGAAACAGATGCGCCATCTAAGCCTGATGATAGCAAGGGAATTAAAGGAAAAATAGCGCAACTGGTGATGAAGCGTGCAGGGTCATCGTATCCGAGCGCCAACCGCATTAGCTTGCTCCGTGATACCAATGGTGATGGTATCGCTGACCAAAAAACCGTATTTCTACAAAATTTAAACTCTCCATTTGGCATGGCACTGGTAGGAAACATGCTGTACGTGGCCAATACTGATGCCTTAATACGCTTTTCTTACCAAGAAGGTGCAACTCAAATTACAGTAAGCGGAACCAAAATATTGGATTTACCGGGTGGTACGTTAAACCATCATTGGACCAAAAACGTAATTGCCAACCCTGCGGGCACCAAACTTTATATTACTGTTGGCTCAAACAGTAATGTAGCTGAAAATGGGTTTGACAAAGAAATGGGCCGTGCACTGATTATGGAATTTGATATTGCCAGTGGCAAGGCACGACCGTTTGCGACAGGGCTGCGTAATCCAAATGGCATGGATTGGCAATCTCAAAGTGGTGCGCTATGGACAGTCGTGAATGAGCGTGATGAACTGGGCAATGACTTGGTGCCCGATTACATGACTTCAGTTAAAGATGGTGCTTTTTATGGCTGGCCGTATAGCTATTATGGTCAACATGTAGACACACGGGTAAAACCACAAAATCCTGAGTTGGTCGCGCGCGCAATTAAGCCTGATTATGCACTGGGTAACCATACAGCATCGTTAGGCTTAGCATTTTATGCTGCCGAATTAATGCCACAATATCGCGGTGGCGCGCTAATTGGTCAGCATGGCTCATGGAATCGTAAACCGCATAGTGGTTATAAAGTCGTTTTTGTGCCGTTCCAAAATGGTCAACCTTCTGGTAAACCGCAAGATGTATTGACTGGCTTTTTAAACGATAAAGGTGATGCGTTTGGGCGGCCTGTTGGTGTAGCGGTGGATTTTTCAGGGGCTATTTTGGTCGCCGATGATGTGGGTGATATGATTTGGCGTGTATCACCAGTTGGTGCAACGACTTATGAGAGTCCAATGAATCAAGCACCTTAAGGTGCTTGATTTAAAATTTGGATATCGACATTGAAATTTACAGTTTTGCCGCGCCGTGCGCTATTCCGCATTTGATAAACTTGCAGTGTATATTTCCCCGTTGATGGTAGAACCACTTCTCCAGCTGAGCCTGCTGTAGAACCAATCCATAAGGCTTCAGCTTTATCTGGCTTATCTTCTGGTGCATAAATATTGATATATGCTAAGTCACCCGTGCTGGTTGTTTTAAATTTCAATCGTTGGCCTGCTTTGGCATGCAGTGTATAAAGGGCATCATCATAGCCTTTGAAAGTACCTTTTAAACTTGCGCCATAAGTACCTTTTTTGAAAGTCACAGGTGTTTCTAATGACTTTGCAACTACAGGAGCAGAACCTAATGCCACTGAAGCAGCTAAAATAGCGAGGCTTAAACTCTTTTTCATTTTATTGTCTCAAATAATAAAATTATGGATTTAGCATATCATTTTCTGTCGGTCTGAATTTAATTATGCGATTAAACGATGAGTTTATTTCTTTAATTTTAAGAGTGTATCTGCTTCCACGATGGAAGCTTTTTGTTTAGATCGCTGCCATAGACATAATTCACGTCCAAGCTGGTTTTTCATATGCGCTTGAGGATAGCGACCTTCTAAAACTATAGCAGAATATCCCACACGATCATCAAAGGGCATAATGTCACTGACGACCTTTGTATTTTTTAATAGACTCGCTTTTATACAAGCTGGGTAATACCCCCATTTTTAATTGAACTAATGGGTAGAAAATCCAAAGCCCTTGTTATTGTTTAAAATTAGGTGGACAACCATTTACTGACATATGAGGTCGTTCATGATTATAAAAGTACTGCCATAAGGTTGTACAGTCTTGAACCTCACTAAGCTCTCTAAATAAATATTGGTTTAGGCATTCGTATCGAACTGTGCGATTAAATCGTTCAACATAGGCATTTTGTTGAGGGTTACCTGGCTGAGTAAAGATATGCTCAATATCATGTTGATCACACCATTCTTTCATTAAATCGCTTATATATTCAGGCCCATTGTCGGATCGAATATGTTTAGGTTTGCCTCGCCATTCAATTAATTGGTTAAGCCCCCGCAGAACACGTTCAGCCGGTAATGAGAAATCAACAAGGATATCTAACGATTCTCGATTGTAATCATCAATGACGTTATGCACACGGTAGCTACGCCCATCACTGAGTTGATCATGCATAAAATCCATTGACCATGACTCATTCTTAGCTGTTGGTACTGCAAGGGTTTCTGGTTGTTCTCGCTTAATTCGTTTGTTGGGTTTAATCCTTAAGTTAAGTTCAAGCTCTTTGTAGATCCGATATATGCGTTTGTGATTCCATCCATAACCTTTTACATTGCGCAAATACAGATAGCAGAGTTTAAAACCCCACGTTTTATTTTCATTTGTTAGCTTAATCAACCACTCAGCGATTTGAACATTTTCCTCTTTCAAAAGGGCCTTATAGCGATAACAGGTTTGGCTAATATTAAAAATTAAACAGGCCATGCTGATAGAAATCTTAAACTGCTCAGCAGCCTGCTGTGCAAGAGACTTCCGCTGAACTGGCCTTAAAACTTTTTTGAAAGAGCATCTTGTAAAATGTCAGATTTAAGCCGCTCATCAGCATACATACGTTTTAAACGGGCATTTTCAGCCTCTAATTCTTTAAGCCTAGTCATCATGGAAAGATCCATTCCGCCATATTTAGACTTCCACTTATAGAAAGTTGCGGTGCTCATTCCATGCTCACGGCAAAGGTTTGGAACAGGTGTTCCTGCTTCAGCTTGTTTCAAAATACTCATAATTAAGCTGTCTGAATATTTAGATATTTTCATAGAAAATCTCCTTAAATCAAGGGTATTCGATTTTCTACTTTTAAGTCCAATTATTTGCGGGGAGCATTACCGCTGCTTTAAGCTTTTGATCATGTTTTTTCCATGCATCGGCTGAACTGGCTTGAGCGGTGTAAGATGTACAAATTAAACTTAATAAAATAAAAATTATCCGTTTCATTCTTTTTATTACCTTACTTTAAATATTAAATTTAATAATACAGAGGTCATTCAATTTTTAAGAGTTAATTTACAATACTTAAAACTGTTTATTTAACTTTATGCTTACTCTTTCTTCTTTAGACACTTTTTCGCATTGTTATCCAAAAGGCAGTCGCATGTTTGGTCATATTCATCGAAAAATTTCCAACTTTTTTGTGAGCTAAAGTCAACAAACTGTGTATTCACTTGTCTTTGTCATAAAAATTACATAAATTTTGATACGCTATATGAATGGAAGATAGTGCTCTCTGAGTGTAAATAAAAATTGGTGTGTAATTTTAAAATTTGAAGATGCTTACGTTGCAGATTATCCGAACGATCACAAAGCCTAGGCACATCAATATGAATAGCTAGAAATATATTCCTTAAAGAATGCTTTTTAACGTATATTGACTAGCGTTCAATGTATATAACTACAAAATCTAATAATCATTGAATGCTATTTTTGCAGTCTCAGGCTGTGTTATTTTCTTTTTAAGGTGTATTTATGAATAAATTTAATATTAGTGTGAAGGATCAATTTGGTGTGCATTACGCCATTGAAGCAACCTTGGATGAGGTTGTATCAAGTACTGTCAAAACATATGAACGAATAAAATATATTATTGTCGATAATGAGGTGATTCGCCCTAGCTTTGAAATGCTTTTTCAAAGTACAAGCAGCGGAAAAATATTTAAAATTATTAAACCTTAAATGACATAAATATATATGCCTATCTAGGGCGTGTCATCAATTAGGTTGATAAAATCTGACGCGTCCTTATTATTCTCTTATGACTAAACGCTATGCATTAAGAGACGATCAATGGGAACAGATTAAAGATCTGTTACCTGGACGAACAGGTACGGTTGGTGTAACCGCCAAAGATAACCGATTATTTGTTGAAGCAATACTATATCGTTACCGCTCAGGTATCCCGTGGCGAGACTTGCCTGAACGCTTTGGTGATTTTAGAGTCGTGCATACTCGCTTTAGCCGCTGGGCTAAAACAGGCGTGTGGCAGAGAGTTTTTGAAGTGCTGTC
>NZ_FNPK01000005.1 GCF_900107285.1 Acinetobacter kyonggiensis | reverse complement strand
GACAGCACTTCAAAAACTCTCTGCCACACGCCTGTTTTAGCCCAGCGGCTAAAGCGAGTATGCACGACTCTAAAATCACCAAAGCGTTCAGGCAAGTCTCGCCACGGGATACCTGAGCGGTAACGATATAGTATTGCTTCAACAAATAATCGGTTATCTTTGGCGGTTACACCAACCGTACCTGTTCGTCCAGGTAACAGATCTTTAATCTGTTCCCATTGATCGTCTCTTAATGCATAGCGTTTAGTCATAAGAGAATAATAAGGACGCGTCAGATTTTATCAACCTAATTGATGACACGCCCTAATTGGGGAAAATTTAATTGATAAAACATTATTTGATCTACTTTGCTGCTGTTTACAGCATCGCATTATTACTCTTAGGTATCATGTTCAGCTTACTCAATTTAACGGGTTCAACCAGTGTACCTACACTGATTGCAGCTGGACATTTTGTTAAACGGGAACAACGTATTCCCAACTCTGATGAGAAAATTCAATTGGTTTGGGGTTGCACCATCGTTTCATTGTTCATTTCCAGCATACTGGTGTTCTTATATAGCTTGGTCGATCCTACTACGGGAAATATATTAAAAACCGTTGAAAATACAGGTTTAATTCTGATCGCAATTGTAATGCTGCTGCTCATTTTAATTCATGCTGTAATCTTTTTTGTTAGTTTTGGTTGGTATGCCAAGATCTGTGCACGAAAACTAAAACCATAAATACCACCATCACAAATATAACGCTAAAAAAACACCTCTATTGAGGTGTTTTTTTGATTTCAATGAATTAAGTTGGTGTGTGACACATGAGCCGCGATTGTAGCGGCGCAAGATGTAACATCACGCTGGCGTGTGGTACATTAAATAAATTTCATTTAAGTTTTCTGGAATTTCTTCTGCAATTTCGTCCATAAGCTGACCATTGCGACGGAAAGATTCCATTTGCGGATCTTCATCGTCCACACCACTAAATACCATCATTGGTAAAGTTAAATCCACCAATTGATCTTCATGTTCAGGTGTAAACCAAGCATCTTCATTTAAGAACATGGCATCAACGAAGCCAACACTCCAATCGCCTAAACTTGACTCAACATCAGCTTCTTCAATTTCAAAAGGAAACTCAATTCCCTCTTCATTGGCTAAGTTTTGACGAATTGCTTCTAACCATGCTTTTATTTGTACAATCATTTCAGCTGGTACTTTCTTTTGATTGTTATCGAAAAGTTCATCGAGCCATTTATCAAAAGTTGGTCCAACCGCAGTTGCACATAAAAAACCATGAGTTGCCGCAAAATCTAGACCATGTTCATTTTGGTCACCATCTAGATATTCGCTCAATAAGTCTAAATCTAAAGCACTCATTTAAAATCCAAGTTCAGTAAAATAACTGTGGATAGCATAGCATTTTAGTGCGCTATGCTGAATCACAATTTAGTCTTCATCGTCATCAAAGCCGTCATCATCATCAAGATCATAATCAAAATCTTTCAGTTCACGTTCTAAACGACGTTGTGCGAGAAGGTCATCAATTAGACGACGTTTTTCTAACGACTCTTTAGCACTAATTTTGCTTGATGCCTCATCAAAACTAACATCATCATCATTGTAGCTATCATCTAATTCGAAATCTGTAGAAGACACTAAAACCACCTCATGGTGAAAAAAGTAAATGGGTCTAGGCGCTATTTATCTTTGTTAGCAAATCTTGTCAAGTTATTTTTACTTTTTATTCTAACAAATTCAATTTACACTTGTTTTTTGACCCTAAAATTGTGTATTTATGGGTATGTAAAATTTTAATTAGAATGCCAATAAAAAATTAAGATATTTTTGAATGCATTCCATGCAAGAGACTTGAAAAAAAAAATTCCAACCCAATATTGAAAACAATTGTTAAATCAAAATGCTATTTCCCAATAGCATTTGAGCAAGCAATTCAAAACAATTTTAAGCGAATTGTGCTATCATGCACGGTTTTTCACTGCCACAGATTCAACGAAGAGTAAGCAAAGATGAGCGATATGACTTCCCCTACTTCGCAAGTAGCGGCTCTGATTAGCCGAGGCAAAGAGCAAGGTTACTTAACTTACGCTGAGGTTAACGATCATCTCCCAGACTCGATCACGGAAAGCGAACAGATTGAAGACATTATTCAAATGCTTCAAGATGTCGGCATTCCAGTGCATGAACGTGCGCCTGAATCTGATGACACCATGTTCGACGGTAACAATGCCGAAGCAACCGATGAAGTCGCTGAAGAAGAAGCGGCAGCTGTTCTTGCTTCAGTTGAAAGCGAACCTGGTCGTACCACCGATCCAGTACGTATGTACATGCGTGAAATGGGAACGGTTGAACTATTAACGCGTGAAGGCGAAATTAGCATTGCGAAACGCATTGAAGAAGGTATTCGTGACGTTCTTCATTCGATTGCGTATTGGCCGAATGCAGTTGAAGTTGTATTAAAAGAATATAGCGATGTTGCTGAAGGTGAACGTCGTCTTGCTGATATTTTATCTGGTTATTTAGACCCAGAATCTGACGAAGAAATTCCAGAAGTTTTAGAAGAAGAAGCTGAAATTGTTGAAAATGATGAAGCGACGACTAAAACCACTAAAGATGTAAAATTGGACGATGACGAAGAAGAAGAATCTGAAAGTGATGATGATTCTGAAGGTGAGTCTGGTCCAGATCCAGAAATTGCACGTGTTCGTTTCACTGAACTTGAAGATGCGTGGAAAGTAACCAAAGTCGCGATTGAAAAGCATGGTCGTAACAGCAAACAAGCAGATGAAGCGCTTGAAGCACTTGCGACTGTGTTTATGATGTTCAAATTTACTCCACGTTTATTTGAAATCATTTCAGAAATGATTCGTGGTACGCATGAACAAATTCGTACAGCTGAACGTGAAGTAATGCGTTATGCCGTTCGTCGTGGTCGTATGGATCGTACTCAATTCCGTACATCATTCCCAGGTCAAGAGTCAAATCCAGCTTGGTTAGATGAACAAATTGCTAAAGCACCTGCTGATCAAAAAGGTTACTTAGAAAAAGTACGTCCAGATGTTGTTGCATTCCAGCAAAAAATTGCCGATATCGAAAAAGAATTGGGCTTAGATGTTAAAGACATTAAAGACATTTCTAAACGTATGGCTGTTGGTGAAGCAAAAGCACGTCGCGCGAAAAAAGAAATGGTTGAAGCAAACTTACGTTTGGTAATTTCGATTGCGAAAAAATATACCAACCGTGGTTTGCAATTCCTTGACTTGATTCAAGAAGGTAACATCGGTTTGATGAAAGCCGTAGACAAGTTTGAATACCGTCGTGGTTATAAATTCTCGACCTATGCAACTTGGTGGATTCGTCAGGCGATTACACGTTCTATTGCCGATCAAGCACGTACCATCCGTATTCCAGTACACATGATCGAAACCATTAACAAGATCAACCGTGTATCTCGTCAACTTCTTCAAGAAATGGGCCGTGAGCCAACACCTGAAGAATTAGGTGAACGCCTGGAAATGGACGAAGTTAAAGTACGTAAAGTGCTTAAAATTGCCAAAGAACCAATTTCGATGGAAACACCGATTGGTGATGACGAAGATTCGCATCTTGGTGACTTCATTGAAGATGGTAATATTACCTCTCCAATTGATGCTGCGACTTCAGAAGGCTTAAAAGAAGCAACACGTGAAGTGCTGGAAAACTTGACTGAACGTGAGGCGAAAGTCTTAAAAATGCGTTTTGGTATTGATATGCCAACTGACCATACTTTGGAAGAAGTGGGTAAACAATTTGATGTAACACGTGAACGTATTCGTCAGATTGAAGCCAAAGCTTTACGCAAATTACGTCATCCTTCTCGTTCTGAACACTTACGTTCATTCTTAGAAAATGACTAATTTTTGATGATACCGATGGAGACTTGAAATCTAAATGTCAGTCTCCATTAAGTATCTAAGAGAAATACAACGCCTGCATTCACGCAGGCGTTTGATATATGAGGACTGGCTCTCATGACGATGTTAGACCGTACACCATCACGTGAACTTCAAGAAGAACTATGGGTTTTCCCTATGGATTATCCAATCAAATTGATTGGTGAAGCGCATGAAGATTTACATTGTGCTGTAGTGGAAATTTTAGTAAAACACTTCCCTGATTTTGATAGTACAACCATCAAAGTACAACCATCGCGTACAGGTAAGTATCACTCGTTAACGGCACAAATTATTTTTGTGGAACTTGAACAAGTTCATGCACTATATGCAGATTTAGCCGCCTGCACATTGATTAAAACAGCACTTTAATCAATATAAAAAACACGCCTCGAAGCGTGTTTTTTTATGTATGCAGAAAAATATTGAATCCATACCAATAAAAATAGCAAATCATCTGGGTATCATCTCCCATCTCACCCCAATTTCATTATAATCATTTCTCATATTTAAACTTTTATGGACGCACTTCACGTGACTGATGCTGTTCTAAAACCTAATTTAATTATCCGTCAATTTAATCAACTTACCCCTTATCTCGACCGTTTTCAGGACATGAAAAAGTTAACTGAAACCCGTGATGAAAACACCCCAGATGAACTGTGGATTTTGCAGCATCATGATGTTTTAACCCAAGGGCAAGCAGGAAAACCAGAACATATTCTAATGTCGAGTACGATTCCTGTGGTACAAACGGATCGTGGTGGACAAGTCACTTGGCATGGGCCGGGTCAGCTGGTTGCCTACTTCATGTTTGATTTAAATCGCTTAGGCTGGAACGTCCGCACGTTAGTTTCCTATGCTGAAAATTTAATGATCGACCTAATGAAAAAATACCACATTGAAGCCTATGCTAAACCAGATGCACCGGGCGTCTATGTCAATGAACGTAAAATTGGCTCATTGGGTTTTAAAATTCGCAAAGGACGTAGCTATCATGGCCTTGCACTCAATATTGATTGTGATCTGTTTGGATTTCACACCATTAATCCATGTGGCTATGCAGGATTAGAAATGGTTCGCGTCATGGACTTGGTTGAAAACTATCCTGATTTTAATGATTTATGTGCGGATGTGATTGAAACTTTAGATCACAGCGGTTACTTTAATAAAGTCCAAGTCATGCAACAATAACTTTGCTTTTGCGATAAAAATAAATTAGAGTATTTACTCTAAACTAATAAATATTTTTTAGATAAGGGATATGCGAGTGATTTCAACCAAATCCGTAAAGCCCGCTTTACAACTAACCTATGTCAAACTCATGATGGATGTCATTGGCAGAGGTTTAGTCATGGCGAGCCAAGTCGATGAAGAAGTAAAACAGGAAGTTGCCAAATTCCCTGTTGGTTTTGTTCTTTCGATGAAAGTATTTCCCAATGGCCCCGCTTTTATTGCAAAAGTCACGGAAGACCATCAATTAAAATTACTACAATCCGTAGCAACTAAGCCTGATTTAACCATTACTTTTAAGCATTTAAGTCATGCTTTTTTAGTATTTTCTTTCCAAGAAAGTACTGCTCAAGCCTTTGCCCATGACCGCATGATTGCAGATGGCGATTTAGCATATGCCATTCGTCTGGTGCGTTGTTTAAATAAAATGGAATCACTTATTTTACCTAAACTCTTAGCCGAGCTTGCTGTAAAACAATATCCAAGTGAATTAAGCCTAAAAGAAAAATTAACAGGAGCTGCAAATATTTATTTGAAAGTGGCTCAATCCTATTTTAAACGGAGTGTATAACATGGCTAAGCCTTATTACGAATTTTTCTGCCCAGTAAAAGTCATCGCAGGTCATGCCGCGTTAGAACATATTCCTTTTGAACTTGCAACCTTAGGTGCAAAACGCCCACTGATCATTACCGACAAAGGCGTACGTAGTAATCATCTACTTGCTCCAATTGAAGCAGCTTTTGAATCTACAGATGCCGTGATTGGCTATATTTTTGATGATGTTCCACCCGATTCAAGCGTAGAAACAGTGCGTAGTGCAGCAAAAGCCTATCGTGAAAATAATTGTGATGCGATTATTGCTGTCGGTGGCGGTTCTGTGATTGACACTTCAAAAGCGACCAATATTTTGGTAACTGAAGGTGGTGACGACTTACTGAAATTTTCAGGTGCGCACAATCTTCCAAAAGCACTGAAACCATTTTTTGTGATTCCAACCACATCAGGTACTGGTTCTGAAGTAACTATGGTTGCTGTGGTTTCCGATCTGGAAAAAAATGTCAAAATGGCATTTGCATCTTATTATTTGATGCCCCATGCAGCGATTCTTGACCCGCGTATGACGCAAACTTTACCCCCCCATTTAACCGCTATGACCGCTATGGATGCACTAACGCATGCGGTTGAAGCCTATACTTGCATGGCTGCAAATCCAATCAGTGATGCTTATGCCACTGCTGCAATCAAAAAAGTAAGCAATAATTTATTTAAGGTACTGGACCATCCAACAGATGAGTTTGGTCGCCTTGAATTGGCGCAAGCTTCAACCATGGCAGGTATTGCATTCTCTAATTCGATGGTTGGTTTAGTGCATTCATTAGGACATGCTTTAGGTGCTGTAGCACACCTGCCCCACGGCTTATGCATGAATTTATTCCTACCATATGTACTTGAATATAATAAAGAAGTAAATGGTGACAAAATTGCAGACCTACTACTTCCTTTAGCTGGGGCAGATATTTTTGCACAAACACCTGCACATTTACGTGCCGATAAAGCGATTGCAACTATTTTAACCATGCGCGATCGTTTATATACCCTCACCAAATTACCACGTACTTTACGTGAAACGGGTAAAGTCTCTGAAGTACAATTAGATGAAGTCGCAGAAAAGGCTTTAAATGATGGATCTATTATTTACAACCCTAAAGAAGCGACCTTCAGTGACTTAAAAGCACTGTTAGAAAAAGCTTGGTAAATATTGAAAAATAAGCGGATATAGTGGAAAAATTAGCCTGATGTTTTTTTAAGCATCAGGCTTTTCCTTTGTGAAAATCAACGACCGTTTTTTATTAAATGGCACATTTCATGCTATAAAAAGTTTATAAAGTGATTGGCAAAAGGTATCCAATTGGAGTAGATTGGCGCACTTTTGTTTTATTCATATAGGGGGGATCGTTCGTCTCAAACGATCCTTATAAACATGACTGATCCTTGATCAACGATTAAGAGGATAACGCCGTTGACAAATATCTCTGGGACTCCATCGGTAGCTAAACTACAAAAAACGCTGGGACTCTGGCACATCATTATTATTGGTTTAGCTTATATACAGCCCATGACGTTATTTGACACTTTCGGTTTAGTCGCGGAAGAAAGTCATTTTCACGTACCGACATCCTACATATTTGCACTCGTTGCAATTTTATTAACATCTCTAAGTTATGGTCATATGATTCGTCGCTACCCGTCTTCGGGTTCGGCCTATACTTATGCCCAAAAATCGATTCATCCCAATGTTGGTTTCATGGTCGGTTGGTCATCTTGGTTAGATTATTTATTATCACCAATGGTCAACATCATTCTTGCTGTGATTTATCTTGAAGCATTGTTTCCAGATGTAAACCACTGGGTATGGGTCATTATACTGACTGCATTTATGACAGGTGTAAACTTAAAAGGTGCGCGCTTTGTTGCCAACTTTAATAGTTTAATCGTAGTGATTCAGCTGGTTGTGATCGCTGTCTTTACCTATTTGGTTTATAGCAAACTACAAGCAGGTTTTAATGCAGATGGTCCTATTTCTGCTGAGCAACGTTATCAGCTTTGGAGCCTTGAGCCATTTTGGAATGAGTTAACTTCAGTCGGTGCATTGGTTACTGGTGCAACCTTACTGTGTTTCTCTTTCACTGGTTTTGACTCTCTCAGTTCACTTGCCGAAGAAACCAAAGATACTGAAAAGACCTTGCCTAAAGCGATTTTCTTAACTGCTTTAATTGCAGGTGTGATTTTCATTGTCAGCACCTATTTCATGCAAATTTACTTCCCGAATGATCCAAAAACCTATTTTGCAGATGTAGCGGCTACTCAACCTGACATTTTAATGTTGGTTGGCGGTTCACTATTCCAATCTTATGTGCTGGCTTTTGCAATCGTGACGGTTATGGCATCGGGTATTTCAGCGCATGCTGGTGTATCACGCCTCATGTTTGCCATGGGCCGTGATGGCGTGATTAACAAGAAAATCTTTGGTCATATCAGCCCTAAAAGCCTCACCCCGTCATACAATATTTTAATTGTAGGCGTTGTTGCTTTAACTGCTGGTTTTATGAATCTGGATACTGTGATTTCTTTAATCAGTTTTGGTGCTTTAACTGCATTTACCTTTGTCAATTTGTCGGTCATTTCACGTTATGCATTACGTGATGGGCGTACCAAAAATACGAAAGACATTTTAAACTTTGTGGTTGTTCCATTACTTGGCTTTATCAGTGTATTTGCACTCTGGCTAGAAATTGAAGAAACCTCATTAAAATATGGTTTATGGTGGGCAATGTTCGGTATTTTATACTTAGGTTATAAAACCAAAGGTTTTAAACAACCTGCACCACAGCATAACGAATTTGATGATTCACACTAACCTGCTGATTCATTCAATAAAAAAGACGCTTTATGCGTCTTTTTTATATGCTTAATGTTTTCTGTAGCCAATTATTATTCATATTTCCGAAAATTTAAACATAAAAAAAGCTGCTTGAAGCAGCTTTTTAACCATCTGTTTTTAAACTAATGCTTCAAAACCTTGTTGACGCCATGCCTCATAAAGAATAATTGCAGTCGCATTCGATAAATTCAAACTGCGTGAATTTGCTGCCATTGGCAAACAAATCCAATGTTTTTCTGGGAACATCATGCGTACACTTTCAGGAAGACCACGTGTTTCAGGCCCCATTAACAATGCTACTGGACGGTTTAAATTTGAAGTATGTGGCGTTTCAGAACCTTTGGTGGTTAAAGGATAAATCGCATCATTTTCAATACCCTGCTCTTTTAAATGCGCGACACATTCAGCAAAGTTTTCCCATACTTTCATATGCGCCCATTCATGATAATCCAAGCCTGCACGTCTGAGCTTTTTATCATCCAGTTCAAAACCTAATGGCTTCACCAAGTGCAATTGCGCACCGGTATTGGCACATAAACGAATGATATTTCCTGTATTCGCAGGAATTTCAGGCTCATATAAAACAACATGAATCACAAGATTTCTCTACTCTTTCAATGCAACAGGGCTTGTTTAGCCCTGCCACTGTAATTGTTCACGTAAACTGACGACCTCACCAATAATAGTGAGGGTTGGCGCTTGAATTTGATGTTCTGTCACTTTCGATGCAATATCAGCCAAAGTTCCCACCACAACTTTTTGCTCTGGTGTCGTGCCTTTAGAAATAAGGGCAACGGGCATATTCGGACGCTGACCATGTGCAATTAATTGCGCACATATTTTTTCTAAACCCACCAAGCCCATATACAACACCAAGGTTTGGTTTTCATAAACCAGTTCCTTCCACGGTAACTCGGGTGAACCTTCTTTTAAATGGCCTGTTAAGAATCGAACACTTTGAGCATAATCACGGTGTGTTAAAGGAATACCAGCATAAGCCGAACAGCCCGATGCTGCGGTAATCCCGGGGACGACTTGAAAAGCCACACCCGCCGCAAACAGCTCTTGAATTTCCTCACCACCACGACCAAAAATAAATGGATCTCCGCCTTTTAAACGACATACCCGCTTACCTTTTGCAGCATATTCCACCAATAAAGCGTTGATGCCTTCTTGAGGAACGCTATGATTGGAACGTGCTTTTCCAACATAGATTTTATCTGCATCACGACGGCATAATTCTAAAATCGCAGGAGAGACCAAACGATCATAAATAATCACATCCGCTTGCTGCATTAAGCGTAAGGCTTTTAAGGTCAATAATTCAGGATCGCCCGGCCCTGCACCCACTAAATAGACCTCACCTTTAGGTGTTTTCCACTCTAGCAATGCCTGCTCAATTAATCGATTTGCTTCCGCAATATTGTCATTAAACACCTGTTCTTTGAGTGGGCTGGCATACAAGTCCTCCCAAAAAATACGACGCTCATCTGGATTGATAATTTTCGCTTTAACGCTAGCACGCCATTGTCCAGAAAAATCAGCCAATTTCCCCATCCCATGTGGAATTGTTGCTTCAAGCTGGGTTCGAATTTGGCGCGACAACACGGGAGATGTACCATTGGTCGCAATTGAAACCACCAAAGGTGAACGGTCAATAATTGCAGGAACCATAAAACGACAATGCGGAGGATCATCCACACTATTGACCAATATTTTTTCTGCTTCACAGGCTTCAAAAACTTGAATATTGGTCGCTTTATCATTGGTTGCTGCAATCACCAAACGATAATTGCGCAGTTGAATATCTAAACTAAAAGGTGCTTGAACATATTGCCCTTGGCTTGATTCAACAAGCTCAAGTAAATTACTTTCAATTTCAGGGGCAATCACATGAATCACTGCACCCGCTTTTGCCAAAAGGACGGCCTTACGATAGGCAATATGCCCGCCACCGACAATCAGACAAGGTTGCTGTTGCAACTTTAAAGAGATTGGAAAGATATCCACGGACTACCTCAATATTTTAGATCTGATTGTCTTAAGCAATTTTCATGCACAAAACTGTGCCATTCATCTATTTAATAATCAAGCTACTGATTAATCAATAAATTCTGTACCACCCATATACGGACGAAGTGCTACTGGAATCTCAATAGAACCATCTTCACGTTGGTAATTTTCCATCACTGCCAGTAATGTACGACCAACGGCCAAACCAGAACCATTCAAAGTATGGACGAATTCAGTTTTCTTTTGGTCTACACGGTAACGTGCTTTCATACGACGTGCTTGGAAGTCACCCATACATGAACAGCTTGAAATTTCACGATAGGTATTTTGGCTCGGCACCCAAACTTCTAAATCATAGGTTTTGATTGCGCCAAAGCCCATATCGCCACCACATAAAATGATTTTACGATATGGAAGACCCAAGGCTTGCAAAATACCTTCTGCATGACCCGTCAATTCTTCAAGTGCGTCCATTGATGTTTCAGGTTTAACAATCTGCACCATCTCAACTTTGTCGAATTGGTGTTGACGGATTAAACCGCGAGTATCACGGCCATATGACCCTGCTTCACTGCGAAAACAGGGTGTATGCGCTGCATATTTTAACGGTAAGCGATCTGGATCAACAATTTCATCACGCACGAAATTGGTCACAGGCACTTCGGCAGTTGGAATTAAATAAAGTTCTTTTTCACCTTGTAATTTGAATAAATCTTCTTCAAATTTAGGTAGTTGACCTGTACCACGTAAAGAATCAGCATTGACTAAATATGGCACATACGCTTCGGTATAGCCATTTTTCAAGGTGTGCGTATCCAACATGAACTGAGTCAATGCACGTTGTAAACGCGCCAATGGCCCTTTTAAAACACTGAAACGTGTACCTGTAAGTTTGGTGGCAGTTTCAAACTCTAAACCACCCATCCATTCGCCCAAGTCCGTATGATCTTTAATTTCAAAATCAAACTGACGCGGTGTACCCCATTTTAGGATTTCAACATTATCGTCTTCATCTTTACCTTCAGGTACAGATTCATGCGGCATATTTGGAATGCTTAACGCTTTATTTTCAATTTCGGTTTGTAATGCAGCAAGCGCAACTTCAGCAGCTTTAATGTCATCACCAATGGCTGCCATACGCGCCATAATTTCGGATGCATCGCCACCAGATTTTTTAATTTGGCCAACTTGTTTAGCACCCGAATTACGCTCTGCCTGCAAAGCTTCAGTTTTGGATTGAAGCTCTTTACGCTGCGCTTCAAGCGAAGCCCACTCTTCTACATTCAGCTGTACGCCACGTTTTGCTAAGGCTAAATTTACAGCCTCAATATTATTTCGGATTAATTTCGGGTCGATCATAGCCAATCTTTTGCAAAGAAAAAAACTGGCTATAGTGTAAGCGCTAAATGTTAAAAAAGACAGTGACCGAGCTTGTAGCTGCGCCTTATTACAGCAAATTTAACCGAATTAAGCTGAAATTATGGGCTTGGATACTTTGGTAAACTTGGCAGATATTCTGCTTTAACCAGTTTGGTCAATGTTACATAAGGCAAGGTCAGTTCAGTCATGCCTTCGGCATAAGAAGCCAACTCATATAAGGGATAAACAAAAACAAGACCGTTGGCACCATAGTAAAAATTATCACTTAATTTCAGTTTGTCTCTTTCAATGCTATGTTGATCCAGCCACATTGTATTGGCGTCATATAAGGCATCTAAAACTTGTTGTTCTGCGCCTTTGACTAAAATATCAGATAAAGCCAAACGCTTTTGGGTGTTTAAATCAAAATTTACAAATTCTTGATGATACATACCATGTGCTGCACCCGCCGAATAACTATAACTCTGAATGGCAAATGTCGCCTGATCATAGTATTGACTGACGAAACGCACATAGGTCGAACTTTGACTTAAATTAGGTGCAGCTCCGTCTGAGGCATTTATTTTTTGATTTGGTTCGGTAGAAAACGCAATTGGGTCAGTTTTTTTAATTCGAGCAATAAAATAATCATCAATCCATTTAAGATTGGTATTAACCGTTTGAATATCATATTGAATACACCCTTCAGCATCACAGGCTTCAGGTTTGGTCAATTTAACTGGCACTACTTTGGCTTGAATAGCGCTAATGGTATTCTCTTTATTTTGTGATTGTTGCTGCTTTGGTGCTTCAGCTTTCACATCAGCTTTAGGTTGACATCCCGCAAGTACTCCGCCCCCAATAACCAGCGTACAAACCAAGAACCATGGCTTTAATTGTGTTTGTTTCATGCTGTAACCCTATACTTTTCTTAAAATGAATCATCGCACTATACAAACGCAACCCGCCAGATAAAATTACAAAATGTAGCAATGAGCAAAACCCATTCAAAATACTATTTAATTTTCGAGAACTGATGTTTTTACGCACACATTTAAAGCAAATTCATTTTTATTAGGATGATTTTGCATTCAAAGTGATCAACCTGCTTTTTCTGACCATAAGGCGTGCCAATACATTTTCCATGATGACAATTGCAATAAAAAACCACCCGAAGGTGGCTCTTTATGGAACAGCGATATTATTGATCAATAATATCAGTGCCCTTAGGTGGTGCAAAATTAAAGGTTGATGCTGCAATTGAAGGATTTAATTTCACATTATTAAAACGAACATAAGTCGTTTGCCCCAAGGAGTCTTCCAAAATCATCAAACTTGGTGCTTTATTTGCACCAAAACTGATGGTTAAACTTTGAAATGCCCCATCACGATCCTTAGGCAGCAAAGTGTAATAGGTCTTGGTTTTATCTGGTTGCGTCACACGATATGACTGCATAATTTGATTGGTATTACCTGACAATAACAATGCGGGGGTATTCGCCACTTGATCATCTAGACTTTGACGAACCGCTTGTTGTAAATCAGGGTCATAAATCCAAACCGTTTTACCCGAAGTCACAATCGTTTGTTTGGATGGACTGGTGGTCTCCCAAAAAAACTTACCGGGACGAGCAACTTTCATAACCCCTTTAAAGGTTTGATTCATGTGCTGGCCAGTCAAACCTTTTTTCTGTGGTGCTTTACTTGCAGACGTAGCTTTGGTGGTTTGCTCAAAATTTGCCGACAAACTATGAATGCCACCCAATTGTTTGACCAAATTTGCGGTTGCTTGTTGCTCCGATGCTGCAACAGGTGCAGCAAAAACAGTAGTACTCATTAGCGGTGCAAGCGTTGCTGCACCTAATGTCATAGCACATAGGGTTTTACGAAGCATTTTCATATCATTACCTTTTTATTTGCTGTATCGCTATTTATTCAATGTCTCATCTTAAACCAATTTTTATTTGTAATAATTGAGAAAATAAGAAGTTTTGTATTGTTATTAATGTTGAATGTACAAATTTCTACATCATGATGAAGAATCAGAACAGTTTTCACTCATTTCTCGAAATAAAAAACCCACATTTTGCTGTGGGTTTTTATGCTGACTAAGCTCAATATATTGCATTATTTCCATTGCCAACCCACCGCAGCGCCGCCCCCTAAATTACCTTCAGTATTGGTTGTTGCCGCCGCTTTATAGACAAATTTATTATTTTCCGTTACGCCACTTACACCGATGGCAAAACCTTGTTTATTTTCCCACGTACCCATCCCCACACTCAGCATACTATAACCCGCTTCGGTCGGTTGCGGTAAGGATGCGATTGCTAAGCTGGATGCAACAGCAGCATAAGTCTCATTTTCAAATTCACTCATATTACGATTTAATGCATCAACACGGCTATTAATATATGCATTCGCTTGACGCATTTGCACCACATTGACAGCATCGGTATCTTGTGTACCTGCTGCAACATTAGTAATTTGTCTTTCCGCACCTGCTGCACCCACCGAAACGGTATTATCCCGATTCGATGTAGAACCATGACCTAAGACCACGCTATTGTTTGCCGCTGTGGTGACATTATTGCCAAGCACATAGCTATTATTGCCACTGACATTATTATTACTCCCAATAGCCCCTGAGTTTTGACCTGTAATATTGTTATTTACACCCAGTCCTATCGATTGCCCACCTGATACATTCGTGGCAGTTCCTATTGCAATCGCGCCTTGACCTGTTGCTGTCGGTTTAGGTACGGTATTCAATTGATGTGACTCAATTTCAACATAAGGATTATCTCCAATTAAGCTGGCTAGCCACTCACGTACTGTACCAGCATAACCATCGTTTACAGCAATTTCATAGGCACTAAACCCAGCTGCGCCTGTAGCTCCAGTATCGCCTTTCGGCCCTTTAGTTCCAGAAGAATGATGGGGCTTAGGATGATGACCATATCCATTACCATGAGATTGATGGCTATTTCCAGCATTTGCCAAAGCACTGCTACCCAAAGCCAACATAATACTTAACAACAATAATTTCGGAGTTTTAATGGTTTTTATTTGTGCAAATAAACCAAGATGATGAATTTGCTGTATTGCTATTCTCGGCATTTGGCCTTGTTCAATTTTACAATCATCTTTTGATGCATCAACATGATGGTAAAGTAATTTATTCAAGACCTTTCTGAATATTCTTCTCATGTCTGTTAGCCTTTTTTCTAATTTTGCTCTTAATATTTTACATCCAAAAAATGAGACTTAAGTCTCAATATGTCACAGTATTGCGACTTATTTGTAATAAAAAACAACAGGAAATATGCAAAACAAAAAACAAGTATTTGATTTTTATTATTTTAAAATAAAGCACAGCCAATCCCCATATTTCTTGACTATAGCTAATTAAAAAGAAATCATGCAGACATAAAAAAACCCGCAAAAATGCGGGCTCTTTTTAAAAATTAAAACTTATACAGTTTCAACTTTTACGTAGCGACGGCCAAATTGACCCTTCACTTCGAATTTGATCACGCCATCAGCGGTAGCAAATAAAGTATGGTCACGGCCCATACCTACGTTTGCACCAGCGTGGAATTCTGTACCACGTTGACGAACAATGATGTTGCCCGCAGTCACAGATTGACCACCGAACATTTTAACGCCTAACATTTTAGGGTTCGAGTCACGACCGTTACGTGTCGATCCACCAGCTTTTTTAGTAGCCATGTTTCATAATCCTCGTAATTAGCCTGAAATAGCAGTAATTTTCAACTCGGTAAACCATTGACGGTGACCTTGTTGTTTACGGTAATGTTTACGACGACGCATTTTAACAATACGAATTTTGTCGTGACGACCGTGGCTAACTACTTCAGCAGTTACTGTAGCACCAGCAACAACTGGAGCACCAATTTGAATGCTTTCGCCGTTTACAAGCATTAATACGTCATCAAACGTAATAGTTGTACCGGTTTCAGCTTTCAATAATTCTACTTTAAGGGTTTCACCCTCAATAACACGGTGCTGTTTACCACCGCTTTGGATTACTGCGTACATAATGTACTCCAAACATGCCCGTGTCGTCGTGTCGATAAAGGAATATATCGATCTTAATACGAGCGCCACTGGGGGATATCTAAGGGCAAACATATTAAGTGATAATAAATCAAACGACAAGCCATTTTAGTGTTTTTTTGCGCCTTACCCATGTTTATTTTATAAACAATCAAATTGCTAAAAAGAAATGATTGCGACATCTAAAGCTGAGATTTTATAAAATGAAATAGATTTTTAAAATCAATTCGCTACTATATGGCATAGACTACAAAATGCCAGCTAAGTCACATATTATATTGGTTGTTAGAATTAGGCCTAAGATAAAACCATTTGCTTAGCCATGATTTAAACATCTATATTAAGATCTTCGCTATATCACTAGATATAATTGCTACACTATATAATAAGCAATTCAATTTTATAGAGGTTTCTCTTCATATGGCCATCGACTTTAAGCAAGATATTCTCGCTCCTGTTGCTTCCGACTTTGCTGCGATGGACACATTTATTAATGAAGGGATTACGTCAAAAGTCGCCTTAGTCATGGCTGTGAGTAAACACGTGGTTGAGGCAGGCGGAAAACGCATGCGTCCTATTATGTGTTTATTGGCAGCAAAAGCATGTGGTGCGACCGATTTAGAACGTCAACGTAAGTTAGCCGCCATTATCGAAATGCTGCACACTGCAACACTGGTGCATGATGATGTGGTCGATGAGTCGGGCTTACGTCGTGGTCGTCCTACTGCCAATGCCACATGGAACAATCAAACTGCGGTTTTAGTCGGTGACTTCCTGATTTCCCGTGCTTTCGATTTGTTGGTCGACTTAAACGACATGACCTTACTGAAAGATTTTTCCACGGGAACCTGTGAAATTGCCGAAGGTGAAGTGCTACAACTTCAAGCACAACATCAACCTGAAACCACAGAACAAACTTATCTCGATATTATTCACGGTAAAACGTCACGCTTATTTGAATTGGCTACTGAAGGTGCAGCCATTTTAACGGGTACGCCAGAGTACCGTGAACCACTGCGAATCTTTGCAGGTCATTTTGGTAATGCCTTCCAAATTATTGATGACATCTTAGATTACACCTCTGATGCGGAAACATTAGGTAAAAATATTGGTGATGATTTAATGGAAGGTAAACCTACTTTGCCATTAATTTCAGCATTACAGAAAACCACAGATCAAGAACATGAAATTGTGCGTTCAAGTATTGCAACTGGCGGTATCGCTCAACTCGACCGTGTCATTGAAATTGTGCAAAACTGTGGTGCACTTGATTATTGCCGCCAACGTGCTACAGAAGAAACTCAATCTGCACTACATGCTTTAGACCGACTACCAGAGAGCGAATATCGCCAAGCACTAGTTAACTTGACTCAACTTGCTTTAAATCGAATTCAATAATGAATTTCATGAAAATAGATTTTACACTCGCCTATGCATATAAATTTTAATGATCTATTTTTAACCATGCAGGAACAGCTTGAATCTCATCAAGCTGTTCTTGATGATTCGCTGCTCATTGAATTGGTCAATCGTATTCGACCCAATGATGCTACTGATAACGAAGAAATTCAGCATAAATTTCAAGCTTTTCTACAAGCCCTCCTGATTACACCTCATGCTACATCTACTTTACAAACTTTTATCTTAAAACTGATTAGCCAATATAAACAGACCAGTTTATATGCCGACACGGGTATTTTATCACTGGATGGATTTTGGAATCAGCTCGCGCAACGTTTAGGCGCTCACTTTCTGCCCCTGATTAATGATGAAAGCCAACTGCAAGATTTAGTCCGTCGCGTCTTTTATCAACGTAGTGATAAATATTGGCTGGACAGCATTTCTCATGCTGATTGGCAAAAGTTATTTACACTTCTAAATCAAGGTCATGGCAATCAAGCAGAAAAGCTTAAAATTAAAAGTGAGCTGATTAAAGCGATTACTGTTTTATCTTATCGGATTAGTGGGATTGGACTGTATCCAGAGTTCATCAATGCACAACCCGACTTAACCGAATATGAGTCACCTTTTCTGGTGCAAAATCGCGAAATTGTAGAGTTTATTCAATACTATAAAAAGCTACATCAACATACAGACACTATAGCCGTGACGGTTCCACCCGATGCCGCACAAGCCTTGGTGATGATTGAGCAATGTCGTGATGTGGTGTTAAAAATTCGCCGTGCCACCAAAAGAATTGGCGTTAGCCTTAGTCTGACCTATTTGCTGTCTTTACTTGAGCAATGTCTAGACCGAATTGAACTGTTACTCAATTTGATTGTGGATGAAGACAAAATTCGCTATGAATCTTTAGGCTTACTTATGGTGGATATCACCACCGCAATTTACAGTGAGCGTAGCGTTCGATCCCTTTTGGCCACCAACAGTGAATTGATTGCCTTACAAGTCACAGAAAATGCCAGTAAAACGGGTGAGCATTATGTGAGTACGGACAAACAAGGCTTTTGGTCGATGTACAAGTCTGCTGCTGGTGCAGGCGTGATTATTGCCACCATGGCAACATTAAAAATATTGTCAGCACGTATGATCATGGCACCCATGATGCAGGCTTTTATTTTCAGCATGAACTATTCACTTGGTTTTATGTTGATTCACGTTTTGCATTTTACTGTTGCAACCAAGCAACCTGCGATGACAGCCGCTGCACTTGCTGCCACAGTACAGCATCGTAAAGGCTCTAAAACAGCACAGATTGCTGAACTTGCAGCACTGATTATTAATATTATCCGCACTCAATTTATTGCAATTTTAGGAAACATTTCAATTGCCATTCCAACTGCGGCAATCATTACCCTGCTCTGGCAATACGGAATGGATGAACCTCTTTTGAGTCATGCCAAAGCTACCAGAACCTTGCATTCACTCAACCCTTTTACGTCATTAGCCATTCCACATGCTGCCATTGCAGGTGTCTGTTTGTTTTTTTCGGGGCTAATTGCAGGTTACTTTGACAACATGGCCGTGTACCGCAAAGTCGGTCCACGTTTACAAGCCCATGCGCATCTCAAACTGATATTAGGACAAGAGCGTCTTAATACATTTGCTGCTTATATTGAACGTAATTTAGGTGCTTTGGCTGGGAATTTTTTATTCGGAATTATGCTCGGAAGCATGGGCACCATTGGTTTTATCTTAGGTCTTCCCCTCGATATTCGACATATTGCGTTTGCTTCTGCCAACTTTATTCAAGGCTTAATCAATATTAATGGTAGTCCTGAAATTGGCTTAATTTTTGTATCATTTTTAGGGGTGTTATTGATTGGTCTGACAAACTTATTTGTCAGCTTTACCCTGACCATTATTGTGGCACTTCGTGCACGACGGGTTCGATTTGAACAGTGGAAGCCTTTGGCTAAACTTGTACTCACTCATTTCTTAACCAGACCAAGTGACTTTTTTTGGCCACCCAAGACCCCCTTGGAAGTGGATGAATCTTCTCCATCACAAAAAATTATACATAAATAATTTTTTGTTTTACTTCTCATTTAAAAATGAGTAAAAAAGAAATGAGCATAATTTACACGCACTTGAAATAAAGTGTACTGATGAGTACACTTTAAGCATTAATTGGCCATGCTCCAATCGGCCAATATAACAAAGGTCAATCAAATGCCTTATTGGTTGCTTGGTGTAGGATTTTTCTTATTTTTTTTCAATGTATTAGTGATTTTCACTCCTTCACTCAGTCACTTTGATCTCGTGATTGTCGAATGGATAAGCCAACATCGCACAGTACATTTAAATACGATCTCCATGACACTTTCTGCTATGGGGAGTATACCATTTGTTCTATTTTTGACCTCCTTATGGTGTTTTCACCAAGGCTGGTACAAAAAGTATACAAATGTTGTTTTTATTGGTTTAGGCCTTATAGGGAGTACTGCCACAGTTTGGCTACTCAAATATATATTTTCAAGACCGCGACCACCTGAAATGTATCATCTGGTTCAAAGCTATGGTGCTTCATTTCCCAGTGCTCATAGTGTTTATGCCGCGACGTTGAGCTGTCTTGTCATTTATTTAAGCCAAAAACATTCAAAGCACCAACTTATTTGTGTCTGTGCTGTTACATGGTTGTTGATCATGGGAATTTCAAGGGTTTACCTTGGTGTGCATTTCCCCTCTGATGTCTTAGCAGGTTGGAGCATAGGTTTTATTTGGATCACACTACTTTATATGTTGTATGCCAAATTCAGTAGCGCGAAAACAAATTAATTTTTAGATAATAATCTAATCGAGGTGGAACAATGATGTCTGCAAAGCTATGGGCGCCCGCCCTAACCGCTTGCGCATTAGCAACAAGTATTGCACTTGTTGGTTGTAGCAAAGATCCCAAGGATGCACAGCAAGCTGCTGCTGCCCAAAAAATGCCTCCGACTGAAGTCGGTGTCATTGTTGCTCAACCACAAAGCGTAGAGCAATCGGTAGAACTTTCAGGCCGTACCACGGCATTTGAAATTTCTGAAGTCCGTCCTCAAACCAGTGGTGTGATTCTCAAACGTCTATTCACTGAAGGTAGTTATGTTCGTGAAGGTCAAGCGTTGTATGAAATTGACTCACGTACCAACCGTGCTAGCGTTGATAGTGCACGTGCTGCACTAAATCGCCAACAAGCAAACTTAAATGCTTTACGTGTTAAAGAAAGCCGTTATCGTCAACTTGTAGGCAGCAATGCCATTTCAAAACAAGACTATGATGATATGGTTGCCCAAGTTAAGTTAGCTGAAGCAGATGTAGCATCCACTCAAGCTGAACTGAAAAATGCTGAAATTAACCTCGGTTTTTCTACAGTTCGTTCGCCTATTTCAGGTCAAACCAACCGTTCAACAGTAACAGTTGGTGCATTAGTCACGGCAAGCCAAGCAGATCCTTTAGTGACTGTTCAGCGCTTAGACCCGATTTATGTCGACATTAACCAATCTAGCTCTGAATTGTTACGTTTACGTCAACAACTGAGCCAAGGTCGCTTAGATAGCAGCAACAATACCAAAGTAAAATTGAAGCTAGAAGATGGTAGCTACTACCCAGTTGAAGGTCGTCTTGCATTCTCTGATGCCAGTGTGAATCCAGATACTGGAACCATTACCATACGTGCAGTATTCCCGAATCCAAATCATTTATTGCTTCCGGGTATGTATGCCACTGCTCAAATTGTACAAGGTGTTATTCCCAATGCCATCCTGATTCCTCAAGCTGCAATTACCCGCACCCCGACTGGTCAAGCAATTGCCATGGTGGTGAATGCCAAAGGTGTTGTTGAGACGCGTCCTGTTGAAACGGTCGGTGTACAAGGCAAAGATTGGATCGTAACGAGTGGCTTAACCGCTGGTGAAAAAGTGATTGTTGATGGTGTAGCGAAGGTCAAAGAAGGCGCAACAGTCGTTGCTAAACCTTATCAACCTCAAGCAGCTGCCCCTCAAGGTGGTGCTGCACAACCTGCGGCAGAAGAAAATAAAGCAGACAAACCAGCACAGCCTAAAGCTGAACAAAAAGCTACTTCAAATACATAAGGGGTAGACTGAATGGCTCAATTTTTTATTCATCGCCCAATCTTTGCATGGGTGATTGCATTGGTGATTATGCTGGCGGGTATTTTAACCCTTAGCGGCATGCCAATTGCACAATATCCGACCATTGCTCCACCGGTGGTCACCATTGCTGCAACTTATCCGGGTGCATCTGCTGAAACTGTAGAAAATACAGTGACACAGATCATTGAGCAGCAAATGAACGGTCTTGATGGCTTGCGCTATATTTCTTCAAATAGTGCAGGTAACGGTCAAGCTTCTATTTCTTTGAACTTTGAACAAGGTATCGACCCCGATATTGCTCAGGTTCAAGTACAAAATAAATTACAATCCGCGACTGCACTGCTTCCTGAAGATGTGCAACGTCAGGGTGTAAAAGTAACAAAATCTGGTGCAAGCTTCTTACAAGTACTGGCATTCTATTCTCCGAATGATGCACTCACAGATGCCGACATTAAAGACTATGTGAATTCAAATATTTCTGAACCACTCAGTCGTGTAGCGGGTGTAGGTGAAATACAAGTATTTGGTGGTTCTTATGCCATGCGTATTTGGTTAGATCCTGCAAAATTGACGAGTTTCCAACTCACACCAAGTGATGTAGTTGTTGCTTTACGTGCCCAAAATGCACAAGTTGCAGTGGGTCAATTAGGCGGTGCACCGGCAGTTGCAGGTCAAGTTCTGAATGCTACGGTTAATGCACAAAGTCTTTTACAAACGGCTGAACAGTTCCAAAATATTTTCTTGAAAAGTATGGGTTCTGGTGCAAAAGTTACTTTAGGTGATGTAGCCAAAGTTGAATTAGGCTCGGACAATTATCAGTTTACTTCTAAATTCAATGGTAAGCCTGCTGGTGGTGTAGCCATTAAACTTGCAACAGGTGCTAATGCTTTAGACACAGCAGCTGCTGTTGAAGAACGTTTAGTACAATTACGTAAAAACTACCCAAGTGGCTTACAAGATAAACTGGCGTACGATACGACTCCATTTATCAAACTTTCAATTGAAAGTGTGGTTCATACTTTAATTGAAGCGATTATTCTTGTATTTATTGTCATGTTCCTGTTCTTACAGAACTGGCGTGCAACCATTATTCCAACCATGGCGGTTCCTGTCGTCGTGTTAGGTACGTTTGCCATCATTAACGTATTTGGTTTCTCCATTAATACACTGACCATGTTTGCCATGGTTCTTGCCATTGGTCTGCTGGTGGATGATGCCATTGTTGTGGTCGAGAACGTGGAACGGGTGATGGTTGAAGAACACCTCGACCCTGTTGCAGCAACTGAAAAATCGATGAAGCAGATTTCGGGTGCCTTAATTGGTATTACTACTGTATTAACCGCAGTATTTGTACCGATGGCATTCTTTAGTGGCACAACGGGTGTCATTTACCGTCAGTTCTCTATTACTCTAGTCACTGCAATGATTTTATCATTGACCGTAGCTTTAACCTTTACCCCTGCGCTTTGTGCAACGTTGTTGAAACAACACGATAAAGACAAAGAGCAAAGTAATGGTATTTTTGCGCGCTTCTTTCGCTGGTTTAACCATCGCTTTGAACGCATGGCTGAAGGCTACCAAAAATGGGTCGGCAAACTGCTGATTCACAAGTTCATTGCGGGCGCAATTTATGCTGTGGTGCTTGTTGGTTTGTTGTTCCTCTTTAAAAACCTACCAAGCTCATTCTTACCTGATGAAGATCAGGGCGTCGTGATGACACTGGTTCAACTTCCGCCGAATGCGACCCTTGACCGTACTGAAAAAGTCATTGATCAAATGACGGGCTTCTTCTTAGAAGGTGAACAGCAAAAACCCTATGTTGAATCTTTATTTAGTGTTGCAGGCTTCTCGTTCACGGGTGTCGGTCAAAATGCGGGTCTTGCATTTATTCAGTTGAAAGACTGGAGCGAACGTACCACGCCTCAATCTCAAATTGGTGCCATTATCCAACGTGGTATGGCACTCAATGTGATTGCTAAAGATGCATCTTACATCATGCCATTGCAGCTTCCTGCAATGCCAGAATTGGGTGTTTCTGCTGGCTTTAACTTTATGCTGAAAGATTCTGCGGGTAATGGTCATGAAAAACTGGTGACTGCTCGTAACATGATCTTAGGTATGGCGGCTCAAGACAAACGTCTTGCAGGTGTCCGTCCAAACGGTCAAGAAGATACGCCACAGTATAAAATTTATGTTGATAATGAAAAAGCCAGCGCTATGGGCGTTAGTATTTCAGAAATTAACAGCACCATGAGTATTGCTTGGGGCGGTTCATACATCAATGACTTCATCGACCGTGGTCGTGTGAAAAAAGTGTATGTACAGGCTGTTCCTGATGCACGTATGATGCCTGAAGATCTGAACAAGTGGTATGTACGTAACACTGCTGGGCAAATGGTTCCCTTCTCTACCTTTGCTACAGGTGAATGGACCTATGGTTCACCACGTCTTGAACGTTATAACGGTATTTCATCGGTTAACATTCAAGGCACACCTGCGCCGGGTGTCAGCTCGGGTGATGCAATGTTGGCAATGGAAGAAATCATGGCCAAACTTCCTTCGATGGGTATGACTGGTTTTGATTATGAATGGACTGGTTTATCTTTAGAAGAACGTGAAGCAGGTTCGCAAACTGCCGGACTTTATGCGTTATCGATGTTAATCGTGTTCTTATGTCTTGCTGCCCTTTATGAAAGCTGGTCTATTCCATTCTCTGTACTGCTGGTCATTCCTTTAGGTATTGTCGGTGCGATTGGTTTAACTTTCTTAGGTATGGTTTTGCTTAAAGATCCAAACTTAACCAATAACATTTACTTCCAAGTTGCCATTATTGCCGTCATTGGTTTGGCTGCAAAAAATGCGATCTTGATTGTAGAATTTGCCAAGGAGCTACAAGAAGATAAAGGTGAGCCTTTACTTGAAGCAACCCTGCATGCAGCAAAAATGCGTTTACGTCCAATTATTATGACCACTTTAGCCTTCGGTTTCGGTGTACTTCCGCTGGCGCTTTCTTCAGGTGCAGGTGCAGGTAGCCAACACTCTGTCGGTTATGGTGTACTGGGTGGCGTAATCAGTTCTACTTTATTGGGTATCTTCTTTATTCCAGTCTTCTATGTTTGGATTCGAAGTATCTTTAAATATAAACCTAAAAACCCAAATAATCAGGAGCAAGCATCGTGATGCAAAAAGTATGGTCTATTTCAGGTCGTAGCATTGCGGTATCTGCACTTGCGCTTGCTTTGACAGCCTGTCAAAGCATGCGTGGCCCAGAGCCCGTAGCTCAAGCAAATATTCCAGAACAAGGTTATTTAACCGATGTTTCTGGTCCTTCAATTGCTGAGCAAGGTTATAAAGACTTTTTTGCCGATCAACGCCTGTTACAGGTGCTTGATTTAGCATTAGCCAATAACCGTGATTTGCGTACTTCGACTTTGAATATTCAACGTGCGCAACAACAGTACCAAATTACTGAAAACAACCAACTTCCAACCATTGGTGCAAGTGGCGGCGTACTTCGTCAAGACACTTTAAGCAGCCAAAAGCCTATCACCAGCTACAATGTTGGCTTAGGTGTGACGGCGTATGAGTTGGATTTTTGGGGTCGTGTTCGTAGTTTAAAAGACAATGCTTTAGACTCGTATTTAGCAACCTCAAATTGCGTTGATTGGTCAAGTGGCTCAAGCATGGTTGAATTACTCGTTTGCCAATGCAAATTTAAAACTTGCTGACCAAACGCTAAAAGCTCAACTTGAATCTTATAATCTCAACAAAAAACGTTTCGATGTTGGAATCGACAGTGAAGTACCTGTTCGTCAGGCACAGATTTCTGTAGAAACTGCCCGTAATGATGTTGCAAATTATAAAACTCAAATTGCTCAAGCCAAGAACTTGCTGAACCTCCTTGTCGGTCAGCAAGTACCTGAAAACTTGTTACCGAATCAACGTGTAACACGTATTAGCAAAAGCAATGTGGTTGGCGCTGGTTTACCAAGTGACTTGTTAAATAACCGTCCGGATATCCGCGCTGCTGAATATAAACTGTCTGCAGCAGGTGCCAATATTGGCGCGGCTAAAGCACGTATGTTCCCAACCATTAGTTTGACGGGTTCTGCTGGCTATGCGTCGACTGACCTAAGTGACTTGTTCAAATCAGGTGCATTTATTTGGTCTTTGGGTCCAAGTCTGGATATTCCAATTTTCGATTGGGGTACGCGTAAAGCCAACATCAAGATTTCAGAAACAGATCAACAAATTGCGTTATCTGACTATGAAAAATCAATTCAATCCGCTTTCCGCGAAGTGAATGATGCCTTGGCCGTGCGTCAAAACATTGGTGATCGTTTAGCTGCACAACGTCGTTTAGTTGATGCAACCAATACGACTTATAAACTTTCAAATGCTCGCTTCCGTGCAGGTATTGATAGTTACTTAACCGTATTAGATGCACAACGTACCTCTTATGCGGCAGAACAAGGTTTATTGTTGCTCGAACAAGCCAACATGAACAATCAAGTTGAAGTGTATAAAACACTCGGTGGTGGTGTTAAAGCCAATACTGGTGATGCAACTCAACAGCAGCCGTCCACGGCGGAGCGTAAAGCAACAAACAACGCTCAATAATTCTACCCCATGTTAAAAAAGCCTGCGCCATGCAGGCTTTTTTATTGCTTTTTAAAGCCTGATTTCCTATCTTGATGACAACCTATTCATTTGAATATCAAAAAATGCTTTTAAGTAATTTAGAATCCGTTCCCGGTCACACCATTAGCCGTCAAATTGATGTGGTTTATGGCAGCACTGTTCGTAGTAAGCACGTTGGCCGTGATTTGCTGGCAGGGCTGAAAAACATTGTCGGGGGTGAACTAACCGCCTATACCGAACTCTTAGAAGAATCACGCCAAGAAGCCATGAGCCGTATGATTGAGAAAGCGCAATCCATGGGTGCCAATGCCATTGTCGGTATTCGATTCTCTACTTCAAATATTGCTCAAGGTGCATCTGAACTTTTTGTTTATGGTACGGCTGTTGTTGTTCAGCCTGTTACAGCTAAACTTCCTGATCCATTTGGCGCATAGGCGATTTTATGGATGGATTAATTTTTCAAATTGTTGTTTTTCTCATTCTATTTGCAGTAGGTTGGGGTTTTGGTCGTCATATCGAACAAAAACACCTGCGTGAACTGGATGAAAAAGAAAAGCAATTTGCGCATATTCGCATTGATACCAACCGCTTTGTGGAGACATCCGCAACAGGACAACTGGTCAGTAGTAATGTCGTCATCTCACATGATTATTTTAAATATGTGATTGCCAATATTCAGAATTTTTTCGGTGGTCGCTTAACCAGTTATGAAAGTGTGGTTGAACGTGCACGGCGTGAAGCCATGATTCGACTCAAGCAAGAAGCACATGCGATGGGTGCAAATCATATTATGGGCGTTCGTCTCAATACCACTGAACTCGGCATGCAAGGTGGCATGGTTGAAGTCTTTGCTTATGGCACGGCCATCATCAACTATCATTAGAAAAGCAAAACAATGTCCTGATCAGTTTTATGACAGGACATCATCTCTACTGTGCGAAATCCCTAATCTGCAAATATCGCTTGCCAGTAGTGATAGGTTTTTTCTTCGCCGTTGTCTAACTTAAACTCATAAGACAGCTTACGCGTTTCCATCAGATTAAAATCAACCGAATATTTGAACAAACCACCGGCATAAGCAAAGGTGTGATATTCGCCATTTTCACCACACACATCGACTTCTTCTGGCATTAAGTCAATCAATGTTGCGCTAATATCTTGTCCGATAAAAGCTTCACCCAACTTACTGGCATCGGTCACAATAATTTTGGTTTTGATACCTGACGCTATGAAGTCTTGCATCACTTCATTCGAGTTTTGATTCCACAAAGGTTCAACCACTTCTATACCCAAGGGATGCAAACGGTCTTCACGATATTTACGCACATCGCTTAAATAAATATCACCAAAAATAAAGTGCTCTACCCCCTGCGCTTTAAAGTGATTTGCGGCATCCAACATGCGTTGCTCATACGCAGGTAGATTCTTAGGTAGAAATACTGGATACAGTGGAATACCGATACTTTCAGCTTGCTTCAGCAACAATGCATGAGGAATGGCATGCATTGAAGACAATTCTGTTTCTTCATTCACTGTTGTTAATAAGGCAACAACCTCAAATTGATTTTGCTGTAAAACGTTATACAGTGCTAAAGCTGAATCTTTACCACCACTCCAGTTAAATACAGCTTTTTTACGAATATTCACACTTATTTCACTTTGGCTTTACGAATCATTTTATACAATAAGCGTGGAGATAAGCGAGATACCCACACACCCAGTTGTTCTTTTTTCCCGCCAACCACAATATATTCTTCATCTTTCAATAAAGCAGTCACCACTATTTTTGCAAAGGCTTCTGGCTCTAAACCATTTTCAATGGCTTCATCTTGATGCCCTTGAGCTTTGCCTTCACCATTTAAAGCATTAAACGACACATTGGTTTTCACAAAACCGGGGAAAATAACAGAAACCCCAACCCCCTCGTTCGCCACTTCGGCACGTAGACTATTCGCCCACATATGAATCGCGGCTTTGGCTGCTGAATAGGACGCACGATATTGTGTTCCTAACAAACCCGCCACACTGGAAACAAATGCGATTCGACCCGATTTTTGCTTTAAAAATGTCGGTAACACCGTTTTGGTGAGAAAGACTTGTGAAAAGTAATCCACTTCCATAATGGCACGTTCAGTTTGCATGCTGGTATCGGCAATTAAAGCACGCTGGCTCAAACCTGCATTATTAATGAGCCAATCAATACGACCTTTCTGTTCAAGGACTTGCGCATAAGCATGACGCACTTGTGCCTCATCGGTAATATCCGCAGTTAGACAAATATGTCGAGCTGGATGGACTAAACTTTGGCGGACACTTTCCAATTCATCTATACGACGTGCAGTTAAGATAACCTGTGCACCTTGTAAAGCGCACTCTTGTGCAAGGGCTTTACCTAAACCAGAAGATGCGCCTGTAATCCATACCACTTTATTGTCTAAACTGCCCTGCTTTGCCATAGTACTTTCCTGTTTTTACTCAATCTTACACATTTGTGCATGGGTTATTGTTTTGGTACATGACTCAAAAACATGAGGAAATGATCAAAATAACGTGGTGTCGTTTCAGCATCATACTGTGTACCCAGTTTTTCTAAACGCTTATAACCCATTTGCGTGGTCAAACTAATCACCCCATTTAATGTTTTATCAACCACCAAGTTGAATTTCAACATTTTTTTAGGCTCACGTACCAAACTTGTCACGCCCTGATCCACCATTTGAGTAAATGCCTTTAAAGCTGGTGAAGCATAGTGAATATTTCCCTGTTTCATTTGCTCTATACACTCAAAAAGTTCCACCACCAACAAGTGATCGACATGATAAGAAATATAATTTTGACCATCTTTTTCATGGGCCATATTTTCTAAATAATTCACCATCGGCGTCAGGCGTTCATTGGCAAAGAATGAAACTGACCAAGGCATATATTTACGTACCATCTCTAAAATTTGCTGAACGACTTTTTCCGATTCATGATCTTTAGATTGCGATAACCGTGCAATTTCACCAAACACTTGATCGACAATTTCACAAGAAATATCTGCCAGCACTTCACCTAAGGGTTTGGCCAAACTTTCAGTTTCACCTTGATTCAATTGTTGATGAATCTGCTGAAAGCGTTGGTGGGTTTCGGGTGTTAATTTTAAAGAAATTACATAATTCATAATGATGACCTCCTTGTTAGAATTATTCTGCGACCATGCGTGCTGTTCTTATTGAATGCTTATCATAAGATACTTATTCAGTCTGTGCCAAACGCTTATTTTTTGCATTTGCTTAACATGCCTAATCTGTGTTTTTTTTTGCTACAATAGAACCAATTTTTTATTCACTTTTGATCTGTTTTTACTATGACTGATTCTGCTCAAAATATTGCTACGACCTACGATCCAACCGAGATCGAAAAAAAATGGTACAAGACTTGGGAAGACAATGGCTATTTTAAGCCGTCTCAAAAAGGTGATTCATTCTGTATCATGATTCCGCCGCCAAACGTCACTGGTAGCTTGCATATGGGTCATGGTTTTAACAATGCCATTATGGATGCCTTGACGCGTTATAACCGTATGTCGGGTAAAAACACCTTATGGCAACCGGGGACAGACCATGCGGGTATCGCAACGCAAATGGTGGTTGAACGCCAATTGGCTGCACAGGATATTAGCCGCCATGACTTAGGTCGTGAAAAGTTCATCGACAAAATCTGGGAATGGAAAGAACAATCGGGTAATAACATTACCAACCAAATTCGTCGCTTAGGGTCATCTGTCGACTGGTCACGTGAACGTTTCACCATGGATGATGGCTTATCCAATGCCGTGAAAGAAGTCTTCGTTCGTTTGCATAAAGACGGTTTAATTTACCGTGGCAAACGCTTAGTCAACTGGGATCCAAAATTACAAACTGCCCTGTCTGACCTTGAAGTTGAATCAGTAGAAGAAAAAGGTTCACTTTGGCATTTCAAATATTTCTTTGAAGATAAGTCACTCAAAACACAAGATGGCAAAGACTATTTAGTCGTTGCGACGACGCGTCCTGAAACATTACTTGGTGACTCGGCTGTTGCGGTACATCCTGAAGATGAACGCTATGCACACTTAGTTGGTAAAAACATTGTGCTACCAATTTCAGGTCGTTTAGTGCCTGTGGTTGCAGATGACTACGTGGAAAAAGATTTCGGTACAGGCTGTGTCAAAATCACTCCTGCGCATGACTTCAATGACTATGAAGTGGGTAAACGCTGTGAATTACCTATTATCAATATTTTCAACAAAAATGCAGAAGTGTTGGCTGAGTTTGAATTCATTGCCAAAGCGGGCGAACAAATTTCTAAAACCATTGCTGCCCCTGCGGACTACATTGGTTTAGAGCGTTTTGCTGCACGTAAAAAATTGGTTGAACAAGCTGAAGCGGAAGGTTGGTTAGAACAAATTCAACCGTATGACTTGAAAGCGCCACGCGGTGACCGTTCAGGCGTGATTGTTGAGCCGTTATTAACAGATCAATGGTATGTAAAAATTGCACCCTTGGCTGAACCTGCAATTCAAGCTGTAAAAGATGGCGACATTAAATTTGTGCCTGAACAATACAGCAATATGTATATGTCTTGGATGAACAACATTCAAGACTGGTGTATTTCACGTCAATTGTGGTGGGGTCACCGTATTCCTGCTTGGTACGATGTAGATGGCAACGTTTATGTCGGTCGTAATGAAGCTGAAGTCCGCGAAGAAAATGGCATTGCTGCTGATGTTCAATTGACGCAAGACGAAGATGTGTTAGATACGTGGTTCTCATCGGGTTTGTGGACATTCTCAACACTTGGTTGGACTGGCGACGCGAAGAAAGATGCGGAAAACTATTTCCTCAATACCTTCCATCCAACGGATGTATTGGTAACAGGTTTTGACATTATCTTCTTCTGGGTTGCCCGCATGATCATGATGACCATGCACTTCATGAAAAATGAAGATGGCACGCCACAAGTTCCGTTTAAAACGGTGTATGTGCATGGTTTGGTGCGTGATGGCGAAGGTCAGAAAATGTCTAAATCTAAAGGGAATGTGCTTGATCCTTTAGATTTGATTGACGGTGTAGATTTAGAAACTCTAGTACAAAAACGTACTACAGGACTCATGAACCCAAAACAAGCAGCGAAGATTGAAAAATCAACCCGTAAAGAATTCCCTGAAGGCATTCAAGCTTACGGTACAGATGCAGTTCGTTTCACGTTCTGTGCGCTTGCCAACACAGGTCGTGACATTAAGTTCGACATGAAACGTGTTGAAGGCTACCGTAACTTTGCCAACAAAATTTGGAACGGTACACGTTTTGTTCTGATGAATGTTGAAGGTCAAACGGTTGGTCAAACAGCGCGTCCTGATCTTTGGGAATTGCCTGAACAATGGATCGTGAGTCGTTTACAGAAAGCTGAACAAGCGGTTCAACAGGCTTTTGCAACCTACCGTTTAGATTTGGCTGCGCAAGCGATTTACGAGTTCATCTGGAATGAATACTGTGACTGGTATGTCGAGCTGACCAAGCCTGTTCTAAATGATGAAAATGTGGCTGAGGAACGTAAAGCAGAAGTTCGTCGTGTATTACTTGCGGTAATGGAAGCATCGTTACGTCTTGCACACCCAATTATGCCGTACTTGACCGAAGAAATTTGGCAAACCCTTGCACCAATGATTGGTTTGGGTGGCGAAACCATTATGACTGCGGCTTACCCTATTGCTGACCCTGCAAAAATCAATGATCAAGCTGAAGCAGATATGCAATGGCTTCAAGGTTTGATTGGTGCGGTACGTAATATTCGTGGTGAAATGGGCTTAGGCAATGCACGTTTACTGCCTGTGTTACTTCAAAACACCACCGATGCTGAAAAAGCACAGATTGCACGTATTGAACCATTGGTTAAAGCATTGGCGAAAGTTGAAAGTATTACTTTCCTGACTGAAGCTGAGCAACCGCCACTGTCTTCATCAAGCGTTGTGGGTCATGTGTCTGTATTTGTTCCAATGAAAGGTTTAATTGACCCGAAAGCGGAATTGGGTCGTTTGCAAAAAGACTTTGATAAAGTGCAAAAACAGCATGACCAAATTGCAGGCAAACTTTCTAATGAAGGTTTTGTGGCGAAAGCACCTGCTGCGGTAGTTGAAGGTGAGAAAGTGAAATTGACTGAGTTTGCTGATCAGTTAGTAAAAATTAAAGCAAATATGGATCAGATTGCGGCGCTTTAATGTGTTGATGATTTGATCTAATTTAATGTATAAAGGGCTGATTATTCAGCCCTTTATTTTACAGATAATATAAATGAAAAAAATACTACTAATAAATTTACTACTGCTCAATACTATCAACACCAATGCTGAAGTTATTGAAATTCCTGAAAAAACAACATTATCTCAAGATGACTTTTATTTAAAAGGAAAAGTAAAAACTATGAATTTATTTAATTATTCTGAATCTTCTACAAATTTAAAAAACAAGATTAAAATCATAATTAATTTTCATGAAAATAGATTAGTAAAAAAAATTGATTCCAGTGAAGGAGTTCTAGGACAAGAATTTTTTTATGAAAAAAACTTCCCAAAAATTGTACAGCATGATGTTTTTTACACTTCAAATGAGCAGAGAAAAACAAATCATCTTATAGGTTTTGTAAAGGATTACACTAACAATTATCCTAGCACTATTCTTTATAGCCCACCTAACAAAAAAAATATTGTCGCGATTCAAAAGAAAATAAGTTATCAAGACAATTTAGAAATCATTGAATCTTATTCTCAAAATTTACCATTTGAATTCACGTTAAGATCTAAAGTAAGTAATTTATATGATCCACAAACACATAAATTAATTAGTTCAACAAAGGCATTTCCAGATTTTTTTAAAAGGGGTGTTTTTGATCAAATTAAAATTAATTACAATGCCTACGGCATATCATCTATAGTAAGTAAGTTCAGTACAACCCAATATCATTACAAAGATAAAGAACTTTCCGAAATCACAAGCTCCAATGAATCTAGCTTAGCTTTATTGTATTCTGACTATCAGTATGATTTATGCGGGAATTGGATTAAAAGAAAAATAATAGATAAAAACAATAAACAAGTAACACTAGAAAATCGAGAATTTGAATACTATTCAGGATGTTAAGTGATGATTTTCAATATAAACTTCATCTGAAAATACTGAGAGCCTATCAATAAAACTGTATAAATGCGACTTAAAAGATTTCAGGCATCCGCTCTGGAAACTCAATACTAAATCTATTTAGTACACTCTCCCATAGGGAGGAGGATTGTCCTTTGTGAATCTATTTGTTATTCGATAGTTAATGAAAATTCCCTCTCCTTCTAGGAGAGGGTTAGGGAAAGGTGCTTTAAAGTGTTTCTCATCCCAAAGGGAGAAGGAGCACTCACTACTTATTCTCTTTCAAACTAAAACATATTTCCCACAAATCTTCCAAAACAGCTTCCGTCTTCCCCAACACATCACTATTCCAATACCGCAGGACCTTTAAACCCAAAGCCTCTAAAAATTGAGTTCGTTCTGCATCATATTCTTTTCCATCTTCTGTATTGTGCTGACTACCATCTAACTCAATCACTAAACCAATTTCATGACAGTAAAAATCCACAATATAAGGTTTTATCACATGCTGACGGCGAAATTTTAGATTCATAAAACGTTTGGCACGTAAAAATTGCCACATTAAGTTTTCTGCATCTGTGGCGTTGTGACGCATAGATTTTGCAAACTCTAATAATTGAGTATCTAGTTTCATTCTTATCCTCTTTTTATTATTCGAACACCCTCTCCCTGAGGGCATAGGTATCTACACAAATGCCGAGCTTTAGGTTAAATTGAAGAGCATGCTCTTCAATTTAATATCTCCTGTCTTGATACACGTCTCGTCAGACGATACAACGCCCTCGTAAAACTTAATATGAATCCTCTTTCTTCACTTGCCCCTGCAATTAAGGAAATGGCCTCTGCCCAGAAGTCCAGCTTTGCAACCACTCAGGCCGTTTGGCGATTCCTCAATAATGAAAAAGTCTCTTTCAAGCAATTGAATGAACCAATACAGCAACTTGCATTTGAACAGATTGATCAATCCTCTCACTCTTATGCACTGATTGTTCATGATTGGTCTCAACTACAATATGTGAAACACAACAATAAAACTCAGCGTCTTCAAAGAACCCATCAATACGATACAGGCTATGAATTACAAAGCAGCCTACTTGTCGATGCTGCATCTGGACTTCCTGTTGCACCTCTTGCCCAAACTTTGTCTGATGCAACAGGATGCTATTCAACGTTTACAGATGACTACAGTCAGCGTGAAACACACTTAAACTCTCTTCTTCATCAAATACAGCATATAGAGAAATCTGTAGTACAAAAGACTTTAGTCCATATTATCGACCGTGAAGGAGATTCAATTGCCCACCTTAGACAGATGAATCATCAAGGATTCAAATGGTTGATTCGCGCTAAAGAAGGTCATCGAGTCGAGTATCAGGGTCAAACATACAAGGTGGGCGAGATTGCAGAAAAGATAGAAACACATTCGATCAAAAATATTTCCTACAAAGGCAATCAGCATACTTTGCATGTGGGTGAGACCCATATACGCATAACACGTGCAGCAAAACCCAAGCAGAAAGATAGCTCAGGGAAGCGGGTTGCTCCTGAGCAGGGAGATGCTGTCGATGCAAGGCTGGTTGTTTCTGTCGTTAAGGATCGTGACGGCAAAATTGTGGCGAGATGGTGTTTACTGAGTAATGTTGCAATGGATATAGATACAGCAGAATTAAGTACATGGTATTACTGGCGCTGGACAATTGAATGTTATTTCAAATTGCTTAAGCAGGCAGGACATGACGTTGAAGCATGGCTACAAACGACACCTCAAGCAATCCTGAGAAGACTACTGATCAGCAGTATGGCTTGTGTGCTGACATGGCGAGTGCAACGTGGTACAGATGAGCAGAATGTGAGAATTCGGGCATTTCTCACCCGAATTTCAGGTCGGCAACAAAAAAGAGGCAAGCTTGAAAGTGCACCTGCCATATTGGCAGGGCTTTCAATACTATTGAACACCCTTCAATTGTTGTCAGAGTATTCGCCTGATGAGCTGAATGCGATTGCTAAGATCGCATTCGATTTATAAAAAATGTGTAGATACCTATGCCCTGAGGGAGAGGGAGAATCCTTTGTGAATTTTAATAATTACTTGATACGCAATGAAGTTCCCTCTCCTGAGCAAGTTTTAAAGCACTGCTTTAAAACGAAGCGCAAGTGATGAGCATCCTCAAAATATATTTTGAGTGCGTAAAGGAGAGGTAATTTTAAAAATCACAAAACCCCATTCCCCAACAACATCTCCAAGCCTTTTAACTTACCCATATACTTCAACCGCTCTTTTTCCCACTTTACTTGCTGTTTTAATTCAGCACAATCGGCTTCTAACTTCTTATACATATCGGTAATTTGAATTGTGCCTGAGGACTTTTGAGCTTTCGATTTTGTTTGTTTCGTCCAATTTAACGAATCAATAATGTCATCAATTTGAGCATCTAACTGCTGTTTTTGCGCATCTAAAGCCAGCTTATAAAACTTCACTTGTTCATTACTCAAACCTTTTTGAGCCACTCCTCTATTCTGCTCGACCTGTATTTGTAATTTCAACAAATAGAATAAATCCTGCTGTTCATAGGCGGTATTGGCGTGTTGCAGCATCTCCGTTTTTTCTACTTTAATTTGCTCATCTTGCTCACGGTCAGGGTGAATAATCGAAGCAATTTTTAAATAAACCGTTTTAAGTGATTGCTCCGCCATTTTCTGTGCTTGCTCGCGTTTTTGTTTTTGTCTATTTAACCTGTGTTGTTCACGTTCTACTTCGTGTTGCTGTTCATCATATTCGTAGCCATCTAAATCTACATCGGCTTGTTCATGATCTGAATTCTGATCATAGGTTTCCGTCGAATCATGACTTTCAATCGTTGCCTTTTTCTTATTCTTTTTAGCCTGGTTATGTTCTGCATGTTGTTGGTAAAATTCATCAATTTGAACAACTTTAATCTTCTGTTGTTCAGACAGCACTTGAGAGTTTTTTAGCAGTTTTGCTAGATTTTTAATTTTATTATCTAGTTGTGCAATATCCGCTTTCGAAAATTCATAACTCTGCAAGCTGTTCCATAACTGCTCAAGTTGCTGAAACAGTATGTCATGCAGTTCAGTATAGATGGGAACAAGGGTTTTACGTGCTTGTTGCTGAATTTCGGCTTGGGCTTTTTGCCACATTTCGAGTTGTATTTTTTGCTGTTCAATTTGCTCAATCAGACGATTCAGCTTTTTTTGCTGTGGCGATAAGTTTTGCGAATCTTGCTGCACACTGAGTTTTAAATCGAACGACATAGAAAAATAAGCAAAAGAAAAACGATATCAATAATAACATTCCATCAGCACAAAGCTAATGATGCTTTTATAACGCATCGGCAAAGCTTTGTTAGCAATAAAAAAATTATCCTTCATTAAAGTACTCATCCAACATAGACTAGGCTTTGTACAACAAAAACAACCATGAGGAAAATATGGTACTTACGCAAGCCAATCTTATTTTTAATCAGGAACTTGCTGCATGGGTACAAGCCCTTGGTTCAGTCATTGCAATCTTTGTTGCCGTTGCAGTTCCCCTGCATTTTGACCGCAAGCAGCGTTTATATGAACAGCAAACACTGGAAAACCAAAAACAAAAGTTTTTTATTACCTTACTGCCGACACTCTATCAACTTCGCAATAGCACATTTGCTTTTCTTCAGGAATTTCAGCACCAGCAAAAAAGTGAAATAGATGCCATCAAAACATTAGAGTCCGAATATTTAAACCTGATTCCTGTCTTTGCCAAAGAACTGCATATTTTTGTGCACAGTAATATTTACGATGAACAATTAAATCAGCTGGCTTTTGAACTTTTTCATTCCGAAGAAATTTTATCGCAACATTTACGTCTGCCTTCAGAACAAAAATGGATTGAGCATCAACAAAATTTAATTCAACATGCACAGCAAATTGACCAGTTCACCTCAAAAATCATTCAAAAAATAGAAACCAACTATTCTTAAACCACAACCAAATAAAAGCACTAGCATCTAAAAATCATTTTGATTTACAGCCAAACATGATGTCTTTTTAAATAGACCATCTGCTATAGGGTGCTGACCACTATCCAGCTTAATCATCGACCACCTTTATGAGATTTTTTACATCCTTGATCAATTTTTGTTAACATTCACAGCATAGACAATAATAAATTTTGATATTCACAATGACTGATCAGCTTAGAGCCAAATTCGAAAACCTAGAACTAAATGCTGGACTCGGTAAAATCAGCGCCTTTATTTCTGTGTCCACAGCTTTTCTCTGCTTATTTGGCGCATTGTGCTTCTTATTTCCCAGCGTGCTGACCACACCAGAGCTTCGACCACTGTATACACAGCATTATGATGCGTTTTATTTTAGTCTGATGCTTGGCATTGTGATCAGTGCAGGCTTTGGTGCATTCAGTGCAATTGCCCGTCAAAACCGCTATGGTTTTTATGGTCTCTGCCTTGCATTAATTGCTGCTGTTCTGGGCTGTGGCGTGATTAAAGCGCCTGTGCTGCCCAGTCTGCCTTTCTATGCAGGCTTCGACTACTTTGTGCTGACACTGTTTATTCTGGCTTTGGTCTTTATTCCGCTGGAAGGCTTTTTTGCCAAAAATCCCGAACAGAAAATTCTACGTGTCGGTTGGGTGACGGATATGAAATACTTCATGTTTAGCCATGTCGGTATTCAGCTGTTCAGTTTTTTAACCGTCATGCCTATTCAGTATTGGATTACCCATATTCCAAATAATCCAATTGTCCCTCTGGTACAAGCGCAGCCCATTTGGCTACAGTTTATTGAGTTGCTGATTGTGGTGGATTTCACCACCTATTGGCTGCACCGCGCCATGCATGAGGTCAATTTCCTATGGCGCTTTCACGCCATTCATCACTCTACGGAACATATGGATTGGCTGGCATCTTCACGCCTACATATTGTAGAAGTGCTAATGACGCGATTTATCGCCACTTTGCCAATTTTTCTTTTAGGCTTTCACACTTCAGCGGTGTTTGCTTATTTAATCTTTATTTCTTTTCACGCCATTTTTATTCATTCCAATGTGCGTTTTCGTTTTCCTTATCTGCGCTGGATCATTGCCACACCTGAATTTCACCATTGGCATCATTCTTCTGAAAAGCCAGCCATTGATAAAAATTATGCAGCATTTATTCCGCTTTACGATGTCATTTTTAAAAGTGTGTATATGCCCAATCACCTTGCCAGTGTGTATGGCACCGTCGGTTATAAAATTCCAAACAGCTTTGTAAAGCAATTTACTTGGCCATTTAAACGATATGTAAACCGCATGAAAAAACGTTTTGGCAATTCATCTGACATTAAAAAAGATTAATTAACAGCCCTGCTGACGAGGTAATACCAGTCAGTTAAGAAATTGACTGGCATTTTATTTTTTAAATTCATTATGTTATTCGACACGCGGAAACGTCATCCGCAACTGTTCGAGGCATGAGGTGTATACACCGCAAGATTAAAAAAATAAGGTTTCTGCGATTTATTAATCAATAAAAGGGATTTGGCGAGTTTTGCGGATGACAAATGTTTTTGGTTCTTTTGGCGTATGAGAAACATTGTTTCGCAAGGAATGAACGAGCTCCAAATATCTGATCCAAAATGGTAAGACTCCGTCATGAACAACTAAAAACTAAGGGCTTTATTTCTAAAACCCTTAACTGACTGGCATTACTACAAACTAGGAGCTTTTGTATTTTCTATACGCTGGATCAACATTTGTGGCTTCAAGAAGGTAAAACATTTTTAGCTGCATCTTTAATTTTTAGCTCTTTAAGCATGCCAAGTACAGCCTAAAAAAATTAGCCCAAATCCATTCCCTCTTACAGTTTTTTTGTACAGGTCATTATAAATATTCAAATGTCATTTCATCTGACAAAATTGGCATTAGCCAAACAATTCTCAATATTCAATAAAAAATTTATTTCAGCGATTTACCATTCATCCTACTGCTGTATTTTTTAGAAAATTAGCCCTAGTTAGGCATACTGCCTTTATCTTTTGTCTAAGCTGAACTTAAAAATGGACATAGCTGGCATATATTGTGCTGTACTTTTATCGTAATTTGCTGTTCATAAAAACTGTTTAAATCCTAAAGAGTTACCGTTAACAAATCCGCAAAAAAATTTACTTGAGCAACCCCTCAAATCTCGCTTAAGATGAATTCGATGTGTTTTTTTACACAGACAAAAAAGCCTGATGGATTCAGGCGCTGATTGACGGTTCATCAGTAACAATGACAGCAAATGATAATGAAAAACACAAAATGGAGTTTTATACATGACACAGAAACGCACCATGACCTCTCTACTTTGTGCAAGCGCGCTCATGCTTGGACTCAGTGCTTGTAGCGATAATAAAGCACCAGCATCGGGCGAAAAACCTGCTGGAGATGCCAGTACTTCTGGCACACTCGATAAAATCAAAAAATCGGGCACCATTGTACTGGGTTACCGAGACTCATCTATTCCCTTCTCTTATATTGCCGACAATCCAACTCAACCTGTTGGCTATGCACATGACTTACAAATGAAAGTGGTTGAAGCACTGAAAAAAGATCTGAATATGCCAGATTTAAAAGTGCGCTATAACCTCGTCACCAGTCAAAATCGAATTCCATTGGTTTCAAACGGAACAGTTGACCTTGAGTGTGGTTCAACCACCAACAACAAAGAACGCCAACAACAAGTTGATTTCTCTGTGGGTTATTTTGAAGTCGGTTCGCGTCTACTCACTGCAAAAGATTCTGGAGTGAAAGATTTTGCAGATTTAAAAGGCAAAAAACTGGTCACCACAGCAGGAACAACATCTGAGCGTTATATCCGTCAGCACGAAAAAGAGTTAGGTATTGGCGAAATTATTTCTGCCAAAGACCATGCAGAATCTTTCTTGATGTTGCAAAACGGTCGTGCCGCAGCATTTATGATGGATGATATTTTACTTGCAGGTGAAAAATCCAAAGCCGCTGAGCCAAACAAATGGGACATTGTCGGGACTGCGCCTATCCACGAAATTTATGGCTGTATGTTACGTAAAGGTGACACCAGCTTTAAACAGGTGGTTGATAGTGCCATCAAAGCCACCTACAGCTCTGGTGAAATCAACAAAATGTATGAAAAATGGTTCCAGCAACCGATTCCACCAAAAAATATTAACCTAAACTTCCCAATGTCAGAACAATTGAAAGCACTGATCAGCACACCGCATGATCGCGATCAATAATCCTTAAAAAATAACATTCAGCATCGGGCAGAAGGGATTCTTTGCTCGATGCTTATCGGGAGTTGCTATGAATTATAGTTGGAATTGGGGCGTTTTGTGGCAATCCACAGGGATCGGTGATAGCACCTACTTAAGCTGGGTTTTAATTGGTCTCGGTTGGTTATTGGTCATTGCTATTGTGGCATGGAGCATTGCGATGGTGCTCGGAAGTATTCTCGGCATCATGCGTACCTTGCCCAATCAAACTGCCCGTACTATTGGTACAACCTATGTCACCATTTTCCGTAATGTTCCCTTATTGATTCAATTATTTATCTGGTTTTATGTGGTTCCCAACTTTTTACCCAGCGGCATTCGTGATTGGTGGATTAATGACTTAAGTGCCAACACTACAGCACTAATTTCTGCCAGTGTCGGTCTTGGGTTGTTTACCGCTGCACGAGTTTGTGAACAGGTACGCACAGGGATTGAAGCCTTACCGCAAGGACAGATTAATGCAGGTTATGCAATGGGATTCAATACGACGCAGCTTTATCGCTATGTTGTTTTACCCCAGTCTTTTCGCACCATCTTGCCGCCCCTAAGTTCAGAGTTAACCAACTGTGTCAAAAACACCTCGGTTGCATCACTGGTCGGTGTAGCTGAAATTATTTCACAGATGAAAACCATCAGTGAATACACCCAAAATACCATCGAAATTTATACTTACGTCACCCTCATTTTCATTGTGATTAATGTCTGTTTAATTACCTTAATGACTTTGCTAGAAAAACGTTTGCATGTCCCTGGTTTAATTGCAGGAGCTAAATAATGGAATGGCTAACTGCATTTTTCAATGATTTTCAAAACTCTGCACCTGCGCTATGGCATGGCTTCAGCATTACCTTAAAAGTTGTGGTCATTGCGACCATTGGTGGTATTTTCATTGGGACGCTACTGGCTTTAATGCGTTTATCTTCCAGTAAAGTGCTGAACTTTATCGCGCAAAGCTATGTAAACCTGTTTCGTTCCATTCCTTTACTCTTGGTCTTGATGTGGTTCTATTTTGCAGTCCCTTTTTTATATACTGCAATCACAGGAACCTACCTCACCATAGATACGGCATTGGTCTCAAGTACTGTGGCATTTATGCTGTTTGAAGCAGCGTACTTTTCTGAAATTGTCCGTGCTGGTATTCAGTCTATTCCACGTGGACAATCTGCTGCGGCTTCAGCTTTAGGCATGAGTTATGGGCAATCCATGCGCTTAATCATCTTGCCTCAAGCTTTTCGTAAAATGACGCCCTTACTGCTACAACAAACCATTATTTTATTCCAAGATTCAACCATGGTGTATGCCATCGGTTTATTAGACTTTTTCAGAACCAACTATGTCCGTGGTGACCTCATGTCGCTACTGACGCAATACATTTTATTTGCAGGATTGGTGTATTTCACCATTAGTATTTTGGCAACCTATGCCGTTAAGAAATTACAAAGAAGGTTACGCGTATGAATGATAACAAAGTGATGATCGACATTCAGAACGTGAGTAAATGGTATGACAAATTTCAGGTACTCACAGAGTGTAATACGCAAATCCATCAAGGTGAAGTTGTGGTGGTCTGTGGTCCTTCTGGTTCAGGAAAATCGACCCTAATTAAAACAGTGAATGGGCTAGAAGCCTTTCAGCAAGGCAATATTGTGGTGGATGGCATTTCCATCAAAGACCCCAAAACCAATTTAAACCAATTACGCAGCCGTGTGGGTATGGTGTTTCAGCATTTTGAACTGTTTCCACATTTAACCATTACTGAAAATTTAACCATTGCCCAAATTAAAGTCTTGGGACGTTCTGAAGCAGAAGCCAAGAAAAAAGGCTTAGCCTATTTAGACCGTGTTGGACTCAGTGCTCAAGCCGATAAATTCCCTGCCCAACTTTCAGGCGGACAACAGCAGCGTGTTGCCATTGCTCGTGCTTTAAGTATGGACCCAATTGCCATGCTGTTTGATGAACCGACTTCTGCACTTGATCCTGAAATGATTAACGAAGTACTCGATGTGATGGTGGGTCTGGCCAAAGAAGGTATGACCATGATGTGTGTAACACATGAAATGGGCTTTGCGCGTCAGGTTGCCAATCGGGTGATCTTTATGGATCAAGGGAAAATTGTCGAAGATTGTACCAAGAATGAATTCTTTAATAGCCAACGTGGCGAACGTGCTCAGCAATTCCTAAATAAAATTTTGCATTAAAGCGAAAGGTATTCAAAAAAGCAGATCGAAGGGTCTGCTTTTTTGTTGTGCTTCTATGATTGGCAAGCTAACAGTGTATTACTGAATTCTATAAAATGGATAATGATGCGCCATTCACCTTAAAAGACACATCGTTGTTGTCTCGGTATTCCATTTTTTAATGATTCATTACAGCATGCTTTTATAAAATTGATTATTTCACCACTGGGTTTTTTCGCTTCCCTCCTTTTTGGTTACATTGAGAAATCAAAATAATTTTTTAAATGCACCATAATGGATGATCAAAACTACTAAAACAGCTTCATCAAAATGCATTTTTAAATCTTATTTTTTAATTATTTTTATCTTTTGAATAATTTTTTTCAACTGACAGCATTCAGATTTAAAAAAACTTCAGATTGAGTCAAACCAAGTTTTAAAATTTTATTATTAATATTCAACATCTTATAAAAACACTCTTCTATTAAAAATGCTCCAAAAAAATGCATAAACACCAATATGGTGCACAACCTTGCTTTATATCGAGTCTTGTTATTTTTTAGCACAGCTTAATCAAAATTTCCCTTTCTCGAACATCTTCACGAAAACCATCACATCGTTATACTAAACTTCTTTTTGTGAATTAACGCACTAGAATGGGGCTATAAAATGCAAAATACAGATTTACTCTTTCTCCTTCTTGGTGCAATTTTAGTTTTAGCCATGCATGCAGGTTTTGCATTCTTGGAACTTGGCACTGTGCGCCATAAAAACCAAGTCAATGCGCTCAGTAAAATTTTGACGGATTTTGCCCTGTCTGCCATCGCTTACTTTTTTGTGGGTTATTATATTGCCTATGGACAACATTTTTTCCATATGGGCGCAACCTTAGCCGCAGATCATGGCTATAACCTGATGCGCTGTTTCTTTCTGCTGACTTTTGCCGCTGCTATTCCGGCCATTATTTCAGGGGGTATTGCTGAGCGTGCCAAAATGCGCTCCCAAGCAATTGCAACTTTATTGCTCGTGGCATTGATTTACCCTTTCTTTGAAGGGATGGTATGGAATGGAAATTTTGGGCTACAAAAATGGTTAGAAACCACTTTTGGTGCCAGTTTCCATGATTTTGCCGGTTCCATCGTAGTTCATGCGATGGGGGGATGGATTGCCTTAGTCGCTGTGATTTTACTCGGTGCCCGTCATGGTCGCTATAAAAAAGATGGTCGTGTCAGTGCACACCCACCGTCTTCTATTCCTTTTTTAGCACTGGGCTCATGGATTTTAATTGTCGGTTGGTTCGGTTTTAACGTGATGAGCGCACAGCGTCTCGATGCAATTTCAGGTTTAGTCGCGATCAATTCATTAATGGCGATGGTCGGTGGCACTATTGCGGCAAACTTTATGGGTAAAAATGACCCAGGCTTTTTACACAATGGTCCATTGGCGGGTTTAGTGGCAATTTGTGCAGGTTCTGATGTGGTGCATCCTGTTGGAGCGCTTATAATTGGAGCAGTTGCAGGCATGATCTTTGTGAAACTCTTTACCTACACTCAAAATAAACTTAAAGTTGACGATGTACTTGGTGTTTGGCCACTACATGGTATCTGCGGTACACTGGGCGGCTTAGCTGTTGGACTTTTTGGTCAAAAATGGCTCGGTGGACTTGGTGGTGTTTCCATGATTTCTCAAATAATTGGTACTCTGCTTGCAATCGGGATTGCACTTGCTGGCGGCTTTCTGGTTTATGGTACACTTAAAGTCACCATGGGTATTCGTTTATCACAAGAAGATGAATTTCGTGGTGCGGACTTATCCATCCATAAAATTTCAGCCAATTCAGAAGATGCGATGTTTTAAATCCTATTTTGATTTTCAGCGCGACTCGAAAGAGTCGCTTTTTTTTGCCTCTGTCAATGCAAAATTTAGTGCCACAAGCATCAAAATAAGCGCATAAAGACCAAAAAATAAAGCCTATAAAAACTGCTTAATCTCAGCTAAATTTTGAATCCTGTTTATCGGGCGATGTTCACCAGCATCATGAAAACCTTCCAACCAGATCGCAGTCATTCCAGCAGCGGTTGCACCTTGTATATCATTTATCGGATGATCACCAACATAAAGACAATGTTGTGCAGACACACCCAATTGACGGCTGGTATGCAGAAAAATCTCAGGATTCGGTTTGCTCATACCGAGCAAGCCCGAACTGACAATTGCATCAAAATAATGACCAAAACCCAAACCTTGTAAAATGCTTAACCGTGTTGCATGCCCTCCATTCGAAATCACGGCCAGTTTGTAACCATGTTGCTTTAATTCGGTTAATAATTTTTTTGCACCCGGCATCGCTACTGCTGAAAGGCCAAATTGCTGAAACCAAAATTGTGATAATTCATCCAAATTGGGCAAACTGTGCCATCTCAATTCTTGCTGTAACGCATACGCCACAGAAGCAGCAATACTCGGGTGAGTTAAGTATTCTTTTTTAGGGTAGCCACCATGATCAATACGGCGAATAATCGACTGAATTTGATTGCTATCACCCTGCTGTAATTGGTGTTGATAGTGATCCGCCAAATGCTGACTATAAGCGGCAATACTTTGATCGCGATGGGTTAAAGTATTATCAAGATCAAACAAGACTGCACGAATTGTCATTTTAAAAATCTACGCAAATTTTATGGGCTAATGTAGCACCGAAAATATCTTTGATTATGCTGTTTCCTAAATATGCTTATGACAATTCGATACAACCTAAATCGAATGTAACAGTACTTGCCTCATGCTTTAGCCAAGCCATCCAGTCAGCACTTAAGTCTCAATTAAGTTTTTGTTGTTGTAATAACACAAATAAAATCCATTGATCTTTTCTATGCACGACAAGCAACGCTTCACTCTTTATCAAGGCTGCTTTTTGGTCATGAGCTTCTGCATACTTTGGGTATGCTTTCCTATCGGTGGTTCACTCGATCTTGCCTTGATTGCCCCATGGGTCAATAAATCAGGACAGTTCTTATTGCGAGATAACTGGTATTTGGCCGAGCTAAATCATCGCTATGTTAAAGATCTGTTGATTTTGCTCTATGCCAGTTTTTTGGCTCTATGGTTGGCTTCTTTCAAATTTGAAAGCAAAAAATCGCTACGTTGGACTTATGGCTATTTCTTTTGTATGGTCATTCTTTCGACCTCAATGATTGGACTATTAAAATCCCAATCCGCCCATGCCTGCCCGTGGAATACCACTATTCCTACACCTCAAGGTTTCTTTTGGGACTTTTCTACCACCACGGGTCACTGTTTCCCAGGTGGACATGCCTCAACAGGCTTTGCGCTCATGGCTGGATATTTTGTCTTTCGCCGATCAAATAAAAAGCGTGCTTATTTTTTTCTATTCTCGGGCTTGATTCTTGGTTTTGCTATGGGTTGGGCACAGATGATGCGAGGCGCACATTTTCTCAGTCATAATTTGTGGACAGCATGGATTATTTGGTTAATAAATGTCATCTTTTATCTCTTTTATAATCAAAAATTTAACATTGTCCAAGAGCAATCCTAAGCATTCATCTTGTGAAGCAATGACGCTATAGTGGTAATTGTACATTGACCTGTAAGCCGCCCAAACTCGCACTTTGAGTAAAAGAAATGCTGCCACCCAATCGTTCGGTGGCTTTATCGACAATCGACAAACCCAAACCACTACCGATTTCTAAATGATGATGAACCCGATAAAAACGTTTCAGAATTTTCTCATGTAATTCAGGTGCAATGCCCGGCCCACTATCTTCAATTTGAATTATGGCAGAACCTGCTTGTTCAAATACAGATACGTTAATCATCCCTTGATTGGGGGTATATTTAATCGCGTTATCAATCAAATTAAAGATAATCGAATGTACCGCTGATTCTTGACTGTGCAGCACAATATGGTCTTGGCGCTCCATACCTAAATCAATTTCTTTTTGCATCGCCAAGTGAATCAATTGCTCGACACAATTTGCCGCAACATGATTGAGTAAAAACTGCTGTTTCGTCTCGATCTCTAAAATTGAAGCATCTTGTTTTGCCAAATTGAGTAACTGACTGATCAAATGCTGAATACGGATTAATCCTTTACTTAAATTCTGTAAATCTGAATTGTCAGGAAGTTGTTTTAGTAAAATTTGCATTTGTAAATTTAAGGCGGTGATGGGTGTACGCAGTTCATGTGCTGCATCGGCAATAAATTGGCGCTGTTCTTGTTGTGACTGCGAAATACGCTCAAACAAATAATTCATTTCAATAATGGTTGGCACAATTTCAATAGGATAATGATTAAATTGGATTGCACTTAATTCATCTGAATCTCGATGTGCGACTTCCTCTTTAAAATCATCTAAAGGCTGTAAACTGCGACTAATAATCCAGCTTAAGCCCCAAATCACAAAAGGCATAAACAGCAAATAAGGAATAAACATACTGCCTGCAAGTTCTAAGGCCAAATGCTGTCGTGTCGATTGTTGCTGACTGACTTGAATCTGATAATGCTTTAAAGGTAAAACATAAGTCCGCCAAGTGCCTTGTGCCGTTTGATGGGTATAAAATCCTGCTTTTTCTACAGGATGTACCAATAAATTTAAGGCATGATTTTTATGCTCTTGGTTGGCATAAGACCAAACATCGACAAATAAATCTTCTTCATGATAATGCTTGGCTTGATCAAAGTGACTTTTAATTGGTTCAGGATCATGCATGGCAATGCGTTCGGCTAAATTTTGCATCTGTGCATCTAAAATTTCATTAATTTCTTCGAGCGAAATCCGATACGCAAAAAAGACCAGTAAACACCCTAAGGCGATACTAAAAATAGAAATATAAATGATCAGACGTTTTTTTAATGAATACTGCAATTGCACCAGTTGCTGACCTTATAGTTGTCCAAGTCGATAGCCTAATCCACGAATGGTTCGAATAAAATCTTTACCGAGTTTAGCGCGTAAATGATGAACATACACCTCAATGGTATTGCTGCTAATTTCACTATCAAGGTCATATAATTTATCTTCTAAATTCGCTTTGGAAAATATCTTATTCGGATGGCTGACCAAAGGAATCAGAATCGCCCATTCACGATTAGACAGATCAATATATTGCCCCTTATATTTGGCAATATGCTGTTCGACATCCAAGACCAAATCGGCATAACGTAAAACTTGTGGGCTGTCGTGTAGCGCCAATTCTGCCCCACTACGGCGTAACAAAGCATGAATACGTGCCAATAACTCATCAAACTCATACGGTTTAATCAGATAATCATCAGCTCCCTGATTCAAACCATCGACACGGTTTTGCAATTGGTCACGGGCAGAAATAATCAGCACAGGTAAAGCAGGCCATTGTTGTCGAATTTGTTTTAACACTTGCATACCATCCATCATGGGTAAGCCTAGGTCAAGCAAAACAATATTAAACTTCTCTTGGCTTAACCTTTTTAAACCATCAATGCCATTATTCACCCATTCCACATCATATTGCTGATATTTCAATAACGTCATGCTTGATTCAGCAATCATAAAATCATCTTCAATCATTAATATTTTATTCATGCTTTTAAACTCACGCCTTTGTTTTCAATTGACATTGCTGCAACATATTATTTTTTTCATCAATGACTTGTGTTTTTACATCCAATAAGCTGAGCAAACTTGGAAACAAATTATCTTGACTCAATTCTTTGCTTTTTTGTTGGGCTAAGCAAGTCATTTGCGCGGAATTTTGTTTGCTCCATTCCGTTGAAAACCACATCAGCATTGGAATATGGGTCTGCTGTGTGGGTGCAATCGCATAAGGCGCACCATGTAAATACATACCACTTTCACCCGTCGATTCACCATGATCAGATAAATACCAAAAACCCGTTTGAAACATGCTATTGGCTTTGAGTTGCTGAATCAGTAAACTTAAAACATGGTCGGTATAAACAATTGAATTATCATAACTATTGAGCAGTTCTGTACTGCTACAGCCCTGAATGGCATTGCTATCACAACTCGGTTTAAAGGGCTGAAAAGCAGCCGTTGAACGTTGGTAATAGGCGGGGCCATGACTGCCCATTTGGTGCAATACAATCAGGCGCGGTGTCTTGTCGGTTTTAGGAATACTGGCAAGGTAAGCTTTTAAACTATCGACCAAAATTTCATCATGACATTCACCATCTTTGCTACACCATTGGTCTTTAATTTGCTGTGGAATTTGATACTGTTCAACACGATCACAAGCCCCTTTACAACCTGAATTGTTATCAATCCAAGTAACTTTATAACCTGCACGTTGTGCAATATCGAGTAGCCCTTCGCGGTGACTGGCAAGCTGTTCATCATAATTTGCACGTGACATGCCTGAAAACATACACGGTACTGAAACAGCTGTTGCTGTACCACATGAACTGACATTGTTGAAATTGATAATATCCAATTTAGATAATTCAGGATTGGTATTTTTAGCATAACCATTTAAAGAAAAACTTTCTGCACGCGCCGTTTCACCCACCACCAAAACCATCAATTTCGGTTTCTGCTGCGTGCCAACTTGCTCGAGTAAATGTGCATCTTCACCATAAGTCACTAAAGGTAAATTTTCCTTCGGTGTTTTCTTTTTATAATATGAAGCAAAAGATGAAATCATGTTTTGTGGTGAAATCATGCTCTTTAAATCACGATGTTCACGAAAAATTGCTGCAAAATCAACATAAAAAATAAATAATAGCCCACCAATCATGACCAAAGACAGTACAGAAGCCAGCGCTTTTTTCCAGAGTTGACGAACGATAGGCTCTGGCTTAATTTTGACCATTAAAGCCACAATTATCGGCAAGACAATCATCCCTAAAGTCCACAGCACCAAATGCCATGACCACGTATCACGTGCTTCAGAGGCATCCGTTTGCATCAAATTTTGAATTTGATCTGGGGTAATGAGTACGCCCAAAGAAGTCACTGCATAAGAAGCAAAACCGCCAATAAATAGCAGCGCAATCGTAATGGGTTTCGCTGTCCATTTCCAATTCAAAAGCTGGAAAATAAAATGATACAGCGCCACAATGACCAGTACCGTCGCCCCTAAAAATAAATAGGCTTTCGGACCTTGATAGGGTGTCAAACTCTGAATTTTTTGAAAAAAGGCCAAATTCAGCGCTACCCCCAACCAAATTGCGAGCAATAAATTAAAATAGCTTAAGGAAATTGGCTTAATTTTATTTCTTATTTGGGCAAACATATTGAGCATCATTTTATCGCTAATCTTTTTTACTGATACTTTAATCTAAAACGTGAAACTTAAAAATGACTTAAATAAAAAAAGTGATGTAAACACCACATTTTTATTCACTTAAAATCAGTAACATAAATTAAATACTGATTAAAATTTAAATTCTAAACCTGTTCCTACCACAGGCTGCTTGGTTTCAGCATCAGCACGTTCAAGGGCTAAATAACCTGCATAACCATAAGCTTTCACTTGTTTATTAAATGCATAATCTACGCCTGCAAAAATTTGTTCGGCATCCAAATCCGCGGTCGCATTTTTAAAACTGGTGCTATTTTGACTATATTGGGCTTTTACTGTCCACGCTTTAGCCGTTGGAAGATTATATTCTGCACCCACGAGCCAACCTTGAGCATCATCAATAAATTCTGCCCCCACTGCATTGCCTTCGGCTTGTTCTACTTCTGACGTTTGATACAGGGCTTTAAGTGCCAAACCACCCTGTAAATTCACCCGACCAATGGCACGAATGGTATTCGCAGCAGCAAATAATGAACCACCTGTGACTTCTGGCTCTGAAGCATTGACAAAACCACGTCCAAGGAAGTTACTTGGAATTGCTTTATCATAAGCAATACCTGCAATTACGGCAGGACTTTCATACGCCACGGAAGCCGACCAAGCATCACCTAAACCGCGACCTGCTGTCTTCACCACACCATTGTCCGATTTAATTGCACTGGCTTCACCCGTCGCCAATAATGCATTGACTTTAATTGCACCTGTAGGCAAGGCAATTGCAGGCGACTCATAAACCACAGCATTTGCGACACGGTTTTCACCAGTGAAAATACCACTGACATCTGCTTTATTTGCCACATAGTTATTGAAGGTATCAACCACGCTTGAAAATTGTTTTAATGGCGTGTCATGTGCACCAACTTTTAAAGTCCCCAATTGACGATCTTTTAAACCGACAAAACGGTTACGTTTAGCCCAGTCAGCCCCTTCACCATCGGCATTAAATGCCCACTCAATCGCATAAACTGCATTTAAGCGTTCAGTGAGCTTTTCTTCCCCTTTAATTCCGATAAAAGAACTATTTGAGCTTAATTCCCAAACATCACGGTCGGACTTGGTCGCATTATCTTCAGGTAAATAATCTAAACTTGCATCAATTTCACCATACAAGATAGGTGCTGCAAATGTAGATCCGGCCAATAACGTTAAAGCGATTGCTGCTGCAATTTTGGTTTTCATGTATCAATACCCCTAAACTATTCTGTAACAGATGTTACTGTTTAGAAATATTTTAAAAAATGATTTAAATTTTATTAACTTATCTTATTTAATCATTAGATTTTTAATACATATTAAATTGAATTAAAAAACTTTTACCCTATTTATTAGATAACTTGCATAAATCAAAAAAAATTAATATTCGATTATTTGAAATTTGCACTGCCTCATTTTGAGTACTTCAATTTTTATGCCTTTGCGTAGGCATATCTCTACTTTTGAAAGGCCAAAATGAGGATCTCAAAATATATTTTGAGTACGCAAGAAAAACCTTTTGTTTCCCATACACGACATCCTGAGCCAGTTTTAAGCACTGCTTTAAAATGCAGCGCAAGGATGGGAAACGTGTGGCATCCATGCCACACTCAGGAATCCAATACTTCCTAGAATTTGTTTTTAAATTTTAGCTTTCAAACGATTTGTGTTGATCAAAAAACGACTTATGAAAAAGTCTATTATTTGAATGAATTACTTTTAAATAATTGAAAAACAAAATATTTTCACCATTTTTTCAATCTTTCAAAAATTAGATGAGCAGCGATATAACATCGCTAAAATTCAACCCGTTAGATTATGAAATACTCTTTTTCCACTTAAGGATAGGGAACAAACACATCAGCGCCAACAAGGTTATAAAGGCTAAATAATCGGCATAACCCCATAGATCACCGAATATACCACTCAGGCTATACAGTCCCCCACTCACCGTTGCCAGCAGTGCCACCTGAAAAGTAAAATCTGTGCCAGCCAAATGTTTACGGCTATATTGCATCACTAAAGTCAGCATGATGACCAATAACATGGCTGAAATCATATCTTCGAAGGCATTAATCAAATAAATGATCCACGTCTCGATTTGACGTTTTGCTTCATACTGAAAAGCTAACCATGTGTAGCCAGCCAAACTCAAAATTTTTAGTACAGAAAAACTCAAGAGCGCATTTGCACGAGACATATATTTCAGGCTAATACCTGCAATACCTGCCCCAATTAATGCCGCCAACGCACCCAGCATGGTCACATAAATGCCAATTTGTGAAAATGTCAGCCCCAGATCAATCATTAACGGTTTCAGTAAAGGGCCAGACAAACCATCGGCTATTTTAAAGGTCATTAGTACCATCAGCCATAAAAAAAGATGACGGGTTTGATGAAAATAAGACACATAATCTTTAACTTTGCTCCAGCTAAATAGCACTTGATCGGTCACGAGCTGAGAAGTTTTGAAGCGCGTCGGTTCTTTAAAACATAGAATGGGCAAAGTATTTAACAGCACCAGTCCTGCCAAAACTAAAAAAGTATTTTGCCAATCCAACCCATCCAACGCCCATAAAATAGCACCACCACCGACAATAAAACCTAAGCGTGAACCCACCACTTGAAAGGTATTGCCCCAATGTTGCTGTTCATTTTTAAGCAGATTCACCGCTAAGCCATCGGTGGCAATATCTTGTGTTGCACCCACTACATTCATACTGAGCAAAGCCATAAAAAAAGCCAACAAATACGCGGGTTGATTTAAAGCCTGTATGGGTAAAAAAGATAAACCGATGAGCACGATCACACTCAAAAGCTGAGCCGGAATAATCCAGCTCCGATAATGTCCAAAGGCTGAATAGCCAAAATGATCGACCAAGGGTGCCCAAAAAATTTTAATTGACCACGGCAACATCAACAGTCCAAAGCCGCCAATATGTGCCAATGACACGCCTTGCGCACGTAAAATGACAGGTAAAGCATGCGTCATAAAACCGACAGGTAAGCCTTGTGCCCAATATAAAGAGAACAACAACAAATAAATGTGACGTGTAGTTGGCATAGTCTGGCCTTATGATCAAACCGAGATGATGATTGTTATCAAGCCAGCAGAAGTATGCTTTACATTTTGACAATGAATCTTATTTTACAAAAGCTTAACATATTTAAAATGCGATACAGTTTTGTCAAGAAGAAGAAAAAGACTATGGACAAATATTTTCCAACCTTACCCGATCAGGTTCCTGCTCGCGGTAACTGCTTAAGCCGAAATATTTTTAAAAACCTATTTCTTGCCCAAGGCTGGCATTTTAAAGGTGAATTTCCAAATCTGCCTAAAGCAGTCGCCATTATTTCTCCGCATACCTCAAATATTGATGCGTGGTATGGGTTTACCGCATTGCTCGGACTGGGCATTAAAATTACCATTTTTGGCAAGCATACTTTATTTAAAACACCTTTGAAGCCATTACTCAACTGGATTGGTGTTATTCCTGTACAACGCAATGCACAGCAAGGCTTAACCCAGCAAATTATTGACTTCATCAATACTCAAGCGCAAATTTGGGTTGGCATGGCACCTGAAGGAACACGTAAACGGGCGGAGACCATTAAAAGTGGCTTTTATCGTATTGCTGTCGGTGCGCATATTCCCATTGTGATGTTTTCTTTTGATTATGCGCACAAGACCATTCATTGCTTAGGTGTGTTTCAACCCACTGGTGATTATGAATCCGATTTAGAACAGATCTTAAATCTGTATATTGGTAAATTTTCCCCAAAAAACCCGAATTGGTTAGCCAGACCGTTACAAAATCGTATAAAAAAATAGCTAGTTAAAATGATCATTATCTGATCTCATACGCGCAACTTTTTGTCTATTTGATATCCAATCCCAACTATGAAATTTGTGTCCTATGCTTTAATTGGTCTACTTGGACTCAGCCTGATGGGCTGCGATAAAGCTGTAAAAACCCAACCACAAACGACCACCTTAAAAGCACGTGAACCTGTGATTGCTATTGCGCTGGGTGGCGGTGGTGCCAAGGGTTTTGCCCATATTGGGGTACTGAAAGTTTTAGAATCACATGGCATTAAACCTAAAATTGTCACAGGTACTAGTGCGGGTAGTTTTGTCGGCAGTATTTATGCCAGTGGTAAAACACCGTTCCAGTTACAACAAATTGCCCTGAACTTAAAAGAAGCCGATATTCGTGATTTAACCTTAAACAGCCAAGGCATTGTACAAGGTCAAAAGTTGCAAAACTATGTCAACAAGCACATTGCCAACAAACCAATTGAACAATTCCCCATTCGCTTTGCAGCGGTAGCGACCCGTTTAGACAATGGGCGTAAAGCTGAGTTTATTAAAGGCAATGCTGGTCAAGCCGTTCGTGCATCATGCAGTATCCCGAATGTATTCGTCCCTGCCACGATTGGTGGAACCAAATATGTGGATGGCGGTTTGGTCAGCCCAATTCCAGTCAAAACAGCGAAAGCAATGGGCGCTGATATTGTCATTGCAGTCGATATTTCTGCACGTCCTGTTGGGGATAAGCCACTGAATATGTGGGGCTTACTGGATCAAACCATTAACATTATGGGTCAACAAAGCATTAATGAAGAGCTGAGTCAGGCCAATATTGTCATTCAACCGAAAGTGGGACATTTAGGCACTTTGGACTTAAAAGCCAGCAATCAGTCCATCCTTGAAGGTGAAAAAGCAGCACAACTGAAAATTCGTGCCATTGAAAAGGCAATTACTGACTTCAAAAAATCTCCAGCCGCATTCAAACCTGCACCAAAAGCTAAAATATAAAAAAGATCCTTTTTTAATATTCAAAGACTTATTCATCTGCTAAATTGATATAGACACTTAAGTTATCTATATCAATTTTTACAATACACGAGTAGATGTATGGAATTTGCTTTCGAACCTTGGCATTGGTTTGTATTGGGTGTTGTACTGATGCTCTCTGAATTGGTACTGCCCGCTTTTGCTGCACTATGGTTTGGCATTGCAGCCATCATGGTGGGTGTTTTATTCTGGATGTTCCCGATGATGGGCTTCACCACCCAACTCGTCACTTGGATTATCTTATCCATCCTTTGCACTTTACTTTGGTTTAAATTTATTAAGCCCCTTTCAACCGATAAAACCAAAGCCGGTTTATCGCGTGAAGCGACCATCGGTCAAGTCGGCATGGTCATTCAAACCCATATGGAACACGATTTAATTACGGTACGTTTCCCTATGCCTGTTTTAGGCTCTGATGAATGGAACTGCCGTGCTTTAGCACCCGTTCAGGTGGGTGATCGTGTACGCGTGGTCGATATTCTCGGCAATGATCTCGTGGTTAAACCCCACAATTCACACAATGAAAATATATAAAGTGAGGAAATAACATGTCTGGTGGATCTATTATTGTTTTAGCCATCTTGGTTTTTGCAGGTGTCACCATTTTTAAAGGTGTGCGCATTGTTCCCCAAGGTTATAAATGGATTGTACAACGTCTAGGTAAATACCATACTACCCTGACGCCGGGTCTCAATTTTGTCATTCCTTATGTGGATGAAGTGGCTTATAAAGTCACCACCAAAGACATCGTGATGGATATTCCCTCTCAAGAAGTGATCACCCGTGATAACGCCGTTTTACTGATGAATGCCATGGCATATATCAATATTACCACACCAGAAAAAGCAGTTTACGGCATTGAAAATTATACTTGGGCCATTCAAAACCTAGTACAAACTTCACTGCGTTCTATTGTCGGTGAAATGGATTTAGATGATGCTTTGTCATCCCGTGATCATATTAAAGCAAAATTAAAAGCGGCTATTTCTGATGACATTTCAGATTGGGGCATTACACTCAAAACCGTTGAAATTCAAGATATTCAGCCATCAAGCACCATGCAATCGGCGATGGAAGCGCAAGCTGCTGCTGAACGTCAGCGCCGTGCCACGGTAACCAAAGCAGATGGTGAAAAACAAGCGGCAATTTTAGAAGCCGATGGTCGTTTAGAGGCTTCACGTCGTGATGCAGAAGCGCAAGTGGTCTTGGCTGAGTCATCGCAACGTGCTATTGAAATGATCACTTCAGCGGTCGGTGATAAAGAAGTTCCCGTTGCTTACTTGCTCGGTGAACAATATGTGAAAGCCATGCAAGAAATGGCCAAATCCAACAATGCTAAAACGGTGGTATTGCCTGCCGATATCATGAATACCATTCGTGGTGTGATGGGGCGTAATCCATAATACTTCCCAATTTTTCTAACCAATAGACAGCATCTGCTGTCTATTTTTATTTCAGTTGCGAAAAACTCTGCAATCATTGTGAAATTATGATTAAATTTCGCGTTATTTTTTTGAAATTATTTGTGCTTTTTATTTAAAAGCCTGTATTTCGATCTGCTGTCCACCGTGTAAATGGATACCGTATGAGCTCCCTAAATCCGACCTTAATTACCTTTCTTTTTTATATTGTCGCCATGATTGTGATTGGCCTCATGGCTTATCGCGCGACAAGCAACTTCTCTGATTACATTTTGGGGGGTCGACGTTTAGGTAGTTTCGTCACAGCACTCTCTGCGGGTGCTTCAGATATGAGTGGTTGGTTACTCATGGGACTGCCGGGTGCAATTTATCTTTCAGGTTTATCTGAAATATGGATTGCCATTGGCTTGATTATTGGTGCATGGCTGAACTGGCTACTGGTTGCTGGACGTTTGCGTGTTCATACCGAAGTGCAACACAATGCTTTGACCTTGCCCGATTATTTTTCCAATCGTTTTAACGATCAAAAGAAAATTTTACGTATTGCTTCTGCTTTCATTATTTTGATTTTCTTTGCAATTTACTGTGCTTCAGGCATGGTTGCAGGCGCACGTTTATTTGAAAGCATGTTTGATCTTTCTTACAGTACTGCACTGTGGATTAGTGCTATTGCCACCATCAGTTATGTATTTATTGGCGGTTTCTTGGCGGTCAGTTGGACGGATACCATTCAAGCTGGCCTAATGATTTTTGCTTTGTTGCTCACCCCTGTCGTTGTGGTATTAAGCTTTGCCGATATCAATCAAATGACTTTGGCACTTGAAGCCGCACGCCCACAAGCCATGAATGTCATGGGTGATTTAAGCTTTGTGGCCATTATTTCATTATTGGCTTGGGGTTTAGGTTACTTTGGTCAACCACATATTCTGGTGCGTTTTATGGCGGCAGATTCGGTCAAATCGATTCCGAATGCACGCCGTATTGGTATGACGTGGATGATCCTTTGTTTAGGCGGCGCGGTTGCTGCGGGCTTCTTTGGAATCGCTTACTTCCAACAACACCCTGAACTTGCAGGTGCAGTCACAGCAAATCCAGAAACCGTATTTATGGAACTGACCAAAATCCTGTTTAATCCATGGATTGCAGGCATTGTATTGGCGGCGATTTTAGCTGCGGTGATGAGTACCCTCAGTTGCCAGTTATTGGTCTGTTCAAGTACATTAACCGAAGATTTTTACAAATCATTTTTACGCAAAAATGCCTCACAAAAAGAACTGGTCTGGATTGGTCGATTAATGGTGTTGCTAATTGCACTACTCGCGATTTGGATGGCAGGAAACCCTGAATCTAAAGTTTTAGGCTTGGTTTCTTATGCTTGGGCTGGTTTTGGCGCTGCATTTGGCCCACTGATTATTCTTTCCTTATTCTGGCGTCGCATGACTTTAAATGGTGCACTGACAGGCATGCTGGTCGGTGCTGTTGTGGTCATTGTATGGAAGAATATGTTCAGTGACACAGGTCTTTATGAAATTATTCCAGGCTTTATTTGCTCAATTATTACGATTGGCGTGGTGAGCTTATTGGGTAAAGCACCATCTGAAGAAATCACGACGCGTTTCGACCAAGGTGAGCGCTTATACAAAGATGCTCAATAGTTTGACCTCAAAATAAGCCCATAAAAAAGAGGACTTGATGTCCTCTTTTTTATTCATTAGTTTGGTACTTACATGCTTTTTTAGCTTTTGCGTGACAATAAAAATTGTGAAATTTGATTCAGTTCTACCGCATTGTCACCAAAAATAGTCAAAGCATTCAATGCCTGATCATGCAATTCTTTGGCATAGGCTTGCGCATTGTCTAAACCCATTAATGCAGGATAAGTCGATTTATCAACTTGTTGATCTTTGCCTGCGGTTTTACCCAGTACGGCTGTATCGGAAATAATATCCAAAATGTCATCTTGTACTTGGAAGGCCAATCCAATCGCTTGAGCATATTCACGTAACTTAGGAATGGCTTGATCTGTTCCCTCAAATACAGTGACAGCAGCCATCATCACCGCAGCAGAAATAAGTGCGCCAGTTTTATTACGATGAATATTTTCCAAAGCCTGTTGATTGACATGCTGCCCTTCAGCTTGTAAATCAAGCACCTGACCACAGACCATTTTCGAACTTGCTGTTGCCAAAATTTGCATCTGTTTTAACACAATTGCAGAATCAACTGCCGGCCCTTGATCAAACAAACGACTGCCCAATATTTCAAATGCCATCGACTGTAAAATATCGCCAGCAAGTAAGGCCGTATCTTCACCAAAAGCCACATGACAGGTCGGTTGACCACGACGCAGTAAATCATTATCCATGCAGGGTAAATCATCGTGTGCCAGTGAATAGCAATGGATCATTTCAATGGCAACTGCCGCACGACGCACCGCAGCAGAATGAGCATTTGGCTTGATGGCAGCCGTTGCATAACAAAGCGCTGGGCGTATGCGTTTACCACCGAGCATCACGGTATGATGCACCGCGCCTTTGAGCGGTTCTGGAATAGAAAATGCGTCTAATGCCGTCAATAAATCTTGTTGAATACGTTGCTGTGCTTGGGTTAGTACATGTGCATGTACGTCAGTTAAAGATGACACATTCGCCTCGAATACTTTGCTTTGGTGAGTAAATCTAAACCAACAGAAATACTGCTAGATCTAGCTTAAGCTAATATACAGCGCTCTTGTCATCACGAACAGAGAACTTGCGATTGATCATACACAAGAGAACTGACTTGTCATTGTATTAAGCACCTCGTTTGGCAGCTCAATTTCACAATCACAAAGCGTCATCATACTGCTTTATCGCAAGATTCTCTATCTTGTTTACGACTTCAAACTATCTTCTGGAATACGAACCCAACCTTCCATCAACACTCGTGCACTGCGGCTCATCACCGCCTTTTTCACCACCCATTGTCCAGATTCCTGAACGGCTTGTGCACCAACACGCAATGTGCCCGAAGGATGACCAAAACGTACCGCTTCACGTGCCCCACCACCGGCAGCTAAATTCACCAAAGTACCGGGAATGGCCGCAGCCGTACCAATGGCAACCGCAGCAGTTCCCATCATGGCATGGTGTAATTTCCCCATCGACAAGGCACGTACCAGTAAATCGACATCTCCCGTTTGAATGTCTTTACCACTCGATGAGGTATAAGCTTTGGGTTGAGAGACAAAAGCAATTTTAGGCGTATGTTGACGTTTCTCAGCTTCAGAAACGTCTTGGATTAAACCCATCTGTTTTGCGCCATAAGCACGGATGGTTTCAAAACGTGCCAGTGCTTGAGCATCTGCATTAATCGCTTCTTGTAATTCTGTGCCTGCATAGCCAATATCTTCTGCATTTAAGAAAATGGTTGGAATACCAGCATTAATAAAAGTGGCTTGGAAAGTCCCGATATTGGGTACTTCAAAAGTATCGACCACATTGCCTGTCGGAAACATGGCGCTGCCATCTTCACCATCATCGGCAGGATCTAAAAATTCAATCTGTACTTCTGCTGCGGGGAACGTCACACCATCGAGTTCAAAATCACCAGTTTCTTGGACTTGCCCATGGGTAATCGGCACATGCGCAATAATGGTTTTTCTAATATTGACTTGCCAAATACGCACCGTACAGATGCCATTTTCAGGAATACGCTCTGCACTGACCAAGCCATTGGAAATGGCAAATGAACCGACCGCAGCAGTTAAATTGCCACAATTGCCACTCCAATCCACAAAAGGTTGATCAATAGCCACCTGACCAAATAAATAATCCACATCATGATCGGGTTGTGAACTTTTCGCCAAGATCACAGTTTTACTGGTACTTGAACTTGCTCCCCCCATACCATCAATTTGCTTGCCATATGGATCTGGACTACCAATCACACGTAACAATAATTGATCACGGATATGTCCCGCTTGCTGCGCAGCTTCGGGTAAGTCATCGACTTTAAAGAAAACACCTTTACTGGTACCACCACGCATATAAGTTGCTGGAATTTTTATTTGAGGAGCAAAACTCATTTTTATTGAATCCTTCATATTTATCATTGTGTTAAGTCAAACAGTCTGATTTAACTAAGGCTCATCATACCTTTTTTCTATATCTATACGTGAAATACAGGACTTAAGTCTAAAAAAACACCATTTGTGAACGTCCAGTTTTCAAATAGAGCCTACAGTTCGATAATTTAAATAAAATTAATATATTGATTCATATATTTTTTATTTGTTATTTCCTAAACATTATTTTTTATACAAGTAATAACTTTTTTTTATGAATTTTGAGCTACTATGCGATTTCTTCCCGATCTATTACAATCGGAAACACTTATCCATTGTCGGGCTGAAATAACTTGAATAAAGAGTCGTCTCAACTTCAGCGTGGCTTAAAGAACCGTCACATCCAACTCATCGCCATGGGCGGAGCTATTGGTACAGGCTTATTCTTAGGTTCCGCACAGGTGATTCAATCTGCAGGTCCTTCCATCATTTTGGGTTATGCCATTGGTGGTTTGATTGCATTTTTAATCATGCGTCAACTGGGTGAAATGATCGTACATGAGCCTGTAGCAGGATCATTTAGCCATTTTGCCTTTAAATATTGGGGGAAATTCCCCGGCTTTCTAGCGGGTTGGAATTATTGGATCTTATATATTTTAGTCGCCATGACCGAACTGACGGCTGTTGCAAAATATATTAATTACTGGTGGCCTTTTATTCCTGCATGGGCTTCAGTACTGTTCTTTTTCATCGTCATTACTTTGGTCAATCTCGGCAATGTAAAATTTTATGGTGAATCAGAGTTTTGGCTTTCCATCATCAAGGTCACTGCAATTGTATCGATGATCATTTTCGGTTTGTATTTACTGCTCACCGCTGATGCTGGTTCAACCTCTTCATTTTCTAATCTTTGGACACATGGTGGATTTTTCCCGAATGGTTTTGAAGGTTTATTCTATATGCTTGCCTTCCTCATGTTCGCCTTTGGTGGTATTGAGCTAATTGGTATGGCGGCTGCGGAAGCTAAAGACCCTGAAAAAACCATTCCCAAAGCCATTAACCAAGTGGTTTTCCGTATTCTACTGTTCTACATTGGTTCACTAACGATCCTTTTAGCATTAGTGCCATGGGATCAGCTTGACTTAGGTGGTCTGGATAAAAGTCCATTTGTGATGATTTTCAGTCAACTGGGTATAGGCTGGGCAGCACATTTATTGAATTTCATTATTTTAACTGCCGCACTTTCTGTTTATAACAGTGGGATGTATGCCAATAGTCGTATGCTTTATGGCTTAGCACAACAAGGCAATGCACCTAAAATCTTTAATCGTGTGAATAAACAAGGTGTACCTATTCCTGCTGTTTTATTCTCGGCTTTGTTAATTTTTGGCTGCGTATTGTTAAACTACTTTGTTCCAGAAGATGCCTTAAGTCACTTGATGTATGTTGTGGTTGGCGCATTAGTACTGAACTGGGCCATGATTACCTTGACTCACTTGAAATTTAGACAAGCGATTAAACAAGCATCCATTCAAACCAAGTTCCCTGCACTTTGGGCACCTATCAGTAATTATGTAGTGCTGATTTTTATTGCAACCGTACTTTATATTATGTGGATGCAAGGCTTTAAAGAATCCGTACTGATGATTCCGATCTGGATTATGGTGATGTTCGGTTTATTTAAAGTATTGAAGCTGAATAAATCTTAAGCAAAAACGATAAAGATCTGTCTTTTAAAAAGTTATTGTTTCGACAATAACTTTTTTTTTATGTCTATTTGCGCTAAATTAGCTGCGCATTGTGCCCTTAGCTTAACTGGATAGAGCAGTTGCCTCCTAAGTGACCGACGCGGGTTCGACTCCCGCAGGGCGCACCACTTTATGGTTTATATTTAACTTTACCGATCCACACGACAAATAAATAATATTAAAATCAACAGATTAAAAACACATCCATTCTAAATAAGCCGATAAAGCCCCCCTGAGAAAGCTTAAAAATTTTCTGATGGTAAAAGCTTAGTTTTAATCACCTCTAAGACTGGTGATAAAAGCTGAAGATTTGATTACTCACGCCCTTATACCAGTGAACAAGCATATGGACATTATTTTCGTGCCTTAGCAGGTACAATTTTAGAAGATTTTTTGGAGTTTCCAATTGAGCTAATTGAGCAGCAGCTTGCTCATAAGATAAAAGATATGCATGGTCGGGTTTATAATCGTACCAAGCACGTAGAGAAAAAAAACTGATGATGCAGAAATGGGCTGATTACTGTGATGGATTAAAGCTCTGTTTCTAAAAATTATATAAATACTGATTACCCTCGCGAAATTTTCGAGCATATTCTTGTTGTCATATTTACTCTTTTAACCGTCCGAGCTCGCTTACTAGAAAGCTGGGAAAGAAGCGTTCGGTATCCGGTAAGTTCAGCACAGTCTTTAATAAAATTATTTATTAAGTCACCGCAATTTGTATTAGCTAATCTTAACTAAAAAAAGACTATGCTAAAGCATGGTCTTTTTTAAGGAAATAAAACAAATCAGACATTTATTTTATTGAGTAATATTCAATAGTTAAGATATTTTTTAGCATCCGAGATCATCTTACAACTTAAATCAAGTAAAGCTAATTTAAAGAATCAGTTATATGTTATTTTTAGATACTTTAAAGACTACGTTGATTGACACGCTTGGATAATTCTTCGGCAGACTCTTTTCGCTCAGAATAACGATTTGTGAGGTACTGACTTTGCCCACGGGTCAGTAGGGTGAATTTATATAATTCTTCCATCACATCGACAATTCGATCATAGAAAGCTGAAGGTTTCATCCTGCCATCTTCTTCAAATTCCAAAAAAGCTTTGGGAATAGATGATTGGTTTGGAATCGTGATCATCCGCATCCAACGGCCTAAAATACGCATCTGGTTTAAGCTGTTAAAGGACTGCGAACCGCCACTGACTTGCATTAGCGCCAAAGTCTTTCCTTGGGTTGCACGAATCGCACCACCAGCCAGCGGAATCCAATCGATTTGAGATTTAAAAATAGAACTCATGGAGCCATGACGTTCAGGTGAGCACCAGACCATGCCCTCTGACCATGCCAATAACTCATGCAATTCTTTCACTTTAGGATGTTCAGTATCTGCATCTTCAGGTAAAGGCAGTCCTTTAGGATGAAATATTTTTACTTCGGCACCAAAATACTCCAAGATACGGCCTGCTTCCATCACGGCTAAACGGCTGTATGAGCGCTCTCGATTAGAACCATACAGCAGCAAAATACGCGGTGGATGATCTAGCTCTTTTGCTTGAACTTTTTCAAAGGTCGGTGGCTCAAGAAGATCTAGATCTACGTTTGGGAGATTCATAGCATTAGGCCTCTTTAAAGTATTTTTTTCTAAGCCAAAGTGAAACACTCACTAAGGCAATCAACACAGGAACTTCAACCAATGGACCAATGACCGTGGTAAAAGCAACAGGTGAAGCTAAACCAAAAGTTGCAATTGCAACAGCAAGTGCTAATTCAAAGTTGTTTCCAGCCGCAGTAAACGAGATTGCTGCTGTTTTAGGATAATCATTGCCCATCCATTTGCTCATAAAGAAGCTAATGAAGAACATCAAGACAAAGTAAATCATTAAAGGAATCGCGATTCGTAAAACATCCATTGGTAGACTTACAACATCACCACCTTTTAGGCTAAACATGGCCAAAATCGTGAACAGCAATGCAATCAAACTTAGAGGACTGATTTTTGGAATGAACTTGGTTTGATACCACTCCACTCCTTTTTGTTTCACCAAAATTAATCGTGTTAAGAAACCCAATAAAAACGGAATACCGAGATAAACCAGAACAGCATGGGTAATGGTCCAAAAATCAACATTGATCACTTGCCCTGCAACGCCAAAATAAGGCGGTAAGAAGGTCAAGAATAGCCAAGCATAAGTACTAAAGAATAAAATTTGAAAAATACTATTAAAAGCGACCAGCGCTGCAACGTATTGATTATCACCACATGCCAACCCATTCCAAACAAGAACCATAGCAATGCATCGCGCTAAACCAATCAGGATTACGCCCGTCATGTATTCCGGATAACTCTGCAAAAATATGATTGCCAATGCAAACATGAGCACGGGAGCGATCAGCCAGTTTTGTACTAAGGATAGAGTAAGCGTTTTCTTGTCCTTAAAGACTTGTGGCAAAGTCGCATAGTCCACTTTTGCTAGTGGTGGATACATCATCAAAATCAAACCTATCGCAATCGGGATATTGACTGAATCCACACTCATTTTATCCAAAGCGACAGAAGCTTGCGGAAAGAACACACCTATCGCAATCCCCAATCCCATGGCAATAAAAATCCATAGCGTCAGGTTACGATCTAAAAAGGATAATCTTTGTTGAGCCATGATGTTCTCATTCAATATGCGAAATTTGATTGATTGCAGCAATCAAATCTGGGCGAGACATATGCGCTGTATCGAGTGCCAATAAAGCATCTAAGCGACGGTTGATATGATCAACAGTAACTTGGAATGCTTTAAGTTTTTCTTCTTTCGGCAAGTCTAAATGCGAAGGATCAGCTAACCCCCAATGTGCCTTAATCGCACCCCCCAAATAAAGTGGACATGCCTCTTGAGCAGCAGAATCACATACGGTAATCACCACATCTGGTTGATATTGTTCGCAGTCATCGATGGTTTTACTCCACAAACCCTCAGTTGAAAGACCTAAGTTTTCTAGAGTTTCAATGGTGAGTGGATGCACTTGTCCAGATGGTTTACTGCCTGCACTATAAGCTTTCCAACCTTCAGGTGCGCGACTATTAAAAAGCACTTCTGATAAAATACTGCGACAGCTATTTCCAGTACATAAAAAAAGAAATTTCATATTGTTCTACTCGCAATAACTATTGATTTGCTGAAAAGGTATTTCAACATTTGGCTGTAATTCGGCATTCTTAAGGGTATTGAGTACTTCTAGGCACCAAGCAGGTAAATTTGGATTAATGCTGTAATAAACCCATTGTCCCTGACGTCGGTCTTGCAATAAGCCCAAAGTACGTAATAATGCTAAATGACGAGAAATTTTGGGCTGACTGAGCTGTAATTTTTCAGTTAAGTCACAGACACACTGCTCATTATTTCCAACAACCAACATGACAATGTTGAATCGAGTTTCATCAGCCAAACATTTAAAAAAATTGATTTGATCCATATTTTCACTCACTCAAACATATGGATATATTAATATTCACATATATCCATTAAATTTTTATTTCAATCGCTGCCCATTTGCATCAATCACCTGCTCACCATCTTCTTTGGTAAAAGCATTCTTTTGAGCTAATGGTAAAATATCTAAAACCACTTCTGATGGACGACTTAAGCGAGTGCCTAATTCAGTGACGACGAATGGACGATTAATTAAAATGGGATACAACTGCATAAAATCTAGAAGTTGTTCATCTGACCAACATTCTTGATCAAGTTCAAGTTCCGAATATGGCGCAACGTTCTTACGAATCGCTTCTCTTACCATTAAACCTGCATCAGCAATCAGTTGCGTCAGCTCAGCTTTAGATGGGGGGTTAACTAAATATTCAATCACTTCAGGTTCAATATTGGCATTGCGGATTAAAGCAAGTGTATTACGTGATGTACCACAATCAGGATTGTGATACATCTTAACCTTAGAAGTAGCAGTCATTTGCTCAAACTCAACAAAATATTTATATATATTTATATACGAATATTCATATATATGCAAATCCATATTTCCTGATTTAATAAATTTTATCTTGATAAAATAACTCTTAAGACTGAAAAGCCAATGATCAAAAAATACGACACGATGAATGGACTAAATTTGTCTAGGCAAGTGGTAGCAGTCCAAGCTTCATATTAAAAAAATTATCGTACTCTTAGCCCGCGCCTTTTATTCAAAGACAGCAGGCTATAGCAATTCTGTTAAAATCTGCGCTGTGAATCCAAATGATCCAGCTTATTATACTGCTGTTGCATATCATTAAATGCATCAGAAAAACCAATTAATGAAACTTCATTTACAACAGGTTTAGCCGTATTAAATGCATTAAACTCTGTTTTCACTTCGAAGCCTCGCTTGAACTGATCTATAATTGTTTGAGCATCGCGGTATAGACCCTCGCGCGTCTGCCAAATACTATTATTATCAACTTTAAGCAGTGTAATCGAGTTTTTTTCATGCTTCATACCAACACTTAAGCTGTAATTATCATTCATACGCATTACCGTAATATGATTTTTACGCATTGTGCAAATTTTAGTACCTTCACTACTTTTTACCCAGCATTGAATATTCCAACTTGCACGCCCTAATAATTGATTTTCAGATTTTTCAAGAGAGTCATTTGTACGCTGATAATCTACCCGCTGTATTAAATAGCTCAACCGATCGTTATTCATGCTTGTAGTTGCAGCCCCCGCTACATTTGCAATCGTTAAACCTAAAATCACCCCAAAAAAAATATAAGTATTATTTAACATTAGTTTATATAAAAAGCCAAATTAAGCACACTATAACAAACTTTTAATTTTTCATACCTTATACAATGATTTTATTTACTAAACCCCAAATACATGATTCATTACTCTGTTGAATATAAAAAAGTGTCTTTCCTATAATGACTTTTTCATTGAAAACATAATTGAAGGTTCCTTCCCCTATTAACTGCTGGCTGCATAAACCAATAAAAGTATTTATTCACCATCATGAATTTTCCAAATTTTCCTCTAACCTTAAGAACGACATGGGTAAAGTTAAGTACTCAAGCTTGATTATATCTGCTACTCAGGATCAGGTTCGCTCAACTAAGAAAGCAACCGAGCTGTATAATCAAATTCTAAATACTCGTTTAGAAACAATAGAAAATATAGGTCATATAATTCCAATTGAATAACCTAGAGTATTAGCATCTCAAATTCTAAATTGCTTGGAAGAGCAAAATTTACAATAAAAAATAGGAAATTAAATAAATGGGAACTACATATATTTTTACTTAATTTGCATCAGAATTTAACATCCCCCCAAATAAGCAATAAAAAAACCCCGACATCCTGTCGGGGTTTTTCGTATTAGGTGCTTTGGTATGACTCCTGTCTTACCTACATTCCTTGTCGCTTATTTTTTTATTGTTATTTGGAGCATCCTGCTCTCTATGTCCCCATGATAGTAAATTAAGCTGAAGTCGCATAGCCGCAAAAGACCTGGATTTGTGTGCGCTTAGGCGTACACAAATGCTTAAATTCCCCCCAAGATTTATCCACATAAATTTGGGGATGGTTTGGGCAATCGATGGATAATGCACAACAGAGTGTTATATTGATTATTTATTGGTAAAAGATATCAAATTGGGATAAAAAAAGCCGACTTGTTTCCAAGCCAGCTTTTTTCTATTTTTTGAGGTCGGTCTAAATTTTTAACAAAATAAAAAACAAAGCTATTTTAGGTCACGTTTCATATAGCACCATTATGTTCAATGGGTAAAATTAATACTTAAAATAAAGTTAAATGGTTGAGTTATCGTACACGGAAAAGTTAAAAACTTATAGATTTTAGCTACCAATTTTATGCACATCGATAAGCATTGAAGGATCATATGTTGACCAAAGTAATGCTATTACTCCTGTGATAGATATTAAAAAAGTGAGAACAACTATCCACTTGTTAGGTTTCCATAAGGAGAGAAAGAGTAAAAATAAACAAGTAGCTGGAAGTCCCCACCATAATTTTATAGTCTTATATATAAATTTTGAGAAAGGTATTTGTTGAATATGAGCTGACTCCCATAAAGAAGTATTTAATGAAACTCCTTTATGAATTAGTGCATAAATGAATAAACATTGAAAAATTATTATAAATAATATGATTAAACAAAATATGATTTTTTTAACACAAGTTACTAATTCTGTTTGTTTTTAAATATCATATTTAATATTAGCAGTAATAGATACTAATTTTTATCAACCTTTGCATTTTTCTAAAATCAACATAATCCAGCTTATACGAAATGCTTAAACTTTCCTTTAGCATCATCACTTTAGCTTAAACCGTGACAGTAATGATTGTATTATCATGGTTTTTATCTGACTTTTACTGTTCCATACCCAATATTGAAAAGCTACTTTAAAGCACTTTGTTTAGATCAGTGCTATTGATAATAGTTTTGTTTAACTTATAGATAGACAACATTTAAATAAATTAAATCTTATTTTGAATAAAAAATAAGGGCGTTAAAGCACCCAATATCAACGACTAGCTCACTTAGCCTCAATCCATTGATTAATTTCCCAAGCACACCAGCCTACACACCCTGCTGTCAAATTAGCTTGTCTTGGAAAAGTGGGATCATCCTGCTTATGGCGTTCATCTTTATAATATTATAAATCGTTGCATGACTTAAAAGTTGTAAATTGAATAACTTCATTTTAAGTTAATAATTTGATTCATCTGAAAAGTCTGACCTGTGCATTCATTCATGATGATTTACTCCTAATCATTGATGCGAATGGCTATTCGCTCAAACCATGTACTGGTATCAGCATCAGCGGATATATCATCCTTTCCCATCCAACCCCAGAAGTAACACTCGACATTGATCATATGTGAATTACCAACTCATTACAGGTCACTTTAAAAATATGGGTTTTATGTCCACCAAGTAAGACTTAGTTAACTCAGAAAGTAGCATTAAATAAAAGAACCTGATGAGTTGACAAAAAATGATGTAAATTCATCAAATAATATCAATTCAGCAGTCCCAAATTAATCACTCAAAATCAAAAATATTTACCCCCAAACAGTTAATAATTCTCAAAAATCATAAATTGCTGTGAAATTTACACGGTTATCAATCCCTTTTTGATCTGTAAAGGTTTTACGTTCACCATACATATATTCAACACCTAAATTAATCGGTTTCACTGGGTTATAGAACATATTAATCCAACCTTCTTTTAACTCTTTATTTTGAGTTAAAAGAAGGTTCGATTAAATCAGCAAAATGATTGCCAGTATTTGCTCGCATCGGTTGTAAAGTTCTGAATCCCTGAAGTCGTTACGGTTTCAGCTTTAGAGTCTTCTAAGCTAAAAGCCAGATTCATATTTTTATCCACAGCATAACTATATTTAACTTGTGGAACACGTGTTAAAGCCCCCCTCTAAAAAGTGATGCATCTACCGTTTCAGGGAAATATTCAACTGCATTAAAGTTTGACCATGTTTGCCCAACTAACCATTGGTCATAGGTTAAATATGCATGACGAATACGGAATGTGTCACGACCAGCACCACCCAAAAAGTCCATTTCAACTTTACCGCCAACGCTGTGATCACCATTTTTTGGAGTTTTAAAATTGAAACCAAATCACGTTGCATTCAAGGTACTTTGAAATTTATCTGAATTATTTCCTTCATTTACAATACCTTCTAAAGGTACAGCACTAATATAGTTATACATGGTGCTTGGCCCTTTAAATTGATAGCTCGCATCTGCACGCATATTTTCGTATAGCTCAATTCAGCACCGCCTTTCGTCACCAACTACTTTAGATCATTTTTTAGAGCTGTATTTTCTTTAATATTGGCAGCTCTGCAGAAATTTTTTCACTGGTCTGTTTTTGCTGTTGTATTAAACTCTGCAACTCCTGAACTTGCTGCTGCAAATGTGTGACTTGTTGCTCTAAAGTCATTACTGTATCGCTTGCAGATGGTGTCAGTTAAAGCATTGAAATGATAAATTTATGGCTAATTATTAAAAAAATTAATTTTCTGACTGCTCGCTAATGATTTTAAAAATATTTGTGTAGGCAAAATCTTGTTCTATCCCTAGCCCAATTTAAATTTCAGCGGTCGCTGAACGCGATCCGCTGGAATGAAGGATGATGTCATTTGGTAATATATTAGACCGTACCAAATCATGACTGCGACTCGATCAGCCATAAATAGGCTCTGGGTGTTCTCACCATTGAATTAGGTGAACCCCCCCATATCAATGTCACTTGACCGGAATCATTAAGTGTTGGTAAGGCGTTCCTGGCCACATCACGTAAGGGGTAGCAGTGTCTGGCTGAGCACTCTTTGGGTACATATCATAGAAGCTGGATTCTGCACCAACTATCATGACATGAGGGCCTGTCTTGATCCAATGGTTACCAGCAGTGGGTTTCTTGGCATAAGGATCCATATTACTGGCATCGGTGCCACCTGCCAGCATGTACATAAAACCAACCTTACCCACCGTCGGTGTTTTGTGGCCAATCCAAGCTTCAGCCCACTCCAGAGCGGCCTTGTCCATACACATCGGATCGGGGCCAGGAGTAGCCGGATTATCGGGCATACAGGTAAAGGCATTATTGCCTTTTCGCAAAGTGCGCATCTGTCCATCGGCACCCATAGCCACAACGGTGGCCGCTGCGCCCACTTTTTTCGGTGCTGCACTTATTGCACTAGCGATGGCTTGCTTATCAGCCCCGCCTTTGACCCTCATTTGATCGGCGGCAAAAGCTGTGGATGTAGACAGTGCAATCCATCCAGCCATCATCAACACTTTAGGGAAATTCATAGCACGTTCTCCTTGCATCATGAGTGAAAATACCCAGAAGACGGCTGGATTAGACCCACCAATCGAGCGAGCAACACGCTTTTGCTCTATGGTTGTCAGCACAGAACGATAAAAAGCTGGCATATACTAGAGGTCAGCATAGCATCACCGTCATGCAATACCCGTGTGAAGCACATGCCCTTCATGACAAAATCAGATCTGACGTTTCAATTATGTACTGCAATGGCTGTATGCTCACCTAGAACTGTTGTTACTCAACAGGAAATAGGTACAGGAATGCCTTAAATCCAGCAACAAGAATAGCTAAACTAAATACTATAAGGACGCGTGCTGTAGCATTTACGCAGGTTGTTCGAAACAAAAAATCACGTTTGTGAGATCTAATTAAAGTTAAACAACACATTTCTCATCTACTTAAAACTAAAATGAAGCATAACTATTCTTGTGTAGATTAATTTTTAATCATATTTAATTGTTACGTCAACATGATGTACCACAATGCACAAATTCCATAACAAATAAGATCATTACAACAAAATAGCTTACAAAGCGAGTAAAGCTGCATCGTTAAAAATTCAAATGATATTTAGCTGAATATGCTCATAATTTAGTATATCGACTACACAAAAATAGTCACTTAACACATTCATTGCAATTGAGATGCAATCAATACAACCTTCTTTACTAAAAGTTTAGATACCCATCAAACTGTGTAATTTGTATGTATTTTAACCATATTACATTTCATTTTTTACATCTAACTTAGAGTTTGAACCGTTATTACTTCTTGAAGCTCATATGTTAAAAAATAACCTGAATATATTTTATCCAATAGATTTATCATTCGAATACAATTGAAGCGATGACCTTAACGCTCTAACTCAAAAGGTGATACGACGATAAAGTCTATACGTCGGTTTCCAGTATTGGATTTCTTCGTATACCTTTAAGGCATTACGAACCTCTTGCACTTTTTTGAGCGAAGCAATAAAGACCACCACTCCCATCAAGTTCACGATACTCTTTTACATTTACTTCAAGATTGGCAATTACAATATCAGACAAAGGACGGCGTTTTATTTCTGATCTTTTCATTTAACCATGTATCCCTTCTTGAGTTCAATTTTTATTAAAGGATACATAGAAAGCAATACTATATGCTTTTATATTTGGTTATGTTCAGGCATAAAAAAGGCTTAATCCCTTTAGGATTAAGCCTTTCAGTTCCCAAACATGGCATATTTTGCGGTGGCGTCAATTGAACTCAAATCCTAACCCATTTATTCCAAAGCTATTTTGTTGAATAAAAAAATTCATTGACCCTATTTTGACCCAAATTAGATTTAATGCCTTGAATCACTTTAAAATCTTGTTCAAATCCAAATTCAGGATTTGAAATGGCGTACGGCATTATAGCAGAAAATTATACTTAAAAATAATTGTAATATTATAACATTAAAACCAACTCATTATGATATTAATAATCACCTTAACCTAATTATAGTTCAATTTTTTAATTTGTACTTTTGTTTAGGACTCTTAGGATTATCAGGAAAGGTGCGTTCAATCACACCCGCTTCTAATGCTGGAGTTAAATAATTTTTTTGGAATGTTGCTCGGTGGGACAAATCTAATAGAGCCATCAACTCAGTTAAGCTATATTCCTTCTGCTCCATTTTCTGGATAAGACGTTTAACTTGTACGCTAGCTTGAGCGGTATCTTGATCGCTGGTATCAGAACTGAGTATTGCATCTAAAATCATCTGCAAAATAAACTCAATAAAAAGTGCAGAATCTGAACGATCTGTACTCGCTTACAATGCATCGTAATAAGCTTTTTGATTTTGATAAATCAAGCTTTCTACAGGGATATTGAGAAAAATTTGATTCCACTGGCTTAAGATTAAAGTTTGCCATATACGCCCATTGCCATCAGCAAATGGGTGTATAAACTCAAACTCATAATGAAATACTGAACTCTGAATTAATGGGTGCTCATTGCCTTCAGCTAATCACTGCAACAACTCACCCATTAAATAATAGACTTGATTTGTTCTGTACTGAGTGGACTACCACCACTCTCCTATTTCTAAAGCTATAAACACTTTTTTTGACTGTTTAAATTATCGAATATATTTTTTCATTGTTGCATCTTTAGAAAGGGCAAAATTAATAATTACCTCTGACTGAAACTCTTTTTTTATATATTTCAGACTTAATGGATTACAATGTAGTGCATATTTCAAAATTTTCTCTGAATATTCTTTTAAAAACTGGATCACATAAGCTCGCTGCTCTACTGCTTTCATCCATAAGTCTTCATAGTACACATCAATATATTGAATTGCATAAGGTCGAAGCTTTACAGCATACTCACATAAATCCTTACTTGGATTATCAATAAATTGAATAGACATAGGATTATTTTCAATAGCCATCAGGCACATTGAAGAAGTGGGATTTAGAATATCCCGAATTGCCATGCCATCCTTACGCAATGCCATACAGCAAAGAGCTTCCGTTTGTTTCTTCACATATTTAATTGCTTGAGGATGGGATTGAACCGCAACTTGACAAATTTGTTCTGTTTGCTGCCGGACATATCTAAGTGCAAATCCATTTTGAATGACTGCTGCTAAACATATTTCTACATTTTGAAATAATACATATTACAGTGCCAGCCCTTCATTCCTGACAGCTGTCAAAATGATTTTATGGTTTAGCTCATGAATAAGCTGTAAAGCATCACCATTTTTCTGGACAGAGATTAAACATAAATCTTCAGTCTGGTTTTTGACATACTGAATTGCTCGTGAATTTTGCTTAATTGCCTCATAACACAAGCTGTGATCTTGTTTTTCTATATATTTTAAATATAAACCATTCTCTTTTACTGCATTTAAGTCAGCATCATAACTTGGGTAATACATTGTTTTATATTGAATCATTTCAACAACTTCTTCAATCAAGTGGAATGATGTAGCTCCTCACATACATCATTCCTGCAATGTTCTAAGCTTGTTGTTGCTTAAGCATATTCAGCGCGACATCAATGATCATATCTTCCTGACCACCTACCATTCGGCGATTGCCTAGCTCCACAAGAATATCGAATGCAGACAATCCATATTTTTCAGCCGCAGTTTCAGTATGGCGCAAGAAGCTGGAATATACGCCTGCATAACCTAAAGCCAGTGTTTCACGATCGACTCGGACTGGACGCTCTTGCAAAGGACGTACAATATCTTCGGCGGCATCAATCAGTTTTTTCACATCACAGCCATGGTTTAAGCCCATTCGCTGGACAGCAGCAATAAATACCTCAAGCGGTGCATTGCCTGCACCAGCGCCCATACCCGTTAAGCTGGCATCAATTCGGTTACAGCCATGCTCTAAAGCCACGATACTATTGGCCACCCCTAAACTTAAATTATGATGTGCATGCATACCAGTTTCGGTTTCAGGCTTGAGTACATCTTTCATAGCTTTAAAACGATCCCCGATGTCATACATATTCATGGCACCACCTGAATCCACCACATAGATACACTGCGCACCGTAGCTTTCCATCAGTTTACCTTGCTGAGCCAAGCCTTGCGGTGTATTCATGTGGCTCATCATCAGGAAGCCCACCGTGTCCATGCCCAGTTCACGCGCATATTCAATATGCTGTCGTGAAACATCGGCTTCGGTACAGTGCGTCGCGACACGAACCACGCGTGCACCAGCATCATACGCAGCTTTCAAGTCATGAATAGTGCCAATGCCGGGCAACAACAAAGTTGCGACCTTCGCCTGTTTGACTTCACTGGCCACCGCTTCAATCCATTCCAAGTCGGTATGCGCACCGAAGCCATAGTTAAAGCTGGAGCCTTGCAAGCCATCGCCATGCGCAACTTCAATACTGTCGACCCCAGCTTCATCCAAAGCACGGGCAATCTGACGCACCTGATCAAGTGAATATTGATGGCGAATCGCATGCATCCCATCACGCAAGGTTACATCTGACACATAGATCTTTCTTTGCTGATCAAACATTTCAATTCTCCTTACGCGAGTTCTTGTTTTTGGTTATGGCTTAAATGAGTTTCGGCAAAGCGTTCTGCCGCAGCCAAAGCGGCACTGGTCATGATGTCGAGATTCCCGGCATAGGCCGGCAGGTAATGTGCAGCGCCTTCCACTTCAAGGAAAATAGACACTTTCAAACCGGGCAGTTTACCGAGACCCGGAATATTCACTGGACAATCGGCATTGAATTCTTCGAACTGGACTTCCTGTTTTAGACGATAGCCGGGTACATAAGCATGCACGGCATGTGCCATGTCTTGGACAGATTGGCGAATAGCGTCTTTATCGGCACCGAATTTTGCAAAGCAATACACGGTATCACGCATGATCAGTGGCGGCTCGGCCGGATTCATGATGATGATGGCTTTGCCTTTTTCTGCTCCACCGACTTCTTCAATGGCTTTGGAGGTGGTTTCGGTGAACTCGTCAATATTGGCACGGGTGCCCGGTCCTGCAGACTTACTGGCAATCGATGCAATGATTTCTGCATAATGCACTTTAGCCACTCGAGACACTGCACGCACCATGGGAATCGTCGCCTGACCACCGCAAGTGACCATATTGATATTCGGGGCATCCAGATGCTGATCCAGATTCACCACCGGAACCACATAAGGACCAATCGCTGCTGGCGTCAGGTCAATCACCTGAATACCGTATTGCTGTAATACCTGATTGTGATGGGCATGTGCCCCGGCAGAGGTAGCATCAAAAACAATTTTAATCTCTTTAAAAGATGGCAGTTTTAACAAACCTTCAATGCTTTCTGCCGTGGTTTCAAAACCGAAACGTGCAGCACGGGCCAAGCCATCTGAATTTGGGTCTGCCCCAACCATGGCTGCCATTTCCAGATATTTTGCATTGCGCATGATTTTAATCATCAGGTCAGTGCCAATGTTGCCTGAACCAATGATGGCGCATTTAATTTTTGACATATTCTCTATCCTTATTTTTTATTCGCTCAAGCACTGAAAGCTGCTGTAACTGAACCCAAACCTTCAATTTCCACCTGATAAGCTGCACCAGCCTGTACCGCAACCATAGGGCCTAGTGCACCAGTCAGTACAATGTCGCCGGCTTTTAACGGACGGCCCCGACGTACCATTTCATCTGCGAGCCACACCGCAGCATTGAGCGGATTGTCCAGACAGGCCTTACCAACGCCTTGTGACACCACTTCGCCGGAGCAGGTCATTTGCATCAGGCAATTCACTAAATCTATATCTGTAAGCTGTACTTTGTTTTGACCCAATACAAAAGCGGCACTTGAGGCATTGTCAGCGACAGTATCCAACAACGATATTTTCCAATTTTCAATTCGGCTATCCACCACTTCAATCGCTGCCAAGGCATAATCTGTAGCGCTGATAATGTCCGCATAACTATGTTTTTCTTGGGTTAAATCGCCTTTCAACACCAAGGCAATTTCTGCTTCAACTTTCGGCTGAATTAAAAGCCCTACAGGAATAGCGGCTCCATCACCATAGGCCATGTCGGCAAACAGCATGCCAAAATCAGGCGAATCAACCCCCAACTGTTTTTGCACTACTAATGACGTCAATCCAATTTTACGACCTACTAAACGGCGGCCATTTTGCAGAGCGCGCTGTGTATTCATTTCCTGTATGGCATAGGCATCATCTACACTGGCATCATTTGCCAGCTGTGTACAAATTGGCGCAATGGCTGAACAGATGTTCTCCGCTTCAAATAATGCCTGTGCAATGTTTTCAAGTCTGGTCTGCATGTATTGCCCCCTATTGAATTTGGTCGATTGTAAAAAAATTAGGCAAAAACCCGCCTAGGCAGATACAGCCCATCCTTGAATCTATTTGAATTGGGTCTCAGCCTGTCATGATGCAACAGGCTGAAGAGATCGCATTAGTCAGTGATACTGACGTTTTTACCACTTCTGAGTTCTGCCATACGCTGATCTAACTCCCCATCGACATAATAAAGTTCGGTAAAGCAGCCAATTTGCTCGCGAGTATCAAAATATGCCCAACGGCAGTTGCCAAACGGTCCTTCAAAAAAACCGGCCATGGCTTTTTGAATACCTAAATCTAGGTAATGCTGTTCTGCCTGCGTATATTCAGCCGCATCTTTTTGGCGAAAACCAATATGATGTGGCCCTTTGCCTTTTTCATCCAACCAGTCTTTATAGACACTTTTCCCACCATCATGACGAGCCAGCTCAATCAGGGTTTCACCGGCAAAGCCATAAGCACAGCTAAATTGAAAATCTCCAGGCTGACCGTAATACTCTTTTTCTTTCTGGGTTTGCGATAAACCTTCAGCAACATTCCAAACTTCAACGCCATTGGTTTTACTGAAAAAATCCATCGCTTGTTGTAAGTCTTCCACCACAAAACAAATTTGGTCGAAACGCTTACTCAGCATATTCTGTACAGCCACCATAACCCAGTTCCTTATGCCGATTCTAAGATACGGAAACTAATGGCTTGCGCTGGGCAAGAGCCTGCCAGTTCTTTCACTTCATCTTCACGGTCAATGTCCACAAAGTGCATTTTTAAATTGGCCACTTGGCTACCTTGTGGAATTTCAAAAATATCTTCCGACATCAGGCACATGCCATAACCTTGACATTGATGCGCGTCTAAAATAATTTCGATTTTTTGATTGCTCATGAGATTCATCCTTTAATTTCAAGTCCGAAGGACGGTTTCTGATTTACAGAAACACGCCCAAGTTTGGCGTACGTAATACGGCTTCAGTTAAAATCGCTTTACGTTTTAATAAACGCGCCCCCTGCTCGGTAATTTTTAAAGTGTCCAAGCGACGGTATGGAATAATATCGCCTTGCTCATCATGGCCACGTTGACGGTACATAATGATTGCACTATGCACACTCACGACATCGGCTTGCTCAGTCGGTTCAATCATGACACTACCAATCACTCGCAAGGTACGTGATGGTGGTACTTCTGCCCATGCTTGACCTGAAGCCATACGGTCAATACGCACTTTAATATGGGCTTTTTTATCGAGTATCCGATACGCAGCACCTGGAAATTCATCTTGAAAATTTTGTGAACTGATACGTAGTGGAACTTCATAAGTGATGTCATCATCTAGCAGTGCAAACCACTCATCAAAACGACGTTCATCCAGTAATAATGCTTCTTGTGCTAAAAAATTATGTACGGTTTCGCGTGTTAAATATTCCATTTAGGCCACTCCCTTTTGCTGTGCATTTTCATCAGCCAAGCATGTCACTTTTGCTTGTTTGCCTTCACGCATTTCTTTTAACCAGCGGCGCCAGAACCCGATTTGACAGTATTCACCGTAAATGGATGGATGGAATTCACCCGGACCTTGCCATGCCGGATCTTTACCGGTTTGTTTTTGGCTATAGTGCAGATTCACTTTGGCTTTACGCAACCACGGGCTTTGTCCGCCTTTGGCAATTCCTTCCCAGACCGCAGTATCATCCGCTTCAAAGATCCCGCCTGAACCAAAGGCATATTGACCTGCTGCATAGGCTTTTTCAGCATATTGATCAGGGACAAAGCTAAATTCAAACTCGTAGTTCCACAGCTCCATCACTCCCGGTGCAATCGGTTGCCACATACGGATATTGGTAAATGGAATCGGCATTTCACCTGGTGCAGAAGGATGCGGCAAACGCATATAACTGAAGTTCGGGAAAATCGTACCGATGGTCGGTGGAATTTCCTTAATCATTTTGATTTGCGTTTCATCTAAATTCGACAAATCAAACTGCGCCTGTAGCTCTGGTGGATAACCCCAGTTCGGCAATGGAATGCCCACCATATTGGATAAGTTATGTCCAATAAAACTGTTACCATTACCAAAGTCATAGCCCGAAGCATGGGTACTGACTTGGTTAACACTTGGAATAAAACCTGAACTTGCTGCAGACATGTGCGCAGTACTGACGTGATAGGCATCGCCACAGAAGTTTTCTGCACCACTTTTCCAGTCGGCTTTGACTTGGAAACGCTCGGGTTCTTTGAGTAATTTAACGCCATCCGGATGAAGACCAAAAATAGCATCCAAAGCCCACACCGTGTCACCAAGATATTCACGTAGATCAGGCACATCTTCATTTAAAGAAGCAAAGATAAAACCATATAAGCTTTCAACTTTGGCTGCGCGAAGTAATCCCCATTCCTTCGCATCGAGCTTACCGCCATAGGCATCTTTCATATGCGGTGCGCCCATCCAGTCACCGTTGTTTTTATACACCCAACCATGGTACGGGCATTTAAAACTGGTCGCATTACCACGGTCATTATGACAGACCTCAGTACCACGGTGACGGCAGTGATTCAGTAAGACATTGATTTTATTTTCACTGTCACGCGTCACAATGACTTTATCCAAACCCAAACGGCGCAGTACGTAGTCGCCTAAATTCGGGATTTCAGTTTCATGGGCAATGAAAATCCAGTTACGCGTATAAATACGTTCCATTTCTGCGCGGAACACCGCATCGTCATTGAACACGTCAATCGGTAAAACACCGTTATTTAAACTTTCCTCTACGCGATCACATAAATGATCTATATAGTCTTCATCACTTCCCGCAGTCACTTGAATATACTTAAACATGCGACATCTCCCTGATTGTTGTTCTCTATGCCTGGCTGGCGCTCATCCTGAGCGTTGCTGGGCAGTTCGGTTTAAAAGCTCAAGCTAAAATCATTAACCTGCTTTTTTGGCTGGGCCGTTAAATGGTGCCCAATTTTGTTTGCGGAATTCGAGTAAGTAGGCTTGTGCATTGTCTTCATGCAATGGCAGCTCACGAGGAATCCAACTTGCATCCAGCTGATCCATATCGGCATCGTATTCAAAACGGCAACCCAGTGGACCATCGAAATACCAGAACCAGTTTGAACCTAAGCCATGACGACCCGGGCCCCAGAAGCTTTCATGTCCAGCTTTTTCAAAGCGCTGACCTGCTAGCATCAGTTCACTTGGGCCTGAAAGATGGAATGAAATATGTTCGACACCCTTAATATGTTCAGGTGCTTGAATCAGGAACAAGGTGTGATGATCTGTGCTGCCGCCTGCGCGCAGGAATGGTCCACCACCTAAACGGTCGCTGACACGGAAACCTAAACGATTGACATAAAAGTTTTCAGCTTTGGCTGCATCTGGCACAAAAACAGCGGTATGACCTAATGTGCGTGGTTGGATTTGAATGGAATGATCTACACCCAACTGATTATAACCCCGTTGATGCGGTGCACCAGGTGCATTAATCTTTTCTACAGGTAGATTCAATTCACGACGTTTAGTGATTTGAAAACCAATGGTTATTCCAACATCATCCACCGTTTCAAGTGCGCCATTGGCTAAGATTTTGACTTCACGGTCTTGACTCAATTCAGCCTGAATATCATCGAGTGTCGCCTGATCAGCAACGCCATAAACCATTTTACGCAGTTGGCTGATCGAAGCTAATTTTGCAGGGAGCGCTAGATGTTCAGCTTCAGCCACTAAAATGCCTGTCGCATCCAGCGTTTCAAAATAACGCCCAAATGCCTGATGAGGGACCTCAGTTAAACCAAAGTCCTGCATAAATTGAACCGCTGCATTTAAATCATTTGCGCCATAGACCAAATGATCAATACCGATAATATTCATTCTGTTACTCCTGTATTCCAATCCTCGGAATACCCCTGTGATTTTTCGTTTTTTAATACTTTTTGAAGTGCTTCATGCACCGGCGATAGGGCTGAAATGTATTCTCTACAAATACACTTCAGCGCTATATTAGATCTAAGACCAATTGACGATTGACTTAGTCTGTGTACAATCCATCCCAACACATGTATTTCATTTCCAAGAATTCATCGATGCCATAATGTGAACCTTCACGGCCTAAACCACTCTGTTTCACACCACCAAATGGCGCAACTTCATTGGAAATGAGTCCTGTATTGATGCCGATCATGCCCGCTTCCAAAGCTTCCGATGTACGCCATACTCGTGCAGAGTTTTGACTATAAAGATATGCCGCCAAACCAAATTCAGAATCATTGGCTTGGGCAATGACTTCTTGCTCAGAACTGAAGCGAATTAAAGGTGCCACGGGGCCAAAGGTTTCATCATGTGCGATCAGCATGTCTTTGGTCACGTTTTTCAAAACAGTCGGTTCAAAGAAGAATCCGCCCAACTCACTGCGACGACCACCGCAGACCACAGATGCACCATGTTCTAATGCATTACTGATGTGTGATTCGACCTTCTTCACGGCATTAGCATCAATCAGCGGGCCTTGTACCACACCCTCTTCCAAGCCATTACCGACTTTTAAAGCTTTGACCTTAGCTGACAGTTTCTCTGCAAATTCATCATAAATAGCATCGTGGACATAAATACGGTTAGCTGAAATACAGGCCTGACCCGTGTTACGGAATTTAGAGGCAATTACCCCATCTACCGCCAAGTTCAGGTCTGCATCATCAAACACAATGGATGGTGCATTACCACCGAGTTCCATCGAACATTTTTTGATGGTCGATGCCGACTGTTCTAGCAAAGTACGACCGACTTCAGTCGAACCGGTAAAAGTAATCTTACGCACCAATGGATGCGAGGTCAGAATCCCGCCAATAATGCGCGTATCATTGCCAGTCAATACGCTAAATACCCCCTCTGGCACACCAGCACGGCGGGCAAGTTCTGCCAATGCCAAAGCAGTCATTGGGGTTTGGCTTGCAGGCTTCACCACCATGGTACAACCAGCAGCCAATGCCGGCCCTGCTTTACGGGTAATCATCGCTGCAGGGAAATTCCAAGGGGTAATTGCTGCACAGACCCCAATCGGCTGTTTTAACACCACAATGCGCTGCGTATCTTTCGGAGCAGGCAAAACATCACCACGAATACGTTTTGCTTCTTCGGCAAACCACTGCAAGAATGAATTGGCATAATCAATTTCACCACGTGCCTCACTTAAAGGCTTGCCTTCTTCTAGAGTGATAATCGTTGCTAAGTCTTCTTTATTTTCTAAAACCAGCTGATACCAACGATGGATAATTTCCGAACGTTGTTTTGCAGTGGTTTTACGCCATTTTTCAAATGCCTTTTGTGCACTTTCAATCGCAAAATTGGTTTCTTCTTCCTTACAGCGTGGCAGTTTCACCAACTCTGCACCTGTTGCCGGGTTATTTAAACTGTAAGTACCGTGAGCCGTTTCTTGTAGCCACTGACCATTAATAAATGCACCGGTTTTCCAAAGGCTTGGATCTTTTAGCAAATCTGCTGGGTTTAATGCTGCAAAGCTATTCATGATTTACTCCTTACTCTGGAAAACGACCAACCAGGAATTCGCTGTCTTGATCATTGGTGCATGGCAAACCTGATGCCATCAAACCTTGGCGCAGCACTTTCATTTGACGGTCTGGAATACGGGCAATCGGTGCACGTAATGGGCCGCCATTAAAGCCTGCCAACCAGTCCATATATTTCCAATGTGCACGGTTAATATAGTTAGAGCCCGGCATATACGCGCCTGTTGCCGCACCCACTGCACCACGTGCAGGCTGTGCTTGCCAGTACAGATTCATCGCTTCGTCAAAATTGCCTTCTTTTGCTAGATTAAAGGTTTTTACAAAATGATCACCCATCCACTGCGTATAGCTGGTTCCTGAGAATTGCATATCCATGTAACGAAGCAGTGGAATCACGTCACTTTCAATAGGACAAGTCACCACGATTTGATCATTAAAACGTTCAAAGCTATCGACTAAACCGGCAATGTGCGGGAAGCCCTGTTCTGCTTTTAAAGATACGACGTTCGGACAATCATCAATTAAGCGTTGAATCAGTTCTGGTGACATCCCTTGTGGATGGACACGTTCAAAGCCCCAAAGTGGAATAGCAAACAACATCACCCCTAAATCTGTCGCATCACAGAAAGCTTTGGTGTAGTCATAAATATCTTGTTCTGAAGTCGGCCAGAAATTTGATGGGTAAGACAACAACACGATATCTGCACCGGCTTTTTCTGCGAGTTTTACTGCACGAATATTTTCTTCCAATGTTCCAAAGCCTGCATGGAAAAATAAGCCCAATTTGTCGCCAGCCTGATCTTTTGCCCAAGCTGTGAATTGGGCATTTTCTTCTGGCGTAATCGCAACTTCTGTACACAGCAAAGTATAGGTGTAACCCAGATCAATGACTTTTTGAATGTCGTGACGAATCCCTTTTTCATTTAAACGGCTTAAATCCTGGCTATAACTTGGAATGGTTACAGATGAACATCCTTTTAAATGTTGCTTTGCCCATACACGTGCTTCACTGCGTTTATATTGAGCCATTAAAATTCTCCTTTCCTGTATGGATGTTTTCTTAAATTGCTATGTCTTTAAATATTTGTTTAAAAATGTGTTTTTCGTGCTGATTAACGGTCGATGGTGACAATGCTGTCATTCATCTCTTGATATTTATCGGCAGCTTTCGCATTACGTAGCAGCATTTCTGCAGTGACAATGTCTTGCAGTGCTGAACCGACAGATTTGTAAATCACGATGTCTTCAGGGGTGTTGCGTACTTTGACTTGACCTGACATCACATCAGACAGTGATACGGTTTTCGCTGCCACATCACAACCTTGCTCTATTGCTACAAGCGAATCCCCTGTTTCATGAATCACTTCTTCTGGCATATCTGCCACGATTAGACTTGCAGCTTTCATGGTGTCTACATCCAGTTCGCGTTGTTCTGGCAATGTTGAGCTGACAGATACCACAGTCATACCTGGCTCTAGCCATGCTGCGTCAAAGACTGGCCCGCCATCACGGCTGCGCGATGCACATATCACCACATTGCTGCCTTTCACCGCTTCTTCTGCCGTGGCTACAGCCTGGATGTCTAAACCATATTGCGCATGGAATTCCTGAGCGAACTTTTCACGGTTGACTTCGGTAGGGCTAAATACGCGAACTTTAGCAATACGACCTGTGGCATTCAGCGCATGCAAATGGCTACGTGCAAGTGCACTTGAACCTAGAATTGCGATATCAAATTTTTCTGTACCTGCCAACGCATTGACGGCAACGGCTGAGCTTGCTGCAGTACGAATGTCAGTAATGCGGTTGCCATCAATCAAAGCCGCTAAGCGCATGGTGTCTTGATCGAACAATGAAATGAGGTAACTGGCTTTTTTGTTTTTTGGGCTAGCCGCGATGAGTTTGCAGCCCATATATTCTTTCGATGGCGATACTGCACATAGGCTACGTAACCAAAAGCCATCACCGCGTGCCATTGTGCGTGGTGGCACCATTGCATTGGAAATCGGCTGGCTATAGGCATGACTGAGCGCTTCGATTGCGCTTGACCATGTTGCTAGTTCTGCCACATGATCATCATTAATAAATAAAGTTGGAAGGTGTGTGTGGTTCACTGCTGAACTCCGTTTCAGTCATTTTTTTCTAATGTACTGATGTGTGATATGCGGAGCTAGCATGTAAACCGTAAAGCAGATATCTATAAAATGGATGAATTTGATGTGATATAGAAATAGTTGGGACCTGAAGGACTTTGTGAAGCCCCTTAACCTAACTTCAACATCTTATTCAGCACTATAATTTCCCAATGAATAAGCTCACACTTAAAATTTACCGCACAACAAACTGGCCATCTTACAATCGAGTCCTCATCAATCGTGGGAATATCACCATTTGGTTTGATTCTAAGATTCAATAGCAAATAAGGTCGAAATCAAACTTATTCTGATGCAGCTACCCAATGTTATTTAATAATTAATTTCATCTTTCTTTACATATGGTTACAGGTTTTATGCAAAGCCTCATTGAATTATGTGGATTGGACTGCACTGGATTATTTCACTCTCAGCAGAAGACAAAAGTACATTAATATTTCGATCCATTATCAAAAAAGCAGCAGAGGTTTGCATCTGCTCGTGGACAGCACAGGATTGAAATTCTTAGGTGAAGGTGAACGGAAGCAAAAGAAGAAGAAGCCTGAATACCATCGACAATGGCGGAAACTGCATATTGGTATAGACGCTGAAACATTGCAAATACGGGCAGTTCAGCTAACTACGAATAATGTCAGTGATTCACAAGTAATCGGTGATTTACTTGATCCGATTCCACAAAATGAACAAATTGATTCAGTCTATACGGATAGAGCTTATGATACAAAGCAATGCCGTCAGGTGATTGCAGATCGGCAAGCCCATGTGGTCACCCCACCTAGAAGGAATGCGAAACCATGAAAAGATTCAAGAGTAAGTTCTATTGAACGAAATGAATTGCTTAAAACAATAAAATGTTTAGGAAGAACAATATGGAAAAACTGGTCGGGTTATCATCAAAGAAATTTGGTCGAAACCAAGATGCATTATATTAAATTATTGAGCGATAAACTGAGCTCACGAAGTTTTTCAAGTCAAGTGAACGAGATTCATGCTCGTATAGCCGTACTCAATAGATTCCCCGAATTAAGCAGACCACATACCCAAGTTGTATTTTAAATTTAAATGGGCTAGGAAAAACTTCACTTCTAGATGTTTATACAACAAAGCCCTTTTAAGGTATTCTTATTATCAAAACATATACTTATCGAGCATAACAATATATAAACCCTATCGATTCACAATCATCCCTTTTAAAATCATCGGTGCTTGCTTCTCAAGCCACTGCTGAATCACTCTTGACGCCCGCGTATTTGGACGACGAATGGTATGCGACAGCACCACACTGCGCGAAAGCTCAGGCTCAACAATCAAACTCGCCGCCAATCGCTGCTGATTTTCCAAACCAAATAAACCAGAAGAAATTGCATAACCACCGCCCGCAGCGACAATTTCATGCTGTAAACGGTTCGAGTCTGCTTCCACTACACAGTCAAACTTATAATCCATCTGCCGTGCCAACTGATCTAAACGCGCACGTAAAGGATGCGGACGACTCGGCACAATTAAAGGCAAATCTTGCAAATCTCTCAGCTTAATGGTTGGTTGTTCAACCAAAGGGTCATTGGCTTCACCCACCAGCATTAATCCAAACTCTGCAATCACCGCTTCTTCAGATTTAATTACTTCCCCTTCACGAAGCAACAGCGCCATGTCGATGCGCCCTTCTTCAATCATTTCTTCTAAGTGAACATTTGCGCCTTCACTTAAATGCAAATCAATACGAGGATAATTCTTTTTGACATAACTATAAAGTGCACCTGAAAGCTGGCGTACTAACGCAGGTAATAAACCCACACGTACTTCACCAATCGGCTCACCACCATAGGTACGGATGTCATCTTCAATGGTACCGCATTCGATCGCAAGGTTAATAATTCGGGGCAATAACTCATAACCCAGTTCTGTCAAAACCACACCGCGTCCTGTGCGTTTAAATAGACGTGTTCCACATTGTTCTTCAAGCTGGGCAATATGCCTGCTAATCATAGACTGTGGCACATTAAAGGCATGCGCGGCTTTGGACAAGCTGCCCAGTTCTGCAACTTTAATAAAAACCAGCCATTTAGAATCCAAAATCGATTGCATGCATATTTCCCTATTGATCTTACATATGTAGAACCAATCAAATCCCCTGATTGGTTTGGCTATTTAGACTGAACTTAGGATCAAAAGACTCTTTAAATTGGTATGAATATCGGCAACTTGATGCTTACTAGGCGTAATACCTGCTTCAAGTAGTTTACGCGCCATCATATGATCTACAGGTTGATTAACAGAATCAATGGCAACAAGTTTATCTTTAGCATAATGGAATACCGAAAAACGTCCACTTTTCATGTCTCCACGAATCACATAATCACTGGTATCAAAGGATAAACCAGCCATTTGCAGGCGGATATCGCCCTGATCTGTCCAAAACCAAGGTACATTTTTATAGTCTTCAGGCTGTCCTATGACAAATTTCGCTACAGTAATGGCCTGATCATTGGCATTCTGTACTGACTCTAAACGAATGCGTCTATCCCCTGCAAAATGGTTTTCATGATTGGCACAGTCTCCAATCGCAAAAATATTGGCAATATTGGTTTGCATGGTACGGTTGACGCTGATGCCATTATCACATTGAATACCGGCCTGTTCTGCAAGCTCAGTATTTGGAATCGCACCAACACCAACCAATACCAACTCGGCTGGAATCACACCATTAGCACAGCGAACACCTGTGACTTTGCTATTTTCTCCGACAAATTCATTAATAAATGCACCTGTTTCAATTTGAATGCCATTTTTACGGTGAATCTCGGCAATATAATCTGACACCAATGGCGATACGGAACGACCCAAAACGCGTGGCATATGTTCAAGTACGTTGACATTTTTACCCAAACTGCGTGCGGTCGAAGCCAACTCCAAACCAATAAAACCGCCGCCAATAATCACCACATTTTTAGTGCTATTCAGCGCTATACGCAGCTGACGTGCATCTTGTAAAGTCCGCAGACTCATCACGCCTTGCAGTTCTGTACCAGGTAAAGGCAACTGACGCGGACGCGTACCAGTTGCCAAGACTAAATAGTCATATTCAATCAGATCGCCATGATAAAGCTTGACCACATTTTCATCGGGATCAATTTCACTGACCGCCGTATTTAAGCGCAAATCAATCTGGTATTTTTCATAAAAGTTTTCAGGTTGCAGGCACAATTTGGACAAATCCAACTCATCTGCATCTTTAATAAAGCTTTTCGACAATGGCGGACGGTGATACGGCAGTTCAGACTCATTGCTGATCAGCACGATTTCACCATTAAACTGTTCGTGGCGTAGGGCTTTAGCGCAGGCACAGCCGGCATGTCCACCGCCAATAATGACGACTTTTTTATTTTTATGCATAGTGATTTCACTCCATGAAAATCATTTAAGATTTAAAAAAATTCTTGAGCTGAGTCGCGACTTGATCAGGCGCTTCAAAATTGCAGATATGACCACTGCCTTGAATGATATTGAGCTGTGCATTCGGTAATTGCCCTGCCATGGCTTGCATATCTTCTACTGGCCCACCCCCATGATCATGTTCAGCGGCGAGCAATAATACTGGTGCTTTAAGTTGTCCCAATTGCTTGGAAAAATCCATTTCAATAAAGGCATTCACATAAGCGCAATAGCCTTCGACGGTAGTACGTTTAATCATGGAACGTAATTGCTGATCCACTTCGGGATGCGACTGGCGGAAGTCGTCAGACAGCCAGCGGTCAACCGTAATATCACCGAGTTTATTCAAGCCATTGGCCTGTGCTTTGGTACAGCGATCACGCCAAAAATCATGACGGTCATCGGGTTGGCGTGGTCGGCAGCAGCAGGCCACAATTTTTTCAATTCGCTGGGGATGCGTCACTCCCAAAGATAAAGACACTGAGCCACCAAAACCTAAGCCCACCACACTGCTTTTTTCTATTCCGAGATGATCCCATAGCGCAATTACCCCATCGACAATCGCTTGATAGGAACATGGCTCTGGCGGTAAGGGACTGAGATTATGCCCCCACGGGTCAAAAGTCAGCACTTGATAATCTGCTGCCAGTATTTCGGCATGCACTGCCCAAAAGCTTGCATCATTGCCAATGCCAGGGATAAAGGTCACCCAAGGGGCATCTGCTTTACCTTGGACTTGATGATGAAATAACGGGAATGACCTCATGTCAGTTGAACTCCACTCATATCTTGTTTTCAGCTAATTAAACAAAAATGAGCAATCCATCCAAGCATTGAAATCCTAAATCAGATATCTAAAAAATGCATAACTGCTTTATGGCTTAGATGCTATTTTCACATGCCAATGCTTCGTAGAGTAAGTGCCAAGGAAAAGTAAAACTTTGGTCATGACCAACGGAGTATGAGATGACTGCAGCAAAAAATTTTAAAATAAAAGGCTTGGACCGTATACGCTTTGGTGTTGAAAAATTAGAAGATGCCCTACGCTTTGCAGATGATTGGGGCTTAATACAAATCGAAAGTGATCACGATAATAGCCACCTTTTTGTGACCATCGACAATTCACAAGTGGAAATCTTTCAAGCAGACCCATCAAATCCTGCCTGCACACCCATTGGCAGTCCAAGTGGGATGTGTGAAATGGTTTGGGGTGTTGAAGACCAAGCCAGCCTTGATGCGATTGCTACGGAGCTAGGTCGCGACCGTGAAGTGATAATTGATGCCGATGGCACCGTACATAGTCAGGATGACTTAGGCATCCGCATTGCCTTCCGTATTGCACAGCGCAGCTATGTGCCATTTCCCGATACACAATTTAACTCACCAAGCCAGCCAAAACGCGTCAATAGCCGTGCACCACGTTATAAAAAAGCACAGCCTTATGAAATCAGTCATCTTGCCATTGGGGTTGATCATGCTGGTGAGGCTGTAAAGTTCTATTTAGAACGCCTTGGCTTTTTAGTGTCAGATCGTTATGCCGACCGCGGTGTTTTTATTCGTTGTTCAGCTGAAGGCAACCACCATCATCTGTTCTTTATGAACGGTAAAGCACCAGGCACACGTTTCAACCATCTCGCATTTAAAGTCCGTGACATTCATGAAGTCATTTTTGGTGGTCAGCATATCGACAGCCAAGGCTGGACGACTTTTGCCGGCCCTGGGCGTCACCGCGTATCTTCCGCATGTTTCTGGTATTTCCTTAGCCCATTTGGTGGTGCTTGGGAATATGCTGCTGACGAAGACATTGTCACTGAAGATTGGGAATCCACCGATTTTGCAGCAGAAGCGCATATCTTTACTGAATGGACTTTTGGCTTAGAAAAATCGGATGGCACCCTACGCGGGCCGATCTCACAAAGTAAAGCACAAGCCCTCGAAGACTAAGGCTGCATTTTTGAGAAAGGACGAAAATATGAATGCCACGATTCAAACACAAGCGGAACATTACTGGGTACATCTGATCCATTCAGATGTTCGCGTGATTGAAGGAAAATATACAAGCCGTATTTTAGAAGCCGGTAATCCAAGCAATCCTGCCCTTTTTTTACTGCATGGCACTGGCGGTCATTTAGAAAATTATGCTCGTAATATTCCAGCACTGGCAGAACATTTTCATGTCATCGCACTGGATTTTATTTGGCATGGCCGTTCACAGACCACCGGTTTTGATCATGAAGTAATTCCTGTTTTGATGGACCAAATTCTAGATGTGATGCAACAGCTGAATATTCCGCGTGCGCATTTTGAAGGTCAATCTATGGGTGGCTGGGTGGCCATGCAACTGGCGATTCAACACCCTGAAAAAGTCGATCGCTTGGTGCTCACTACGACTATGGGTTATCGCCCGAATGAAGGTGCAATTCCTGACTACGTCGAACCACATTGGGCAGCCAATTTATCAAGCTCAATTGAAGTCCTGAACAACCCAAGCTATGACAATATACGCACCCGCATGACGCGTATTTTAGCCAAGCCTGAACATCTGACCGATGAAGCGATTCAGGTGCGCCAATCTTTGTACCGTCAACCTGCTTTAGCTGAAGTACAAAAACTGTTTATTACCGAATATTTATCTGGTCAAACTATCCAAAAACATACCGTGACTGATGCTTTAGCCAAACTAATACAGGCACCAACCTTGGTGTATTGGGGGGATGCCAACCGTACCCCGCCGGCTTTAGGTCAGCACATTGCTGACCAAGTCCAGCAGGGACAATTTTATTGTGCCGAAGATACAGGGCATTGGGCGCAATTTGAAAGTGCCGACATTCACAACCAAGTTGTGACTGAATTCTTATTGGTAAAGAACGCATAGAAAATACATTGAATGATTGAAAATTTAAGGAAGAAAAAATGTCGAATGTTGATTTAACTGGTCGCTGGGAACTGGTGACTTTTGCCCAAAACTATGATGACGGGCGTCAAGTGCTGCCGATGGGCGACGCGCCGCAAGGTATTATTCAATATACCGCAGATGGTTTTATGAGCTGCATGATTTGCCGTCCGAACCGCGCAAATTTCACCACCGGCGGACAATGGAATGCCTCTGATGCAGAAAAAGCAGGCGCATATAACAGCATGATGTCCTATGCCGGACGCTACAGCATCGAGAATGACACGGTGACGCATTTTGTAGATTTAAGTCTCTTTCCGAACTGGATTGGCGGACAGCAAAAACGCAGCTTTCAATTTGATGAGCAGGGTCAACTTAGCCTAACGGCTCGCCTAGAAGAAAATACCTCTGAAGCCCGTACAGCTTTATTGCTGTGGAAACGCGGTTAATTTTTATAGTTTTTTTCATTTTTATTTATACCCTCTTTGTATTTCCCCCATAAGGAGAAACCACAGAGATGAATGAAAAAAATTAAATTTTCAAGGAATGAATATGAATACGATGACAAATCCTGAAATTGGTAAAAGCATTCAGTGTGGTGCCATTCAAACCAATTATCACGATATCGGGCAAGGTGAAGCTATTTTACTTCTTCATGGTTCAGGACCCGGTGTCAGTGCATGGGCAAATTGGCGCCTGACCATTCAAGCGCTGCAAAATGATTACCGTCTATTGGCACCGGATTTTGCCGGCTTTGGTTACAGCACCTTCCCTGAAGAGATCGCCTTCAACCGCGATACGTGGCTGAAACAGATGGTAGATTTTCTCGACACACTAGGACTAGAAAAAGTCAATGTGATTGGCAATTCCTTTGGCGGATCAATGGCTTTAGCTTTGGCCATTTACCATCCTGAACGTGTAAATAAACTGATTTTGATGGGCAGTGTCGGTGTTCCGTTTGAACTCACCGCTGGGCTTGATGCCGTATGGGGCTACACCCCGTCGTTTGAAAACATGCAAGCGATTATGAAAATCTTCGCTTATAACCAAAATTTGGTCGGTGATGATCTGGTGCAAATGCGCTATATCGCCAGCACCAAGGAAGATACCCGCGCTGCTTATGAACGTATGTTCCCTGCTCCGCGCCAGCAATGGGTCGAAGCGATGTCTCATTCTGAACAGGCCATTCGTCAGATTAAACAGCCAACCCTCATGGTACATGGCCGTGATGACAAAGTGATTCCACTATCGACTTCACTCACCATGTTGAACTGGATTGAAAGCAGCCAGTTACATATTTTCAGCCAGTGTGGTCACTGGACCCAAATTGAACATGCAAAAAGTTTTACTCAGTTAGTTTCTAACTTTTTAAAAGCATAATGAATCAAGGAAGACTCAGATGACTCAAAAATCTGCCGCTGCCGGCAAAAAAGCCCTGATTATAGGTGCAGGAACAGCAGGTATGGCATCTGCCATTACCCTGTCTCGGATTGGGATCGACATTGATCTTATTGATATCAATCCAAACTGGGGCGCACTTGGTGCGGGCTTAACCATTACTGGCCCAACTTTACGTGCGCTCAAACAACTTGGCGTCTATGATGAAGTCACTGAACAGGCATATGTTGGCGATGGTATTCAGGTCTGTGACCCACAAGGCAATCCGCTACGTATTTTACCTACACCGATGCTTGAAGGCTCAGACACAGCAGGCAGTGGTGGCATCATGCGTCCAACCATGCACTCAATTATGCACAAATATGTCAAAGATGCGGGTATTCAAATGCGTTTGGGGCTGACTGCTGAGGTGTTTGATCAAGATGATACTGGCGTAACCGTGACTTTTAGTGATGGTACACAGGGCCGTTATGATTTTGTCCTCGGTTCAGATGGGGTTTTGTCTAAAACCCGTCAGTTATTGTTCCCTGATGCACCCAAAGCTGAATATACCGGTCAAAGCTGCTGGCGTTTATTTTTAAAACGCCCTGCTTCAGTCGAGCGTCGTACCTACTTCCTTGGTGGACCAGTCAAAGTGGGTTTTACCCCTGTGTCTAAAGAGCATATGTATATGTTCTTACTCGAACGCTGCCCGCAGCGCTGGCAAGAGCCAGAAGACAACTATAAAAATTTAAAGCAATTACTTGAAGGCTATGACGGTATTTTGGCCGAAATCCGTGAATCTTTAACTGAAACAGATAACCCAAACATCAATTTCCGTCCGCTGGAATGTTTTGACCTTCCTGGACCGTGGTATGTGGGCAAAGTTTTGCTAATTGGTGATTCTGCCCATCCAACCACACCACAATTGGCATCTGGTGCAGGCATGGGCATTGAAGATGCGCTGGTTTTAGCGGAAATTTTTGAGAAACAAGCCAATGTCGATGCCGCTTTTGCTGAGTTTATGCAGAGACGAGAACAACGCTGCCGTTTGGTCACACAAAGCTCCATGCAAATTGGTCGTTTAGAGCAACAGCGTGCTCCTATTGAACAGCAAACTGCCATTGTCAGCAAAGCATTAGAGATTCTGAAAGAAGCCATTTGATCCAAAGCCCCGAACAAATTTGTTCGGGGCTTCTTTTTAAAACAATAAAGGATAGACAGTTGTCTAAGCAACAAGCTCAGTGAAGAGCTCACAATTATTTACATGCTAAAGGAGCAGCATTATGGTTCGTATTGAAAGCAAGCGTGGGATGTTTGCACTAATGATGGCACATTGTGCCGGTATGGTTGATTTAGTCGCCCTACCTGTATGGGTCGGTACACTGATCGCGCACTATCATTTTGACCCGCAGCAGGCAGGTGGTTTAGCCACTTTATTCTTGATCGGTGCAGCTGGTGCCAGTATATTCTTTGCACCAAGATTTAACCGTATTCATGTTAAATTTACTGCAGTCCTTGGCTTTGCATTCGCCGCAGCAGCTTTTGTACTTTCTGCAAGCACTGTCAGTTTTCCTATTTTAGCTGTCCTGCATTTTCTAGGCGGTATCGCTGCTGGCAGTGCATTAAGCGTCACACACGGCACCATGGGCCATGGCAATAATCCGCACCGCACTTTTGGTATTGCAGGGCTTGCAATTGGTATTTTTGGTGTAATTTTCTTAGGTGGTACACCAGGAATTATTCAGCAATTTGGCGGTCACAGCATGTTCTATGTGATGGCTGGTGTCATGCTGCTCGCCACACTGGCCTGCCTGTTGTTTTTTCCTAAACCGACCCGTGCAGTGGATTTTGACAATTATGAGCAAATCAAAAATTTACCACCGTTAGGTAAACCTGTTTGGTTCTGCATGATTGGTGTTGCATTATTGGCAATGACCCAAGCCATGACTTTAAGCTTTTATGAGCGCATTGGCCTTGAACGCGGTTTCAGCCGTGACATGGTCACCATGGCCCTCATAATTTATGGAATCGTCACCATTTTCCCAGCGCCATTGGCAGCACTGCTGGAAAAACGGGTCAGCATTACCGCCATTATTGCCTTCGGTCCTATCTTCCAAGGCATTTTTGCAGTTATGACCACACACACCCATCAATATTCAGTGTTTGCTTTTGCAGGGCCGATGATGGCATTTACCATTTTATTTGTGCATACCTTTGCCTTTGGTTTACTGGCGCGTTTAGATCCAACAGGTCGGGCTGTTGCAGGAACACCGGCAATGCTGATGGTTGGCGCAGCAGTAGCACCATTTATCAGCGGTACGATTGTGAAATTCATCAGCTTTGAAGCCATTGGCTATGCATGCTGTATTGTGGTTGCAGTGCAAGTTTACCTTTTTAGCCAGACTCGAAAAGCTGTGCTTGCAGGTCAAACTAATATTCCTGTAATAGCTAAAATTAAAAACAATGAAACTCAGCCTGTTGCCTGAGGAAAATCCTGTACATTGATTAAAATTTTAATCGTTGTTTTTTCAGTTTAGTCAGGTTTTCCATCAGCCTGACTTTTTTATTTTCAGCTTAAAAAAGCTAGAATATTCTGGTCTTTCTCTAAAAGCAGAAGATAAATCTCACTATCTAAATATTTGATAACTGATATCTTTTTCAATAAAAAATTTTAAGCTTTTGGTACTTGCCCTACCTATCTGTATATTTTATATTCAATGCGCTTCATTATACTAAACCACTATTTTTTAAAATATTTTTAAATTTAGTTATTGGTTAATGAACCAAATACTTCATTTTAAGCTTAAGGAACAACCATGGAACTGAAAGGGATATTCAGCGCAGGATGTATTATGCTCTGTTCTGCTGCACTATATGCCAAACCCGCTTTAGATTTAACGGGAAACTGGAAAGTTATTGATGACAAAAGCGGCTTCACTTTGGTGAAAGTTAAAATCAGCAAAAATAGTAATTCTTTATACAATGGACATATTATCGAAGCATTTAATGCACCCAATCTGCAGACACAAAATTTAAGCTCACTAAAAGGCTTTCACTTATTATTTGATTTAAAACCAGACCCAAATGATCCTTATAAATTTATCTCTGGGCAAGTATTTGATCCTGCTGCTCAGCAGCGCTATAACATTAATGGCAAAGTCAGCCGCAATGGCAATACCCTGATTCTGCGCAGCCCTTCCGATGCAGAAAAAGCCAGCCGTAAATTGTCATGGATCAGAATTCGTAATAGCAATTAATTTATAGCGCATAAAAAAGCCTGTTTGATCCAGGCTTTTTTATGCTTGATCATTAAATATTTTTATAAATATGCGCTGGTCACCTGCTCAAAGCCCTTCGCCAACAACATACTTCGTTCGAGCATCGAACCACCTTCAATTTCCATACGACCAATTTCACCGGATGTTTCAACCACAAACTGCGCACGTGCCAAGCGTTTTTGCATGAATTGCTCAAATACAGTTTCTAAATCATCCCCATATTCATCTAATAGTTTTGCCAAGACAATGGCATCTTCAACAGCCAATCCCGCACCTGAACCTAAGTGCGGTGTTGTGGCATGTACAGCATCGCCAATGAGAATCGTTGAACCACGATGCCAGTTACTGTTCACCATCACACGCTCTAAAGGACGGTAAATAATCGGAGTATTTTCATCAATTGAATCAATATAAGGTTTCAGCACAGCTTCGAACTCGTGCAGCAATTCTTTCGCCATTTTCGGCAATACTTCAGGTTCACGCCATACTTGGTCTTTGGGTACACACTCCATCATGTACATATACATTTGCGTTGGGCTGCAAGGGTTAAAGCCCACTTTTATTTTTTCAGACTGGAACATACGTCCACGGACAATATCCTCTGGACGGTCAAACTGCAAACGCCAGCAGGCTTGTCCTGTATACTCAGGTGCAGCTTGTTCTGGCATAAGCAATTGACGCAGTTTAGAAAAGACCCCATCTGCCCCAATCACCAAATCATAATGCGCAGTCCGGCCACTTTCAAATTGCACAAAACTGCCGTGTTCTAAAGTGCTTTGCAGGCTCGCAACACTGTCTCCAAGAAAAACAGGAATATCGAGGGAACGAACCTTAGAAGATAAAATGTCATGCAGTACAGGACGCAGAATTGCTCCCTCAGATGGGAAATCATCGGCAATTACACGCTTGGATAACACGGTGCGGATAAAATTGCCATTTTGATCATAAATATCAACGCCATCATGTACAAAACCTTGCGCCGCAATTTCATCTTGCACCCCTAAATCACAGAGCGCACGCAAGGTCAGCACAGAAAGTGTTAAACCTGTGCCTAAAGCTTTCCAGTCTTCTGACTTTTCAACCAGTTCGATGTCATGGTTGGACTGCTTGAGTTTAATGGCTGCCGCCATACCGCCAATACCGCCGCCTAAAACCAATATTTTCATATTCAATTCCTTGAGTGTGTTCCTGTTTAGCGCTGCCTGCGCTGTTTTTCATAAATAGATAGCTGAATGATCCTTTCGTTCAGCCAGTCAAACCTAATGACCTTAAAAGCATTATTCTTTTTCAAAATCTGCAGAAGTATCTTTGTCTTCCGCTACATTTTCAGCGATATTTTTAATCAGCATACAAAAGGTCATAATCACTGCAGGTATGGCCAATAGCATAAAAATTTGCGTCCAAGTCATGTTGTTATTCGCCATATAGCCCATGCACATGGTGCCGGCAACTGCGCCAAAACGGCCAATACCGCACATCCATGACACACCCGTGGTTCTGGCTTCAGTCGGATAGAACTTTGCTGCCAAAACAGGCAAAGAAGACTGGGCGGTATTTTGAAGCGTTCCAGCACTGATCATCAGTACAATAAACCCAGTTAAAGACCAATGTACTGCTGGGCCAATCATCGCGATACATATCGCTGTAAAAAAAGTGCATACGGCAATCACATAATTGCCGTTAAAGCGGTCCATCAACCAGCCATTCAGCATAGCCCCTACACCGCCCAATGCGAACAGGCCCGCTACAATCGGGCCTAAATGAGCAGGCATACCCGCTTCTTTAAACAGCAGCGGCATCCAGTTGATAATGCCGTAGAAAATCATCAAACCTGAAAAAAAGCAGGTCCATAAACTCAGCGTGCCCACGACATATTTAGCTGAAAATACGGTTTTCATGGCTTTGAATATGGAAGTACTGCAACTGCTGTGTTCCAGCTGAAAATGATGTTGGTTTGCCGATGAATTTATTTTGCCTAAGATCTGTTGAATGTGCTGTTCTTTTCCTTTTTTTAGCAATAGATAGCGCACTGATTCTGGCAAAAGTATCAGCATAAATATCATCAAAATAAAAGGTATTATCCCGCTGATCAGCAACATGCTTTCCCAGCCAAAGTGCGGAATAATATAAGCAGCCGCAAAACCACCGAGTGCTGCACCAATTGGAAAACCGCAATACATGGTGTTGACGATAAATGCCCGTTTATGTACAGGACAATATTCTGAGAGCAGTGTTACGGCGTTGGGCAAAGCCGCGCCTAAACCTAAGCCGGTAATAAAGCGCAGTATTTCTAGCTGGATCAGATTTTCTGCAAAACTGGATAGAATGCAGCCGACAGAAAAAATAAACACAGACACCAGTAATAATGTTTTGCGTCCAAACTTATCTGCCAATGGACCTAGAATGATTGCACCGATGGCAGCGCCAATGAGTGCAGCGCTGAGAAGCGGGATAATATCGGCCTTGCTGATGTGCCATTCACGAATTAAATCTGGTGCAATATAGCCCATGACTGCGGTATCCATGCCGTCAAAAAAAGCCACAAAAAACATCATGGCAAAAATCAGGCTTTGAAAACCTGACCATTTTTGCTGATCCAAAAAAGTTTGTATGTGCATCTTTCTATCCTTATTGTATGCAGTGCAAACATCCATTTCTCGGTTCAGCATAGCCTAACCCTGTATCTATAATGATGGGTCAAGCTGGATATTAGATATATTTAAAATAGATAACATGGGTGAAAAAAAGCCGCCTTTAAAAGGCGGCAAACCAAGGAAACTGTGGTTTATGCAGCAGGCTGCATATTAAAAAATCGCTTCGCCGCGCGAATGGAAACATTGGTACAAAATACAAAAATCAGCATGGCTATGCTCAAATTCAGGAGCGCTGACCCAGGCAGGAAATTCAGCAATATTCCGCTGAGCAAGCCAAAGAAAAATTGCAGCCCACCCATCAAGGCGCTAGCCGAACCGGCCTGTCTACCTTGCTGTGACATTGCCAGAGCTGTTGAGTTCGGTGCAGTCAGACCAATGCCTGCAACAGCTAAAAACAAACCGGCTAATACCAATGGCAGACCCGCTTGTGGCAGTAATGCAGCAATAAACAGTAACAACACGCCAAAAATTTGCACCATCCCGCCCATACCCAATCGTTGCAGCACAGAATATTTATGTTCCAGCTTATGATTCATGGCTGACAAAAACATAGTCCCGACTGCATTCAAGCCAAAAGCATAAGCAAATTGCTGTTCATTCAAATGATAGCTGTCCATTAACACTGTAGATGCTGCATTGATATAGCAGAACAATACACCAAAACTGAAACAGCCAGCGAGCATGGGAAAACGGTAGCTTGGATCCTGATAAATTTTTATATACAACTGAAATACATGCTTGAAGGAGAGCTTTAAACGCCGATCTACTGCTAAGGTTTCTTTGAAACCGAAAATGACCCAGACCAGACTAATTACGCCCAATAGTGTTAGAGCAATAAAAATAGCATGCCAATGGAAAAACAGTAGCAGCCAAGCACCTAAGGTCGGCGCGATCACAGGCGCAACACCCATCACAATCATCATACTGGCAAATGCCTTAGCAGCAGAGTTGGTATCCAGCACATCACGAATTGCAGCTCGGGCTAATACCAAGCCAACACAACTTCCTAAAGCTTGCAGTACACGAACAATCAGTAATGTCTGCAAATCATCTGCATATATGCACAATATACTGGCGGCAATATGCAAGCTAAGACCAAAAATCAGCGGTATTTTCCGACCTATGCGGTCACTAATCGGGCCATAAATTAGCTGTCCAATGGCAAGCCCAAAAAAGTAAGCTGGCAATGAACTTGATACAAAGAGTGTTGAAACTGAAAATTCTTTTGCCATATCCGGTAAAGCTGGCAAATACATGTCTGTGGATAGCGGCGCAATTGCTGTTAATAGCGCCAAAAGTAAAATCCAACTCAGGCTATATTTTTGTGCAGTCATAGCTTGTGTCATGTGGTATATCCTTTTTTTGGCAGCACCGATCCATGAACCTATTTGCAAGATCCTAGAATATTGTTGTTTTGCGTGTTAGTGAGTAAGTACAGCTCGGTTCAACAAGCCTTGATCTGCCACAATAGTCTGCCCGGTCATGACCTTATTTTGCTTCGAAGCTAAAAATGCATACAGTGCACCATAGTCTTCTGCATCAGGCAATTCCTGCAGCAAACTAATAGACTGGAATAAATTTAAAAAAGCGTCTTTCGGAATATCGGATTGTTTTTGATGTTCTAGATTCAGGGCTTTCGGGCCTTTGAGCTGGCTATTTCCAATAGCGGCGGGTGCCACACCATTCACGCGTATTTCAGGCGAAAACTCAAATGCAAGCTGCTGAATCAAGCTTCGGATTGCACCCTTGGTGGCTGTATACACTGCACCGCCGCCATCTGCAGCATAGGCAGCTGTAGAAGTCGTAAATACCATTGCACCATGATTTTCCTTTAATACATCTGCAAAAACATGGGCAGTCAGTAAATAGCCTTTTACATTGACGTTAAATAATTCATCAAATAATTGATCTAAATGTTGAAGCTCCATACTTGCTATAGGCAAGTTGCCATCAAAAATGCCTTGTGCCCCTATCACAGCGTCAAGCCTATGATATTTATTTAAAATTTCTTTCTTACACTGAACAAGATCAGTCGCTTTAGTCACATCACAACGTAAAATCAAATCGTTCTGATCGAATTTTTGAGCTATCTCATTAAGTTTTTCTGTTGCAACATCTGTCACAATAACTTTAGCACCTTGTTTTTTACAATATTGTGCAATACCCAAACCGAGACCAGAGCCTGCTCCCGTCACCAAAACGATATGATCCTGTAACAACATGCTTTTTCCTTTAATAAAAGAGCTGCTTCAAATCAGCTCTTTAAATCCTTTAAATTCAATTTTAAAATTTAGCAGGCAAATTTGCTGGTTTTGGTTTATTTTTCATAAAAACGGGTACAGAAATATTTAAGGCAAAGCGCCCATCATTACTAACGGCATTTTGAGTTTCAAGATCTTTAGACCAACTCAACCCAACAAATAAACCGCGACCGAAGTCTTTCAATACTTGAACACCCAGCCCCATTTGTCGTGCTTTACCATTGGTTGTACCATAATAAGCCGTACCATTATTTTCATCACTGGTGACTTGCTCACGTACGTAGCCAATTGGACCCACCTGCAAGCCTGGGTAAATAAAATCAACTTTTTTCAGCACTGTAGCATCAAAAAAGAATTCATCCCCAGAGTCATATTTCGTCTCATCATTTTCAAAATTATAAAAATAATGTGATTCTAATGAAATGTTCCAATTCTGATTCATTAAACTATAACCAACACGAGGGTTAAGTGACCAATATTCACCACTGGTATTAGTTCCCCCTAAATTCCACGAACCTGTTGTGGTAATCGCCCCCAAACCTGCACTGACAAATTGTCCAGGACTTAATGTCCATGAAATATCTGCAAAATGTACATCAATATTGGCAATATTATTATTCGAATGTGTCCCCACATCTCCAAGCATTGGATTGCTAATCTCTTCTTCTGCCATGATAAATGGAATTGCCAACCAAGCACGATAATCGCCGCCTAATACTTGGAATCCAGGCGTATAAATAAAAATTGATGTCGATGCAGGTGCATTCAATTTCAACCCCATGTTATCGCCATTATCATCCTTGAGTTGCCCATTTAAGTGTTTAGTTGAGCTGGTATAATATAAACCTGCCGGTAACGAAACACTTAAAGGAATACCCATGGTATTACCTGCTGGCGCTTGTGGTGCTGCCCCTGGCTCTAAAGCCATAACCGTTTGTGAAATACATAAAGATAACAGACTGAAAGCATAAACGTGCTTAGCTTGTTGTTTTAACATTGCCTACTCCATTAGGGCTATTTATTCCAATACCTAAACTATTGAAATGAGCGCAATGAAGTCACCAAAAAACAATGAAAGCAGTTATCAAATTTATAGATATCATGTTGCTTCAAAAAACTTTAAATTGCATACTTAAACAAAGGGCTTTGTTGCACAAACCTGTCGTTAAAGGCTTATTCAGCAATATAATGCTCAGATGAATAAGCCTGCACCTAAAATCTATCGTACGACCAATTGGTCTTCTTACAACCAAGCTTTAATCAATCGTGGAAATATTAACATTTGGTTTGATTCCAATACTCAGTGGTATGCACAATCAACACATAAACAAGGACGAAATCAAACCTACTCAGATACAGCTATTCAGTACTGTTTAATGATAAAAGCCTTATTCCGTTTGACTTTACGAATGACCACAGGATTTGTTCAAAGTCTCATTCGTCTTTGTGGATTGGACTGGACAGCACCAGACTACACTACGATTTGTAGAAGACAACAACATATCGATATTGCGATTAGCTACCAACAAAGCACAGATGGGCTCCATCTACTCGTAGACTCTACTGGATTGAAGTTTTTAGGTGAAGGTGAATGGAAACTTAAGAAACATCAGTCTGAATATCGTCATCAATGGCGTAAACTGCATATCGGTATATGCTAAAACCCTACAAATACGGGCTGTACAGTTAACAACGAACAGTTTCAGTGATTCACAAGTACTCAGGGATTTACTTGATCAAATTCCCAAAGATGAAGAAATCGATTCTGTTTATACAGATGGTGCTTATGATACGAAACAATGCTGTGGTAATTGTGGATCGGCAAGCACATGCAGTGATTTCACCTAGAAAAAATTCCAAACCTTGGAAAGATACAAAGGCCAGCTCGCTTGAGCGAAATGAGTTGCTTCGAACAGTTAAGCATTTGGGCAGGACAATATGGAAAAAATGATCAAGTTACCATCGTCAAAGTTTGGTCGAAACCAAGATGCACTGTATCAAATTATTAGCCGATAAATTGTCAGCCAGACATTTTTCAAGTCAGGTAAATGAGGTACATGCTCGTATAGCCGTACTGAATAAATTTACCGAATTAGGCAGACCATATACCCGAGTTGTGTCTTAAATTTGGATGGCAGAAGTACTCGAAGAAAGTACATATGTGGCGCATCATCCTCAAAAAATCGCCCTGATTTTTAGTGCAATGCGTCACTTTTCCAAAGAACGAAAAGCACAGGACTGGAGGGTGCGATACCATGATTTCAACCGTAACAGCGAAATTAAGAAACTAATTCATTTTGATCAGCTACTATCTGCCACAGCGCTGATCATTACCCAATGTGGGGAATATAGACTACAACATGAAATTGAGAGCAACTGGAGTACACAACTCCAACTGCCAGTGCACTGTTTGGATAACGACCGTTTCTTTTGCAGTTCAATGCAACTCAGGCAATGGGCTGGTAAATATAAAACCCTGCGGATGGAATATTTTTATCGTGAGATGCACAAACAAACCCAATATTTAATGCAGGGGCAGCAACCGATTGGTGGGTAATGGAACTATGACAGTGCAAACCGTAAAACATAGTCAGGCAATCCTCCCCTGCCTGCTTCACTACAATTTGAAAAGGATCAGATTGAGTTGGTCAGACGAGAATTTCCACAACATACGGGGCATCTTAAGCATTTTCACTAGGCAACAACCCACAGCAATGCCTTGCTTGCCCTGAATCATTTCATTAAAAATAGTCTACCTAATTTTGGAGATTATCAGGATGCGATGATTTATGGTGTAGATTATTTGTTCCACAGTGTGCTTTCTCCTTATTTAAATTGTGGCTTACTAATGGCGAAAGAAGTCTGTGATGCTGCTGAAGCAGCTTATTATACAGGTCATGCTCCATTAAATTCAGTAGAAGGTTTATCAGGCAAATTCTCGGCTGGCGGGAATATGTTCGGGGTATCTACTGGGTGAACATGCCAGAATATGCAAACAGAAATATACTCCAACACGTAACTCCTTTACCACAGTACTACTGGACGGGTCGTACCCAAATGGCCTGTATGACAGAGTGTTTTAGAAATACCTTGAACATACATATGCACACCATATTCATCGACTGATGGTTACGGGTAATTTTGCCTTGTTAAGTGGGGTTCAGCCTCAACAAATCAGTGAATGGTATCTTGCGATGTATGCCGATGCCTATGAATGGATCGAATTGCCGAATACCTTAGGTATGGTGATGCATGCAGATAGAGGCTTACTCGCGAGTAAGCCTCACGCGGCTTCAGAAAATTACATCAATAAAATGTCTGATTACTGCAAACACTGCTATTACAATATTAAAACGAAAACCGAACCAGACAGTTGTCCATTCAACAGTCTGTACTGGTATTTTATGATCAAGAATGAAAAGTTTTTTCGTTCCAATATGCGTATGCGAATGACTTATCAAAGCTTGGATAAAATGCAAAATAAAGAGCAAATCGTAGCGCATGCTGAAGACTTACTCAGCCGACTAAATGAATTATAAGTTGATGAAAAAACAGCATCTACCAGAAAAAACCTGTGCCTACTGTCTGCGTCCCTTTACGTGGCGAAAGAAATGGCAACGCTGCTGGAATGAGGTCAAATACTGCTCTGAAAGATGCAAACGCCAGTCGCCGCTCAGAAAATCAGCCCAATAAAATGGAAATAAAACATCTTTATTTCAGTCGAATAACTCATATTTCATGGCAGGTTTTGATCAACTTTAAATTAAATATTCCTTGTAGATAAAAGGACTAATTTTAAAAACCTAAATCCCTAAGACTTCAACAAGTTCAAGTAGGATGGCGGAATAAAAGACTCAACCATCCTGCCACATTTTATAGTTAATGATGCTTATACTGGCGTGTACAATAACCACGGATTACTTCTGACGAACGTAACTGCAAATGCTTGGTTTTACGCCCTGCTACACGTTCACGCCACAACTTAAAACTACCCAACTTTAAATTTTGCCGCATTAACCGAATCACAGCAGATTCATTCAGTCCAAACTCACGCTTTATAGCTTCAAAAGGTGTTCTATCCTCCCATGCCATTTCAATAATTCGTGATAGATCTGCACCCATATATTCGATAGTATTATCCACAGCATCGCCCTTATTTTGTTGAAAATATAAATATCAAAATCATGAAGATGAAAAAATAACCAACGGTCTATATCGTATAAGCTATCTTTTCTAATCTTTAAAAAATATTGTTTATCTTTCAATTTTAAAAGATGCAAGATGAAGAATTTGTGATTTTTTATCTCTAAATAACTTGAATCGTGGATAAGAAATTGACTTGAAAGGTTAGTCATCTAACTGGACTTATTTTATTAATTTTTAATTTAATTAGTATGAGCTATTGTTGGTATAGTGATCCGTTACTCGAATACTCCTAATATGAACGATACTTATAAATATCTATATACCCACATTAGTATATTTGGATCTTTACCAACGCATAAAGTGTTTATAAGTCATACTAGCAATAAGTCAAAATTAATTTTTGCTGATAATACTTTTATGTATGGTTTAGTTTCTAATTGGGCTTTGAAAAATTCAGATTTTGCTAGTGATAAAGTCACTTGGATAGAAGAGCCTAAATCCTATTTGGAAAATGAAAAAAAGAAGTTGGTTTTATATAAGTCCTCTCACCCTCTATTTATAACTGAGTCAGAAATTCGATAGATTTAGTTGAATTATCTCGCTATTTAGTGGATTTTTGGAGACTTAAATGTTTATTTAAAATAAAGATTGTATTAAGTCTTAATAACACGTATAACGTCACTTCGTTGATGCGGGATGGAGCAGTCTGGTAGCTCGTCGGGCTCATAACCCGAAGGTCGTTGGTTCAAATCCAGCTCCCGCTACCAACGAGAAAGATTTAAAGTTTATACCCTAATTTGCTTCATGCTTATTAGGGTTTTTTTATATCTATATTTTAGATAGCTAGATTCTGATAGTAAAAACTTGGCAATTAATCAGAAGTTATACATTTGGCGCTACAGTAGATCAGTTCATTATTACTGAGTAACTAAATTAAATATTTGTATCAGTGGTGATTTAGATGGTCAAGTTGTTGACCTAAAAAAGCATAATTACCATTCAAAATACGATTGGTTTGAGAAAATGCTTGAATCACCCCCTGTCAGGAACACATTCACCATAAGTAGAGTATCAATTTGTTTATTTTTTACATGCCAAGCAATATCACGGTAATACGCATAAAACTGATCATCTAAATTAAAGTTAGTGTTAACTTTTTTATTGTATTGCATCATCGCTATCTTACTCGGCCTATTAATTTCCTTTAAAAAATATTTTATGCTCTTTGCTGAGCATGTATAAAAATACGACATATAATTAAAAAATAAGCAATAAAAAATCCCCAACAGAATGTCGGGAATTTTTTATAAAATTTAGTTCTAAAAATCTGTATTAAGATATATTAAATTAAATAGAATTCGGGTTATCTATATAATTTTGAAAATTTTCCCGCTTAAGGTACTTTGAAAAAACATTTCGAAACTTGGCCGAATATCTTCACCATCAATGGTGATATGTTTTACATTAGAAGAAGATTGCGTATTAGCAAAATGCTTATCAACTGTTGCTTGAATAGCGTGTTTAACGCCAAATTGATCTTTCACACTGATACTTTGTTTAAGCATTAATATACCTTTAATAATATTGTAGTAGAGAAAATATATAAATTTAAATAGTTGATATATATAATTATTATTTAAATAATTTTATGCTTTAACTTAAACAGTTGGTGTAAAGAAGTATAAAATGTACGACCATCTAAATTTAAATCAACCACAATGCCTGACTGAAGAAGAACTCTTTTTCCTACTTCAATTTTTTTTAAACCTTGACGTGTATTTTGCATTTTATTTAGGGGAATTAAGGATACTATAATTTCAGTACCATTTTTAGATTTTGCAATTAAATCATTTATTTTTAACAACTTATATCCTATTTTTAGAGACTCTTCCGATCTGGAAAACAACTTTAAAATTAAATTTTGGATTATAAAAAAAGCACTGATTAGTGCTTTTTTATTACTGCTTATTATTACTTAGATAGCAACAATATTTACAGCATTTGGTCCTTTTTGACCTTGAGCTACACTGAATTCAACCATTTGGCCTTCAAGTAAGGTTTTAAAACCTGAACTAGCGATTTCGCTAAAATGAGCAAAAACATCTGGACCTGATTCTTGTTGAATAAAACCAAAACCTTTAGTTTCGTTGAACCACTTTACAGTACCTTTAACAACATTTGAGTTTGACATAATATATCCTACTGATTTTTTAATAATTTTTAGTCAAATTATTGACTGATTATAACTTTGAAAATAATAAAGAATGAGACTTAAAATCTGAAAAAACGAAGGATTATGACTAAAACTGCGATACTTAAAGAAGATTTACCGAAACAAGACTTTTTTCTAGTTAAGTTAACTATACACTAAAAACAAAATTAATCAAGTTTTCTTATATATATATTTATTTTTCTTATAAAAACGTCAGATTTATTAAAAAATTTAGTTATTTCAATGGTTTTTCTTTTCATTGTAATTGTAACAAAATAAGGTTAATCTGTTGACTTAGTAAGTTTGACAAGTACTGAATGCGATTGTATAGCTTTGTAATAATAATATTGGCGTTTTTAATTTCGGGAATGATGGTTGTTTCCCATATGCAAAGAGCTTATGTAACCTTCTCAATTTAACCTTATTGTTTACCACTAAATCCAAGAAAAAACCGCCTAATGAGCGGTTTTTATATATTAGTTAGTCATACTAATAAAAAAAATATCTTGAATAAGTACAAAAACTATTCGTTACCTCTAAGTACTTTTGCAAATTTTTTGATCTTTTCTATTGTCGCATCCACACCTTGCTTAAAAAAAGTTTCAACCAGTGCTGAGCCGATAACAACCATATCTACTTTATTTGCTAAGGTTTTAACATGGCTTTCATTTTTGATCCCAAAGCCAATTGCAATAGGGATATTAAAGATTGGTTTTATTTCAGCAATCTTTTTTTCAAGATTGGGCAGATTTAAATTTCCTCCGGTTAGGCCATTTTCTGCAACATGATATAAAAAACCTGTAGCACTCTCTGATATTTTTTCTAATCTATCAAGTGGAGTCGTTGGAGCTGTCATAGCAATTAAGTGCATATTTTTTGCATTTAATATCAATTTAAAATTATCTTGATATTCATGTGGCACATCTAAAATAAGGATGCCATCAATAAGGTTTTCTGTTTCAAATACAAGTTTTTCGAAATCGTATTGCATAATTGGATTTAAATAGGTCATGAATACAATAGGTGTTTTATTATCATTTAACCTTATTTTTTTGACCAGTTCGATAGTTTTACTCACAGTTTGGCCAGCACTTAAAGCTCGGATATGAGCGGCCTGAATGATTTCCCCATCAGCAACAGGATCAGAAAATGGAATGCCAATTTCAATAATATCTGCTCCAGCTTGGCCTAATTGACTAAATAAATTACAGCTTTCTGAGAAGTCAGGATCTCCAGCAGTAAAATAACACACGAGACCGCTTCGCTTTTCCTGTTTTAATTCCTTTAATTTTTGGTCTAAACGGTTCATTCTGTTACTCCTGAGAGATATTTTTTGACTGTATTTAAATCTTTGTCACCTCTCCCACTTAAATTGACAATAATGGTCTGTTCAGGCCGCATTTCTTTGGCCAATTTAATTGCATATGCGATAGCATGAGCACTTTCCAGTGCAGGTATAATTCCCTCCTGTTGACTTAAAATCTGAAATGCATTGACTGCATCCTCATCATTTACAGCAACATAAGTAACGCGCCCTGTTTCAAACAGGATGCCATGCTCAGGACCAACCCCAGGATAATCTAATCCTGCCGATATAGAATGTCCGTCTAGAATCTGTCCATCTGAATCTTGTAATAAGTAAGTCAAATTACCATGTAGGACGCCAACTCTACCTTTTGAAATAGATGCAGCGTGCTCACCGCTGTTTGTTCCTTTTCCACCAGCTTCAACCCCAAACATTTTGATATTCGTATCTTGTAAAAATGGGTGCATTAAACCCAATGCGTTGGATCCACCACCCACACAGGCAACTAAAGCATCAGGTAGTTTATTTTCTTTCAACAGTATTTGATTTTTAGCTTCTATGCCAATAATTTTCTGGAACTCTCTCACTATGGTCGGATAGGGATGAGGACCTGCACCCGTTCCTAATAGATAATAGGTCGTATCTACATTACTGATCCAGTCACGTAATGCCTCATTCATAGCATCTTTTAGGGTTCCACGACCTTTCTTAACGCTTTTAACTTCAGCTCCTAGTAATTTCATTCGATCAACATTCATTTGCTGACGATGAACATCCGTTTCACCCATGTAAATGGTGCATTTAAGCTTAAAGAGAGCACATACTGTTGCTGTTGCAACACCATGTTGTCCAGCACCTGTTTCCGCAATAATTCTGGTTTTACCCATTAATTTAGCCAACAAGATTTGTCCAACACAATTATTAATCTTATGGGCACCTGTATGGTTCAAATCTTCTCTTTTAAGATATATTTTGGCTCCCCCCGCATACATTGTGAGATTTTTTGCATAAAACAGAGGGCTAGGTCGACCCACAAAATCTGTTAAAATTTGTCGGTATTCAGTCCAAAACTCGGCTTTATTCCGAATAATATTAAATTCTCGCTCTAGGTCTTGAAGCGCAGGCATAAGACTTTCTGGCATGTAGCATCCGCCAAATTCACCAAAAAACCCTGATTTATCAGGACCATTACCTGTATACAGTGTTGTCATTTTATATCACTTGAAGAATCAAAATTTTCTTCATCTTAAAAGATTTCCATTTTTTATATAATTGATATATTTTTAGATCATGATGTTAGAAAAATTCACACCATGAAAGGTAGAAAGTTACCCCCATTAAATGCTTTGAAAGCATTTGAAGCGGTGGCTAGAAATAGAAGTTTCAGCTTAGCTGCAGAAGAACTATGCGTAACCCATAGTGCTGTTAGCCATCAAATAAAACAGTTGGAAGAATGGCTTGATAAAAAATTGTTTATTCGACATTCCTCAACTACCTCTTTAACAAGAGATGCAGAAGAATTATTCTGCCTTTGTACTCACTTTTTTAACGATCTAGAAAAATGTGTTTTTGAGTTAAAAAATAAAGCTTCTGAAGTTGAAATTATTATTGGAGCATCTCATAGTTTTATGGCGAATTGGCTCATTCCACGATTAGAAAAACTCGAAATAATCTATCCGAATATCCATGTTAAATTAATGACATGCAATGATTTAAAGTTACTAGAAAAAGAAAAAATTGATATTTTTATCAATAGTTTGAATCTAGATCAAACGCTTCCAGAATCTCTAGATAAATACATTTTATTTCCTGATAACATGGGACCTATTTGTAATCGTAAAACATATAATCTAGACACAATAAATGATGTTTTGAATTATCCACTACTTCATACCAATTCAAATAAAAATGCATGGAATATATGGTTGGATAGATCAAGGCTTCATTCTGCGCATAAATCAAGTGAACGTTATTTTGATAGTCTAAATTTAATGATAGAGGCAGCTGTTTCCGGATTAGGTATTGCAATAGCACCTCAAATTTTAGTAGAAAAAGAAATATTGAATGGAAGGGTCATAGCTCCTTTTGGCTTTATATATTGCGACTATAACTTTTATGCGGTAGTAAGAAAAAATAGTGCTAACAGTGAGGTTATGAATATTGTTAATTGGTTACAGTGTGATGCCAAAACAACTTCTTAGATAATCTGAATCTCAGATAAAAAATTGACTTGAAAAAGGGGGCTAAAAACCATTAGGGTGTCACTACACAGCTATGCTCAGCTACCATGTTCCTAGCGCCATATATGGCTCATACATACTTCTTATGCATGATTGATGGGTTTTTTCAAAAATTCGGCAACCTATTGGCGATTTTTGAAACAAAACAAAAAGCATTTGAGAATGCAGCCTTCTCAATTGAAAATTTCGGAAATCGTGTTCATCTCTATTTAGTATAAATTTTCATATTTCAATAGAAACCTTATTGAACTTCTTTAGAAGAAATATAATCTGGTAAAGCTGTAAAGCTTGCACTCTTACTGACTCTTTAGCGAGGATCTATGCTTCTTTATGCGTCTATCAGCTTTGTCACCCAAATAAGCCAATGATTCAAGTTAGTGAAGTATTCACTTAAGCAGGATTCAAATTGATTAGTGAAATCATTAATTATTTTTGTTTTATTCATATATTTTCACAAAAAATTCACTATTAAATAACTATTATTATAAATGAAATTTGATATATCAAATAGATTGTTAAATCAATCTTAGCTGAATTAATTACGGCAATACTTACTACATTTAATGTAGTAAGTATTTATTTAAAAAATTTATTAATTTAAAGATAATACCTTTAATTGTTGTATATTTTTAACGATTAATGATAAGTTTTTAACTTTAATGTTTTCTAAAATATAAATGGATGAATCAGTGACTATAGAATTCGTGGCTAAATCTAAATTACCGACAGCTTTTGGCGATTTTGAAATCATAGCATTTCAAGATTTAAGTACTGGTGAAGAACATGTTGCCCTTTCTAAAGGACTAGATACTATTCTAATGAAACCAATATTAGTCAGAATACATTCTGAGTGCTTAACTGGCGATGCCTTTAGTTCATTAAAATGTGATTGTGGTCCACAATTACATTCCGCAATGAAAATGATTAGTGATGAAGGTCAAGGAGTGATTTTATACTTACGTCAAGAAGGTCGTGGTATAGGTTTGACTAATAAGATTCGTGCATATGCACTCCAAGATCAAGGACATGATACTGTTGATGCAAATTTGCTTTTAAATTTACCAGCAGATGCTCGTCACTATGATATGTGTATTATTATGCTTGATTATTTAAAAGTTAAAGAAGTAAGGCTAATTACTAATAACCCTCTTAAAGTTAATTCATTGAAACATTTAGGTATTAATGTAGTTGATCGTGTCTCTATAACAGTAGGTTTAAATATTTTTAATAAAGACTATTTACAAACAAAACAGGAGCGTATGTCACATATGTATGAAGAAATTGACTTTAAGTAGATTAAAATTTCATTAGTATTTTCAATTATACATAACACACATTATGCGAAGTATGGATATTAAAGCTCAAGTAGAAACATCCACTTTTAGAACAATAATACTCTTAATTTTTATATTAACTATTTAACCATAATAGCGAATAAGCAACACCATTTAAAATCATTAATTTCTCTGACTATTTTTATCAAATTAGAATATTTTTGACTCTAAAACAGTTTTTATGCTTAAAAAAATAGCACCCCTTAAGCAAGATTCTGCTTATTTAGCAATTAAATCTATTAATTGCTAAACAATATAAATTTCAAATTAGACTATTGTTTAAATTTTATCTTATTAAATAACTATCTAGTGACATATATATCAGTTTTAAGTCAGTTATAGGTGCCGGTCGCGCATAAAAATAACCTTGAAGAAGATCACAATTTTGTTGATAGAGTAAACTAGCTTGATCTAATGTTTCGACGCCTTCTGCGACCACTTCTAAATTAAGCTGATGTGCCAGATGGATAATCGACTGAACAATAGCTGCATCTTGATCATTTATAGTAAGGTTTTCAATAAAACTACGGTCTAATTTGATTTGATTAATAGGTAAACGGCGTAAGTAGCTGAGACTCGAATAACCGGTTCCAAAATCGTCTATTGCGACTTGTACACCTAAAGCGCGTACCGATTCCAAAATTTTTATTGCTCTATCGGTTCCATTAATAATTACTCCTTCCGTAATTTCAATTTTGAGTAATTTAGCAGGTAAATCACTGACTTCAAGTACATATTTAAGCCCTTCTAGAAAGCCCGTTCTGCAAAACTGTAAAGGAGAGATATTAACCGAAACGGTAAGATTGCTATTATGTTTTCTATTCCATTCAGAAATATCTGTACATGCTTTTTCTAATACCCATTGACCAATGACTACAATTTGTCCTGTTCTTTCTGCTAAAGGGATAAAAACATCGGGGAAAATATAGCCCCGCTGTGGATGATACCAGCGAATAAGGGCTTCCACCCCCTTAACCTTTCCAGTTAATGGCTGAATCAGCGGTTGATAAAATAGATTGAACTGTTTCTCTTTCACTGCTTCCATAAGTTCAAGGCGAAGATTAGCATAGTCTCTTTTTTGGACAACCTTGTTATTACTTTCTTCATACCAGCTCCAAGTATTGCGACCCTGTCTTTTGGCCTCCTGCATAGCTAGAACAGACTGATACAAAAGTTCTGAAGAGTGCTGTATGGAATTGTTATTTGTTACGATGCCAATACTGGCACTCAAATGTATAGTGTGACCCTCGATTTGAAAAATTTGTGAAATAAGATCAAGAATCTTTTCAGCGGTTGCGATTACTTTCTTTGGGTCATGTGGATCTGCCATCAATACTACAAACTCATCTTCGGCATAGCGGCTGAGAAAATCATCTGGGTTTAAAAATTCTTGAAGACGGCTTCCAACGTTCTTGATAATTTTATCACCAATTACATAGCCTAAACTGTCATTCATTGATCTAAAGTCATCAAGGTCTATGTAAAACAAGACTAAAGGTTGTGGATTGCGCTGTTGTTTTTCAAAAGCATCTTCTAAAAAATTTTCAAAAATTATTTGATTGGGTAAGCCAGTTAAATGATCATGCTTATGTAGATATTCCAAATATTCTTCATGAATACGTTGCTGGGTAATATCTTCCTGAATCCCTAGGAAATGAGTGCAATTATTATATTGATCAAAAACAGGTCCCAGCATTAAGCGACTCCAGAACCAGCTTCCATCTTTACAATAATTTTTTACAGTAACAAAAACCTCTTTTTGTTCTTCTACTGCTTGTTTGAGTAATGTAATCTGATCAAAATCTGTATCTGCACCTTGTAAAAAAGAACAGTCTCGCCCCATGACTTCTTGTTCTGTATAACCGGTTAGCTTGAGAAAAGCTGGGTTAACATAGACAATTAACATTTTTTCAGATGCATCAGTAATAAATATACCATTCGGACTCGCATCTACTCCACGTTTTAAGAGGCGTAAAGTTTCCTTATTTTTGCGGCGTAGGGTAATGTCACGTGCGATTACAAATACACCAGTAACTTTTTGGTTTTGAATAATCGGTAAATTAGTCATGTCAAGCCACAAGATTCCACCAGAAGCATGGTAAGCAGGAGTTTCATAGTGTTTAGCACTACCTTGTAGCGTTTCTTCAAATGCTGCATCCACTAGATCATGATATTCATCAGGTATAAATGCCTCATAATGTTTGCCTTGAATTTGTTCTTCAGAAAAACCTGTAATTTCATGACAAGCAATATTAGTATTTATTACATAGCCTTCTGTATCAAATTCAAAAATTACATCAGGATGATGAGTATAAAAAGAGCTGTATTTTTCATTGATTGCTAATTTTTGCTGGCGTTCATTATCAAGTTCAATAGCTAAAGCAACTAAGGCCGCGGCTTGCAATAAAAGATTAATATTTTGTTCAGTAGGTTCTCTTTTAATGCGATAGTAGGTTCCAAAAGTTCCGTATAAAATACCTTTTGCACTAATAATCGGTGTAGACCAACAGCTAGAAAGCTTCTCTGTCTGAATTAGTGCTCGGTAAGCTTCCCAATTGGGATCTTCCATTAAGTTAGGACTAATCACTAGCTTGTGCAGAAATGCAGCCGTGCCACAGGAACCCTGATGTGGACCAATTTTTAAATTATCAATAGCTTTGCAATACTGCTTAGAAAAGTGTTGATTGCCACTAATAAGTTTTAAAGTCTGATCCTGTTCTGAGTAAACCATAATGGTGACTAAGGCATCTGGAATATGCGATTCAAGCCATTTGGAAATCGTATTTAAAATTATTTTAAGTTCGCTATGCTGCCCAATAAGATTAAAGATATGGTAAGTGTCATAACTATTAAAATTATCCTTCATTTAGAGCGCTACCTTCCTTAACTTTTTTTACATTTTAGATTTATTTCTAACTTAATTTTTATAGGAAATCCATATTAACTACCTATCAAGACTATTTTATTAAAAAAAAGTAGAGTTTAGGAAAAATTTCACACTCTACAATACAACTATGAGTTAAGGCTTGTAATTATATCGAAGAAGTATCCATGAAAGACCTCAAATCATTCATCAGCGGTCACGTTTTGGCGATCTGGAAATAGATACCATCGTCGGCAAGAATCATCAGCAACCTTTAGTTTCGATTGTGGACAGAAAAACAGGCTATCTATGGCTAAAAAAGTGCAGTAAAGCAAATTTATGTAGGTAAGTGAACAGGTTGTGTCGTGCCTATTGATTTTTTACCGTAAATTATTAAAGATTTTTAATACTATTTAAATTTCAGTTAATTTTATTTCACTAAAAAATTTAAGTTCTCAACTTTGCTGATGGAGATGGTGACAAAACAACCCATAAAAATAAAATATAATTTTCAATGCCTTATAAAAATCAAAGGTACGAACAATTACCCTTAAAAACCCAAGGTCTGTTGAGAGTTAAGTAAATTACTATCCAACTTTTATAATCGCAAGATGGATACAGATATACTTACAGATGCCTAATAAATAAAAATGGCACTCCACTACTTAGATAAAATTACAGATTGTAGTCATAGTTGTAAAAATAATAGATTACTCCCTGAAACTGTATTATGGGTAGCCCATGGCTAGACTTATCACTTGGATTCAGCAAATGAAATACTGTCTTTAAAAGATATCGAAACTGGATGTAAGCTGCAGTATTCGAGACAATTTTAGTATTAGTCAATGATCATCTTGATATGGAATACGTCATGATTGATGGAAATAACCCTGTTTAACTTCCTAAGCCTCTTTACAATTATAAAAATAGGTTATTCACCATATGTTTACCATTACAAATCACTTATTTTATTATGAAGCCCTTGATCAATAGATTGCTTATGGTAAGACTAAAGACTTCATCAACTTGATTGCTGAATTTGTCTTAGTAAAGCTTTAAGCTGTATCAAGCAATCTTGCAGAGTATGCCTCTTAAAAACCAGTCATAACAATCAATCTGTGCTTAATTGAAATCTACTATTTCTTCACATTAATAGTCTGTTTTTTTAAGCGATAATCTAAAGCTGCTCGGCTAATGCCTAAGATACGGGCGGCTTCCGAAACATTATTGTTGGCTTTTTGCATTGCAATAAAAATCAACTGCCTTTCATGATCTTCTAGACAAAAGCCATCTTGTATCACGACATCTAAGTCCATTTTTTCAGATCTTGGTTCAACATCTTGTTTGATTTGCGGAAACAAATGATTAAGTTTAATTTCCTGCTGATGATCCGTCAGTAAGGTTGCCCGCTCTAATAAGTTTTCAAGTTCCCGAATATTGCCGGGCCATTCATAAGTCATGACAAAGTTTTTGGCTTTATCACTTAAACCTTTTAATGTCTTTCCATACATATTTTCAAAACGCGATAAGAAGTGCGTAATCAATAATGGAATATCATCACGACGTTCGCGCAATGGCGGAATAATGACAGGGAAAATGTTTAAACGATAATATAAATCGGCACGGAATTTTCCCTCTTTCACAGCTTGTTCTAAATCTTCATTGGTTGCTGCAACCAAACGTACATCAACCTTTCGAGTTTGATGATCTCCAACCCGCTCATACTCTCCTTCTTGCAGCATGCGTAACAAGGCAGCTTGTGCACGTGGAGAAAGCTCAATCACTTCATCTAAAAAAATAGTTCCTTGATGAGCACGTTCAAATTTTCCACTTCGGGTTTGCATTGCACCTGTAAATGCACCTTTTTCGACACCAAAAAGTTCTGCTTCAATTAAATCTGGCGGAATACAGGCACAGTTTACAGCAACAAAAGGCTGGCCTTTGCGGGAACTGCCTTCATGAATCCCGCGCGCAAAAGCTTCTTTACCCACTCCAGTTTCACCTTGCAACAAGACAGCAACCTTACTGCCAGCAGCTTTTGTCAAAAGATCACAGACTTTACGATATGCAACTGATTCACCAATAGAATTAAACATGGTGTAGTCTGCTTCTACATCGGTATAGATATTTTTCTTTAACTCATTGAGTTCCGCCTGTAAGGCAATCAGTTCATCCGAGACAGGATCAGGTGACATAAATTGAATCAGTTCATCAGCATTTTCCCATTCTTTTAGGGGCTTACCAACAATTCGACAACAGTCATCACCTTTTGCCACACAATGGGTTTCTTGATAAATAATGGTTTGCCCCATGACTAAACTGCTATAACCGCAGGCATAGCCCAATAACATCCAACACGCGGACTCATCAGAAGCCCCGAACTCACTTAAATGAACTTCCGCCTCAAAAGAATTGCGCCAATTAAAATCTGCGTAAAATTGATGCTCATCGTGACTTAATTGAAGTTCATTCACCTCAACTTGCACCATCCCTCGAATACCATGCATTTGTGGTCCAGCCATAAAGGCTTCAGCTTCATTTAAATTCGGGCGTAATTTAGAAGTAACTTCTGCATCTCGCACGCCAGCCTGATAACCCAAACGGATAAAAAAACGCTTAGTCCTTTCCCAGCCCAGCATGTTATATAAATCTTTTCTTAAAAAACCCATGATGCTGGTATGCAGCAATAGCATACGGTTTTCTTCAAACCAAATTTTTCCATGCTGACTATCAAACTGAATTTTATCCAGCAAATCTTGAATATCTTTATTCTTTTCCAAAATTTGAGTATAAAACTTCGCATCTTTGGCTTGAGGCATGACTGAATATCCATCCTTGGCTATAGGTCGATCCCCCCTATCTTACTAAATTCCGACTAAAAAGCTTTACTACCTTATTATCATAACTTTATACCTCTAAGGTATTTTTAAATTAAAACTATAAAATCATATAGATATAAATCACTTGATCTGGAAAAAGTATTTTCAAATTCCCCGCCTAATCATTCACGATTTGATGAAATCAGATATTTTTATGTTCATCATTCCATGAGTTTTTATCACTCAAATAACCCCGAAAAAACAAATAAAAAATATAAGAATTTGATTAATAACAATTAATAAAAGTTGGCATAGGTTTTGATATATCTCTATCAATAAATGCAAGGTTGCATCACTGAAATGATTTCAGTGTAGAGATAAAAGGATGATTCCAATGACTCAAGCACGACAACATGACCAACTCACCAAATACATTCGTGTAACAGGCAACCGTCATGCCAAGTTTGTTGAATTTGACTTCGCAATCCACGACCCAACACTTTTTGTCGAACTCATTCTCCCCCAGCAAGCCTTTCAACATTTTTGCGAAATTAATCATGTCATCGAAATGACTGAGGTGCAGCAAGCATGGAATGACGCACAAGAAGATAAATGGCGTTATGGCGTTGAACCAACGGTCCTAAGCCAAGTTCGTGAACATTTAGATCAAGAAGATCAATCTTAAGCCCATAAGGAAATCGTGATGACTTTAGAAATTAAAACATCCAATCTAGAACCTATTCGTCAAACCTATGCCTATATCGAACGCCGTTTTGGTAAAAAGCCAGCGACTCGTTATCAAGAAGTCAGTTTTGATGTACAAGGTACAACCAATTTTCATTACCGTCCATTGTGGAAACTAGACAAAACTTTAAATGATCACACCCATACAGCGTTGCAAATGCAAGACTGGTATGCGTTCAAGGATCCGCGTCAATTTTATTATGGCCCTTATGTACAGCATCGTGCACGTTTACAAGATAGCGCTGAAAGCAATTACTCATTCTTTGAAAAACGCCATTTGGTTGAAAATCTCAGCGATAAAGTTAAGCAAAAAATCATTCACTGCTTATTGCCATTTCGCTATGTGGAGCAAACCGCCAATCTACACATGATGTCAGGCAGTGCTTACGGCTATGGCACGGTCATTACCCAAGCCTGTGTTTTTGCGGCCATGGATCGTTTGGGCATGGCGCAATATCTCTCCCGTATTGGTTTACTCATTGATGGCAATACCGGTGAATCCTTAGAACAAGCAAAAGAGTCATGGATGAATGACGTAGCTTGGCAACCACTTCGCAAGCTGTGCGAACAAAGCTTGACTGAACAGGATTGGTTCAAACTTTATATCCTGCAAAACCTACTCATCGACAGCTTAATGCAGGAACTAGTTTACGGCGAACTAGATCAATGGCTGGTTGAATACGGTGCGCGTGATGTGGCGATGCTGACCGAATTTATGAAGGACTGTTTAACTGATTTACGTAAATGGTCAGACCCTGTTTTAAAAGCAGCTGTTGCTGAATCGGAAGAAAATAAAACATTAATTCAAGGTTTGATAGACATACTTTTACCGCAAGTCACAGAAGCCTTTAGTGCATGGGCCAAAACCGCTCTTGGACATGCATCTATCGACAATGGCCTAGCTGTCATTGCAGAACGCAGTAAAAAAGCAGGTTTAACCCTTAAATTAGAATCAGTGGCATAAGGAAGCGTAGATATGAGTTCTAAAGTTTATTTGGCATTACAAGATAACGATACCTCACGCTACATCATTGAAGCGATTGAGCAAGATAACCCAGAAGCGACGATTCAATATCTTCCTGCCATGATTCGTGTGGAAAACCTCGGAAAATTAGTGGTTCGTGCTGAAACTGTCTCTGAAAAACTAGGACAAGATTGGGATATTCAAGAACTGCAACTCAACATGATCACTTTGGGTGGCAACGTTGATGAAGATGATGACACTTTCACTTTGCAGTGGAATTAAGCCCACACGGAAGAAATAAATACAAGAAGCCGACTGCTTCAACAGATTGAAAAGGATGATCAAGATGAATAGCCAAGCAAAAAATGCGACAAAAACTGCAACCAAAAAACTGAATGCAAAAGATCGTTACCGTATGCTAACCCGTGATTTGGATTGGGATTTTTCCTATGCAGATCGTAAAGAAGCTTTTCCTTACGAAGAGTTTGAAGGTATTAAAATTACAGACTGGTCAAAATGGGAAGACCCATTCCGTTTAACCATGGATTCTTACTGGAAATATCAGGCAGAAAAAGAGAAAAAGCTGTATGCCATTTTTGATGCATTTTCTCAAAACAATGGTCAGATGAATGTCAGTAATGAACGCTATCTCAATGCCATTAAACTTTTCTTAACCGCAGTGACGCCACTGGAATATCAAGCCTATCAAGGTTATGCACATGTAGGCCGCCAATTTAGCGGGATCGGTGCACGTATTGCCTCGCAAATGCAATCGATTGATGAACTGCGTCATGTACAAACGCAAATTCATGCCATGAGCCACTACAACAAGTTCTTTGATGGCTTCCAAGATTGGGCACACATGCATGACCGTGTTTGGTATTTGTCTGTACCAAAATCATTCTTTGAAGATGCACGTTCAGCAGGGCCATTCGAATTCCTATTGGCCATTAGTTTTTCTTTCGAATATGTCCTCACCAACTTATTGTTCGTCCCATTCATGTCAGGTGCAGCCTATAACGGTGATATGGCAACCGTGACCTTTGGCTTTAGTGCACAGTCGGATGAAGCACGTCACATGACCTTAGGTTTAGAAATCGTAAAATTCTTACTTGAACAGCATGAAGATAACGTTCCTATTGTTCAGGAATGGATTGATAAATGGTTCTGGCGCGGTACTCGCCTACTTTCTATTGTCGGCATGATGATGGACTACATGCTGCCAAACAAAGTCATGTCATGGAAAGAAGCTTGGGAAACGTATTTCGAAGAAGCTGGCGGTGCTTTATTCAAAGACCTCAGCCGTTACGGTATTCGTATGCCGAAATATTCCGACGTGATTGTGAAAGAAAAAGAGCATATCTCACATCAAGCATGGTGGATTTTCTATAACTTTGGTCATGCTGCTGGTTTCCATACGTGGATTCCAACCGACGAAGAAATGGATTGGTTATCTGAAAAATACCCAGATACTTTTGATAAATACTACCGTCCTAAATGGGAACTCGCACGTAAATTGGAAGCCGAAGGTAAACGCTTCTATAGCAATGGCTTACCGCAACTGTGCCAAATCTGTCAGATTCCAATGACCTTTACCGAAATGGATGGCGACCCAACCATGTTCAGCTACCGCGACAGTATATATAAAGGCGAGCGTTACCATACTTGTTCAGATGGCTGTCATGACATTTTTGAACGTGAACCTGAAAAATATATTCAAGCTTGGTTGCCAGTCAATCAAATCTTGCAAGGCAACTGTGGCGGTCCCGATTTAGAAAGTATTTTACGTGACTATTACAACTTTAACGTTGGTGCAGACAATCTTGATATTGAAGGTTCTCCAGACCAAGAGCGTTGGAGAAAATGGAAAGGTCACGTTGCGTAAGCAAAAAAGGATCAGAAGTCATCTCATAGATAAAAATTTCGAGATGGCTTCACACTCAAGGAATTTAGGAGTTTTCTCATGCCAGTACAAGCCATTCAACAACATTATGAATTTGATGCACGTGACGCACAAAAAAATTACGGCGACAACATGTTGCTCTATGTGGGATGGGATCATCACACTTTATTTTGTGCCGCTCATGCTTTTGTGGTCTCGCCACAACAAAGCTTACAAGACTTGATTGATCAGCAAATTCAGACTGGTTTTAATCAGCACCCTGACTTTGAACATATTGATTGGTCAACCGTACAATTCACCTTAAATCGTCAATTATTAACAGACGTGGATTTTTCTAAGACATTGGCGGATTTAGATTTTGATCATAAATCGCTACTGCGCTTTGTCACGCCCGGTTTAAATGGCTACAACGGCACACATGTATAAGGGAGAAGTATCATGAGTTATCAAGTAACGATTGAACCTGTCGGCATGACCATTGAAGTTGAAGAAGATCAAACTATTTTAGACGCTGCTTTACGTCAAGGTGTTTGGCTACCCTTCGCCTGTGGTCATGGCACATGTGGAACCTGTAAAGTTCAAGTGACGGACGGTTTTTATGATGTCGGTGATGCTTCACCCTTTGCACTAATGGATATTGAACGCGAAGAAAATAAAGTGCTTGCCTGCTGCTGTAAACCTGAATCTGACATGGTGATTGAAGCTGATGTCGATGAGGACGAAGATTTTCTTGGCTATTTAGTCCAAGACTACCAAGCCAAAGTTTTAGAGATCACACAACTATCGCCAACCATTAAAGGTGTCCGTTTACAGATTGATCGCCCAATGGAGTTTCAGGCTGGACAATACATCAATATTCAATTGCCAAATATTGAAGGTACTCGTGCATTTTCGATTGCCAATCCGCCGAGTGAAGAAGGCATTATTGAATTGCATATTCGCCAAGTACAAGGCGGTGCCGCCACCACCTATGTACACGAAACCCTTCAAGCGGGCGATAAACTGGCAGTCTCTGGGCCATATGGACAGTTCTTTGTACGTAAATCGGATGAAAAAGATGCCATCTTTATTGCAGGCGGTTCTGGTCTATCTAGCCCACAATCGATGATTTTAGATCTTTTGGAACAAGGTGATACACGTACCATCTATCTTTTCCAAGGCGCACGTGATGTTTCTGAACTCTATAATCGCGAAGTGTTTGAAACCTTAGTCAAAGACTATCCCAACTTCCGCTATATTCCTGCATTGAATGCACCAAAAGCAGAAGATCAATGGACAGGATTTACAGGCTTTGTGCATGAAGCCGTGGCAGATTATTTTGAAAATAAATGCAGTGGTCATAAAGCTTATTTATGTGGTCCTCCACCGATGATTGATGCAGCCATTTCAACGCTGATGCAAAGCCGCCTCTTTGAAAAAGATATTCATACTGAACGCTTCCTGAGTGCGGCTGATGGTGCTTCTAACGAATCTCGCTCTGCTTTATTTCGGCATATTTAGAATGTTCTTTTAAATAAAAAATTTGAACTATCACATTGAAAAACATTGTGATAGTTCCACCCTTTTCGAATGATCTGTTTCATGTCCGTTCCAGATCATTCGATTCTATTTTCATTAATCCAAGGAAGATCATGATGAATACTCAAGAAATCGAAAAATTAGTCAAAAAAATCAATGTTGATACAGCACAAGGTGATGTCGATTTACGCATTCAACAAATTGTAGTGCGATTAACTCGTGATTTATTTCAGGCGATTGAAGATCTTAATATCTCTCAAACAGAATTGTGGAAAGGTCTTGAGTACTTTACCGACGCAGGTCAAGCCAATGAACTTGGTCTTTTGGCTGCGGGCTTGGGACTTGAGCACTACCTTGACCTTCGCGCAGACGAAGCAGATGCAAAAGCAGGCATCACTGGCGGTACACCACGTACCATCGAAGGTCCGTTATATGTCACAGGTGCACCCGAATCAGTCGGTTTTACCCGTATGGATGATGGTACTGAATCAGATAAAGTTCCGACTTTGTTCATTGAAGGGACTGTGACTGATACCCAAGGCAATATCATTAAAAATGCTAAAGTTGAAATTTGGCATGCCAACAGTTTAGGCAACTATTCATTCTTTGATAAGTCACAATCCAACTTCAACTTACGCCGTACTGTATTAACAGATACTACAGGGCAATATGTTGCTCAAACTACAATGCCTGTTGGCTATGGTTGTCCGCCACAAGGTACAACTCAATTTGTCCTAAATAAGTTAGGTCGTCACGGTAACCGTCCTTCTCATGTGCATTACTTCGTATCTGCACCGGGCTACCGCAAATTAACCACGCAATTTAACATCGAAGGCGATCAGTATCTTTGGGATGACTTCGCATTTGCAACACGTGAAGGTTTAGTGGCAACTGCTAAAGATGTAACTAATGAAGCTGAAATTGCACATCGTGGTTTAGACAAAGCATTCAAACACATTCAGTTTAATGTTGAACTTGTAAAAGATACTGAATTTTCACCTTCTACTGAAGTAGACCGTCGCCATGTAAACGCCTAAAACGGTATCAATGCCATTTAAATTGTTTTAAGTGGCATACCAATCAAATTGCGCTTTGCAAAAAATTTAAAAATCATCGAAAAGGATTTTCTATGAAAAAACCCATCCAAAAAATTTCATTTTCACTTTTGCTCGCTTTTGCAGCAAATTCTACTTTTGCCACAGAAAATGGTGCCGACTCATTTGCTTTAGGTGCTGAAGGCATGATGGCCGGTGCTTTGCCACCACCGGGATTATATTTGCTCAACTATTATCAAAATTATCATGCAGGAAAATTTGACCATGGACCAGACAGCTTTCATCTTGATGTAAATGCCTTTATTCCCCGCTTAGTTTGGATGACAAAACAAAACTATGTAGGTGGTCAACTTGGTTTTTATGCTGCACAGCCTTTGGTTGATTTACGCTTAAAAATTAATGGTATGTCTAATCATAATGCGGCATTAGGCGATTTAATTCTAGGTTCAATGTTAGGCTGGCATAGCGGTCATCACCATTGGATTGGAGCAATCGAAACAGTGCTAGCTACAGGAAAGTATGATGCACCGACAGCATTTCAGCCTGTTGTTGCCAATACTGGGAAAAACTACAATACAGTTCGGCCAATTATTGCCTATACCTATGCTCCTCCTATGGGCTTGGATATTTCGACTAAAATTTCATATAGCTTTAACGATGAAAATGATGACACGCATTATAAATCTGGGGAATATTTTGCTGGCGACTACAGTTTGGGCTATAAACTGAATGATCATGTCAAATTGGCAATAGAAGGTTATGCTTTTAAACAAGTTAAGTCAGATCGTGTCAACGATGATGATATTGGTCAAAAAGGACAAGTCCTTGCAGTTGGTCCTGCTATTCAATATCAGGATCAAAATTGGTCTATTGAAGCAAAATATTTAAAAGAAACCAATATTGAAAACCGCCCTGAAGGACATACTGGCCTTTTAAAATTTATCTGGGCTTTTTAACACAGCAAACTGAATCGTTATACTTTTTGAAGATTTAAAGCGGACTGTACTAAACTGTTAAAAAATAAAAATCATGAATGAATCTTATATCATCGCGATATTCGAAGCTGCCTTATCGATTGCCGTACAGATAGCCCATGATGCAATACCTCCCGCTTTGAAACAAAGCATGCTATTTTGAAAGAGATAGAGCTTGGGCCAAAGCGGGAGGATTTGAAACTATTTTACGATAATAAATACGAATATTGACCTTGAAGATGCCATGATCGATGTAAGCATCATTAAAGTACATCATCACCATAAAACGCAAAGATGCGGAGAGCATGCACAAAAAAACCGCTTGAAAGTGCGGTATATGCACTAGATATTCGTAGCCGACCAAAGCTAATTCACCATGAGGGTGAACGCGCTTAGCATAAGATGGTTTTGTGCAGCTTGCAACAAGAAAAACAGTTATTGCCCGAACTGAGAACAATTTTAAAAGGTTTATAGAGAGGTTTTTCATAGCGCTCACCTTCCAAATAATTCGGATAAGTCCACTCTATAAACGTCTGTCCATGCCTGAGCTGGGTAGGTATTTACTTTGCCGTAACGATCATCATGCACTTTTGATGGTTTTACGCCGTGAGATTTACACCATTTATTTAAGGGTGGCCATGTATAACTTTTCCCTGTTAATCGTTCGACAGCTAAGACGGTAGCATTGCGTTTGCTTTGCCCGATTTGATCTTTTAAACGCGAGTTTTCCTGTACGGCGTTACTGGCTGTTGCCATTGCCGTAGCGGTCTTTTTATCACTGATATGTGCTTTAGTCTTAACAGCAATTTCGCGTTCAAATTGTGCCTGCTGGAGCTGTTCGTGGGTGTCTGCCAAGGCACGTAATGCGCTTGGTAAATCTTCGGGCAACATCAGCTTAGGTTTAAGTATGTTTTCAAGCTCATGCAGTCGTTGAATGACCTGATAGCGTAATTTAATGCTGTACCCGGTGATAAGCGTTTCTACCAAGTCTTTAGGGAGTAAATACTCAATATAAGTTTGACCGTTTTGGGGGTGTGTCCAGTTCTGGGCATACCCCATAGGGTCTAAGCCAAGTTCTTCAAACATGGTTAAACAATCACGTAAAATATGCTTATGATCTTTGCCTGTCAGCTCTGCAATATCACGAGTAGACATGGTTAATGCTGGTACTGTTAATTGATTCATGGTCTAGCCCTCATTGCACACGGTTGATATGGATATTTGAGTTCATCAAAATACCGTCATTGGACAGCCCGACCTTTTGGCGGTTATCCATCATCTGCAATAAATGCTGTTCAGCATCGTCAATACTGATACCGAAATGTTTAGCAATGTCATCTAAGCTATACATAGCTTCGCCATCATCGGTGTATCCGCTTACTGGTGGCAGTAGATTCAATTCTTTGGCTTTAGCATCCATTTCCGCTTTGATATGATCAGGCGTGTAGTGCATGGTGAGAATGAATGCCCGTTCTGTGATGGGGTGGTCTTCACCGTACTGGGCCAACATGGCTTTATAGTGGTCAAAGGCTTTGAAAAACTCAGGGGGTGTATGATTATTCATTGTATAACCCCCTCAAAAGTAAGCTCTAGATTGGTTTTGCACGTTTCAATACGTACAGCATTCAAGTGCTTTTCACGTTTACGGCGGTGCATACCATGACTGTGAAATGAACCCTTATCTTTGGATTCTTTTTCTTGCATACATAGACGGTTTAATTCTTCGTATGCGGTCTGTCTTGCTGAATATGAACCTGTTTTGCGAATGGTTGGCAGTACCTCGGCAAATACCCAGTTTTGGAAGTTAATAGCTGCGGGTTTATTGGATCGGAAAATGATGCGGTATAAATTCGGTTCATTTATAAATTTTACTTTCTGAGTACCGCCATTTGTAGGGATGTGGCAATCTGCCATACCCTTTGCATCTAAGTCACGTAATAGGCGTGATGTGCGGTCTACAGATAAAATACGACATACATCAGTAAGACAAAATAAAGGCTCGTTGTTCCCATCAAAGACAACACGAACGCCGTGTTCATTGAAATTAAAAGTAAATGGATTCATACCTGCGCCTCTTTTAAGGCGGGCCAATACTTGGGTTTGATGGTTCATGATTAAGCCTCTAATACTGCGAGGCTTTGCTTTTGGCTGTTATGCCAGTCTACAAGCTCAGCATAGTCGAAATAGACTGGTGCTTGTTTGGTATCACCTTCTTTGATCGGGCGTGGAAAAGAGGCATCGGTACGTACTTTATGGCGCAGTGCTTCACGGCTTATATCCAGTAGCTCACAAGCTGTTTTGAATTGAACGCGGATTGGTTTGATCGACATAAAAAAGCCCATACATGAAAGAATATGGGCTTAGTATGTTTTTGTCTTATATAGCTTTAAAGGAATGAGGCTTAGGAAAAATAATCCGTAATTTATTAATATTATTTTTTTACGGAAATTTTAAAGGCTTTATTTTTCCGTTTGAGCCTTTTCATGAAATGCTAAATAGCATAAGCCATCAAAGATACTGACTTCGGTTATTCCATCAGCACTATCAAAACCTATCTGAGTTAATAATTTTTGCCTCAATGGCTCTACACTTTTACGCAGATTATCTTCGCCGTACTCGCCCTTTGGATAAAGGACAGAACAAATTACTGGATTGGTTATTTTTATACCCTCATAAATTTCTAGCAACTTTAAATCTAAGTAAGGAAGTAACTTGTAAGATGCCCAATTGATTAAATCTTTATACGAAATTGACTTATATTTTGAATTATCTTTAGACCTTTTACTTCTAATTTTGGTCAGCATTTTTTTGAATTCATCAATAAGTACATGGTCAGGATAGTAGGGGTTTATTGTGATAGGATAGTCAACAAAGATGTATTCTTTTGAAAATAAAGGCTCAACTACTTCTAAAATCGATCTATCATCATTATCAGTAAATTTTCCATCATAACTACTTACCATTGAATGTAGTAAATCAAAGTCTTTTGCGTAAAATTCAGATACTGGCAAATGATTTTTCTTGAAACCATCGCTTTCAGTGTCGGTTATTTGAATGCAAATAGTTTCACCATTTTGCTTTTTATAATTTATTAATAAGTTTGGATTTAAAGGATTTTTAAAAAAATACTCAAACAGTAGTGATATGGCTTCCTGTTCTTCATCAGTATTTAATACATCTTCTCCAATCCAAAACTCTAAGCCTCTGCCCTCAAGTATTTCACGCTGAATTAAATAACGAGCTTCCAATAAATGAAACCATGTATTTGCAGAAAGCCTATCCATATCTTTATATTTATCAATACTAAATAATGGCGGTAATAAATCGCTTGATCTAATTATTGTTCTCAAATTTTGCCTCCCACAGCATCCCCAAGAAATAGCTAAGCCAATCAAATTGGATATTCGACTTTCGGGGATCAGCCTAGACTTAGCAAACTGAATATAAACGATATTTAATTATATTTGTGTATATCTTGGCATTAGTGCGACAAGGAATGTCACTTAACCTTTTTAAATTGAATAATGCTCTGATCTGCTATTTCTTCTAAATGATCTGCATACCACTGCATCATATTCGCCCTGTCCTGTAGGTATTGGGCCTTATTATATACCCCTGCTACGCCGTCCTTAACATGAGCTAAAGCAGCCTCAATATGACGTTCATCAAAACCACAATTATTTAACAAGGTACTGGCAATATGTCTAAAACCATGTGGTGTCTGCCTACCCTCAAATCCCATGCGCCGTAAAACCATGATAAAAACTGTATCCGATTTTGGTTTCCTCTTGTCCGATCTACTGGGGAATAGATACTCAGAATTAGCTTCATAATCTAGCCACTGGGCAAAGCGCACGGCTAATTTTGGATGCAGCCAAGTGCCTTATGTAAATAACTTTGAATTGCCTTTCTGGGTTTTTACAAAATCAGTGATGCGGGATAATCTCGTATCACTTTTTTGATCTTCTCTTTTTATCAGAGCATCAACATAGCGCTGCGTATCAGGTAAACGTAGCCAGTCATTAGGCTTTTTATTAAAACGACTTGCTGCTTGAGTGGCATTAAACCAGCCTTGTTCACTAAAACTGAGTTCTTGGCCATTGTATTGAGAAGTGATTAACCCTTTCATAGCTACCCTACCTTGCCAAAATATTTGGCCAGTACTTGCATGCCCTTAGGTAGAATAAAGAATTCAATCTTGCTGTAGCTTCCTAACTCACCATTCGTTTTGACTCTCGTCACTTCTTCATATTTGGTTTCACAATAACCTCGTTCTTGGCTGTAGTGAGTTGATGCACGAGCTTTTTGCAATCTTCGATCCCAACCATGAGAACGCAACCAATCAGCTAAAACTTGACGCTTGATATTCAGAATTTTGCAGGCTTGCTGAAATTTCACACCTGAAGGTGTTTGAGTAATGGTGTCGATCGTACATTCAAGAGAGTAATTTTGTGTTTCAAGATGAATGACTTGCTCGGTATAGTCCAATAAGGCACGGCGTAGGGCATAAGGATCGTGTAGGTCAAGATTAGTATACTTAACCTGTTTTTCCAGCTCTTGCCAGCGGTCGACCAGTCGCGCTGTGAATTCAGGGCATAATTGTGCTACGACAATAATGCTATCGCGCTTACCTTGCTCACCTGAAAATACATAAACTTGCGTACTTCTGGATCTCCCCATAGTGTCAATAGATTGTTCATCCCCCATTGGGGGTTGAATAATTACACCGCGCTCTACAAGTCTTTCAATAGATTGTTTTACTTTGTCATGGCGAGATTGAACTAACTCGGAGATATGCATGCTAGACATTGAAGCAGCAGAAAGATTCACTAATTGATTCATGATTAAGCCTCCATTGCTGCAAGGCCTTGCTTTTGGCTGTTATGCCACTCTGCAAGCTCGGCATAATCAAAATACACAGGTGACTGTTTAGCAGTTCCCATCTTAATTTTTTGAGGAAATGTAGGGTCTAACTTGATTAACTGATTTAAAGTTTCACGACTTACATCAAGAATTTGGCAAGCTGTTTTAAATTGGATACGTACTGGATAAATTGTCATAAATACACCTATATGTTTAAGCCTTAGATGTATTATGTTTTGTATAAAATTAATTGAAACTTGAGTGCTAGCAGATATCAATAAGTGCTAGCAAAATTCATTTTTTAGATTTTTTGTACTCAAGAATATATCTATAAACAGTATTGTAGGGTAGTGCGACCCCATCTAAATCAAAAATATCTTGTGCACATTTTGTTGCTTTTTCCCAGTTACCACTATCCCATAATTCCTCGATATTTTTAAAATTTTTAGCTGTTTCCTGCTTATACCTTTCCGCCTTTATTTTAGCTAAACGTGATTTTTCCTTACTTAGAGCAATTTTATGTCCGCTTCTTATCAATGCATTTTGAAAATAGATAAATAATTCATTAATAATAGAAAACCAATATTCAGTATTTAAAACTTTGTCATAATGAAATGTCACGGGCATTAATTTTTGTAATTTTTCTATAGATAACCATTTATCATAAGCATCCTCCTCACTCAAATACCAATAGCCATGATCTTTATGTGATGTAGGGTGTAGTCTGTGGTAAGTAAAAATACATAATGCGAAAAAATCAGCTTCTTCAAGTTTAATTATTTTTTCATCAGGTAACTCTAAAAAATATATTCCATCTATCTGTTTATAACTAAATAACTCATAACAGAAATCTGAATATTTAAAAAAATGAAATTTAAACTTTTCAAGGTCAACATTTTCCTCCTTCAAAATCTTTTCAAACTCACTGTTTCTCCATTCACATAAATCCTCGTGAAGATATTCGATATTTTCATAATCATATAGATTCTGTTTACTTACAAAGAAATCCACAAGTACTGTATTAATTAGCGAATAAGCATGACGAAAATGTGTTCCTGAAAATTGAGCTTCAAAAATTTCCAAATGACAGGCTAATTCATGAGTAACTTTTTGATGATCATTCTTATATTCACGACTATTTAAAATTTCCAAAAATTCCTCATGTGAATATTCTCTTACGCCTCTTTTCATTTGCATTTTTTATCTCGATATTATTTAACTTTTTTAAATTGAATAATGCTCTGATCTGCTATTTCTTCTAAATGATCTGCATACCACTGCATCATATTCGCCCTGTCCTGTAGGTATTGGGCCTTATTATATACCCCTGCTACGCCATTCTTAACATGAGCTAAAGCAGCCTCAATATGACGTTCATCAAAACCACGATTATTTAACAAGGTACTGGCAATATGTCTAAAACCATGTGGTGTCTGCCTACCCTCAAAGCCCATGCGCCGTAAAGCCATGATAAAAACTGTATCTGATTTTGGTTTGCTCTTGTCCGATCTACTGGGGAATAAATACTCTGAATTGGTTTCATAAGTTTTTAATTCAGTAAGTATGGCAATAGCTTGCTTAGGCAAAGGTACAACATGCTCGCGGCGTTTTTTCATTCGTTCTTCAGGGATATTCCACAAGCCTTGTTCTAAATCGAACTCATCCCATTTAGCCCCTCTTAGCTCACTAGGGCGACAAAACAGCATAGCTAAAAGCTGTAATCCCATTCTTACGTCCATAGTGGGGTAATTATTAATTGCTCGGATTAATGTTGGTAATTCCTTTTCATCCACATGTGCCATATTGGTTTTTTTACCTTGCTCAAGGTATTTCTGAATACCCTCTAAAGGATTGTAATCAATACGACCTGTCACCTTAGCAAAATCATAAATATCACGACACATCGCACGGACACGGTTCACCTGTTCATATATACCCTGTGACTGCTGTATACCTTTTAACAAGTTCATCCATTCAATTGGTTTAATCGTGGTGTATAAGCGTTTACCAAAAATAGGGAATATATGCTTTTCTAATGCACCTTTATTTCGGGTCATCGTATCGGTTACCCAAGTATTTACTTTCGTATCCAACCATTCACGAGCCAATATTTCAAAGGTCGCGTTATTTTGCTCAAGCTCTTGGAGTTTTCTTTCTTGCTTAGTAATGATTGGATTTTCACCTCTGGATACATCATCCAAAAGTTCTTTGCCTTTCTTACGTGCTAATTGACCACTGATTTCAGGATAACCACCTAAGCCCAACCACGACCATTTACCATTAGGCTTTTTATATCGAAGTTGCCATGACTTATTACCATCGGGTTTTACTCTGATATACAGACCATTGCCGTCAAGCTCACGATATTCTTTTAGTTCTGCTTCAAGATTGGCAATTACAGTATCAGACAAAGGACGGCGTTTTATTTCTGATCTTTTCATTTAACCGTGTATCCCTTGAGTTCAATATTTATCAAAGGATACATGTGGGGATACATGGAAAGCAACACTATATGCTTTTATGTTTGGTTATGATTAGGCATAAAAAAAGGCTTAACCCCTTTAGAATTAAGCCTTTTAGTTCCAAAACTTGGCATATTTTGCCATGTTCGGGAAGGTATTTGGTGGAGGTGGCGGGAGTTGAACCCGCGTCCGCCAGCACTACGCTCGAGAATACTACATGCTTAGATATCGTCTATTGTTTTAACTCTTTGTGACCCGACGAACAGGGTACAAATCGCGATCCTCTTAATTTAGTACAAAACCCCAAGGCTTGGTTTTATACGGACTTGTGTGCGTGCGCTTCAGTCGGACTCTCTAACCACAAGTATTCGGAGAGGCGGACAAGCTGCCCTTAGGCAGCTAGAGCGTATGATTCGTCGTTTGCGACTAAAAAATGCAAATTTGATTTACGAGAGAAAATGCGCTCTCGGCATGCATCTATGAGTTTCATCACCAGCGTCGAAGCCAGAAACACCCCCAAAGTACAGCGTAATCATAGCATAAATGTCAAAAATTACGATGTAATTTCTAAACTTTTACATAACTAGATGCGTTTAATTACATAATTGAGCTAATATTTTACTTTTCAAGTCTAATAATAGAAAAAATTATGAGTTACTTACTTGCACTCGATCAGGGGACGACATCTAGTCGTGCGATTATTTTCAATGAACATGGAAAAGTTCAGGCAACAGCCCAACGTGAAACCCACATCAAAACACCACATTCGGGCTGGGTGGAACAAGATGCTCAAGAAATCTGGACAACACAAATTGCAGTGGTGCAACAGGCTCTAGCATCGGCTCGCATTCTGGCCAAAGACATTAAAGCGATTGGACTGACCAACCAGCGGGAAACCACCATCGTTTGGGATAAACGAAATAGTAAACCTTTATCCCCTGCGATTATTTGGCAAGACCGTCGTGCAACGGAGTGGTGTAACCAACTCACACTGCAAAATTTACACAATAAAATTCACCATAAAACAGGTTTACGCATCGACCCCTATTTCAGTGCAGGGAAATTGGTTTGGCTACTGGAAAATGTAGCAGGTTTGCGTGAACTTGCTGAACAAGGGCATGTCGCTTTTGGCACGGTTGATAGCTGGTTAATGTGGAATCTGACTCAAGGTGCGGAACACGTCATTGAAGCCAGTAATGCTTCACGCACCATGCTGATGAATCTACAGACCCAACAGTGGGATGAGGAATTACTTGAACTCTTTAATATCCCCCATTCTGTTTTACCTAAAATTATTTCATCCGACACTTATGTCGCAGATACAGCAACAGGTCTACTGGGTGCCAATATTCCGATTACGGGTATTTTAGGGGATCAACAATCGGCTTTATTTGGTCAATCTTGCTTTGAAATTGGTACAGCGAAAAATACCTATGGTACGGGTTGTTTCATGCTGTTTAACACAGGGCATGAGGTTCAATTTAGTCAGAATAAATTACTCAGCACACTGGCTTGGAAATGCCAAAATCAAACCACCTATGCCCTTGAAGGCAGTGTGTTTATGGCAGGTGCTATTGTGCAATGGTTACGCGATGGTTTAGGCATTATTCAGCATAGTAATGAAGTCGAAAAGCTAGCTTGCCAAGTCAAAGATACCGATGGTGTGGTCTTGGTTCCAGCCTTTACAGGTCTGGGTGCACCGCACTGGGATAGCGATGCACGTGCTTTGCTTTGTGGTATGTCGCGTGGCACCAATAAAGCCCATATAGCACGAGCAGCCTTGGAATCCATTGCTTTTCAAGTTTCCGATGTCTTAACCGCTATGCAATCTGATATTGCACATCCTTTGAAAGAATTGCGTGTCGACGGTGGTGCCAGTCAAAATGATATGTTGATGCAATTCCAAGCCGACATTCTGAATGTTCCGGTACTTCGCCCCAAAATGCTGGAATCGACCGCATGGGGTGCTGCGGCTATGGCAGGTTTAAAATCTGGAATTTTTTCCAATATGTCTGAAATTTCAGAATCTTGGCAACTGGATCGGGCCTTTGAACCCAATATGGGTATTGATCAGCGCCAATTTCATTTGAATCAATGGCAAACTGCATTAAAACGGTCAAAATCGGACATCTAATCAAAACTGTCTCTGCATCTCAGACGCAGAGACAGTTTTATAAACACGGCAGATTAATGCATAGGTTGACTAGCACCACCGACTTTAGGTTTAGGACACAGCCAAATGATTAATCCTGCAAAAACAAAAACCATCGATAAGATTAAAAACACATGGTTTGCTGACAAGGTTAAGGCCTCTTTATCAACCAAACTCGAAATGTAACCCAAAGCGCCATCTGGACTCATTCCACTTTGTATCAAAGTACTTTGTGTACTTTCAGGATGTAAATTGCTCACCATTTCACTGCGTGCAACTTTTGCTTGATCATCCCACATGGTCACCGCAATGGATGCGCCAATTGCCCCCGCCATGGTTCTTAAAAAATTCATCAGTCCTGCGGCAGATGCCATTTCATGTGGCTTAACTGAAGCCAATGCCATATTTGACAATGGAATAAAGAAAAATGGGACGGCAAAACCCTGTAAAATTTGCGGCAACGCCAATGTCATAAAGTCCGCATCAGTGGTCCAGAATGACCGCATGAGAGTCACAATCCCCAATAACATCAAACCAAAACAGGCTAAAGCACGTTGATCATATTTGGTGGACATTTTCGCCACAATGGGTGACATCATCAAGCTACCAAAGCCCATGGTGGCAGTGAGGTAACCTGCCCATGTTGCAGTATAGCCCAAGTTAATTTGTACCCATTGCGGTATCAGTACAATACTGGCAAAGAATGCCCCAAACGCAAAGGCCAGTGACAACACTGAAATGGTAAAACTACGATAGCGAAAGATCTGAATATTCACTACAGGGTGCCGCTCGGTCAGTTCCCAAATAATAAAAACAATCAGTCCAACGACAGTAATCACCGCTAAAGCACAAATAAAAGTACTATTAAACCAATCATTTTCATGCCCTAGATCCAGCATCAACTGCAATGCACCAATCCAGATAATCAGTAAAAATAAGCCAATACTATCTATTCTAATTTTCGAAATAGCTGTTTCAGCAGGTTTTAATAAACGTAATGCTGCAACAGCACAGAAAATCCCGACTGGAATATTGATAAAGAAAATCCAGTGCCAAGATAAATTATCACTGATTGAACCGCCTAAAATAGGGCCAAGAATCGGCCCTACGACGGTGGTCATCGCCCACATGCCCATGGCTTGGGATTGTTTTTCTGGAGGGAAAATACGCATCAGCAAGGTCTGGCTAAGTGGCATAATTGGCCCACCAAATAGCCCTTGTCCAATACGACACATCACCAGCATTTCTAAACTGGTCGATAAGCCACATAAAACCGAAAAAACAGTAAAGCCAATCAAACTGATGATAAATAGCCTGACTGCACCAAAACGCCCCGCCAACCATCCAGTCAGTGGAACACAAATCGCTTCGGCAACGGCATAGGAGGTAATCACCCATGTGCCTTGTGAACTTGAAACGGCCAAACTGCCAGTAATATGCGGCACAGAAACATTGGCAATGGTCATATCCAATACGACCATAAAGTTAGCCAATGCCAACACAAAAGCCGCAAGGATGAGGCGCCCTCCTTTAAGGTCGCCAAATGGTACGTAGTTATTATTCATAAGCCACTACTTCGAAGCGAGGTTAATTTTCGCTTCCATAGATAAGCCCACACGCAAAGGATGCTCAGCTAATTCTTTCGGGTCAAGCGCAATTCGCACAGGTAAACGCTGCACCACTTTAATCCAGTTACCTGTGGCATTTTGTGCAGGGATTAAAGCAAATGCTGAACCCGTTCCACCTGAAAATCCAACAACCGTGCCATGAAACTCAACCTCATCACCATACAAGTCAGAGGTCAGTACCGCTTTCTGCCCTGCTTTAACTTTGGCCAATTGGCTTTCTTTAAAGTTAGCATCGACATACAATTTCGAAATAGGCACCAACATCATTAACACTGTACCCGGTGCGACACGTTGTCCAACTTGAATATTACGACGGGCAATCACCCCATCAAACGGCGCTTGAATTTTGGTACGTTCTAAATCAAGGATGGCTTGTTTTAAGTGTGCTTGTGCAATCAATACATCGGGAGCAGAAGTTTCATTACTACCACGGATCAAGGCTTCATTGGCAGCCAAGGTGCTTTGTGCCGCTTTTTGACCCGATTGCGCTTGTGCCAAGCCTGCTTTCGCCAAATCCAAACCTGCTTGTGCATTATTTACAGCACTCTGGGCAGTACTCAGTTCTTCTTTGGAAATTGCCCCAGAGGCACTAAGTTGACTACGGCGTGCTAAGTCATTTTGCGCTTTATTCAGCTCTGCTTGTGCTTTAGCCACCTGTGCTTCTGCACTATGAATGCCGTCATCGCTGACAAAAACCTGAGAATTTAAAGCACTGCTATTGGCCTGCGTTTGTTTGTATTGACGCTGTGCTTTCATCAATTCGGCCTGTGCTTGTGCCAGCGCAATTTCAGCATCACGTTCATTCACACGCACCAACAGATCGCCTTTTTTGACTTGTTGGGTGTCACTGACCATCACATCTAAAACCTGTCCGTTGACCATAGAGGTAATGGATGCGGTTTCTGCACCGACATAAGCATTTTCGGTACTGACGGAGTGATTAAAAAACAAAGTCCATACCGCATATGCAACAGCAGCAATAATGAGTATCAATGCGACCATGCTTAAAGCTTTCTTTCGTTTTGCTTTTAGAGCAGCATCCGAAATTTGTTCATCTGGTTCTGGCAAGGTGTTTTGAGCATCTGTCATGATTATTCCTACATCCAACAGACTTGGTCACCACATATCATAGGTGTTGTTTTGATCGAGATAAAACCAACAGCTATAAAGACCATCCATGTGATGCGATGGTGTCGATGAGAAAGTCATTTTTTATTTAATATTGATGGCGCATTTTAATAACAAAAAATCATGATGCGAGAATAAAAATGTAACTGATCAGTCTTTAAAATGATTTTGGCATTGAATTGTCATTCAATGCCAAATAAATTTTTCAGTTCTATGAATTTTAACTTTACAAGCTTAAAATAAACTTAATATGCATAAGATGCGATTGCCGTTGCAATCGGCTTATCTTCATCATTGACCAAGGTCATCCGCATAGTGCAACCTTTACGACCTAAACGTAAAGTTTCAGCACGCGCAATAAAATATTTACCACGACCCGGTGCCAAATAATCGACGCGCATATCGACAGTCGCCAAACGCGTTACCTTTTTAATGGTATCTGGCAGTTCATCGGCTTCCGCCTTTTTATATAACTCGCCCATTGCCGCAATTCCGCCAATGCTATCGAGAATCGTCGCAGCGACCCCGCCATGCAAAATTTGAAAAGCCACATTACCAATCATAAAAGGCTGCATTTCAATATAGGCTTCAATTTGCCCATCCACCACACGCATCAACATATCATTGTGTTTAAAGTAAGGAGAGCTATTAAATGCATGACACAATTGTTTGAGGACTACATCTATATCCACTTTTGAACCCAAATGAATACTCCCTGTCCACTTTTTATCTGAATCATTCATAATCTGCTCGAATACCTTAATTTGAGAAATAGCAATTAACTTATGCCCTAAAAGCCAATTCTAGGGCTACAATAGCGCTAGTTTAATACTGATCAATGAGATTGTTATGACTTATACGTTCAATCGTCCTGCATTTCCTGCCACTCGCATGCGTCGAATTCGTAAAAATGATAAATTGCGTTCTATGGTACGTGAAACCCAATTGACGACCGATCATCTCATCTATCCAGTATTCGTACTTCCGGGGCAAAACCAAACCCAAGATATTCCAAGTATGCCCAATGTTCAGCGCCTGTCTGCTGATCTGCTGTTAAAAAAATCAGAACGCTTACTAGAACTCGGGGTGTCTAAACTGGCTTTATTCCCAGTCACGCCACAAGAAGATAAAAGCCTAACTGCTGAAGCGGCTTGGCATGAAAATGGTTTAGTACAAAATACCATTCGTTTACTGAAAAAAGAGTTACCAGAAATGGTGCTCATCACTGATGGTGCGCTTGATCCTTACACCACGCATGGTCAAGACGGAATTATTGATGACACGGGTTATGTGCTGAATGATGAAACCATTGAATGTTTGATTAAACAAGCCTTAAGTCATGCTGAAGCAGGTGCAGATGTGCTTGCACCCAGTGATATGATGGATGGTCGTATTGGTGCAATTCGTACCGCGCTTGAAGCCAATGGTCATATCTATACCAATATCATGGCTTATTCAGCCAAATATGCTTCGAGCTTCTACGGCCCTTTTCGTGATGCTGTCGGTTCATCCAGTAACCTAAAAGGTGGCAATAAATATAATTACCAAATGGACATCGGCAACCGCGCTGAAGCCTTACATGAAATTGCACTGGATATTCAAGAAGGTGCCGACATGGTGATTGTGAAACCTGGGATGCCTTATCTAGACATCGTGCGTGAAGTGAAAGATAACTTTGCTATTCCAACCTTTGTCTACCAAGTCAGCGGTGAATACGCGATGTTGGCGGGTGCGATTCAAAATGGCTGGTTATCCGATGACGTGATTATTGAATCACTGATGAGCTGCCGCCGCGCAGGTGCAGATGGGATCTGGACTTATTTTGCAGAACAAGCTGCGCTTAAACTCAAAGACATGAACTAAGGACAAGTGACGCAAGCGATGAAAATTGCCATTATTGGAGCAGGTATTAGCGGTTTAATGTCTGCTTTAGAGCTTGTGGAACAAGGATGTTCCGTCATTATTTTCGATCAGCAACACGCAGGTCAAGCCGCATCATGGGCTGGTGGCGGAATTCTCTCCCCGATGTACCCGTGGCGCTATCCGCATGCTGTGAATCAATTGGCACAACACGGAAAGTCTCTGTATTTAGACTGGAATGAAAAATTAAAGCCCATTTCAGGCATTGATTTTGAAATTCATGAAACAGGTCTACTGATTTTTGATGAAGCTGATTTTGAAACAGGATTGAATTACGCCCAGCAATTTCAACAACCGATGCAGCACGCTGAATATTTACAAGCAGAACAATTGGCACAAGTGAATCCCTTCATTCATCCGCAATTTCAACATGCCATGTATTTCCCGCAGATTGCCAATGTACGTAATCCAAGATTGTTACAATCTATGATTGGCTACTTAAAGCAGCACCCTAAAGTTGAATTTATTGAACACTGTCCAATTGAACAGTTCAATATTGTAAATGGCAAAGTTCAATCCATTCGTAGTCAAAATCAGCAAACCTATTTCGCAGACCAGTTTGTGATTACCACAGGCGCTTGGTCTAAACATTGGTCTGAACAACTCGATTTAGATATTCCTGTCCAGCCTGTACAAGGACAAATGGTGCTGTTTAAAACCCCACAAAACTGGTTGCCCACCATGTGCATGAATAACGTGATGTATTTAATTCCACGTTTAGATGGGCATGTCGTATGCGGCTCAAGCATGGCCCATTGCGGTTTCGACACCACGCCTACTGCTGCAACCAAACAGACCATTTTAGCAGCATGCTTCGAGATGGTGCCTGAACTGGCAGCATTTCCAATCGTCAAACAATGGGCTGGCTTAAGACCAAGTTCACCGACAGGTGTGCCCTATATTGGAAAAATGCCCGAGCTTGATAATCTATGGGCAAACTTTGGGCATTTCCGTAATGGTTTATGTATGGGACCTGCATCTGCACGTCTATTAAGACAGCTCATACTAAAACAACCGACCTTGCTCGACCCAATGGCTTTTTGTCCAACAAGACTGACTGCCAATACTTTAACGACTTAACTCGACCCTAAAATATCCTCCAAAGCCTGTTTTAACGTGGGATATTTAAACTCAAATCCCACATCTTGCAATGCTTTGGGTTGCACATATTGACCATTTAAAACCAATTGCGATTGCTCACCCAACACTGCTTTCAAAACAAAAGTCGGTAAACAGAAAAAAGGTTTACGTTTCAGTTGCTGTGCGGCAATGTGCACAAACTGCGCTTGGGTCATTTTTTCTGGGCAAACCACATTAAAAGTCTGAGCCGTAGTTTCTTTGGTCATTAAAAATTCAATTGCACGTAGCACATCTTGAATATGTACCCAAACCACAGGTTGCCGCCCATGCCCAATACGCCCCACCATATTCAGTTTAATCGGCAATAACATTTGCGGAAGAATGCCACCATTGTTTGCAAAGACAATCCCGAAACGTACGATTTTAGTCTGCTGAGACTGAAAACTTAATGCAGCATGTTCCCATCGCTGACACAGTTCCGACATAAAAATAGACTGTGGCGCAGACTGTTCAGTACACACCGCTGTCCACTGTTCAGTCGGATCAATACCATAATAGCCCACGGCAGAACCTGAAATAATCCGCTTGGGAAAAATCTGTCTTTTTTCTAAGTAACGATAAAGTTGCTGTGTGGTTTCAACACGACTCTGGATTAACTGCTGTTTTCTCTTGGCTGTCCAACGTGCCTTGCCAATATTTTCGCCCGCAAGATTAATCACATAGTCAATACGATCGGTTTTCAGTTCATCTAACTGCTGAATCCAAATCAGACTCGGATGACGAGACAGCTTATCTTTTTGTCGCGTGAGTCCAACCACTGCATAATCACGCGCCAATAAATAAGCAATAAGATGCGAACCAATAAAACCACTTGCACCTGTAATCAATACACATGCTTTTTGCATTTCATGATCTCTCTTGTTTCTTCTATCTATAGATCAAGAGCGTTGAAAATTCAAGCAAGGATCATTGATCAACCGAACATTTTTTTTGCCATACGTTGTGCTTGTTTACCATAAAACCAATACGTTAAGAGATATAGCGGTATCGCAATCAACAGAATCATCACCATCACCACACTCATAAATTGTGGATTTTTTAGATAAAATAGGAAATTTTGCCAAATATCGGGATCACCTTTAGAAAAAATTAAAATTCCAACCAACAAAAAGGCAAGGTTATAGCCCCAGAAAATCAGACTAAATCCTAAAGTTATTTTTTTCCGCTCTTGATCACTGGGTGCACGCTGTTGTTGTTTTAAAAACTTATAAAGCACTAAAATCATGGCTGTTAAATACGGTATTACAGTCAAAATACCGCCCATGCCTGTAGGCAATAAAGCGGCTAAAACACCGCAGATACAGGTAAAAATAAAGCAAAATAAAAAAAACCATAAAAAATATCGATTTAGTGACACTATGTACCTACGTAAACAACGTTTAGATCACCATTATAAAAAAAAATGAGTTTTTTTTCATTTTATTGTCAACCAATCTGTAAACCCCTACGTTATATGAGGTAAGAAGTTCATAAACCCGTTAATTTGTACCGGCATCCACAACATTTTCGGTGAACTTTTCCTAAAGCAATAAACTTACTAAGTTTCAAGTTTTAGTATGGAACAGCAGCCCGAACTAAAATTTGCAACAGATTTTTTGACCGACGATTTCATATCACTCGAATCGTCGGTCTTTTATTTTCTACAGCTTATTTTCTAATTTTCGTATTCATTTGCAAATGCTTAAAGCAATACCTGATGCATTGCTTTGCTCTAGAAATGATAAAATAATACGATATGCGAATGACGCAAAAAACTACTTCATACCAAAAATGAGTTTTAAGCCCAGTAAAGTCATAACCCCACCTGCAATTCGGTCAAAAATAGCTTTAGACTTTAAATAAACTTTTCTTGGCCCTTCAGCCGATAATGCCACTGCCACCAATGAATACCAGCCTGCATCAATAAAAAAACATAAAATCGGTAAAACCAGATAAAAATAAGTAGGAATTTCTTTCGGTAAAAGTGCCGTAAAAACACTGGCTAAAATAATGGCAATTTTAGGATTACTTAACTGCGTAATTAAACCTAAACGATAGGCCTGCGCATGAGTCATGGGCTTTACATCGCCTTCTGCGGTTTGCATCGGCTCTTTGGCATGTTTAATAATTTTATACGCCAGCCAAAGTAAATATAAACCACCACAAATTTTCAAAGCCAGATAAGCGGATGGCACTGCCAGTAAAACAGCTTGCAATCCCATGACTGCTAAAAAGCCAAATAAAGCAGCACCCGTACCTGTGCCTAAAGCCGTAAATAATCCATGTTTACGTGAAATCGCAATTGAATTTTTTGCTACATAAATAAACGTTGGCCCGGGGCTAATTGCACCCAGCACCAGCGCAAAAGTAATTGAGCCTAATATCAATACTGATTCCAATGCGTTTGACCTTAAATAATGAGGAAAAATATGTTGGTCAATTCTACGTGTTTTATATGCTTATTACCCTAATAATTTTATATTTCAGATTAATTAGATCACTTGCATAAATCAAAAAATATTCAATACTCGATGCTTTAGAATCAGCACTGCCGCATTTTATTGACTGATTTTTTATACATTTACATCAGCATTAGCGCTACTTTTGAAAGGTTTTAAAGAACACAGACTATTTACAAGACGTAAAACGTCTAGTTCAAATTTTCACACATCTGGCTTAGCACACTGCATCTGTTCCTTCTTACACATCTCACTACACGCCCATGTACTGACAATATGTATATGCTCAGCTTCTTTTCTTGATCGCCTTACTGTTGAACGACAGGTTTACTTTCGCGGGCATTCAGCTGGCTAAGGCGATAATCCTCATCATGAATAGGCATACCACCAATAATCATGGTACGTACCTCAGTTTTTGGCTTGTTATAATCATCTTTTGCATCACAAGCCGTCAATAAAACCAACAAGCAAATAGATAAACCAATGGATAGCTTTTTCATTACATATCCTCTTTTTCATCATTGTTATATCGTTAGCTTAGCACTAATGCACATTTAGTGATCTTTTTTTTATAATTCATATTCAATGACTTAAGATATTCTTACAAATAAAGATGATTTAAAATTTTTACAACCATATTTGCCCATACAAGATGAACACTGAACTCTCTAATTTTACAGCTTTAATTTTATTAGCTTCTAAAACTACGGGTACAATGCTGTGGAACTTATTGATTTAGATTCATCTATGTTTGACAGTATTGCCCAAACCATTGCTTATCAAAAATTAATACTTGATCCCTCAGTCAGTCTGAGCATTAAACGGCTAGATCAAATTCATCCGCAAATTTCGGGCAATAAATTTTTTAAACTGAAATACAATGTTCTGGAAGCACAGCAACAAGGCTTTGATAACGTATTAACCTTTGGTGGTGCTTATTCCAATCATATTGCTGCCACCGCCTATGCAGCACATTTATTTGGTCTAAAAAGTGTCGGGATCATTCGCGGTGAAGAACTGAGTGATAAAGTCCTTAATCCAACATTAAGCACGGCACAACACTTCGGCATGCAACTACATTTTGTCTCGCGCCAGCAGTATCGACACAAAGATCAGCCTGAATATTTGTCAGCATTAAAACAACAGTTCCCCGAGCACTATATTATTCCTGAAGGTGGCACCAATGCGCTTGCAATCCAAGGCTGTCAGGAAATATTAAGCGAACATGATCGACAAAATTATGATGTGATTTGCTGTGCGGTTGGGACTGGTGGCACGATTTCAGGTCTGATTGAAGCAAGTGCAGCCCATCAAACTATTTTGGGTTTTTCTGTGTTAAAAGGGGATTTTTTATCCCATGAGGTTGCCCAGTATACGGTCAAGAAAAACTGGAACATCATGGATGATTATTGTTTTGGCGGTTATGCCAAAGCACCAACGGAACTGATGCAATTTATCGAAAAATTTGAACAGGATTTTGCTATTCCTTTGGAACAGGTCTATACCGGAAAAATGCTCTACGGGATTTTCGATTTAATTCAAAAAAAATATTTCCCCCCAAATACAAGAATTCTGATCATTCATAGTGGCGGTTTACAAGGTAAAGCCCTCAAGTAAGATCAAACCTGAAATTGAGCGCAAAATTGTCTATAATGCCCTGCTTTTATCTCCCGTGAGTTTTTCATGTCTTCAAATCAATATGATGTCATTGTTTTAGGTGCAGGTGCGTCAGGTTTGATGACTGCTTATATGGCTGCCGAACGTGGTCGTAAAGTTCTGGTGCTTGAAAAAGCCAATAAAGTGGGTAAAAAAATTCTGATGTCTGGTGGTGGTAAATGTAACTTCACCAACCTGTATGTCGAACCTGAAAATTTTATTTCACATAATCCACATTTTGTGATTTCTGCCCTCACGCGTTATACCAATTGGGACTTTATTGCTTTGGTCTGCCAACATGCTATTGCATACGAAGAACGCAAACATGGTCAGCTCTTTACTCTAAATGGTGCCAAAGAAATTTTAGCCATGCTGTTAGCTGAATGCGATAAAACAGGCTTAGTCGAGATTAAAACCAGTTGTGAAGTAAAAGCGGTGACCTCAATTGCCGATCAAGGTTTTCAAGTCGCAACCACACTCGGTCATTTTCAAACTGAATCAGTGGTGGTTGCATCAGGTGGTTTATCTGTTCCGACCTTAGGCGGTTCAGGCATTGGTTATGACATCGCTAAAAAATTTGGGCATCATATACACCAGACTCGTGCTGGCTTAGTGCCTTTTACCTTTTCCGATCAGTTTAAAGAAGTCACCACGCGTTTAAGTGGCAATGCCGTCGATGCAACCTTATCGAATGACTTAAACAGCTTTACCGAAGCCTTGTTATTTACCCATCGGGGTTTAAGTGGGCCAAGTTCTTTACAACTTTCGAACTATTGGGATGTCGGTCAAAGCTTTAAAATTAACTTCCTGCCTTATCTGGATTTACTCGACTTCTTTAAAGCGAAGAAACAAAGCCAACCGAAAGTTTTGTTGCGTACGTTATTGATTGAACATTTACCGAAAAGTGTCGTTTTAGAATTACAAACCTTAATTTGGGCTGAATCTGCTGAAACTTCAATTGGTAATTTGAGCGATGATAAATTAGAACAAATTGCCAATCGTTTACATGCTTTTGAGGTCAAACCATCAGGAACTGAAGGCTATCGTACTGCGGAAGTGACTTTGGGCGGTGTGGATACCACAGAAGTATCCTCTAAAACTATGGAAAGTAAAAAGCAAAAAGGCTTGTACTTTGTTGGTGAAATTTTAGATGTTTCAGGACATTTAGGCGGGTTTAATTTTCAATGGGCATGGTCGTCTGCACATGCCGCATCGCAATATGTTTAATCACTACTGAATTATTCCAAACTGAATTATTCTAAATAATCAGTACGCAATAAATCGACCTGTTTAGTCTGCTGTAAGCGAGCAATGGTGATCTCCATTTTAACCATTGCTTCTGCTGCATGAGCAGATTTATTGGCATCTAGCATCATCGAAAATGTCTTTAAAACTTTATTCAATAACATAATATTTCCCCTTTATTATTGCTAATCATTCATCCGAGTATGATTTATAAATATTTCATTCACATTAATCTAAATGTTTATTTTTTATGAAATAGTCATTTATAAATATCATAAAAAATTAAAAAAACAATCATTTATTCATTATTTTTTCATCTTTCATATCTGGTGATTTATTTACTGAATAATCATGTTCTATCTGATCCATTGTTTGCTTAGGTTTGGCAAATACAAATTTATATGCACTAATCAAGAATCCTGCTGTAATTCCTGCAATGACAATTGGTGCTATAAATTTATTCGGTTGTTTTTTTAACATCACCCTTTCCTCATTGAGCATGAAATCAAAGATCGACCACATCACGGTGATCGATCCCGAGCAAAATTTAACGGTTATTTCGGATCATCTTTGGGATGAAGGTCAACATCTGCTTCTGCCTCTCCTGTAGAGCCAAAAGGTTTATTTAAGGGTTTATGGGCTGGATCAACATCAACTTCGGTGACAGGAACATCTGTACTTTGATATTCATCTGCCATTACGCTTGAATCAACTTGTTCAGTCAAAGAGGCTATGTGCTCCTCTGGTCTGGATGAATCATGTAACGGATTTGGTTTGCAGGCTTGCTTTTTGGCTTTATCCATTAACTCTGACAGTAAACGCTCCGCAGGTTGACGACCACCCAAACCAAAAGCCAGAGCAAATGCGACTGCAACTGCGCCTAGTGTTAAACCAAATGCCAAATTGACAATAGAGTCTGCAATACCCATGGCACGTAAGCCCATCGCCACCACTAAGCCCATAATCAGTATACGCACTAAATTGGCTAACCAACGTGAACTATTATACTCACCGCGCCCAATGACTTTCGCCACCAGATTGGCAAGCCAGAAACCGACCAATAAAATGACAGCACCCAATAAAATATCGGCACCGAATTGGATAAACATGGAAATCAGTCCACTGACTTGCTCAAAGCCCAGTCGGTTTGCTGCTTCAGAAACAGCAAACAGCATGGTAAAGAAGACAATCAAGTAACCGACTATGCAAGACACTTTGGTCGTGCCTAAAAAGCGCTGCACATCTAACTTAGCAGGTATTTCATCGACACCTGTTCCAGAGATCACTTCGACCACCAAATTGGCGACAAAACGTGAAACCACATAAGCCAAAATTAAAATTAGCCCTGCCGCAATAATATGCGGTATCGCATTCATAATTTCATACAACATCGCTGTAGCGGGTTGAGAAATGGCTTCTATGCCTAAAGTTTCAAACGCAATAATCAATGCCGTAATAATGACCATTGCAAAGACAAATGAACCAAGTACTTGCGGCAAATTGGAGTTTTTAAATAGACCAATTTTCTGTGCTTGTTGTTGTAAATTTAAACTATTTACCAAACCTTCAATAATACCGCGTACAATTTTTGCCAAGATATAACCCACAAAAACAATAACAGCAGCAATAAAGATATTGGGTAAGAATGAAACCATTTCATTAAGCATATTTTGGATTGGGAACAACAATCCATTTAGACCTAAAATAGATAAAACAATCGGAAGGAATAACAACAAAATCAGCCAATACACAATATTGCTAATATTTTGGCTAATTGGACTAACACCCACATCCGCACTGAGTTTTTCATCCAGTTGTGTTCGATCAAGTAGCTTTTGCAAGCCCACTTTGACTAAATTTGCCACAATCCAGCCAATAAACCCAACAGCCAAAGCAGCTAAAAGTTGAGGAATAAAGAGCAAGAACTGTTGAATCATATTACTAAATGGCCCACTGACACTGGTGAGATTCAGCACATTTAATGCACCAATCACAGCAATGATCATCACCAGCCAAAACACCACACGTGAGACAATACTTTCTATATTGGAACGATGCCCAGTGGCAGTAGAAAGCTTTTGGTTTGTTCCCAATTTTTCTAAAACTTTCTTAACACCTGCTGCAATAACAAGTGCAACAATCCAACCAATCAATAAAATAGCAACAGCCGCTAAAATGGGATGAAATTGATTCCAATAGTACATGGCATCAAACTCTGCGCCTCTAGGAGCTCCAGAAAAATACTCATTCATGTTGTCATTTCCTCTTGTTATTACTTATTGAAGTTTTACTGTGTATAAATCATGCTGTTCTCTTGAGTGAACTCAGCCTAAAATGATGCAATTCAAAATACATTAGGTTTTGCTTGTTTTTTAAGCAACACTAACCATCACAAATACAACAAAATGGCACATTAGATTGCAAAAAACCCCAGTCTTTGCAGACTAGGGCTTGAATAAAAAGCTAAATAAATGGTCAGTCAGTTAATAGCCTTTTGCGTTATCCTTATCGCTACCTGTGGTTGTATTGTTCGGTGTTGCTGGCTGAGCTGAAGGATTAGGAGCTGCATCAGTGGCTGATGGCGCTCTATCTGCAAACATATAGGCAAGTAATGCAATAAAGAAAATACCAATAAGAATTAAAATATATACAGGTACTCTTTTCTTGTGCGTTTTTTCTTCTGCACTAATGACATGAGGTGGTTTATTAAAATCATGTGTCATAAGTTTTCCCCTCTATTTTTAAATATTCTCCCTCGTAATTTTATGCTAACAATAATTATTGCGCTGTTGTGTATAAAAGCATAGTGAGATGGTGAGTACATGTAAATTTCTAAAGTTATCCAAAAAACATAACCCCTCATCGCGTTTAAAAAATATTCAAAAACGGTTTCAAACTCTACGCCAAGAAAAATAAATCACGCAAAGGCTGATCTTTTATAAGGAATAAAGATGAACAATGCTTTTGCTGCTGAAAAAGCGAAAATGAGCTATAATTATGCACCTTGTTTTTCATGCTGCTTAACTTTATGGCGTATCGTCAACAATCTGTAACGCTTGATTTGGACACTGATGTCACTCATCAATGTTGCTTGCATTACACTCGTGATGAACATCTAATTGGTATTATTGAATTTAACAAACCAAGCTATGTACTCAAATGGGGTGACTTGGAATATTTTCGCCGCCGTACTGAAGAATTTTCAGTGATGCCTTTTCCCGAATGCATCAATGCAATGGTAATTGATATTCGTAATATTGCACCCTTTTTAGACAATGAAGTACCAATCATTCCTTGGCGCTTATTAGAAGAAGAATGTCCAATTCGTTTGGTTGTTCCACAAGATCGTCTTGAGCATTATTCAGGGCTATTTGAACCAACATGGCTCACAGCCGATGTCGAAACCGCTATTCAAGAAATCCGTGAATATATCGATATGTTCGTGCATTAAAAATGAATAAAAAATCCCTCACCATTAGAGGGATTTTTTAGGTCAGAATTTTTACCAATAATTTTCAACCGCAATATTACCTTCACCACGTCGGTTCATAATTAAACCACGAGCTTTCAAGGCTTCTTTGGTGTCCTCCACCATTTGCGGATTACCACACAGCATCACATGACTGCTTTCGGTATTGAATTGTAATCCAACTGCTTTTTCTAATTCACCATTTTCAATCAGCACTGGTAGGCGATCATGTAATGCTGCATTGGGATCACGGGTGATAATTGGCACAAATTTAAAGCCGCTATGCCCTTCACCAAAAGTTGCTGCAATTTCCTCAATACGTGTTGCATAAGCCAGTTCGGATGCAGTACGAACACTATAAACCAGATTGATTTTTTTATATTTTGACCACGTGTCAAAATCTTGCAGCATGGAAATAAAAGGTGCTAAACCTGTCCCCGTTGCCAATAACCATAAATCATGCGGTAAAGGCAATTGATAACGCGTCAGTGTTAAAAATCCATATGGAATTTTTTCTAGGTACAGTTCATCGCCAACCTGTAAGTGCTGTAAATTCGAGGTAAATGCACCATCAGGCACTACAATTGAAAAGAATTCCAAGGTTTCATCGAAAGGTGATGACACCACTGAATAAGCCCGAACCACCAGTTCATCTCCCACTTTTAAACCAATACGCGCAAACTGCCCTGCGGTAAATTTAAAATGTGCAGGTCGTGTCAGGGTAAAACTGAATAAGGTATTGGTCCAACGATGTACAGATAAGACTTTTTCTAAGCTAAATTTTTCAATTGACATGATTTCAACGTGGCATGAAAGACTGCGCTCATGGTAGCATGCCAACATAATTTATTAATATTTTTTAAATGTTAAGGCTCTATTCATGCGCATGACTTTACGCCAGTTGGCTGTTTTTGTAGCAGTCGCCCAAGAAGGCACAGTAACCAAAGCCAGTGATGCCGTAAAACTCACTCAAAGTGCCGCAAGTATGGCTTTAGCAGACTTAGAAGATGGCTTAGGTGCTCCACTGTTTGACCGCTTAGGTAAGCGTCTACAATTGAATGATTTAGGTCGTTATCTATTGCCACAAGCATTAGAAATTTTAGGTCGTTGTGATGCATTCGAACAGGCAGCCAAAGGCGAGTTACAAAGTATTGACTTAAGACTGGGTGCCACACTGACCATCAGTGATTACCTAATGCCTGATCTCATGGCAGACTTCTTACAGGTTCAACCACAAGCACATTTGCAACTTCAAGTCGGCAATACTCGCCAAATGATTGAAGCGGTAAATCAATTCCAGTTGGATTTAGCACTGATTGAAGGTTCATGCCATTTACCGCAGTTGCAGTGTATTCACTGGCGCGATGATGAACTTGCAGTGTGTTGTTCACCCAATCATCCACTGGCACAACTCGGACGTCCACTGACCCCTGCTGACTTTGAATCTGTTGTTATACAGTGGATTTTACGGGAAGAAGGTTCAGGTACACGTGAAGTTTTTGATAATGCGATTCTAAAAGATTTACCCGATGCCAATATCCGTTTGACTCTTGGTCATAATGAAGCGATTCTGAAAATTGTCGCGGGTGGGATTGGCATGTCCTGTATTTCTAAACTCGCCATTGAACCTTTACTTGAAAAAGGTCAGCTGGTGATTTTAGAGACACCTTTCTGGCAACTGACCCGTCCTTTATTTATGCTAGTTCATCGTCAAAAGTATCAAGGGCCGGGGTTAAAAGCTTTTATGAAATTCTGTGAAAAATAAGAATTTTGATGGTAAAAAAGCGCCTAGATGGCGCTTTTTTACATTTTAAGAATTACCAACGTGAATCATTTTCACAAGGCTCTCCATCATTATTACCATCCATTTTTGTTCCTGGACAATTACTTACAAACCAACGGGCTTCTTCTCTAGAGTTCATTTGACCACAATGGATTCGACCATCACAACGATAACCATTCGGATTTGAATCAATAGGCTGTGTAACTATGGTCTGTGCAGGAGCAATAGCAGGCTGTTGAGCAAGCTGCCAACGCTGATATTTACCATACACCATATACGCTAAACCCACGATGATTACGAAACCAATGATCGTCGTGAATAATCCGCTAACCGGCTTTGCTTGTTTAGCCTTTGAACGATCTCGATGTGAACGATTAGCTTGAGCTCGACTTTGCGGCGTATGCGTAACCGACTCAATTTTAAACTCTAAACGAACAATCTGATCAGCTTTTAATTTTCCGTTATCTTCGACGATACGAAACTTTAAGTTCTCCCCTATTTTAGGTTCGACACTTTTATTAGGGAAATCCTTGATATGAAAAAATAAATCTTTCGACTCACCATCCCTGCTAATAAATCCAAAGCCACGTTCTTCATTATAGGTTTTGATTTTCCCCTCAACAAACATAAGTCACTCTTAATGTTTAAATCTTATGTCGAGAATTGTAATAAAAAAAGCACCTTAATGGCGCTTTTTAATGAGTATTTCAAGCATCTAAATAAAACACTTAGATGACGAAAATTTATTTAATCAACGTTTGAAGTTTGATAATAACGCTGTTGAAATGGCTTCATTGTGTTCCAATATTTTTTTCTGTTTAGTTTTAGCTGGATTTGGATCAACACGCTCAATACGTGTTGCTTTCAGCTTCTCGCCATTTTCTTCAAGCACAAATTTTACTTTTTCATTGCGTTTTGGCTCAACCTCTGTGGCGGTGGCAAAATCCGAGATATGGAAAAATATATCTTCGCCTGCCATTGAAATAAAACCGAATCCTTTTTCAGGATTGTATTTGAATACTTTGCCGAATCTATATTCTAATTTCATGAACTTTACTCTAATCTGTAAACGCTATTAGGACAGTATATAAAAAAGAGGCTTTAAAAGCCCCCTTTTTGATCAAATTCAAAAATTAGTCTTTTTGAACTGAACCAAAGATTTTATCGCCAGCATCACCCAGACCTGGAACGATATAACCATGTTCATTCAAACCATCATCAATCGATGCAGTAAAGATAATCACATCAGGATGTGCAGTCTCAACACGTTTAATCCCTTCGGGTGCAGCAACCAATACCATCACACGAATATCTTTACAGCCACTTGCTTTTAATACGTCAATCGCGGCAACCAGTGATGAACCTGTTGCTAACATTGGGTCAATAATCATCGCCAGACGGTTTTGAACATCAGGCACTAATTTTTTATAATAAGTACGTGCTTCTAATGTTTTTTCATCACGCTCTAGACCCAAGACAGAGACTTTTGCGCTTGGAATCAGGTTTAAAAAACCATCCAACATACCAATACCGGCACGTAAAATGGGTACAACAGTAATCTTTTTGCCCACAATGCGGTCTACAGTCACTTTACCATTCCAACCATCAATTTCATGGTCACATACGGGTAAATCTTTGGTGGCTTCGTAAGTCAGAAGCATGGTGACTTCTTGTGCTAACTCGCGGAAATTTTTTGTACTAATGTCTGCACGGCGTAGCAAACCAAGTTTATGGCGAATAAGCGGATGTCGGATTTCATGAATAGCCACGGGAGAACACCTAAAAGATGAAATAAAAATTTCTCCTAGTATAAATGTTTTTTATAGTGCTTATAAACTAAAAAGCCCCCTAAGTAAGGAGGCTTTTTAGTAAAAAATAATCGTTTTTTTAGATTACTGTTGCGAAAGCATGAAATGTAATGGAGATAAAATTTCTGCTTGAAGCGCTAACTTAATGATTGGATCTGGATAAATACCGATCACCAATACCGCCAATGCCGCAGCAAGTACCATAATACCGCCCACTTTTTGACCCCAATGTTTATCAGCATCAATACGTGGTATTTCTGGTGCAGTCATGTACATCACAATCATTACACGAAGGTAATAGTACAAACCAATACCTGAACCCACCACAATCATTGCAGCAAGGAACCAATGTTGCGTTGTAACCGCAGCCATCACCACCAAGAACTTACCAATGAAGCCCGCAGTCAATGGAATACCTGCAAGAGACAACATCATCACAGTCAAGGTTGCAGTCAGTACTGGACGACGCCAGAACAAACCACGGTAATCCGCTAAACTTTGTGCTTCATCCGCATTGTTATACGGACTCGACATTAAGGCTACCGCACCGAAAGCACCGAGCGTTGTAAGCACATAAGTAATGACATAGACTGTTACGTTACCAAGGCTTGCATAAGTCATGCTGATTAAACCAATCAACAAATAACCAAAGTGTGCAATTGAAGAGTAACCCAAAATACGTTTCAAGTTGACTTGACGTACTGCAAGGAAGTTACCGACCAAGATTGAAAGCACTGCAAGAATCGTAATGATGGTTACGATAGAATCAACCAAGATTGCACCTGACGTTAATAAATAACGTACAAACAAACCAATGGTTGCCACTTTAGCCGCAGTCGCAAGGAATGTTGCGATTGGCGCTGGTGCACCTGCATAAACGTCTGGTGTCCATTTATGAAATGGCGCAAGCGACAATTTAAATGCTACAGCAAAGATGATTAAGCCTAAACCTAAAACCACCATTGGTTGGTGAATCGCTTGCATTAGTGCTTGAACATTGTCATAGAAAGACAACGAACCCGTATAAGCATAGATATATGCCATGCCCATCAACAACATTGCCGAAGCAGTGGCTGAAAGAACAAGGTATTTAATGCCCGCTTCTAAAGATTGCGAACGTTGATGCGTATATGCCAACAAACCGTATACAGGAATCGACATTAACTCAAGGCTAATGAAGAACGATGCATAGTGAGAGCTTGAAACCATTAACATCGCACCCGCAACCGAACACAACATTAAGATGTAAAGTTCTTCACGGTTATCGTTATAGCTTTCAATATAAGCATGCGACAACGTACAGCAAGCAAGTGCCGCAACTAAAATGACCAATTGATAAAGCAAGCTAAATGGATCGACCATAAACATGCCCATCACGTTCGCTGGTGCAAAAGCACCACCGAACATAGCCAACAAAATGTAGGCCGCAGCAAGGTTTAAGCCAACCACAGATGCTGTTGCAATTAAATCGTGGTTACGTTTAATTGACGTAAGAATCATCACAACGACCGCAGTTAAAGCTACGATCATCACAGGAGCTAATGGCATAAGTTCAGAAAATGACATTGTGAAGTTCATGCTTATTGGATCTCCACATTTTCGAGTTGAGTGGTTGCTTGTTGTACAACCTCAACCGTCTCTTGAACTGGGATATAGCTATTTGCCAACCACGCCATGCTTGAATTTGAAATATCAAGGAAGCTTTGTGGGAAAATACCAAGCCAAAGTAGACCAAATGCACAAATGAGCAAAATAACAATTTCACGTGCATTTAAGTCTTTCAATGGATTTGTATAATGCTGTTTTTGCTCTTCATTTGGCGTACCAAACAATGCTTTATGAATTAGGATTAAGCCATAAAGACCAGCTAAGACTAAGCTGATTGCAGCCAAAATGGTAAAGGTTGGGAATTTACCGAATGAACCCATAAGTATGAGGAATTCACCAATAAAGTTACCTAAGCCTGGAATACCAACAAGCGCAGCGACAAAGAACATGAGGAAGAATGAAAGGTATTGGAATTGACCACGAATACCACCCATTTGACGTAAGTCACGTGTATGTAAACGCTCGTACACTTGACCACACATAATGAACAACGCAGCAGAGGATAAACCATGTGCCAACATCATAATCATTAAGCCTTGGAACGTCAGAATATTACCTGCGTAAAGCGCAAGTAAAACAAAGCCCATGTGCGAAATAGAAGTATAAGCAAGTAAGCGTTTCATATCGGTTTGTTGGAAAGCACACCAAGCACCGTAGAAAACACCAATTAAACCTAAGATGATCGCGATGTCTGCAAATTGTGCAGAAGCCGCTGGGAAGAACGGAATAACAAAACGCAGTAAACCGTATGCAGCGGTCTTAATCAAGATACCTGCTAAGTCAACAGAACCGGCTGTTGGTGCTTGAGCATGTGCATCTGGTAACCAACCATGCAATGGAAACACTGGAAGTTTCACAGCGAAACCAATAAACATACAAATCATCAAGGCATATGCCACTGATGGTAATTGCGCATCAAGCGTATTCGCCACACCTAACAAGTAGTTGTAATCGAATCCAATCATGCCTGTCATCATGTAACCGTAAACCACAAGGCCTAGGATACCGATCAGCATGATTAAACCCGCGACTTGGGTATAGATAAAGAATTTGGTTGCAGCATAAACACGAGATTTACCATCTGCGCCTTTATGACCCCAAAGTGCAATCAAGAAATAGATTGGAACCAGCATCATCTCCCAGAAGAAGAAGAACAAGAACAAATCAATCGCTAAGAATACACCGATCACACCACCTAATGACCATAAAAGGTTCAGGTGGAAGAAGCCAACATTCTTTTGAATTTCACCCCATGAACAGCCCACTGCAAGTACACCCAGTAATGCAGTCAAGCCAACCATAAGCAGTGAAAGACCATCCACCGCTAAGTGAATGTTAATGCCGAGAGTTTGAATCCAAGGCACCATGAATTCGGCAGACCAAGTCGGAACTTTAGCGCCTAATTCATACGTAAATGTACCTGTTTGCCAAAGCGCGATCGTTAAGCCCAAAGTAATGAGCATACCGAATAATGCGATATAGCGTGGTAAATACTGGTCAAATTTATCAACCAACCAGCAAATAAAACCTGCAATGAACGGTACGAGGATCAGCGCGGGTAAAATCCAATTGTTTGTGATTTCCATCTTATTTCCCCACGACCTGAATCACGATCAAGATCATCAGTAATACTACGACACCAAGTGACATACTTGATGCGTATTCACGCAATGAACCTGTTTGACGCGAGCTGGTGAAGCTATGACCACTTTTAACAATGGCAGGAAGCACTAACCACAAACCATCAATCGGATCACGACCTAGAATTTTCGCAATCAGCAAATATGGTTTCACAAATACGATGTTATACAAGGCATCGAAACCAAGTGCATTACGACAGATATTAACAAGACCAGCACCCAATGAAGTTTGAGCAAAACCTTTCACTGCATTATAAGCAAATACAAATAAGATGATGCCAACCACCAGACCTGCCAGTGCAATACCTACAGCTGTGTGCTCTGCACCATGTACCCCTGCTTCAAGCGCTTCAGGAATAACAAATGCTGGAATTTTTGCAGCGTTTAGAATCGCTTCGACTGGCGCTTTTAAGAAGTAAGCTAAGCCTGTTGAAAGTACGGCCAAAATCGCCAAAGGAGCCCAATAAGTCGCACCTTTAATTGCGTGATATGGCGTATTTTCTTTACCAAAGAATACCACCCAAATTAAGCGGAATGTATAAATTGAGGTTAAGAATGCACCTGCAACACCCGTCCAATATAAACAGTTATATACTGGAAGATTTGCAATATGACCTTGTGCCCAAACTGCGCCAAGAATGGCATCTTTTGAGAAGAAGCCAACGGTTAAGAATGGAATTGCGGCCAATGCACCACCACCAATGGCGAAGCAAGCAAACAAGAATTTGTTATGTTTAAACAAGCCACCCATTTTGAAGATGTTTTGTTCGTGATGGTAAGCCAGAATCACCGCACCTGAAGAAAGGAACAATAACGCTTTAAAGAATGCGTGAGCAAGCATGTGGAACAAACCTGCTTGGTAAGCTTCAGCACCAACAGCCATAAACATATAACCCAGCTGACTCATGGTTGAGTAAGCCAAAATACGTTTGATGTCTGTTTGAACCAATGCAGCAAAACCAGCCACAATCAATGTTACCGCACCCGTGATTGAGATAAACATCATCACTTCAGGAGTCATTTCCAACACTGAGAACATACGGCAGCACAGGTAAATACCTGCAGTTACCATTGTTGCAGCGTGAATCAATGCAGAAACAGGTGTAGGACCTGCCATCGCATCGGCAAGCCATGTTTGTAATGGAATTTGCGCAGATTTACCTGCCGCACCCAAGAACAACATTAAAGATGTCCAGATCGCCAGTGAATGATCACCCGCTAATACTTGAGGTGCATTCGCAACGATTGTTCCAATATGCAAAGTACCAAATTGTTGGTAAAGCAAGAACAATGCAATCAGCAAGAATACGTCACCGACACGCGTTACGGTAAATGCTTTGATTGCAGCAAAACCATTTTCTGGGTTTTGGTAGTAGTAACCAATCAACAAGTATGAACATAGACCTACGCCTTCCCAACCCAAGAACAATAACGCTAAGTTATCGCCCAATACGAGAAGCAACATGCTTGCTACAAACAGGTTGAAATAAGAGAAGAAACGCGCGAAATCTTCTTCACCACGCATGTACCATGATGCAAAGATGTGGATGAGGAAACCGACACCCGTCACCATACCCATCATGAGTAATGATAAACCATCTAAATGTAAGCTCATGCCCGGTGCAAAACCACCGACATTGAACCAAGTCCACAGATGTTGGACTTGTGCCACTGAGCCATTTGCAACAAAGCCCATGCCAGCTATCAATGCAAATAAAGCAGATAAACCGACTGAACCGACCCCAATTATGGCTGCAACATTTTCAGGAAGCTTGTTACGCCCTGCCGCTAAAAGGATAAAACCAATGAGCGGAAATAATACTGTTAAATATAAATAACTCATCCGCGCATCTCACTAGCAGCATCCACATCCAAATGATGGAAGCGATGGTAGAACTGAAGGACGATCGCAAGACCAATACATGCCTCAGCAGCAGCAAGGGTTAAAATCAAGATAAACATAATTTGTCCATCTGGTTGTAACCAAGCACTCCCCGCTAAAACAAACGCAAGTGCAGCTGCGTTCATCATAATTTCAAGGCTCATTAACATAAATAATAGGTTGCGTCGCACCATTACACCGTAGAAACCAAGTGCAAAAAGAATGGTTGCAACGATCAAACCATGTTCTAAAGGGATGTTGCCCATTATTCTTTTTCCTTTTCTGCACTTGGTTCACGTTTACCTAAATGGAATGCTGCAACAAGGGCTGCAAGCAATAACATCGCGGCAACTTCAACCAATAGTAAATAGTGAGTAAAGAGCGCTTGACCAACAGCTTTAGGTCCAATCACTTCGGTGCCCATTACAGGACCAGCCGTGGTGTAATCTGAACCGAGCATCCAGACAAGTACTAAGCCCATCAGGAAACTCATTAATGCTGGGTACGCCCATGCAGATGAAGTGAGCCACTTACGTTCTTGCTCAACAGTATGTTGACCCAGATTCAGCATCATCACCACAAACACGAACAACACCATAATCGCGCCTGCATAAACAATAATTTCAAGCGCACCAGCAAATGGTGCACCCACGATCATAAATATTCCTGCAACTGCAAGAAGTGACACGATCAAGCTCAGTAATGCATGTACAGGATTCGCATTGGTGACAACACGAACCGTAGAGATAATGGCCACAAGTGCCATCAAATAAAATGGCCACATCATGGTAATAAGCTCCGTACGTCAACAGGCGCACTTTCACGTTGTGCTTGACCTTTCTCTTTACCTGTAACAGCCATACCCGTTACACGGTAGAAGTTATAGTCAGGATATTTACCAGGACCTGAAATGAGTAAGTTTTCTTTCTCATAAACCAAATCTTGACGAACGTATTCACCTAACTCGAAGTCAGGTGTCATCTGAATTGCAGTCGTTGGACATGCTTCTTCGCACATACCGCAGAAAATACAACGTGAGAAGTTGATACGGAAAAATTCCGGATACCAACGACCATCTTCTTTTTCAGCTTTTTGTAAAGAGATACAACCCACTGGACATGCAACTGCACACAGGTTACATGCAACGCAGCGCTCTTCACCATCTGGATCACGAGTCAATACAATACGACCACGAAAACGTGGCGGAACAATTTGTTCAGCTGGCACTTCTGGATATAAAATGGTGTCACGTTTACGTGTCACGTGGCTAAAAACCATCCACAATGAACGTACAATTGACCCGAATCCAGCTAGAATTTTATACATTTTGTACTCCTTGCTGTCCTAGGCCTGATTCATCAGAATCACAGCACCAGTCACCAACAAGTTGACCAACGCCAATGGCAAACAAATCTTCCAACCAAAGTTCATGACTTGGTCATAACGTGGGCGCATTAACGAGCCACGAGCCAAGACAAACATCATTACAAAGAATGCTGTTTTAATAATGAACCAGAATACGGGTGGAATAAATGGAATTTCTAAGTTGAATGGTGCGAGCCATCCACCGAAGAATAAAGTAACGATCAGTGCTGAAATAAGAACCACGTTGACATATTCTGCAACGAAGAACATCCCCCACTTCATACCACCGTATTCAACGTGATAACCTTCGGCCAATTCTTGTTCAGCTTCGGGTTGGTCAAATGGGTGACGATGCGTTACTGCAACACCTGCAACAACAAAGATTAAGAAACCTAAAAATTGAGGAATTACGAACCACACATCACGTTGTGCTTCTACAATTTCACGCATATTGAATGAACCCGCAATTGCGACCACACCCATCAATGAAATACCCAAAAACACTTCATAAGAAATGGTTTGCGCTGCAGAACGTAGACCACCCAATAACGCATATTTGTTATTAGACGCCCAACCACCGAACAGTACGGCATACACTGCAATACCTGCCATTGCCATAAAGAACAATAAGCCAATGCTCATGTCCGCAACGCCAAGCGTTGGGCTGACAGGAATCACCATAAATGACAGTACCGCAGTTGCCATGGCAACTGCTGGTGCTAAACGGAAAGTCAATTTGTCCGCAAATTTTGGTGTCCAATCTTCTTTGAACATGATTTTCAACATGTCAGCAACGATTTGGAACATGCCCCCAGGACCAACACGGTTTGGACCGTAACGGTCTTGCCATAATGCAAGTAAACGACGTTCGATAAATGACATCAACGCAGCGACAAGCACCACCACAAGCAAGATCACAATCGCTTGAATAACCGAGTAAGCGATTGGCCAGTTCTCAGCCCAAAGCGGTGTTTGACGTATAATTTCTTGATTCATGAATTACACTCCTACCGCGACTGATACAGGCTCTGCAAGTGAAACCGTTGGTGCAAGACCAATTGGATAACCAATATAACCTGTCGGTAAATATTCAATCACTTGAACTGGAAGACTAATGGTTGCTTCACCTGCTTGCACAGTAATTTTTTGACCATCTTGCACATTCAGACGTGCAGCATCTTGCTCACCTACTGCAAACATCGCGTTTGGAATACGAGATTCCATCGCTGGTGTTTTTACCGTAAATTCACCTGAAGCAAAGATGTGATGCATCGGCACTAAACGGAAGCTTTCTGCATTTACGACAACAGGTGTTGGCGCAACAAAAGTACGTACAGGACGTTTTTTCAGACGATCAAATAAACGAATGCCTGAATCACCACCTTTTAAGTGACCACCCACATTGTCTTGGAATTTATTCCAAGCTTGTGGAGAGTTCCAACCCGCAGACCATGCAAATGGAACCAATGCCGCTGGCGTTTCGTTACCGACATAACCTTCCATAGAGAATGTTAATGCAGAATCGATATCAAGCGGTTGTTTAGGCTCATGCACAGATAACGGTGCACGTATTGCAGTACGACCTGAATAACGACGTGGTTCACGCGCGATTTTCAAACCATGAATACGGTAGCCTGCATCTGGTGCCACATCTTGAATGCCTTCCAATGCTGGAACATTCTTGGCAACAGATTCAATCACGTCATCTAGTAATGTCCAAGAAATAGCCTGACCTTTCAGACCTGTTTCAAGGGCATGTAACCAGCGCCATGATTCTTTAATCGCCAATTCTGGTTTGTAGTAGCTCGGGTCATACACCTGATAGAAACGCTGTGCACGGCCTTCTTGACTTACTACAGTACCATCACCTTCAGCGAAACTTGCTGCAGAAAGTACCACAGAGGCTTTCTTCACGGTTTCAGTTTCAGAATGATCAAGTACGATCACATCGTTCGCTTTAGCAAGTGCAGCATCGACTTGAGCTGTTGGTAAACGACGGTATAAGTCATTTTCAACCACGATAATGGCATCATAATCTTGCGCAAATGCTTGCTCTAAACTTTGACCACCAAAAATCGCCAAGCCCATTGAGTTCACTTCAGGAACTGTCAAGGTTAAACCCGCATTACCAAGGTTCTGTGCAACTTGTGCAGCCGCTTCCATGATCGCTGGATCTTGTAAGCTAGTACCCGAAATGATCAATGGTTTTTTCGCAGCTTTTAATGTATCCGCAATGGTTTGTGCAAATGCTTTGGCATCGTCATCTAAACCATTTACCGTTTCGCCTTGCAATGCCGCAGCCACTGCAAAACCTAAACGGGCAATATCATTTGGAGAAGCAACCACTTCACCTGTTGCAACATCAGAAAGACGGGTTTGCGTTGCAGCCAAAATGTAAATCGGAGATTTTTCATCTTGAGCAATACGCTGTACCGGCTCAGCTAACCATTCTTGCGTACGACGCTCTGCCGCCATTTCTTTGGCTTTGTTTTTCGCAGCTTGGCGAACAGACAATGCCATACGTGGCGCAGTTTGGGTTAAGTCTTCACCTAAGATGAGTACCGCATCATAACTTTCAATTTCACGCATACTTGGGTTGTAAACACCCTCGGTTTGCATGATCGATGCAGCCAACTCAACCAAGTTTTGCTCTTTCTGAGAAAGACCTGTAGAGAAGTTGTCTTGACCGACCAATTCACGTAATGCAAAGTTTGATTCAATGGATGCACGTGGTGAACCAATACCCAATACTTTTTTGCCTTGGATATTTGCAATCACGCTATCCAGTGCTTGATCAACTGAAACCGTTGCGACGTTTTCACCATCACGGAATTGTGGTTGACGTGGACGATCTGCACGGTTCACATAACCTGTACCGAAACGACCTTTATCGCAAAGGAAGTATTGGTTCACGTCACCATTGAAACGGTTTTCGACACGACGCAGTTCACCATAACGCTCACCCGGAGAAATATTACAACCTGACGAACAGCCTTGGCATACGCTTGGCGCATACTGCATGTCCCATTTACGGTTATAACGCTCAGAATGCGTTTTGTCGGTGAATACACCAGTTGGGCAAACTTCAGTCAAGTTACCCGAAAATTCAGACTCTAAAGTGCCTGATTCTGGACGACCAAAGTAAACACGCGATGCACTTGCATACACGCCAAAGTCCGTACCACCTGCGTAGTCGTTGTAATAACGCACACAACGATAACACGCGATACAACGGTTCATTTCATGTGAAATGAATGAGCCTAGCTCTTGGTTGTAATGCGTACGTTTGGTGAAGCGATAACGACGACGATCATGCTGTGTCATCACGGTCATGTCTTGTAAATGACAGTGACCACCCTCTTCACACACTGGACAGTCGTGCGGGTGATTGGTCATCAAGAATTCAACAATAGAGGCACGAAAATCTTTCGCTTCTTTGTCTTCAATCGAGATATAGGTATTGTCAGATGCAGGCGTCATACATGACATGACTAAGCGACCACGGGTATCTTCCGGATTCGCATATTGAGTCACAGCACATTGACGGCAAGAACCGACAGAACCTAAGGATGGATGCCAACAAAAATATGGGATGTCGATGCCCAGACTCAAACATGCTTGTAGCAAGTTTTCCGAGCCGTTGACTTCATACGATTTTCCATCGACATGAATTGTAGCCATAGTCGAATTCCTTAAGCTTGTTCTACGTGACTAACTTGAGCAGCAGCATTCACTACTTTTGCTTCAAATTCGCCACGGAAATATTTGAGTGCACCCATAAGTGGTTCCATTGCACCTGGTGCGTGGGCACAGAAAGTTTTACCAATCCAAAGCTTACGTGTAAGCTCTTGTAAGTGATCGATATCTTCTTTCTTACCTTCGCCATTCTCAAGTGCTTTTAGCGCTTTGACTGCCCAAGGTAGACCATCACGACATGGGGTACAGAAACCACATGACTCACGTGCAAAGAATTCTTCTAAGTTACGAGTTGCTGAAACCATACATTGCGTTTCATCCACGACCATCAACAAACAGGTGCCTAAACGTGAACCTGCCTTCATGATGCTTTCTGCATCCATAGGCAAATCAATATGTTCAGCAGCCAAGAAGTCAGTCGATGCACCGCCTGGTAACCAAGCTTTCAGTGTTAAGCCATCGCGCATACCGCCCGCATGGTCTTCAATCACTTCACGCGCAGTCGTACCAAATGGCAGTTCCCATAAACCAGGGAATTTCACTTTGCCTGATGCGCCATAAATTTTAGTGCCTGGATCTTTCGATTTACCCGCAGATAAACCCACATACCATTCAGGGCCACGTAAAATAATGGCAGGTAAGTTATTGAAAGTCTCTACATTGTTGACAATCGTAGGACGACCCCAAGCACCGGCAACCTGTGGAAATGGTGGTTTAGTACGTGGATTTGCACGGCGACCTTCAAGCGAATTAATCAATGCAGTTTCTTCACCACAAATATAACGACCCGCACCCGTATGCACGTGTAAATCAAAGTTCCAACCGGTACCTAAGATGTTTTCACCCAAGTAACCTTTGGCACGAATTTGCTCTAAAGCTTCATTCAAGAAACCAGCAGCTTCGATGTACTCACCACGGATGAAGATATAACCTTGCGTTGCTTCTAATGTATAAGCAGCAATCAACATACCTTCAATCAATTGATGTGGAAGTTTTTCCATCAACAAACGGTCTTTAAAGGTGCCCGGTTCCATTTCATCAGCATTACAAATCAGGTAACGAGGGCCACCATCATTGGGTGCCATCAATGACCATTTAATCCCTGCTGGGAAACCTGCACCACCACGACCTTTTACCGTCGCAGCTTTAATGACATCAAGCACTTCAGCAGGTTTCAGCTCAATCGCCTTTTTAAAACCTGCATAACCTTCAAGCGCTTCGTAGTCATCAGCATGACGAACTTCGTCACGCTGACTCAAACGCCAAGTCAATGGATGAGTTTCTGGGTTACCGTCACCATAAATTGGTTTTGGTTCAGTATTCATACATACTTCTCCAATAACTGTTTAATTGAAGTCACTTCAACCAATCCATGAGTGTCTTCATCAATCATTAAGGTTGGCCCTTTGTCACAGTTGCCTAGGCAGCAAATTGGCAGCAAAGTAAAACGACCATCCGCAGTCGTTTGACCAAACTGGATGCCAAGTTCGCGTTGGAATGCTTCTGCCAAAGTTTCCGCACCCATCAAGAAGCAAGCAATTGAGTCACAAAGTAAAATCACGTGACGACCAACAGGTTGACGGTAAATACGGTTATAGAACGTCGCTACACCTTCTAAATCAGCAACACTGATTGTCAAAAGCTGAGCAATAGCATTCATCTGTGCGTCATCTACCCAGCCATTACGGCGTTGTACACACTTTAACGCATCCAGTGATGCAGCACGCGGGTATGGGTAGTGACCAATGTGATGTTCAATTTCATGGATTTCGTCCGCAGTCAAAATCCCTTCAACATTCACACGTGGCTTTTTATCAGTCAAAATCATCATAATGCGTTCCCCTAGCGATCCACGTCAGCCATTACGACGTCAATGGTCGCTAAATAAATGATTAAGTCAGACATTAAGCTGCCATTAATCACAGAAGGCATTTGCTGTAAATGAGTGAAAGTTGGTGTCCGAATACGGGTACGATAACTCATGGTTGACTTATCTGAAGTCAAGTAGTAGTTCGATGCACCTTTCACCACTTCCGCCATTACAGACGCTTCACCAGCAGGCATCACAGGACCCCATGACACGCTCAAGAAGTGCGTAATCAAAGTTTCAATATCTTGTAATGTCTTGTCTTTTGGCGGTGGAACAGCCAAAGGATGATCCGCTTTATATGGACCAGTAGGCATGTTATCCAAGCACTGCTTTACAATCTTTAATGATTCATTAATTTCATGGAAATGCACCATCACACGCGCGTAAGCATCACCTTCATACTCTAAAGGCACTTCAAAGTCGTAATTTTCATAACCACTATAAGGACGGTATTTACGCACATCGAAATCGATACCTGTCGCACGTAGACCTGTACCTGTTACACCCCAAGCCAATGCAGATTTTGCATCGTATTGCGCAACATTACGGGTACGACCAATAAATACTGAGTTGCGTAGTGCAGCTGTATAGTATTCATTCATACGCTTCGGCATCCATTCGAGAATTTCACGAATCAGATGTTGCCAATTATTTGGAAGGTCATGCGCAGTACCACCAATACGGAACCATGCTGGATGCATACGGTAACCTGTAATGGCTTCAATCGCGTCATAGATCTTTTGACGGTCAGCAAACATATAGAATACTGGTGTCATACCACCCGCATCTTGAATTGCAGTACCAATGAACAATAAATGGTTATTGATACGGAATAATTCAGACATCATGACACGGATACATTGCGCACGGTCAGGAACAGTAATTCCCGCCATTTGCTCCACACCCATCACATAAGGCATGTTTTGCGCACAACCACCCAAGTAGTCCACACGATCGGTATAAGGAATGAATGAATGCCAAGTTTGACGTTCAGCCATCTTTTCCACACCACGGTGGTGATAGCCAATATCAGGCACACAGTCTTTCACTTCTTCACCATCTAACTGCAAAATGATACGGAATGCACCGTGCGCAGATGGATGGTTTGGACCTAAGTTCAAGAACATGAAATCTTCATCGGCATTACCGCGTGATAGACCCCAATCTTCTGGAACAAAACGTAAGTGTTCTTGCTCGAAATCCTGCTTCGCTTGGTTCTGCATATACGGGGTATATTCAGTGGCACGTGCAGAATATTCTTTACGCAGTGGGTGACCTTCCCAATACGTTGGCAACAAAATACGACGGAGCATTGGATGCCCTTCGAAATTGATCCCGAACATATCGTAAGCTTCACGTTCGTACCAGTTGGCATTTGGCCAAATGTTGGTTGCGGTTGGAAGATTGAGATCGCTCTCACTCAACGCAACTTTAATACGAATATCACTGTTACGCTCTAGCGATAACAAATGATAAAACACAGTGAAGTCTGATGCAGGCAAACCGTCACGATAGGTACGTAAACGCTCATCTACCGCAGACAAATCGAACAACATCACGTATGGACGTTCAACTTTCCGCAAGAACATTAAAACGTCTTGTACACGCGCGCGCTCAACCCAGACCGTTGGAAAATCTTCAAAAGTCGCTTGCACATAGAAGTTCTCACCAAATTTGGCTTTGAGCTCTTCTACAATTGCAAATGCTGGGCGTGAATCAACAGGCGTTGATTCTGGCATAGCAATGTCAGTTTCAGCCATTGGCTTGGCTTCCTATTTAATACAAATTCAGTCAACTTTAACGACAATTACACCCAGATCGGGTGCATCAATATTTCATCGTTAAAATTATTTAATTTCATCCATAGAGCGTAAGTTTTTCACTGCAATACGTTCTGCATTCTTACGGTCACGTTCTGGCTGCATCTTTGGCTTATATACTGGCTGAAGATCATCACCAATCACCGCTGAAAGTGGACGGCGCTCAAGTTGAATTTGGTCTTGCAACAACATTAATGCTTGCAATAATGCTTCAGGACGCGGTGGACAACCTGGGATGTACACATCGACAGGAATGATTTTATCCACACCTTGTACAACTGAATAGATGTCATACATACCACCAGAGTTTGCACAAGCACCCATTGAAATCACCCATTTAGGCTCTAACATTTGCTCATATAAACGCTGAATTACAGGTGCCATTTTCACGAAGCAAGTCCCTGCAACGATCATTAAATCCGCCTGACGCGGTGAAGCACGAATAACTTCGGCACCGAAACGTGACATATCATGCACACCCGTTAAGGTTGTTGCATATTCTACGTAACAGCACGATGTACCAAAGTTAAAAGGCCATACCGAATTTTTACGGCCCCAGTTTACAGCTGTATGTACCACGTCCTCTAAACGAGTCATGAATACATTTTTATTCACTTCTTCTTCAAGCGGATCGGCAACAACCTGACGCTCTTGAAGTGGATATTGATCAGCATCCGGATTCGCACGGGTTAATGTGTATTTCATCCCGAGTTACTCCTTAATAGATGATGTAGCCGGTGTTTTTGCTTTCACACGACCAGAAGATTGAGCTGGAATTTGACCTGTAGGATCGATAACCAACTCTTCGATAGAATTAAAGCGTGTAATATCCGCAAGATTCATATTTGGCGAACCAATTTTCAGTGGTATACCTGCTGATTTGCGACGATCTACTGGTGCCCAATTTAAAGCACCGACAGAAATTGCATAAATCAAAGCAATCAACAAGTCGACAACAAAAATCACCACAGTGGTAAAACCAAACCAACCGACTTCACGAACCGATGTTGCCCATGCGTAAAGATAAAGTGCTTCTAGGTCGAAGACTACAAAGAAAATTGCAACTAAATAAAATTTAGCAGACAAGCGGATGCGTGCTCCACCAGCACCTACCACACCTGACTCAAATTGCTCTTGCTTCGCACGGCCCCATGACTTACCCCCAAGGAGTAAAGGAACTGTGAGCATAAAGACGCAAAGAAATGTAACGCCGATCACGAAGGCAATAATTGCCCAATCGTATGGAGTAATGGCACTCATGCGGGGATAACTCCTGGCAGGCCTAATTTATTAACAAAGAATGTATGTATTGGCCTTCAAATACACCAAACACAAAATTAATCCCGCCAATTGTACCTGATTTATGATTTCACTTGCTAGCTTATCAGCCTTAGTCTTTTGGATGATATTTTAATCATTTTGCATTTTTTTCAAAGCTTAAGCCCCATTACTTCCCAAGCAATCGCTTTATCAAATCAAAAAAAGAAAAGTGATTATTTTTTTCAAATCCATTAAATCGACCTTTATCTTTTTAGGGTAAAATTTAAATTGCCGCAGCATTCGTTCATAGCACATACTTTATCATCAGGCGCAAATGATCAAATATTTACGTGCTATACCAAAGAGTAGTCCATACCAACCCAAATTATTTTTATTACAGGCTTTTCATAACAGCAAAATTTTGATCATTATGCTGAAAAAACATAAAAATGCTTTTAATGTAATTTTTAAACTCTGTGACTTATATAAAAAGGCATGACCATAATTGCCCAATACATAAATTATCGAATAGATATTTTGTGTGTTTTTTTGCAACTCGCATGCATCTCCTAATGCTCTCCGCCCCCTATTTATGCTATTCCTATATGCAACTCTAGAACAAAGAATAAGGAACAAACACATGAGCTTAGAATACACACATCAACCTGATTATTTTTTCTTTGCACAATTATTGGTGCATCATGTGGAAGGCTATATTGAAAAACATCCAGATGCCCAAAATGCCATTTTTGACCTTCGTGATATTTACGAACTTTTCCGCCAAGACTTTGCTTCTGCAACCACTAATCTGGATGCCATTCTACATATTGCCGATGAATACAAAGTAGAGACCTTAAACGGTGATCAAAAACTGATTAGCCATTACGCTATAGACCCTAAAAACAATTCTTTGCTTCTCGACTTCAATGCTGATGCGCTAGAAAATCTGAAACAAGGCAAAAAACTCATTGAACCCGACCCCACCAGCCACGAATAACGCGATATAAAAAGCACCGAAATCGGTGCTTTTATCGTATTTAAGGCTCTATGTCGTTTTTTGTCATATTCATTTTATTTTTGGCTCGATTAAATCGTCGTGCAGGCCATGACATGGTAAAACGTGCTCCACCCAAAATAGGACTTTGATCGACGGCTATTTTACCGCCAAACCAATACGCAATCCGACTCACAATAGACAAACCTAAACCATAACCACCCGACGCTCGAGTTCGGCTATCATCTAAACGGGCAAAAGCCTCAAAAATCCGCTGACGCTCTTCTTCTGGCACACCCGCCCCATCATCCTCAACTTGAACATAGGCCATTCCTGCATCATCTATGCCACCACTCACAATCACTTTATGATCGCAGTAACGAACCGCGTTCCCCACTAAGTTTTGCACAACACGGTGTAGGTAACGACGTTCTGCATCCACAACCAAATTAATTGGAAGAGGCAACAGTTCAATTTCTTTTTGAGTTTTCAGTGCCTCAGTTTCAACAATCACTTGATCTAATACTTCAAATAAAACAATTTTTTCAAAATCGAGTGAAGGTGTACCCTGTTCTAGTTTTGCATAGGTCATGATTTCATCAATCAAAGTATTGAGTGCCTCAATATCTTTATCAATCATATCAACTTGTTGTAGACGGTAGTCATAATCATCTTCTTCTGCGAGCATTTCCATACCAAACCGGATACGTGCCACAGGCGTTCTAAGCTCATGCGAAACTGCGCGCATCAATTCACGCTGCGCCTCAATCAAACGCTGAATATGATCAGACATACTATTGTAATTGATCGCTAAACTTGCCATCTCATCCGTACCATCTACAGGCAAGCGTAAAGTCATGTCACCAGATTTCATCCGATGTAATGCATAATTCACTTCACGTAAACGACGCTGCATAGGCACCAGCAAGCCATACACACCTAAACTTAATACGAACAGGCTAAGCAAGGTAATACCTGCCGCGAGTTGGAAAGGCATCCAATTAAAGAGCGGTACAGGACCTAGAACCAGCACCTCAGAAGGCGAGCTTGGCATTGGGGAAACAATAGAAATCGTGGTGCCGCGCACGGTGGCATTATCACGGTATAAAATAATACTGTGATCCAATCGAAGTCGACCGATTTGCTCAGAATCAAGCGGTAGGTTTTGAACTTTTTCAATTTGAATCGGATAGGAAAAATTCGACTGAATTTTTGCAAGATATTCTTTTTCTTGTCCTGGGTAATACACCAGATAATCTAAAATAAAAATAGGTAACGCCTTCATTTGGCGCTCCCCTATTTTATCTACTTTAATATAAAGCAAATGTTTGGGATCATCTCGTAACCCAATAATAATATAAGCAATCGAATTTTCTGCATCATAACGCACCGCAGCTTTACGGTTATCAATTCTTTTTTGCTCGGTACGAGACAAATCGACTTTACTTGAATCCACATAATAAATAGGAAGTTCAAGTAAGTCGGACGCATCAGAAATCCAATCGCGTTTCTGCTGCTCATTGGGCTGTCTTGAGATTCCCTCACTAATGATATAAGACACACCATCGGTCAAAGATTCACGATATTCTTGTGCGCGTTGATAGTTGATAATTTGTACCAATAGGTAGCCAAATACAGCAACCAATGCCACTAAAATCACTAACCCTGCATAAATACGCAAGAATATACTGTGTTTAAACACGCGGCTGTCCTATAAAATTAAGGGCAAACATTAAAGACCATTAGTCTCTTTAACGAATAAATAACCTTTACTACGTACTGTTTTAATACGTTTTGGATTTTCAGGATCATCACCAATTTTTGGACGAATACGTGAAATACGCACATCAATTGAACGGTCTTGACCATCATATTCAATACCGCGTAGACGCTCAAAAATGTCTTCACGCGATAAAATACGACCTGCATTTGAAGCCAGCAACCACAACAAATCATATTCAGCACTGGTGAAATCAACCAACTCACCATTTAAAGTCACTGAACGACCGCCATTATCAATAACAAGGTCATCAAATTCAATGCGTTGTGCCACTTCGTCTTCAGGTGTTTTATCTGTACGACGCAGTAAGGCACGAATACGGGCTAAAAGAACACGCGGTTGAACAGGTTTTGCCACATAGTCATCTGCACCCATTTCTAGACCTAAAACTTGGTCCATATCTTCAGTACGTGCAGTCAACATCAAAATAGGTTGATGATAATGTGGACGAACTTCACGACAAATGGTCAAACCATCAGCACCAGGCAGCATCACATCAAGCACGACCATATCCGGTTGCTCTGCAATGATGCGACGGATTGCACGATTACCATCAGGTTCTACCCCAACTTCTAATCCATTACGGATAAGGTATTCTTGAGTCAAACGTGCAAGACGCTCATCGTCTTCAACGATTAAAATTTTTGGTAACTTTTCTTCTTGGCTCATAAAATGCCCCTTTATATGGATTAAGGTATCCTTAAAAATCCAAAGGATACGCTTCAACATATCCAGCAATATACACACGTTTACATTGTAAACAAGATAGCATTCACCAAACTGATACATCAAAGTAGTTTTTTGTTATATTTTTATTAAGTGTTGAATTTATTAAACTTTTAAAAATATGTTACAAATACAGCTTCATTAATAATATATTTTGTTACAAAATGACCTTTTTGTGCACGATTTCACCTCTTGTTCAGAATATGACTGATTAAACCAATTAATCCTGCTCTTTTAAACTTATCCACAATGTTATCTATAAGCACATTTTTTTAGCTTTGCTATGCTATATCCTTGTCTCATAAGACTTATACCAGAAACATAAAAATAGGGATTTTTTTGCAAAGGAATATTGCAAGGCATTAGAAAAATTTTTACTAAAATGTCAATATTGATCTACCCTGAATTTTCCCGTATCTTGTGTTCAATTCGATTTTAAACCACTAGTTCTTGTGTTTAATCCTCAAACACTGAGACGATTTATCGTCCAGTTCAAATGGTTCACACACATAACAATAGATGACAATGGAGCTATGCCAACATGAGCATAATCACTTCAATCCCTGGTCAACTTCAGGTGATTAAACGCACCGGTGATGTTGCCGCTTTTGATGCAGAAAAAATTTCTGTCGCGATCGGTAAAGCATTTTTGGCTGTAGAAGGTCAACAAAGCGCTGATTCAAGCCGTATTCATGATCGTATAGAGCAATTGACTGAAATGGTCATGAATACGTTTAACCGTCGTTTGCCATCAGGCGGCACCATTCACATTGAAGAAGTTCAAGATCAAGTTGAGCTAGCACTTATGCGTACAGGTGAACAAAAAGTTGCCCGTGCGTATGTCATCTACCGTGAGCAGCGTTCTGAAGCGCGCAAACAAACCGGTGCACATCATCATCCAACGCTACAAGTGACTGCTGCAAATGGTCAACTACAACCCCTTGACTTAGGTGCGCTAAAAGCACATATAGAAAAAGCGGCTGAAGGCTTAGAAGGCATTGATGTTCAAGCGATCATCGATGAAACCATTAAGAACCTATATAACGGCGTAAAAGAGTCTGACATCTCAACCACCATGATGATGGCGACACGTACCCGTATTGAACAAGAACCAAACTACACCTATGTAACCGCACGTTTACTACGTGACAACTTGGTTGCTACAGGTTTAGAGTTTTTAGGTCTATCTACAGATACTTTAGAAAATGCGGCTTTAGAAACCTTCTTAAAGAAAGGGATTGAGCTTGATCTTTTATCGCCTGAACTCCTGAACTTTGACCTTGTTAAATTGGCAGCAGCGATTCAACCAGAACGCTCAAATCAATTTACCTACCTAGGTCTACAAACTTTATTTGACCGTTACTTTATCCATTCAGATGGTATCCGCTTTGAACTACCACAATTGTTCTTCATGCGCGTATCAATGGGTTTAACGCTAAATGAAGAAAACCGTGAAGATCGTGCGATTGAGTTCTATAACTTATTGTCTAGCTTCGACTACATGGCATCTACACCAACCCTATTCAACTCAGGGACTTTACGTCCACAGTTGTCGAGCTGTTACTTAACCACCATTGGTGATGACCTGTACAACATTTATGGCGCAATGCGTGATAACGCAATGTTGTCTAAATGGGCAGGCGGTTTGGGCAATGACTGGACACCAGTTCGTGCCTTGAACTCATACATCAAAGGGACAAACGGTAAATCACAAGGTGTTGTGCCATTCCTTAAAGTGGCCAACGATACTGCTGTTGCGGTTAACCAAGGCGGTAAACGTAAAGGCGCAGTGTGTGCTTACCTTGAAACTTGGCATTTGGATATTGAAGAATTCCTAGAGCTACGTAAAAACACGGGTGATGACCGTCGTCGTACGCATGACATGAACACAGCAAACTGGGTTCCAGACTTGTTCATGCAACGTGTATTTGAAGATGCTGAATGGACGTTGTTCACACCTTCTGAAACCCCTGATCTTCATGATTTGATGGGCGTAGAATTTGCTGAACGCTATGCTTACTATGAAGGCATTGCAAAAGAAACCAACATGTTGCACAAAGTCATTCGTGCAAAAGATTTGTGGCGCAAAATGTTGTCGATGTTGTTTGAAACGGGTCACCCGTGGATCACATTCAAAGACGTATGTAACTTACGCTCACCACAACAACACGTGGGTGTCGTACATTCATCTAACTTGTGTACAGAAATTACGTTAAACACCAATGAAGATGAAATTGCGGTGTGTAATTTAGGTTCAATCAACCTTGTACAACACGTTAAAGGTGGTGTACTTGACCGTGAGAAACTTGCTCGCACAGTAAAAACTGCGGTTCGCATGCTCGACAACGTGATTGACATCAACTATTACGCAGTTCCGCAAGCGCGTACTTCAAACTTGAAACACCGTCCTGTCGGTATGGGCATCATGGGCTTCCAAGATGCACTATATGAAATGAACTTGGCGTATGGTTCTGATGCCGCAGTTGAGTTTGCCGATGAATCAATGGAAGTGATTAGCTACTACGCAATTACAACTTCTAGTGATTTAGCTGTTGAACGTGGTACGTATGAGACATTTAAAGGATCACTTTGGGATCAAGGTATCTTGCCAATCGATTCTTTAGACTTGGTTGCGAAATCACGCCCAGAACGTATGTTCGAAGTGGATCGTACACAACGCTTGGATTGGGATACTTTACGTAACAAAGTTCAAAAAGACGGTATGCGTAACTCGAATGTGATGGCAATTGCGCCAACGGCAACCATTTCCAACATTTGTGGTGTTTCACAATCAATCGAGCCAACTTTCCAAAATCTTTATGTGAAATCGAACCTTTCTGGCGAATTCACAGTGATTAACCCGTACTTAGTACGTGCGTTAAAAGATCGTGGTCTTTGGGATTCTGTGATGGTTAATGACCTGAAACACTTCGAAGGTTCTGTGCAGAAAATTGCGCGTATTCCTGAAGAGCTTAAAGCCATCTTCGCGACTGCGTTTGAAGTTGAGCCACGTTGGATTGTGGATGCTGCATCACGTCGTCAAAAATGGATCGATCAAGCACAATCGCTTAACCTTTACATCTCGGGTGCAAACGGTAAAAAATTAGACATGACCTATAAAATGGCATGGTTACGTGGTCTTAAAACCACTTATTACCTCCGAGCTTTAGGCGCAACTTCTGCTGAAAAATCAACCATTAACACGGGTGCATTGAACGCAGTTAAATCAAACATGGGCGCTCCTGTCGTAACTAGCGCACCTGTTGCCGAAGTTGCAAAAAAACCTGAAGCAGTGACTGAAGATGATTTTGCTCAAGCGGCACCAGTACCACTTGCATGTTCAATTGACAATCCTGATTGTGAAGCTTGTCAATAATTTGGTGAGTTTCTAAAATCCCCCTAAATCCCCCTTTTTCAAAGGCGGACTTCCAAGAAACCATTTGAATTCGAAGAAGTCCCTCCTTTTTAAAGGTGAGCAGCATTGCTGCGCAAGGGGGAGGATTAAAAAATATAAATAAAGGAAAAGACCATGCAACATATGACTCATAACTACATGTTAGGACTCGCAGTGCTGGTCTTTGCCTTTATTGTCTTTTATGTACCGATGGTCTACGCATTTTTAGCCATTCGTAAACAACAGCGTAAGCAAAATAAGTAATGGGGATATTGCTCTTTATGAACAAAACAAGAGCACTCATCGACAAAACTTGATTTTGCTTACACAGAATAAGCGTATAGTAGACATCTTCGTTTGTGAGATGTCCGAAAACAGATATAAGCAACGAAGAGAGAATTGATATGTCTATCCTAAGTTGGGACGATTTCGAAGATGATTCGCAAAAACCGGCTGCACCTGAACACAAGTCTGCGTCCATCGACTCGCAAAAAGCGGTTAATACGCAGATGGTATCTGATGCACACAACACATCGTCGGATGTGGCAACTGCACAACCCGCTACAGCCCGTAAAGGTGGAACAAAACATTCAACCGATTCACTGGCAAGAGCATCTGCTGCCTTAGAAACACTCGATGTTGCACCGGGCTTAGAAGAGCTTGAAATGGGTGCGCAGCGTGTACAAGTTGATGATAAAGCCATGATCAACTGTCGTGCGGATTTGAACCAGCTTGTACCATTCAAATACGAATGGGCTTGGCAGAAATATCTAGATGGTTGTGCAAACCACTGGATGCCACAAGAAGTTAACATGAACCACGACATCGCACTTTGGAAGTCTGAAAATGGCTTAACTGAAGACGAACGTACCATTGTGATGCGCTCACTTGGTTTCTTCTCGACTGCCGATTCATTGGTTGCAAACAACTTGGTCTTGGCGATTTACCGTCACATTACTAACCCTGAATGCCGCCAATACATTTTACGTCAAGCATTTGAAGAAGCGATTCATACCCATGCTTACCAATACTGTATCGAATCTTTAGGTATGGATGAAGGCGAAGTCTTCAACATGTATCGTGAAGTACCATCAGTAGCACGTAAAGCAGCTTGGGGCCTAAAGTACACACAATCTTTATGTGATCCTACATTCAAAACGGGTACACCTGAAAACGATCAAATCTTGCTTCGCAACTTGATCGCATTCTACTGCGTACTTGAAGGGATTTTCTTCTACTGTGGTTTCAGCCAAATTTTGTCGATGGGTCGTCGTAATAAAATGAATGGTGTTGCTGAGCAATTCCAATACATCTTACGTGATGAGTCGATGCACTTGAACTTTGGTATCGACATGATTAACCAAATCAAGAATGAAAACCCAGCCCTTTGGACAGCAGAATTCCAAGAAGAAATCATTCAAATGATTCTTGAAGGAACCATGCTAGAAATTGAATATGCACGTGACACCATGCCACGTGGTGTATTGGGTATGAATGCTGCCATGATGGAAGAATACTTGAAGTTCATTGCAAACCGTCGTTTAGCACAACTGGGTCTGCCTGAACAATTTGCTGGTGTGAACAATCCATTCCAGTGGATGTCTGAAATGATGGACTTACGTAAAGAGAAAAATTTCTTTGAAACTCGCGTAACAGACTACCAAACGGGTGGTGCGTTAAGCTGGTAATTTAATGATTTTCGCTGAATGACAGATAATGCGAGATTTTTGACACGTATTTCGAGATTGTTACAAATTTCATCAAATGTACTCAATTAAAAAAATAGAGCCTAACGGCTCTATTTTTTTAATTGAAAATTAAGCTTGCAATATAATTACAAATCCTTAGGTGTATGGAATTCATTTAGAGAATCTAATTTCCAGAAATCATCCCAAATTTTCTCTGAAATCTCTAGATATAACCTCTGTCTTTGATCGATATAGTCTTTAACAAACAACTCTTTATTATCAGGACTTTTTAATGCCTCAACATTATAAGATTGAAAACTCAGCCTAAAATTATTTTTAGCATTAGTGAAATTTGGATTATTAATATATGCACCATTATTTAAAGACTGTGCTAAAAGATTTTCTTTCAAATAATGAGGAATTTTTTCATAAACAAACATATCTCTAAATGATTGATTAGTTCCATTTGGAAGTAGTATCAAGCCACCAATACGATTTCTATAATCTTCAAATGAACGCTTATCAGCAAAAGTTCCTTGATGGCGCTCATATTTATTTGCCCAAATATGTTCAACCTCAAATGGTTTACCTTTTGATGGTTCATAATATTGAACAAAATTAGTTTGCATACCGGAAATTTGTTCAATAAAAACAGTAATTCTAGTTAATAGAAATTTTACAAATCTATAATTTTGTCCATGTAATCTAAAACCAAGAACTCCATCAATTTTTTGCTCCATCTTGGCTAATTTTTCGGAAAGAATTTTTCTAAGCTCTTGAAAATCTTGCTGTCTAATTTCTTTGACTAGGCTATACATTGTGTAACGAATAGATGTAGCCGAAAACAATTTAAAATTGAGAGAGCGTCTAACAGAGAAAGTCTCTATATATCGAGCGACTAAATCTATTTTTTGTTTTACAACAGTCATATCATCTGTCAATTTTAAAGGTGCTAGCATTAATGGAATACTTAGAGTAGGTGCAATCCCCCATCTATGAATATAAAAGACATGTTCCAAACCTTCAGTTAAATTCTTTTGAGCATTTAAAATAACTAAATATGCTTTCAGAAAAAACTTGAATCTAACATTTACAAATGATTCATAAGATTCTGTATCTGAATTATTAAGATCAACTTTTTCAGGATTATCTCTTAACCAACTGTGAAAACGTGTTCCAATTTTTTCAAAGTCTTCATTTTTTGATCCCGCAGAACCTTGTCTAATTGTGTCGGCATATTGCGCCCGAAACCAAGATTGAAAGAATTTTTGATCTTCATTTTTATCAAAAGATTTAAGGTTTTGAATTTCAGACTTCCAATATTCATCTGCTTTTTTTCTTTTATTTTTATCACTAAATTTCGATAGTAGAAAACCTTTCAACATCTCAGATGGAGTTAAATTTAAACCACGATCATTCATCGTCTCGAATATTGTATAAGCATTTTCATCAGAATAAGCTGTGATCTGAACTAATATTACTTTTTCTTTCAGCCAATCAATAAAGTTAGCGAAACAGGTTGTAATCTCATTTGGAAAGACTTCGGTAATATCTTCATATCTCGCAGCCATGTTCAAAGAAGACTCGTCTGAATCAGTACCCGTAAACTTCCCATCCTCGAATAAAGCATTAAAACACGCTAGACGTTCATCAACCTGAATATTAAAGGTTTTCTCACCAAATTTTTCAGAGAAAATCATAGAAGATATTGTTAAATTTTCATTTAAATCTTTTTGAAAATGATTTAAAAAAATCAAAAAAAGTGTAAGTGAAGTTAGTCGCTGTTGCCCATCAATAATACTTAGACTACTATCCTCAGATGCTGAAACAACAAACGGACCTAAGTAATAGCTATTATAGTTTTGAACATCCTTACGTGCATCACCTTGCGTATATTCATTTAAGAATGCTGATGTTAAATCAGTTACAAGCTGCTGGATATGTATTTTCTGCCAAGAATATTCTCTTTGGAAATAATCAACAGAATATTTTTGCTCATTTAGTACTTGATATAGTGTTTTATGAGATGCCTCTATTTTGTTTGAAAGATTAGACACATATACCCCGATTTTAAGCTAATGATTTGTTTGATAATAAAAAAATAGCACATTTTTATAAATGTGCTTTAGATTAATTAGAAAGTTTTAACTAAGTTAAAGCGGAACTACTGCATTCTGTTTCATCCATTTCAACCCATTCAATACTTCATTTTGACTAAATTCTTTTTTCTCTTTTGACCATGCATAAAAGTCTTTCAGAAGCTGCTCTTCGGTAACAGATAGCTTTTTCTCTAACAAACGTAACCAACAAGCAAAAAGTGTTGCTACAATTTCTATATGATCAGACTTACTCGTTCTAAAAAGTCCGATTAAGTCATAAATTTCAGATACATCTTTAGCAAAATACTTATTAAATGCTGATCTATGATCATTACATTTGCTGAGAGGTTTATATTTTAAATCTCGCTTAGGATCATAACTAAACCATTCACGATCTTTAAACTCTTTATCCAAATAACGAGCCATAACTGGATCGTACGGACCAGCAGCATGCTGTTTAAAATCAGCAGCCAAATCCATATGTTTTAGCTGTTGGCATAAGTAGATCAGCTTTTGTAGCTTTAAATGCCCAAATGTTGGTTCGGTATGCAACTGAAACGTAATCTCAGCAGCTAAAGACAAAAGTTTCACATCACCTTCAACACTTTCATCCACAAACAAGTCAATTTGGTCAGTAATTTTTTGATTCGACTGCTTAAAAGCCTCGATTGGCTTTTCAAATTGAATAAGATTATCAGTGGTTTTATGCTTACTAATACTATTCAAATCGTTTAAAGCATTTGATACCAAGGCATCCGAAAGTTCACACTTGATTCTATTAACGTGCTTAATTTTATCTTTTAAAGCATTACAAATATTGAGAAACTCATCAACAGTCTGAATTATTTTTTCTTGTTCATTTAATGGAGGTATTGGTATATAAACTGACTCAAGTATTTCAAGGTTAATATTCTTCTGAGCAGTCGCAGGTGCATATTCTAATAATTGCTGTCGAGCTGTTTTCATAAAAAATAAGAGATATCGAGTGCTGTGTAATGGCTCAATTGGTGTGAAACCAACTACACTATCAGGAAAACATGCGTCAAAACCTAATATTGCAGAATCAGCAATATTAGCTGCAATTGTTATACATAAAGTTCCTTTAGACCACATTCGACTTTGAGCGAGACCAACTTCACTATATTTTGAATGATATTCAAGAATAATATTTCCTGCTCTAGCAACTTCACCAGTTTGAACTAATGGATAAATTGGTGGATTAAACAGAGCTGGATCATTACGTGGTCTATGTTTCGACTTACCTCGACCAAACTCTCCTAACTCAGAAAATCTAGCCCAAGCCCAACTATCTGGAATTTCAAATGGTACTTTATCTAAATCAATCTCAGGCAAAGACTTAGATTTCTTAATTTTTCCATCTTTCACCAACTTGTTTTTTTCTTGAGAAATTTGTTCTAGCAACTCGCTTGCGGGTTCATCAGCTGGATCTTGCTTTACTAGTTTACCCATCACAGCCAACTGCAAAATCGTTTGCTTTAGCTGCTCAAAACAGTATTCAGTGGCAAATAGGAGATCAAAGTTTTCTGAAACACGTTGCCAATTCTTTTTAAATTCATCAACATCGGATGAATTAATCAAAACACTCAACAATGTATCAACTAATTGATCATGCGCTTTTGAGCTTAAATTTTGCTGTTGTTCAAGTTGATCACAAAGTTGCATCAGCTCATCGACTTTGGAAACGATACGTTGTTGTTCTTCAAGTGGAGGTAAAGCTAATGGTAAATCCGACAACTTATTTAAATAGATCCCTTTTTGCGCAGTACCCTTACCATGTTCTAAAAAGTACTTTATACATAAAGGTGAATGAAAATATAATGATAAGTAATAAGAATTTATACCCGTTTGAATAACAGCAACACTTCGTTGTAAAACAAATTTAGGAGCTTGTGGAGGAACAACCGCCGATCGACCTATTGATCCAACGATTGTTAATAAAACATCTCCTGTTTTGATATCTGTTCTTGCATTTTCTATTTCAAATCCAGATTGATCTACAAAACGGGATGGGTTCTCAAAATCAATTGTGCTGTCATTAACATTTTGGCTACTGAGCATTGGAAAACCGCTACCATTATTAGCTGGAGGGTTATGAGATCCATCTGTTAATTTTTTAGATATTGAACCCAAGTTGCATACCTCCCAATTATCAGGGATATCTACATGAAACTGGCTCTTATCAATAGAGTTTACTTTTGAATTTCTAATTTTTTTCTGTTTGATTAATTCAGCACGTTCAGCTAAAAGACAATTTAACAACTCTTTAGCATCTTCATCCTTTTTTTGGTTCGTCAATCTACCCGTAACAGCAAGTTCTAAAATCAACTCACGAAGCTTTTGTACCCCATAAATTGAATTGGCAGAGCCAGAACTACGCCCACGTCCCGACTTTTTCTCAGTTTCTGCCGTTAACCAAATATCTAGATTCTCAGTAATGAGTTTTTTAACATCTGTCATCTTACTCATCCTGCATTATTGCCCTAAAGCTTCGTCTAAAATTGCTTTTAATTGCTGACGAATTTTAGCAACCTCAGTTTCAAGGCTTTCATATTTCGCTAATAACTCTTCAGGGTCTTTAGCATCTTCTTCAACTTGATGGGGGTTTTTTATATCAAGGTTATAGCTGCGACCAATAATATCTTGAAGTGATACTTTCCACGCTTGTTCATTTTCTACACGACTAGCAAAACCATCACTTTCTTTCCCCCACCATGCTTTTAAAGTATCGAACTCTTTAAGTTGTAACGGTTTAGTTTTGTTATAGGCTTTTACACCTTGTGGTAATTGATGCTCATAGAACCACACCTTTTCTGTTTTCTTACCTTTGGTAAAGAACAAAATATTGGTACTAATCGATGTATAAGGTGCGAATACAGACTTAGGCAGACGAACAATCGTATGTAAATTACAATCTTCCATTAATTTTTCTTTAATGGCTGTTTTGATACCTTCACCAAACATAAAGCCATCTGGTAATACTACTGCTGCACGACCATGCGCTTTTAAAAGCTGAATGATCAGTATCATAAATAAATCGGCAGTTTCACGAGTCTGGAATTTTGAAGGGAAATTCTTTTCAATCCCTTGCTCTTCAGTACCACCAAATGGAGGGTTAGTCAGGATCACATCTACACGCTTATCAGTTCCCCATGAAATCAACGGGTAAGATAAAGTATTGTCTCTACGGATTTGTACAGGTACATCAATACCATGCAGAATCATATTAGTAGTACAGAGCAAATGTGGTAAAGGTTTCTTTTCAATCCCGTGAATACTATTCTGCAAAACTTTTTCATCTTCAGCAGTTTGAACATAATTTTCACGTTTATATTCAATTGCTGAAGTAAGGAATCCGCCCGTACCACAAGCAGGATCAAGTACAGATTCACCTAATTGAGGATCTAAAATCTGTGCCATAAAAGCTGTTACAGCACGAGGAGTATAAAATTCCCCTGAGTTTTTTGCTGCTTGTAAGTCACGTAATAACTGTTCGTAAATATCACCAAAAGCATGACGTTCTTTGGATTTATTAAAATCAAAACCTTTCTGAATTTGGTTAATAATTTTTCGAATTAAACCACCTGATTTCATATAATTATATGCATCAGCAAATACATTTTGTACTACACGAGCGCGTGGGTCATCATTTTCTACAGCTAAATTTTGTAATGCAGGGAACAATTGATTATCAATAAAATCTTTCAGTTCATCGCCTGTCATACCCTCATCATTGGCAGCCCAATTTCGCCAACGAAATTTTTCAGGAATCGGAGATTTAAAAGTTTGTCCTTCCAATAAAGCTAAAGTTGCAAGTTCATTTTCTCGATCATCAACAACCTTAAGGAACAACATCCACACCAACTGCCCAAGACGTTGTACATCACCATCAACGCCCACATCTTCACGCATGGTATCTTGAATGGATTTAATTGTTCCTGAAATGCTCATATTACAACTGCATTAAACTTAAAAATTTGGCGGCAATTGTACCAATCAAGTGATTAAGATGCATCCTCATATAAGTGATCTCCTAACTCTTTTAAAGCATTTGTATATGCTTCAACCGATCCAAATGACTGAATAATTTCAATGATTGACCCCATTTGATTAAACGGAGGAATTTGTAAAATCTTTACATCTTCAATCGGCTCAATTCCCTGATCTGCATATTTATCGAGTAATGCATCCAATACTTGACGTGCCTGCTCATTGTACTTCGTAAAGTAATTGCGTTTGCGTACATTATTTGCACGTTCTTTTTTAGTTAAAGCAGGCTGGTCAAAAGCTATATGGCAGACCATATCGAATGGATCAAAGTCTTTACCAACTTCATCCTCTAAAGCTTCAAAAATCACGCCTTGCTTCTTAAACTCATCAATAATCAAAGACTTTTTATCAGCACCTTTCCACTTTCTCAAGAAAGCATCTAAGGACTCATAATCTTTCAAGATATGTTCCCTTGTATAATTTTTTAAGGACTCAGTAACCAGTTTTCCATCATTATCATAGAATTGAACTCGTTCCCCGATCACACTAACAGCCACATCATTTACATAGAATTTTCTTGGTGGCTCACCATCACCGCCACCAAAGTCATCATCACCAGAATCACCACCTGTTATTGAGTCATCGTCAGGACGATCTGTATCATCCTCTTCGTTTGTATCTGGCTCATCAGGCGGTACAACAGGTTCATCAGGTTTGGGTTCATAAATTACAACAGGCTCACCATCAAAAGCTGGATCACTAAAAAGCTCTGTAGCTTTCTTGAAATCCATAATCGTAAACCAAGTTTTTCCAAACTCTTCATTGATACGAGTACCACGTCCAATCATCTGTTTGAACTCAGTCATAGACTTAATATGCTGATCAAGCACAATCAATTTACAAGTTTCTGAATCCACCCCTGTGGTCATCAATTTGGAGGTTGTTGCTATGACAGGATAACGTTCTTCGGGATTAATAAAGTTATCTAATTCAGCCTTACCATCTTTATCATCGCCAGTAATACGCATGACAAATTTACGGTTTTCTTTAACTCGCTCAGGATTCAAATTAACCAATGCCTGACGCATACGTTCTGCATGATCAATATCATCACAGAATACAATTGTCTTAGCATAAGGGTCTGTATTAATAAGAAACTCAGTGATTTTTCTTGCAACAAGTTCAGTTCGTTTTTTTAGAACAAGTCCTTTATCCATATCCTTAAGGTTATAAATACGATCTGTGATCTCATTCCCACGATGATCTTTTTTTCCTTTTTCAGGACGCCATCCTTGTAGGTCTTTATCTATATCGATACGCACAACTTTATAAGGTGCAAGGAAACCATCTTGAATCCCTTGTTTTAATGTATAGGTATAAACTGAATCACCAAAGTAGGTAATATTGGAAGCATCTTTGGTTTCTTTTGGAGTAGCGGTTAAACCAACATGAGTCGCAGAAGTAAAATATTCTAAAATTTCACGCCAAGCTGAATCTTCTTTTGCACTTCCCCGATGACACTCATCAATCACAATTAAGTCAAAGAATTCAGGAGAAAATTGCTTATAAATGTTCTTTTCTTCTTCTGAGCCTGTTACTGCCTGATAAAGTGATAAATAGATTTCATAACTTTTATCAATCATACGATTCGATATTTTAGTCATATGCTGACCAAACGGTTTGAAATCTTTATTCTTTGTTTGATCTACTAAAATATTACGATCAGCCAGAAATAAGATTCGCTTTTTGGCACCCGCTTTCCATAGTCGCCAAATGATTTGAAAAGCTGTATAGGTTTTTCCTGTTCCAGTTGCCATGACAAGTAAAATGCGGTTCTGCCCACGCGCAATCGCTTCAATTGTTTTGTTAATTGCATTAACTTGGTAATAACGAGGCATACGTCCTGAGCCATCGTCATAATATGGGTATTCAACAATTTGTTTAGATTCGGGTGCAGTTAACCCTTTATATTGCTCATACAGTTTCCATAAATGTTCTGGTGATGGAAACTCATCTAATCCTAACTCTTGCTCAACTTCTCCAAATAATCCTGTTTGGTCATGGAATAAGAAACCATCACCATTACTCGAAAAAACAAAAGGTACTTGTAAGCAATCAGCATATGCCAAAGCCTGTTGCATTCCAGCTCCAATACTATGGTTATTATCTTTTGCTTCAATTATTGCTAGAGGAATATTTTTTTTATAGTAAAGAACATAATCTGCACGTTTTCGTTCACCACGGGTATGTAGTTTTCCACGTACCATGATTTGACCATTGGTAAAAGTTACTTCTTCACGGATTTGATGTGCAGTCCATCCTGCTTGTTCTAAGGCAGGGTTGATAAATTTACTACATATATCTCGTTCAGATAGTTTCTTCTTATCCATTCTAAAGCCATCTATTTAATCTTTATAATTAGAATAATGAATTTTGAAAACTATTGATAGTTAATCAATAGTTTAAAAAGAAGTAATGAACAGCATTCTTAAACATTGAATATGTAATACCTAATTTATTAAATAATTTTCAGTTCAAAGATGTATATGCCCAGATAAAATTCAAGTTAATATTTAGTAGTCACACTTATACCAACCTTGCTTGCTGTCCCAAATCACTCTACCCGACTCTAAAGGAGTCTGTTTATATAGAACATTAGGTCCTGATGATATTTGATTGAAGTTATTCAGCCAGCCCTTCATATTAATTTTCAAATTAGCATGATCATTTGAAAAACCTTCAAAACTAGCTATAACTATGCCATCAACTTGATGATAAGTTGCTTGCCCGAGAACGATAGTCCCAGTAAATTCAAACAATTCTGCATTTTTACAAATCGTTTGACCAATATCCTTAGATTTAGGAGCATTAATCACTAAATTTCTTTCATAGTCATTTTTTAATCGCTGTTGTTCAAGTTTGTGTTTTTCAATAGCTAGTTTTTTATTATTTTCTTCAATATTCTTTTGCGACTGATATACAGTGAAATTGCTGTGTACTTCATTATCAGAAATAACAGCTGTTTTAAGGGTTACAAAGTTTAAGGGTTGTCCCATTCCACCAATACGAGATAAGACAGGTTCAATAGATACATTCCATGGTGCTTTTGATGCACATGTAAATGTGCCTGTTGCTGAAATGAGGCGTTGATTATTCAAAGCAGGTATATGTGTACCCCTTAAATAGCGAAATAGACTCTTAGACACTTGAAAGAAACGACCATCTTGAGTAGCACAGAAGTTACTCATATAGACATAAGGAATTAAAGCATCAGGTACAGAAGCTTCAAATAAGTACTCTTTACCATTTCCACCTTTACCGTTCAGCGACTTAGCAGCGATTAAATCATTTGGTGTTTTATAAGCTTTTACATCACTAGGCTTAATCGAGTTCGCTGTTACACATCCTACAAATGGTAAACACAAGCTCAAAACAATAAATAAATCTATATTTTTCATTTAGATAATTCCGACTATATATAAAATCAGGTATTTTTAATATTATTGAATGTAGTAAGACTAACACAAAAAGAGGATTATAATCCTCAAATTAAATTAATTGAACTTATAATGTTTTAAATTTGGAGTTGTTTTTATGACTAAATTCCCAGATGACTATCAAATGACACGTCAAGAAATTGATGATTTGCGTCAAGATACTAAAAATGCTTTGAAATCGCCTGAATATTTAGCATTGCTAAGCCAGATCAAACGATTAGATATATCAAAAGTAAAACAACTACAGGATGTTGCGCAAATAGATAAAAATAAATGAAAGATTAGAAGATTTCATTTCAAAATTTAAGAAAAACAAGAATATAAAAACATGAAAACTCGTACATATCCTGCCGAGCCTTGAAATTGGGATAATCTAATTATAAATGCTCTCTGATGATTGAGGCTATACCAGTTACACTACCCAGATAAATATGCTTAATTTATGGGATCAATGATTTAAAAGAAAGAACCATCACTTATTTAATCTTTCGGCAAAATAACATGTGGTTCAACTTCAAGGATATGTGCAATTTCATAAAGTTTATGAACAGTAATATTCACTTCACCACGTTCAATTCGACCAAGATAACTACGGTCTATATTGCAAAGTAAGGCTAATTTTTCTTGGGTAATCTTTTGTTCAGTTCTACACACCCTAATTGCTTGTCCAATTTTTTGTGCTAAATCGTTCATAAGTTTTATTCCCATAAAGAATAGAACTATTCATTTTTGAGGACTAAGTATCCACGGCTTATAATCCTCATATGAATCCAATTTAAAACTTTCAGCACATGAAAGCTTAAATTGTAGAATTTATATTTTTTACGATTTAATTTATTCTTGTATCAAGCCCTTAAAAAAATAAAGTAAGGTAATTTGAATCATTCGACACCATCACACCTAAAAATCATCACTTAACTTATCAAGACTTCGTACTCTTTTAGGATACTTTTGAATATCTAAAGCCTTACCAACTTCATCATGATCTGGATGGGCTAGTTCCGCTATAGAATCTGCTATATTCAGTGAAATTAGAACCGTCACTAAATTTTTGAAACTTATACTTGGATCGCCCTTTTCCATTCGACTAATCGTGCGTTCATCTACATGCACACGATTCGCTAATTCTTGGATCGTGATACGTCTACGAACTCGAGCAATTTTAATATTCTCACCAACACACTGCATTAACTCAGCAACGCCATCGATCATAAAAAGACTTGACGATTTCTTCATATAATTCTCAGTAAAATCCAGCAAAAAAGACATTATATCCAGCTTAAATTCACTATAACCACATTTAATGTCCACTTTATCTTAGACTCTTGTAAACCCACTGCTAGCTTAGACATATGGCACTAAATATTATTTTATGAATTTCAATGTGATAGTTCAGCCCACAATTAAAAATACTATCAATAAAAAACTTTTCTAATGCTTAGATAACAAACAAATGCTCACATAAATTTATGTGAATGCTTAACTGCAAATGTTGTTTTAGATATAATGCATAATTAGAGGATTATAATCCTCAATAATATATCAAGTGACTTAGATGAACGAAATCAAACATATTCTTAAAGAACAATTTCTTTTATTGGTTGAAAACGATGTACTGATAACATGGTCTAAGCCTAAAGATCTTTGGATGCGGTTTGACGAGCCTTCTCAAACAACAAAATGGCAAACCTATTCTCTTATTAGGCAATTAGAGAAATTTGGGTATATTAAGAAACAATATGATGAATCTGGTATCTTTTATTATTCAGAAACAGATAAATTAACTGACTTTAGGGTTAATCATTGTCAAGAAAAAGCCACAAAGATATTAACTGAGGAGTTAAGACTACTCAAACAAGAGAAGGCTGAAAAAGATGTTGAAATACAAATAACTAGAGAACTCAGCAAGCAATTACCTGAAATTAACTTCTGCCTTAAAAATCATATAAAAAATAGTCAAGATATTATAGTCAAACTAGATAACAAGAAAAAAATTATATCTAATATTATTAAAAATATAGAATCATGTATTTATTAAAATAAATAAAATGTTTTAATAATATTAATTATATCCATAATAAAAAATATAATCCGATATAATAAACTCTTGCAAAATCTAAAAAAACAACTATTTTAAGATAATGTTCAAATTATTCTTATTACTACTATGAAGACTAATCAGCAAATCAAAGATGATTTTGAGAAAGCCGGAATAACGATTTCCGACTGGAGCTTAAAACATAATTTTTCAAGAGATTTAGTTTACAGAATTCTCAATACAAATCGCTTACCACGACGTGGTGAAAGCAAAAGAATTGCTATCGAACTTGGATTAATTTCAGAGGAGAAAGAAAAATGACTTAAGAAAAAATAAAGCGGATTCATAGAATCCGCTCTACCCGTTTGCATTCAAGAGAAAGCTAACTATTGGCGTTTTTAGTATCTCTTGATTGCAATGTTCCGTCAAGCCTTGAGCAATAAAATCAAAATTGCTCAGAGCTTTATCTCATCCTAAAAAATGTGAGAACAGCGATGCAATCAAGCTATTTAGAACAAAAATTAGAGCGTCTTAATCAAAACCTACATGAAAAATTTGAAGATGCTTTTCGAAAACAAACACATGTTTCATCAAAATTTATTGGTGAGCGTAGAATAAAATCGCGTATAGGAAGTCGTGTTTCACTATTTCCAAGCGTTAAAAATAAAGGATTAATATGTCTCGAAAGTAATTTAGAACTCGCTCATGCAATAAATTTAGAACGTAATGACGATATTCTTGAGTACAGAACGCAAGCCATTCAAATATTCATCACTGAAAAACAATATATTATTCCTGATTTTGTTATTCGCACTTTAAATGGCTATGAGGTTCATGAAATAAAACCGAATTTAAAAACAATTTCAGAAAGAAATCTTTCAAGGTTTAAAATAGCAGAGGATATTTTAAAAAATCATTGTATTAAATTCAAGACTTTTGATCGTAACAACCTTCTTTCAAAACAAGATTATCTCTTTTTAAACATCAGTTACCAACGCGCAAATTATAAAATATTAGATAAATTTGATTTAGATAAAGCAGAAATTATTATTAATCATGCAGAATTTAAGAGTAGAGAAGACCTATACCTTTTAATGCAATCAAATAGTTTAAGTTCAATGATTGCTGATCATTTTATTTTTTATAAAAAAATTTTAGGGATTTAAATATGAAGAATAATTTTAATCTAAATATTGGTGATCGCTTTACCTACCTTAATGAAATTTTTGAAATAACTTATATCGAGCAGGAAACAATTCGCTATTCCAACTTTATAAGTGGAAATATGTATTTTATAACAAAAGATGATTTAATGAAAAAAATTTTATATGGAGATATAAAATTAACTACTTTAAGCGTTCCACTATTGCACAAAAATCAAAAGCTAACGATTGAAGAAATTTTTCAGTATATAGACTATGTTGTTTCAAACAAAATCCCATGCTCAATTAAGCATTTGAATTTTGCAATTATAAATATTACTCAAGAAAATCCGAGTCTAAGAAAAATAGCTGCAAGTACGCTAGCAAGGTATATAAAAAAGTATCGAGATAACTCAAATGCATTTAATTTTTTTTATCAAGGAATTGGTGGAAATAATAGTTTTAGATTCTCAATCGAAGCTGAAAAAATTATTAATGAGGTTCTTCTAAATTTTATAAAAGAACGAGAAAATTTCAGCCCAAATGATGCTTATTTAATTATTAAAGAGCGAATCAGAGCACTCAATACAAATACCAAAGTACCATCAGAGCGTACCATATATCGGCGCGTTCATAAATTTGATCCTTATATCATGGTCAAAAATAAAGAAGGAAAACGTAAAGCAAATCGAATTTTTAAAGCTTCGGGTCGAAGCTTAATATCTCCAAGTTTACTCGCAATAGTTGAAATGGATACCCATGAAATTGACTGCATCATTTTAGATAAAAATGGTAATGCACTCGGTAGACCAGAGCTTTGTATCGCAATAGATGTTTATACACGAGCAATCGTCGGGTGGCACTTATGTATGCTTCCCCCTTCTGCAACAAAAACATTATTAGTTCTTAAAAGCATGTTGATAAGACCTCATCGCGGTTTAACAGGAGGTCTTCCGACCGTAATAATTCCGGACAATGGTTGTGAATTTAATAATAATGCGCTTGCCAATTTTTGTAATAGTTTCCATATTACCAAATCAGAATCACAACCCTATTCCCCAGATGATAAGGCTCATGTTGAAAGTTTCTTTAAATCACTTAATGAAAGTATTATCCATAAACTCAGAGGTACTACATATTCATCACCATTACATCGTGGAGATTACGACTCTGTCGGAAACGCTTGTTATACACTAGATACATTAAGAGATTTAGTTAACGAGTGGATTGAGAATATTTATCATAAAAGAGTTCATTCAGGTACACAGCAAAGACCTGAAAAAATGTGGAGAGAAGCATCTAAAATATTTCCTGTTTTAACCATTCCTGAACTAGAAATTGAAAGAAAATGTCGGACTGTTTTTCGATATAAAATCAACAAAGGGCAAATCAACTTAAAAGGTCTAAGGTATAAATCTCAGGCCCTTGCCACATTAAATTATCTTTTCAAAGAAAAAGTCACTATCTATGTTGATCAACTAGATTTAACTACGATCTATGTTCAAGATCCTTTTAATACAAGTAATCTAATTCAAGCTGACTCAATTTATCCTGAGGCAACTAAAAATTTGACTTTGAATAGCCACCGATTTTGTAGACACTTTTTAGTTAGATAAAATGGCTAATTAACGAGGTGTTTATGAGCAGTAGTAAAAGATATCCTGAAGAATTTAAAATTGAAGCAGTAAAGCAAGTTACTGAAAAAGGTCATAGCGTGGCTGAAGTTGCTACACATTTAGGTACAACCATGCATAGTCTGTATGCCTGGATTAAACGCTATGATCCTAAACAGCCTAAAATCACAGAATCTGATGATCCACTTGCAGAATTGGCAAAGTTAAAAAAAGAACTACAACGAGTCACTGAAGAAAGGGACATATTAAAAAAGGCCGCGGTGTACTTCGCAAGCCAGTCCAAATGAGGTACGCCTTTATTCAGGACAATCAGCACATATGGCCTGTCCGTCGATTATGTTCAACTCTAGATGTTCATCACAGTGGTTATTACGCTTGGCTAAAGCAACCTACTAGTAAAACTGCAAAGAAACGGCAACAGCTTTCAGGATTGATTAAACAGTTCTGGCTAGAATCTGGTGGAGTCTACGGCTATCGCAAGATTCACTGTGATTTGAAAGATATTGGTGAAAGTTGCGGGATCAACCGAGTATATCGGCTTATGAAAACTAATGGTCTTAAGTCACAGCGTGGCTATCGCAAACCTAGAGCTCATACCGGTACTCCATCGATTGTTGCTGCAAATACTTTAAATCGCGAGTTCAACCCAATTCATCCCAACCAACTGTGGGTGACTGATATTACTTATATTCGTACTCACGAGGGATGGTTGTATCTTGCAGTTGTAATTGACTTGTTTTCACGTCTTGTTGTTGGCTGGTCCATGAAATCTAGAATCACAACAGATCTAGTTTTAGATGCGTTATTGATGGCTTTATGGCGAAGAAAACCAAAGAACAAGGTGTTGATTCATTCTGACCAAGGTAGCCAATACACTAGCTATGAATGGCAGACATTTCTCAAGCACCATAATCTTGAAAGTAGTATGAGTCGTAGAGGCAATTGCCATGATAATGCTGTTGCTGAGAGCTTCTTTCAGCTGTTAAAGCGAGAGAGGATCAAGAAGAAAATCTATATAACTAGAACTGAAGCAAGGTCAGATATCTTTGAATATATTGAGATGTTCTACAATTCAAAACGCAGACATGGTTCCAATGGTCAGCGTTCTCCATTAGATTATGAAAAGGTCCATCAAAAGATGGTTATGTGTGTCTAGAATTTTGGTGGCTATTCAAACATTGAAGATCTTGTTTATTGGAAAATTATCCATAAACATGAACTAATTAAGGTTTTAAAATTGAAAGAGGAGTTTCTTACTGGCGCTGAAGCTAGTTCTATTTTAGGTATGCGCCATTCTCATATCACTAACTTACAAAACCAAGGCGTTGTAAAACCTTTCTATTTTGGTAAAACTGAAAGTAAGATCCGACTTTTTAGAAAAGAAGATATTTTAAAATTGAAATATTCAAAAGAAAATATATCAATTTAACTCTATCTTTTAGCAGTATATTTTGGCTTAGTAAAAATATTAAGCCATTTCTGATAACTGTTTTTTCAATATATCAATTCTCGTAACTAAACTTTCCATACAGTTTTTATATTTTTCATAAAGTGGATTACTTTTATTGTTCCAGCCATCGAGTACCTCTTTAGCTTCTTTGTATTCATCTTCAAGTTCAAAAATTCTGCTTTGTAATGCTACCTTCTTATCCCACTGTTCTAATAATTTAGCTTCGATTTCTTCAAAAATCTCTTCTTCCTTAATAATCTCTTTAAAAATTTTAGCTGATTGATAAACCACTTGTAGTTCTTTAACTTCTTCGTTAGGGTAATTTTTTCGATTATCACTCATTTCAGAACCTTTTTAGAATGATTTTGCTTCAATTAGGATAAATGATTTCTGAATAAAGAGTAGCTATAAAATAAGTAAATATTCAATCCGTATTGTCTTAGTATTGAGCATGTATTTAGTAGTTTGAAGAGCTTTAAAATCCTTGCTGAGCGTTATCGAAATAGAAGGAAAAGACTTGGTTTGAGATTCAGTTTAATCGCTGGAATCTACAATCTTGAATTGAACAAAAAGTGAGTTATGAAAAAGTTCTAATATATTTAATGCTTTATAGCTATGCACATAGAAGTTGGGGTATGTAATACTATTAAAAATAGAAGTTTGTCATATATTTAAGGAATAACTTAAATATAAATATATAAAACTAAGAGTAGTCATGAAAGAAATAGAAAACCCACCCCACGCACCTTCTTTGCTAGAGTCCATGAGATCTATAGGTTACTCCTTAGAGTCAGCACTTGCTGATTTGATAGATAACAGCATTTCCGCTAAGGCAAAACAGATTAAGATAGAATATCGACCTTACGATGATGATCCCTACATTGCGATTGTCGATAATGGGATCGGAATGTCTAGAGAAGTCTTGATGGATGCTATGCGTCATGGAAGTACTAATCCTCGAGACGTTCGAGCGCTTGATGATCTTGGGCGCTATGGTCTGGGACTAAAAACATCTTCTCTTTCTCAATGTAGGAAAATGACTGTTGTTTCATTAACGAAGGATGGCAGTCTTACGGCTTTTTGCTGGGATCTAGATGTCATTTTGGAGAAAAAGGCTTGGGTCATGTTAGAGCTTAACGAACATGAAATCTCCTCAATACCTAATGTAGCGGACTTACAGGAATGGGGAGCTGGGACAATTGTCCATTGGCAGCAACTTGACCGATTGGCGGCAGGTGAAAGTTCTCTAGTATCTGCTATAGGAGAGCAAATGGATATTGCTAGAAACCATTTAGCATTAGTTTTCCATAGATTTATAAGCCCTGAACCTGGTCGCTCCCGCATTTCAATTTCCATGAACAACCTTGCTCTACCCTCTATCAATCCCTTCCTATCTGATCATACGGCTACACAGCATCTTGATGAAGATAGCTTTAAGGTTGAAGGCCATAAAGTTGTTGTGAAACCATATATTCTTCCGCATGTGAGTAAGCTTAGTCAGTCTGCAGTTAATCAAGCAGGTGGGAATTTAGGCTTACGTAGTTTGCAAGGTTTTTACATCTATCGTAACCGTCGATTGATAATATGGGGAACTTGGTTTCGTCTTGCTAGAAAAGATGAACTCAGTAAATTAGCTCGTGTTCGTGTCGATATACCCAATACACTCGATCATTTATGGACATTAGATGTAAAAAAATCTGCGGCATTTCCTCCAGAAACTGTACGCACTAATTTACGAAGAACTATAGATCGGATAAGACAAGTAAGTGGTCGAACTATAATTTTTCGTGGACGGAACGTACCAAAAGGGGAAATAACAACGGGTTGGCATGAGGTTCTTAATAGAGATGGGGTGCGTTTTGATATTAATAGAGATCACCCATTAATTAAAATCTTTGCAGATACGCTACCAAAAGATCAAAAGGGTTCGTTTGAAAGCGTATTAAACACAATTGAAAGCTCCTTCCCTTCAGAAGCTCTGTATTCAAGAATGGCTTCAGACGTTCGAGCAACTCCAAATGAAGAAAACGTAGAGAGTCGACTACGAGAGATGGTTATAAGTATATTAGACACAACGAAAATGAATGCAGAATTACGACTGAGCTTCTTGGCAAGTCTTCATTTAATAGAACCATTTAATCAAAACACTGAAATTACGAGAAAAATTGTAAAGGAATTAGAAAAAAATGAAGAGTAAAAAAGCAATAAAACTATCAGAGAATGCTCTTAGATTAGAACAGACTATTCGCGGATGCTTTAATAGCAATATTCCAACTGAAGAAGACATTTCAAAAATGGCGAGTGATTTACGTCATATTCCAGCATTCTCAGTTGAAAATGAAGAGTATGATCAAATCATTAAACGTCTTCACGAAAGCTTAACTATCTATATGGAGTTGGGTAGCTGTGTTGAAGACAATTCAGATCCTTGGCTTTCGGCACGAAAATCCGAAATCGATCCATTTTACTGGGGTCGCTACAAAACAGATCTGCTTCGTCAAGGATGGCCACACAAAGTAGTAGATTCCCTTGATAAGGTTACAGATGAAATTTTGGATCGAGTGGGTGATCCATTCAATGAATCAGGATGGTCTAAGCGCGGAATGGTAATGGGTGATGTACAATCAGGTAAAACCTCTAACTATACTGGATTAATATGTAAAGCCGCAGACTCAGGATATAAGCTTGTAATTTTACTTACAGGTACTCTAGAAAGTTTACGGCGTCAGACACAGGAGCGATTAGACTCTGGTTTTGTCGGATTGGAAAGTGCAGGTATCGTAAATCGCACGCTTCAACGGAGACTAGTTGGCGTTGGTCTTATTAATCCAGATAAGGGTGCGGGCGTTTTCACATCTACGATGTCCGACTTCAAAGAAACTACAGCAAACCAATTAGGATTTAAACTAAAAAACTATAGCGAGCCTGTTTTATTGGTTGTTAAGAAAAATAAAAAAGTTTTAGAAAATCTTACGAACTGGCTAATTACTTACAATGCCAATAATGCAGGTAAAATAAATTTACCTCTATTGTTGATCGATGATGAAGCAGACAACGCCTCTGTTAACACCAATCCGAAAAAAGCTACAGCTATTAATTCAAGTATTAGGAATTTATTAAAAGTATTCCCTCGTTCGAGTTATATCGGATTCACAGCAACTCCATTCGCAAATGTATTCATTAATCCTGAAACAACAAGCGATATGCTAGGTGATGATCTATTTCCTAGAGATTTCATTTATACCCTTGATGCTCCTACAAACTATTTTGGAGCCAGTAAAATTTTTGGCGACAAGGCCGATCCAAAGCATCTAATTTCTATCAATGACGCAGAACATATCTTCGGCGAAATCAGCAAAGATGACAACACAACAACTTCTGACATCGCAAAATTAAAAAATGACAGTATTGTAAGTGAGATACCAAAGTCATTAATAACTGCAGTACAGTGTTTTCTTTTAGTTAACGCAATTATGGACTTGCGAAACAACTCACAAAAACATAGATCAATGCTGGTCAACGTTAGTCACTATACAAATATTCAAAACCAAATAGCTGACATCCTCGATGGAGTTTTGCGCAGAATGCAGGAAGACATTCGTCACTACTCTATGCTTGAAGATATTGATTCTCAAAAAAACTCAACAATGTCAGATTTACACCATTTGTTTGAAACGGAGTATTTAAGCTCTGGAACAACTTGGGCTGAAATTAAATCAGTTCTGGCTTCTTCATCTCTACCAGTTCAGCTGTGCACAGTAAACCAGAAATCAGGTTCAGCTAGTCTAGATTACTCACTTTACAAAGAAAATGGGCTAAGAACTATTGCCGTTGGAGGTAATAGTCTAGCTAGGGGAATAACATTAGAGGGACTTTGTGTTAGTTATTTTTATCGCAGAACACAAATGTATGATGCCTTGTTGCAAATGGGGCGATGGTTTGGGTACCGCAAAGGCTATGAAGATTTATTTAGAATATGGATTTCTGATGCATCTAGTGATTGGTACTCTTATATTTCAGTTGCATCTGATGAACTTAGAGATTCAATTCGGCAAATGCAAAACTCCAGATTAAAACCAGTCGATGTTGGATTGAGAATCCGCGCCCATCCTGAAGCGCTCCTAATTACCGCAAGAAATAAAATGCGTGATTCTGAAGTAATAACTGGATCAATCAACTTAAACAATGAACTAAAAGAAGCGACTCGACTATCATCTGAGTCAGACGTTCTTCTGGGAAATTATGTAAAAACAGAGCAACTAGCTCAGGAATTGGTTGATTCGTGTACTGAAAAACGTGTTGATGCAAGCTGTCCCCTTTGGAAATCTATCCCCAAAGAAATTGTTGTTGATTTCCTTGACTCATATTCATCCCATCCATTGGACACTAGGTTCCCATCGGCTATAATAGCACGTTTCTTAAAAAATTCTAAAGATAGTATTCTTGACAACTGGGATATAGCATTTCCGAATGGAGAGCTCGACTCAGAAGATTTGGTTCAAGGTCTTCCTACGAAAGCGCTTAGACGCAAAGTAACATTAGATTCTGAATCAAGATCATATTTGGTAGGCGGCAACAAGCGACGACTTGGTGATGCCTCACATGAAAAAATAGGCTTATCTGAACCTGTCATTAAAATTGCTGAAGATAATTTCAGGAATAAACCCGAAAATAAAGAAAAAAAATCAGTACCTGGAAAGGCCTATCGTCAAGAACGCCAAAAGCCATTGCTTCTGTTATATTTATTAAAACCCGAGGACAAAGATAATAATAATTATGTGGAGCTCCCAGATAAATGTAAATTTATGGTTGCAGTAGCTCTCGTATTTCCTGCGCTAAAAAACGGTGGGGAAAATTTTACTTATCGAATTAACCTAGTTGAACTTCGTAACTTAATACCGAACGAAATTGATAATGTAGATGATGAAGATGTAGACGAGGAAGAACTCTATGCATGAAGATCTATCTAACAGATGGAGCAAACTTCCACTAGGCTCGGATGAATCAGTATTTCAATTGTTCGATAGCACTCATCCTTTAAGGTTTTACATAGGTAAAAGTGTAGAGAATTATAGAGTATTGATGCTTGTAGTGGGCTCATGTCCTCCAAAAATTAAAAGTATGAGAGCTATCAAAATTAAATCCTATTTTCGAGACGATGAGAGTTGGGCTTTAGTTTTGACATTGGATAGCCCCCTTTTAGAACCAATGTTCTCACTTCTTTGTGCTGATCTAATTAACTTCTCAAATAAAAATTTCATAAGTGAAGATGAAGCTTTGGCTTCTGTTTTACGCCGCCTGACGTACTGGCGGTTATTGCTTGAACGTGAAACATTGAATTTATTAAGTGAGAGAGAAATAAGAGGTTTGTACGGAGAGTTACTTTTTTTACAAAAATTATTTGATAAGTTAGGCGTGAATAGTGCATTAAAGTCTTGGGTTGGTCCGTTTGATGCCCCTCAAGATTTTCAAGCTGATGAGTGCTGTTGGGAAATAAAGACTATTAGACCTTCAGCTATTAAGATTTTAATTTCCTCAGAGTTTCAACTTCAAGTTTCTAAATCACCAATTTACTTAGTAGTAATTGAGCTTATCGAAGCATTAACTTTGAATGAAGTAAATTCATATTCTATAAATAGCTTGGTTGAAAAAATACGATCAATGCTATGGGATGACATTGTAGCTTCTGATTTATTTGAAGAAAGATTAAGTCATACGGGTTATTCGCCCAGAAGTGAATATGATGAGTTCATGTATCGAGTTGGTGATACATCTACTTATGAGGTTACAGAAGGATTCCCTTGTATAACTAGCGCAATAATAGCAACTGGTGTAAGCAAGGTTAGATATGAGATAAACATATCAGACTGTGAAAAATATTTAATAAACACAACCAACAATATTTGAGCTAAGCAAAATGACTCTTGAAGAATTCAGAAAGGATTTACTAGAAAATGTAAGGGTGCGCGCAGAATCAAATCTTGATTTCAATCGCGTAGGTTTTGTTGAGGATGTAGGGGAACGGCTTTCTGATGCAGAAGAATTTGTAGATTTTGTAGTTTGTAGATTTGAGGGTGTTATCGGGAAAAAAAACTTGAAATTAGATGGTTACTCTTTCGATGAAGCTGACAACAGCCTTGCGTTGTTAATAGTAGATTACTCTAATGATGATGATGTACCTTCTTTTAATACTGCTGATGCTATGAAAGCTTTTGGAATGTTACGAGCCTTTGTTGAGGAGGCTCTCAAGGGTAAGCTTTCAGATGGGTCTATTGAAGAGAGCCAGCCAGCGCATGGTTTTGCATGTGACCTAATGGATTGGCAAGCAAAAATCACAAAGTACCGCTTCTACCTTGTTAGTGACGGATTACTAAAAAGCAGAGCCAAAGATTGGCCTGAAGAACATTTGAATGGAGTTGGAACTGAGTTTCACATTTGGGATGTGGCGCGACTTCATACAGCGTACATTTCAGCAACAGGCCGCGATGAGCTAATTGTTGATTTCAATGAGTTTGGTGGAGGGCTTCCCTGCCTAAAGGCAGCGGAATCAAAGGGCGATTATCAAGCATATCTATGCATGATTCCTGGGGCAAGTTTAGCTCAAGTCTACGAGACATATGGTAGCAGATTATTAGAAGGTAATGTTCGAACTTTCCTTAGTATCAAGGGTAAGGTCAACGCCAAAATTCAGGTAACCATTCGTAATCAGCCAGAAATGTTCTTTGCATACAATAACGGTATTGCAGCCACGGCAGAGGATGTTGTGATTGAACAGAGTGAAGCTGGTCTTAAAATTGTCAGTGCTAAAAATCTTCAAATTGTTAATGGAGGTCAAACCACTGCATCATTAGCTATTGCAGCAAGAGGAACAACAGGGAAAAAAGATGCAGTGGACTTATCTTTAGTAATGGTCCAGATGAAGCTTTCCGTCTTGCCTTCTGAAAAGGCTGGAGAGCTAATACCAGCGATTGCTCGTTATTCTAATAGTCAAAACAAAGTAAGCGATGCCGACTTCTTCGCCAACCACCCATTTCATATTCGATTGGAAGAATTCTCTCGCAGAATATTCACGCCCCCAGCAATGGGAACACAATATGGAACACATTGGTTCTATGAGCGTGCAAGGGGACAATTTCTAAATGAACAGGCTAAATTAACTCCAGCCCAGAAACGGCAGTTTTTAATTCAGAACCCTCGTGCACAAATGCTTACCAAAACAGATATAGCGAAAATCCAAAATACTTGGAAAGAGTTTCCGCATAAAGTTAGTTTGGGTGCTCAAAAGAGCTTTATGTACTTTTCAGAATTAGTTACCAAGAATTGGACAAGCGATGAATCACTATTTAATGAAGAGTATTTCAAAAATAATGTAGCTTTAGCCATATTATTTCGTAAAACTGAGGCTCTGATTAGTAATCAAGACTGGTATCAGGGAGGTTATCGAGCAAATATTGTTACTTATACACTTGCCAAATTGCATAATATGATTTCAGAGCAAGCACTTGGTAAACAAATGGATTTGCGTGCAATATGGGATAAACAATCCGTATCTACTGTCGTGCAAGATCAAATTACAATTATCGCCAAGCATGTGTTGGATCTTTTAACTGACGAGGATCGCCCAAAAGACAACGTTACGGAATGGGCGAAGATGCAGCTTTGTTGGGACAGTGTAAAAGAATTTGAAATTCCTCTATCTACTGAGATGCTGAATTCACTGCAAGACATTCGTGAGTTGATGAATGAATCAAAAAAAGCTAGTGAAAATCAAAAACAAGATAATAGTATTACTGCACAGATTGCAGTAATAGCTGTAGATGGTAGTGAATGGACTCGTATGCGAGATTGGGCTATTAAAAATAATCTCCTCAATCCAAAAGAACTAGATCTGTTAAAAGTTGCTATACAAATACCCTTAAAAATACCCTCAGAAAAACAATGCTTATTGATTCGGAAAATTCAAGAGCAATTAATTTCTGATGGGTATATTTAGTTTGTTGATAACGTTTTACCATTTATCTTAGGTGAATAACTCATAAACAATTTTTGATATTTGATTTGCAAGGTATGAAGGAACCGCATTACCAACTTGAACATACTGTTGAGTTCTATTACCCTCAAAAAAATAATTATCAGGAAATGTTTGAATCCGAGCTGCCTCACGTACCGTAATGCTTCTACATTGCAACGGGTCATAGTGAATGAAATAATGACCATCCTTAGAAATATGACAGGTAATTGTCGTTGCATATTTCCCTTTTGCTTGAACTCTGAATCGGTCTGTAAATTTACCAGATTTCCAGTTTTTATGGTCTGGTGCTAAAAAATCTGGAAACTCATGTGATTTCGGATTCGGATTTTCCCTTTCAGAGTATTCCTGCGCAAATGCTGTACAGAAGAGATAACGCCTTAGGTCTTCGACTATATGACCTCGAGTTTCGTGATTTAAAATGCTTTTTAATTTAGGGTCTAAAACCCAATCATGCAAAGTTTTTGGGAGCTTTGACTTTTTAAGCTTACCGTCTTTATAGACTAGAGCCCCACGAGTTAGATTTAGCAATTGTTTAGATTTAAAGCCTGTAACTCTCTGTGCTACATCATTGAATTTTAATTGGCTTAACTGTTTAGGCATTGATTTAATAAATTCGGAAATTATTTCATTCCAGTTCTCAGTGGTATCGTCATTTTTTGATAGCCCACTGCGTAAGCGAGGTAAATCACCAATTACTTGTTCAATATTCACTGGTTCCGTTGGGATTAATGTCGATGGTATTTTTTTTATATCCTCTCTGACACCTAATAGAATAACTCTATGCCGAGATTGAGGTATTCCATACGCTTCCGATTTTATAACAAAGTCAGAAGTATCTTTATAATATGGATTAAGCGGATCTAATGCAGGTTTCACTAAAGAGTAAATTTTATAATTTGCACCGTCTAAATTTTTGATTGCTTTTGATGGGTTTTGTAAGTCATTAATTATTCGTGGAAATAATTTCTCTCCATCTATTGATGAAGAAAGAATTCCTTTAACGTTTTCCATAACAAAAACTTGAGGATTTACAATACAAAGTATATTTAAGTATTCTTTATAAAGAAAATTCCTAATATCTTCTTTTGCATTGTATTTTTGATCATTCATATTTTTAGCTCTACCAGCTAGTGAATACGCCTGACAAGGGGGACCACCTATAACAACTCTAAACTCCTCTTCCTTTCCAAGTCGCTGCTTAATTGTTGAATGAATTTCAAGATTGTCTGTACCTAGTGATTTGGGTTCTTGAAGTGTCTCCTCTAATGCTGCCTCACTTTCTTTTGGGTAAAGAGAAAATAGTGTTTCTCTAGTAATCTCTCCCTGTATATATTGGTAATACTCATTAGGGACACAATTTTTTTTAAATTTTCTATAAAAAGAACGTAAAGTTAGTGTTCTGTGTGCGCTCGCCTCTTTTTCTACAGAAGCTATAATTGAAAATGGCAACTTTCCATTTTCTGTTTTGAAAGCCGTAAATCCTTCGCCTAAGCCACCAGGACCTGCAAATAGGTCAATAACTTTAATCATCTATGTCTATTACTTTTAATAGTTCCAAGTAGATAGCATACCAGGTTTCATTATATAAACTAGGTATGATACCCCTATTAATTTTAAATTATTAGATTCAGATATGTAGTGTTAACTTAAAAAGTATTAGAGCGTCGCACAGCTATGGAACTGTTTCAAAATTTGTCGATTCAAAAATTTCGGCTGATATGCTCACTCAGCTAGATAAGTGTGCTCGACGTTTTGGTACCATATAGACAATTACACTGTGCATTCGATAATAAATGCCTCAACCCACACTATGATTTCTGCCTTTACTTTTCCATACTTAGAACCAATTGATTGGTAACGTCTACTCCCGAAAGCCACACGTAACGACAGTGATCTCTCTGGGCTAAGTTAGAAAAGAGAGGTGGATCAGGAAATTTGAACAACACTTATAAGTGATATTTTGCTCCCCAAATGATGTTATAAACATCAATATATGGAGTATTTTATGGCACGTAGACCAAGAAGAAATCATTCAAATGATTTTAAAGCTAAGGTAGCACTTGCTGCGATTAAAGCAGAAAAAACACTTGCTGAATTGAGTGCTGAATTTGATGTTCATCAAAACCAAATTATCGACTGGAAAAATCAACTGATTTCAGCTTCCTCGCAAGCTTTCGATCAATCAAAAGCTCCAACAGAACCACCCATCGATCTAAAAAAACTACATGC
>NZ_FNPK01000006.1 GCF_900107285.1 Acinetobacter kyonggiensis | reverse complement strand
ACAACGAAATATGAATCCTGTGCTTGACTTGGAAATGTCCATATAGGACATTTCTATTTGGTTATTAGGTAGGACATTTCTACTTGGGAATAACATTACATGTTAGAACCCATTTAAAGTGTCTATATTATCACCAATAAAAATGTCTGGTCTATGGTGGTTTTTATCACCATGGACTGGATATAATTTTAAGAAGCTCATCTCTATGTTTACAAATAACATGTTTAACATTGTGTATAACAATACGTTCTGGTAATAAAATGGTGAAATAAGAATGTTTAGATTACTTTTAACTGCTGACTCAAACATAGAAACGGGAGTTGGTGATGCATCGATGATAATAGCACCAAATGATTTTTATAAGTTTATGGAAGGACAGGAATATGGCGAGGGTATAAAGCATTTAGCCATTTTTTATATATGTCGTGATCCTGAATTAAAATTTAAACAACGGATTCGATATACGAAAAAAGACCAAGCATTGTGTATAGATATTATGCTTGATTATAATCAATTTGTAGCAATGAGCATGCAACAACGTGTTTTTACAATGTGTGAGAAATTGCTTGAAGAAATTCCACCTATTGTAAAAAAATATAAATTTTCTGATTTTGATATAAATAAATTAATAGATAACTTTACGTATTGGTTTAAGCAAAATAAGCTTAGGTAATCCATAATTCGTGAAACAAGTCTCTTTAATTACAAAAAATGATAGTTTAAGCAATAGATGTCAGAAGATAATTAATTATTATAGATATTTTTTAATTACTTTATATTTATATTGGGGATTCTATTATGCGTAAAAATATTCTATTAGGGTTTGTATCCTTATTCTTCCTAACTCCCATCTTTATTAGCAATACATATGCATCTGAAGATCAACTATCTACTTTAATCTTAAAAATTAATACCAAATCAAACAATAATGGTGAAGTTAACCTTCTAGAAAATAAGTTCCTAGGGCGCGCTAGCTGGAAAATAAAATGTCAATATAAGGTATTTGAGGACATAAAAGCATGTGTTATGAGTAAAGGGCCTATTTCTATTTTGAATGTTAATAATCAATATGTTGTAAATATTGGCGAAAAGCATCTAAAAGATAATCCGGCATTTATTCATATAGATAACAAAGAGATCCTCCAAGAGCGTGAAGGATTGTTTAGAAATGGCTCCGAACTTATTAAACAATTAAAACATGGGAATTACGCTTATACACGCTTCCAAAATAGTAAAAAACAACTTATTGAAAATAAAATTCCGTTGGTTGGCTTTACTGATGCATTTAACGATATGGAGGCACAATTTCTAAAACTAAGTAATGATAAAAATTATAGTCTCTAATCATTAAATTATTTCAGTTCTAATAAATTATAAAAATTAATATTAGAACTGAAATAAAAAGCTACTGAAATTCAATTTTTCATGCAATACCAAAGCCAAATTCGCAGAAAAACTACTGTGGTCAAGATAGAAATAATGCCTTTTCTCTAGCTCGACGATTCACCAGTCCTTGCATCCGCTTCCCACCAGCATTTATCCATACATCAAACTGATATGCTGCTCCACGAATATCACCTGCATTAAGCTTTTTAACCAATGTTGATTTATTAAATGCACCTGTACCGATGTTATAAGCCAGTGAAACAAGTGCATCGAATTGATTTTGATTCAATGGAATATTTACAGCACCATTCACAGCTTGTTCAAATTTCTTTAAATCGTGAGCCATATATAATTTGGCTTGGTCAAGTGTGCAAGTATCACCTTTTTTGACTTTGATGCCATTTGGGTAAATGGTTGTACCAAAACCAATCGTCCAGACTCCCACACCATCATCATAAGCTGCAAGTCGCTTACCTTCAAAATCGCAGATTAGGTCAACACCTTGGTTACTCACCGATATTTCATCTACAGCAATACCTAGCATGTTGGCAACCATAGACCCTGTAGTATTTGCAATGACCTGATTTGCTGCACTCACCTGTTTTTGAGTGAGTTTCCCACCACTAATTTTTCGTAAAAAATCAAATATTACTTGCACCACCCACCCCACTTATTTGCATTTTTCTTTAAATACTCTTCGATGAACGTACTTCCCAATATACATCTACTTTTGTAATAATGATTTTCTTTGTTGTATGTACTTCTATCACTAAGGTTGAAGCTTGTTTAGAGATAATGAAAACGGTTAACTTTTCTCTTTTTTGATAAAATCATTATCATAGCCCACATCTATTGATGTAAAGACATACAGGACGTTAATAGTTCTTGATCGAGTTAAAGTCAGCCTAAACTTAAGTCTTTAGAATATCTAAAATCAAACTCTCTGATGGATTTTATTTTCAATTAAATGAGTTACTAATTGAGTCATATATTGATAGGTAAATAAATGAGAATGAAACTTTACCAGCCCTTCTAATCCTAAAGTTAGGCCTATAAATTGCCAAGCCATATCATCAAAATTTTCATAATGATTATTTAACGGCGCCGATTCCAATATTTTTTTTACAGACTTATGCCATTCTTCAATTGCTATTGAAAAAACTTTATTAAATTCAGGACTAGTTTGGCTGTTTTGTTCAGCATCATTCCACAATCGAACGTAAGGTAATTCATCTTCTGATTCAGTAAAACCGAGAGCCAAAAGTATTTTTTCAGTTAAACTTAAATTATCATCTATTTCACTGATATCTAAATTCTTATAAATGAGCTGCATAAAGACTTCACACTTTAATTCTTGAATAGTTTTAAAGTGATGATGAATAAGCCCTACAGACAAAGAAGCTTTTTGAGCCAAATTACGTACTGTCAATGTATTCAAACCATCATCTAATGCGATTGTCATAGCAACATCTAAGATCTGTTTTTTTCTTTCCGTTTTACTTAAGTAGCTCATTTTCTAACACAGTCATTCACAACATGATCAGCATATACAAGTTGCGTAAAAAATCAAAAAATAGTATAAAATTGAACATATGTTCAATTTTATACTATTTTTATGTTTTTACATCCCAAATGGTTCATTTTAGCCATTGTCGTTGGGCTTTATCTTCCTGTGGCTATTGATGCAACTGTACTTCATATCGCTGTACCTACATTAAGCCAAGAATTAAAAGCAGGCACATCACAACTATTATGGATTATTGATATTTATCCATTGTTGATGGCTGGGCTTATTTTAGTAATGGGTGCCTTAGGCGATAAAGTTGGTTATCGAAAACTCATGCTTATGGGCAGTATCATCTTTGGTATAACCTCGGTGCTAGCAGCACTTTCGCCTACAGCAAATTTTTTAATTTTTTCAAGAGCTATATTGGCCTTAGGTGCATCAATGATTATGCCTGCAACTTTAGCTTGTCTACGCCATACATTCATGGATGAAAAAGAACGAAACTTTGCTCTAGGAATGTGGGTTATGGCTGGAGGGGCTGGTGCCGCTTTCGGACCTCTAGTCGGTGGATTACTATTAGAATATTTCTATTGGGGATCAGTGTTTCTGATTAATGTTCCTATTGTCTTGGTTGTCACTGTATGTATTTTAAAGTATCTGCCTAAACAAAATTTTATACATGAAAAAAAATTAAATATATTAGATGCGCTAATACTTATAACAGCCATTCTTTTAGTAATTTACAGTTTAAAAGCCGGCTTAAAAGAATTTGATCCTCAATTCATTCTTCTTGGGCTTATAGGGATTGTACTCGGTTTTTTATTTGTAAAAAGGCAAATTAAAAGTGATCAACCACTATTTGATCTTAAGCTATTCACATCGAAATCCGTGAAATATGGTTTCACCATTTCAGTTGTTGCTATGATTGCACTGGTAGGATTTGAGTTACTTATTTCCCAAAAACTACAATATGTGTATCAATTTAGTCCATTAGAAGCTGGTCTATATATTTTACCGTTTATGATTGCAGTCAGTGTGGGTGGCGTGATTAGTACACCTCTTCTAAATAAGTTTGGAGCTAAAAAAGTTGCTGTATTTAGCTTAATACTGAGTTCTGTATCTATATATTTTTTATCAGTTGTTAATTTTGAAACTGAATACTTATTTTCAGCTTTTTGTATGATCTTATTAGGGCTAAGTATCCTATGTGCTTTTTTAGCAGCTACATCCGCAATTTTATCAGGAGCACCTATTGAACAAGCATCATCGGCTGGTGCTATTGAAGGAATGTCCTATGAATTAGGAACCGGTTTGGGTGTAACAATTTTTGGTTTAATGGCATCTTTTTTCTACACAAAAAATGTAGATTTTTATCATTTTTTTAGTGCTGATCAACTAAAAATAGCTGAAAGTTCTATAGGAGGAACTTATCAAGTTCTTCCAAATTTATCGGCAGAAAGTGCAGATCTCATCATAAAATCAGCCAACTCAGCTTTTGTTATGGCTCATAGCTCTATTTTAATCTTTTCAAGTTTAATACTTTTGTTTCTTGCTATCTTTATCTGGATCTTTTGGAGGGAAACTTCCACTAAATCACTATCCATTTAACATAAATGGCGACCATACTAAGTAAATTTGCATATTAATTTAACTATCAACCACTTAATGAATTTCAACCAGCCTCAAAATAATAAAAGCCGACTCATAAACAAGTCGGCTTTTTTATGTACAATTCTAAAAACATCACCAATAAATTGACTAATATTCAACCTAAATAGCACATGGTTGTGATTTTCTAATGCATCCATTACTCAAATTACCCTCAATTTTTGCAGATAACCCTTGGAATAAAATTCAAGCAACTTTGTACACTTTGGCGCACAAAAATTCCCGCTCTTTGTGGATATACCATCCCAAAATTATTGCTTATCATGGGGACATATAGAGCAAGTTGCTTTTCATGTTCCAATTTTTCTGACAGCTGTTTAGGAGTGCTATTAAATTTGCGCCATGGAATAGATTGTCCTGTCGCCTTTTCTAAAGCGCCTTTAATCTTTTGAACATACGGCGTTTGATCTGTAATGGCCTTAAGGGTGAGACTGCCCATAAAAAAGCCCTATTGTTGAATAGGGCAATTTGGGTATTAACTGGAAAGCTTACTTACTGGACTTCCAATACTTCAAGACTAAATTACAGAGCAGTTTTTCTTAAAAAGTGTATTTGTATAAATCAAAAGGTCTACTGGCTGTCGTATATTCGTCAATCATCACAAGCTGTGTACGTTTTTGCGTACATAACAATATAAGGCTCAGCGATTTTTAACAATTAAGCTGACAAGTTTTTGGGCAATGGGTGTGCAGATCAATACACTTGGAAACGCAAACATCCACGCTACTATCCATGCTGACATCCACACCGAAAAAAGATTGTCGATGAAACCAACAGTCTTTAATGTAGTAATACCTGTGATCAGAAATGACATCATGCAAGATAAAATGAGTGGAAATAAAAGATTCACACTCTTCACATAACCACTCCTTGGTATGCATTTAGGTTTGATGCAAAATTTCCCCCAAACAATTGCGCTGTTTTAATATCGCCTAAATCAAATGCATCTGCCGCACTCGCATGTTCAGCTTGTGCCATTAATCCAGACCAAGAACCTAGACGATTAGCCGCTTGCGCGTAGGGAACTCCTTGATGTTGTTCAGGTAAAATAGGATTGCCCACCCATATCATACCGTGTTGCATACAAAAGGTGAAAAGTGAAATAAGTGTTGATTGCTTATCACCAGCGGGAAGCGATGAGACGGTAAATCCAGCTGCTAATTTTCCTTTAAAGCTCTGTTTCTTCCATAAGGGACCCGTAGCATCCATAAGTTGTTTTAAGGTTCCAGAGACTCCACCGAGGTAAGTGGGTGTTCCCCAAATTAAACCATCATATTGGGTCAGTAATTCAGGGTGAGACATCAGTTGTTCTGCGGTGAATAAATCAATATCCATATTCTCAATTTTTGCTGCTCCAATTTGAATTTGTTGAGCAATAAATTGAGTATGTCCTTGACGGCTATGATAGATAATGGCGATTGATTTCATGGTTTAGTCCTCAATGAAAAAGATTTAATAATTTAGCGGTGAGGAATAAACCACACCCGAAGATACTGTGATTGATCAAGCTTTTGATACGATTGATCAATGGTTGCGGTGTTTTAGATGCTGCGAAGCCTGAACCCATAGCAGGCTGCATGACGAAGAAAGGGATTAGCACGCTAATGACCCCAAATAATAAGGCAGAATAAAATTGAGGTTGTAGCAACCAAGCATCCCCTATGATGAAGATGAAACCAAATGCGAATAGGATTCCGACACTGTAATGAGCAATCCAGCCCAATACATATTCATGTTGAATCTCAGGACTTTGTGCAATTGACGCGTGGATGATTTTGCCGCGGAAAATCCATCCCACCCACCGACCAAGGAATGCAAAATTTAAAGTTGGGATATTCAGTTTTTTTAATATGAATAACCAAATATCCATGATTAGTGTTGCACCGATTCCTAGACTCAAAATGTAAAGTAGTAATTTCAAAATATTCATTTCATCACCCCGACCTTTTCCAAACAAAACCTGATAGATTGATTGTGCAAGTTCAAGTCAACTTGAAGTCAAGAGGTATTTATGGATATTAGTGAAGTTGCAAAAAAAGCAAAGGTTGCGACATCGACCTTACGGTTTTATGAAGAAAAAGGGCTGATCAGATCTATTGGGCGACAGGGTTTACGTCGTCAATATGCAAAACAGGTACTGGATCAATTGGCATTGATTGCATTGGGGCAGGCAGCGGGTTTTTCTTTGAATGAGATTGCCACGATGTTTGGGCAAGATGGTCAACCTGAGCTAGATCGAAAAATGCTGAATGATAAAGCAGAGCAAATTGAGCAAATGGCACGACGATTACACTTCATTAGCGAGGGACTCAGACACGCTGCGGCTTGCCCCGCTGAAAATCATATGCAATGCCCAACCTTTCAAAATTTCCTAACAGCTGCAATTGCAGGCGAATATCAGCCAACTAAACTTTAGTGATATTCCGTGGATGAAATCTAGTTTTATTCATGGGCTAAAACTTAGCATTACATTGTCATCTTTTCACCATAAAAACTTGAAAGTCTTCATCCTCCAAATTACCCATTCCACGTATCCCCCATTCCTAAACCACCTGTAATTGCATGAGCCATTAATCGATCGCTCAAATTTTGGTTAATGTTACTACTATTTTGATTCACAACAACGACTTGCTGAGGGCTTGGAGGCGTTGAATACTCTTTAGCTATAGCTGATTACTTAATTTGGTAGCACACCAAAAACCTTATGAAATGGTATTTTACGAAAATATTTCTGTGCTACGATTTTTAGAATTTAGTTATAGAATAACTATTTTTAGAGTAAAAAATACTCTAATGTGATACGACTGGTCATAAAAGTTAATGATATTTGATCGATATATTATTTTTATTTTATGATTTTAAAGGAAAATTCTTATCCCAGATTCGGGTTAGTTAAATTAAAACAATTTTTAAATATGATCATTTTTATTAATTTAAATATAATATTCCCATTCATTTTGTTTTGACAAAAGTTTCAAAAAAGGTCCAATTGTTAATGTATTTAGGAGAAATGGATTGAACTCGCTACCATGATGTTCCAAAAAGAAATTTCTTAAATTGACATTAAGAGGAGCAAATTTCATAGCCCATTGGTCAAACAATCGGACTTTAGCGTCCTCAAAATAAATTAACTGACAAGAAATATGACGATTATCTTTTAAAATTTTATTAAAATATAAATCATTTACTGTTGATTTTTTCCCTTCCAAACATTGGATAAAACACCCATTACCATAACAAAGGACTCCAGTTATATTTTCTTGAGTATTGTAGTTAATTGAAGTAGTTAAAATATTCATTAAATCCAATTTAAAGGCATCATCATTACGATAAAATTTACTTACATATACAAGCCTGATACATCCTATCATTATCAAAAACCTTCTAATTATCTTGAAATATAAATATACTATCAACTTTATTTAGTATACAGAACAACCTTATAATTAAAATAAACCTAACACATAAAAATTTAAATTGATGTTTTAAACCTTATACTGATTACCAATGAATATGCTATGTATCCTGTATAAGATACAAACATTAAAATAAAGCCATTCATTTTAAGAGCAATGTTTTTGCTTTATTTCTTCAATTAACCAACCCTTTTATCTCTTTGTTGTTGTCGTAGATCCAACGATCAAATTAAGATTCAGCACTACCTATATGTAAAAATCAGCATATTCAACGGCATAAATCTATATCAATGATTGCAACACGGGGTAAAGTAAGCTCTATGCAAATCGTGGTTATATCAACCAAGAATAAAGTTAAAACCTAAATATCAAGATATTGATTTAATTACATAAAAATATAAAATATGGAAGTAGTCAATTTACTAGAAGTTTTCCTCAAACTTGATAGAAAAAATAGAAAAGAAAACCCCATCAAACCAATGACGGGGTTTTCTATGCCGTAGAACATTCGGCAATTCGAGAGCGATTAATCATCTTTACCGCATTTGCGGCATTCATGGGTGTATCCACTATCATCGAAGTCGAATTCATACGCATGAATACAGAATAATTTACGGAGGAATTGGAGCATTTGTTTTTCCTAAATTTCAAGAAAAAAAATACCTCCTTGGTAGGAGGTAGAAACTAAAAACAAAAAACATAGCGATAGATTCTATAAATTATTATATATCTACTTAATTTTAAATCATTGGCAAAATATTACTTTACCATTAATTCAAAATACATAAGACAAATCCCGATCAATGAGCGAGCTTACGTTATTATACAGCCATGTCAATTTGAACACTTCACTTCAAGCTGATAATCATCTTGAGTAACTTTAATTTTAATCTTCTTATATTTTCTCTTACTCGGCTCCATAGCTGAGCCAGCCACTTCTTCAAAAAAATTTCGATCGTTCATTAGCTCTCCATAAGCTTTATAGCCAATTAATATTTTTTCAGGCGTTTTATTTTTTAAAACTATATCACTAACAAGTTTATCTAGTTTCTTTATATTAATATTCGGCATTTAGATTAAGCTCAAAATTTTAAAACAATATTATACTTTAGTTTTATGAATATATAGTGTCAAAAAACTATCTAATGATGAATTTTAAAATTTAATTATTCATCTTTCTTAAAATCAATTCAATCCGATCAATCGCTTCCCACAGCTTCAAATCACTCAATAGCCAGAAATAGTATAAGTTATCATCAATAATACATATCTGTTTGCGGTATTCTGAAGTTTTACGTCTTCAACCCCCTTCGCCTTAAAGCATTCTTTCTTGAAGTTAAAAGATTGATCTGCCAAATCGCTTATACATATGCTCAACACTTTCTTTTATCAAAATAAAAAACCTACTTACCTCTCCCAAGATAAGTAGGTTTAATCTACGCTGTAATTTTAGAATTTTTAAATTATTTATTTTCACTAAATATAGCGTTAAATTATTTCAATAATATGAAAGCCATTAAAAAAGCCCACATTTTTGTGAGCTTTTATTATTTATTTATCAACTATAAATCAGTACCAATAAATACACTTTCAATAAAAGCATTTGCATCGTGATCATCGAGTAATTCAATGTTTACGTCCAAATGAATAACTTCAGCACCAGTTTTTTCTTTAAAATCAGCAAATTTTTGAGCAAGAAACTCTTGAATTTCATCTTCCAGCTTAGCTCTTTCAATACGATATTCTTCTAGTATTTCTTTCACAGCAATCACCCTAATTCTTAATTGTGCAATTAATTTACCATAAAGATCAAAAAAACCGGATCAATTACTCAACTTTCGTTGCTATTCTTAATTGGTATACGGTTTAGAAATAAAAAGCCATGACCTCATTAAAGATCACGGCATCATTTAGTTTGTTAATCCGATAAAGAACAACCTGCTTTATTAGTATTTATAAGTTAATCCTGCAAATATTTGCTGACGTTCAACCATATATGTATCCGTTCCATTCGCTAACTTTTTATCAAGAAGGTTCGTTAAGCCTGCTCTGAGCGTAAGGCTATCACTATGCTCATAATTAGCAGCCAAACTCATGATTGTATGACGTTTTTGCATACTTGATGTAGCTGTAGTAGCAGTCAAATATTGCTTACCTTGGTATTGTGCAGCCAGTTCTAAACTTAAGGGATCAATTGGCTTCCAATTCAACGCAGAGTTAACAATTAACTTAGGTGTTGTAAGCAAAGGCGTATTTGTATCTTTATCTTTTGCTTCAAAGAAATACGTGGCATTGTTATTCCAATTCAAATTATTCATGATTGGATAATTTGCAACTAATTCTAGGCCACGTGTGATAGCAGAATTGATATTCTCATTACGAGTAAACCAATTTCCATAATAATAACCTAAAGGTGAGTAAGCAATTTTATTTTTAAAATCAGTATGGAAGTAAGTAATACCTAAATCCGAACCAAAACCTGAATAATTTATACCAATTTCATAATTAGTACTTTCCTCAGGTTTCAAGTTGGGATTTCCTGTCATATAGCAACTACCACTAGTGTAGATATGTGGGGCATTTTTTTCGTCATACCACGTTCTTCCCAGTAGACCACGACAACCGTTACCGCCAGATCTTGTGGCTGCACCTGCTGTAGATTCTTTTACAGTTGGTGCACGAAAACCTTTAGCTACACCGCCTTTAATTACTAAATCTTCAGTTGGGCTATAAACTAAATACGCTCGTGGGCTGTGGTGTGATCCATATTTATCATCATGATCTAAACGATTACCCACTGTTAGTTTAAGGTTATCTAGCAGTGAAATATTATCTTCAACAAATAATGCCCAGCTTTTATTATCGACCGTAGGATTACTATAACTTTTTCCATCCCAGCTACCACCAGGAAGTGTCCCAATAGTACTGGTATTGGTAAGCTCTTGTTTTTTCCATTGGCCACCCACTGTAATAGCTTGTTCCAGCAGGAAATCAAACGGCATGCTTAAACTGCCTTCGACGATCGTTTCATTTGACTTTGTTATTGAACCACTTAAACTTTGATCATAATCATTATAGTAAGCATTTAATTTTGATTTCCCTATCGCCCACTCACCTTCATGTGAAATTCCATAATTATTATGGGTTAGTTCGCTTGGTCCCCAACTTGTTTCTGATTCTGCACCTGTCAAAGCATTAACTTGAGAACCCTTTGTATTTTTTTGAATACTGTGACCTGCATCAAAACTAAGTGAATGCTTATCTGTTAGCTGATAATGCAGCATTGCATTGTAATTTTGGTCTTTTGATCCTGTTGTGCCGTCTCCTGCTTTACGCTCTTTATCTGCTTCACGCTCAGTTAAACCCGCAGTTAAGCGCAAGCCTAAATTATCAGTTAATGGGCCTGCCGCCATAACACCTGTTTGCACTGATGTGCCTAATTTTGAAGAAGTTGTAGGCTGAGTATAGTTTAGAGTGACATTTCCACCCCAAACATCTGGAATTTTTCGAGTAATAATATTAATTACACCACCCATTGCATCTGACCCATAAAGAGAAGACATTGGGCCACGGACGACTTCAATACGTTCGATCATATCGGGTGTAATCCAATTCAAGTCTTGACGACCTAAGTCTGGACGGTAGCTTGTATCTCTAGAAGATCCTATACGCTTACCATCAACTAAAATTAATGTGTAGTTGTCAGGTAAGCCACGTATTTTAATCTTAGAGCCATCTTTAGATGGACTTGTACCACCTGTTACACCAGGCACTTTACTTAATAACTGCCCAAGACTTGATACTGGCTGCTTCTCAATATCTGCTCTTGTAATGACACTGATACTTGCGGGTGCTTCCTTAATATTGACAGCTTGGCTGCTAGCAGTCACCACAATGGTGTCTAACTTCACTGTTTCTTCTGATTTATCATTAGCATGAGCTGACACTGACAGGGCTGTTAGTACTGACATTGATAATGCAGTAAGAATTAAGTGTTTATTCATGTTTATACGCATCTTTAATTATGGAGAAATTACGAACCAATTGTTGCGTATTGTATCCACAAGCACTCATTGATGCAAACAATAATGGTAATAATTATTATTTACATCAATGAGGTTGGGTAATGTCTCTCATGAAAAGCTCATAAAATTCAACCAATAATAAAAAAGCCCACATTTCTGTGAGCCCTACACGTCTTTCCGTGCTGTCAACAATTCACAATCTTCATCGATTGTTAGGACAGCTCTCCACCGACCTGATATAAATATATATGATTATCATTAACATTCAATACTTATTATCAATTGAATATTAGAATATCAAGTAATACTAAACAATTTGAAACCATTCTTTCACTTAAAGATCTATTAGAGTTTCTTTGATCAACAACCAATAACCCAATTCATTTTTTAGTTAATGGCCCTTATACCTTAAAAGCTTCGATTGCTCGAATTCGGGTTTGTTTCAAGTCCGCAATCGGTTTAGGATAATTTAAACTCAGATCGGGATTTTTATTATAAGGTTCATGGATTATTTCAGCATCTAAATGCGCCAATTCAGGAACCCACTGACGAATATAGTCACCATTATGATCAAATTTTTGTGATTGAGTGATCGGATTAAATATCCGAAAATAAGGTACTGAATCCATGCCTGTAGACGCACACCATTGCCACCCCCCATTATTTGCTGCTAAATCACCATCAACCAAGTGTTGCATAAACCATTGTTCGCCCAATCGCCAATCTATCAATAAATTTTTAGTCAGGAACATGGCTGTGATCATACGCACACGATTATGCATCCAACCCGTTTCCAGCAATTGGCGCATTCCTGCATCTACAATTGGAATACCCGTTTGCCCTTGCTGCCAAGCCGCTAAATCTTCGGGTGCATTACGCCATTGGATGCTCTGTGTATTTGCCTTAAATGGATAATGTTTAGAAAGCTGCGGAAAATCAAAAAGCGTATGTTGATAAAACTCGCGCCATAATAATTCATCTAACCATGTTTGCTGACCCAATTGCTCTATCTGAAAATGCCCGTGTTGTAGCCGAAATAAAGCTTGAATACATTGACGAATGGAAAGAATGCCTAAATTTAAATAAGGTGATAATTGGCTGGTGGAATCTAAATGAGGAAAGTCGCGTTCTTTCTGATAGTTAATCACTTTATCATTAATAAAATCATCCAATGCCGTTAAGGCATACTCTTCACTTACAGGCCAGTAAGCTTGTTGTTTTCTAACAAATTCTGAATATTCATATGTAACCGTCAAACTTGATGCTTCAAAAATATCATGATTCTGAAGATCGGCCTGTACTTCAATTTGAGGGTAACACTGAGGCAAACTTAAACTGAGCTGTTCATAGCATTGTTTCTTGAATGCACTAAAAACTTGATACGGTTGTTTTGTTTTATTGCGAACAGCCCCTACAGGAAATAGAGTACGATCATGATACAACTCAAATGTTTTATTATATTTTTCGAGCAATTGTTGAACTTCAGCATCTCGCTTTAACTCATTTACACCAACCTCAATATTGGCATGTATACATTCAATATCCAGTTTTTGTGTAAGCTTAGCAATAACCTCAGGAATATCCTTCCAAAAAGAAACTTCCTGAATCAGCAATGGAATATTTAGATTTTTTAACTGTTTTTTAAGCTCTTGTAGTTGTCTTAAGTAAAAATCTATTTTAACTGCTGCATCGTCATGTAAAGCCCATTGACCAAATGAGATTGCTACGAAAGCAACGCAAGAACCTGCTTGTGTAGCATGCCAAAGTGCCGCATGGTCTTGAATGCGTAAATCTTGTCGAAACCAAATTAATTGCATAGACATTACAAAAGCTCAAGATATTTATTCACTATTATTTTATGAAAAATAAACAAATAAAAACAGCATGAAACACAAGTTTTGTACTTTAGATCATTCATTATTAATATTATTTTAGTCTGTTTAATTGTCGAAATTCACTCAAATCATCATCAACAATACAATTCATATTCGAACCACTGCTATTAACTATTCTGCTTATTAAGTTTATAGCCTGAAAATATTCTCAAATTACACAGTAAAGATTTTTAAAGTACCAAATTTGTAAAATTCATGATCTTTATTCATTCTATTTGCTTTAATAATAAGAGTGAATAGAAACAAAGAGACCGCTAATGTGTGCAAATTTTAAAGCCATCAAACGAAATCGAGCATATCTGCTGGGTCTTTCTGAACCTCCATTTGAATTTCCTGAAGATGTTTTTCCTTTATATGATGCACCCATTTTAATACATGGTGCCGATCACCCAGAATGGGATCTTGCTAAGTTTGGTCTTATTCCATCTTGGGCTAAAGAGTTAAAATATGGTCGTCACACCTACAATGCCAGAACTGAAACTGTCGCTGAAAAGCCGAGTTTTCGCCATGCATGGCATAAAAATCAATTTGCCCTAATACCCGTCGATGCTATTTTTGAACCTAAATATATCAATGAAAAACCTTATTGGTATGAAATTTCTCGTAAAGATGGCTTACCCTTCACTATTGCTGCAATCTATGAAAATGCGGTCATCAACAATCAACCGATTCGATCTATGAGTCTGTTAACCATCAATGCCGATCAGCACCCTTTTATGAAGCAGTTCCATGCACCAAACCATGAAAAGCGCTCAATTATTGTCATTCCTGAAGAAAATAGAATTGATTGGCTGAATTGCACACCCAGTGAAGCAACTCAATTTTTCTTTGCAATGAAAGATGAGTATGTCGCTGTACCTAAAAAGACTCATCGGTAAAATCTATTTTAATGACCTTTTATTTATGTACAACCTTATTTAAAAGCTGTGATTTTAATTAGATAAGAATGTTATTTATTGATTAGCAAAACTTTAGCAAAAAGTTCTAAGTTATTTTTATTTTCAAGCAGCGCAACAACGAATAATACGCAAAAGAATAGCTCATATTTCAATCTCAATCACTCCAAAATAATGGCTTAAAAATGATACTGATCCATAAAGGTAAACTTAGTTAACGTTTTGTTTGCTTTTGCATATATATACGATAAAAATTTCAGAATGTCTTAAATTAGATAGGCAAGATTACCGCTATTATAGGAGAGGTATGACATGACGACTATCAATGTGAATGACATTACTAAACATGCAGATGTTATTGCATTATGTGGGACAAAAGTAGGAACCGTAGATCATCTTCAAGGGTCAGATCAGCTTAAGTTAACAAGACATGAAGATGGTCATCATCATTTTATTCCCCTTACATGGGTTAATGAGATTAACAATAATCAAGTTATGCTCAATAAAGACGCTGAAGAAGTAAAAAGTCACTGGGTTACTGCTCAAGATTAAGGTAACTATTCAAAAGTAAGCCCTTTTATTTTGAAGGGCTTATTAATGATTAAAGTACTGTTTACAGCCTTCAAAAAATTCTTGATTAAAATTTATGGTTGGATCATCTTTTTCATCATCACACTGATCTATGGACTTAAGTTGATTGTCTTTAGCATAGCGATAACCATTGTATTGTTCCGTCCCTTCTGTAAAACCAGCTAACTTTTCTGGCTGTATAACATACTGAAATATGAAAAATGCAGCTATACCCAAAATAGCTAAAACTGTGCTTAGTATTTTCAATTGTTTTGGTAGCATTTTTTACTCGCTGTATTCGCAGCATCAGAAAATAAATATACATTAAACTCTCCAATATTTCCTTGATATTTTATTATTTAATGACTAATCGTTTTATTTATTTTACTTTATGACATATATTCATTTTATAAAAAACTTATATAATAAAATTATAATTTTATATTAAAATAATACCTCATCACTTAGATATTATTTATTTTAATTTATCTGAATGACTCCTTACAAACCCATATTTTTCCATCTATATTTACACGATCCTGTTCAAGGAGGATTAACTCCTTACCATAATAATTCGTAAGGTTTATAAAATTTCCATTTTTATCATAATTAGCCCAAACTCCTCTCTGAATATCAGGGCTTTCCAATTTATAAAATGTAACTAACTTTTGTGGATATGTTGTATTCATCTCACATAGCCTTATTAATTTGCTAGATAAGGATAATCCTCTTCTATAAAAAAAATCTCACCAGTAGAATTCGATATCCATTGATAAGTCCCTATAATTTTTGTTAATTTTTCCTTTGATGAATCATATACATTAATTAAATGACTATCGTCATCATATTCACCCATGTACATGAACTTGGGTAAAGTTTTAAAGTCTTCATTCATCTTATAGGCTTTAACTGGTCTGATGTGCATCATTGCCTCCTTAACTATTTAAAGGGACCTGAGCCCCCTTAAAACTTAAGTTTTGAATACAATTTTTTATTTCTGCACCTGTGATTGCTTCTCAGATGATCGCTGTTCATTATGCCTATGGTCTTGCTGTGGTAAATGATGAGGCTGTTTTATCGGTTGATTCCTTTGATGAGAATCTGTTTGATTTTGAGACTGTGATTTAGACATGATTCTATTCCTATTCAATATTTTAATTTATAGCAATATCAGTCCAATTATTAATGACATTATTAGCATATACCTAAGTCGAATTAATAAAAACAATCAGGATGTATCAAAATATAATATTAAAAAAAACAATACAATTAAACATTATTTTTAAAAATTTAAATATTTTTAATAAAATTATTCTATACAATTCTTAAGCGTATATATTTTTTTAACCATTATTTAAAAATAAAGTTATAATTTATGATTGAAAATTCAAGTTTTAAAACACATAACATGGAATACTAAAATAAATTCTATATGATATTTGAAAAAAATATTCATGAATTGAATTTAAGTCATCAAGAATAACATCTAAGAAAATTATAAATTTTAATTGAATCATAATCTTAAAACTTGATATGCAACAGAATTGCTATAAAATAAAAGCTCAGTCAGAAGATAGCTTTGCTCGATTTATTTATTATAGTTGAAATATAAAGGGTATAAGATAGCTGCTTATATTTAAGATATACCATAAAAATCAATTAATTATACTAAAATCACAATAACTATGGATAGTATCAAATAAGGTTATTATTCAGGATCAAAAGTGAAGTACATATCCACATCAACTTGCTAGGCGAACCTGAACCAAAAATACCTTACAATGACTTAATCATGCTCTGGTTTTAGATGAAACAAATAAAAAAAAGCACCTTAAGGCACTTTTTTATTCAACTTATTACTGTTTAGTTAAACATTTGCCCAAATGCGTAAATTACAAACATAATCATAAGTGCAGATGACGAAGTTATTAATAATTCTAAAGTTTTCATCGACCACTCACTTTTCTTAAAGTGGAACATTATTTATACCTAGATATTGATTACCAATAAATGACAAAAAGTGACAAAAAACAGTTATAAATATACAAATATGTAAAAATTAATTTATGGCTAAGAAAAAATTCTACGAATTCAAATTGCTTACAACTGGAGCCAAAACGTTGCTACGCCCATTATTGCACCAATATAAAGAAATATTTGTATACTAAAGTCCTGTAAAAATATGATTTATTCCTATTGATATTTTATACCAATAGTAATATGAGTAATAAAAAAACCGCCTTAAAGACGGTTTTTAGATCAGTGACTATTTACTGTTTAATTCACACGTGAGGTGAATCGAAACATTTCATTAACACCTGTATAGAAGCTACGACCATCAAGATTCAAATCAATTTCAACACCAGACTGAAGCAAGACTTTCTTTCCTACTTCAACCCATTTAAACCCATCGCGAGTACTTTGCATTTTTTTTAAAGGCACCAACGAGACAACAATTTCACTACCATTTACAGATTTTGCTACTAAATTTTCAATATTATTCAACATTTACACCAAATTTCAAACACATATAGAAATACCACCATTGGCATTTCGAAATAACAACTTTAATTTTGACAATTCAAACGAGATAAGACTTATATATCAATTTTAAAAGATAACATTTTCATGTCATTTTTATTGTTGAGGTAAGTATAACAGAAATACAAATTTAATCACCCATTACTTATCAGTCTTACTAATATTATTTGCATCAAAATATTTCAAACCTACAGATTAAAAGTGACTCTAAGTCACTCATACTTGATGTTGTGTCATTAAGTAATCTGATATCAATCGTGCTGACCATGATTGTGTATTTAAACCTTCATAAAAACCGCAATGACTGCCCTTTTTCGTGGTCACCACCATCATATTGGGCATTTTTTGAATCATTTCTTTATAAGGTTCAAAATTACGAATATCACAAACTGGGTCATCTTCGGCATTTAAAATCATTAGAGGAATTTTAATATTTTCAAAGACAAAAATTGGATTTGTGGCTTGATTATAAGCCTCAAAACTATTATAGCCTGCTAGTTCAAAATAGTGAGATTGAAATTCTTGTAAGCTTTTTGTCGCCAAAACTCGCTCTAATGATACTGTGTATTTCCATGTCTCTGCATAAGGATAAATAAAAGCCTTAAACAATTTCTTAGTCATCACCTTGGTATAAAAAGGATGTACATTTTTAAATCCAAGCTCTGTGTCATAACCTGGACATAATGCAAAAGCAGCTTTAAATGGTGTTTTCTGACCTTCTTCACCCAAATAGCGAACCAATAAACCTGTTCCAGCAGAAGAACCGACTGCATATAAAGTTGAATTTGGAAATTTATTTTGAATATGCGTAATTTGCTCACGCAAATCATCCGTTGAGCCAAAAATAGACATTTTAGGTACAGGCATCGGTAAATTAGCATGCCCACGGCGCAAACATAATGCGATACGCCAACCTGTATATGCATGTAAATCACGCACCAATTCACGCATACTTTCTGGTGAACCCGTTATGGTATGCATTAATACAATGGTGGGTGTGGTATCAGGTAAATGTAAACCATGCCATGCGATTGCGGTGACACCACCGTCAGGCATGTGTAATTGTTCAATTGCATCGTATTTTAAATGAATAGTCTGTTTCTTAATTAAATCAAAATACAGCAAATGCGCATGTTTGTTCGATAACCACGGTGTTGGTCGATACTTTTGTTTCAGTTGAGGTAGCTCATCTAATAACTGTTTAACCTGACCATTTGGATCATAATACAGCGTTGGCACTTCTGCCCCTGTCACTTGATCAAGCCATGTTTGCGTCAATTGATTAATTCTTTTAAGCACCGACCACATTGTTTCTAAACCTTCATTGAGCAAATTAAAATGCTTGCCTGTCATGACTGAATTTAAAACGTAAGTTCAGTTTAAATAACAGCAAGCACTCATTTATAGATAACCACACTTAGGCTTAGGCTATTATGCCTTTGGCATAAAGGCAGCCATACGCTGTCCCATTTGAACTGCAAGTGCGTCTAAACCACTTTTCGGACGAATCATCACTTCAAAATCAACAATTTGACCATTTTCATTAAAACGAATCATATCAATCCCCTTTAGTTTCTTTTCACCCACATTGGCAGAAAACTCAAGGACTACACTTAAACCATCTTCTGTATAAAATTCACGGTGATATGTAAAGTTTTCAAAAACTTGAATTACATTGGTCAAAATAAAGAAAACCACTTGTTTTCCTGGATAAGGATTAAATGCAACGGGTGAACGAAAAACTACATCTTCAGCCAATAATTCATTCAAAATTGACATATCTTTTGTATCTAGCATTTCATGCCAACGCTTTATTGATGCTTGTGTTTGTTGTACTGACATTTTCAAGTCCTTTTCCATTATTTTTACAACATAAAAAATAGAGGAAATATTTCTATTTCCCCCTCTCTACTTCGTTAAATGACCGCGGCTAAATCTGCACCTTGGCGAATAGCACGTTTTGCATCGAGTTCACCGGCTTCTTTAGCGCCACCTATTAAATGAACATTTTTCCCATCGGCTTTAAGTTGATCAAACATCGCCGTAAATGGCTCTTGTCCTGCACAAATCACCACATGATCAACTTCAAGCACTGTAGGCTGACCATTCACTAAAATATGTAAACCTTGATCATCAATTTTTTCATAACTCGCGCCTGAAACCATTTTCACATCACGATGTTTTAAACCTGTACGGTGAATCCAACCTGTCGTTTTACCCAAGCCCGCACCAACAGAACTTGCTTTACGCTGTAGCAAGTAAATCTCACGATTCGACTTTTCTAATTCTGCTGATTTTAGACCACCGACATTTTCATAGCTGGTATCAATGCCCCATTCATTATAAAACTTCTCAGGATTCAGACTCGCACTCTCACCTTCATGACTAAGATACTCAGCTGTATCAAAACCAATACCGCCAGCACCAATAATGGCAACACGTTGACCAACAGGCTTACGTTCTTTGAGTACTTCGATATAAGTCAGTACTTTCGGATGATCAATGCCATCTATGTCTAAATCACGCGGTGTAACACCCGTTGCAACCACAATGTCATCAAAATCAGACTGACTTAATGCTTCATATGTCGCTTTATGATTGAGTACTAATTTAATATTCGGTTGTAATTCAATTTTACGTTGGAAATAACGTAAGGTTTCATAAAATTCTTCTTTACCTGGAATGGTTTTAGCAATATTGAACTGCCCACCAATTTGATTGGAAGCTTCATAAAGCGTGACATTATGTCCACGATCTGCTGCATACGTTGCAAAGCTTAGACCTGCTGGGCCTGCGCCAATCACGGCGATATTTTTAGCCACAGCAGATTCTTTAAAAATGAGTTCTGTTTCATAACAAGCACGTGGATTGACTAAACAGGTTGCAATTTTCATTGAGAAAATATGATCTAAACACGCTTGGTTACAACCAATACAGGTATTAATTTCATCACTACGCCCTTGTTCAGCTTTTTGAACAAAGAATGCATCCGCAAGCATTGGACGTGCCATAGAAATCATATCAGCATGACCAGAAGCCAATACATGCTCTGCCATTTCAGGCGTATTAATTCGATTTGATGTAATCAGTGGCACGTTAACCAAACCTTTAAGTTTTTCGGTTACCCAGGTAAACGCAGCACGCGGTACTTTAGTGGCAATGGTCGGAATTCGTGCTTCATGCCAACCTACACCTGTGTTGATAATGGTTGCACCCGCTTTTTCAATTTCTTTAGCAAGTTGTACCACTTCATCTAAAGTTGAACCGCCTTCAACCAAATCCAGCATAGATAAACGATAAATAATAATGAAGTTTTCGCCTACTTCTTCACGAGTACGTTTCACAATTTCAATCGGGAAACGAATCCTGTTTTCATAGCTACCGCCCCACTCATCATCACGATGGTTGGTACGGGCTGCAATAAATTCATTAATAAGATAGCCTTCTGAACCCATAATTTCCACGCCATCGTAACCTGCGTATTGAGCCAATTTGGCACAGTTCGCAAAGTCTACAATGGTTTGATTAACTTCGGCTGATGTTAAAGCATGTGGTTTACTCGGATTAATAGGCGCTTGAATAGCAGAAGGTGCAACCAATTCAGGCTGATAAGAATAACGCCCAGTATGTAAAATTTGTAATGCAATCTTACCGCCAGCAGCATGTACTGCCTGAGTAATCACTTGGTGTTTATCAGCTTCTTCACGGCTGTCTAATTTAGCCCCGCCTGCAAATGTCAGACCTGCATCATTCGGTGCAATTCCCCCAGTGACAATAAGCCCCACACCACCTTGAGCACGTTCAGCATAAAAAGCAGCCATTCGATCATAACCACCCGGTGCTTCTTCTAATCCCACGTGCATAGATCCCATCAATACACGGTTTTTGAGTGTGGTAAAGCCTAAATCTAAAGGTGCTAACAGATGAGGGTAATTAGACATATGATCTCCTTGGCGTGCTTTGTAAGCTAGCTAATAATGTATTTAATGCAACTTGTTGCATAAGTTATATTCTAGATTTGATTTTTATGCAACATGTTGCATAATGATCTGGTAATTTTTTACTGACTGAGTCGTTTATGTCTTTAGCCCATGTTTTATTAACGAGCTTAATTGAAAAACCAAGTACTGGAATTGATTTAGCACGTCGCTTTGACCGTTCTATGGGTTTCTTTTGGAATGCAACACATCAGCAAATTTACCGTGAACTCAATGGTATGCAACAAAAAAACTGGATTTCAACCATTGAAGAACACAATACAAATAGTCGTAAAAAAACTTATCAGGTTGAACAATTAGGACGTGCTGAATTGGCCGATTGGATGGTCAAACAGAGTCCTCCAGCGCAATTACGTGAAGAGTTAATGGTGCGTCTACGTGCTGAAGCACAATTGGGAGGCAATAGTGTCCTTCCTGAATTAGAACGCCATCTAATTTTGCACCGAGAAAACCTAAAAATTTACCAAACTATTTTTGCAAAAGATTTTGCCAATCGTCATGATCAAGATCGAACCCAGTTTATTCATAAAATGATTCTACAACTTGGAATTGATTTAGAAATGGGTTGGATTAGCTGGTTGGAAACCATCATTCCCCAGTTAAAAGTATTTGATGAAAAATAACAAAATAAGGACATAACCATGCCACATTATCGCATGCCTGATGGTGAACAACTTTTTGTTCGTGAATTTGGTCAAGGCAAGCCTGTTTTAGTTTTATCGGGTTTAGGCATGCAAAGCTGGCAATGGCTGCCTTTCCTCTATCCCCAAGCAAGAAACAATAAATTCATTATTCCAGATTGGCGTGGTTTTGGTGGCTCTCACCATTGTGCTATTCCGGAACTAGATGCTATTTCCAGCCATTGGCGTGACATCAACAGTTTAACGGAACAACTTCAGTTCGATAAATTTTCCGTGATTGCTTATTCTATGGGCGCAACCACGGCAATGCATGGTATGCAATACGGTCATTTAAATGAACAATTAAACCGCTATTTACATATCGATCAAACACCGAAAATTTCTGTTGATGCCACGTGGCAGTATGGCTTATTGAGCCGCCAACAACCTGAATTTAAAAAGCTACTGACTGAAATATCAGACTTACTTGCATTTAATGCACCTGCACGTCTACTATCCGAGCTAAATCCAGCAGCTCGACAACACTTATTAGAACTTTGGCTGGTATTTATTCAGCTCCAATCCAGCAATAAGGTTACCCCTTTACTGTTTCAACTGGCCTTGAAGCAAGCTAAATTGCAGCCCCTTATTTTACCTATTCAGCGTTTGGATTATTTGGCATGGTATGTAAATAATTATTTACATCATAATGAAGACTATCGTCATGCCATTACACAGCTCTCTTGCCCGAGCACTTTTTTCATTGGAGAAAAATCGAGGCTTTACCCATCAACAGGGCAAAAAATCATTGCCAATAGTGTGAAAAACTCAAAACAAGTGATCTTTAAAAAGTCTGGGCATACACCACTCATCAGTGAACCGATCAAATTTGCTCATGAAATTGCTCAGTTTCTCAAAAATTCGGCATAAAGTTTTAATGTAAATTAGATCATTAAACGGATAGTTTTCACCCCTTCTAAAACAATCCAAGTTGCTTTTTTAGCTTTAACAAAGCCAGTTGAGTCCCATCAACTGCTATTCAATTTTTTAAATCTAAGCGGTATGCTGAAAAATAAGCTTTATTGTCTGAATAGTGATACAAATTTTTTAACATCTAATACAGGCTGTACGGATTGCAAAAATAAAATATATACGCATGTTTAAACAATAAAATTTATTGATTATAAACAGTACAAACCTGAAAAATTAAACAAATATAAAATTGACAAAGTGCAACGATAAACCTTTAATCTTCAATATTGTTGCATAAATGGAATTTTTAAATGCTGTCTGATCTTGATGATTTTTATTGCTTTGCATTGGTGGTTGAACATGGAGGATTTAGTGCGGCTGAACGCGCAACAGATATTCCAAAATCAAAATTAAGTCGTCGAGTTTATAATCTTGAAGAGCATTTGGGCGTTCGATTAATTCAGCGCAGTTCACGCCATTTTGCCGTGACTGAAATTGGCATGAATATTTATCGCCACGCGCAAGTGATGATGAATGCCGCTCAAGCTGCGCATGATTTAGTGGATCATTTAAGTACCCAACCTCGTGGCGTGATTAAAGTCAGTTTACCTGTATCTATCGCACAAAATGAAATTGCGAAAATTTTACCTCAATTTCTAAAAACATATCCTGAAATTAGAATCCAACTTATTGTCAGCAATCGCCGTGTCGATATCATCAATGAAGGCATTGATGTTGCCTTACGTGTACGTTCAAATTTAGATGATGACCCAAGTTTAATATTGCGCAAATTTGAAAACATTGAACAACATTTATTTGCTAGCCAAGCTTATCTGAATGAATTTGGTGATTTGAAACAACCTGAAGATTTGAGCCAACATCAAATTCTGAGTATGGCTGATGAACATTTAGATCAGCACATTGTGGTACACGATGAAAATAATCATCAGAAAAAAATCAAGGTTAACCCAATTGTCATGGGCTCTGACTTAATGATGCTCGCCCAATTGGCCAGACAAAATTGTGGGATTGCGCTACTACCTGATACCATCGTACAAGACTACGTACAAAGTGGTGAGTTAGTCCGCGTACTGCCAAATTGGAAAGCTCCGCATGGCATTTTACATGCTGTTTATCCATCACGTCGTGGACTACTCCCTGCTGTTCGTGTCTTTATTGACTACCTCGTTGCACAACTCAGTAAACAATAAATGACTAAATAAAAACCGTAATGGCTCAAGATTTGAAATGATAGATCAACTTTAGCCATTACACTTCAAACCACAACACCCCACTCATTAGATACACAAAGAAAAGAAATCAGTAAAAATTAACAAAAAAAAGCTTACCCGATGTGGGTAAGCTTATAAACTAAAAACAAGAAACTACAGCTAGAATCTCTGTGCGCATAATACAAATAAAATACAATCAAAACTAATAGTTAAAAAATATTAAACTTCTATTAAAAATAAAAAATACCTAAACAAAACAATATTTTATATTGAAAACTAATCGTTTAAATAACTTTATAAGTGTATAAAGTAGACAATACTATACTAAAGTATAAAAAAATTAATTTCTTACTTCCCATGCTAAAGCACTGGATTTTAAATTTCTGGATATGAACCTGTACCTTCTGGCCAAGGGGATAAAAGTTCAAAACCAGTATCGGTAACAACAACCATATGTTCCCATTGTGCAGTTAAAGAACGATCTGCTGTCACAACAGTCCAGCCATCTTTTAATTCTTTAACATTGGGTTTCCCTGCATTAATCATGGGTTCAATGGTAAAGACCATGCCTTTTTTAAGCTTCAGACCTTGACTGGCTTGACCATAATGCAAAACATTGGGTTGCTCATGATAAACCTGACCAATACCGTGACCACAATATTCACGGACAATGCTATACCCTTCACGATGCGCCACAGATTGAATAGCAAAACCAATGTCACCTAAAGTTGCATCTGGTTTAACCGCATGGATTCCTGCAACCATGGCTTCATACGTTGTTTCAACTAATTTTTTGGCCTCTGGTTTAACTGTACCTACGTAATACATACGACTGGTATCACCAAAATAACCATCTTTAATAATTGCAACATCAATATTAATAATATCGCCATCTTGTAAAATAGTTGTTGCAGATGGAATACCATGACAAACAACTTCATTCGGAGAAATGCAGGTGGTTTTGGTATAGCCATAATAACCAACGTTTGCTGGAATCACTTTGAGTGTATTCACAATAAAATCATTACAAATATCATCTAGGTATTCTGTACTTACACCGGGCTTGACATACTCCCCTATCATTTCCAAAACCTGAGCTGCTAAACGCCCGGAAATACGGAGTTTTTCGATATCTTGCTCAGTTTTAATGGTAATAGCGGAAGCCTTCATTGTCTCATCCTCATATATAAGGCTTTTGATTATAGACCTTTTCGTATTTTTTTGTTTAATCCCTGTATATAAAGCACTTAAACTTAGATTTTTCAGCTTTTTAATGCCTAATTTACAAACATTTAAAATGCTGTTGCAAAGAAAATAAAGCGCGGTAATTTCTTAAAAACAAAGAATATTTTTATTTTTTTATTCAATAATCAACATGATAAATCAACCTAAATTTAGCCATTTGTTCAGCTACATTAATTTTCATATAAATAAAATTCATACCTAGCATAAAATAAATTACCAAAAAACTTTCGTATCCTCTAAAATCACCCCTTTTAGTCAATCCATCTCCTTTTCATGACAAATCTCCGTACAAGAGATATTATTGCCTTAGGTTTTATGACCTTTGCACTTTTTATTGGTGCAGGCAATATTATCTTTCCACCTATTGTGGCTCAACAAGCCGGTGAACATGTATGGTTGGCCGCATTTGGTTTTTTAATCACTGCTGTTGGTCTACCTGTTATCACCATTATGGCGCTATCACGAGTAGAAGGATCTATTCAAAACTTAAGTTCTCCTTTAGGTAAAATCGCAAGTCTGGTTTTAACGATCTCGTGTTACTTAGCCGTTGGTCCTTTATTTGCGACTCCACGTACAGCAACGGTTTCATATGAAATCGGTTTTTCTTCTTATTTTGGTACATCAAGTAGCAGCTTGCTCATTTACAGTGCAATTTATTTTGCAATTGTGACTGTTGTATCTTTATATCCAAATAAACTGTTAGATACCGTGGGTCATTTCCTTGCACCGTTAAAGATTATTTCTTTAGCTGTATTAGGTATAGCCGCATTTGCAATTCCTGCTGGATTCATTCCACCAGCAATTAACAACTATGTGACGGCTCCTGTTTCTGAAGGCTTTGTGAATGGTTATTTAACCATGGACACTTTAGGCGCATTGGTCTTTGGTATTGTCATTATTCACGCGATTCATTCACGTGGCGTAACAGATAAAAAACTGGTGACCAAATATGCAGTGATCGCAAGTTTAATTTCAGGTGTCGGTTTAACCTTAGTTTATTTAAGTCTGTTCAAACTCGGTTTAGGAAGCCATGAAGTCGCTCCAAATGCAGCAAATGGTGCAGTGATCCTGCATGCATATGTACAACATGCTTTTGGCGATGTCGGTTCTCTTTTCTTAACCGGTATGATTTTCCTTGCCTGTATGGTAACAGCCATTGGTTTAACCTGTGCCTGTGCAGAATACTTCTCAGAACTCACTAAAATTCCTTATAAAATTTTAGTTTTTGTTTTAATTGGCTTCTCTTTCATTATTTCAAACTTGGGTTTAACCAAACTTATAGCCGTGTCTGTACCTGTGTTAAGTGCAATTTACCCACCAGCAATTGTGGTTATTTTACTAAGTTTCTTTTGGAAATTTTTCAATCGACCAACTCATGTTGTTGCACCAGTCACAGCAATTGCATTTTTATTCGGTATTCTTGATGGCATTAAGGTCGCAGGTTTCGAAGCTTATTTACCTGAATTTGTTCAGCATTTACCTTTAAATGCACAAAATTTAGCATGGCTGATTCCATCCTCTATTGTGCTGATTATTGCTATCGTGATTGATAAAGTTAAAAAATAACCAAAACCAATGTCATTAAAATCAAGTTTTACCCAAACCTGATTTTAGTCGTGATCAATAAAACACCATGTTTTACCCAAACAGCGTTTTATTGTTTACATTCTCAGACATTTTTTGGTTAAACCACTCTATTTCGTATGCTATACACATATGACTGTCTTAAAAGACCTATCTTTTCTCCTCAACACAGATACACATTCATATCTATCTGTAGTCACGCTCAAATCAAATTATTCTATTTGTTGGCATCAATATTGCCTATTTATTCTTCGACTATTGTTGAATATTGCCAGTAATCCAACGCTTGCTACACTAAAAGAGTAGACCTATATTTATTCAATAAATACTTGGTATTTACATTTTTAATAAAATTAGCATATGATTTTACCTGCATAGCATAGTTTTATTACAAAATAATGACATTTGCTATTGAAATAGTTGTAAATAACAAGTAAAACAATAGAAACCAATCTGACTAAAACAATAGGGTTTATGTCAAAATGACAGGAGGGGTGGAGATGTTATCATTACATTTCAATAAGGAAGTCTTCATTAACGCTCTAAAAGCAAATAAGAATATGGTCACCTATTTGAGTACCACCGTTGCTCTAATGCTGACACTCATTATGCATGGTTTAATTCAAGGCAATTTAAAACCTGAATTCTTTATGTATGCTTTTATTGTCTCAATTGCCTTTTATATTTGGGCTGTAGCCGATCAGAAGTATCGTCAGCAGAAACAAAATAATTCTAAAGAATAGAGGATGGGTGAACTTTCACCCATCTTAAAAAAGAAAAATAATCATTGATACATTTATAACTAAAATTAAAATACACTCAAACCCAAGATTGCCCCAAGTAACAACCCTGCTGTCGCGCCCAACTCCCCTACAACCAAAGCAATCATCGCACTGGTAAGCATCCATTTGGGTAACTGCCAACGTCCCATTTGATGCGGAACTTTAAATTGATTACTGGTATCCTTCAACCAACCATGCAACACATAACTTAAAATTGAAAAACTAAAAAAGAAAAGATTGATCAACACAAAAATTAAATTAACCCCTTCAGACCATACTGAAAAATAGGCTAAAACCGCAATAATCAAACTGGCTGGTGCATAAAGTAAGCTACTTCTATGTGCAATATCGACATAATAATGTGCACGAGCTTGTTCGGAGTGACGTATTTGATAATATTTCCACACCCCAGTGAGCATCCCCACCCAAAGAAAAACACCGCTAAATATAATTGCGAGCGAAACAGATTGAGTTAAATTTTCCATATTTATTGCTTTATATCCTTATTTTTAGAACGCTATTCTGACTTTAAAGTCATTCTTTATGCAAGTTTCTTTTTAGAACTTCGCTACAGTAGTCCTAAGTTAAATTTAACGTATGTTCTAAATATGAGTACATTTGAAACATTAGAAATCAGCTGTAAAGATGGATATTCCCTCAGTGGTCGGTTTTATGCAAAGCAAACTTCTCATAAAAAAAATCACCCCATTTTAGTTTGTCCTGCAACTGGAATCACGCAGCATTTCTATCAAGCTTTTGCGGAGTGGCTAAGCACACAAGGCTATGATGTTTTGAGCTTTGACTTCCGTGGTATTGGTCGCTCCCTACATGGTCCTTTAAACAAGTCTGAAGCCAGTATTGTTAATTGGGGGCAGCTTGATATTCCTGCCGCAATAGATAGTTTGTTATGTAAAACCCAAACCGATCAGGTTATTTTACTGGGTCATAGTGCGGGCGGTCAGCTTTTAGGTATTGTTCCAAATTATCAAAAAGTTGCTAAAGTTATTGCTGTTTCTGGCTCCACAGGACATGTGAAAGGCTTAAAAGGCAAAACCAAGCTTTTAGCCCCGCTTATGTTTAATGTTATTTTCCCATTAGCACGCATAACCAAAGGCTATGGGCCAACTCAAGCGATTGGCATGGGTGAAAACCTACCCAAAGATGTGGCTAAGCAGTGGGCTCAATTTTGCAGCAAACCCGGTTATGTCATAAATGCAATTGGCAAAACAGTATTTGAAGATTATCACGCTAAAATTGATTGCCCGATTACCGTGCTTTGGTCTTCAGATGATGAAATTGCAACTGCTACAAACGTGAAAGATTTACTACGTTTGTACCCAAATGCAAATACACAAATGATCGAGTTAAAGCCTAAAAGCTACGACCATAAAGCAATTGGTCATATGCTGATGTTTAAAAAATCACATCAGAACTTATGGTCAACCATCGAAAAGCAACTGCATATTTAGTCTAAACAGCTCCAACAAAAGCCACCTTTCTTTGGAAGATGGCTTTTTTATTACAACTATCCGCATTTTTTTCAGCATAAAAGCCCCAATTCATAAATTTAATTTTGTTAATTGATAAATATTTATTATATTAGTCAACTATTTTCAGCCCCGCTGTTTTTTCACTCCCCTATACCACATAAATGGATCATTTATGTCTTCGCACAAACAAAGCCAACTCAAGCATGGTTTAAGTAATCGTCACATTCAATTGATTGCTCTTGGCGGTTCAATTGGAACCGGTCTTTTCCTCGGAATTTCCCAAACCATTCAACTTGCAGGTCCAGCAGTCATTCTTGGTTATGCTATTGCAGGTTTAATCGCATTTTTTATGATGCGCCAACTCGGTGAAATGGTGGTAGAGGAACCTGTCAGTGGATCATTCAGTTTTTTTGCTTATAAATACTGGAATCCATTTGCAGGCTTTATGTCGGGCTGGAATTATTGGGTACTCAATGTTTTAGTTTGTATGGCTGAACTGAGTGCTATTGGCTTGTACGTGCAATATTGGTGGCCTGAAATTCCGACTTGGGTCTCTGCACTGGGCTTTTTTATTTTAATTAATATGATTAATTTAATGCATGTCAAAGTTTTTGGTGAAATGGAATTTCTATTTTCCATGATTAAAATTTTAGCCATTATTGGCATGATTGGCTTTGGTGCATACTTATTGGCAAGTGGTCATGCAGGTGAAACCGCATCTGTATCTAATCTTTGGGCACTCGGTGGCTTTTTCCCGCATGGAATTTCTGGTTTAGTCATGGCCATGGCAATTATTATGTTTTCCTTTGGTGGCATTGAATTGGTCGGCATTACCGCAGCTGAAGCCAAATATCCAACCAAAACAATCCCTAAAGCAGTCAACCAAATCGTATATCGGGTTTTATTATTTTATATCTGTACCATTTTTATTTTATTGTCTTTATATCCTTGGAACCAAATTGCAGAAGGTGGTAGTCCTTTTGTTTTAATTTTCGATTCTTTAGGCAGCCAATCTGTCGCAACTATTCTTAATTTTGTGGTTTTAACCGCAGCAATTTCAGTTTATAACGGCACCAGTTATGGTACGAGCCGTATGTTGTTGGGTTTATCTGAACAAGGCAATGCACCGAAATTTTTAAGCAAAATTAATCAACGTGGTATTCCCTACACTGCTATTTTAACCTCTGCTTTGGTCACTTTAATTTGTGTCATTTTAAACTACATGTTCCCTGAAAAAGCCTTTAAGTTACTCATGAGCCTAGTTGTTTCAGCTATTGTGATTAATTGGATGGTACTCTCACTAACGCATCTTAAATTTAAGCAGCGTATGCTTCAGCTTAAAAAAGTGAGTATATTTCCCAGTATTGCTTACCCGCTGACTAATTATATTTGTGTGATTTTCATGCTATGTATTTTAGTGATTATGTGGATGACACCAGATATGCGTATTGCAGTAATGCTAATTCCTGTTTGGATTACATGTTTAAGTCTGGCGTATTGGTTGAAAATAAAGAAAAAGTAAATGCTGCGGATTTGATATTAATTGAAGATGTTTAGAATTGTTTGCTGAAAAAAATCTGAATTTGTGTTTTAATACACTCAGTTTGAGATGAGCCTCTTACAGTATATAAGCTTGACTTATATACGACTAACCCCTAACCATGGGGTTTTTTATTGTCTGCTTTTTTACAACAGACATGAAAAAAATAGGTTCACGACAACGCCAACCCTTTTCTAGATGCAATGATCTTAAATGAATAATTAACTCAAAAATGCGATGGTCATTTGAATTCCAATCGCATTAATAATAGTTTTTAAAAATATATTTACTCAATAAAAAACTGCATCTATTCGATATCATAGACCCAATTTTTAGCTTGTTTGTCTGTCGTTGTTTCACAAACATAGTAATAATCATCCCACAAATCTGGATGAAAAATTTCAAGTTTTCGATAAGTCACTGTTTTAGACTTCTCAACACACTCAAAACTATCACCTTGGTCTTTAATAGCTGTACCGTTTAGAAATCCACCGATACATAAAAATCGTCTTTGCTTTGCCATTTCGTTACGTCAACTTTTAAATCATTTTTTAATGTGTGGATTAAACGATTAATTTAGATAAGTGTAAAGTAAAGCTATTTACTTTACACTTATACTAAAAACTTAATAGCATTGATTACACTATATAAAGGCCTTTACCTTATAAAAAATTGATTTATTAGGTTAATTTTCAAGATAAAACTATTCATATCTATAAAACTAGCAACTTACAGAATATTTATGCAACAAAACCAACATCAACTAAAAAATAATCAACCAATTGATTATAAATTAATTTTTACTGAAACTCTCTTTTCTATATCTTTCAAAATGGCATTAGGCGCAATATCAAATAATAACATTTCCAACAAATATGGCTGACTTCCTACTCCATATACCTCAATTGAAAGCATCTTCATCAAATCACAATATTCATGATATGCATTTTTGTGACTGCGAAAAATATGTTTCTTACCACTTAGCCTAAAAATAGTCTGCATGTCATATTTAACTAACTCACTATTACGACCTTGTGGCTGCACAAATAAATCTACCTGAGGCGCATAATTAAACAGAAGCCAGTTCAACGCGTAAATAACTCTTGAATCATAAATAACGTAATCATTTGGATTCAAAAAAGAAGCAACTTTAGAAAATGACGAAATACGCTCAAAAGAAACTTTAGTTAGGGTCTTTTTTTCAAGTTCCGTCAAAAATTTTATAATTTTGGCATCATTCACATCGTTTTTTTTAAATGACCCGATACCTCCCCACTGCTGAATAATCCAATAAAAATGATCAAGAGTGTCCGTTAGCATTAAAACATTTTTCAAATTTTCTTTTAAATAGATATTTTGTTCAAAATTAGAATCATCCAAAGTTGGAATTTCTATTGGACAATTGCTAGGAACTCCCCATTCATAACTTTCGAGACTGAATTCTTCTGATAATTTTTTTAAAACTGTAATTAATTTCTGCATTTTAGATAAAAAATAAGGGCTGATTAATCAGCCCTCATCTTATACCGCTTATTACTTAATTTTCAATCAATTAAGTTAACTGAGCAGCAGCAATTTTCTTCGTATCAACATCTTTAGCAGCGTCAGTATAGTCGCCCATTTTGTCGAAGCTTAAGTATTGATAGATGTCAGAAGACATGCTGTCAATTTGAGCTGCATATTGTTGGTATTCTTCTGGCGTTGGTAGTTTACCAAGTACAGCAGCAACAGATGCAAGTTCAGCAGAAGCTAAGTAAACGTTAGCACCTTGACCTAGACGGTTCGGGAAGTTACGCGTAGAAGTCGAAACACAAGTTGTGTTCGGAGCTACACGTGCTTGGTTACCCATACATAATGAACAACCTGGCATTTCAGTACGCGCGCCAGCTTTACCATAAATGTTATAGAAACCTTCTTCCATTAATTGACGTTCGTCCATACGCGTCGGTGGAGCAATCCACAAACGAGTTGACAATACACCGCCTGGAACTTTTTCTAACAATTTACCAGTCGCACGGAAGTGACCGATATTTGTCATACAAGAACCAACGAATACTTCGTCAATTTTAACGCCTTGAACGTCAGAAAGAAGTTTAGCGTCATCTGGATCGTTCGGGCAGCAAAGAACTGGTTCTTTAATGTCAGCAAGATCAATTTCATACACTTTAGTGTATTCAGCATCAGCATCAGCTTTAAGAAGTGATGGATTTGCTAACCATTTTTCCATGTTCTCTACACGACGTGCCATAGTACGCGCATCGCCATAACCTTCAGAGATCATCCACTTAAGCATCGTGATGTTCGAACGAAGGTATTCAGCAACTTTCTCTTCAGAAAGTGTGATAGAACAACCCGCAGCAGAACGCTCAGCAGAAGCATCAGAAAGTTCGAATGCTTGCTCAACAGTTAAGTCAGTTTCCATTTCTGTTAAGTCGATCTCAAGGATACGACCAGAGAAGATGTTTTTCTTACCTTTCTTCTCTACAGTTAAGTCACCCGCTTGAATCGCGTAGTAAGGAATTGCATGTACAAGGTCACGTAGAGTGATACCAGGCTGCATTTTACCTTTGAACTTAACAAGTACAGATTCAGGCATATCTAATGGCATAACACCAGTAGCTGCAGCGAATGCTACAAGACCAGAACCCGCTGGGAAAGAAATACCAATTGGGAAACGTGTATGTGAGTCACCGCCAGTACCAACGGTATCAGGCATTAACATACGGTTTAACCAAGAGTGAATAATACCATCACCTGGACGTAAAGATACACCACCACGGTTCATGATGAAATCAGGAAGCGTGTGTTGCATTTGAACGTCAATTGGTTTTGGATAAGCAGCTGTATGACAGAAAGATTGCATAACGAGGTCAGCAGAGAAACCTAGGCAAGCCAAGTCTTTCAATTCGTCACGAGTCATAGGACCTGTTGTATCTTGCGAACCAACAGTGGTCATCTTAGGTTCACAGTAAGTACCTGGAAGTACGCCTTGCCCCTCAGGAAGACCACAAGCGCGACCAACCATTTTCTGTGCTTGAGTAAAGCCTTTGCCAGTAGCAGCAGGTTGTACAGGAACACGGAACAATGTAGACACTGGAAGACCTAAAGCTTCACGTGCTTTAGTGGTTAAGCCACGACCAACGATTAAGTTGATACGACCACCCGCACGAACTTCGTCAAGAAGAACAGGCGTTTTCAATTCAGATTCAGCGATTTGTTCGCCAGCTTTGAATGCAGTTACTTTTGCAGCAGCATGATCAATCTTAAGAACGATTTCATCGCCCATGTTCATGTTAGCAACATCAATCTCAATCGGTAACGCACCAGCATCTTCCATAGTGTTGAAGAAAATTGGAGCGATTTTAGAACCTAAGCAGTAACCACCGTCTTTTTTGTTCGGGATGTGAGCAATGTCATCACCAAAGAACCAAAGTACAGAGTTTGTTGCAGATTTACGGCTTGAACCCGTACCAACAACATCACCTACGTAAGCAACTTGGTTGCCTTTCGCGATAAGTTCTTTAATTTGGTTGAGTGGACCAACTTCACCAGGAACTTCTGGGTTAATCCCATCACGTACGTTTTTCAACATTGCATTTGCATGCAACGGGATGTCTGGACGGCTCCAAGCGTCTTGAGCAGGAGACAAATCATCCGTATTCGTTTCGCCAGTAACTTTGAATACAGTCAGTTTAATTTCTTCTGGAACGTCTGCGCGGTTTGTGAACCATTCAGCATCAGCCCAAGATTGCATAACTGCCTGAGCATTTACATTGCCCGCTTTAGCTTTATCTGCTACGTCATGGAACGCATCAAATACTAAAAGTGTTTTTTTCAACGCTTCAGCAGCTAATTCAGAAAGTTCAGCATCATCAAGTAATGTAACTAAAGGTGCTACGTTATAACCACCAAGCATAGTACCTAGTAAGTAAACCGCACGTTCTTTAGAAATTAAAGGAGAAGTTGCGTCACCTTTTGCCAAAGCAGCCAAGAAAGCAGCTTTAACATAAGCAGCTTGGTCAACACCTGCAGGAACACGATTTTCTAGCAAATCAACTAAAAACGCCTCTTCACCAGCTGGTGGATTTTTTAATAGTTCAACCAAGTCAGCTGTTTGAGCATCATCAAGTGGCTTCGGTGGGACTCCGAGTGCGGCACGTTCTTCAACGTGTTGGCGGTAAGCTTCTAGCACGGTGTTATTCCTCTTTTTTAAAAAATTACTTATGAATTCCAGCTTCTTTCGAGCGTCACAAGTAATATGGACAACTAAATTTTACTAAAAATCTAGTTAAAAGTTAATGCAGTAGCGGTGTTTCTTCGTGATGCTCATTATTTTGTAGCTAAATGATGCCTTTTTTGATTAATTCACGACCGATTTAACTCTAATTTACACCTTTAATAGGGCAGCAATTAACTTTTGACTAGAATTTATACAGAAAAAAGGCAACCTAATGTTGCCCTTTTTCTAAAAAGAAAAACATTCAACCTTAGTGTACTGTCGTTGCGTGAATATATTCACGCAAACTCTCACGACAACCTTCAAATTTAATCTGAATTTCATCTTCATGCAGCATAGCATGCTCTGTACTGGCAAATGAAATATGAACTTGATAAAGCTTCGTTTCTTGATCAATTATATGTTGAATATAAACTTTATCGCCTAAACTAAGCACATAGTGATTTCCGCTAATAATGGCAACGCCTTGTTCATCTTCTAAGAGCAAGTCTGCATGATGTAGATACCCCACAACGTCCATTGATTACTCCTTATTTTTCGTTATTTATTTTATTATTCACTATTCAGATATGCTTTTCTATATTTATGATTAATTGAAATGTGACAATTTATTCTTAATTTACTTAGGCTATTTTAAGCCACTCAATGCTAATCAGATAAAAAAAACCGTTCTTTAGAACGGCTTGTAATTAGGTAGTTTGTCATGCGGTGTCGCAATACATTTTTCTGTAATTTTTTGCTTAAATTGATTGCGGCTTTCTTCTGGATTCTTATCAATTTCAGCAAGTGGAAATGCATAAACTTGTTCAATAATATCTAAGATAAATGTTTTTGTAGTTGCATCTTCAATTTTATCCGCATGTTCTAATGCAGCTTTCTTTTCAATTGCATTTTGACGGTCAAACATAATTGTATTTGCAGCATTACCAACACTCGTACAATACCCTTTCCACTGCTCTTCAAGTGTTAATGGCTTTTTTTCAGCACATCCAACCAAAGCAACCAATACAATTAAAGTGAATAATTTATTCATGAACATTCTCCTATTCTTCATATCATAATCAAAGTTCATAAAAATACGAAATCACTCAGCCTTTATATAAGAAAAAACGCCAGTTTAAGCTTAAAATATAGGCATAAAAAAAGCCTAATCTGTGTAGATTAGGCTATAAACTTGATATTCTTTCGTTGGTAGCGGGAGCTGGATTTGAACCAACGACCTTCGGGTTATGAGCCCGACGAGCTACCAGACTGCTCCATCCCGCATCAACGAAGTGCCTTTATACGCCCTAAACATTAACAAAGCAAACTTTATTCAACTTTAATTGAAATTTAAACTGTATTTCTAACTCACGACCCATTTCTTAATCTGTTGACTTCAACTCACCGACCTTCTACTTCAGTTAAGACAATGAGAACACCAAAATAAATTATTGATTTTTAATATTTAAATAATAAATTTAAAATATTAAGCATAAAAAACAAAAAAAGTTATAAATTAAGTTGCATATTCTTATTTATAGGTATATTATGCTCGTCAACTAGAAAAAAGTTTGTTCTGGTAAATCTTCTCTTATTTCGCAGTTTTAGTCATAATCCTTCGTTTTTTTCAGATTTAAAGTTCCATTCTTATTTTCAAGTTAACATCGGTTTTTTAGTAAACCAAAAAATATTAAAGTTTATAGGATTGTATTATGTCTAATACTGTTAAAGGTACTGTTAAGTGGTTCAACGAAACTAAAGGTTTCGGTTTTATTCAACAAGAAAACGGCCCTGACGTTTTTGCTCATTTCAGCGAAATCGCTAACTCTGGCTTCAAAACTTTGACTGAAGGTCAACAAGTTGAATTCAGCATCACTCAAGGTCAAAAAGGCCCGAATGCTGTAAACATCGTAGCACTATAATTTTAAAGCTATTCTTACATCAGTAAGGTAGTTTAAGATTAAAAAACGAGAGCTTAGCTCTCGTTTTTGCACATCTGGGTTTTATATTACAATCAACATCAATCACTCAACCAATTGACGCTTCCATCTTCTTAGATGACCTCTGCATTGACTTTTTTATATGCCCCACCTTTAAACTCATTCAAACCTACCCAATAGTTAGATACATTTGCTGAGCTAAAATATAACCTATAGCTAAATCACTCTTTTTTATTTAGCATCGCCCCAAGAAGACCATTTACAGATCCCCTTAAACTATTTTCCGCTAATATTTTCCAATATCCAAACATCAGGCTTATTCGAACCCGAAATATCGTAAACCAATAAATGCTGCTTGATTAAAAAATTCCAAATCTAATCCAATACTCTTTCCCGCTGGGTAAAAGCAATAACAATCAACGCTAAAATAATTAAACAGACATTGAGAATCACGATTCCATCCCAACCTTGTTTTTGCCAAATCAACCCACTCATTGAACCAACAATACTTGAACCTAAATAATAAAAAAGCAAATACAGCGATGCAGCATGACCTTTATTTTCACGCGCCAACTCTCCAACATTGCTGCTGGCAATAGAGTGTGAAATAAAAAAACCAGTTGTCACAATTGCTATTCCTAAAACAATATAAAATAGTGACTTACTTAGGGTAAAACAAACACCGACAAGCATTAAAATAAAGCCAAAATACAAAATTGGCTTACGACCAATCCTGTCAGCAAGGTTTCCCGCAATTGAAGATGAAACTATTCCAAAGCTGTAAGAGAGAAAAATTAAACTGATTTGAGTTTGGCTTAAATGATATGGAGCTGATGAAAAGCGAAATGTCACATAATTAAATAATGTCACGAACACACTTGTCATCAAAAAGCCAATACTGTAAATCCGGACCAATTGAATATTTTTTAGATGTTCCAGCCAAGCATTTAAATGAAAAGATAAACTCATGGCTTTGCGCTGCGTAAAATTTTTTGAATCAGGCAGTAGTTTAATAAAACCCAATGCGCAAAATAGACATATCAAACCGAGCACCGCCATAGAAACTCGCCAAGAAAAAATTTCTGTAAGTAATCCCATTCCTACACGCCCCATCATCCCGCCAAATGCTGTGCCGGCAATATACAATCCCATCGTCCTACTCAGGTCCTTAGGATTTATTTCTTCTGCAATCCATGCCATAGCCACCGCTGGCACACCACCCAACACAAAACCTTCTATGCTTCTTGAAAAGATCAGCATCTGCCAGTTAGGCGAAATTGCGCAGATAATATTTAAAAGCCCAGCTAAAAACATTGAACAGAACATCAACCCTCTTCTGCCCAACACTTGGGAAAATGCACTGGATAGCATTATCGAAAATGCCAAAAATCCCGTTGTCATTGACAAAGCAAGCGCGCTGGCACTTGGCGCAATATGAAAACTCGAGGTAAATTCTGGCAATAATGGCTGTACACAATATATTAGAGAAAAACTTGCAAACCCCAATAAAAAAAGCGCAAAGCCAGCTTTTTTGAATTCACTCATTCCAGAATTTATAGCTAAGACAGCATGCACTTTCATGACAGTATTTAAAACTTCTTTGTAGGAATGCCTAATTTTAAATACTGCTCGACTATATGTATAATATATATCAATCAATAGTGGTATATATAAAACATATGGACATACGTCATATTCAATATTTTATAGCTGTCGCGGAAGAGCAAAATTTTTCGAAAGCTGCTTTACGATTAGGTATTAGCCAACCTCCTTTAAGTATGCAAATTAAAAAGTTAGAAGAAGAAATAGGTGTAGAGTTATTTCATCGCTATTCTCAAGGGGCTACGCTTACTCCTGCTGGGCAAACATTCCTAAAAGCAGTATCCCCTATCCAAAATCAACTTAAAAATGCTGTGAGGTTAACAAGAAATACTGCCAATGGTGAAACTGGAGAATTGCGTCTTGGGTTTACAGGTACATCTATTTTAAATCCTTTAATTCCCACTGCGATTCAGACTTTTCAGCATACTTACCCAGATGTTAAGCTGATCCTTAAAGAAGCTAACTCACTGATTTTAATTGAAAGCATATTAAACAATGAATTAGATATAGCAATCATAAGACCACCAGAGAACTATCCTAAAACAATCACAATTAAGAATTTCATTAATGAAAAATTAATTGCTGCTTTACCCATTGATTATCCAAATAATGAAGATAGCATTGATTTAGATCAATTTAAGAATGAGAGTTTTATTGTTTCCCCGCAAAATATAAGTGCTGGACTATATTCAGCAATCATTAATGCCTGCCAACAGCACGGGTTTACTCCTAAGATAGGTCAACAGGCTCCGCAGATTATCTCCATCTTGTCTCTTGTTGCCGCTAATTTAGGAATTTCATTGGTTCCTGAATCGACTAAACAGTTAAAAATTGAAGGTATTAAATATAAATATTTAAACAATCAAACCTCAACCATTGGTCTTGGAATTGCTTTTAAGACTGACTTTGATTGTCAACCTGCGATTAATTTTTCAAGTATTATTAACAGTTTGCTTAGAGATAAATACTGATTTATGACCTAAGCACATGAATTTTTTCCAGACAGAATTATTTTACGACTATAGCGAATAGTGAGTTCTAGGCTTGAAATCACTCAACAGTCCATACCTCCAAATTCAACACAGATAAATACAGTTAAAATGTATTTTAAAACAACATATTAACTATATTTATATTTTTGTATGACTAAAAGCGCCAGTTATAGAAAACGTCAATTGCACGTTCCACAGATTGACTCGCCTCTAAATATAAACGTTTATTCATTTGATAACGTAAGGTCAATTTATTGACTGGGGTAAATACACCTACACCGTAGCGGATAAAGAGATCTGGCGTAAGATAACCCGTCACACTAACCTGTGTATCATCGCCTGTTCCCTGTGCATCAAGTGCTAAACCACTCAAGCCAAAAGTACGACCAATTTGATTGGTTAAGGCACGCGTCCCCCCCAACCCCATACTAATCCCAGCAGCAGCAATCGTATTATTTACATCGGATTTAAAACCCTCTGTTTGACTAATACCGCTGGTGCCTTCATTAATACGCCCCGTAATTAAAGCATTTAAAGCTTCTTGCTCAGATAAACCCGCATCGTTATAGACCTGAATATTCGGACTTGTTGCAGTTCCTGTAACACGAACACCAACTGTACTGCCTTGCACACTCTTATTGGCATCAATATCTAAAGTTGGGTTGTACAAAGGTCCATTGAAACGTGCAATCGCTCGGTTCAAATCTAAGCTTTGTCCATACGCCTCAATTTTCACCCGCTGGCTTACACCAATGGCCCCATTAGCACGCATCGCAGTTTCAAATCCACGTTGCGATAAATACAAACGTCCAATTAATGGAATCCGGCTATCAAAACCTTGGAAAATGACTTGATTACCTAAATTAACCATAAGATCTGCACGAATATCCCATGGTCGAGCCGACTTCAATATCGCAAGCTGGTCTTGTCCTTCATGAACAATACGTACATCTGATGAAACATTGACTACAGGAGCTGAAGCTTCAGGCATTGAAATTAAGGCACGCGGAACTTCAACCTTACCATTTAAGGTTAATTTTTTACTCAATGGTAAGACATCTAACGTTAAATCAGGTGTAACAACTGCCGTGATCAATGGTGCTTGACGAAGAAGTAAGTTCTGACCTTTTAAGTGCAATTGAATACGTGGATCATTTTTCCAATCCACATTCCCTGTTAACAAGCCGACACCTCGACCGCTATTAAATGCTCCATTAATACTGGCATGATCTTCTCGAATCGAAGAATACACTTGAATATTACTTAGGTTCACAGGCAATGAAATCATGCTGATTGCACCATCTTTAAGGCGCATTTCACCATTGAATAACGGCTGAGTTAAGGTGCCTGAAATTTTTCCTGCAAAAGATAAAACTCCAGCAAGTGAGCGGATATCTTGAATAAAGGGTTTAAAAACTTTGAGTTGTACTTGATCGAAGGCAACTTCACCGCGCATTGGTTTGCTGTCTTTATAAGGGTCGATAATAACATTGGCATAACCTGTCCCAATTTCAGGTGTTTTAACATCTAAACGAAGCTGCAAACCATCTGATACACTTTTCGCAATTAAAGCAATTTCGTTATAACTTAGTGTAGAACCAATATCTTGCGGGTCTTCTGCTGCCAAGCCAATAACGCCATTTCGTGTCACCAATCTTGCATCAATTTTTGGTTTAGCACCTTGAGTCCATGCTGCTTTTGCATAACCATTCACTTTGCCTGTAATGGCCAAACCTTCTGGCATAAATGCAGCAAAATCATTTAAATCGACATTTTGGGTAATAAAAGACACATTACCTTTGGTTTTATCAACACGAATCGGTTGATCGAAACACAACTGGCTTTGCTGGCTTGACCAACAATGCGCACCGACAAACAATTCTGCTTTCGATGAGTTGTAAACCACTGAAGCATTTTGACGCTGCACTAACCGTGCACGGAACGAGTCAAAATCACCTTTTTGAACTTGTCCCAGCCAATCATTTTGCGCATTAAAACCACCAGCCAATTGCACATAAAATTTAGAAATTCTATTTTCTGCTTGAACTTTTAATATATGCGCTTTGCGTGTACCTGCAAGTGAAATTTCACCTTGTTGAATTTCACGTGAACCACTACGTAAACTTTCCATTCTTGCAGTCAGTAACGTAGGGGTGAGTTCTGAAGTCGGTAATTGACCTTGTATGCGTAATTTTTTAATACTGACTAAATTATTAAAACCAAAATTATCTACAGCGAAATTGGCACTGGCTTGTAATTTTGGTTGTGATTGCACATTTAAATAACCATATGCACGACCACGAAGTCCGCTATACAGTTCATACAAAGCTGGCGCATTGACTTTTACTCTTAAATTTTGTGCATTACCTGTCGCTTGAATTTGATTTTTTGCATAAGCCAAATACAAATTATTCGCTTCAAATTGTTGCGGCAAGAAACCCTTCTGGTTGGAATTTAACACAACCGCCAAATTTCCTGTGCCGCGAACAGGTTTATTATTAATCATACCTGCTAAATTTAATTTTTCGATATTAATCCGCTTTAATGTGTCTGACCAAACACCTTGCGTTTTGACATTACCAGATAATTCACCGCGCACAGATGACACAAAATAATGTGGTTTAAAACGCACCAAGGATGCATTTACATTCCAACCAATGCCATTTTTAAGATTGACCAAACCACTGGCAAAAATTTTCCCTGCAACACCTGAATGCTGTAATTCAGCAATTTTAATCAACTCTGGAGTGCCAGAAACTTTTAATTTCAGCACACCCTGACTGACTGGAATATGACTGGCATTGAGTGCACCATCATAATTCACAGCAAAGCTTTTAAAAGCCTCCCCTGATTTTTGATCATGAAATAAAATCGCGGCGGTACTACGTCCAGTTAAACGAACCGTTTCACTCTTATTTTGCTGTGCTAAACGACCGGTTAAATTAATTGAATTTAACTGAATAATCTGTTGATTTGGCTTGGCAAAACCATTGGCTTTGATTTGTCCATTAATTAAGTTTACAGGTGCAGCATCCACCACTATTTGTGGGTTAAAATCTTTTGCATTTAAAATGGCATTCCACTTCAATTGACGCTTGTCCGAAGGCAACTCTACTTTTGCACTTCCATTTAAACTGCCTTTACCTGCGACATAACTAAAACTGGGGACATTTAAATTATTATTTTTAAGGTTTAACTGTGCTTTATATGAACCTTCAGGCAATACACCTTTATCATGTTTAGCAATCGACGTTGTTATTTGAATATCTTGTTTGCCATCATTCAAAGCCAATTTAACATCGCCTGATTTACTGCTTAACCAACCAACATAAGGTACGGCGCGATCAATATTTTTCCAAGCAACATCCAAGAGCATTGGATTTGGCTTTTTGCCTTTTTGCTCAGCTTGATCCAGTTTTAAATTCCATGTTTCATAACGATCAAAATCAACCAAGGCAGTTAAATGCATACCTTTTTCTAAACGACCTTTAGACGCGATTTTTGCATCCAGACTTGGCGGTAGAAAATCTTGAATCAGCAGCGGAATCAGTTTGTCCTTTGGATTAATCTTGTCCAGACGACCTGTCATATCCCAAGTGACATGGTCTTTCCAGCTGACTACTCCAGCAACATTCGCAGCACCTTTCATCAATTGACCGTTTAAATGCGTAATATCCAATTGATGCACTAAATCGGTATGCATAGATGCATTGTATTGACCTTGTGGAATATTTTTACCACTTAAGTCCGTTACAATATCTAAATTTAAACGCTGAATATCGCCATTAAATTTAGCTACTCCATCTTTACTAAACAGCTTTTGCTCAGTCATTAACGGCCAATGATATTTTTTAAACTGCAACTCACCAAACATGGGAACATGTTTACGTACAGGATGCACCACCGCCCAGCCTGTTAATAAATCAGGCGTATTTGTCGCAACACCCGCCTGTATGGTATCTAAAGTCCCCTTAGCGACAACGCTAATATCATGAATATTGAGCGTCTTATTCAATGACGGAATATTCAAATCAGCAACAGCATTTAAAGGATATTTTCCTTCAAACTTCATCTCTCCTGTTGCATTTTTAACTGCCAAATATCCCATATCCATACGGGAATTTTCAAACTTAAGTTCTGTACCTGACCAAAGTGCATTATTTAAATGAATATCATTAAATTTCACGCTGGCAGATGACATTTTAATCAGTAGATGATCAACATCAGCAGTATCTAAGCGCAAAACAAAAGGTAAACGGATTTCACTAAATTTAAAGGGTTCATCACTCGGTGGATTTTTGGTGATAATTTGTAGATTACGCACATCGGCACGATTTAGATGAATTTCTTTTTTTAAAATCGCGCGCCAACCTAAGCTCACATCGGCACGATCAATTTTAACGTCAACAGGTTTTAATGTGACTAAGATATTTTTGAGAATAATACCGTGTAAAAGATTACCGCCCTCATATTCATAATGAATAATTTTTTGGCTTTGTAAAACACGATCAAGTAAAAATTTACTGCCTTTATCGGTCGTGAACATGACAGCGAAGGAAGCAACAAGCAAAACCAACACTATGAGCAATGTGAATAGCACACTTCTCAGAATACGACGTTTTTTAGGTCGAGGTAATTCTATTTCTGGTTGCTGTTCTACTTCAGCCATAATGCTCTCTAAAACCTAAAATCTATAGTTGTGGACCAATAAAGAAATGGATACGTATTGGGTGACTATCATCGGAAATACCTGAAGCCACATCAATACGAATTGGGCCAATTGACGATGCCCAACGAACCCCTAAACCAACACTATATGCTGTTGGCGTACTAAAATCTTGATCATAGGCATTTCCCACATCACTAAATATAGCTGCGCGCCAACCTTCTTTGAATTGATAGTTATATTCCAAAGATCCGACAGCTAAAGCTTGTCCACCAATTTTAAATCCATCTTGCTCAGCGGCTAAACTTTTATAATCAAAACCACGAATACTTTGATCACCACCCGCAAAATAACGCAAATTGTAAGGAACTTTACTAAAGTCTTGTGCAAAGATATAACCTAAATCACCGCGCCCTACAAACTGATGGTTATCATTTTCACCCAATGAATAGATAAAACGCCAACCCGCATTTACAATGGCCATATCAGCATCGGACAGTAACGTTTCACTGCCAATTTCTGCTTTATAGGTTTGCTTAAAGCCTTTACTTGGATTAACCCGTTTATCACTGGTGGTACGTGACACTTCATAACCAAACAATAATGATTGTTGTTGTTCATTTTTATTCACCAAAAATGCTTCTGGAATTTTATCAAAATCAACCAAACCATTTTGAGTAATACGGTCTAAACGATAACGCAGACCAAAGGCTTGTTGCCAACTTCCACGTGGGTTTTTAATCACCCGATCCACACCCGCAACGGCAGACTCAATCATCAAGCCCATGCCTTGTGCAACACCTTCACGCTCTTCACGTTCATACCCACCGACTAAACTAATATAGTCATCTAAAGGATGGTTATATGGAATATTATAACGACCATCCAGAGACTGACGAATTTGGGATAATTCCAAGTTGGCATCAAATGAATGACCACGGCGATTCACAATAGATCGGCGATACTGACCACGCAAACGCACCCCTGTATCTGAGCCATAACCCGCACCCATTTCGGCACTATTTAGACGATCAGCATTCAATGTCACAATGACAGGAACTTTCTTTTCTTCACGTGCTTGGGCTTTTAAGCGATCTTCTTCAGTTTCTTTGTTTTCTTGTTCTACACGTAATTGACGTAAATTCTGTTCGTTTTGAGCATCGGTCGTGCCTGCAAAGTCACGTTCATTCACCACAGACTGAGTAACTTCTTGGGACGAAGCAACCTTCTTTTTATCCTGAATACTGGCATCACTTTCTGATATTTTTTGCTGATCGACCAAAGCTTGAATATCAGGTGCTAATTCTAACGGTTTTTCGATTGGATCAGGTCGTACTGCATCGACCAAGGTGTAATTAAAATAACGTGAGTTGGTTAAATTATTTGCCAAACCATTGACACGCCAAAAAGCATAATCTGCACCATCTTGCCAAGACACCATACTTTGCAAGACATCTAAATCAATTGGAAAGGGTTTCGATGGATCACTCATACGAAATTCAACCGCGCCTAATTTATAGCGCTCACCCGTTTCATAACGTAAATTGATCTCTGCAGTATCTTGCGGTTGAGCAATTTTTACATCGTGTAATCGCCAATAACTATCAAAGAAACCGTTATTGCTTGCTGCATCTGTAATACGTGTTTTGGTCTGTTCATATAAACCATGGTTAAAAACATCACCCACTTCTTGATCGGGTAAAACACGAATGACTTGGAACTGTGATTGATTTTCACCCGCGCCACTAAATTCCACATTCTGTTGTTTAATTTGCACGGGTGCATTCGGCGTTACTCTAACTCGAACACGATTTTCACTGAGTTTTTCAAATTTAAATGTCGCATTATAAAAGCCAACAGCCTGTGCTGCTTGATTGGACAATGTTCGAAGCTGTGGCAATGCTGAAGGAAAATCACTAAATGATTCTTGGGTAAAACTGGAAAGCTTACCCTTCATATTGGCTTTTAAATTCTCTACAGCTTGAGTATAGGCTTGATTTGAAACATCACTATTATTTTCTGTCGAGCTAATAACAATATCCGCACTAATACGCTGCACTTTTGTCGCACTTAATTGACTTGATGGTCGTATTTTATAGAACCAGCGCTTGAAAAAATTGGACTCTTCTGTTTCATCAGTATCAGTTGCGGCTAATTCAGGTAACGTTGTTCCAGATTCATTGGCTTCAACAACAATTTGGCTGTCTGCTTGAATACTTGTTATTAATTGATCAACATTCACAGGAGCATGATTAATTTCAACTAACTCTTGTTGAGTTGCATCAGAAACCACGACCTCAGAAACTTGCCCTGCGCGATACTTTTGTGCTTCATTTTTAGCACTCTCTGCTACACGAAAAATTTCATCTGCCATCGTTTGATTAACAGGTTCTATCGGTAGCTCTTCTAGCGCTTCAAATTCAATCGGTTTAAATTCATCCAAAGGCTGTACGGCTTGCTCTTGTTGTTGCAGCATTTGTAAGCTATCAGGCTCAGACTTTTTTGCTTGAAAATTTTCAATTTTTTCTATTTCTTCGGTACTATTCAGACCTTGTTTAACAGCTTCACTCTTGAGTTGTTGTTGAAATTCTGCTTGAGTGCTTATTGCATTTGGCTGTGTTACTTGTGCAAAGCTTTGCTGCGCAAGTAAGCTTAAAAAGAGACTTAAACAGAGTCGTGTATGTTGATCATTCCACTGTATGATGGAATGGACACTTCGTGTAAGAGTCGACTGTTTAAAATCCAGTTTTGAAAGCATAAAAAACTCTAAACTCGTATAATATTTATAATGAAAATGCCCAATGAAAGCCTGCTAACAAGCTCAAATCTATTGGAATTTTCACTAAAGTATAGGTTAAAAACATCATACATGATTTTTATCGCGTTTTACCAAATGCTCACATTTCTTAATAAAACTTAATGAAGTCCAGAAACCATGGAAAAAAATGAACATCTTTTAGGCACGCGTCGATTTTTACCGATGTTTGTTACTCAATTTTTCGGTGCACTCAATGACAATGTCTATAAACAAGCGCTGTTATTGGTCATTACCTATGGTTGGATTAATCAACAAAGCGCGGATGTCAGTACACTCAATAATCTCGCAGCCTTATTGTTTATTTTACCCTATTTTATTTTCTCTGCGACAGCTGGACAAATTGCAGATAAGTACGAACGTTCACAACTTGTACGCGGTATTAAAATTCTTGAAATTGTGATCATGTTGATTGGTTCCGCTGGCTTTATTTTAGGTCATTTATGGCTATTATTATTGGCTTTATTTTTAATGGGGACGCACTCTACCTTCTTTGGGCCAATTAAATATGCCATTTTGCCTGAAATTTTAAAACCGAATGAATTGATGTCTGGAAATGCATTATTTCAATCGGGTACATCCATGGCAATTTTAATCGGGATGATCTTAGGTGGTGCAGTGATTTCCATGTCACAAGGCAATCTAATTTGGATTAGTTTAACTGTAGTGACCATTGCCATTTTGGGTTATTTGTCGAGTCGCTTTGTATTAAAGCAAAATGTCACATCACCTGATCTCAAAATCGACTGGAATTTTTTTAGAACCAGTTTTCAAACCTTGAAATATGCCAAAAGCTTGCCGATTGTCTTTCTAATTTTACTGGGCAATTCTTGGTATTGGTTTTATGGTGCAACGTATCTAACCCAAATTCCACAACTGACACAGCAAAATTTACATGCCTCTGAAAATGTTGTCAGTTTACTTTTAACCTTTTTCTCTGTCGGCATTGGTGTTGGTTCATTATTGTGTCGCAGAATTGGCGGTTCAGAAGTGAATTTGAAGATGGTGCCTCTTGGTGCAACTGGTCTAACTGTTTTTGCTTTTTATTTGGCGGCAAGTTTGGCTTTTGTTCCCGAACGTACAGGTGAAATGCGGGGTTTAAAAGATATCTTTACCCAAGGCTTAAGTTATTACCATGTCATGCTTGCTGTGACATTACTGGGAATTAGTGGTGGTTTTTATATCGTACCGCTATACGCCATGATGCAAGCCTTTTCTCCACGTTCACATCGTGCGCGAGTGGTGGCGGCAAATAACATCTTAAATGCGGTATTCATGGTATCCTCTGCTGTATTTTCCATTATCATCTTAAGTATATTCAAGATTGATATTAAAATACTTTTTAGTATTACCGCTATTTTAAGTGCCATTTTCACAACATGGCTTTTGTTTAAACTCAAGCCTATGCTTGCTGCACATCACCAAAATGCTTTAGAGGATTAATTTTATGCGTCAATATACTGGTATCGACAAATTTATTCATTCATTTGACCAAGCGCTACGCAGCCTCGTTCCAGGAACAACCACTGCTCATCGTGAAAATCCAAGCAGTGATGTTGAAACAAAACTCGCAGTGAGTGAAGCACGTCATGTTGCGGGCTTAATGCGCGTCAATCATAGCGGTGAAGTATGCGCACAAGCACTTTATCATGGTCAGGCACTGACTGCGAAATTGCCCAATGTACGCCATGAAATGGAACAAGCTGCCGTTGAAGAACAAGATCATTTGGCTTGGTGTGAAGACCGCTTAAAAGAACTCGATAGCCATACCAGCTTATTCAATCCTGTTTGGTATGGACTTTCATTTGGTATGGGCGCACTTGCAGGCATTGCAGGTGATAAATACAGCTTAGGTTTTGTGGCTGAAACTGAACGTCAAGTGAGTTTGCATTTAGAAGACCATATTAAACAGCTACCTGCGCAAGATGATCGTTCACGTAAAATTCTAGTGCAAATGAATGCAGATGAATTACAGCATCGAGATACCGCGCTGAATGCTGGCGGTGTAGATTTACCCGCGCCTGTACGTATTACCATGACTGCAATTTCTAAGCTAATGACCAAGACCAGTTATTATATTTAAGTGTTTTTTGCATGATAAAAGCCCATATGATTGTGTAATGCCAGTCAGTTAAGAAATTGACTGGCATTTTATTTTTTAAGTTCATGATGTTATTCGATACACGGAAACGTCATCCGCAACTGTTCGAGGCAAGACTACTTTGAAAAAGTAAGGTTTCTGCGATGAATTGATCAATAAAAGGGATTTGACGAGTTTTGCGGATAACAGATGCTTTTGGTTCTTTTGGCTAAACAAAAGAACAAACGAGCTCCAAAAATTTGATTTAAAACGATAAGACTCCGTCGTGAATAACTAAAAAGCTAAGGAGTTAATTGTAACCCCCTTAACTGATCAGTATTACTTATTTTATTTTAGTGGGCTTTTTAATGAATCATAAAAATAAGATTTACAGCCTATTTTGGCGTTTAAAACGTTCTAATTTACGATCAGCTTCATAATAATTAAATTCAACTCTGTCTTGTTTAATTCTTAATTCTTGAATTAATTTACGATATTTGTCCCGATTTTCGGGGCTAGTTTTATCATCAAGTAGCGCTGTACGATAACGCTCTAAATTATCCAACAAATCATCTTGCTGTTTTTTAGCATCATAAAAATCATGTGCCACATCATAATACGACTTTAATTGACTACGTTTTTCTAAAGGACACACACTGTACGACCCTGAGCCTTTTAATGCCTGATCAAATATATTTTCTGCCGTACAATAATAACTTAAACCACGTTGATAGCCCTGCTGATAAAGCTGTTGATTAGGTTGAATTCCCGCTTTTTGACAGGCCTTAAAATATCGATCAATACGGCTCACTTGACCTGAACTGCCGTCAATTTCGCCAACAGAAAACCATTGTGCCGTATGACATTGTTCTACACTCATACTGCTACACCCTGTCAAAAACATGACCATGATGCCTAAAAGTTTTATCTTTGCCATCTTGCTGTTCTTTATATCCATAAGTACACTTTTTTAAATAACTTAAAAACAAAAAACAACCAACAGATTGCGCCATTTTTGCATTTATCTCAATAAAATCACGCTATATAGAAATGTGATTTGACTGATTCAGAAAACTAAAAATCAAAGCCTATAGTCAAGCAAAGCAGTTTGCGCCACTACGAACTAAGATTAAATTGAGTTAAATGCACAATCGGATAATCAATAGCAGTATCGTATATAAATATCACATGCTTCCACACATCTTGCATTGGAATTTTTACGTCTAAAGCCAAGGGGAATTTTTTCGGATTAAATTGCATGTGTTTTAAATCCATGCCCCAAGCAATCAAATCTACATCTAAGGAAATAAAATGGGAAGGACGTACACGACCTGAATCCGCTTCCATTTTTTTCAGCAAATGAAGAATTTCATCAACATGCAAATGAGACTTAAGCAAACAAGCAGCGTTCCAATAGTCTGCCCCAATCGCATCGCGGCATGGAATTAAATAAATTTCAGAGAATTGAACCTGCCCCATTTCAGCAATCTGGGAAAATGCCTGCTTAAAATGTTGTTCAGGATTGCAATTACTCGCCAGAGCTAAGGCGAATATCGTTTCGGTGGCGTTCAAGACGAATTCCTACAGAATTTGCTTGCGCGATAATGGCAGGCTTCCTGATCGTAATCATAATAGATTCGACTGCGGGAAAGGTAGTAAAAAGTGCATTTAGCACCAGTTTTGCTGCGTGTTCGATCAATTCTGGCTGTGCTTTTTGAATCACGGTGGCTGAAATTTCGCAAATTTCCGCATAATTGAGCGTATCTTCCAATTTATCCGAATTTGATGCTTGCTCTAAATTGGTCTGAATAGTCATATCCAGCATTAAAGGTTGAATAATTTGACGTTCCCAATTGAAACAACCAACCACTGTTTCAACTTTCAAACCTTCAATGATAATTGCGTCCACATTTTTACCCTTAACAAATTTTGACTTTTTTAATCCCTCCCAACCTCCCTTTAAAAAAGGGAGGAGCTTTTAAGTCCCTCTTTGAAAAAGGGGGATTTAGGGGGATTTTCTTAAAACAACTTAGTTTTTTAACAACACATTCGGGTCAAGCGTTTGCACCATTTGCAAACGTTGGTCTGCATAAATATCGGTATACGGTGCCAGAATGCGCATAAAGCGATCAAAATACAACATTTGCTTAAATAACAAGGCAAAATCACGTGGGAAGCGAATACCATGACGCTCACCTACACCCACCATATCCATCATAATATCGTTTAAATCGGCAGGATTTGAACTTAATATTTGCTGAGGATCTGCCATTAATACGCCGCTAAATAACCGCTCTAAATCAGCTGCTAAAACTTGAGTATCAATTTTTTTGTCAGTCATGCCCATTTTCAGCATGTTTTCTGCCATCAAGTTGTAATCCGTTCTTTGCAGTGCATCCATAAATGCAATCGATGCCGTCCACACTGTTGGATTTAACTGCCCAACGATACCGAAATCGATAAAACCGACACGACCATCTTCAAGTAACATCAGATTTCCTGCATGTAAATCAGCATGGAAACTATTACACATCATCAGGCTACCAAACCATGTATTCATGGCTGTAATTAAAACCTGAGATGGATCTTTAGAGACTCTTTTGACCACATCAAAATCAGTCAAAGGTACACCATACAAACGCTGCATCGTCAGCACACGGCGCGTTGAATATTGATGATAGACTTTTGGTGCAGTTGCTTTATTGTTTTGAGTGACATTCAAATAATTGACAAAATCATCTAAATTTTGTGCTTCTTCAATAAAATCAACTTCACGCACCATACGGGTTTTAATTTCATCGACAATATCTGCAAGTGATGCAAATTTTACTTTCGGTACAGCTTTTTCTAAGACTTTGGTTGCCCAATGCAAGACATTTAAGTCGGTATAGAGAATAGTTTCTACGCCCGGCTTTTGCACTTTAATCACGACATCTTCACCAGTGACTAATTTAGCTGCGTGAACTTGTGCAATCGATGCTGAAGCTAAAGGTTTTTCTTCAATCGAAGCAAAAATTTCATCTAAATTTCTGCCTGCAAATTCAGAGGCTAAAACACCTTGTACATAACTAAATGGTAATGATGGTGTTTGATCTAAACAACCTTGAAATTCTTCCACATATTCACGTGGGAATAACGATGGTGTACTGGCAATAAACTGCCCAAGTTTAATATAGGTTGAACCTAAAGATTCAAAAGTTTCGCGCATCAATTTTGCGTTACTTGGCTTTTCAGTGGCGTATTTAATGCCTGCTTTGGCTGCAATGACAGCTGTTTCCCCAACTCGGGCAACTGAACGCAGTCCATCTAACCAGATATTGTTTTTCATAATGTCTAAGTAGAATTAAATTGTAGTGAGTGTAGCAAAAAATATTCTTTTGCAGGACTATCTTGCCTGACAAACTGAACAATCTGGATCTTTTTCAAAAGCCAGTAAGCGTTGTTTCATGCTTAAGCCGTCCCAAAGCAACAGTTTTTGCTTCAATGGGGTTTGAGCTAAACCTAAATAAAGCAAGGCATGATGTGCTTGTAAACTTGCCATGACATTCGGTGTTGTTGCAAGTACGCCTGAATCTGCACAACGCAAACTTTCGTTTGCATGTTCTTCTTTTGGAAATAAACATTCATAGCAAGCAGAATCGCCTTCTACCATAAACAATTGACCTTGAAAACCAATGGCTGATGCACTAATTAAAGCGACATTTAATTGTGTACACATTTGATTAACCAGATAGCGAGTAGTGAAATTATCGCAGCCATCCAAAACTAAGTCTTGAGTAGAAATGAGTTGTTCTGCATTGTTTTGATCAAGTTTAGAGGTATAACTTTCTATGCGAATATGTGGATTAATTTGCTTTAAGCGTTTTGCGAGTATTTCCGATTTGTAAAAGCCAATATTTTCTTCTACATAGGCTATTTGACGTTGTAAATTGCTTATTTCAATGGTGTCGGCATCAATCAAGGTGATTTTCCCCACACCTGCGCGTGCTAATAGTTCCGCACTTGTACAGCCTATGCCACCACAACCCACTATAAGGACATTGGCAAGTTTGAGTTTTTCTTGTGCTTCTATATCCCAACCATCAAGAAGAATTTGGCGTGAATAAAGGTGCATTTCATCATCATTTAACTCTAAGTCCATGTCGAGTAGATTAGTCACTAAGTTGTCCCACTTGCATTTGCTGATTTATAACCTGCGTAGATTATAAAGGATATCCTCTTTCTGTTCTGTAGAAGTCTTTGACAAGAACTCATTTTTACCCCAATATTTCAAGCACTCTTTAATAGCCCTATAAAATCAATAAGTTACAATTCTTTAAAAAACTTTGGGTATTTTGCATTTTTTAGCATTAACTCCTTGTTATTTTAAAGCTTTGTCCTTTATATTTACGGTTCACTGCCATATAGGCAGCTTAGAAATCGGAAAGTTGTACTTCCTAACTTATCGACGAGTTCACTGCCATATAGGCAGCTTAGAAAAGTGCAAGTTCTCCATTTAGGCTTAAAGCTTCGTTCACTGCCATATAGGCAGCTTAGAAACTTGGATGCGCTCTACTACGGTAATAACTACAGTTCACTGCCATATAGGCAGCTTAGAAATATATAAGTTTTACCAATAATACAAGAAATGAGTTCACTGCCATATAGGCAGCTTAGAAATTTCGTTGTAGCTTAGATATACATTTCTAGTCGTTCACTGCCATATAGGCAGCTTAGAAATACATTTGTCTCTTGTAAATTTTACAATAACCGTTCACTGCCATATAGGCAGCTTAGAAAATCTGGATTAGGTTTACAAACTTGAGTTGGTGGTTCACTGCCATATAGGCAGCTTAGAAAATCTGCAAATGTCAGATCGTATTGCAAAGATTGTTCACTGCCATATAGGCAGCTTAGAAAATATAAACATTTTTCACAAATGATCATGTTGAGTTCACTGCCATATAGGCAGCTTAGAAAGTTGCAGTTTGAGAATTAGCTTCAAGTTGATTAGTTCACTGCCATATAGGCAGCTTAGAAAATCTACAGTCACACCAAATATTTCATCAGGCTGTTCACTGCCATATAGGCAGCTTAGAAATGACAAACAGTAGGTGCCCATCCGCAAAATACGTTCACTGCCATATAGGCAGCTTAGAAATTGCTAATTCAAGATTGATCATGAGTTGGCTGTTCACTGCCATATAGGCAGCTTAGAAAAATAATGAGGTTTCAATTGATTTCATTGAAGTGTTCACTGCCATATAGGCAGCTTAGAAATATTCGGAATTGTGGCACTGGCGCATAACGTGGTTCACTGCCATATAGGCAGCTTAGAAATTATCGCATAAGGAGATACGGCCCAAAAACATGTTCACTGCCATATAGGCAGCTTAGAAAGTAGTGAACCAATACCTATTGGATCAATGCTCGTTCACTGCCATATAGGCAGCTTAGAAAGCTACAACATCGAAAGATTCCTCCACGGTTAGGTTCACTGCCATATAGGCAGCTTAGAAAAATACCCCATTTAATCGCCCATTGCTCTAGTGGTTCACTGCCATATAGGCAGCTTAGAAATTGCGCGATATCGTCGATAAATACTGTTTCGATGTTCACTGCCATATAGGCAGCTTAGAAATTATACACATCTTTCTGCATGCAAGTATTAAAGTTCACTGCCATATAGGCAGCTTAGAAAGCGAGAAAACATGCGCTCTTTATCGTACTCGAGTTCACTGCCATATAGGCAGCTTAGAAAAAATTCGCAATACCGGAAGCAAGTTTGACGTCGTTCACTGCCATATAGGCAGCTTAGAAATCCTGTTTTAATCACAGTTGCTGTATCGGAGGGTTCACTGCCATATAGGCAGCTTAGAAATTCTTGAAAAAGAAATCGTCGGTGAGTGGCATGTTCACTGCCATATAGGCAGCTTAGAAAATCCGAAGTGCCGCCGTTTGTGGCCTTTTCTTGTTCACTGCCATATAGGCAGCTTAGAAATATTACCATTAACTCCCCTTTTTTTGTAATACGTTCACTGCCATATAGGCAGCTTAGAAATCCAGTAGTTACGGCAGATGTTGTTGGGGGTTGTTCACTGCCATATAGGCAGCTTAGAAAGCCTTGCTGATTATTCTTATACGCCTCACTGTGTTCACTGCCATATAGGCAGCTTAGAAAGATACTTTCAGCGGAATTTCTGACGCGGTCATGTTCACTGCCATATAGGCAGCTTAGAAAGCAACAGGTGATGCAACAAAACCGAATACTGCGTTCACTGCCATATAGGCAGCTTAGAAAGATGATAAATCCAGTCGCAACTTATCAGCAGTGTTCACTGCCATATAGGCAGCTTAGAAAAGCATAAATAGTTGATGAAACAAAAAGTGATGGTTCACTGCCATATAGGCAGCTTAGAAAATACACGGGATCAACAATATATTCATCTATAGGTTCACTGCCATATAGGCAGCTTAGAAAATCACGAATATGCATGGACGGAACAAAGACTAGTTCACTGCCATATAGGCAGCTTAGAAAAACCTGTTCAATGAATTGGGCAGTTTTGGTTTGTTCACTGCCATATAGGCAGCTTAGAAATAGAAGAACAGCAAGACATGTTCGCAGGTGTTGTTCACTGCCATATAGGCAGCTTAGAAAAAACCTCACATATGAGGTTTGGGAATAAAGCAGTTCACTGCCATATAGGCAGCTTAGAAAAAACCTCACATATGAGGTTTGGGAATAAAGCAGTTCACTGCCATATAGGCAGCTTAGAAACAAAATGAAAATGGCTGGACGCACAGCACGTAAGTTCACTGCCATATAGGCAGCTTAGAAAAGACAGTCTCAAAAAATTATCTGAAATTAGATGTTCACTGCCATATAGGCAGCTTAGAAATTTTGATATGTATGTGGTGGATTATGATTATGGTTCACTGCCATATAGGCAGCTTAGAAAACAATTTCCCTTTAAAAAACCGCCCTAAAGAACGGTTTTTAATTTAACAATAATAAAATGCTCTTAAAAAAGGCAAAATCTAATTAACCGACTTTTTGAATCCCTTGTATTTTGGCAATTTCCTGTTGTTTAAGTAAATTTCGCTGAATTTTTCCACTTGAGGTTTTAGGCAAACTTTCTACAAATTCAATCTCTTTTGGATAAGCATGCTTAGATAAACGCGAACGTACATATTCTTGCAATTTATGACTTAACGCATCCGAAGCTGAAAATTGAGGTTTTAAAACCACAAACGCTTTAACGACTTCAGTCCGTTCTGGATCTGGCTTACCAATCACAGCAGATTCAAGCACTTCACTACATTCCAATAATGTACTTTCTACATCAAAAGGACCTACACGATAGCCTGACGTTGTAATGACATCGTCAGCACGACCAATAAAATCAACACCACCTAATTCATTCAATCTAACTGTGTCACCCGTTAAATAATAATGACCCACAAAGGATTTACGGTTATTTCCATCATAGCCTTTAAACCAAACCAATGGTGATTGTGAAAAATCAATTGCTAGTGTGCCTACGCCACCTTTCTCCACTTCTTCATTATTCTGATTTAAAACACAAAAGCGATGTCCTGGATTTGCAAATCCTGCTGACCCAATTTTAATTTCATGTGCTAAGGCATGATGATTGCCAATCACCATCCCTAATTCAGTCTGTCCATATTGATCATAAATATTCACATTTAAGTCATGATTAAACCAATGAATCACTTCAGGCGTTAATGGCTCACCTGCGCTACTCACCACACGCAAATGCGCTTTAATAGATGGATCAAATTTTTCTTTAAAGCCAAAGAACATACGAAATGCTGTAGGTGAACCTGTTAAATTGCTCACTCTGTATTTTTTTATAATCTGTACAGCATGATCTACACTAAAAGCACGTTCATCCATAATAATGCTATGGCCTAAACTTAACGGCCCTGTAATACCGTAATATAGTCCATATGCCCAACCTGGATCGGCTAAATTCCAAAAAGAATCCTCAGGACGCAAATCTACGGCATAAGCCATATAACCTTTAAATGCCAATACGGCCTTTAATGGGACTGGTACAGATTTAGCCAGACCCGTTGTTCCCGAGGTAAACATCATTAAAAAATCATCGGCAAATGTTTGCATGACAGGTTCAAATGCTGAAGATTGCTTAGTAAGTTCTGTCCAAAAATCACCATCTTGCTGACTTAAGGTATCAAGTTGATACACTGTTAAAATATGAGGTACATCAACACTATTAAGTTTTTGACGTTGTTCTTCATTGGTTACAATCAATCGAGTTTTAGCGGTATTAATACGATGTTCTATCGCTTTAGACTCAAATGCAGTAAACAAAGGTTGATATATTGCCCCCATTCGCCAAGTTGCTAAAATGGTAATGAGCAATTCAGGTGTACGTGGTAATAAACCCGCAATACAATCACCTGCTTTTAAGCCCAGCGAAGTAAAATAATGGGCTAATTTCCCTGATGCATCTGCCAGTTGCTCAAATGTCCACTCAGCCGATTCACCATTTTTACCTTCCCAAATTAAGGCGGTTTTATTTGAACCAAGATGGCGCTCACAACATTCAACATAGGCGTTGATTGCTTGAGGTGTACCCACCAATTGCTCGGCAAGAAATTGATCAAAATTAAACTCTTGATATGCTTGTTCTAGCGTCTTCATAGCGACAACCTCTTATCCATTTTTATAACAAAATAATTACTTTGTGCAGTTACTTTGTTTGTCCATTTTCATTGTTGTTTTCATTTTCAAATGCCAAAATAAATTCAGCATTTTAACCATTTTTACTTCACTCATGACTTAGATAAACATGATTGGCGAAATCCTACAATTTCCGAATCCATCAAAAAACATGCAGGATTTGAACACCTACTAAAGTCTTAAATTTGGCCTATTTAGAGCTTAGTCACTTCACGTGCAATCACTAGACGCTGAATGTCCGATGCACCTTCATAAATTTGGCTCACGCGCACATCGCGGTAAATTCGTTCGACTGGAAAATCAGAAACATAGCCATAACCACCATGGATTTGAATCGCATCTGAGCAAACTCTTTCCGCCATTTCAGATGCAAATAATTTCGCCATTGAGGCTTCTTTTAAACACGCGAAGCCTGCATCTTTTAAAGTGGCCGCATGAAAAATCAATTGACGTGCCGCTTCAATTTGGGTTGCCATGTCGGCAAGGCGAAATGCCACTGCCTGATGCTGAACAATTTCCACCCCAAAAGCTGTACGTTGATTGGCATATTCCACTGCCGCATCCAATGCCGCACGTGCCATTCCAACAGATTGAGCTGCAATGCCAATACGACCAGATTCCAAGTTAGATAACGCAATTTTGTAGCCTTCACCTTCCTGACCCAATAAATTTTCGGCAGGAATTCGGCAATGATCAAAAATGATGGTTGCCGTATCTGAACAATGTTGTCCCATTTTTTCTTCAAGACGAGAAACAATATAGCCTTCAGTTTCGGTTGGAACTAAAAAACAGGAAATACCTTTTTTCCCTGCGGCTTTGTCTGTCACCGCAAATACAATTGCAACTTGAGCATGTTTACCTGTGGTAATAAATTGCTTCGTACCATTTAATACCCAAAAGTCGCCATCACGTTCGGCCTTGCATTCAAGTGCACCTGCATCTGATCCAGCCTGAGGCTCTGTTAAACAAAAACAACCCAACCATTCACCTGTTGCTAATTTGGTTAAATATTTTTGTTTCTGATCTTCTGTACCATAACGCTGAGTAATGCCACATGGAAGTGAGTTTTGAACGCTAACAATAGTGGAAATAGCGCCATCACCTGCGGCAATTTCTTCTAGTGCCACAACAAGGGAAATATAGTCTAGTCCCGCACCACCCCATTGTTCAGACACAGTCATGCCTAAAGCACCCAACTCACCCAGTTCTTTTAGCTCTTGTGCGGGAAATTTTGCGGTTTTATCGCGTTCTGCCGCAGTTGGTTTGAGTTTAGCTTGCGAATAATTTCGCAGCATGTCCTGAACCATTTTTTGTTCTTCATTTAAAAGCATTGAATATCCCTTTTATGTTCAGGTCTTTATTTACTTTGCAAAGTCACATAAAAATCTGAATATCTATTTTTTAGCGGCCATTTTTTAAAAATTTGATACGCGAAAAAGTCATTTGCAACTGTCCGAGACAGGACTACATCATTCTGTAATGTTTCTGCGAGTTATTGATCACAAGACGCAATTCAACGAGTTTTGCAAATGACAATGGTTTTCTTGCGTACCTTCGGCACTCATTTTGCCGAAACAAAAGTAACTAAATGAGCTACTGCAAAAGAATTTATAAGGGTAAGACTCCGTAGTGGAAATACCCAAAAATCATTTTGGTTGCATACGAATCGCACCATCTAAGCGAATCACTTCACCATTCAAATAACTATTTTCAAAAATATGACCCACCAAATGTGCAAACTCTTCTGGTTTTGCTAAACGTGGTGGAAATGGCACCATTTGCCCCAAAGCATCCTGCACATTTTGCGGCATTGCTTTCAGCATTGGTGTTTCCATAATCCCCGGTGCAATCGTCATCACACGAATAGCTTCACGTGCAAACTCACGTGCTAAAGGCAAAGTCATGGCAACCACGGCACCCTTAGAAGCAGCATAAGCAGTTTGCCCAATTTGACCATCAAATGCGGCCACTGAAGCCGTATTTACAATCACACCGCGTTCTTCTTCACCGACTTTCAACTCATATTTAGCCATCAAATTTGCAGCGAAACGAATCATATTAAAAGTTCCACTGACATTAATATTCAGTACTTTTTGGAACATAGCAAAATCATGCATGCCATCGCGACCCAGCACTTTGGCTGATGGTGCAATCCCTGCGCAGTTGACCAAACCATTCAATTGCCCATATTGCTGCTCAACATTTTCAAAGAATATTTTTACCGCATGTTCATCGATCACATCCAATTTCACAAAAACAGAGTGCTCGCCTAAACGCTGTTGCATTTCCATACCCAGTTCATCATTCATATCCACCATGATGACTTTAGCTCCCTGCCCGACCAAATGTGTGGCAGTTGCAGCACCTAAACCCGATGCACCGCCCGTGACTACAAATACCTTCCCTTGAATTTTCATTTTATTTTCCTATCAATTCTTTGAATAAACACTCGACTTAAGATGCAGAGTAAATGTAGTCAGGCTTGAGTACAATTTCCAAATATTGCATCATCTATGATGGATTTGGACAATTCAAACTATCGGACAAATGAACTAAACATGGATATCAGCACATGAATGAACAAGATTTAAACTATAGCAAAGGTACAATCTCGATCAATCTTGTGCATGAAGCATTATGTTCTGCGCAGCATCAAGGCTTAAACACACAAAGCATCTTACTCAAATCGGGCATTCCTCTTGAGTTAATGCAGTCCAGTAAAGCCCGTGTTTCAGTTTCTCAATACGCACAACTCTGGATTGAACTTGCGGATGCCATGAACGATGAATTTTTTGGTATGGACAGCCATCCAATGCGTCGTGGAAGTTTTAAACTGTTATCACAATCCGTTATGTATGCTGAAACACTGAAACATGCAGTTCAACATATTTTGCAATTTTTAAATCTGGTCTTAGATGATTTTATCAGTCAATTATTTGTACAAGAAAACTATGCTTACATTGTGATTTATGAACAAAAACAAACTAAAAGAATGTTCAGTTACGCCACTTATTTAATGCTCATTCATGGTTTGATGTGTTGGTTAAGCGGGCAACGGGTTTTACTGAACCAGATTCAACTTAAATGTGATTCACCCTTAGATGATCAAGACTATAAAGTTCGTTTTTGTGAAAATATTCAATACAATAGCAATGAAAATTACATTCAATTTGACGCCAATTATTTAAACATTCAGATCAAGCAAGACCAACAATCGTGGGCTCAATTCATTCAACAAACGCCACAAAACCTCTTGGTTCGCTTTAAAAACCCACATGCAATCAGCTCTCAAATACGTAAACATTTAATGCAAGTTCCACCAGCGCAATGGTTAGAACTCAATGAAATTGCGCATCGTTTAAATATGTCGGATGCAACCATCCAACGACGCTTAAAAAGTGAAGGCGTGAGTTACCAACAGCTCAAAAATGATATCCGACGTGACACAGCCATTGAATTTCTGACTAAAACAGACAAAACCCTACAAGATATTAGTGATGAATTAAGCTTTCATGACCCAAGCGCATTTCATCGCGCCTTTAAAAAATGGACAGGTGTCAGTCCAGGTGCTTATCGTCAAAATAAGGAACAGTAATCTGTTTCTATTGATATGAACCAAAATTAAGGTCTATTGATATTTTTCGTGCAAAAAATAGCGAGTAATAAAATTCAACCGCCAAAGTGACACTATAAAAGTTCTATTGCTCTAGCTGGTAGCTTTATCTAGTTGCCATGATGAAATGTCAACAGCCCCTTAAATTTAAATCATTTTTTTGACCTTCATTCGTCGGAAAGTCATTGTGCTGTCGTACATTGTCACTGACTTGAAAAAATTTCGTGCCATAGTAATCCCGTCATATTGTTTACAAAATATTTAATAAAAACATCATGGAGGGGACTAATGAGCACCCAATTTAATAAAAATCTAATGACAAATATTGCATGGCTATCATTGTTACTATGCAGTCAGCAAGCGATTGCCGACACATACATTTATGTGACTAATACTACTCCTGAAACGGTATCCGTCAATATTAATCATCACGGTACACGCACCTTAGTTCAAGGGAGCGAATGGGCACAAGAAGCCACCCAAATTACCCCTTACGAGACCAAACGTGTCCTGCGTTATAATCGTTATACGGGGGTAAAGTCGGGTCAAACTTACAATTTTGATACCGTGATTACTGGCGGTGGCTCAAGTGTAACGCTGAAACAATCGATGACAGGTACGTGGTCTGGCAGTGATATTAAACATTCGGCTTCTGGCAGTGATTTTTCTGCACCGTGGTTCAACAATCGTAATATTCAGCGCTTCAACACCAACTATGCAGGTAAAGCAGCCCAGACTGCATTTAAAGCTGAACTCACGGGCGGCTATGATGACTTCCACTACACCATTCATCAAAACACGATGCCAGAACCTATTGTAGCCAGTGCCAATGAATTTAAAGTTTTAACCTATAATATTTATGCACTTCCTGTGGTTGCGAGTAAAATTGATGAGCGTTTAGATCAACTGCCACAAAACTTAAAAGGCTACGATGCAATTTTATTTCAAGAAGCTTTTGCTTCTGGGCGTACCGCAATGTTGGCCAAATTAGCACAGGAATATCCTTATCAAACTTATATTCCAGTGGGCTCAGGCTTTAATATTTATGACAGCGGCATACTGGTTGCGAGTCGCTATCCTATCGTGAAGACAGATCACTTAATTTATCCTAACTGTACAGGCACTGACTGTTTTGCAGATAAAGGGGTGGTCTATGCTGAAATTCTGAAAAATGGTAAGGCTTACCATGTGACATCAACGCATACAGCATCGTTCGATACCGCTGCGGCACGTGACTTACGCCAACAACAATTTAAACAAATCCGTGCTTTGGTCGATAAACAAAATATTCCATCATTTGATGCGGTATTGATGGGAGGTGACTTTAACGTCAACAAACTACTGTGGCCACAAGATTATGCCCAGATGTTGAATAACCTGAATGGGACTGCTCCAGTCAGCACAGGATATACAGAATCAACATTTGATCCACGTGTGAATAAACTATCGGGTGCTGGCCTAAGCGGTGGTTCTACAGTGGAATACTTAGACTATGTGGTGTCATCGAATAATCATCGTCAGCCCATGCAAGCACGCAACGATGTACGCATTATTCGCTCAGCTGCCGACCCATTATTTATGACTTGGGATTTATCTGACCACTTCCCTGTCATGGGTCAATTCCAATACAACCCATAAGGAATATCAATGAAGCACTTTGGGCTTATCGCTTTGGTGCTGAGTTTATTGGTGATTGGTGTTGGTATATGGTTGGGCATTGGCCCATCATATGCCACATCGGATCAAACTCAGACTTCATCATCGTCCCTCACAAAAACGGGTCAACCAATGGGTTCGCAAGATAAGTTTGCAGCTGCAAACAATGACGAGTCAAAAATGCAGCAACAGCAGCAACAAGAATCAATCAAACAAATGATTCAATTTTTTCAAAAAAATCCGGGCAATATCACACAATTATTGACCCAGTTACAGCAAAACTGCCCTGATGCAAACTGTCAGGCATTATTAAAACAGGTATTAGCCGAATATCCTGATCAACAATTTGCCCAGACTTTAGAGCAACTAATTGAACGCCTACCGCTCTATGAAAAAGAAATGCAAGCTAAAATAATGTCCACACAAATGACACCACAGCAGCGTTATCAGGAAATTTGGAAATTACGTGAGCAGACTTTAGGTCAAAAAGAAGCACAGCTCGGCTTTGGTGAAGAAAAAGAATTTGCCAGCTATCAGTTTGCCTATGGCGAACTCCTGAATCGAGCACCGCAGATGACGCAACAGCAACGTCTGAGTGAACTTGCACAACTGCAACAACAATATAAAAATTCAAGCAAAAATATTGATGGTCAAAATGGCAGTTATGATAAAGCACTTAAATTGGCTTTAATTGGTATCACCGACCCTGTACAACAACAAAAGATTACCCAACAGTTGCTTAGCAGTTACTTCTCACCTAAAGAAGCCGCACAATTGGCTGCACGTGAACAACAAGTCGCTCAACAACAGCAACAAGTGGCAAGTTATCAATCGGAGCTTGCGACTTTAAACCAAGAAATGAACCAACGAAAACAAAGCTTGCCTGAAAGTACCTGGCAGCAGCAATATCAACTACGGCTGGCAGCAGCAATATCAACTACGGCTGGAACAACTACGACAAAAGCACTTTAATTAGTGGCTTAAGCATTCATCATTTCAACCCAAAAAAAAGCACAGCTAAAGCAAAGTTATGGAAATAATGTTGCTTTAGCTTGTCATCACGCCTTGCAATTTCACGATATTTTCTAGTTTGAATCAGCTATGGCCAAATAAAAACCATGCCGCCAAATTATTAAAATAAGTATATTTATTTCATATCTTTAGAGTTAATTTAAAGGTAGCTTAAAACCAAAATCTAGCTATATTCTCAACTAAGTACTTAATTTTATATAAGCACCAATCCATGTACATACCTCATCTAATTACCCTGATGAAGTATCAACAGACCCTATTATTAAATAATTTCAAGGTTTTCATACGCTTAAAAACTCAATTTTTCATTCATCGGAAGATGTTTGCATAAAGCCCCAAAATAGGTTGTTTTTCACTCAATTTAAAAGCATATTTTATGCTTAACCTGCTGTTCTTCTCCTGTAAAACCACCTTAAATCAAAGGTTCTGTCATGCTTAAAATGATTGATGTTCTCGATCAACGTCTCGTGCAAAACTTCACCCAAGCTTTGCAGTCTCCTACTCCACAATTTGAAGAGCAACTGAATCAAGGCATTCTAAATGCATCAGACCTTGACTTAAATCATGCTGTAACTGCATTTTTTAATGAAGTCGATGCCATTGAAGTAGTACAAGCACTTGATATTAGTGCTGACCATATTCAAGCCTTTCAGTTAGGTGCATCCTTTAAAGATGAACAATATTTAGCTGATCTGAAGAAAATTGTGACGCTTTGCCTTGCACTCGAAACAGATGCTTTAGAGCAAGTTGAAGTATCCGATTGCCTACAAGATTATCCAATGTAATGTTGTAAATGGCTTTAAAAAGCGACTCTTTTGAGTCGCTTTTTTATGGGTAAATCATTATTGAATAAGTTATTTTGATCGAAATTTATAGTAAAGCTCTTTATGCTCTATATTGTACGCTAGGCGATTTATGCTGATCACTTTACTTAAACTAATGCTGATTGCAATAACTTATTCTTTGTCTTACCTGAAGATAATTGCAAACACTTAAAACACACAACGTAATTACAAAAAAATTACATTTAAAAGAAAGTTCGGCTACTCCTTTTTTAATCAAAAATCGAAAATCGATGATTAAACTCTGAATAAATAAGCAAAAAAAAAGCGCATAATGCGCTTTTTTAAATCTCTTTCTTTGTCAGCTATTTTGAACAACCGATTGTTACGCGATTATTACCGCTGTAATCTTTAATGGTTTGAATATCTTTATAACCATATTTCTTAAACAGTTGATAGACCACACCACCTTGATTATAACCATGCTCAAGCGCAATCCAACCGTTAGCAGTCAACCATTTTTTACCATTTTGAATGATAAATTCAATATCAGCTAGACCATTATTCGCTGCGACTAAAGCTCGTTTTGGCTCAGTTGCTAAATCCTTCATGTGCTTATCATTCGGATCAATATAAGGCGGATTCGATACAATTACATCAAAGAATTGATTACGCTCTAAAGCTTTAAACCAACTGCCTAAAGCAAATTTAACTTGAGGTAAATCATGTTTATCTGCATTAAACTGCGCAACGTCTAACGTTGGCTGATAAATATCAGTTGCTGTGATAGCCCAATCTGGACGTTCACTGGCAAGCGATAAAGCAATTGCACCTGTACCTGTGCCTAAATCTACAATTCGAGCATCTTCAGGTAAGTCTAAATGCAAAACTGTTTCCACCAAAACTTCAGTGTCTGGTCTTGGCACCAAAGTATCTTTGGTTACTTTTAAATCTAAAGTCCAAAATGGTTGTGAACCCGTCACATAAGCCAAAGGTTCGCCAGCTTCAATTCGTGCCAATGCCGCAACATAGGCTTGCTCTTGCTCTGCCGTTAATGCTTGGGCTTTTTTCATAACCAAATCAAAAGAATCGATTTTGGTAATGTGTTCAAGCAACCATGCATTTTCTTGGCGTTCGTAACTTTCCGATTCACCACGTAAGGCTAATGCCTGTGCAATATTCATTAACCACCATTCTGCTGTGCAAGCATTGCTAACTGATCTGCTTGATATTCACGATGTAAACTATCCAATAACTCTGTTAAATCACCTTCCATCACCGCATCTAACTTATATAAAGTTAAATTAATACGGTGATCAGTCATGCGACCTTGCGGATAGTTATAAGTACGAATACGTTCTGAGCGGTCGCCTGAACCTACTAAATCACGGCGCATTTCAGACGTTGCCGCATCAGCTGCCGCACGTTTAGCATTTTCTAAACGTGACACCAAAAGTGCCATCGCTTTGGCTTTGTTCTTATGCTGCGAACGCTCATCCTGACATTCTACTACCGTACCCGTTGGTAAGTGAGTAATACGAACAGCAGAGTCGGTTTTGTTAATATGCTGACCACCCGCACCCGAAGCACGGTAAGTATCAATACGTAATTCAGATGAATTGATTTCCACCGAAGTATCGACATCAACTTCAGGTAAAATTGCCACGGTACATGCAGAAGTATGAACACGTCCTTGCGATTCAGTCGCAGGTACACGCTGTACACGATGTGCACCACTTTCAAATTTCAAACGACCGTAAACACCATCGCCATTAATCAGGCAAATGACTTCTTTATAGCCGCCATGCTCACCTTCATTTTCAGACAGTACTTCAAGACGCCAACCTTGAGTTTCAGCGTATTTACTGTACATACGATACAAATCGCCAGAGAAGATCGCTGCTTCATCACCACCGGTTCCAGCACGAATCTCTAAATAAGCAGAATTCGCATCATTTGGATCTTTTGGAATCATTAAGATGTTTAAATCGGCTTCAAGCTGAGCAATAATGGCTTTATTGTCCTTAATCTCTTCTTGCGCCATTTCTTTGAAATCAGGATCAGAGAGCATCGCTTCAGCAGTTTCAATATCTTTTTCTGCTTGGGTATACTTTTTCCAAACTTCGGTGATTTCTGTTAAGTCATTATGCTCACGCGAAAGTTGACGAAAACGCTTGTTGTCAGAAATGACTTCTATATCCGCAAGCAATGCGTTTAATTCTTCATGACGGTCAGAAAGTTGATCTAATCGTAAACGTAACGACTCTTTCATTGTGTAAAATATCTCAAGACAATGGCTATCTCTATGCCTTACATGACATAAATCAGCTCAAAAAAATTGTGCTTAGTGTAACGATTCTAGGGTGTAAATGACATAGATATTGTTGCGACAAATCCTCTTATTAAAAAAGAACATTTTTGAAAATGTGATTTAAATCACTCCTAGGTTTATTCATATTTCAATTGCAAATGTATCTTTGGCGGGCTTTTCTACACATTTTTAATAAAACTAATACAAAGCAGACACTAAACCACATAACTCTGCTTCGTCATCTCCATATTTCACCAAATATTTTTGTTACATTTACCGCCATCGAAAGCAATTACAATGGTCCGCTTTTTGGACATGGAGTTAACTATGAAACTTAATGCATTATTATTAAGCGCAACATTAGCAGCAACCTCAATAATGGCAGTGAATGCTCATGCTGATAATACAACTCGCGTAGCAGCAACGTCTGCATTAGGTAGTGTAGCAGGTACGGCTATTGGTAAAAGCATGGGTGGCAACACTGGCGCGATGATTGGTTCTGCTATTGGTGGTGCGGGTGGTGCTGCTGTATCAGCAAACAAACGCGACCGTACTGGCGCTGCTATCGGTGGTGGTTTAGGTGGTGTGGGCGGTTATACTGTCGGTAAAAGCGTAGGTGGTACAACTGGTGGCTATGTGGGTTCAGCTTTAGGTGCTGCGGGTGGCTCTGTACTCGGTAAAAAAGTATCACAAGACCGTCATGCTGACCAACGCTCTTATAAAAAGAAATCTAAAAAATACCGTCGTAACCATCACTAAGTTATCATTAGCTAACTGAATAATAAAATTCCTTATTTAAAAAATGCCAGTCAGTTAAAAAACTGACTGGCATTTTTTTAACTGCTATTCAATGTGTTTTCACCAAACTTTCACCCATCACAACTCTCCATAAAATTACTTGGAAAAATAAAATTTCTGCCACTAAAACTGCAATAAAAATCTTTTGATAAATTCTGTGCTGGATACGATACCCCCTTTCGGCTAAAGCAAAGAATCTAACCCGTTCCAAATCTTGATTTAAAAGTCATCTGCGGTCATAAATCAAAAAAGTGAATATATTTGTTTTTACCCCCCAATTTCCCCGCACGACCTTGAATTGATGTTTTTTACAGCATAAACAGCCTATTCCCCTCTATCTCGCCCCAATCATGAATGAATTGAGTAGATAAAGAATACAAACGATTAACACGCTATTCATCTTCATTTCCAAATCTTTGACTACATTAGACTCAAGATATAACGAAAGCTTCAAAAAGGAGTTTGCCATGAAATTTAATTCAATAATTCTTGCCGCTGTAGTTGCAACATCAGCAGTAACAGCAACAACAACCTATGCTGATAGTTCTACACGTGTAGCAGCGACGTCTGCTTTAGGCAGTGTGGTCGGTACTGCGCTTGGTAAACAAATGGGTGGCAACACTGGGGCAATGATTGGTTCTGCAATTGGTGGGGCTGGTGGCGCTGCGATCTCAAGTGATCGTCGTAACCGTACGGGTGCTGCAATCGGTGGTGGTTTAGGTGGTGTGGGTGGTTATACTGTCGGTAAAAATGTTGCTGGTACAACTGGCGGCTATGTTGGTTCAGCGCTAGGTGCTGCGGGTGGTTCTGTACTGGGTAAAAAAGTCAGTGAAGACCGCCGCTATGATGAAGATCGTAATGACCGCGACCGTTATAACAACAATGGCTATCGCAACAACAAATACAGCTACAATGATCGTAATTACAGACACGATAATGGTCGCCATCGCGGACACTATAAAAACCATCGTTAATGGCTAAAGATTCAATTTAAAGCACCTTCGGGTGCTTTTTTTATAGCTGCTAAAAAACCATCTATAAAGCAGATCAAGATACAGAATATATTGAAAAAACATATATCGAAAAAAAACGATATACAAGTTCAATCAGGCATCGTATGCTCTACTCAGATTCCATATTTGAGAAAACAGATGCGCTCATTAAAAGACACCCCTTTTTCAATCCTTGAACTTGCTCCCGTTCGTGATGATAAAAGCATTCAGTTTTCACTTCATCATGCTTTGGCACTTGCACAAAAAGCGGAAGAATTAGGCTACAAACGCCTATGGCTTGCAGAACATCATAATATGGATGGTATTGCCAGCTCTGCAACTGCCGTTTTATTGGGTTACATCTTAGCGAATACTCAAACTTTAAAAGTGGGTTCAGGCGGCATTATGTTGCCGAATCATGCACCACTGGTTGTTGCAGAACAATTTGGTACTTTAGCAACCCTCTACCCTGACCGTGTTGAACTAGGTCTTGGACGTGCACCCGGAACAGACCAAGTGACCATGCGTGCCTTACGTCGTGGTCGTCAAAAAACTGAAGATCAATTTCCACAAGATATTTTGGAAATACTACAATATTTTAAAGCACCTGCTCCACAGCAACGTATTATTGCCACACCGGGACAAAATACTCATGTGCCAGTTTGGTTATTAGGTTCAAGCTTATTTAGTGCCCAATTGGCGGCAAAACTAGGACTGCCCTATTCGTTTGCTTCACACTTTGCACCACGCATGTTGGATCAAGCCATCAAACTATATAGAGAAAACTTTGAACCTTCTGAATATTTAGACAAACCCTATATTTCTATGGGCGTTCCAACGGTAGTCGCCCAAACAGATGCAGAAGCTGAATATTTAGCCACTAGCGCATACCAACGTGTACTTGGCTTAATGCGTGGACAAAGTTTAAAACTTAAAGCCCCTGTTGCAACGATGGATGGACTATGGTCATCCGCAGAAAAAATGTCTGTCGATAATTTCTATGCCATGGCTCAAGTTGGTTCACCCGACACGGTCAAAGCTGGTTTAGAAATGCTGTTAGAAAAATACGATGTCGATGAGTTTATTTTCACTTGTGATATTTATGACACAGACAAGCGCATTGAAAACTTTGAATTATTAATGAATATCAAAAACGCTTAATCACTTTAATACGGCCAAAATAGCACCTATCTAAGATAATGCCAGTCAGTTAAGAAATTGACTGGCATTTTATTTTTTAAATTCATAATGTTATTCGATACGCGGAAACGTCATCCGCAACTTGAGCAATAAATAAAGCACAGCTTTATTTTGCAGCGCAAGGCATGAGGTGTATACACCGCAAGATTGGAAAAGTACAGTTTCTTCGATTTATTAATTAATAAAAGATATTTGGCGAGTTTTGCGGTGAGGCGCACTGCGCCGCAAGATGCCTTTCTTGCGAACTCAAAATATATTTTGAGGCTTCTCATTTGGGCTTATCCAAAGTAATAGATGAGCTCCAAATATTTGATTTAAAAAATATAAGACTCCGTCGTAAAGAATTAAAAAGTTAAGGAGTCTATTACCAAACTCCTTAACTGACTGGTACTACTTATCTAAGGTGCTATTTTTTTATTGCAAATCACCATAACGCTCCTTACATCATTATTAACTTTACTCTATTCAGATTAAACAACATTTGCGATCCTGTTCAGCTTCTGCATAATAGTGATATAAAAAACAATCCAATACAAAAATGGAAAATAGAATGAATCAATATATTAATAAACCAACATCTGCATTTATTGCTGCAAGTTGGGTTGCTCTAATTGCAGGTGCAGCAGCATATATGATCGGTTTGTGGAATGCAGACATGCTGCTCAACGAAAAAGGTTATTATTTAATTCTCATTTTGTATGGTTTATTCGCAGCAGTATCCTTGCAAAAAATTATCCGAGATAAGCTAGAAGGCGTTCATGTCACCGCTATTTATTTTGGGCTATGTTGGGCTTCCATCGTGATCTGCATTGCACTGCTGAGCATTGGTTTATGGAATGCTTCACTTGAATTGAGTGAAAAAGGCTTTTATATCATGGCTTTTTTACTGAGCTTATTTGGTGCAGTTGCCGTACAAAAAAATATTCGCGATTTAGACTATCTTAGAATGCATACACAGCCACCCAGTGTGCCGCATTATTCACAAACACCCTTTGAGAATATAGAACATGATGATGAAAAAAATTAAGCTGTGTTAAAGCATAATCTTTTTTGCAACGTCTGATCCCAGTCAAATCCTCTATGACATTTAAAAATAAGGCTTACTGTCTCAGAACAAGCCTTATTTTTATGATCAGCTCATCCAGTTTCACACGCAAGATCATCAATTTTAAGCAAAAATAGTTTCATATTTCCATCCACACCATGATGACGATGACTGACCAGATTCCAGAAAAATCTTTACCAAAAGTTCTATCTTGGATATACCAATGAATTGCAGAACCAACTGCAATGAAGTAAAAACAAGAAAGGATATGAAAATGGTTAACAAGAAAAAGAATCCATTGGATGGTTTCTTTCAAAACTCACTCGATTTTTTTCAGAATTTTAAAGGGAAAATCGTTGCCGCTGAAGATATCAAACGATTTGATTTTTCAGGTTTAAATGTGGCTATTATTGGTGCAGACCAAATGACTGTGACGTATCTTGCGCAAATTTGTAATGATGCTAAATTGGTTAAAGTATTTCAAATCACGCCACATTTTTTATTACCTCAGACAGAAAAAGGAATACATAAACTCCTTTCACACCCTTTGATTATTAAAAATCGTCGTTTATTTAACAACCGAATCAAAGCATTATTGGCTATTCGTTATCTTGAATCACAAGTTCAAGATAATTGGTTAAAACGACAGCTAATGCCGAATTCGGCTTCTGAACACAAGCTCTTTCTAAAATCAGATACTTATTATTCAGCTTTACAACGTGAAAATTGTAAACTCATTACTTGGCCCATCGTTAAAATCACCGATCAAGCAATACAAAGTATGGATGGTACTGAACATAAAGTAGATGTCATTATTAGCACTTACTAAAATTTTAAAGATAAAAAAGAGGTCAATTCATCTTGACCTCTTTTTTACATCAACTTATTTCACCGTACCGATATATTGATAATTGTTGTTATTTTTTTGATAGCGTAAGTATTTACCCGTTGGCTTGGTATTTTGATCTAATAATTTAATATCAATAAACTTCAAATCCTTCGAAACACGAATATAATCCCCTTTACGTTCGGCATCATATTGACAGTTATAATCCACACTAATCGTATCTAATTTTTTGTTTTTGGTTTGGAAAATTGGTACTGGATTCAACTGATTTTTCTGCTGTTTATAAGCTTGTATTTGATAAGCACCAACACAACTATCACCTTTATAGTAACTTTGAATTAAATAAATTGGCTGTCCAGACATCGTGATTTGATCAACACTTCGAATAAAACCAGTTTCAATCGCTTGAAGTTTCTTTTTGGGCGCATTTTTAAACTGTGCATAAGATGAATATGTCCCCATAGTGCCACCACCGCCAACATCAAAAGTATAGGTTTTAAGCAATTGATCAGGCGTGTAGCGAATACTTAAGCCAAAGTTTTCGGTAAGTTTGGGAAAGCGATAAGTATAACTATCTGCATTTTTTTCAATCAACTTCACTACATCACTTTCGAATTTTTGATTGACTGTATAAAAGTCTTGCACAGCATATTGTGTATAAATCTGTTGTTCTAAAACACTTAAAGTCGTGGTATTGGCATAGCTATGGTTTAAAAAACCAACAGACAAAACACTAAAACCAGCTATTTTTAATATCTTTTTCATATTAACTCATCCATTATCTTTGTTATTTATGGCATGAAATAAGAGCCTACACAAAGACTCTTATTTCTATAGAATAATGTAATGACAATTAACCTATACGACGTTTCAAACCCGTCATTTGTAGAACACGTGTTGAAATTTCCTCAATCGACATTTCAGAAACATTCAAATATTTAATCCCCTCAGAAATATAAATCCCCTCAACGGCACGAAGCTCCATCTGACACTGACTGAAACTTGCATAACGGCTATTGGCTTTACGTTCAGAACGAATCGCTACAAGCCTTTCTGCATCAATCATTAAGCCAAATAACTTATGTTTATGTGCTTTTAATACAGCAGGCAAACGATTGTCATCCAAGTCTTCTTCAGTCAGTGGGTAGTTTGCTACACGAATACCAAACTGTAATGACAAATAAATTGAAGTTGGTGTTTTGCCTGAACGCGACACACCAATTAAAATTAAATCTGCTTTATCATAATGACGTGTACGCGCACCATCATCATTGTCTAGCGCAAAATGAACCGCATCAATACGGGCTTTATATGACTCTGAGTCGGTCACTGCATGGGTTTGCCCGACTAAAGTTGTAGGAGGAGTACCTAAAACCTCAGACAACTTACCAATAAGACCTTCAAAAACATCAAGATTTACCGCATTTGCAGTATTAATAATATCGCGTACATACGGGTCTACAAGAGTATCAAATACCAAAGGTTGCTGCCCATCACGATCAGCGCGTTGATTAATTTCTGCAACCACATTCATGGCTGCTTCTTCAGAGCTAATATAAGGAATAATATGAATGTCAAAATTAACATGAGGAAATTGCGCTAACAGTGAGTGTCCAAGGGTTTCAGCAGTAATTGCTGTACCATCAGATACAAAAAATACACTACGCTTAATTTGTTTACCTTCTGACATTAAAATTCTCCTTAAATATTTGTCTAAGTGCTATAAAATCTTTATAGTAAACTGATCTTATATAACTTTCGCTTAGTAAAATCAAAATGCTAAGTAGATTTGTTATAATTTCATGCAAGATAGTGATTAATACTGCAAAAGTGGAGTAACAACATTGGAAGCGCGCGTAATTGGTCTAGAAAAATTAGGGAAACACGACGTTGAACTTGTAGGTGGGAAAAACTCATCTTTAGGTGAAATGATCAGCCACTTATCCAATGCTGGTGTATCAGTGCCAGGTGGCTTCGCAACGACTGCTGCTGCTTATCGTGAATTTCTCGAGCAAAGTGGCCTAAACGCTAAAATTCAGGCAGAGCTATCAACTTTAAATGTTGATGATGTCAATGCTCTTGCAGAATCTGGCGCAAAAATTCGCCAATGGATCGTCGATACTCCGCTTACAGCCGAACTTGAAAAAGAAGTTCACAACGCTTTCGCAGACCTTTCTAACGGCAACCCTGAAATCGCGGTTGCCGTTCGTTCATCTGCAACTGCAGAAGACTTACCAGATGCTTCTTTTGCGGGTCAACAAGAAACTTTCTTAAATATTCGCGGCATCGATAATGTATTGATCGCAATTAAAGAAGTTTTTGCTTCACTTTATAATGACCGTGCAATTGCATATCGCGTACATCAAAATTTTAAACATGAAGTTGTAGCCTTATCTGCTGGTATTCAACGAATGGTACGTTCTGAGACAGGTGCTGCGGGTGTAATGTTTACACTAGATACAGAGTCTGGTTTCCGTGATGTTGTATTTATCACTGCATCTTATGGTTTGGGTGAAATGGTTGTTCAGGGCGCGGTAAACCCTGACGAATTCTACCTTTCTAAACCATTATTAAACGCAGGGAAACATTCAATCCTACGTCGTAATCTTGGCTCTAAACACCAAAAAATGATTTATGGTGAAGAAGGCTCTACAGGTAAATCAGTTGTTGTTGTAGACGTTGAAAAACAAGATCGTCAACAATTCGCACTGAATGATCATGAGCTTCAAGAACTTGCTAAACAAGCATTGATCATTGAAAACCATTACGGTTCACCAATGGACATCGAATGGGCGAAAGATGGCGACGATGATCAAATTTATATCGTTCAAGCACGTCCAGAAACAGTAAAAAGCCGTGAAAATGTCGGCACAATGGAACGCTACCTGCTTAAACAAAAAGGTACTGTCGTTTGTGAAGGTCGTTCAATTGGTCAACGTATCGGTTCTGGTAAAGTCCGCATCGTAACGTCAATTAAAGAAATGGACAAAGTACAACCGGGTGACGTTCTTGTCTCTGACATGACTGACCCAGATTGGGAACCAGTCATGAAACGTGCTGCTGCCATCGTGACGAATCGTGGTGGTCGTACATGTCATGCTGCAATTATTGCACGTGAACTTGGTGTTCCAGCAATCGTTGGTTGTGGCAATGCAACTGAAGTATTGACTGACGGTCAAGAAGTGACTGTTTCTTGTGCTGAAGGTGATACAGGCTTCATTTATGAAGGCTCTTTAGATTTCGAAATTCAACGTAACTCGATTGAATCTATGCCTAAACTTCCGTTCAAAATCATGATGAACGTAGGTAACCCTGACCGTGCATTCGATTTCGCAACTATTCCAAATGAAGGTATTGGTCTTGCACGTTTAGAATTCATCATCAACCGTATGATTGGTGTGCATCCAAAAGCGTTATTGAACATTGATAGCCTTCCACGTGAAACACGTGCTGCGGTCATGGCGCGTACAGCAGGTTACTCTTCTCCAATCGAATTCTATGTCGAAAAATTGGTTGAAGGTATTTCAACTCTTGCTGCTGCTTTCGCTGACAAGCCTGTGATTGTTCGTATGTCTGACTTCAAGTCAAACGAATATGCGAACCTCATTGGCGGTAAGTTATACGAGCCAGAAGAAGAAAATCCAATGTTGGGCTTCCGTGGTGCAAGCCGTTATGTGTCTGACAATTTCCGTGACTGCTTCGAACTTGAATGCCGCGCATTGAAGAAAGCGCGTGACGAAATGGGTTTAACCAATATTCAAATCATGATTCCTTTTGTACGTACAGTTGCAGAAGCAAAACGTGTTATTGAACTATTGGCGCTTAATGGTCTTAAACGTGGTGAAAATGGCCTTAAAGTCATCATGATGTGCGAATTACCAACCAATGCATTGTTAGCTGAACAATTCCTTGAGCACTTCGATGGTTTCTCTATCGGTTCAAACGACTTGACTCAATTAACACTTGGTTTAGACCGCGACTCTGGTATCGTTTCTCACCTGTTTGATGAGCGTGATCCTGCTGTTAAAGCATTACTCTCTATGGCAATTCATGCATGCCGTAAAGCAGGCAAATACGTTGGTATTTGTGGTCAAGGCCCTTCTGATCATCCTGACCTTGCTCGATGGTTGATGGAACAAGGCATCGAATCTGTTTCATTAAATCCAGACTCAGTTTTAGACACTTGGTTCTTCTTAGCAGAAGAAAAGACTAAACAAGTTTAATAAAACGTGTTAAAAAAAGACCCACTAGTGGGTCTTTTTTTATCCATCTTTTAAGATTTAGTTTTGAGAATTCAATTTTATGCAAATTTACTTGGCACGTGATAATCAACAAGCGGGTCCATACACCTTAGAGCAACTCAATCAAATGCTCGCGAGTCAGCAAGTCATGCTCACTGACTTAGCTTGGCACCAAGGTATGCCAGAATGGAAAGCTTTAGGTGAATTAACCAAGGGTAAACTTGTATATGAACCTGTAGGTTATACTGCCCCAACCCCCTTCCTCGAAAAAACACCTTTACAAAATTCAACTATGGGTAAAGTACAATCGGGGAAAAAACCAACTCAAAACAGCGAACTTGCTTCCATTACTACCCGTATTTTAGCAAAAATTATCGACTTATTATTGTGGTTGCCGGCAGCAGCGATTCCTTCATTTTTTCTAAAACCGGATCAATTTAATCAATTGTCTGATATTCAACAAAAGATGCAATCTGCTGACACATCAACTCAAGCTGTACAATTACAACAGGAATTATTTACCCTTATTCCTATAGAAGCTTGGCAAGCCATGTTTGTATACATCATCATTATGCTAGGTATTCAAGCCTTCATGTTGGCAAAATCTGGGCAAAGTATTGGTAAAAAACTCACCAAAATTAAAATTGTCGATGCCGAAAATGGGGAAAAAGTCAGTCTGATGCGTGTCTTCACTTTGCGTAGTTTTATCTTCATTATTTTAAATATGCTCTTTATGCCGTTGATCACAATTATTGACCATGTTTTCGCATTGAGCGAAAAACGTCAAACTTTACATGACAAATTAGCTAAAACCAAAGTGATCAAACAATAAACATCAAAAACAGGGATGATTTTATCTCCCTGTTTTTCCCCAGAATATTGATATTAAAATAATAATTTTCATCTTAAAACTTTAATTCCGAGTAAAAAAATCAGTTTTTATAACAGTCATTTAAAGCCACTTTACATATAGCTTAGTTCAACAATATGAGGCATAATGCCCTACAACGTAGCGGTGTCTCATGATTGGGAAGGATTTTCTATGCTTAGAATTTCTAAGTGAAAATAAATATTTCCAATCATGCGACACTTTAATCGCTATCCCATATTAAATTAGGGAATGGGACTCTTCACCGAGGTTGTAAAATGAGACAAACGATTTTAGCTGTATTGTCTTTATCTGCGATGGCTGCACTCTTAACTGGGTGTGGCGGTGATATGGTACTTCTAAACTCAAAAGGTCCAGTTGCTGAAGGTCAAAGTAACCTGATGATGACTGCGATCTACTTAATGCTTTTGGTGGTAATTCCATCAGTTATTATGGCATTGTGGTTTGGTTGGAAATATCGCGCGTCGAATAAAGATGCAGACTATAAACCTACTTGGGCACACTCTACCGCTATTGAAATTATAGTTTGGGGTGTTCCAGTCATTATTATTGGTATTCTAGCTTGGTTAACTTGGTGGGGTTCACACAAGTATGACCCTTACCGCCCGCTCGAATCAGATAAAGCTCCGTTAACTGTTCAAGTTATTGCTGAACAATTCAAATGGATCTTTATTTATCCAGAACAAGATATTGCAACTGTTAACGAAATGCGCTTTCCAGAGAAAACCCCGTTAAGCTTACGTATTACGTCTAACTTCACAATGAACTCGTTCTTTATTCCTGCATTGTCTGGTCAGATTTATGCAATGGCGGGTATGCAAACTCACTTGCACATGTTAGCAGACACGACTGGCGTATTCCGTGGTTTCTCTTCTAACTATTCAGGTTATGGCTTCTCGCAAATGCGCTTTAAAGCTCATTCTGTAACAGATGCACAGTTTGCCAATTGGGTAGCAGCAGTTAAAGCAGGTAATGGTACTTCAGTTAATCCTGAAGCAATTCAAAAAGGTATTTTAGACCAAACTGAATTTGCAACCTTACGTGATGGTAACCGTGGTAAGCACCAAATCGAAGCATTAGTGGCAAAAGCAACGACTCCAGAAGAAAAGGCTGCTGCTGAAGCAATGAAGCCTTATCCGACTAAGCCACACCCAGTGACTTACTATTCTTCAGTTGAGCCTAAATTGTTCGAATCCGTGATTAACAGATACATGAGCAACTACCATGGTGCTGATCACTCAGCAACTGTAGGTCATGAAGCTGCTGCTTCTGAAGCTCATGCAAATGTTGAGCATGCGACTGCTTCTGTAGAGGAATAAGACATGAGCTTTTTAGGTAAGTTAGGACCAGATGCAATTCCATACGATCCAATCGTATTGGCAACTGTTGCAATGATGATCCTAGGTGGCCTTGCTGCTGTTGCAGGGATCACCTACTTTAAAAAATGGAATTACTTGTGGACTGAATGGTTCACTTCTGTAGACCATAAAAAAATTGGTATCATGTATATCTTGGTATCTGTAGTCATGTTACTTCGTGGCTTCGCAGATGCAATCATGATGCGTCTTCAACAGTTCCTCGCACGAGGTGGTGGTGAAGGCTATTTACACCCTGAACATTACGATCAGATTTTTACTGCCCATGGCGTAATTATGATCTTCTTCGTTGCAATGGGTCTTGTTGTCGGCTTAATGAACATCTCTGTACCTTTACAGATTGGTGCTCGTGACGTTGCCTTCCCATTATTGAACTCTTTAAGCTTCTGGTTATTTGCCGGCGCTGCGGGTCTCATGATGGCTTCTCTTGCACTTGGTGAATTTGCTGCGACTGGTTGGATGGCTTATCCTCCTCTTTCAGGCATCGAATATTCTCCTGGCGTAGGTGTCGACTACTACATTTGGGCACTTCAGGTTTCAGGCTTAGGTACTCTTTTAACGGGTGTTAACTTCTTTGTTACCATCATTAAAATGCGTGCACCTGGCATGACACTTATGGATATGCCGATCTTTACTTGGACTGCACTTTGTACGTCTGTATTGATCATCGCATCTTTCCCAGTGTTAACTGCAACGATTGCAATGTTAACCCTTGACCGTTACTTCGACTTCCACTTCTTTACAAATGACTTGGGTGGTAGCCCAATGTTGTATGTAAACTTGATTTGGACTTGGGGTCACCCAGAAGTATACATCTTAGTATTACCAGCATTTGGTATTTACTCTGAAGTTGTATCCACTTTCTCTCGTAAAGCATTGTTTGGTTATAAATCAATGGTTTATGCGACTATTGCGATCACAGTACTTGCGTTCGTAGTATGGGTTCACCACTTCTTTACAATGGGTGCTGGTGCCAACGTTAACGCGTTCTTCGGTATCATGACCATGGTTATTGCGATTCCGACTGGTGTGAAAATCTTCTCTTGGTTATTCACCATGTATAAGGGTCGTATTACCTTTACAACACCAATGCTATGGACACTAGGCTTCCTTGTGACTTTTGGTATTGGTGGTTTAACAGGTGTATTAATGGCAGTTCCACCAGCGGACTTCTTAGTACATAACTCGTTATTCTTAATTGCTCACTTCCATAACGTAATTATTGGTGGTGTAGTATTTGCAATGTTCGCAGGTATCATTTTCTACTGGCCAAAAATGTTTGGTTGGAAACTAAATGAAGCTTGGGGTAAAGCAGCTTTCTGGTTCTGGTTCTTCGGCTTCTACTTTGCATTCATGCCACTTTATATCCTTGGTTTCATGGGTATGACACGTCGTCTGAATACATATGACAACCCAGAATGGGATCCATACATCGCTATCGCTTTGTTTGGTGCTATCCTTATCGCGATTGGTATTGCATGTTTCTTAATGCAAATCATTGTTGGTTTCTTACAACGCAACGACAATCTCGATTTGACTGGCGATCCATGGGATGCTCGCACATTAGAGTGGGCTACTTCTTCACCTGCTCCGTTCTATAACTTTGCTCATGTGCCACAAGCTGACGGTATCGACCGCTTCTGGACTGACAAAGAAAACGGTGTTGCATACGCGCGTCCTACGTCGTATGAAGATGTACACATGCCAACTAATCGTGCTGCTGGTTTTGTTATTGCAATGTTCATTACTGTTATGGGCTTTGCTTTAATCTGGCATATCTGGTGGTTAGCTGCTGTTGGATTCATTGGTGCTATCGTTTCGTTTATCGTAAGTTCATTCACGAAAGAAGTGGATTACTATGTGCCTGCTGCTGAAGTAGAACGCATTGAAAACGAACGCTATGCGATTCTTGAAAAACACTTGAAGAAGGACTAAGACAATGGCTGAAGTACTTCATCACGACAACCATGGACATGATGATCATCACCACGATGATACCGACATCACCGTCTTTGGTTTCTGGACTTACTTGATGAGTGACTTGATCCTATTCGGGACACTCTTCATTGCGTTCGCTGTATTAAGCAGTCACATTCCAATGGGTACTCCAAGTGCAAAAGAGCTTTTTGGTGAGTCTTTAGGTTTCGTTTTAACTGAAACTTTCGCTCTCCTCATCTCTTCTGTAACATTCGGTTTTGCCGTACTTGCTGCATACAAAAAAAATGTTAGCCAAGTTTTAACTTGGTTAATCATTACATGGTTATTTGGTGCTGCCTTCATTGGTATGGAACTTTATGAGTTCAATCACTTAGTTCATGCTGGTCATGGCCCAAGCACAAGTGCGTTCTTATCTTCGTTCTTTACGCTAGTAGGTACGCATGGTATTCACGTAACTTCGGGTTTGGTATGGATGATCATTTTGATGATTCAAATCAAGAAAAATGGTTTGACTCTTCCAAACACTCGTCGTCTTGCTTGCCTAAGCTTGTTCTGGCACTTCCTTGACATCGTTTGGATCTGTGTATTCAGCGTCGTTTATTTGATGGGAGTTCTCTAATGAGTCACGATCACAACTCTGCTGGTGCATCGCACGGTAACGTGAAGCAATATACTATTGGTTTCATTTTGTCAGTTGCTCTTACTCTTATTCCTTTTGGAATGGTTATGAGCGGTGGCTTTGGACGTGGTATTTTGGTTACTGTAATTGCTATTACTGCAGTTGCTCAGGTTCTTGTACAGCTCATGTTCTTCTTGCACATGAACTCGTCTTCTGAACAACGTTGGAACGTGATTGCATTTATCTACACAGTACTGTGTATTGCGGTATTGCTGATTGGTTCTGTATGGATCATGAACTACCTTCACTACAACATGATGATCTAAACTGATTGTCATGCTGAAAAAGTATATATTCCTGACTAAACCAGGAATTCTCTTTGGTAACTTTGTTACCACTTTGGGCGGCTATTTCTTAGCCGCTCAAGGTTCTGTAGATTTCCTTTTATTGCTTATTACCCTCCTTGGTACAACTTTAGTTGTTGCCTCTGGTTGTGTGGTCAATAACGTTATTGACCAAGACATCGACCAAAAAATGCAGCGCACACTAAACCGTGCGATGGTTAAAAAAACAATCTCTCCTTCTGTTGCGTTAGCTTATGCTTTTGTATTGGGTGCGATTGGTTTTAGCATTTTATGGTTCTGGGTAAATGCGTACGCTTTTTTATTTGCAGTGATTGGTTTTGTAGTTTATGTGGTTTTTTATAGCCTCTGGACAAAACGCACAACAATTCACCAAACCGTTATTGGAAGTATTTCTGGTGCAAGCCCACCAGTGATTGGATATACCGCTGTTAGCCATGAATTTGACTTAGCTGCCTTAATTCTTTTTATTGGTTATGCACTTTGGCAAATGCCACATTCGTGGGCAATTGCAGTATATCGTTTTGATGACTACAAAAATGCAGGTGTTCCGATTCTTCCTGTAGCACGTTCTATTTTACGTACTAAAATTGAATCACTGATTTATGTTGTTTTATTTACCATCTCGATGAATGCTTTATATGTATATGGTTATACAAATTGGCTTTATCTTGTCATTCTAAATGCGTTATGTATTTACTGGTTTTATATTGGTGTACTTGGATTTAAAGCTGAAAATGACCAACTATGGGCAAAACGTTTTTTCCTATTTTCGGTTATTCTCATTACAATTGTGAGTTTATGCTTTAGTTTCACTTCGCAAGTACCCGCAACAAAAATCGTGTTTTTTTAAAAAAGATAGAGTTCTACTCTATCTTTTTTTTATTTTTTACTTCTAGAATTATTTCACTACAACAATCAAGTTGCTAATATTACAACCAAAATTATAAAGTTACTTTTTCCATATGAATTCTAAACTTAATATATTACGCCACACTATTTTTACTTCGTTATTTCCAGTATGTATTTTTTATTCAAACTTTGGCTATGCTGGTGCTGACACTTCCTGTGAACCCAGCACCGTCCTTCAAAACAACGAATATACTGCTTGTAATAATTTACCTACCCTTACGCCTGCCAACGACAACCAAAGCAATCTATTATTATTACTCAGTGATTTAAATTTAGTCAGCATTTCAACCACAACTGAAAAAAGCTCGCTTTGGGATACCAGCTATAGTGATGTTCCTTTTGAAACCAAACAACTCACCTCATCTGCCAAAAATACATCACTAAATGCGCGTAAATTTGTAGCAACAGATCTAGATCCATATCAAGAACATTGTAATTCCATGACCAAAGGTGGTTCTGATTTTATTCAACAGGTGAAAAATGATCAAACCGTACCTACAACCGAAAAAGAAATCTTAATTCGTGAACGCAACAAAATTTCTGAATGTGAAAAACAAATTAGTTTAATTAATGTTAATCCAAACTGGGCAGTGACCACTCGTCAATATGCATCCTATTTAAATGCAACAATTGCTTTTTATAATACCAACTTTTCCATAGCAACTAAAATTTACTCACTGCTAACCAATGTAAACAATTCTTGGTTAAAAGAAACAGCTCAGTACATGCTTATTCGCAGCAATCTAAATGCTGCTTTTCAAAGTGGCGTTGGGGAATATGGCGATCTTCAACGAGAGAAACTCAATCAAACCCTACTTAAAGCATTCTTTAACAGTATCACTCAATATCTAACGCTATACCCAAACGGGGAATATGCCGCCAGTGCACGTGGCCTACTACGACGTGGTTACTGGTTAAGTGGTCGACATGATTTATTGGTCAATGAACTTGCATGGCAAATTAACAACCCCAAATCGAAATTTTATAATCTTGAAATGGATAATATCGCTTATGAAATAGATCGTCATGTTTTTCAAAATACTAACTTTAAAGTTGAAAATTTAAAGAACCCTCTCTTTCTGGCCATTTATGACTTAATGCAAATGCGCAAGCCAGAAACAGCAGATGATCAAGTCATCACATGGACACAACTCAACAATCAAAAAGAAGTATTCAAAAACCAACCTGAACTGTTTCAGTATTTACAGGCCAATCATTTATTCTTTATTCAAAATAAACCGCAAGAAGCCTTAAATTTACTTCCTAAAGATAACCCCAGCTCTATAAACAACTATCTGCAACTCAGTCAAGTTTTTCTAAAAGGAAGAATTATTGAAAAATTAGAAAAGCCTCAATCTACACAACACTATTGGGAATCCTTCCTCGCAAAAGCAAAAACAGCTGATCAACGTGGGTTATTTGAATTAACACTATATCCTTATTATTTAAAACAACAAAATGTAGATGCTTTTATCGGTTCAAATGCCAAAATTAAACAAGCCTCTTTACAAAAAAGCTTTATTTCTGAATCTGCCAATGAAGATAGTCTGATGAAAATCATTCAGACCACAACAAGTACAGAGCATAAAAATTTAGCCTTATATACAGCCCTAAATAAATCTTTAGTCCATCAAAATTACCATTTATTTAATCAGGCTTATGCAGCCCTATCAAACAATGTTAGCCAGTTTAATCATACAGAAAACACTGCTGAAAAATTTCGTAGTCAGCCACCTTTAGCCAATTTCATTTGGAAAGGAACAACCATCACCCCGCAAATTAAATGTTCTGATTTAAAAACCTTGACTCAAAAACTGGCAGACACCCCTCAAGACTTAAATTTACGACTATGTTTGGGTGAATATTTTAGAAGTGAAAATGGTTATATGCTCAGCTCATTCACTTATAGCGAAAAGCAAAACCCAACTTTTCAAGGTTCGATATTCACTCGTGGACAAGTCTATAAAGATATAATTAAAACTCAGCCCAATGGTGAATTAAAAGCCTACGCACTTTATCGTGCGATCCAATGTTATGCACCCTCAGGTTTAAATGATTGCCAAGATCAAGAGGTTGAAAAATCCGTAAGAAAACAATGGTTCGATCAAATTAAACGTGATTATCCTAATACAACTTGGGCAAAATCATTAAAATTCTATTGGTAAATGTCAGATGCTACAGCGGATTCATTCGATTATTGTTATTTTACTTTGTGGCTTGAGTTTTATCACATGCCAACCGAGTCAATCTGCTTCATCTAAAACTATAGTTGATGCCAATCAATACGCTAGTTTTTGGATTTGGGGCGATATTTCTACTGCTGCTTATTTAAAGCAAGCCAAAGAACTTTATATTTTACAAGGCGAAATCCGTTTAGATCAATCGACACAAAATTCAATCTTGACGCCTCAAGGTATCTCGATTTTAAAAATACCGCACCAAAAAGTTTGGCTGGTCTATCGAAACCATCATTTAAACTGGCAAAAACCTGAATTAGAAAAAATTTTAAAGCGCATCAAACAATGGGAAAATGTCGGAAATCAAATTCAAGGCATTCAAATTGATTTCGATGCAAAGACAAAAAATTTAAAGCAATATGCCCTATTTCTTCAAACATTAAGAAAGCAATTGCCGAAACAATATCAAATCAGCATTACGGGATTACTTGACTGGACCAATGTTCAAGATGCGCAAGTTTTAAATTTGCTACGACAAAATATTAATGAACTGGTCATCCAAACGTATCAAGGCACAAGCACAATTCCAAATTATCAAAGCTACTTAAAACGAATTTCGGCCATGCATTTACCTTATAAAGTGGGGTTGGTACAAAATGGGCAATGGATTAACCCTGCCTTTATACAGCAAGATCCTCAATTTAAAGGCTATGTGGTTTTTCTATTACGCTCGAAGCCACGTATATAAATTCAGTATTTCAGAAAGCTGCTCTTGTAATTTCAGCTTAAAACCACTAAAATTCACGCTTCGCAAATTTTGCGACACAACCTCGGTTGTGACTCCTTGCCTCCGAATTTATTTAGAGGCTGTATAAACCGTAAGGAGCTGACAATGCGTCACTACGAAATCGTACTTTTGGTACATCCAGACCAAAGCGATCAAGTTGTGGGTATGGTAGAACGTTACCTAACTCACATCAAAGAAGCTGAAGGTCAAATTCACCGTTTAGAAGATTGGGGCCGCCGTCAATTGGCTTACCCGATTAACAAAATTCATAAAGCTCACTACATTTTAATGAATGTTGAATGTGGTCAAACTACGCTTAATGAATTAGAAGAATTGTTCCGTTATAACGATGCAATCCTTCGTAATGTTATTATTCGTCGTGAACATGCAATCACTGAAGAGTCATTGCTTGCTAAAAGTGCTGAAGAAAAACGTGCGCGTAAAGCACAACGTGAAGAAGCACAACAATCTCAAGATTCTGCTGAAGCATAAGGAGAACATAAATGGCACGTTTTTACCGTCGTCGCAAGTTCTGCCGCTTTACAGCTGAGAAAGTTGCTTACATCGACTACAAAGATATCGATACTTTAAAACAGTACATCACTGAAAACGGCAAAATTGTTCCTAGCCGTATTACAGGTACTAAAGCTCGTTACCAACGTCAATTAGCGCTTGCTATTAAACAAGCTCGTTACTTGGCTTTGATCCCTTACACTGACAATCATAAGTGAGGTTGAGCTGTGGATATTATCTTACTACAACGCATTAAAAACCTTGGTAAATTAGGCGATAAAGTTTCAGTTAAAGCTGGTTACGGCCGCAACTACCTTATCCCTCAAGGTCAAGCAGTAGCAGCGACTGAGTCGAATACTGCTGCTTTTGAAGCTCGTCGTGCTGAACTTGAGAAAGCTGAAGCTGATGTTTTAGCTGCTGCTCAAGCACGTGCTGACCAATTAGACGAAGTTAACATCGTAATCACTGCGAAAGCTGGTGACGAAGGTAAACTATTCGGTTCTATCGGTACTCGTGACATCGCTGACGCGTTGACAAATGCTGGTCTTGAAGTTGACCGTGCAGAAGTTCGTTTACCGAACGGTGCACTTCGTCACACTGGCGAATTCAACATCGCAATCCAATTGCATCATGATGTTGTTGCTGAAGTTCTCGTTACTATCGTATCTGAGTAATTTTCTGCAAGAAAAAGAGCATGCTTTTGCATGCTCTTTTTTTATTTCTGAAAATAGTCAAAATAGCTTATGTCGCTTTAACAACAAGTAGTTAGCACAACTTATTTTGACTGCTTTTAGATGAATGAAATTTTCGATTCGCATTTTTTTTAAGAGTGCGTATGATCTATTTATACGAAAATATTTGAAATTTTATTCTTCGTGCCATCTTTCTAAATTACTCATTTATTGCATTTAAAATTAGGGTTTTATATGTCACAGGCGAATGCCAATGCTACGCTTAACGCATCAAAAGTAGATAATAAAAGTAATGAGCCTAGCCAATTAAAAGAGTTTCGTACTCCACCGCACAACTTAGCGATTGAGCAAGCCGTACTTGCAGCACTAATGACGGTGGCTGAATCTTTTGAACAAGTTGGCGATGTACTCAGTGAAAATGATTTTTATGCGACACGACATAAATATATTTTTCGTGCGATTGAAAAACTAACTCAAGAAAACTCACCTTACGATGCCGTTTTGGTCAATGATTGGCTCATCAAACAAAACCTATTGGATGCTGTAGGTGGTGAAGAATATTTGATGCAGTTGATGGCAGATTCCCCTTCTAGTTTTTACAACTTAGAAACCTATGCCAATAAAATTAAAGAATTTTCAACTTTGCGTAGCATGATTAAAGTCAGCTCTGAAATTTTACAAAATGCCTATGACACCAAAGGTCGTAGTGTGAGTGAAATTTTAGATTTAGCAGAAACGAATATTTTCTCGATTGCTGAACAACATAATAACAATGCTAAAGCTCAAGGGCCAAAACCAATCAATGCCGTCGTTGCCGATGTTTTTGACAAATTAAATGAACTTTCACAAATGGAAGGCAGCATCACAGGTTTAACTTCAGGCTTTATGGAGCTTGATAACAAAACATCTGGCATGCAATCAGGTGATTTGATTATTGTTGCTGCACGTCCTTCTATGGGTAAAACCACGTTCGCAATGAACTTAGTAGAAAGTGTTTTATTTAACTGTGACTTACCCGCGCTGGTTTTCTCCATGGAGATGCCCGCAGATTCAATCGCCATGCGTTTAATTTCAGCTTACGGCAAGGTTCATCAAGGACACTTACGTTCTGGTAAATTAGATGGTGATGAATGGTCAAAAGTGACTGGCACCATTTTGCAATTGCAGGAAAAACACCTATATATTGATGATTCTTCAGCCCTACCACCGACAGAATTACGAGCGCGAGCGCGTCGTATTGCCAAAATGCATGGTGGTAAAATTGGCTGTATTATGGTCGACTACTTACAATTAATGAAAGTTCCAGGTATGGGGGATAACCGTGTCGGTGAGATCTCAGAAATTTCACGAAGCTTAAAAGCTCTGGCTAAAGAAATGATGTGCCCTGTCATTGCATTATCTCAGCTCAACCGTTCACTGGAAAACAGACCCAATAAACGTCCTGTGATGTCCGATCTTCGTGAATCAGGTGCAATTGAACAGGATGCCGACTTAATTATGTTTATTTACCGTGATGAGGTTTATAACAAAGAATCCAAAGAAGCAGGCACAGCGGAAATTATTATTGGTAAACAACGTAACGGCCCAATTGGTACTGTTCGCTTGGCTTTTGAAGGTCAATATACGCGCTTTAGCAACCTGTCACCTGAATTTTATTCTCAATATAATGATGAAGAATAATTTCTACATGCTCCAAAAATAAGAAAACGGACATTTATTTGTCCGTTTTTTTATTACCCGCTTAAATTAAATATAAATAAAAATATCTAAAGTTTAGCTCTTAAAAGTTCTTTTAATTCATCGATATTTGCTTTCCACTGGCTATATTCCTCTGAATCTTGCCAAAGTTCATCTAGTTCTGAATCTTCAGTAGTCAATAAACTCAATGCTTGAAGTGCTTTGGGAATCAGAAGATCATGAGGTTTAATCGTCAGTTTTGTTAACCACGCATCAACTTTTTCAGTATAAGCATCATCTTGTGTCCCCTTTCCCAAAGCTTGAGCAAGCACCTCTGCTGCTGCATGGGCCTCACAAGCAATATCCGCATCAATGTATTCTTCCGCAGATTCAATAATTTGATTAAAAGCTTTTTCAACGATTGAAAAATCCGAACTTTCCTCTAATTCATCAGCCCAATCGTTTGCAGTATCATTACCAAATGGTTCATGTGACCAAGCACCCATAATTATGTCCTTTTTTTATCAATAGAGAATTTTGTTATCGCTCTTTTTTAAAGTTTACTTAAATTTTTCTTTAAAACCAATTTAAAACAAAGGTTTATTGATATTTTCTATCCAAAAAATAACGAGTCAGTAAAATTCAATTGCTAAACTAAATTTACGACTCGTTAGACTAAAATAAAATGCTGAAAAATTATTAAGCCCCAAAAAGTTATATGCAAAGTCTGGGTTTGATCTAAATTAACTTTCAATAAAATTATTTAAACTTATGTCCATTTTCAACTGAGAGGACTACAATAATTCAGTATTTTCATGATAAATATTTTATCAATCCCACTGAAATTCTTCATTTAAATCTCTCAAAAATTCATTTAACGTCTGGGTTTTGCCCTCTCGTAATGTAATATTTGTAACCCCAAGGAGTAACGAGGGTGCGCCAAGCAACAGTTTATATTGACAGAGAAGCACTGCAATATAATTTAAACCGTGTTAAACAACTTGCACCAACTGCTCAAATTGTAAGCATGGTTAAAGCCAATGCTTATGGACATGGAGTCAAAGACTGTTTGGCAGCCTTAGGTGGAACGGATGCTTTTGGTGTCGCCTGTCTTGAAGAGGCACTTGAGATTCGAGAACTCGGCTATCAACAACCCATTACACTCATTGAAGGTGTTTTCTCTGAAGATGAAATGCAGGTTGTGATTGACAATAATCTTGAGTGTATCGTACATCATCATCAACAATTGGATTGGCTACGGGCACATAAAGATGCCTATATTGCTAAAAACTTAAAAGTTTGGGTCAAACTAAATAGTGGTATGAACCGCTTAGGTTTTAAAGTAGCTGAAATTATTGAAGTCATTAATGCACTCAAAGCAGAAGGTTTTACCTGTGTTCTTGCCATGCATTTTGCCAATGCAGATGCTGAAAATCACCCTTTAAATGAACAACAAAAAAATCAATTCTTACACGTCAAAGAAGCTTGTGCTCCAATAATGGCTTCGTGCTGTAACTCAGCCGCAATTTTCAAATGGCCTGAATTGAATTTTGACTTTGTTCGCCCCGGTATTATGCTGTATGGTGCCTCTCCATTTGCAGATCAAACGGCTAATGATTTAGATCTTAAACCCGTCATGACCTTCACCGCGGCAGTTATTGCATTAAATACCATCCAAGCAGGTGAATCTGTAGGTTATGGTTCGCACTTTGTTGCAACTGAAGAAATGCAGCTTGCGATTGTTTCAATTGGCTATGGTGATGGCTATCCACGTGCCTTTCCAAAACAAAACTATGTTTCCATTCAGGGCAAAACCACACCTGTGGTTGGTCGTGTCGCTATGGACATGATTGCCATTGATGTCACTGGCTTAAATACACCTTTAGGGACTGAAGTCGAACTTTGGGGTAAAAACCGCTTGGTTGATAATGTTGCAGAAGCTAATGGCACCATTGGCTATGAACTCTTATGCCGCTTAAGTGCTCGCCCAATCAGAAAGTAAAAAATTGAAGTTAAAAAACCCAAGTTAAACTTGGGTTTTTTATTAAGCTCAGTCGCTAAGCTAATCTCTATATTCTCACCATAAATAGCACAATATTATTCTAAATAATCATTGGTCGGGATTGGCAATTCTTGCACACCACGACGTAAAGTATCTGACCATTGTTTACTCAGCTGCCTAAAATATGGATCTTCTTCATAGATACGTTTGCCATTTGGAATATGCAATGAATCTTTTTTATAAACAATGGTATCTAATGGCATTCCAACTGAGACATTGGAACGTAAAGTAGAATCAAAAGAAATTAAACAACACCGTACTGCCTCATCTAAAGGCATTTCATAAACCAAGGCTCGATCTAATATAGGCTTACCATATTTACTTTCTCCGATTTGAAAGTACGGTGTATCTTCTGTTGCATTAATAAAGTTACCCTGAGAATAAACATTATAGAGTTGCATATCCGCACCTTTAATTTGCCCACCAAGCAATAGGCTACACGAATAATTATTGTGCTCATCAGGGTCTACCGTGATATCTGCAATCACTTTTCTCAATGTTTGACCGACCAACTCTGCAATCTCAAACATCGTATTCACACTATATAAATTCGGTTCTTGCTTAAGTTCTAAATGATTATTTAGATGACTAATGACTGCTTGAGTTGTCGCTAAATTACCAGATGTTTGTATGCTTATAAATCGCTCGCCTTCTACACCAAAAGTATAGAGCTTACGAAATACCGAAATATGATCTACACCCGCATTGGTACGCGTATCACTAACAAAAACTAATCCATCTTTCAAACGTAGCGCACAACAATACGTCATTAACAGCTCCTATGACCTTCAAATTTTCAGCAAGCGAGTACTTGAACAATAGAATTCATAGACTCAATACCACCACGCTCTCTTATACCTCGAACAGGTGCAACATCCCAATAATCACGACCTATAGCCACATAAATATGTGAATTTAGTGCAAATAATTGGTTACTTGTATCAAAACAATACCACGTATTTTCAAAAAAAACTTCTGCCCAAGCATGACTTGCAAGGTGAGAAGTATTTGGTACAAATAAATACCCTGATACATAACGTGCAGGTAAACCCAAATACTTACACATGGCGATAAAGACATGGCTATGATCTTGACACACACCTTGCCGATGTTGGAAGGCATCAATAGCAGATGTTTGTACTGAAGTCTGATCAGGCACGTAAGGAATATGCTGTAACACCGCAGCAGACAAATTAATTAAATGTTCTCGTGTTAAATACGGAACATGACGCTTGGCGAAATCTTTCATTTCAGCATTACACAAAGTATTTGCTGTCGGCTGTAAAAATAAATTTGGATTGATGGCTGTATCAATCCCAAATTGGGTATGAGGATTCATCTCGATGATCCCCTGCGCCATAATCGTCATTTGCTGATAGGGTTGTCGCTGTGAACTGGTAATCCAAATATTATTAAAGGCATCCGCTTTAACTTCTTTCTGACCTGGCACACTCACATCCCAATAATGAACCTGCTGATGTACATTGCTCATCGGGGTCATTTTAATATATTGAATGCTGTTACATGCCTGATCGCTATAGGTATAGTGAGTTTGGTGGTTAATCATCAACTTCATACATCCACCTCAAATAAATGTTGAATATGATCACTAAATTGATAAAAACTCATACTATCTGGGGTTAATTTGAGTTGCTGCCATGCATGATCCAGTCCATTCCAACCAATCTGATGTAAAAAACTGACAATCTGATCAATATTTTCGAGTGTGCTCACCTGCTCTTGTTTCAAACGAATTTGTCGGTCTAACTGTTCTATATTTTGACCCAAAGTGAAAAACAGGAAAATATCTTCAGGCTCTGCTTCTAAAACCTCATGACATTCTCCAGCAACATCACATATATATACTGCATTTTCATTGGCATTTTTAATGAGCTGATTCAGTTCAGCATAGGCTTTTGCGGAAAGTACCCCACGTAAATCTTGTACATTATCTTTTGCATATTGAAATTGTTGGTGAAAAGATGAAGGTTGCTCTGTATCCAATAATAAAGTATTCAATGAGCTCGCATCAAAAGCTGGCAAGCAAAAAGCATGTGCATATCCCAATGCATCTTGGTTATCATGAAATGGAAATTGACCACATAAATATTGAATACGGGTTAAATATCGACCTAACCAAAAAATATGTTGAGCATTGCTATTTAATAAAATCATGATTTCACCCCCATGGTTAAGTGTTTATGAATGAAGATTATCAACAACCCATGTGTCTTTAACTCCACCACCTTGTGAAGAATTCACAACTAAAGAACCGGCTTGCATCGCCACACGTGTTAAGCCACCCGGAACGATTTCAGTACGATATGGCGAACTTAAAACAAATGGGCGTAAATCAATATGACGCTCTGCCACACCATAGTCGGTCATTGTTGGACAAACAGATAACTCTAAAGTCGGCTGCGCAATATACAAATGCGGCGCAGCAATAATTTTGTCTCGAAATAGTTCAATTTGATTTTTCGAGGATTGTGGACCAATCAACATACCATAGCCCCCGGAACCTTGAGCTTCCTTCACCACCAACTCGGCTAAGTTAGATAACACATAATCTAAATCTTGAGCTTCGCGGCATTGATACGTTGGTACATTTTTTAAAATTGCGTCTTCACCCAAGTAAAAATGAATCATTTTATCCACATATGGATAGATAGATTTATCATCAGCCACACCAGTACCGGGTGCATTTGCAATCACGACATTGTGATTTAAATAAGCCGACATTAAGCCAGCAACACCTAATGAGCTATTAGGCAGAAAGCATAAAGGATCTAAATATTCATCATCAACTCGACGATAAATTACATCAACCTGCTGCCTTCCACGAATCGTTTTGACATAAACCTTATCGTTCTCTACAAAAAGGTCACGCGATGTCACTAAAGGCACATCCATTTCCCTTGCCAAGAAAGAATGTTCATAATATGCGCTGTTATAACGTCCGGGCGTAAGTACCACGATAAAAGGTCGGTCTACATAGGCATTTTCAGCCAAAATTTCTTTGAGTAATTGTGGGTATTGCTCAATGCCTAAAATATTATTTTGCTGACATAATTCCGGCATGAGCTTCTGACTGATTTTGCGACTTTCCAACATATAAGAAACGCCCGAGGGTGTTCTTAAATTGTCTTCTAAAACATAGAACTCACCATGTCGGTCACGAATAATATCAATACCGCTAATTTGACTATAAATTTTACCTTTCAAGTCGTGTGCATACATATGCGGTTGATAGGCTTCATGCGTCAGTACCTGTAATTCAGGTACAATATTGGCTTTTAAAATATCTTGTTGATGGTAAATATCATGTAAAAATAAATTTAGTGCACGAACCCGTTGTGCACAGCCAAGTGCGACTTTATTCCATTGCTTTTTCTCAATCACCCGTGGGATTAAATCATACGGAATAGTCCGTTCAATCCCCTCAGATTCACCATATACGGTAAAAGTAATCCCCTCATATAAAAAATGATCTTTAGCGGTTTGATTTAATGATTTTAATTCCTCAATGCTATGTTGTGATAACCACTGCTCTATTTTGTTACAGGTTTCACCCGACATGCTGTGATCATCAAGCAATTCGTTGAAAAAATGTGACTTAAGTTGTTGAAATAAAGTATTTTCTTTTGATGATGTTGTAAATTGAGTTGCTCCAGCCACATTAACATTTAATCCGATATCATTAGGAAAACGTTCTAGCGTCGAAATCGAATTTGTATCTTTATCTTCTTTAAGCATACAAACCTCATCATTGTTATCTATTGTAAGTAAAATTAAGCAACAAGCATGCCAATTAGCTATAAACACTTTTTCCTCTTTATTCATCCAATATAGATTGTTCTAATTGGAAAAGCTTGGAAAAATATTCAGTTTTTTTATTGTGTTCGGCAAGCAATGCAGATATAAACAAGCTACTCGATTTTTAATTTCAGTTATGTCTTCACAAGAAAAAGAAACATCCAACAGTCTGTACCGTCAATGGCAAATTTTATCTCGCCTTTCTACTGGGAAGTGGATGGGTACTCGAGAATTACAAGAAATTTTGCAACGTGAAGGTATTGATATCAGCCTACGCACCATTCAGCGTGATTTAAATCAAATCTCGCTACGTTTTCCTATTGAAAGTAGTAAAACGGTTCCTCAAGGCTGGCGTTGGCGTTCAGATGCACCTATTCAAAGTTTACCGCATATGACCAGCTCTCAAGCGGTGACGTTCATGATGGTAGAAGAACATTTAAAACACTTACTGCCACCAAGTCTAATTGAAGAGATGAATCCATGGTTTGATTTGGCACGTCGTAGCTTATCCACCCAAAACAATGTCCGCCAATGGATTAATCGTGTTCGTATTGTTCCAGCGAATCAGCCGCTTATTCCGCCTTTAGTTGATAAATTCGCTCAACAAGCCATTTATGAAGGCTTATTGCAAGACAAACAATTAGAGTGTGTTTATCAAGGACGTAGTCATTTAAGTGAAGAAAAAACCTATACTTTAAATCCTTTAGCACTGGTACAAAAAGGTGCGATTATTTATTTAATTTGTACTCGCCATGATAAAACCGATATTCAAACTTTTGCCTTGCACCGTTTTAAATCAGCCATTGTTTTAAACTCACGCGCAATGCATCCAATTCACTTTGACATTGATGCTTATATTGACTCTGGTGCATTAGGTTTTAGAGTAGATTATAACAAGGCAACCGAAAATATTGCTTTAGAATTAACCATGTCCGAAGAAGATGCGCACTATTTTGATGAAAGCCAACTCAGCAAAGACCAAACCATACAAAAACTGGAAAATGGTTTAGCACAAATTACCGCTACAGTACCCTTTACTTCACAACTGGTTTGGTGGTTAAGAAGCTTTGGCAACAAAATTCAACATATTGAACCGATTGACCTTTCTAATGCAGTACGTCAACTTACAGATTAAACCAAGTCATTGAAATAAAAAGAGTCCCAATAGCTGGGACTCCAAAAGCATTATCGTTGTATGTTTGTTTTATTGTCGTTACATTGTCGGAAAAAGCCATCAAACTTTATTTTTGCACCCCGATATAAAGTTTGATGATTGTTGGTTTTAGTTGTGCAGTTAAGCTTTAGCAAGCCAGATCTCCACTGTTATACCGAATTGATTTCATTGTCATATTAACGACCTCTTGTGACTAAACTAAAACCAATGTAATACAGCATAAAACTTTTGAGAAATCATAAGATCAGCAAATTAAAGCTGAATTTTTATTAAGCATTTATTGTGAACTTTTATCAAATCGCGGGTATAAATCAAAACGTATGTAAAACTCAAATAAGTAAAACCTTATTTCTTATTTAAAATTTTTCTGATCTAAAAGCCCATATTTTTAATCAAAAAAAGAGGCCATATTGATCTGACCTCTTTTTATATCAAGACTACGATAAAGTTTTAATAATAACCATCTGAACTTTGTGCATGTAAAAAGGCAGGAATTAAGCCAGTCAATGCTGCACGAATATCGGCACGTTCATTAATCAATTGATGAGAACCCTCTTCCAACATCAATAAGGTTTGAAGTCGAAACTTACGCCGAATAAACTCAATATTGTAACGCCAGTCAACCGTCTCATCTAACGCACCTTGCGCCAACCATACAGGAATACGACAGGCTGGACGTGCTTCCATCTCTTGCATCCATTTAGACATCGCTAAAATCCAATCCATGCCCATCATCCGTGGCTGTAAAGGATCTTTTAACCGTACAAAGCGTAGAAACTCAGGATTGTGGTTATTGCGTCTAAAATGACGTGGCACTTGACGTTTAATGCGTCGAATAATGCCCAAGCCAACTGAATTATGCCACCAAGCAGATTTCGCAGGTCGAATCAATGGAGAAAGCAATAAAACGCGTTCTACATAAGGATTTTCACGGCGCTGTGCAAAATCTAATAAATGATGCAGCCAAATTGCCCCACCTGTACTTTGTCCAATACCCAACCACGGTTTAGGCAATTGACTGGCATTTTTCACATATTGATATACCGCATGTAGAACATGTTGGTAATGATCAAAGTTTTTAATATTCGCAGGTGAACCGTCACTTAAACCATGACCGGGTAAATCATAGGTGATTACACTAAAACCCTGTTCCAGCAATTCAGCAATAATCGGCTGATAAATACCACTATGTTCTAAATAACCATGTAGTAGAAATACCGTCCCACGTATTTGATCAAAAGGCAGATTTTCTAAATGCGGTTGAAAGACTTGTACATGCAATTTAAATAAAGGCATTTGCACATAGCCTTGCCACTGCTCACAGGCTAATAAATTTAAACCATACAACTTACGATAAGCTTGAATTTCAACCGAAGGGTGATAAGGCCGATTTAGATTTAATGCTTCGAGTAATTGTGGTGTGGTTTCTCGACTCGGAACAGGTAAATCTAACTGTTTTAAAATCGTTGGATTTAAAAATGGGATATCTGACATTTAAGGCACCTCCCGACAATCACTTGAACCAAACCAAACATCACGAATCGTGGCTAACATTTCATAATTCGCACGGCGACTATGATCATAATTCTGCTGACTTGGACGCCAGTTAGTCAACTGTGTTGGCATCGGTGCTTCAACAGGTACGGTTTCAATACCATTTAATGCAAATAAACGACGTGTACGCGGCATATGATAACGATCTGTGATTAAAATCACCCTCGGTGCTCCACCTTTTTTTTGTAATAATAACGAGCTAAAACGCGAGTTTTCACAAGTATTCATGCTTCGATCTTCCAGTAATTTTGCATCCACATCATATTTCTTTAACCATCGCTGCATATAAGGTGCTTCTACACCACTTAAAACAATCGGTAATTGATATTGTTTTTCTATCGCTAAAGTCTTTTCTAAGCGTAGCCGCGTGTAATCATTGACCACAATATCTTGACCATTCTTATCTAAAGTCAGTCCTCCACCCAATACCACAATGGCATAAGGTTTTGAACTTTGCAGTTGAGGCTGTGCATTCTGTTCATGAATTAATGCAATATCTTGATAAATCGTTTCATCTACAGGTTCTTGAGCAACCACTTGCTCTGCAATTTTATGCATGCGAAGAAATTCTACATATTTTTCCATTAACGCTTTATTTTCAGTACTGTTCAAATCCAATAAATCTTTAACCACTTGTGTGGGATCTGCTTGTTCTACTTCCTCGTCCACTGTTTTTGCAAGTAACGGAATACGTGGTTTTTCCTGTTCATCCTTTTCTTGCTGTTGTGCTTCCTCAATCATTTGTTGCAAGGCTTTATACCGCGCTTGAATCACAGTCAAATCTTGAGAATTGTGGCTTTGTATCGCTTCTTCCATCAACTTTAAATAGGCTTGACGTGCAATCCACAGTTTAGAACCGGGTTCTAAATTTTCATGTTCACTTAATGCTGCCATTTGTTGGCTTTTTGCTGCAACTTGATTGACTTCGACAGGAACAAAATGGTTAAGCCCCTTCACAACCCACTGCGAATAAAATGGCGAATAAATCAAAACCATAAAACAGCCGAACAGTACAAATAACACAGAAGCTATTTGTACCAGTCGAACCATCCAATGTGCTTTCGCCATAGTTTCTTATTCCAAATGTGAACGAATTAAACCTGACTCATTAAACAATACAGGTTCAGGCTCTAATAAAATGTTAAATTTTTGATAAACATCGTGTTGTACTGCATGATAAGTTGCTTGTACATCTACCAACGTAGCCTTGTCATAATTGACCAAAACCAAGGCTTGTTTATGAAACATACCCACCATCCCGAGCTGTTTACCTTTCCAACCCGATTGATCAATCAACCATCCTGCCGCTATTTTAACCCCACCTTTCGCTTGAGGGTAATGAGGCAAATTTGAAAATGTTAGCGCTAAATGGTCATAAAGCTGTTCTGTAATAATCGGATTTTTAAAGAAACTTCCGACGTTAGGATATTCTTTGGGATCGGGTAACTTGCTTTGACGGATTTCAATCACTTGCTTTTGCAGATTCTCCGCAGTTTGTTCATCACCCACCGCTTGCTTCAAATCACCATAATTCAGCATTAAATCCGCATGCTTAAGCAATTTAAAAATCACATGCGTAATCACAAAACGGTTTGGATCATCTTTGAAAATACTATGTCGATATGAAAAATCACAATCTTTTGCAAAAATGGTGCTGAACTTTTCCAATTGACGATCATAAACTTGAACGGATTCAATAAACTCACCGACTTCAACGCCATAAGCACCAATATTTTGCACTGGAGATGCACCGACTAAACCGGGAATTAAAGCTAAATTTTGTAAGCCGTATAAATGCTGAGAAGTCGTCCATAACACAAAGTCATGCCATATTTGTCCTGCACCCACTCGAATGGTTTTACTGTGCTCATCTTCAGTAAGATATTCAATGCCCTGAATATCCATATGAATCACCAGTGCATGAATCTGTTCAGGCAATAACATATTGCTACCGCCAGACAAAATCAAAACATTTAACGCATGTTGTTTGGCATAATTGAGTGCTTCAACTAATACTTCATTACTTTGAACTTTGATGTAATGCGATGCTGTTACATCAAGACTTAAGGTATTAAAAGGCTTAAGCTGAATTTGATTTTGGATATTCATTGTTCTTAAACCTTTATTTTACATCTGTCTGTTGTTTGAACTGTTGTTTAAAAATAGTGACCCAAGCCAAACTACTCGATTCACACTGATCTAATACACGTTCAAAACCATCTTCCCCGCCATAGTAGGGATCTGGTAAGGCTTGTTTGAGATAAGTTTGATCATATTCACTCATCAATGCAATTTTTGCCCGAATCTGACTGACACCATATTCTGTCTGAACTTGCGTTAAAAGCGCTTCAATATTGAATAAATTTTCATGATCCATCGCCAAGATTAGATCAAAATCAATAAAATCTTGAGCTTTGAGTTGACGAGCCCGTAATGTAGACAAGTCATAGCCACGTTTTAAAGCATGTTGTTGACTACGCCCATCGGGTGCTTTGTTTGGATGATAATTACTGGTTCCAGCAGAATCAATGACAATATTGAGTTGTTGTTTATCACAAAAATGTCTAAGTACAACTTCTGCCGTTGGAGAACGGCAAATATTTCCTAAACAGACACATAACACCTTATATGGCGTTTGGGATGACATAAACAACCTCGATAACAGCTTTATTTTCAGGTGTCTTATGTTAAGTTATTTATAGGATGAATCCTAGGGTCTATTGGCATTTCAAAGTGGTTGCGACAACGCGTGTTTTTAGACAATACAAGGCAGGATGATGCAGCTTAGTTATTCTAAGTGAATCATTCGTAATGCAGTTGAGGCAAAAACTCGCTTGTCCTGAAAGGTTGTGGCTAAAATGATCTCAGTCTTCGTAATGAAACTTGAAAATAGTCTCGCTATGGTCTACGTTTCATAGCTTGCCTGCTCCATTTTAGCCAACAACGCAATCCATTTTTCAAATATCAATAGACCCTATAGAACGCTAAAACAATAATCTTGAATTTGATATAAAAAAGGATGCAATAGATGAGCCATTTTCAATTCCAGACCGTCTCGAATATTATTTCAGGGCTCGGCTCGATCTATCAGTTAAAACCATTATTACAACAGCAGCCCTATAAAAAGCTGTTGTTGGTCACTGATGCAGGCATGATTCAACAACAATTGCATTTACCCATTATTAAAATTTTAGAAACCATTCAACTTGATTATGTTATTTATTCGAGTGTTCAAGCAGACCCACCCGAACATATCGTCTTAAATGCAGTTCAATTCGCAAAAAATGAAAAAGTCGATATTGTCTTAGGTTTTGGCGGAGGCAGCTCATTAGATGTAGCAAAAATAATTGCCATACTTGCTCATCCACAACAGCAGCAAACATTGCCAGACTTATATGGTATTAATAATGCCAAACCACCTCGACTGCCATTATTCCTAGTGCCCACTACAGCTGGTACAGGGTCTGAAGTCACGCCCATTTCTATTGTCACCACCGGTGAAACCACAAAAATGGGAATTGTCTCTCCTGTTTTATTTGCTGATGTAGCAATATTAGATGCCACATTTACTCAAAACTTGCCTGCGCATATTACAGCAGCAACAGGAATTGACGCGATGGTACATGCCATTGAAGCCTATACCTCTAAAATCAAAAAGAATCCTTATGCCGATATGCTTGCAAAACAAGCATTAAGGTTACTCAACCATAATTTGAGTCTAGTCTTGGCAGATGGTCAGAATTTAGCAGCACGTCAAAATATGTTGGTCGGTTCCATGCTTGCAGGTCAAGCCTTTGCCAATGCACCTGTTGCCGCAGTACATGCACTGGCTTATCCACTCGGGGGACATTTCCATATTTCGCATGGTCATAGCAATGCTTTAGTCTTAACCGAAGTTTTAAAATTTAATGCACCCCATGCAAAACAATACTATGCTGAACTAATGTGCTGGTTAGACCCCAAAAGTACGGGCTGTACTGACGGTTTATGTGACTTATTTATTGACCATATGCAAAATCATTTAGATAAAAGTGGTTTGGTTTTAAAATTAAAAAATTTGAATGTTGCTGAAAATATGCTTGAACAACTTGCCAATGATGCCATGTTGCAAACGCGACTTTTACAAAACAACCCGCGGGAACTAATCCAACAAGATGCCTTACAAATTTATCAAGCAATTTACGCATAATCTATAACTTTCAGCTGATGGTCATTTAACACGCTATAAATGACCGTGCTTTTCCCCTCTTGCATTCCTTTATTTTTAACAGTACAACTGAATGTTCATTGCCTATTAAAAATAAAATGATAATGAAGCAAATCCCCAAACAACGCGCTGATTTTTTATACTTTCTACCGATACAAACACGGTGGTCAGATAATGATATCTACGGTCATGTCAATAATGTCACCTATTACAGCTACTTTGACACTGCCACCAATGCTTTACTGATTGAAAAAGCCAACTTTGATATTCGACATTCACCCATCATTGGATTGGTGGTTGATTCCACTTGTCGCTTTTTTCAAGAACTTTCTTATCCTGAAATTATTGAAGTCGGTGTGGTCATTTCCAGACTGGGAAACTCATCCGTGCAATACGATTTAGCTATTTTCAAACAATTCCATGATGTTGCGTCTGCGCAAGGTCATTTTGTCCATGTTTTTGTGGATCGACAAACACGAAAAAGCACCTCCACTCCAATTGAAATGCGAGATGCTTTATTGCAATACAGTATGAACAGATAAACCTATTTCAATTGAATATTCTGTAGTTCACCCTCAAAATTTTGCAAAATATCCTTCACCGCAGATTCCGCATGCAGTAATTCTGAAGCCCGTGCATAGGCTTTTTCTTTACGCTCATTTTGCAGACTATAGGGGGTTGTGGCTTCAACTTCTGCATATTTCACCTGAAAATGCGTGTTGGGCCATTCATTTTTTAAGGCTTGCTCTAAAGTGTGTTGTAACTGATTTAACAACTGCTCATATTTTGGTGCAATCTGAAATAGCGACTCACCATCAATTTGCCCCGTCATCACACCCTGTTGTGCCAGCTCTTGTACCGCAGGCGTTAATGTACTATTTCTAAACCAGTATTCCCACTTATCTACAGTCCACTCACCGTCAAGTTGTTGCGGTGTGAGCCTTAAAATATCTTGCGGCATCAAGTTTTCATTTTGCTTCGATACAGCTTCAATCACTGCTGTTGGCTGTTTAAGTTTTGCTTGCTCTAACGCATGAACAGGCTCATCAATCACCTCAACTTTAGAGTTTATACTAGGTTGTAGCGCTTCAATTGGCATCTGTTGTTGGCGAAAGGATAAATCTGCTTCTAAAACTACAGCAGCATCATTTTCTGCGCCCTGTTCTGTGATTATTGTTTCCACATCAGTATTTAAAGGGGCAATTTCATCAAAGAGGAAATCATCACTATTCGGTTCATCATTTGCTGCAATGCTAATATCATCATTCGATTCGTCTAAATCAAATAAGGCATCTTCCGAAGCAGGATCAAAGATCATTTGATCTGAATTTTCGGTTAAAGTTGCTTCTGTAATATTTTTTTCCACAGCATCCAGTGGCTCATCTAAGAAATCATCTGAAGATGGTTCTATATTTGGCTGAGTGACTATAGTTGGAATTTCTAAAACACTTTCTGCTGTGGGATATTCATCAACAATCTGTTGTTGCACATTCTGTACGACGGCTGGCACTGGTTGTTGTTGCTGAAGCTGTTGTGTTGCAGACACTACAACTTCATTGGGTTGTAATGGACGAAACGCCAATAAGCGCAACACGCACATTTCAAAACCTTGCTCTTGTGTGACCGCCAATTGTAAATCTGCACGACCTTTACATGACACTTGATAATACAATTGTAAATCTTGTGCCGAAATGAGCTGCGATAATTGCATGATTTTTTTATTAATTTCAGCACTATATTTCAAGCTTAAATCGGGTAAATATTGCAAGAGTGCCAATTCATGCAAAGTTGAAATTAACTGATCTAAAACCAATGATACATCTAAAGCCTGCTGTCTAAATTGCATCAACAATTCACTGACACGTTGCTTTTGATTTTGATGAATGGCTAAAATCAAATCATAAATAATGGTGCGGTCAATCAAACCCAACATGTCTTTGACATCTTGATGCTGAATCGCCCCCTGACCATACGCAATCGCTTGATCAGTTAAAGACAAGGCATCCCGAAGTGAACCTTGTGCAGATTCAGCGATTTGCCAAATCGCATCTTGTTCCGCTTGAATCTGTTCTTTGTGTAAAATATCCGTCAAATGTACTGTAATTTCATCTACAGCCAGTGGACGTAAAGTAAATTGCAGACAACGCGATATGACGGTAATTGGAAGCTTTTGCGGATCGGTGGTTGCAAAAAGGAATTTAACGTGTTCTGGCGGTTCTTCTAGCGTTTTCAATAACGCATTAAAAGAATGCGTCGAGAGCATATGCACTTCATCGATTAGATAAACCTTAAAGCGACCTTGGGTGGGTGCATAAGGCACGTTATCAAGTAATTCACGAGTATCTTCAACTTTGGTTCGTGATGCAGCATCAATTTCAATTAAATCGATAAATCGACCTTCATTGACCGCTTTACACGTTGGACATACTTCACACGGCGTTGAGGTGACACCTGTTTCACAGTTCAAGCACTTCGCTAAAATACGTGCAATGGTGGTTTTACCTACCCCACGTGTGCCAGTAAATAAATACGCATGGTGTAAACGACCACGATCTAAGGCACTGGTCAGTGCTCGTGACACATGGTTTTGTCCAACCAATTCATTAAAATTACGTGGACGATATTTACGCGCAAGTACCTGATACATGTATGCTCCTTTTTACAGGTCTAAGCATACTGTTTTTTTGCCGAAGAGTGAATGAACAATCTGCAAAAGCTTTAGATCAACAATGCCATAAGTCGATCTATCTTTTAGATTTTTACAATCACTTAAAAAGTAAGCTAAACTTTCTTTTCTAAAATAAAATCAGCTTCCGAAGCATATAGATGACCCGTATTATCTTGTAAAATTTCAAGTAGTTGCTGCTCTAAATCAACATAAATTAAATGACGAGTCTTGACCTGTATTAATTCAAGTTTGCTCTGATCCTGATTGCTAAACCGAAACCGTCCTGTCAAGATTTCGACCTCATTATGACCACTTAAACTTTCACGCTTTAAAGTATAAGTTTGGTCTTGATTGAGCACTAAATCTACAGCCATGCCAGGACATTCCTCACAACGCGAAATACAGCTCATACATGGCGTTGTTCCTTGATACTCACCAACCCACTTCGCCACCGTAATTTTATGCTGCAAAATAGAGTCAGTTTGAGTCTTATTTTCATGATCAGACTGTTTAGAATCCTGACAACCCAATAAAACAGACGATGCAATTAAGGGAATAAGAAGCGGCTTTTTCATCAAAAAACTTAAGCTAATAATTTCAGTGCAAAGAAAATATCACACTTTTCACAAAATCCACCCCTGCAAAATGTCTCATCACATTAAATACGCATCACCTTAAATATAAGTCTTAAAAAATTAGAACCAACCCTTTCGCCCTTTTAATCGCATATCTGCACAGCGTAAAGCTTCTTGGCTTAAACCCCAAAGACGATAGTCACCTGCAATCGAGGTCGTTGGGAAATTATGCGTATAAGCAAAACTTAAATGTCGTTCAGGATCACACCAAGCAGCAGAACCATTAAAGCCCATATGCCCAAAACCGTTTGATGATTTACCCAATGTTAATACACGGTGATACCCCATACGCCAATGCATGGCTAAAGGCATAATGCGGTCACGTTTTTTATATTGTATTGTACTTAACGCTGTAAATATTTCAGGTCGAATCAACTGTTGATCCCCCACTTTTCCCTCATTAGCAAGCATGGCATAAATTTTAGCTAAACTATTAGCAGTGAAAACACCATTAGCAGCAGGAATGACCGCTTTTAAACCTTCATCACTCAAGAAACTAAAATTTTTCATGCCTTTGGGAATCATCGCATCTTGAAAGTCCTTCGGATCTTGTCCTGACCATTCAATCAATTTATCTAAGGGTGAGGCTTTCTTTGGTTTCAATTTTACTGGTGATAACTGATTTGATGCTGTTTTTACTTTAGATAATGGTCGAGCAACACGGGCTAATTCAGCGGCCGTAACCCCAAAATATGCACCGTCTAATTGCAATGGTTGCACAAGATACTGTTGCATTAAATCTGACAAAGCTTTTCCAGTGGCTTTTTCAAGCACACCACCCACTTGCCAACCAAAAGTCAGTGGTTGATAGGCAGCATCTGTCGCTGCTGCAAAACGCGGTTTGGCTTGTGCGAATACATCAAGCATATGATTCCAATCCGCCATTTCAGACGCATCAGCAATCAAGTTACGAATGTCATATAAGCCACTTTGATGACTCAGCATATGCCTTAAGGTGATTTGTGCTTTACCATTTTGTGCAAACTCAGGCCAATAATGCGCAACAGGGACATCGTAAGCTAAAAAACCTTCACTAACTAAAATATGCGCCAGTGTCGAAAGTACACCTTTCCCCGTGGAATAACACATCGACAAAGTATCGGCTTGCCAGTTTTCAGTGGCTGACTTTTTCCCCGTATAAATATCAACGACTTTTTGCCCTTGAAAATATACCACCAACGCAGCCCCACCTTGTTCAGCTCGGGCATCCTGCATACGGCTAAATTGTTTGGCTAGGTCTATAAATCGCTCATCCACCTGACCTTGATAATGTTCTGTATTGGCAAAGAGATATTCTTTAATATTGTTCATCTTAGGTTCTGTCCTTAGCACTTATTTTTATTCGAATTTAGCGCATAAAAAAGCCTAAATCAAAAAGTTATTACTAGTTGATTTAGGCTCCTTCATTTTTAAAGTGCTTTAACACTTCCTGTCACATGTGGCTTTTGATTTTTGCTATTTCGAATTAAAAATTCGGTGTTTTTACCCGCTGGAGCTGTCAAAAACTCAACTGTTGAAGGCAAATACATTGGCAACTTAAACCAAACATCGGCTTCATAGCGATCTGGCAAAGTTAAACTGGCCAGTACTTTGGCTTTACTCCACATCCCATGTGCAATCGCTTGTTTAAAACCAAAAGCTTTGGCTGTAATGGCATGAATGTGAATTAAATTAAAATCACCTGAAGTCAATGCATAACGACGACCCGTATTTTCAGAAACATTCCATTCTGCATTCAATTCATAAGCGGGTGTTTTTGTTTCGACTGCCTTTGCTGCAACTTTTCCATCGGTTTTTTGACGAGCCAGATAAGTCGTTGTACCTTCCATCACCACTTCATCACCCACTTTAGCCGTGGTGATAAAATCGAATTGCACACCTTTATCATGTGGCTGTAACGCACCAAACTGACAAGACAAGCTCAGTTGCTCATTTACACCCACTTTACGCGTTTGCTTAATTTGATTCCGAATATGCACCAAACCTAAAATGGCAAATGGAAATGCTTCAGTGGTCATCATGTGCATTTGTAAGCTTTGCGATAACACCGCCAAATAAATGGCAGGAATATAACCATTATTTTTAAAGCCACACACTGCGTTGTAGGCTTTTAAATGTTGTTGATCGACCTTAAATGAATCCACCACATATTCAACTTGCGGTAGCACCTTTTCACCTTTCGGTTTTTTAAAAATTAAGCCTTGAATCACTTTTGGATAAGCTAAATAAGGCTTTGGAAGTTGGCTAAAATGGCGAGTATTCATACTGAACCTTTGAGAAGTTTTTATTTCAATATTTTTTGAAAGCTCCTTCTCCCTCAGGGAGAAGGTTGGGATGAGGGTGAAATTCCATCCGATTTATAATACAAATAATTTTACCTCTCCCTAACCCTCTCCTTTAAGGAGAGGGAAAATTCAAGGATTTTAAATTAAGCACCCAACAAGCTTTGACCACATACACGGACAACATTACCATTTAAACCTGTAGAAGCCGAAGATGCAAACAATGCAATGGTTTCAGCCACATCAACAGCTAAACCACCTTGACTCATCGAGTTCATACGACGACCTGCTTCACGAATTGCAAAAGGAATAGCAGCTGTCATTTGCGTTTCAATAAAGCCAGGAGCAACAGCATTAATGGTGATGCCATTTTTCAAGATTGGCGCTGTGAATTTAACCACACCCACAACACCTGCTTTCGATGCTGCATAATTGGTTTGACCCAAGTTACCCGCAATGCCTGAAATTGAAGATACACAAACAATGCGACCATTGGTATTAAAACCATCATTTTCCAGTAAATAATCATTTACTCGTTCAATTGCAGACAAGTTGATGTTGATGACCAAATCCCAAAGCTCAGGCTTCATATTTGCCAAAGTTTTGTCACGAGTGATCCCTGCATTATGAACGATAATGTCTAAACCACCTTGTGCAGCCGCAGCCGCTTTAATTTTCTCGCCTGCATCGTTCGCTGTAATATCAATTGCTAAAGTTGAACCACCGATCTCGCTTGCTACACGGTCAAGATCTGCCTGTTGTTGTGGCACATCCAAGCAAATTACATGTGCGCCATCACGTGCCAAAACATGGGCAATGGCTTCACCAATACCACGGCTTGCACCTGTTACCACTGCTGTTTTACCGGCAAGTGGTTTAGCCCAATCTACATCAATTACATTCGCTTTAGATACACGAATCACTTGACCAGACACATAAGCTGAACGTGGTGATAATGCGAAACGAACTGTAGACTCAAGATTTGCTTCAGCGCCAGCATCCACATAGATCAGGTTTGCAGCAATGCCTTTTTTGAATTCTTTACCCACTGATTTTACAAAGCCTTCAAGCGCACGTTGGGCAATGGCTTGTTTTACAGTTTTTGCAGTTTCAGGTGTAATACCAACCACAATCACACGACCAGATGCTTGAATTTGACGTGCAATCGGGTTGAAGAAGTTATACAGCTCATTTAACTGTTCAGAATTTTGAATACCTGAAGCATCAAAAATGATCGCTTTAAACTTCGACTCTTTATCACCTGCATTAAATGCACTTAGGTTTAAACCTGTTTTAGCCGCTGTTTGTTGCAATTCAGCATTGTTGCCTGCATAGCTATTGGCATGAATATTTGCCAAAACTTGTGCAATCGCAGCAGATAATGTACTTGAAGGTGCAGCACCGAATAAAACTGCCCCTTTTACCACAGGCGTAGCCGATTCAAAACGTTCTAAAAAAGTAGGTGCTGGCAGACCTAAATTTTTGATGACAAATTTACCAATAGGAGATTTTGCAAAGGTTTGGTATTGGTCAGTCATGTTTATTATCTCTCATACTAATTAATTTTTGATGGATTTAAAGATATCCTTTTAACTTCAATATGATGTCAGATACTCTTATTTCAATAGATCCATCAGTTTCCATAGAATCATACTTGAGTTAAACCTTAGATGTCTTGACCTGAATGCTTTGCGCAATGTCATTTTAGTCAATTCAGGGTATTCTGTATTGTGTTAATGTAAGCGCCAAGAATACTGTAAGCATGCTTGGAAAAGCCTTATGAGCAAGACAACTCAAGAAAATCCAGCAGTCGAAAATTCTGCTGCGGAAACAGTGTCAAATACATCAAAAAGAACTTCACGCACAGCTAAAAGTTCAGGCACTGCAACACAACCAGCAACGAATACGACCAAAACGACTCGCACTCGTTCTACGTCACCTCGTAGTCAAAGTACTCCTTCAACTACAAAAAAATCTGAATCTACAACTCAAACGTCTGTTCAACAGGATAAAACCATGAGTCAAAACACAGTTCGCCGCGTTGCTATTATTGGTGGTAACCGTATCCCATTCGCTCGTTCAAACGGTGCTTATTTCACTGCATCAAACTCAGATATGTTTACCGCTGCGTTAAATGGTCTTGTTGAGCGTTTTAACCTACAAGGTCAACGTTTAGGCGAAGTCGTTGCAGGTGCAGTTTTAAAACATAGCCGTGACTTTAACATGACTCGCGAATGTGTGCTTAATACTGAATTGGCTCCAGAAACACCTGCTTATGATCTTCAGCAAGCATGTGGTACTGGCTTACAAGCAGCCTTCCTTGTAGCGAATAAAATTGCACTCGGTCAAATTGAAGTCGGTGTTGCGGGTGGTGTAGATACCACTTCTGATGCACCGATCGCTTTTGGTGACGGTTTACGTAAAGCATTACTTGAATTGAACATCGCAAAAACAGCGAAAGACCGCTTAAAAGCGTTAACTAAAATTAACCTGAAAGATTTGATGGATGCGCCTAAAAATGGCGAACCACGTACAGGTCTTTCTATGGGTGACCATCAAGCGATTACTGCACTTGAATGGGGTATTGCACGCGAAGCGCAAGATGAACTTGCTGCATCTTCACACCAAAAAATGGCAGCAGCGTATGAAGAAGGTTTCTTCGATGACCTGATTACACCATTCTTAGGTTTAGAGCGTGACAATAACTTACGTGCAGATTCATCTGTAGAAAAATTAGCGAAACTTAAACCTGCTTTTGGTAAAGGTGATGCACGTACCATGACTGCGGGCAACTCAACGCCACTGACTGACGGTGCATCTTGTGTACTTTTAGCTTCAGAAGAATGGGCTAAAGCCAATGGTCATGAAGTACTAGCTTACTTAACCTTTACTGAAACTGCTGCGGTAGATTTCGTGACGAAGAAAGAAGGCTTATTGATGGCACCTGCTTATGCAGTTCCACGTATGCTTGAACGCGCGGGTATTACTTTACAAGATTTCGACTATTATGAAATCCACGAAGCATTTGCATCTCAAGTACTTTCAACCTTGAAAGCTTGGGAAGATCCAAAATTCTGTAAAGAGCGTTTAGGTTTAGATGCGCCGCTTGGTTCAATCGACCGCACTAAACTCAACGTAAAAGGTTCATCACTTGCTGCTGGTCATCCATTTGCGGCAACAGGTGGTCGTATTATCGCGACTGCGGCAAAATTATTGAATCAAAAAGGTTCAGGTCGTATCTTAGTATCGATCTGTGCTGCGGGTGGTCAAGGTGTAACCGCCATTATTGAAAAATAAGAGCGCTGCTTTTACTTTTTAAATAAAAAAACCGCTTGTATAAACAAGCGGTTTTTTTTCAATCTTTCAAATAACATTGGATAACCCAAAGCGGCTATAAATGCCCAATAAAGTCTCAACCATCAATATGACTTAACGTCATCATCAAATGTGTTTAAGCTGAATGTGCAGGTCGATACCCCATACGTGCTTCAATGTGGTCATAGCACCATTGGAAAATAAAGGTATAGACCAAAATACACATGGTTAAACTAAAATCTAGCACAATCGCTTGCCAAATAGACATTTGCAAAGCATAAGCCACCATCGGAATCGTGGTCAACATCAAACCACCTTCAAAACCTATCGCATGCAAAATACGAATTTTCACGGTTCTTTTTAGCTGGTGCTTGGCTTCAAATTTTTCAAAGAAATGGTTGAATACCATGTTCCAGATCACCGATGTCACAGCCATCACAATACCCAGAAGCCCCGTCACTTCTAACGGCATTTTAAAAATCACACTTAATGCAATTGCGATGATGACCAACAGGATGATCTCATAGCTCAGTGCATGAATAATCCTTCTCTTGGAAATCAACATTTTTAAATACTCTTTAATTTAACTTGATGTTTGGTATTTTATGTTTGTATTATTGATTAATCGAGTCAGATTCTTTCAAAATAATTGATAGGTTAAATAAACAAATGAATATCAATCAAGAACAACTGACCATTTTTAAAACCGTAATTGAAACGGGATCTTTTTCTGCTGCCGCCAGACAACTGGGGAAAGTTCCTTCAGCGGTCAGTATGTCGATTGCCAATTTAGAAATTGACCTCAATTTAACCCTGTTTCAGCGTGTTGGACGCGAACCTATTCCCACACCACAAGCCATCATTTTGTATGAAAAAACCGAACAATTACTGATCGAAATCAACCAATGGAAACAACATGCTTTTGCCTTAAGTGAAGGCTTGGAGTCATCTTTAAATATTGTGGTGGTATCCGAACTGCTGCATATCCAGTGGACAGACTACATTTCACTAATCGAAAAGCAATTTCCAGAGCTGCAAATCAATGTTTTTTCAGCACCACAAGAAGATGCGCAAAAAATGCTACTCAATCAGTCTGCTCAACTGGCACTGATGTTTGAACGCGAACAGTTGGAAAGTAGCGAACAATTTGTCGAACTAAAGCGTGAAGCTTTAGTACCTGTCGCTGCCATTCATGCCCCTTTAGCTGCACTTGAACAAGTCAGCTATGAACAAATATTACAAAGTCGTCAAATTATTGTGGCCAGTCGTGACCGTACACTTAAGCCTGAATTACTCTTTTCAAAAAAATATTGGCGTACAGACAACAATCTTTCTGCCTGCTCGATGATTATGCAAGGTTTGGGTTGGGGCGTTTTACCTTTAGAAATGTTAAATCAGAATCCGCATATTAAACAGCAGCTTAAAATTCTTAACTTTTTAGATTTCAGCCCTAAATTTGAATATTATGTCGATTTAGTCTGGAGTCGTGAAAGCCAACTTGGCTCAGCTGCTCGTTTTTTGATTAATCACATCCGAAATTCAAGAAAAAACACAAAATAGACATGCCTTATACCGCTTTTTACTTCTGATAAAAGGAGATTGTGATATAACAAATATACGGGAAATAACTTTAAGAACTAGACACCAATGACTCAATCAGCCTTAAACCAATTAAAAAACTTAACCACCATTGTTGCCGATAGTAGCGACCTTTCAGCTATTGAAAAATTCCTTCCACTGGATGCAACAACCAATCCTTCACTGATTACTGCTGCTGCAAGTCAACCTGAAAATAAAGCGCTGATTGAAGCTGCATTTGAGCAAGCCAAGTCTGAAGGTTATCGTGACGATCTTTTAGTTGAACGTACCATTGATATTCTTACGGTCAAGTTTGGCGTTGAAATTTTAAAACTGATTAAAGGTCGTGTGTCGACTGAAGTTGATGCTGCACTGTCTTATGATACCGAAGCCACGATTAGCAAAGCCAAAGAACTCCTTGCCCTATACCAGACCTACGGGATTGAGCAAAATCGTATTTTAATTAAAATTGCTTCAACTTGGGAAGGTGTTCAAGCTGCTAAAGCATTAGAAGCAGAAGGTATTCACTGTAACCTCACGTTATTATTTGGTTTACATCAAGCTCAAGCCTGTGCCGAAGCCAATATCACCCTTATTTCACCTTTTGTCGGTCGTATTTTAGATTGGTACAAAAAAGCAGAAAATGTAGATCACTACCCGATTGATAAAGATCCGGGCGTATTGTCTGTAAAGCAAATTTACCATTTCTATAAACAACACTGCATTAAAACGGAAATTATGGGTGCAAGCTTCCGTAGTATAGATCAAGTTTTAGGATTGGCTGGCTGTGACTTACTCACCGTTTCTCCAAACCTGCTCGCAGAACTTGAACAAGATCAACGCGAAGTGGCTGCGCAACTTTCAAATAACCACGCACAAGCGCATTGTCAGCGTATTGTTACACCTTTGACCAAAGAAACATTTAAAGCGCAACTTGAACATGACTTAATGTCTTTCCAACTTTTACAAAGTGGCATTGATGGCTTTATTAAAGCCCGTGAACAACTCAGCACCCTACTGCGTCAATCTTTTGGCTTAGATGCTGAAATTCAGCCTTAAAAATGTGATTTTTACAGTTAAATAAGGCCGATTTTGCTATCATGCAACATCGGCTTTTTTATCCTTTGGAGCAGCTTGTGTTCGGCATTACTGATGTGACCACCTACATTATTGGTACCATTTTAATTGTCATTTTGCCTGGCCCAAATTCTCTTTATGTGATGTCCATTGCATCTCGTTTTGGAATTAAAGCGGGCTACCAAGGTGCTTGGGGCGTTTTTACTGGTGATTTAATTCTCATTCTTTGCACAGTATTGGGTGCAGCATCGTTACTCCATGCTTTTCCTTGGTTGTTTATTCTGCTTAAAGTTGTTGGCGCACTTTATCTCTCCTATTTAGGCATTAAATTACTGATTGCCAGTATACATACATGGCAAAACCGCCCACAAAAAATAGCGACCAGCTCACAAAATGCTGCTATTGAACAAACTCGTCCTTATCGTACAGCCTTAACCATCAGCCTTTTAAATCCAAAAGCAATTTTGTTTTATCTCTCTTTCTTTGTACAGTTTGTCGATCCTGCCTATCCATATCCAGCAATCAGTTTTGCTGTTTTGTCCGTCATACTACAAATCATAAGCATGAGTTATTTAACCATTTTGATTTTTTCGGGTATTAAATTGGCATCATTTTTTAATTCTCGTTATAAAGTCGCTGCAACATGTGTGGCTGCTGTCGGTATTTTATTTTGTGCATTTGGTCTTAAGCTGGCAAGTTCGACCTTATAGTTTTACTCCCCTATTCATCTCAATTTCAGTACAGAAAATAAATGAAATATATTTAAATATTCACACTACTTTTAAACAAAAAACCTGTTAATCATAATGAAAAGGCGTATGATTAAATGACATTTATATTAGGCTCTGTTGACATTTCAGCCCCTACATTCAGTCAAAATAAGATAAGCAAGGGATCATGCAAAAACTTCTTCAAGACTTCTCTATACCCGCAGTATTTGCTGGTTTTATTACATTTCTGATTGGTATTAGTGTATCTGCTGTTCTGGTCATTCAAGCCGCACAAATATTAGGTGCAACGCCAGAACAAATTACCTCTTGGTTTTGGGCCTTAGGTTTAGGTATTGGACTTTCTGGTTTTATTTTATCATGGAAGTTTAAATACCCTGTTGCGACCTCTTGGTCAACCGCAGGTCTGGCACTCATTCTTGCCACAGGCAGTGGTTATAGCTTATATGAAGCGATTGGTGCATTTTTCATTTGTGGCTTATTAACCGCAATTTTAGGTTTTTTAGGTATTTTTCAGAAAGTTTTATCCTATATTCCACAAAGTTTAACCAGTGCCATGCTTGCTGGTGTATTACTGAAATTTGGGATCGCACTTTTTGCAAGTATGCAAAATGATTGGGGTTTCATCCTTTCACTTTTAGCGGTATATATTCTATCAAAACGGCTGTCTCCACGTTATTGCATTGTTATTACCGTAATTGCAGGGCTTGTGCTTTGTCCAATGTTTATGGAGTTTCATGTTCCAGCTTTACAATGGAGCCTTGCCAAACCGGTATGGATTACCCCTGACTTTACATGGTCAGCCATTTTAGGCTTAGCATTGCCTTTATTTGTCATTAACATGGCATCTCAATATTTACCGGGGATTGCCATGATCAAAAGTTATGGCTATCAACCACATGTCAATCATCTTATTGGGTGGACTGGGGTTGCTCAAGCCTTACTCGCTCCTTTTGGTTGTTATACCGTTAATATTGCTGCAATTAGTGCCGCTGTTAGTTTAGATGACCAAGTTCATCCTGATCCTAAAAAACGCTATATCGCAGGCATGAGTTGTGGCTTTTTCTATATTGTGATGGGTATTTTTGCTGCAACTTTAACCAGCTTATTAATGTCATTTCCGCATATTTTTATTGTGGCTTTGGCAGGAATTGCTTTATTTGGCACCATTAGTCATAACATTGCGATTGCCTTTCATGATGTCAATGAACGAGAAGCCGCTTTAATGACCTTCTTATTCTGCGCATCTGGCATACAATTCTTTGGCATTGGTTCTGCATTTTGGGGACTATTATTCGGTTTTGCAGTGTCTTTTATTTTCAAATTCAAAAGCAAATCTAAAATTAAAGCATAATCTCTTTAAGTTAGAAAAAGCACCTGTATTGGTGCTTTTTTACTAGACTTATCTCATAAATCATTTTTTGGTCAATATAAGTTAAGTCAAAATTTAAAAAAACAAACTTTAGAAAGTAGAGCTAATACCTACGCAAAGGTATAAAAATTAAATCAATAAAATGGGGCAGTGCTATGGATAACTACGGCGAATCAATTCCTGTTTCATTTCCAGCGTCTCGTCTGGATTTTCAACTTCTGTAAATGCCGTTAACCAAACACCATCAGCAGCAAAACGTAAAATTTTTAACTCTAAATCAGCATCTGTTACAGCATGTCGTTCTAAACGTGCATTTAACCAGTGAATCCAAAGATCATTGAACGTGCGATCCGTCAGCATAATCATAGAGATTGCTGACCACGAATGCTCCATACCAACGATCTTTTTCTGCAATGTCACTTCTATATAAGCGCGGGTAAAACAACCATATTCACAATCATCAGCTTGAATGAATTGATCAATCACACCATCCAAATGTTCTAAAACGGTAATCACCATCGCTTCAAGTAATTTTTGCTTACTTGGAAAATGGTGAAAAACGCCACCTTTAGACACGCCAACTAAATCGGCGACCGCTTGAATTGAAACCCCTGTCACACCTTTATCAGCAGATAATTGAATTGCATGCGCTAAAATTTTTTGCCGAATAAGTTCAGGTTCTTTTTTACGCTGATACGCATTTTCCATACTTAATACTAATGCCCAGTAGAATTTGAAAATAAATTAATCACGACAACGCCCGATACAATCAAGCCAATGCCCAGCATAGCAGGCAAATCAAGACTTTGACGGAAAACAAAATATCCAATAATCGCAGTTAAGATAATACCAACCCCAGCCCATATAGCATAAGCAATTCCTAAGGGAATAACTTTAATGACTTGAGATAACAAATAAAAAGCGATACTAAATAAAACAATGACTGCCACAGATGGACCGAGCTTAGTAAAACCTTCTGATTTTACTAAAAATGTTGAACCAGTCACCTCAGAAAGAATTGCCAGTGCAAGCAATCCATACGCCATCATTATAGGACTCATTATCTTACCTTTAAAACAAACATACCATTTGGTTGGTATCTTAAACAAAAGCTGATATTTTGCAAGTTCTGGAATGTAATCATTTCTCAGATGGCAAACTATAATGATTGATAAAAGCAATGGTTTTCTTAAAGGTTTCTTGACTGGCAGCTTTACTCATCATGAATTGATACTCATGTACTAAAAATTCTTTGGCATCTGGATAAAATACTTCTGTAACCGGTATTTTTTTGCTCATCAATACTTTCACAAACGGTTCAGATTGAGTCTTGGTTAAAAAATCTTTATTTCCACCACTGATAAAAACTGGCGGATAATTTGCTGTTAAATATTGAATTGGAGAAATGCTTTTTAAAAATTCGACATCATCTTTTTTATTACCAGTATAGCTTTGAACTAAGTTAAATACTCCCCATTCAATCAGCTTAAGTTCATCTGGTGCAGTATGAATAAACGCATCCATATCATAAATACCACAATGCAAAATTAAGCCTTTAATTTGCTCACGTTGAATAAGCGGCGTGAAATTTGATTGCTGGGCAAAAGTAGGATTACTAATGAGTGCCGCATAATGACTGACTAAATTTGCACCTGCGGAATCGCCCGCCAAATAAATTTGATTGGCATTAATACGATATTGCTGCGCATGGTCGGTTATAAACTTTAATGCCTGATTCATCTGTAACAACTGATTCGGATAAATCGCTTCAGGAGCAAATTGATATTGTACTGAAATGACGTTATAGCCTTGATCGGCCAAGAGTTTAAAATAGCCACGTGCATGTTCTTTAGAACCTGAAACCCACCCACCACCATGAATCCAAACCACCGTTGGACGAGACTCAAGTTGCATGACATTTTTTGGCTGATAAACATCTAAAGTTAACTTAGGTTCTTGCATATAGATAATATTTTTTTGCACCAAAATTTCTTCTGGTGCATATTGATCAAGCATCTTTTTTTGAACATGGGTAGACGCATTAAATACGCTGGCAATCACCTTGGTACTCGTTTGTATATTCTGACAACCACTGCTGTGTATTACCGTAATTCCACACAGTATTAAAGCTAAATATTTTGAATACACTATATGCTCCCCCAGCCATTATTTCTCCTGCTACTTTGAACAGAGAAGATTATTTTCTTAGATTTTAATGCTTGTCTAAACATTTAGAAACACTTACAGCAAAGCTGAGCTTTTAACTCAGATTTAAATGCAAAATAGGACACACTTATATCCATGATATTTATATAATTTAATGAATTTTAAAACAATTTTCAGAGACTAAATTGATCATTTTAGGACAATGTGCTATCTATAAATAATAGCGATACAATAAACTCAAAGGAACAATTTTATGTCTTATCAAAATATTTTAGTCCCTGTTGACGGTTCCGAAATTTCCTTGTCTGCCGTGAAAAAAGCAGCTCAAATTGCTCAAGCTTTTGGTAGTCAATTAACCTTAATTAGTTTAGTCACTGAAGATCCATTTACGGATGTAGATTTCTATCCATCTCCAATTATGAAAGAATATTTCATACAAGCTTATGACAATGCCGAAAAAGCATTGCAACAGGCTCAAGCTATTGCTAGCGAAAATGGTGTAACGGCTAACATTCAAATTATTAAAGGTAATGTCTCTGAAGAAGGTATTCTCGATACCGCAGAAAAATTAAAAACTGATTTGATTGTGATCGGCTCACATGGCCGAAAAGGATTTCAAAAATTTTTACTGGGTAGCTTTGCACAAGATGTTTTAAGTGGCACAAAACTTCCTGTTTTAGTGGTTAAAGAATAAAAATTGAATAAAAGAACCCTTCAAATTAATGGTGGGTTCTTTAAACTCTTTCAATATCTCTTTAATTTGTCTTCATGACTGACAATCACAATTACAAAAGCTTTTCCATTCAACGATAACCATAAGGATCATTTCATGACTTATAAACATATTTTAGTTCCAGTAGATGAATCCCCTATTTCTTATGCAGCTGTTGAACAAGCTTTAGCCTTAGCTAAAACACTCGATTGCCAAGTCACTGTTACCAGTGTGATTGCTGTAGACCCATTTGTTGGGGTAGATTTTTATAAAATTGCACCCGCAGTGACTGATTACTTTATGCAGGCTGAAAAAAATGCGCAGTTGCGCTTAGCTGATATTAAACAATCCTTCCTTCGTGACGGTATAGATGTAGATACCAAAATAATTCGTGGTGTATCACCTGCTGAAGGTGTTATTCATGTTGCGGATGAAGTTGGTGCTGATTTAATTATTATGGGTTCACATGGGCGTACTGGATTCAAAAAATTAGTTTTAGGAAGTGTGGCACAAGCAGTTTTGACACAATCCCCTATTCCCGTGCTGATTATTAAAGTTTAATAAAAGAAGCTCTAGATTGACCTCCATCAAAAGTTGCAGGGTTGATTGAGCTGCTTTTAAGCGCAGAGTTCCGTATTTCACAGAAATCTGCGCTCTATTACTATCTAAACAGTGTTTGATTATTTTAATAAAATTGCAATATCAATGAGCGGTAAAGTTGCTGCTGTTCCTATAGTCGAAGCTGCAATATTGGGTGTTCCATCCACGTTAATTGCAGGTTTTGCACGGCTATCACTCATTGTTGTATTGAGATCAATACGATATAAAACAGATGGACCTGAAGCGTTAGCAACTGTCGCTAGAGCATAACCATTGTCTCCACCAGCAATATCAAAACCATTATCTAAACCTAAATTTATACCTAATCCACCAATTCGGTTCAGTGTTCCAGTATTGGGTGGATCTTGTTTGACAACGATTTGATTGGCTTGATCGAGATCAAAAAGTTCTGTTGCTAATCCCACGACACTGGTTTTAAAACTATTAGTATATGCAGCTGCGCTGATCATTGCACCAGCAATACCTTTAATATCACCATCGCGGATCGTATCCCCCGTATCAACATTAACTCTTAGACTTTGTCCCGTATTGCTAATTACGCGTAAACGATCAGCGGCAGGATTAAAATCTACAGCAAATGCAGTCCCATCTAAACTGGTAAAGGTACTGTCTGTTGCCGCTTTAAGCGCATTCACTAAGATTGCTATACCAGTTTCAGGGTTAATCGTATATAAATTGGCTTTATTCGTTAAACCATATAGTTGACCTGATCGCTCTGTGCTATTTCTTAGCCTATGGTCAATTCCAACAAATTTTTCATCCACCAATAGACCTGTAATATTTTTTTCTGTCACACTATTGGGGTTATTTAAAGTAAAGCGAATTAATTTATTATTATTACTTAATCCAATCCCTGCTGCTGTAGCGTCTTTAGCACGTTTTAATGCAATACCACGTATTCCACCCGTTGTATAATAATTTGCTAAGTCAGTGGTGTTAAAAACAGTATTATTTGCTGTACCCACATTTGCCAAATTCAATTGATAAAATTTATAGCTGCCAGAAATTTTTAATGCTGCATAACCGATGTTATTGATTGGATCGATATCAAAGCCCCCACCGCCTTGGGTATCCAGATTATCTCCCAATGGTGCTGAATCACCTAAAGTTCCAGCATTTGCATTTTGCAAGTAAATACGATCCGATGTTTGATCAATACTATAGAGTTTAGTGGTTGCCGTTCCAGCAAAAGCATTGCTATAAGCAGCTGCGACAATAACTGGATTATTGGCTATAGGATTAATTGTACCATCTGTAATTGTTGCACCTGTATCAACATTAATTCTTAAATTTTGTCCCGTGTTGGTGATCACACGTAATCGATCAGCGGCAGGATTAAAATTTACACTAATTAGATTAGCATCCCCTACAATTTTACTAAAAGGTAGATTTCCATCCGTTGTATCTGTTGGATCAGCAATAAGTTTTCGAAGAAATGTAGCAACTCCCGTGTTGGGGTCTAATGTATATAGATTACCGAGTAACCCAACAGCATAGAGCTTCTCATCTTTAGGTCGATAATCAATCCCCACCAGCTGGTCTTCTGCTTCTAGCAATCGAATTTTAATTGAGGAAACAACATTATTTGGATTATCTCGATTAATTGAGCTAATCATACCGTCACTGGTTAAGATAATAGTATCGCCAGAAACAGCAGAAATAAAATTATTTTTCTGCTCTGAGCTGGTATTACACCCCATTAAAGAAAAACAACTGACTGAGGCAAGTGCGAAAGTGCGTATACTTTTTTTCATGTCTTTAATCCCTGCAATATGCGGATAAAATCGAGTAGAAATATCCTATTTTTAAGTCTTGTTTTAAAATAATTTAAATAAGTTATGTTTATCTTTTTAAATCTACTTAGATAAAATTATTTCAATTTTTTTACGAGATAAACTGATTAAAATTTATTACACATACAAAACTATAATTTGTACTGTTTGAAGTAAAGAAATGATTTATTGAGTTTTTTAGCAAAATAGTGGAGCTTAGGTAATTCTTCACACCGAATTCACAGCGGCTATGTTTTTTTAATTATTTAGCTTTAGACAGGTTGCACAACCCATAAAACGAGCAATTATCTACTATAATTCTACACGCATATTTATTGATATTTCATACATAATTTATGCATGAATATATTCATCATTTTTCTGTGACAATCATGACACCTCTGATATACCAGTTTCAGTTTTTTATGGTTGACTACGAAACAGTTTAAGCCCAAAACTAACCTTTCTAATCTTATAAACCGTTTATGCCCCTGACTTCACAGCATTGATCCTAGCCAAAATAATGGACACGACTTCTCTCTAAAGAGAACGTAATGTTAACTTTGAAGATGAGAAGCATTGCTCTGCAAGATGGCTAAACATTTTAACCCCCGAATTTAAACAACATGACATTAAGTCAGAATGTTCCATCCATTCGGAATGGAAAGTAAATTTTTTCTTAAATTAAGACTTACATAGAGCTAATGTATCATTAAATAATAATGATACAATATAACATTACATATCATACCTTCTTTAATCCTATGTCTAATATTTCTAAACGCTTACAAGCAATTGATGCATTAAGAGGGTTGGTTATTCTTATTATGATGGTTGATCATGTTAGGGAAACTTTTTACCTTCACTATCAAGTTCCAGACCCAATGCTGATTCCGAGTACAGAAGAATCTCTGTTCTTTAGTCGCGTTTTAGCCCATATCTGTGCTCCTGTATTTGTAGTATTGACAGGTTTATCTGCCTATCTCTATCAAGCAAAGAATAATAGTATTCGTATGACACGTGAATTTTTGATTAAACGTGGTCTTTTTTTAATTTTCCTTGAATTAATCGTTATTAATTTTGCGTGGACGGGAAAATTCCCTCCTGATGTTATTTATTTACAAGTCATCTGGGCTATTGGTTTAAGTATGCTGGCTTTGGCAGCCTTAATCGGGTTACCTAAAAAACTTTTATGGGTGATTAGTTTAGTCATTATTTTTGGTCATAACTTGCTTGATCAAATTTCATTTTCCAATGTACCTATCATTCATAGTTTATGGCTCATTCTTCATGAGCGAGGTTGGATTGAATTTGGTGATGTGATCCGCTTTAGAACGTCTTACCCTGTGTTACCGTGGATTAGTGTCATCACTCTTGGCTATTGCATCGGTACTCAAGTCTTTGATCAATCGGTAGAGCCCAATAAAAGAAATAAAATATTACTCACTTTTGGCTTATCAAGTCTTACTTTATTTTTCATCTTAAGATTTATAAATGTGTATGGTGATCAAGCGTGGTCTATCATGCCGACCTTTACCGAATCATTGATGAGTTTTTTCAATGTGACAAAGTACCCACCTTCACTCTTATTCATTTTATGGAATGTCGGTATTGGGTTAATACTCTTAGTTTTGCTACAAAAAGTGGAAACAAAAAACTGGATCAAACCATTGATCGTATTTGGTTCAGTGCCTATGTTCTTTTATATTGTTCACTTATATGTATTGAAAGGACTCTACCTAATTGCCGTCGAAGTATTTGGCAAGAATTATGGTGACTATTACGGCGTAAGTAGTGTTGGAATGCTTTGGCTAATTTCATTGTTCTTGTGTATTGGCTTATATCCTCTTATGGTTAAATTTTCAAACTTTAAACATAAGAACAAACACATTCCTTTTTTGAAATACTTCTAAATTATTTAGTGCTATTTCCCCCAAATCCATAGAGGAAATAGCACTTTTTATTTATTAAATATCAAATACTTAAATAAAGTTAAATAGATTTAAACACTCAACATACTATTTAAGGTCTCTGCTACATTTTTCGATTTCACTTGTGATTTTAACGCCTCAAGTGCAGTTTTTACATCACTACGCTGCGGCTCAGCCAAGGTATACCAACGCGAAAGCACTTGTAGTAAACGTGAACCAAGAATTGGATTTTTCTCATCAAGATATTTCGCTAAATCGATGTAATGTTGAACAGCAAAACCCCATGTATTGACAGGATTGGCATTTAAACCCCCACTAACAGAACGAATACGATTTGGTGTACCCAAATCATAGTCTGGGTGTGAAATTAAATACTGGATACTTTCCACAGTGGCTTTTGGATGTGCTGCTTGTAGCATAAACCACTGATCAAGCGATAATGCTTCATCTTTAAAACGATTATAGAAATCAGCTAAAGTATCTTTCGCTTGTGGTGCATCATTCCAGACCAAGACTTTAAGCGCACCTAAGCGCTCCGACATATTACCTGTATTTAAATATTGTACATGTGCCAAATCAAAAGCTTCGCTATCACCTTGACGTGCCAACATAGTCAGCATGATGTTTTTTAGCGCGCGTACACCCATGGCTTGTGAAAACTCTTTTTGTAAATCTGGATCTAAAGCCAAATAAGTAGCTTTACAAAATTCACCCAGTTCACGAGCCAAGGTATTTAACAATGCATTACGTTTTTCTTGAATTTCTACTGGCTTATAATCAGCATCAATACGGCTGCCTAAATACCCTTCAGAAGGGACATCAAACAAACGGGAAGCCAACAATGGATCTTTTTCAACAAGGTCTGGTATCGTATTTTTAATCGCTTGAATATACACTTCAGCGTCATGACCATTTAACAAAATACGTTCAAGTAAAGTTTGTGTTGCTTGCCATTGATTAAAACCGTTGGTTTCATATTGCACTAAAAATGCAAGTTCTTCATCTGAATAATTAAATTCAAGATTCACTGGTGCAGAGAAGTTACGCAGCAAAGACACCACAGGTTTTGCTGTCACTCCTGTAAATTCAATGGTTGCTGTATCTTGATCAAATAAATACACGCCATCTTTCACGCCATTTTCAAATAATGCAGATGAATTAAGTGCGTATTGCTCACCCGTTTCTGCATTAAACAACGCCAAAGCCACTGGAATTGGCACTGCTTTTAAGTTTGGATATTTGGCATGTGCTTTTAAACTTTGTTTAAAACTTAAAGTATAAGTTTGCGCAGCTGCATTGTACTCACCTTGGGCTTCTAATTTTGGCGTGCCCGGTTGGTTGTACCAAATCAGGAAAGCAGATAAATCTACACCCGAACCTGCTGTCAGTGCAGCAACCCAATCTTCAACCGTAACCGCTTGACCATCATGACGGCGGAAGTATTCGTCTGTACCTTGACGGAACTTTTCTTTACCCAATAAAGTCGACATCATGCGGTTAATTTCCGCACCTTTTTCATACACAGTTGCGGTATAAAAATTATTAATTTCAACAAAATGGTCTGGACGTGGTGGATGAGACAATGGACCTGAATCTTCAGGAAATTGATGTGCTTTTAATACAGCTACATCATCAATCCGTTGTACCGCAGCCGATTGTAAATCTTCAGAGAAAGACTGATCACGGAAAACCGTTAGACCTTCTTTTAAGCACAACTGGAACCAATCACGACAAGTAATACGGTTCCCTGTCCAGTTATGGAAGTATTCATGTGCAATGACCGACTGTACACGCATAATTGCTGCATCTGTGGTGAATTCCTCATCTGCCAGCACACATGAAGTATTAAAGATATTTAAACCTTTGTTTTCCATCGCACCCATATTAAAAGCACTGGTGGCCACAATCATATAATTGTCTAAGTCATACGGACGACCATAATGTTCTTCATCCCAACGCATTGAGTGCTTTAAAGCTTCCATCGCAATGTGGCATTTTGGAATATCTTTTTCTACTGCATAAATTTCTAAAGCAACATTACGACCTTCAGAAGTCACATACGAATCTTTCAATACAGCCAAATCACCCACTACACAAGCGAATAAATAGGCTGGTTTTTTGGTTGGATCTTCCCAAATGGTGTAGTGACGACCTTCACCTGTTTCACCCGCTTCCATCAAGTTGCCATTGGCTAACAGCACTGGAAATTTTTTATCCGCTTCGACACGTGTGGTAAACACTGAAAGTACATCTGGACGGTCTGGGTAGAAAGTAATTTTACGGAAACCTTCAGGTTCATTTTGAGTAACAAATAAATCGCTACCTGCTTGGTATAAGCCTTCAAGTTGCGTATTACTTTCCGGATGAATAATCACTTCTGTTTCCAGAATGACCTCATCTGGTGCATTGGCAATCATCAACTGCTCTGCATCTAATGAATAATCATTGGCAGTGAGTGGCTTACCATTCAAAGTAATCGATTTTAATTCTAGATCACGCCCAAGCAGCACTAAATCTCCTGCTGTCTGGCGCTTCATAACCAAGGTTGCATTCACATTGGTATGATCTGTATATACTTGAATATCCAAGTTGATTGAATCAACCGCAAAAGATGGTTTTTCATAGTCTTTTAAGTAAACAGTTTGGTCTGCTTCAACCACTGGGTTTGCCGCGATATTCATATAATGTCCTAATCCTGTAGTTTTAAGCCAAAACTTTTTTTGTGAGCTGCCTTGATCATACGACAACTTTCACAATCTGTCTGCGCGATTGATTTGAGTTATATATGGGCACATTGTTGTTAATTTTCAATTCATCACCTCAACATCAGTGCAATTATTCTGTTAGTTGCTTACTTAGCATGCATAACTCGAAAAAATGGCGCTGATACAGCATAACTGAAACAATATTCCACATAAAAATAACACCCCATGCTATTTCATATCGTGTTGTTACCATGCATCTCAATTCAGCGCACTTAAATTGACACTTATTTTCAAGATAACTACATTTTGAGCACGTTTCTTGCTTGTAATCATGTGTGCAAAGCGCACTATAAAATTAAGTTAGAACTAAAAGAGGTGTTCCCATGTATCTAAAAGAACATATTGTCCGTGTGGAAAATATCAAAACTATGCAAACACTCAATGCCGCAGGAATTGATCATAAAGTCATTGCGATGTTTATGAGTTGCGAAGGTATTCCGATGCAATCGCCCGATATTTGTGCAATTTTGAATAACTACGATACATTGGGCAGCAAAAGACTTCCATCTAAAAAAGTGAAGGCTTTAATCGATGCAAAGCAATTAGGCGAGGACGATGAGTCACTGCCTTGCCCCGCCTCTTATTAGTTCAAGAATTTAAAAGTTCTCATCTCACAAATTTTCCTTATCTGGAGATGGAAAGATTTATTTTTCATCTCCAGATGGAGATCTTAAAAATACTTAGGCTATTTTCAATCATACTGAACTGCTCTTGCTATAAGCATTTTTATTCATTCAACACGATTGCATCACGTCATCACAAAAGACCTGTGTATAATTGATCTCATGATTAACCAGACTTGTGATTGACTCTTTCCATGCTTCTTCAGATTCTGCAAAAACAGTTAGATGAAAGTACATCATGCCCTTTATGTCAGGCATCTATGTTCTGGATTGAAGCAGAACAATACGATCAAGCCATTAATTTTCATGAATGTAGTCACTGCCAACATCGTGTTTTTCAAGACCAACGCAATAACTGTCATTGTGACAAATGCTTAGCCAATCGAAAAAGAATGCTCACGGAAACACGACTGCAAGAGCAACGTAAAATTAAATCTAAAGATAAAAATAAAGATCAGATCGAATACAGACTGGATCAAATCAGTTTTCTCAATAAATTATTTTTACTGAGTATTTTGGACAACCAAGTTCAAGAACATACTACACATCATGAATACATTGACTGGGAAAGCATTAAATACCATTCCATTACCCCCAATTATTTATTTCAAAATTATTTGATCAAACAATTGGTTAAAGAACAAATCTTAATCGCTAAAGATTTTGCGTCTGAGGCGCATCATTATTATGTCAATGTACGCTTAGATGGCTATTCTGAACCCAGTTTATTTAGTATTACCCAACAACTGCGAAATTGGTTTTATGAAAATTTAACCATGGGGGTGCCATTTAAAAATGCAGATGAAGTCAAAAATGCACTCTATTTGGTGCTCTATCAAGAAATTATTCAGTTTGCCCAGTTTTATTGCCGCACATGGGGCGTACAAATTGCAGGAAATAATGCTTTTCAGACCTTTTGTTATCGCTTGATGGATTCGTTGGCTGTCGGGCAAATTTATTTTCTGGTGCAAACGGCACTGGAATACTTAAACCAACAAAAAGCGCTCAAAGCACGTAATGAAAACTTTATTAATACCAATTTGTTAAAGAAAACTTTACAACAATATCGTGAACGTGCTGTGACTGAAAAATGGGAAACATCCACCCTACCACGCCCATATAATATCCCTTTTAGTAAAATGAGCGAAATCCTATTTTTTCGCTTTTTAGGCTACGATGAAAATATTTTTTTCCAACCCATTCGACATTCATGGAAAAAGATTGAACCTCGTTTAAGTTTTTATTCACAAAAACGCTGTATGTATTGTGGTTCAAATGAGCTTACTGTGGATTACGATGCAGAAAATTATGTGACCTTATGCTGTCGTACCTGTAAGCATCAAGACCATTATTTCACCCAATAAATGGTGATAAATATGTCTAGTTTCTCTAATCACACCCTGTTCAACTTAAGGAATAATCCAATGGATCAAACTTCAACATTAATCGAGCATATTGTTGAAGCATGGACACAGCTGCAAACTCAGCAGCCGCTCGTGCAATGTATTACCAATAGTGTTGCAGCCAACTATGCAGCCAATGTTTTACTCGCTGCTGGCTCTTCTCCTGCCATGATTGATAATCCATTTGAAGCCGAAAGTTTTACCACCATTGCCGCAGCACTCAGCATTAATTTGGGTACGCCAACCAACGAACAAATGCAAGCCATGCACATTTCCGCACAAACGGCGCAGCGCACCCACACACCTTGGGTACTCGACCCTGTGGGCTATGGCACTATTCTAAAATGGCGCTCAGATATGGTGGATGAATTACTACACTATAACCCGACTGTCATTCGTGGTAATGCTTCAGAAATTAGTACACTTGCAGGCAATCAAGTTGAATCTAAAGGTGTCGATAGCACTTTAAACAGTGCAGATGTGTATAGCCAAGCTAAACTATTGTTAGAACATGCCGAATGTATTGCTATTTCAGGTGAATCCGATTTTATTTTAACCAAAGAGTTCGATGCAGTCATTCAAGTCAATGGTGGGAGTTATTTACAACCTAAAGTCACAGCAACAGGCTGTGCATTGGGTGCTTTAATTGCCGCTTATTGTGCTGTAGCAACACCGACCATTGCCACCCTAGCTGCGCACACGCATTTTGCCATTGCAGGGAAATTAGCATTTGAACAAACCCAAATGTTGGGGCATTTTAATGTGGCATTCATGGATTATATCCACTATTTAAATCCAGATTTAATTCAACAATATGCAGATATCAAAATTCTTAAACTCTAGTAGATGCTTTGATTTTAATGAAATCACTTGACCTCTACTTGTGAAAAGGTCAAGTGATCCTAATGCACATGTCGATTAAAAGATAAATTAAACATCATCTCAAAAATCGTTTTTAAATCTAATTTACAGACACACATCAAGCCCATACCATCAAAATAATCAGGGACATGTTGCATGAAAAAATTAATATGCGTAGTCGCTTTATTTCTCAAACACCGCAATTGATCTAAGCTTATTTTAGGCCGCACAATTGGGTGAACAAAAATATCTTCTCGACGTTTTTGCACTTCATGTTTACGTTGCTGAAAAATATTTAAAACCTGTAAATAGTCTTGAGGAATCTGTCTTCCTGCACGTGGAAAGAAACGCTGTGATCGTGAAGCAAAAAGTGTATACACTTTAGGCTGTATTACTGTAGTTACAAACCATAATGGGATAGTCAAATTACGGATTTGATGATTAAGTACCACACGAATAGCACTATTGAGTGTTCGATTTCCGCGTCGGTAATCAGGTAAAATACCTGCTCGAGAACTCAAAACAAAAATTGGTTTTCCATCTAAAAAAAGTTTAATAATTGGTAGAACATTTTGTCCAATTAATTTTCCTTCATGATAATAATGAATAACTTGGACTGAAACTGCATCTACATCATGCACAAAATTATAAATTTCTTTTACCGTAGAATTGGGGAAAATATGCTGATCAAATGCCCATATTTTTTTAAAAAATTGTTTTTTTTGTCCAGATGAAAGCTTTGAAAAATCTGTAACCGTTTCTGTAATTAACATGAGAGCGACTCATCCTTTATTCTTATATAATAAGTATTACTCATTTTACTTATTTTAATATCACAAAAAATAGGGATTTTCATGTCACATGAATCCAATTACCCTCCCCGTCATCTGATCAAATTTACAACTTAAAAGAAAAACGAGACAGGATAAAAAACCCAACAGCACGCGTCCATTGGGTTTTTCAAATTACTTCAAATAATTACGACTGCGAAGATATCAAATACCGTTACAGTTATGCTCTATATGCTTCTAGCGATGCGTAATTAAAACAGATTTAATTCGGTTCTCATCTAATTCAGTCACCTCAAAGTGAACGCCGTGATACTCCAATTGAGTACCCAACACCACCTCACCATGGGTTTTATCTAAAATTAAACCCGCAACACTGATATAACCAGCATCTTCATCAACCAAATCAATCATGCCCAACTCTAATTCAAGTTGATAGACATCCAACATGCCAGAAGCTTTCCATGTATGCTCATCAATTTTGACTAAATCGAGTTGTTCATCTGCATCAGGAAACTCACCCGCAATAGCTTCAAAAACATCCAGTGGAGAAATTAAACCTTGTACGTTACCAAACTCGTCACTGACCAAAACCAATGAACCTTTTGATGTACGCAAGGTATTAATGGCATCAATCACTTTCATTTTTTCAAAAATATAAATCGGGCGATGACGTTTGATAAGAGCTTTAAGTTGTTCCTCATCATCCAGAACATCAAGCAATTCTTTTGCACGCACCACACTCAAAACTTTATCTAAACTGCCGCGACAAACTGGAAATAAGCTATGTGGTACGGATAAAACTTGTTCACGAATCCGCTCAGGGGCATCATCAATATTCACCCACGAAATTTGGCTACGTGGTGTCATGATCGAGGCTACTGATCTTTCGGCTAAGGTTAATACCCCGCCAATCATATAACGCTCTTCATCAGCAAATGCTTCTTGCGCTTCAGCGTGTTGAGCACTATCTGTAAGCGTTTCCATTTTTCCGCCCATCAATTTTAAGATGGTATCTGCGGTACGATGACGCAATGGAATTTTTGATTCATGCTTGGTAGCATTACGTTGGGTAAACTGATTGAAAGCTTCAATCACAATTGCAACGCCAATACCTGAATAGATATAGCCTTTTGGAATATGGAAACCAAAACCTTCGGCTATCAAACTAATACCAATTAAGAGTAAGAAGCTTAAACATAGAATAATGACGGTCGGATGACGATTTACAAAATCAGTTAATGGTTTCGAAGCAAGCAACATCACTGCCATGGCAACAATCATTGCAGCCATCATCACATAGATATTGTCGACCATACCAATTGCAGTAATGACCGAATCTAAAGAGAATACGGCATCCAGCACTACAATTTGTGCTACAACTGCGGTAAAACTTGCATAAACAACATTCGTTGTAACTTTAACTTCAGATTGCCCTTCCATTCTTTCGTGCAATTCGCTTACTGCTTTATAAAGCAGAAATAAACCACCAAATAAGAGAATGAGATCTCGACCTGAGAAAGTCCAGTCAAAGACGGTAATAAACGGTTTAGTCAAGGTGACTAACCAAGAGATAGCAAACAATAAACCCAAGCGCATCACTAACGCAAGAGAAAGACCGACTATACGGGCTTTGTCACGTTGTTCAGGCGGAAGCTTGTCAGCCAAAATGGCAATAAAGACGAGGTTATCAATACCTAAAACAATTTCTAAAACAATAAGGGTAAGTAACCCAATCCAAATTCCCGGATCTAATAAAAACTCCATTAGTTTATATCTCCGATTTTATGAATTTGGCAAAAACGAAACGTAGACCTGCACGGCGACGGATCCATATATGTAACCTGTTCAACAATAGATAAATTTATTATGCACAATCTATAAAATTTGTAATTAGATTTTTATGTTTTTAACCACTAAATATTTAAATTGTATAAATTTCAGACTTCACAGCATCTATTCATCCAATAGTTTGTTTGTTTTCAAAAAACAAACTACTCAGTCATATTTGAAAAATATAATGAAAAATAAAAAAGCCTCGGCATAAGCTCTTGTTTATGAAAATTATATTAATATTTATTTAATAAATATATCAATTTATTCAACTTATGACAAAAATATCAGAAACTTTTTGTTAAAAAGACCAATTCCTAAATCTGTTTTTTTCACTAGAATGAAACATAGCCAAGATTAATTAATGAAATAATCTATTCGCGCAACTTAGATGTGTACATTTCTAATCCAAGCAAAAAACTTACAGGATTATTCGCTATGACAAATAAAAAAGCATTAAGCTTCAAAAAAACATCGAAAACGATTGCGAATACAAGCTATGAAGGTACATATTTTAATCTAGATTCATCCTTTGATCAGCATCAGGTTAAGGCCATAGTCACACATAATACCCAAAAGTCTGAAATGTGCTTACCTATCGTTTTACAACATGGCAGCCCTACGGCAATGTTGTCTTCAAATTCTTATCAAAATTATGAAATTCAAGAAGAAGTACTTAACTTTGCCCAGAGTATTGTGGTATTTCATCAAGATAAAGACAGCTACACCATGTCTCTGCTCAACGAGCATGCTTAATTTTTAATTGTTTGTAATAAGAGAACTTATTTATATAGGTTTCCTTATTACATTATAAAAAACTTAATATATAGATTGATTAGCTCTAAAAAAATTTAGTATATTCTGCGCAGCAAATTAACTTTATAATAAAATGCGTGCGTTAACGAATTACAATTACAAAGCTTACAGGGGAGTCCATTCATGACTAAAAAATACAGTAAATTTTTACCTTTGGCGGAAGATTTTACCTTAGAAAATTTTCCATACTATTGGGTTACTCAAGTACATGCTCAATATGTACAAAACGTAGACCATGCCTTGAAAAAATATGGTTTAGATAATTCACGCCGTCGTATCTTGCTTGCCTTAAAGTCAAAGCCTCATGCCAGCGTTTCAGATTTATCTGAAATGGTTGTCTCTAAGATGTCAACAACAACAAAAATTGTTTATCGCCTAAAGGATGAAGGCCTAGCTGAAACATATTCATGTGAAGACGATGCTCGAATTACTCGGGTTGTGTTAACGGACAAAGGTCTAGAAATGACTCACAAAATTAATGATCTAACCAATGTTGTTTTAGAACAATCTTTTGAAGGTTTAACCCCCTTACAAATTGAAAAAATGATGGAAAGCCTTAAGCATATTTTTAAAAACTTAGCGCATTAAAAATGCAGCTTCATTTAATTAAAAGAATTCAGTTAAGGATGAATTCTTTTAATTTCTGCTTTAGGTCGATGTAAACATTCAAACGCTACCTTTGGGAATATTTCCATAAGCAATTGAATATAAAAATTTTCAACCTAACCTGTATCCTCCAAACACGCATGAGAAAGAATGATCAGTGGGCATCACATGAAGCAGACTTATAAGTTTTTCATTCTGGAATGACCAATTGCCCCTATCGTGATCATAATTACTGATCAGACAATTTCACTGGTATTTTTAAAGTTTTATATAAAGCAATAATATCAAATATTCGACTATCTTTAGATCTGGCTTCTTATTCTTATACGCGGCAATAAAAAAGCCTCCAACATGGAGGCTTTTTTATTTACAGTGGAAACTTAGTCCCCTGTATACCCTTTTAATTTTAAGCGTGCAGCATGCAACAACGGCTCTGTATAACCAGAAGGCTGTTCGCCACCTTTAAAGATCAAATCAGACGCTGCTTGGAATGCAATACCATCAAAGTTTGGCCCCATAGCAGTATATTCTGGATCATTTGCATTTTGCTGATCCACAATAGTAGCCATACGTTTCATCACTTCTTCAACTTGCGCACGTGTCACAATACTGTGACGCAACCAGTTAGCAACGTGTTGAGATGAAATACGTAAAGTTGCACGGTCTTCCATCAAACCTACGTTGTTGATGTCTAAAACTTTAGAACAACCTACACCCAAATCAACCCAACGAACCACATAACCCAAGATACCTTGACAGTTATTTTCTAGTTCTTTGGTTTTTTCTTCTTCAGACCAGTTGGTGTCTTTCGCTAAAGGCGGAGTTAACAAATCATCTAAAGGTAATGCTTCAGTCGCCAATAATTCTTTTTGACGGCTTGCAACATTAATTTGGTGATAATGAATCGCGTGAATTACCGCACCTGCTGGTGATGGAACCCATGCACAGCTTGCACCAGCATCTGGATGTTCAGTTTTAGTTTTGTACATATCAAGCAACATATCTGGTTTAGGCCACATGCCTTTACCAATTTGCGCTTTACCACGTAAGCCTGCTTTCAAGCCAACCATTACGTTACGGTTTTCATATGCAGGGAACCAAATTTGCGCTTTTACTTCACCCTTACGAACGAATGGACCTGCTTCCATAAAGGTATGGATTTCATCGCCCGTACGATCCATGAAGCCCGTATTGATAAAAATCGTACGATCTTTTGCTTGAGCGATACAGTTTTTCAAGTTTACAGAAGTACGACGCTCTTCATCCATGATACCGATTTTAAGCGTTTTCGCTGGTAAACCTAATAATTGTTCAGCACGTTCAAAAAGCTCTACAGCAAAAGCAACTTCTTCAGGACCATGCATTTTTGGTTTAACGATATACATAGAACCTTTACGTGAGTTCTTGATTTCGTTTTCGCCTTTAATGTCTGCAAAAGACAATAATGGTGTAACCAATGCATCCATGATACCTTCATAAATTTCCGCACCATCCACAAGGATGGCTGGATTGGTCATCAAGTGACCTACGTTACGAAGAAGCATCAATGAACGACCATGAATAATGGTTTCACCGCCAATTAAGTTTTTATGCGTACGGTCTTTATTCAAACTACGAGTAACAGTTTTACCATTTTTCTCGATCGATTCTTCTAAAGTACCTTTCATGAGGCCTAACCAGTTACGGTAGCCTTCAACTTTTTCTTCAGCATCAACAGCTGCAATAGAGTCTTCTAAATCCTGAATAGTCGTTACAGCAGCTTCAAGCACTAAATCTTTAACGCCTGCCGCATCTGTTTTACCAATCGGGCTAGTTGCATCAATTTCGATAATGACATGCAAGCCATTATTCTTGAATACGATTTCTGTAGGTGCAGCTGCTTCGCCGTTATAACCCACAAATTGCGCTTCATGTGCAACCGTTGTTTGAGTGCCATCTTTTAAGGTCACAACAAGTTTATTGTGATCTACAGCATATTGCGTTGCATCAGCATGCGAACCTGCTGCAAGAGGGAAATTTTCATTTAAGAAGTTTTTCGCAAATGCGATAACTTTATCACCGCGTACTGGGTTATAGCCCTTACCTTTTTCTGCACCACCTTCTTCAGAGATGACATCGAAACCGTAAAGTGCATCATATAAAGAACCCCAACGCGCATTTGCTGCATTCAAGCAGTAACGTGCATTACGTACAGGTACGACAAGTTGTGGGCCAGCCAATAATGCGATTTCTTCGTCGACATTTTCTGTGCTGATCTGGAAATCTTCTACTTCTGGTAATAAGTAGCCAATTTCTGTAAGGAAAGCTTTGTAAGCTTCTAATTCAAATTTGTTGTTGCGGTGCCATTCATCAATTTTAGCCTGAATATCATCACGCTTAGCAAGAAGCGCTTTATTCTTAGGACTAAGATCAACAACGACTTGCTCGAAGTTTTTCCAGTATGTTTCGCTATCTAAACCAGAACCTGGTAATGCTTCATTTTCGATGAAATCGTAAAGTTCTTTAGCAATCGCTAACTTGCCTTTTTGAATACGTGCAGTCATTGTCTTTCCTGATATTGCTACTTTTTATAACAAGAGATTCTAGTATACCGATTTAAATCTAGCTGAATAGTACTATCACATTCCTAAATAGTGATCATTTTTTATAGAATAAAGGGATCCATTATTCTATAAAACACAGATCACAAAAGCGACATTATCATCAGCTTAAATACCTTTTTATAGTGTATAAAGTTTTTGAAATGTCAACATTAGACTTAAGTGCAGACTTATAGATAAAAATAGCGCTTAAATTCAACATTACTATAGTTATAGAGTAAAGATTAGACAAAAACCAGTCTTAAATGTCGAGAAAACAGATATTTTCTAGTTATAAAAAAAGCGCCATTTCTGGCGCTTGCTATTTAATTAACTTCCGACTCTCTTTTCTGAATTTGTTTATGTGCAGCATTCAAGTAATCGTCGGATTGCATTTCAAGTAAACGTGAACGCGTGCGTTCAATTTCAAAGGCTAATTTTTCGCCTTGATAGATATCGATAATTGAATCTTCAGAGGTGAGTAACAGTTTTACACCACGATCATAAAACTCGTCGACCAAATAAATAAAACGGCGTGTGCCTTCCGACAAGTGATCTGTCAAATGCGGAACATTACTTACCAATACTGTATTGTAAATATTGGCAATTTCAATAAAGTCAGCTGGACTTCGTGGTTTGAAACATAATTCTGAAAATTCACACCATAAAACGTCTTCAGTATGCCCTATCGTTTCAACGATACGATTATTAATAATAATTGGCTCTTGAGAAATGGTTTGCGTTTGTGTCAATGCACTAAAACGCTGTGCGATCCAATTTTTATGGTCATGCGTCAGTGGATTTTTAAACAATTGAGCTTGTTTGAGTACACGTAAACGATAGTCCACACCCGCATCGACATTTAATATTGCACAGTTCTTTTTCACCATTTCAATGGTTGGAATAAAGCGGTCTCGGTGAATACCATTCTTATACAAACCATCTGGAGCTATATTTGATGTCGCAATCAGCGTGACACCACGATTAAATAATTTTTGGAATAATTCACTTAAAATCATGGCATCGGTGACGTTTGAAACAAAAAATTCATCAAAACAAATCACCACTGCTTGTTGATAAATTTGGTCAGCCACCAAATCAAGTGGATTACGCTGTCCCGACAACTTATTTAATTCACGATGAACATGCTGCATAAAATGATGGAAATGCATACGCATTTTTCGGCGAAAAGGAATTGAATCAAAGAACTGATCCATTAACCATGTTTTACCGCGCCCCACACCGCCCCACATATATACACCTTGTGGAGATGTTTGACGACGGAAACGACGAAAGGCTTTTTTCGATGCCTTAAAGCGTTGAATCAGTTCTTGCCAAACACGATCTAACTCATGAACAGCTTGCGCCTGTGCATCATCTGGCATGAACTGACCAGAAGATATCGCTTGCGCATAACGTTCTGCAGGTGACAAAGGTGTAAAGGCTGTGCTGTGCTTAGAATTTAAATCAGACATATCATTGAATACTATTTTAGGCTATGCAAAGTATAGCGAAGATTGAGAAGGAATATATAGCACTTTGGCATTAATAAACTTAGGCTATTTAGAGTACTGACGTGGACTGTATCCAAACCACCGTTTAAAAGCATGATTAAAAGCTGCCGGTTCTGAATACCCCAACAACTCGGCAATCATTTCAATGGAATACTCTTTATATTCTATAAGCCTTAATGCTTTATCTTTAATTAACTGTTCACGTATTTGTTTATAGCTACTTTGCAGTTGTTGCAATTGATGACGTAAGGTTCGCTCTGGAATTTGTAAGGCTTGTGCTGTTTCTGCCATCGTAGGCATTACACCTTGCTGTAATTCCAAATAATCTTGCACCCGTTGTACCAATGAAGGAATCTGTTCATCTATACTTAAGCGCTCCAATTCGGCAACGCATTTTCTTTCATAAATCATAAAAGTCATTTGATCTGCCGATGGAATTTGTACATTCAGTACCGCAGCATCGAACCAAAATTCTGCACTCTCCGACCCAAACTGCAACTCTGAACCATAGTAATCCTGATAAATTTCTAAGTACTGCAGATTTTCTGATTGTACAAATGGCAATTCAATATGAATTTTAGGAATGCTCAATCCCATCATTTTATAAAGATCTTGAATAAATTTATACGTTCCTGAAATTTCACATTGCGCGCGCAGTAACCCCAAATCACTGTTTAAATCTTGTGGTTCATAACACAGTGCAACTTTGTGCTCTGTATATTTCAAACTTAATCCCCCTGTTAAATGGGTAAGCGCTTGATACTGAACTCCTTGCTCTAGAGCTGTACGCATATCCTTACTGGTCACCAATAACATAAGCAAAGGACCATAGCCTGCAAGTGCATAATGCTGTCCAATAAACAAACCTGTTTCAGGAGTGACATCTTGCCCAATCACACTTAATACATTCCACTCCAAACAAGGATGAATAATTGAACTTGGATCTAAGGCATCAGCGCGTAAACCAATACTTTGAAGTTTTTGATCAACCTCGACACCAGCTTTACGCATGCCTTGAATTAAATACATCAAGCCGAGAACTGACCGTTTCATAGCATTTTCTGATTAAAGTAATATGACATTTTTTACTATAAAATTTCGTGCTTGCAAATTGCCGAATCTATCAATTTTTTTGTCATGCTTATCATGTTACTTGTTCTGTTATTCATTTAAGCTATAAAAAATAAAAGTGTACAAGGCAAATAAAATAATGCGCAATACAACTCAAATAAAGCAAACAGCACAGCAAACTCAAATTGCAATTATTGGTGCAGGTTTTGGTGGCTTAGCCATGGCAATTCGCTTATTGCAAAATAACATTCAAGATTTTGTTATTTTAGAAAAAGCCAACGATATAGGTGGGACATGGCGTGAAAATCAATACCCAGGTGCTGCATGTGATGTGCAATCACATATGTATTCACTTTCTTTTGCACCTAAAAGTGATTGGTCAAAGCGCTATGCTGAAGCACCTGAAATTTTTGCATATATACAAAGCTTAATCAGCACTTATGATTTAAAAAAATATTGCCAATTTAATTGTGAAGTTATCGCTGCCAAATACAATGAACAACGCTGTGATTGGACACTCACTTTAAATAATGACACAACCCTCATCGCACAATTTGTTATTTTTGCATCTGGTCCATTGCATGTGCCGCAAATTCCACATATTAAAGGCATTGAAAAATTTCAGGGCAAAGTTTTCCATTCATCGCAATGGGATCATCAATATGACCTCAATAACAAATCTGTTGCATCAATTGGGACTGGTGGCAGTGCCATTCAATACATTCCAGAAATTGCAGAACAAGTTAAGCAACTGTATGTCATGCAACGCACCCCAGCTTGGGTGATTCCACGTGATGAACGTACTTATAAAAATATAGAAAAGAAACTCTTTGCCAAATATGATTGGTTGCGAAAAATTCACCGTGCACGTTTATATTGGTCAAATGAATCTCGCGTTGTACCGATTGTTAAGCCAACCGTGATGAAATATGCGCAAAAATTAGCTGAAGCTTATATTAAGCACCAAGTCAAAGATAAAAATATCGCCAACAAGCTGATCCCCAATTATATTATGGGATGCAAACGCATTCTAATTTCCAATAAATATTTTCCGACCTTTAATCGGAGTAATGTTGAACTGATTACCGATGCTATTCAAGAATTAACCAGCAACAGCATCATCACCAAAGATGGCAAAGAACGTACAATTGATTGCTTAATTTATGGGACGGGCTTTATTACCGATCCGCGCATTTACTTAAAATCATTTCAATGTGTTGGGGAAAATGGGCTGGATTTACGCGATGCTTGGCACGATGGCGCAGAAAGCTTTTATGGAATTTGTACCAAAGGTTTCCCAAATTTTTTTCAGTTATTAGGGCCCAATACCGTTCTAGCACACAACTCTGTCATTTTTATGATTGAATCTCAGGTCAACTATATTTTACAAATGATTCAGTTGGTCAAACAAAGCCATAGCCATGCAATTGTGGTGAAGGACCAAGTACAAACCCGATTTAATCAGGATGTGCAAACATTACTCAACGGAACTGTTTGGCAATCTGGCTGTGTCAGTTGGTATCAACAAGATGGCGGTAAAAACTTTGCGCTTTGGCCAACATACACATGGAAATATTGGCTAAAAACTAAAAAACTTAATCCCGCAGATTACCGTTTGTTAAACAAAACATCTGGAAATCGTGCAGCTTAATCACTTAATGGTCATAATAAGCAGGTGTCTTTTCATCTGCTGACTTTTTGTATGCAATCGCTTTGGTTGATTATTCAACTTCTTATCTGTTTATGCTTTGGATTCATTCTTGCACGTAAACTCCCTCATTGGCTAGAAAGCTTAGCATTTAAAATTCTGCCGTATTTTACTTATATTTTGCTGATTACGATTGCAATTGAATTCTCTCAAACATTGCAGAACATGAGCAGCCCAGTACAAATTTTATCCAATGCACTCACACTCTCGATTGCAACATCCGTCGGTGCCTTTCTCTGTTGCTACCTTCTGTTTAAAAGTATTGGCTACCAACCAATGCAAGGCAAAGTTTCAGCAGAACTTCTGGTCAAATCACTCATCAATATTAGTTATGCTTTTATTGCACTCGCATTAGGCTATGGGCTTGCCGAACTGTTTAATCATTTTGACTATACATTACATGTCAGTACATGGAATTTACTGCTTATTTTTATGTTTTTAATTGGTTTGGATTTAGCTTATTCACCACTTGACCGCTCATGGCTTAATTGGAAAATCATGCTCGTTCCTATAGGCTGTATTATCGGATCACTAGCGGGGGCATTGTTTACGGCAACAATCATCAAAGATATTAGCCTCAAAGATTTAATTATGTTATCGCAAGGTTATGGATTTTATTCCATGACAGGCATTGTTGTGACTGAATTAAAAAATGCCGAACTGGGTAGTATCGCCCTCATGAACGACTTATTTAGAGAAATTATTGCAATTCTTTTGATGTATAGCATTGGTTGGCGCTACCCACGCTCTGCCATTTCATCTGCCGCGGCAACAGCAATGGATGTCACCCTACCCATGGTGAAACAAGCCTGTGGCAATGAATTTATTCCACATGCGATGGTCAGCGGCTTTGTTTTATCTGTACTTGCACCAATTGTCGTGAGTATATTGGCTGCTATATAAATCCCTCCCAACCTCCCCTTTATAAAGGAAGGCAAGCCCCCTTTATAAACAATGTTTCTCATTCTTGATAAAGGGAGGAATTTTTATAACGATGCTAAAATATCTTTCAATGTTTGACGCATATTTTCCGATTGTGTAATTGGACGACCAATCACCAAATGAGTTGAGCCATCCATCATCGCTTGCTTCGGTGTCACAATGCGCTTTTGATCATCTGCATTTGAACCCACAGGACGAATACCCGGTGTCACCAAAGCAAAATTTTGTCCTAATGTTTCACGCAGCATTTTTGCTTCTTGAGCAGAACACACCACGCCATCCAAACCACTCTCTTGAGTCAATTTAGCAAGACGCTTCACTTGTTCAAATGGTTCGATATCCAATCCCAAGTCTTTAAGGTCTTCACGCCCCATTGATGTCAACACAGTCACCGCAATCAGTTGCGTACTGTAATTGCCTGCTTTTAAGCGCTGAGCACAAGTTTCCATCATCTTACGACCACCAGATGCATGAACGTTTACCATCCATACCCCTAAGTCTGCTGCCGCACAAACTGCTTGTGCTGTCGTGTTTGGAATATCGTGGAATTTTAAATCAAGGAAAACTTCAAAGCCTTTGTCGTGTAATGCCTTAACAACACTTGGGCCTTCATGGGTAAATAACTCTTTACCAACTTTTACTCGACACAATGCAGGATCTAACTGCTCTGCAATTGTAAGTGCTTCATATTGGCTTTTAGCATCTAATGCAACAATGATACTCAAGAGACTTACCCTTCATTTTGACAAAAAGAAAGCTCATTATAAAGAATATCCCTGCACGCTGATAGTTGAAAAAATTGCATTAAGCACAATTGATAAAATAAGTGCCTTACTTTCTAATAAATTTTGTACAAGCTTTATAAGTTAGACCCATAAAAAAACACCCCAAAAAAATACTTTGGAGTGTTATCAGTTTTTATTTACACATACACCATTTAGCTCGACTCCAGTATAGATACACCAACCAGAAGCTAAATAATTCGACTTACAATGGATTAGATGAACGATCGTTAGGATTGATATCTAACACTGTTTTTTCATGTCGAGTATGTGCAGCAGCTTCAGCAGCAGCCAACTGAGCAGCTTGAATTTGCTCTTTTCGGAGGTGTTCAATGTCTTTACGAAGTCGCTTAATTTCCCAACTATTCTGAAATACTCGGAAAACCTGCACACCTAACAACAAACCCAACACTACACCCAAAGCTAATGTTAATAACAACAATAGACCTAAACGCATAGCAGGAACTTGGGTAAATAATAGGTCTACCGTTAATTCAGTACCATTTTGCAAGACCAAAGCCAATGAATAGCCAAATAGTACAATTAACAAAGCGACTAATACGTAACGCATAAACACCCCTTTCTGGAATTTTTTATTACTCTGCAGATTCGTTTACTGCATCACGTAACGCTTTACCAGGTTTGAAATGTGGAACTGCTTTTGCAGCCACCTCAACAGATTTACCTGTTTTAGGATTACGCCCCACACGTGGATCACGGTGATGCAAAGCGAAACTACCAAAACCACGAATTTCAATACGATTATCAGATGATAATGCGGCTATCATTTGATCAATCATAATTTTAACAGCTTCTTCGACTAAAGGCTCTGCTAAGTGTGGGTTTTTAAGGGAAATTCGCTCTATTAAGTCAGACTTATTAAGTGCTTCCGTAGTCATTTTTGACCTCTTTAATTATCAAGCTACTTTGTAGATAATCCGATAATAACCTGTTTAAATACAAAACGGTAGCGTAATAAGTTAATACTACGCTACCGTTTACAGTATTTGTGTAAAAAGTATTGGTTAATTTACATTAACAATACATTTCAACATCTACTTATTAGTGATTCATTTGAGCTTTGATCAAATCACCAATAGTCTTAGGACCATTGTCTTGACCAGTTGTTGCAGTTTTTAAGTTTGCAACAGCTTCTTTCTCTTCAGCTTCGTCTTTCGCTTTGATAGACAAGTTGATAGAGCGAGATTTACGGTCTACATTGATGATTTTAGCTTCAACTTCTTGACCAACTTCCAAGAACTTAGTTGCATCTTCAACGCGATCACGGTTGATTTCAGAAGCTTTAAGAGAAGCTTCAACTTCGTCAGCTAACTTAACAGTTGCGCCTTTAGCGTCAACAGCAGTTACAGTACCTTTAACAAGCGCACCGCGTTCGTTAGTTGCCAAGAAATCATTGAACGGATCGTTGTTCATTTGTTTGATGCCAAGGCTGATACGGTTGCCTTCAGCGTCTACAGACAAGATAACCGCTTCAACAGTGTCACCTTTCTTGTAACGACGGATAGCTTCTTCGCCTTGTTCGTTCCAAGAAATATCAGACAAGTGAACTAGACCATCGATACCACCTGGTAAACCGATGAAGATACCGAAATCAGTGATTGATTTGATCGTACCTGATACTTTTTCGCCTTTGTCATGGTCTTTAGCAAACTCTTCCCATGGGTTAGCACGAGTTTGTTTGATACCAAGAGAAATACGACGACGTTCTTCATCAACTTCAAGAACCATAACATCAACTTCATCACCAATCTGAACAACTTTAGATGGGTGGATGTTTTTGTTTGTGTGATCCATTTCTGAAACGTGTACTAAACCTTCAACGCCTTCAGCGATTTCAGCGAAACAACCATAATCAGTAAGGTTAGTTACGCGCGCTTTAACGATTGAACCTTTAGGGTAACGGTTCATGATCGCTAACCATGGATCTTCGCCTAATTGCTTAAGGCCTAAAGATACGCGGTTACGTTCGCGGTCAAATTTAAGTACTTTAACAGTAACTTCTTGACCAACTTCAACAACTTCTGAAGGATGCTTGATACGTTTCCAAGCCATGTCAGTGATGTGAAGAAGACCATCGATACCGCCAAGGTCAACGAATGCGCCGTAATCAGTAAGGTTCTTGATCGTACCTGTAACTGTTTGACCTTCTTCAAGCTGAGCAAGAAGAGCTTCACGGTCAGCTGAAGATTCAGCTTCCATAACAGCACGACGAGATACAACAACGTTGTTACGTTTAGCATCAAGTTTGATTACTTTGAATTCTAACTCTTTACCTTCAAGGTGAGTCGTGTCACGGATAGGACGAGTGTCTACCAAAGAACCTGGTAAGAACGCACGTACTGGACCGATGTCAACAGTGAAACCGCCTTTAACTTTACCAGAGATAACACCAGTAACGATTTCGCCGTCTTCAAAGATTTTTTCAAGTTTAGTCCAAGTTTCAGCACGTTTTGCTTTTTCACGTGATAAAACTGTTTGACCCATACCGTTGTCAAGAGCTTCAACAACAACGTCAACAGTATCACCAACTTGAACTTCAAGTTCACGTTGGTCGTTTAAGAATTCAGCGCGGTCAACAATACCTTCTGATTTAAGGCCAGTGTCAACTGTTACCCAATCAGAGTCGATGCTTACTACAACGCCTTGGATGACTGCACCCTTTTCAACGTTGAGGTTTAATTCGCTTTCTTCAAAGAGGGCTGCAAAAGATTCGGTCATGATATACCTGATAAAGTCAGCGGTCTTGGATCAGACAAGGCCGGTTTAATAAAGCCTCCACATAGTCCGTAATAAACTGATCTAGCTATGCTTTGGCTGAAAATTCTTTAATTGGCTAATAATTGCTTATCGACAAAACTGGTCATCAGCTGGAATACTTCATCGATGCCCAATTCTGAACTATCAATGATATAAGCATCTGCTGCTGGCTTGAGTGGTGCGACTGCGCGCTCCATATCTCTTTTGTCTCGAGCTTCAATATTAGCTAAAATGTCGTTTATTTTAACATCTAGCCCCATACCCTGCAACTGCTTTACACGTCGTGCCGCTCGAGATTCAGCCGATGCAGTGAGGTAAATCTTGGCTTGAGCCTCTGGAAAAATGGCTGTTGCCATGTCGCGCCCATCCGCAACCAACCCAGGTTCTTGTGCAAAAGCATGCTGACGCTCTAAAAGCGCTGCTCTAAGTTCAGGAATTGCGGCAACTTTTGATGCAAATTCACCCACGCGTTCAGTACGAATAATTTGAGTGACATCTTCACCATCAAGCTGAACCTGCGTATTATTCGTTTCAGTTGTAACAAACTTTATGTCTAAATTTGTTGCAATTTTAATGCATTGTTCAAGTGCTGAATCCAAAGCATCCAATAAATTGTGTTGATGTAATGACAGCCCCAACAGACGATATAAAGCACCAGAATCCAACAAATGAAATTGATAGTGCGCTGCGAGTTTAGCCGCAAGTGTGCCTTTTCCAGAACCACTCGGACCATCGATAGTAATAATTTGAACTGTCATTAATTTTCCACTTTACGCTATACAGTTTTAGCTAATTTCGAAAAACCTAGTTTAATCGCAGATTTAAGCTGCGCAAGGATTAATTTACTCACAAAGGGTGCACGTGCTTGCAACTCAATGGTATAGGTCACTAACGTTTTATCTGCATCAACTGCTTGAAACTCAATAATCCCCAAGTGATGCTTAACCAAAGGATTTTTAATAATTTGATATTCAATTCGTTGATTCGGTTCAAGCAAAGTAATTTGCTCTTGTAAAGGTTTGATTGGACCAAAACCCATACGACGTACCGAACCTACGCCATCAGGACGTTCTGGATCGGCAGAATCTTTAACACGCACCACTTGAATTGGCGCAAAGGCAACATTATAAGTCGCATGTTTTGATAACAAATTAAAAACCTGATCGATTGGTGCATTAAATTCTTTTTTAATTTGAATAGAATTCATAAATTATCCTAACCTTTAATTGACAATAATTATTGTCATTCTATTTTACATACTTATAGATGAATTATTCTGATCATTTAAGGACTTTTCTTGTAACTTTTGCAGTCTTTTTTGCTCACGACGCATTTTAAAAAAATCACTCAGTTGTTTGGAGCATTGTTCATTCAAACAGCCTGCCTCAACATTAAACTGATGATTATAATAGCCCGTTTCAAATAACTTTCTTGCACTAACCAAAGAACCTGCTTTGGGTTCAGTTGCACCAAACACGACTTTCGAAACCCGAGCGTGAATTAAAGCACCGACACACATTGTACAAGGCTCTAAAGTCACATAAAGAATGGAGTCTTCTGGAAGACGGTAATTATTCAGATTTAAACAGGCTTGACGTAATGCTTGAACCTCGGCATGTGCCGTCGGATCACTCAGTGAAATGGGTGCATTATATCCTGCGCCAATAATTTGATTTTGACTGACAATGACTGCGCCAACAGGAATTTCTTGCTTCGATGCTGCAATGGCAGCTTGCTCGTAAGCAAACTGCATCCAATATTCGTCTGTCAGCTGTATTTCATCTGCCATTCTTAACCGATCACAGCATAATGTTTCAACAGATTATTCCAACTCTCATTTTTGGTCACAGGCGGACAATCTGACAAAATTGCTTTAAGTGAGAAATCAACACCCTTTTTCCATTCTGGGGAAAGATCTTTATCCACTAAACGTGCACGAACACCCTCGACAAAATCTGGATGACGAATTTTCCAATCCGAAATTTGGGTCTCAAGTTCAAAAACTTCATTCCAAGAATGCACTTGTTTACCCCATTGCCATAACAACCATGTTAAAGCAGCTGTAGTCGGCGAACCTTTTTGCAAATTTTCACTGGCTTGACGCAACCAATCACTTCTTGCATCACTCAAACCAATAATAGATTCGTAATCATGCTCAAAACTAACACCGCGACAAACACTTTGAATCACATCTAATGAATTTTGTAGTGGTCCAGGCCCGACTGGACGATGCATACTATTTAAAGTGTCATCGATGGCACGAAAATCACCAGCAGGATAATGTCCCCAATCAATATTAATTAGTTTTTCCAGCACATTATCACGTTGTGCATCACAGATATGGGTTGCCCAACCAATGCCATAAGCACCCGCTGCGGTCATAATTGAACCCGTTAAGCCCGTAAACAAACCGATTGCACCACGATCTGCCAAGAAACGTGTAGCCCCCACATCTGGATATAAGCCAATATTAATTTCAGGCATCGCTAAACGTGAATATGGAGTCACAAGGCGAAATGGTGCGGCCATAAACAACCCTAGCCCACCACCCATGACATAACCTTCACCCCAAACCAGTACAGGCTTAGCATAATTATGTAACAACAAATCTAATGCATATTCTTGTTCAAAGAATTTATTTGCAGTATCCACTTCATCGTTAATGACCAACTGACGAAGTTTACGAACATCGCCACCTGCACAGAATGCTTTAGGAGTTGTGGAATCTAACCAGATTGCTTTTACGGCATCATCATGGTGAAAATCTTGGAACACTTTTAATAGTGCAGTGACGATTGATTCATCTAAAGCATGTAGAGATTTCGGGCGATTCAGGCGAACAATGCGCCAGCCATTCTTTGCTTCCTCTACAATTAGATCGGAATGATAACTTCGTAGTTCAGGAGATAGTGTCATGCGTCCAGCTGCCAATTTATAGGCTCAATGCCATTTTGTTTCAGATAATTATTCGATTTCGAAAATACTTTACAACCAAAAAAACCACCACGATTTGCCGCCAATGGTGAAGGATGAGCAGCCTTTAATACCAAGTGCTTATTTTGATCAATGCGTTGTCCTTTACGCTGCGCATACGCACCCCAAAGAATAAAAACCACATGGTCACGCTGTTCATTTAAAACATCAATCACATGATCAGTAAAGTCTTCCCAACCCCGTTTTTGATGCGAAGTCGGCTGACCAGCTTCAACAGTCAATACTGCATTGAGCAACAACACACCTTGTTCAGCCCAGCGAGTTAAATCACCATGGATCGGTTTAACAATAGCCAAATCTGTATTTAGCTCATGAAAAATATTACGTAAAGATGGGGGGATTGCAACCCCTTTCTGAACTGAAAAACTTAATCCATGTGCCTGATTTGGTCCGTGATATGGATCCTGCCCCAAAATCACCACTTTAACATTGGCTAAAGGCGTAGTATTTAATGCATTAAAAATCAGTGAGCTTGGTGGATAAATTACTTTATCTGCTTTTTTTTCCTGAACAAGAAAGTCTTTTAACTCATCCATTTTTGGACTGAGCAAAAATTCACTCAAACCACTTTTCCAACCCGCATCCAATTGAATTTTATCCAATTTAATCTGCTGTTGTTCAGTTAAAGACATGACTACTTCCTAATCCTTGTTGAAAACTGACCCAAATGTAGTTCCGTCTTTAAATTTTGACTTGAAGATCGACACTTGGGTTTTGGAATTTAATTCCTTGTTGTAGTTTTTTATACATCGTTGAGTCTGCCCATTCAGCTTGAACTTGTTCAGAGAACACGATTTGTTCAAGACTAAGCACACCCATTTGCTCATTTTCAATATCTTCTACAAAGCTTTGTGCATAACCTGTATCTGTTTCATGCACAATGACCGAGTAAACCTCCACATCACCTTCCCCATTTTGGGTAATTGTAGATGCCAATACTTGTTGAGCTAAATAGAAAAAAATACGTGAAAATTGTTCTGCTGATGGCGAAACAGGTAAAGATACCCAACGCGCACTAAATTTTTTGCAAGCATCAATATATTCAGCATCATCATGCTGCCAAAAACAAATGGCATGATCGAAACTATCGAAAATATCTTTAATGACACCCTTCAACAACCCAAAGTCATACACCATTTGACCATGATCTAGCTTCGAAGCTTTAAGCAATAATTCAACTTTATAACTATGGCCATGAATTGAACGCTTACAGCGATCCGATGTGCAATTTCGCACGATATGAGCATTTTCAAACTTAAATAACTTACGAATTAACATGTGCCGTGATGCAATCCAAAATTTGTGAATTAAATTGGATTATAAAGCAAAAGTGAAAGTCTGCGCATTAATTTTACTGTTCAATGTAATTGGGAAACTGCATGGCGATAAAACAGCATAGCCAACTGAGTGATCCATCTAATTAAAATGGTGCCATACTTCGATATACAACATACACTGTTTTATCTTTACGGACTAAATCACTACTAAACTGACGTTTACGCTCACTCAGCAACACTTCAATTTTAGCTTTAAAATAATTGGATTGCACACCCAACAAAGCATTGACTTGACTTTGCACATCAGGATTTACTTGTTTAAAAGGCTCCGTTGCCCAAAGATCATTAATATTAGAAAAATGCTCCAAATTGGCTTGGCGTTTTTGTAAAGCTTGTTCAACAGCTTTAATATCCAATTTAGGGTCTAGACTCGCAAGCAGCATAGCTGGGGCTGTATTTACATTCACCTTGCTGTCCGATGCAGGTAAGGCACTAACATAATCCACGATTTGCAAATACTTCTGATCTTCAAAACCACGAACCAATTTAAGCTCTTCTACACTATGAAACTTCGCATTTGCAGCTAAATAACTCTGTGGCAATCCTTGATAATAGCCATTTTCTGCTCCCATCGTACCACTGGTTTCGTCATTAGTATCCTGCCAATCAATAACCGCTTCACTTAATTTTTCTGACAAACCGACACGTAGCAAGAGCTGTTCAAACCACAATTTTGCCTGAGGATTTGCTACACCTTCAGCATTCACCAAACTATTTAAATTAAATTTACCCGATTCGTCTTGCAAAGTTCCAGAGACAAAGCCGTCTTCAACTGGAAAAGCAGGCATCGGTTTTGCCCAATTTTCTTGTAAATGATCCACAGCACCAGCATTATTTGCATCATCCACCAAAAGCTCTGAAAAGAAAGCTTCCGCACTTTTAGCATACAACAAGGATTGATTTTGACGCATTAAATAGGCTGTATTCTCCGCAGTATTCGCCTGACGTTTTGCAATGGTCGCAGCAAGAATAGTCGCTAATGCCACCATTACCAATATCGTGATTAAGGCAATACCTTGTTGCTGCTTGATGCTCAATTGTTTAGACCTTATGACGTTGAATTATTTGCATGGTGGTTTTAATTATTGTCCTGCGGATTTTAAATAGTCTGTATTTAACAGGCTAAAAATCCATTCATAAGCAACATCTTTAACTGTTAATTTAATTTTAATCCCTTTCGGTAAGCGTTGTTTTTGCGTGATATCCATTAAATCAGCTTGCGCATCTGGCCATGAAGTTGCTTCATTTGGATTTAACACAATTACTTCAAACTGATCTACTTCACTTAACAAAACACTCGACTCGGGTTGTTCACGTCCAGTACTATTTAAATGGCGGTATTTTAGGCGATACAGTTTTTTTTCATCCGCACGGTATTGATATTCCACACGCTCATCTGGTGAAATACCCTGCTGTAAAGGATCGGTTACACCTGTTTTACTAAAACTAAAACGCCCATTCTGCAAAACCAAGGCAGGTTGAATCTCACTCTTTATATTTGCAGTCAGCGGCACGGCTTGAACGGTATCACGCAAAAATTGCTGGTAAGCTTCCTGTAGCTGTCCTAAATTAATCTCATGTTCAGTATTACGCTCTTTGACTTTAATCAAGTAATCAAAAACTTTCCAACCCAATGCCGAAAGCACGGTAAAAATAGCAATCGCAACCAACAACTCAACCAAAGTAAAACCTTTTTTATTCTTCTTTTGCTGGTTTTTCATGATTCAACCTTATGGTTAAAGAAAACCAAGTGCGTGATTCCTGATTCTACTTTGCCTGCTTCAGCATTAAATAAGCTGACTTGAACCTCAATGCGTTGCACATTTGGACTCATGGTTGATTGTGCAGATTTATCAATTTGCCAAGTTTCACTCTGCTGCGTAATCTGTTTTGACTGTGTTCCTTGCAACCACTCTTGATTAATTTCCATCACAGCAACTTCATTTAACGCCACAAATTGTGCTTTCGTGCGCAAAATGGCATTAGACGTGGCTTGGGTATATTGCATTGCAACCTTAGTCAATGCGATTGCTGCTGTAGCAAAAATAGCCAAAGCAACCATCACTTCAAGCAATGTAAATCCTGAGTGGCGATAAGTGAGATAGCTCTGCTTTGAATATCTAGCTTTCATTGATTTTACCTAAATGATCAATCTCAATTTCTTCACCAATTGGGCGTTGTTCAAAATAAAATTGGATACGGACTGGTTTTGCTTCACCATTGCCTAACCACAGTAATTTTGGTGCATTGGTATTAAGCAAATCATCATTATTGGCATTTTCATATTGCTGATCGAGTGACTGCACATTGAAAGAAACTTGCTCAGGTAAATCACGCGGTTTAAATTCGGCATAGTTTTGCCATTTTTGATTTTTAGAAATTTGAGATGTTTGTGTAGCTTGAATGGATGGAACTAAATATTCAATCACAGCATAACGAAATGGTGATACATCGGTTGCAGTTTGAACATCAAGTGCAAAAATGCGTGCTTGATCATTGGCTTCTCGGTTAATCCTGCGCAAATCCATAATAAACACTTCTCGTGCTTGCATCGCTTTACGCTGATCCACTCCATTAATATTGGTTAAAATTAGAGAGGTCATAATTGCCATAATCACAATAACCACCATCAATTCTATTAGAGTGAAACCACGAATTGATGCTGATTTTGTGTGCTTCATAACTGACCTTTAAGCGAACTGTTCCGTTGAACTCATTTGCTTCTTGGGCATCGCCAAAGCCTGATCGATATAGGCAACACGAAGTGTATCGCGTGAACCTAAATAACGCTGATAGAAGCTAGAATTTAATATTGCTGCCGCACCATGTGTTAAAGCCCAAATTGAAGCCAAATAGTCACGCACAGACATCGCACTTTGAATGTTTTCTAAATAACTTTCAGTCATTCGGAAGATAATTCGCAAACGCTGTTTTCGTACCTGATAAAGCTCACTAAACAAAAGATGAATACCAACACCTGTCGTAGAAAGACGTTCTTCAATTTGATGGAACAATACTGTGCGTTCAGGATGGTGCAAATGATGTAACATAAAAAATGCTAAATGCTCTGGAAAAGCCTTTTCGGCATCCTTTATCATTTCTAATAACATGTTCTCATTACGAATAATAAGAAGCATATAGAGTTCATCTTTACTTTGAAAATGTTTATACAGAGTCCCTTTGGCAAGATCCAGTTCTGCTGCCAACGCATCAAGTGTCATTCCTGATTCGCCATTTTCTAACAATAGTTGCTCTGCAACTTGAAAAATTAACGCTTCTCTTGCCCGAAACTGAGCCTGACGATCCATCTTCACTCTGTAACTCTCTTATGCGCTTATATCAATTCGAATTATTTACTTTAAATTAAGGAGGTTTTCAAAGTTTTGCATAGTAATGAAAGCGATTTCCTCAATGGACTTATCATATACGTCACTTAAGGCTTTGGCTACATAGGGAACGTATTTTGGCTCATTAGATTTTCCTCGATAAGGCATCGGGGCAAGATAAGGACTATCCGTTTCAATCAGAACACGATCAAGTGGTACTTGCTTCGCTACATCTCTTAAATCTTGGGCATTTTTAAACGAAACGATACCTGAAAATGACACATAATAACCACAATCAAGCACGGCTTTGGCAGTTTCCCAATCTTCAGTAAAACAATGCAAAATACCATGGGTCGACTTTTCAGCACGAATAACATCAACCGTGTCATGCTTTGCAGAACGAGTATGCACAACTACAGGTTTTTTCACCACCTGAGAAGCATGAATATGCCGTGCAAAGCATTCTTTTTGCTCTGCAATAAAGTCTGTACTGTGAAAATAATCTAGACCTGTTTCACCAATCGCCCAAACTTTTTCTGCTTGTGCAAGCTCAATTAAATAATCTGTGGTTGCACGTGCCATCGTCGCAGGGTCTTCACAAGGATGAACACCAACACTGTATCCAACATCGTCATGACGTGCTGCAATTTTAGCAAGCTCGATATGATCATCTAGATCAACCGAAATACTCATGAATTTGGATACACCTGCTTCACGCGCCTGTGCTAATGCTAAATCTAAATTGCCATCATAAGGCGTTAAATCAAGCAAGGTTAAATGGCAATGCGTATCTACAAACACGGTAAAATCCTAAAAGAGTTTAAACAACTACATAGTGTAACTACTTCGTCCTTCAGACTTAATACCTGCAAGCAATTTTTCGGCTTCTGATTTGTAATAAATGCCTTTCTCTCCTGAAAGCTGCATACCAAACCCTTGTAATTTAATTCCATTTTGTTTTTGTGAAATCCAAATTACTTTACCCGTTAAAGGGATTTTCTGTGATTGTTCAGGTAAAGTTGCCAGTACAAAAACTTCTTCACCCAATTTAATCGGTTGCTTGGTGGGAACAAATAAACCACCACCTACAACATAAGGCATATAACTGGCGTACAAAGTATCTTTATCTGGAATATTTACTTGAATAATACCGCCCATACGTGGTTGCATCACATTCCCCTTTAAATTTAAATATTCATTAGTTTTATACACAATTGATCAAGCACCAAATTGCTTTGTACATTCTGCTCAATAAATTGTTTAGATTGTTGCAAGTCAGCGTAAATACTAAATAAGAACTCCAATGAATATTGTTCTGATAGTACAGTGAAATCCAAATCATGATTTTTGACTTGTTGATTTAGCTTGACACAAATTAAATCGGACAACAAGTATTCAAACATTTGCACAAAATCACTAAAATTAAGTGCTTTATTCCACTTGGTCGCAATTGCCATCGGCATATTCTTTTGTGTCACGAGTTTTTGCCAATCATTTAAAAACTCTTGTCGTTTATTTGGCCATTCAGCATTCGCTAATTGCATTGCTTGCAGTGGCATCTGATTGGACAAATTAAGCAACAATTGTTTTTGTGTCTGATCTAGATCTGGTAAATACTCAGTCAAATATGCATCTGCTTGCGCTTCAGACATACGATCCAAAGCAAAATGCTGTAAGCGGCTACGAATGGTCGCAGGAAGTTTCAAATAGTGATCTGCCAATAAAATAATGACAATTCGATCACCCGGTTCCTCAAGTGTTTTTAACAATGCATTTGCAGAAGCTATATTAAGTGCTTCCGCTGGCTCAATCACAATGACACGCCAACCATCTACGGTTTGTTGCACAAAAGGCAATAAATCCCGAATTTTTTCAATTTTAATTTTAGCATTTTGCTTTTTATTTTCTTCATCTGTACTGATGTATACATAGTTCGGATGAGTATCTGACTTTAACCAGAGACAACTACTACATTCACCACAGGGAGCATTGCTCTCATGTCGATTTGTACACAAAATCCATGCCAAAAAATATTGTGCAAAAGCTTCTTTACCACAGCCTTTTTTGCCATAAAAAAGCAAGCCATGTCCAAGTTTTGGGAAGCTCCCAGTGAGCGTATCCCAAACCGTTTTTTGCCATGGGTAAACTTGTGCAACCACATTATTCTGCATTAAATTTAAATCCAACCTGCGCCAAAATTCTACTCAAAGCAAGATACATCCATTTCGTTCAGACGGTCTAAATCGGCTTGTGTATCGACACCCGGTGGCAAGTTTGCTTCTGCAACTGCAATCGCAATACGATGACCATTTTCAAGTACACGCAATTGTTCCAAGCTTTCAAGCTGTTCCAATACACCCATGTCCCAAGACACATATTCTTGTAGCAAATTGACGCGATAAGCATATAAACCTAAGTGGCGATATGCTTGTGGATGCAGTGATTGAACCTCTTGCTGAGCACCATCACGGTCATAAGGAATGGTCGCACGACTAAAATACAAAGCTTGGTTGTATTTAGACATCACCACTTTCACAATGCTGTCACGCTTAAATTCTTCTAGGCTATGAATTGGTTCACACAACGTGGACATGGAAGATTCAGGCTGTGATTGCAATAATTGTGCAACTTGCTGTACCAATTGTGCTGGAAGCAAAGGCTCATCGCCCTGCACATTAACCACAATATCCTCACTTGCCCAACCTTTAATACGCGCAACCTCACTTAAGCGATCTGTACCCGATGGATGATCTGCATGGGTCAGTACTACATCTACACCTTCAGCACGACAAACTTCAGCAATACGCTCATCATCCGTAGCCACACATAAATCATCAAAACCCGCGACTTTTTTTGCTTGATCAACCACACGCAAAATCATTGGACGACCATGAATTTCTAACAATGGCTTACCCAGTAAACGTGAACTTGCAAAACGTGCAGGAATAACAATATGCTTCATAAATGATGAACCTTAAGAAATTTGAATACCGACTTGCTGTAATTGCTGATGTAAAACCTCATAGCACTGAGGTGAAAGTACTGCTTCAACAGGAACGACCCAAATTTCCCGTCTAAAATCTGGGTTTTGCTTTAATAAAGGCAAAATTTTCACTGCATCTTTTTCAGTGGTAATGATTGGATTGGTATCTTCAAATTGAAGATCGGTGATTTCATAATCATAATGATCTGGAAATTCATGACATTGAAATTGATGAATACCGATAGAATCTAAAGTTTTATAAAAACGTTGCGGAAAACCAATTCCGACGACAGCATAGAAATTATTGGTTGGATTAAAAGTTTTAGCTTCCATTGCATTGAGTAAATAGGGTGTATCCACTTCTAAATGCATGTTTAAAGCCGTTTTAGGACTTGCTGCATGCTCAATCACAGTTCCTGTATTTAATCGACTTACGGGTTCTCTTAAATAGCCTTCAGGTAATAATTTTTGATTGCCTAAACCACGATTTTGATCCAGTACAATCCACTCAATTTGACGCTGTAAAGCCAAATGTTGCAAACCATCATCGCTAATAATTACGTCCAAGTCATGCTTGGATAATAGATACTCAATACTCTGTTGTCGATTTGAACCCACCACCATAGGAACACAAGTTGATTGCACAATCAAACAAGGTTCATCACCCACGACATCTGGCACAGATTCCAAATCAACATAGGCTGGAAAAGGCCCTTTTCCACCATAACCACGACTAATCACACCAACACGAATATTTTTATTTTGTAGATAACTGACCAGTTGGATCAGTAACGGTGTTTTACCACTCCCCCCCACGGTGATATTCCCAATCACCATTACGGGTACAGCTGCTTGATAACTTGATTTAATGCCCATTTGGTACAGTTTTTTATTTAATAAAAAACCACCACGATAAAGCCATGCCAAAGGTCTAAGCACAATTAACCACTTCGCTTGTTTATTCCAAGCATCTTGAATCAATTGTGCAATTGACATAAATCAATTTTCCTCGAAATTACGCTGATGCAATTGGTGATAAGCACCACGCTTGGCAATTAATTCCACATGCGTACCTTGCTCGACAATCCTACCTTTATCCATCACCACAATAAGATCAGCATTTTCAATCGTCGATAAACGATGCGCGATCACGATGGTCGTGCGATCCTGCATGGCAGCGTCAAAAGCCTGTTGAATATAGTATTCCGATTCATTATCTAACGCACTGGTGGCTTCATCCAGAATTAAAATTGGTGCATTTTTCAAAATAGCACGTGCAATAGCAATACGCTGACGTTGCCCACCGGACAAGTTCAAACCTTGTGCACCCAGTTGTGTATCGTAGCCTTGCGGTAAAGCCATAATAAAGTCATGTGCATAAGCGGCTTTTGCTGCGGCAATAACATCTGCATCGGTTGCACCTTCGAGCTGTCCATAGGCAATATTGTCACGAACAGTACGATTAAATAGCACCACTTGTTGATTCACCATCGCAATTTGGGTTCGCAAACTAGTCAAATCTATATCTTGAATATCGTGCTGATCTAAATAAATATGACCGGAGCTGGCCTCTTGAAAACGCATCAATAGATTCACTAAGGAGGTTTTACCCGCACCTGAACGCCCAACCAGAGCAACCGTTTCACCCGCTTTAACATTTAAATTAAAATCATGAATCGCTTGATGACCATCTGCATAAGTTAAATTCACATCTTGTAATTCAATATTACCTTTAAGCACAGGTGTTAAAGTCCCTGTATTTTGCTCTTCAGACAAATCGAGTAATTCAAAAACTGAATGCGCTGCCGCCATACCACGTTGTAATTTTTCATTGACATCTGTTAATGCTTTGATTGGTTTGCTTAGCATACCCGCTGCTGTAATGTAAGCAACGAACTCACCGGCACTGGTATCACGTAAAATTTCTGGTCGTAATGCAATCCAAATAATGATACCCATGGCAATGGACATAATAAATTGTACAACAGGACTATTAAGCTGCTGTACCACCACCATTTTCAAACCACGTTTTAAGTTTTCAAGCGAGTGATCTTTAAAACGAGTTTGTTCATACTCTTGCCCACCAAAACCTTTTACAACCAAATTACCATTAACTGTTTCTTGCACCACATGGTTGACATCACCCATAGTGTCTTGAACTTGTATGGACAATATCCGCATACGTTTCGATGCTTTACGAACCAGAAAACCCATCAACGGAGCAAAAATCAGAATAATAAGGGTCAATCGCCAATTGCTATACAGCAAATACCCCAACAACCCAATGGTAATCAAACCTTGTTGTACAATCGTTTTGAGTGATTCTGATGAAGCAGCCGTTAATTGCTCCACGTTGTACATAATTTTAGCGGTGATATGACCACTGGTATTATCTAAATAATACTGAGATGGAAGTCTAAGTAATTTACCAAAAACTTCCTGACGGATATTAAAGACTAAATTCCGAGAGATCACTGCCGTGAAATAGCCCCCGATAAAGGAACCTACACCACGGAAAAACATCAACAAGATCACTAAAAAAGGAAATATAGAAGTAAAGCCTTGATCTCTATGTTGGATTGCGGTAATGATTTTTTCTAATAATTTTGCAATAGATACTTCTGTTGCTGCGCTAATTGCAAAACCGATAAAAACTAATATCGCTATACCCCAAAAAGGCTTTAAATAGCCCAAAAGACGTAGATAGACTTTAAAATCTTGCTTCACTAATAACCTCTAGACGGAACTTTAGTACTAATATTGATATTAACAAACCCAAGCTGACCCGCAACATCCATCACACGAATCACATCTTGATGTGTGGCTTTAGCATCGGCAGCAATCACAAACATTAAATCACGACGCTCATTAGAAATCTGTTTAATTGCAGCATTTAAATCAACAACATCTTTACTCGCAATCGATTGTCCATTAATTGAATAATGCCCTGAAGCATCAACAACCACTTCAATTTTATGTTCATATTGTTTGGGCGGAACACCTTGCGCATCGGGCAAAGTTAAATTCATACGACTAAATTGGTTAAATGTGGTTGATAACAATAAAAAAACCAAAATAAACAATAAGCAGTCAATCATGGGTGTCAGATTAATGTGAATATCTTCAACTTGTGTGCGTTTGAATTTCATTTTTCACCCTAACCTGCTTTTCTAAGATCTTGTTCTTCAACTGTAGAATTTTGATAGAAAAGTGCCGCATGAAATAATGTCGATTGTTGCTCAAGTTCTGCAACATATTCTTGCACTAAACGCTGAAAATAACGATAAGCAAACAATGCTGGAATTGCAATAAACATTCCTGCCGCAGTGGTAATCAAGGCTTTTGAGATACCCGGAATCATCAGTGTTGGATTACTATTGGTGCCTAAATCAATCACTAAAAATGATTCAATAATACCTAAAACTGTACCCAACAGACCTAAAAGTGGCGCTACAGCACTTAATGTACCTAAGAAATTAATATTTTTTTCCAAATAGCCAATTTCTTGAGAAGCCGTGACTTCCATTTGCGCACGAGCATATTGTTCATTTTGATTTTTACTTTGATAGCCCACAGTAAAAATACGCCCTAAGGTACTGCCCTTTAATGCTTCATCTTGTTGTAATTGCTGCATGACTGCATCTGCATTTTGAGTCTGACTCAATAACAATGCTTTTGGTAAAATCATTGATTTTTTTAACCGAATCATGCGTTCAATTGTAATTGCAACAGTAAAAATCGAGCATAAAACAAGGGGCAGCATTAACCACCCACCTGCTTTGACTAATTCCCACATGTATTTCCCCAATAAAATAAAAAATTATTCTGCAAAACAAATATTTAAAATGCCATCCAACTCATCCAAAGAATGGTATTGAATGACCAATTTTCCTTTACCTTGCTTATTATGATCAATTTTTACATCTGCACTAAAACGCTCTGCTAAACGTTGTGTTAATTGTTGAATATCTGGTGCAACGTCTGTTTTGGCTTTTTCTTGTTTAGGTGCATTCAAATCACGCACCAATTGCTCTGTTTGACGCACGGATAAACTTTTTTCAATCACATGTTCTGCAACTTTAAGCTGATCTTTGGCTTTTAACGTTAAGATTGCGCGAGCATGCCCCATATCAAGTAAGCCTTGCTGCATAAAGTCTTTGACTGAGTCCGCCAAAGACAGTAAACGCAATAAATTACTGATGGTCGTCCGTGCTTTGCCGACTGTATCGGCAATTTCTTGATGACTTAAGCCAAATTCTTCATGAAAGCGCTGTAATGCCATCGCTTGATCAATTGGATTCAAATCTTGACGTTGAATATTTTCAATCAATGCCAAAGCAATGGCAACTTGATCGGTTAAATCACGCACAATCGCAGGGATTTCAGTTAAACCTGCAAGTTGTGCCGCTCGCCAGCGGCGTTCACCAGCAATAATTTCATAAGGAAATTTTTCATCATCGATGGGACGGATGACAATGGGCTGCATCACACCATGTTTTTCAATTGAAGCAGCAAGCTCTTGAAGATCGTGCTCATGAATAAAACGTCGTGGTTGATATTCACCACGGGTCAACAAATGAACATTGATTTGTTTTAACTGACCATGATCTAAAGCCTGAGCTTCCATTTGTAGTTTTTCTTTTTGGATTGAACCAAGCAAGGCATCCAAACCACGACCTTTAGCCAAACCCCGTTTTTTTATGGTCATGCTGTCATTCCTTTTTGTACTTTACTTTTTTTTACCATTTCAGCTGCTAAATTTAAGTAAGCAACTGCACCTTTTGAACTTTTTTCAAAGAAAATAATCGGTAAACCATGTGCAGGGGCTTCAGCTAAGCGTACATTACGTGGAATGACAGTGTCATACAGTTTCTTGCCAAAGTATTGTTCAAGCTCTTCAGAAACATCACGCGTCAATGCATTTCGCGCATCATACATGGTGCGCAGCACACCTATAATTTTCAAATCTGGATTAAGCGCTTGTTGAATACGATCAATGGTTTGAGTCAAATCTGCTAAACCTTCCAGTGCATAATATTCACATTGCATTGGAATAAGCACACCGTGTACCGCAGCTAAAGCATTGACCGTAATTAAGCTCAGACTAGGTGCGCAGTCCACAATAATATAATCAAAAGAATGATCTATTTCTTTTAATGCTTCACGCAGAATAAACTCACGACCATCTTGTTCTGCAATCGCAAGTTCCACACCAGCCAAATCACGATTTGCACCTAAAACTTTATAACCCACTTCAGCTTTGGTAATGGCTGTTTCAATCGGAACTTCGCCCAATAAAACATCCGTAACTGAATATAAAAGATCATTTTTTTGGATACCAGATCCCATCGTGGCATTTCCCTGTGAATCCATGTCCACAAGTAAAACGCGCTTCTTTAACACAGCTAACGATGCTGCCAAATTTACTGCGGTTGTGGTTTTGCCTACACCACCTTTTTGGTTCGCAATCGCAATAATTTGTGCCATGGTAACCCCAACCCTTCAAAAATAATTAAATACGTTTTAATAAAAGTAGATGACGTTGTTCATCTAAGCGTGGAACCGTTAATGCAACAATGTCACAGCTGAATTCTTGCTTAATGACTTCAACTTCCTCTTCAGGAATTAAGCCTTTCATTGAAGCAATAACACTGTGCTCATGCATATAAGGTTTCGATGCAGCAACAAAGTCGATTAGAGATGCAAAAGCACGACTGGTGATGACATCAAATTGTCCCAAGTCATTGATACTGTCTGCATTTTCAACACGTGTTTGCACTGCAATTACATTTTGTAGTTTTAAATCAGCAATAAATTGCTTTAAGAAACGAATTTTTTTGCCATTTGAATCAAGTAAAACACATTCGCGTTCTGGCTGACATAAAGCAATGATCATGCCCGGCATACCACCGCCCGTACCAATGTCAAGCAACCGACCTTTTGGTAAGTCTTTTAAAATACTCAAACTATCAAGTAAATGTTTCACCAACATTTCTTTAGGATCACGAATAGCGGTTAAATTATAAGCTTTGTTCCACAGCACAAGGGCATCTTGATACTTCAGCAATAGATTTAATGCTTCTTCACTCAAATCTAAGCCAAGCTTTTGACTACCTTGCTTTAAGTCTTGAAAAAAAGGATGCATAAAGAAGACATCTCAATAAAATTAAACTGAAGTATACCGATTTCTAAGCCGTGGAACAGTAGTTAACGCTTAGTGATTATGCACTTAAGCGTACATCCCTTGACGAATCTGTAGATCTAGGTCACTTAATCGTTCTGGTGTGCCAACATCAACCCAAGCTGCTTGCATTTTTTCTGCTGAAATTTTTCCATCCAACATGGCATTTTTTAATAAAGGTGCAAGTGGTCGTTTGCCATTTTCCAAACCATCAAACATTTTAGGGTGAATAACAGAAACCCCACTAAAGGTTAAATTTTCACCCTGTTGATTTTGATCAAAGGTATAAGCTCGCCCTTCTGCAAGGGTGAAATCACCATTCGGATGCTGTTCAGGGTTACTCACAAAAACCAGATGGGCAAGATCATTTTCAAGTTTTACCTCAAGTAAAGAAGTAAAATCAAAGGTTGTCCAGACATCACCATTCACGAGTATAAAAGGTTCTGTACCAAGCAAGGGCAAGGCATTAATGATACCACCGGCTGTTTCCAACCCTTCATCCTCACGTGTCCAGCGAATCTGCACGCCAAACTGCGAACCATCACCCAAAGCGCCAATCAGAACATCTGCTAACCATGCAGAATTAATCACTATTTCAGTCACACCAATTTCTTTTAGTTTTTTGATATGCCATACAATCAATGGCTTACCGCCCACTTCAAGCAATGGTTTTGGCTTATATAAAGTCAGTGGACGCATGCGGTTGCCTAGACCCGCAGCTAAAATCATGGCTTTCATTATGCAGCAACCTCGTAAATACCGTATTTGGCTTCAAATTTCGGCATTACTTTAGCGTGAATAAACTGCATAAACGGTTGTAATTCTGCATACGGCTTGCTTTCTTCAAGCAAATACCACATTACACGCGGTAAATCTTTGAGGTAACCCGTTTTTCCATCACGTTCAAATAAACGCACAAAAATACCTAAAATTTTAATGTGTCGTTGAATTGCCATTAAATCAGCATCACGTTTAAATTGTTCAAAATCACGGTCTTGTTTTGCAACTTCAGGCAACAAATCATAGAAAACTTTAAACCATGCATAAACTTGATCTGCATTCCACTGCACATAAGCGTCACGGGTAATGGAAATTAAATCGTAAGTATCCGCACCAATCACCGCATCTTGGAAATCAATCACCCCAAGTTCCGTTTCACCTTCAATTTTCATCAAATTACGACTATGAAAATCGCGATGAACGATCACTTGAGGTTGCGCTAATGCAGCATTGGCCAAAATTGCAAACGTTCGTTTAATTAATGCCTGCTCTTCTTTGCTTGGCTCAATGTGCAGCGATGGCAACATCCAATCCGTCAATAATTGCATTTCACTGAGCAATTTTTCATACGAATATTCAGGAAACTGTTTCACCCCATCAATTGCTTGTAATTCAATCAACTGCTTAAAACTTTGCGCATAATAGGCATCAACCTTGTCATCGTTAAGCAAAGTTGAGAGTAAAACATCACCAAAATCTTCAAGTAATAAAAAACCTTGCTGTAAATCTTTTGCAACAATATGCGGTACACGAACACCATGCGTATCGAAAAACTGGTCAATCGTCACAAAAGGTACACAATCTTCTTTTTCTGGTGGTGCATCCATAAGCATAAATGTTTTATTATTCAACTTGATTCGTGCATAACGACGGAAGCTTGCATCGCCTGGCAAAAAATTAATTTCAAATTGATCTGAATCAAGTACAGATGTAATCCATGTATGTATGATTTGTTCACGTTGTGTTTTCATTTGCGATAAATTCTAAAACAGGCTGAGTTTTTAAAGTACTAAGTGTAGCCACTTATCAACTTTTTCTCTATGATGCGAGAATAATTAATTGCGATTAAGCATACTTGGTTAATGAGACAAATGAAGCATCAGTTCAAATTTAATCCTTTAGCGACTGCTATCTTGACCCTTTTATGTGGCAGCTCGATTTCAAGCTATGCTGAGTCCACACTTCCAGCTTCGACTGTCAACAATCAAAAAATGAAGGACAGCATTCAAGAAGCTTATCCTGGACAACAGTTTTTTGAACAATACTACGTTGACAAGTCGACTCCTGAGGCTCAACAACGGCAAGGACAGCACTTAAGCTCGGCATATTGTCAAGGCGCTTGGATCACCCCGATTAGCCCTGAAACGAAAGCGTCAGGTGCTGCTGAAGCCACCTCAGTGGTCACCGCCGATTATGGTCATTACGATCCAAATGGTGACTCAGTACTTGAAGGCAATGTACTCATTGACCAAGATGGTCGTCAAATTCGTGCCGATAAAATTACCATTGATAAAACACAAACATTTGCCAATGCTGAAGGCCGTGTTCAAATGGCTCAGGCTGGTTTGCTCGCCCAAAGCGATCAAATCAATTACAACCTAAAAACACAGCAAGGCGACTTAAATAACAGCTTCTATATTTCAGAAGAACAACATGCGCATGGTCGCGCGGAAAAGATTTCCCGCACCTCTGAAAACATTGTGGTGATGAACAATGCGACATACAGCACATGCCCACCAGATGAAACGCCGACTTGGAAAATCCAAGCCAACAAAATCACATTGAATCAAGAAACAGGGCGCGGAGAAACTCGCGGAACCAAGCTTTATGTTAAAGATGTTCCCGTTTTAGCTGTTCCCTATTTTAACTTCCCGATTGATGACCGCCGCACGACGGGTATTTTAAGCCCAAGCTTTGGCTTCACCAATGATGGTGGTGTAGAACTTGCTGTACCTGTTTATTTAAATTTAGCACCCAATTACGATGCGACAGTAACACCACGGTATATTGCTGATCGTGGCGCAATGCTTGAAGGTGAATTCCGTTACTTAACCGAAAATTTCGGCTCAGGTATGATTTGGGGTGGTTATTTAGCTTCTGATGAGAAGTATGACGACCAAGACCGTAAAGATTTACATTTACTGCACAACTGGCAAATCAATGAACAGTTCTCTACCAACCTAGATTATAACTACGCATCAGATAAAGATTATTTTACTGATTTAAATAATAATCCAAACTCTAAAACTGACTTAAATTTACGTCGTGCATGGGAACTTAACTATAAAAATGGTATTCCTGGCTTAAAAGCCCAGTTAAAGGTTGAAAACTTTCAAACCTTGGACAAAACCGTTTCTGATGAAGACCGTCCTTACGCACGTTTACCACAGTTCCTATTAAATTATAAAACGGGAAATCCACTGGGTTTACAATACGAGTTTAATCACGATACCGCTTACTTTAAAAAAGAGATCAGCAACTTCACCAATGGAACGGGTACAACCTTCGAACCAAGTGGTACTCGTATCTATAATGATTTTGCTGTTCGCTATAATTACCGCAATCCTTGGTCATTTATTATTCCTGAAGTATCCCTTCGTAATGTAAATACTTTTTACGATCAAAATACCATTGATGCACTTAATCAAGACACCAACTCATCCAATGAAAGTCAATCTGTGACGGTGCCACAATTTACTTTAGATGCAGGTTTAACCTTTGAAAAAGATGGCAAGTACCTACAAACCCTTACTCCACGCGCATTTTATGCTTATGCACCGTACAGAAACCAAGAAGGTCATCCGAACTTTGATTCAGCAACCGCCTCTATTAATTATGATCAATTATTTAGTGCACGCCGTTTCTATGGACACGACCGCTTAGAAGATAATAACTTCTTAACGCTTGGTCTAAGCTACAGCCTATTCGATGAAATTGGCTTAGAGCGCTTAAAAACTAGCATCGGTCAAAGTTATTATTTTGAAGATCGTCGAGTTAGTTTAGATAATGTTGCAGATGAGTTTGATACTGAACATCATACAGGCCCTGTTTTAAGTATATCTAGCCAACTTTCACAAAAACTTAGCATTGGTGCAAACTCGGCTTGGATGTCGAATGGTGACAATGCCCAACGTGATTTACAGCTCTATTACACTGGCGATAAAGGCAATCTTTATAATGTGGGTTACTTCTATCGTAAAGATATTCCAAACCGACAAGATCAATATGATCAAGTGGTGGCATCTTTCATTCAGCCAATATCAAATAACTGGCGCATTATGGGCCATGCCCAATACGATATCGAAAATAACGTAGCACGTGAATATTTACTCGGTGTCAATTATGAGTCGTGTTGTTGGGGAGTTTCAGTATATGGACGTTCTTACTACAACGACCTAGACAATGTAAATGAAGATGGTGTGAATGCTAAACGTGCCATCATGGCTGAAATTAGCCTCAAAGGCTTAGGTGGTTTCAATAACAAGCTTTCATCATTACTAGAGAATCGTATTCTAGGTTTCAATAATATTAATCAATCTTGGACACAACGTTAATGAAGACAATCCAGTTAAAACATTTTTTTAAAGCGACTGCGCTTGCTTTAGCCTTATCTTCATCAATGACTACTTTCGCACAATCAAAAAATGAGGTTGTTGCTGTAGTAGATAACAGTGTCATTCTAAAAAGTGATTTAGAACAAAATATTGCAGAAATCAAGCATCAACTTGAAGCGCAAAAAAAACCAGTTCCACCAGAGCAGTATTTGCAACAACAAGCACTTGATCAACTGATTATTCGCCAGGCGCAACTTGAACAAGTTAAACGTTACAACATCAAACCAGATGAAAAAAGCTTAAATGAAGCTGTCATGAAAGTTGCAAACCAATCTGGAAGCCAAAGTCTAGAAGCTTTTCAACAAAAATTAGATGCCATTGCACCTTCTACTTATGAGTCTCTGCGCAATCGCATTGCAGAAGATTTAGCCATTAATCGTTTACGCCAGCAAATGGTGATGTCACGAATTAAAATTAGTGACCAAGACGTTGAAAACTTCTTAAAAACCCCACAAGGTCAAGCAGCATTAGGCAATCAAGTCCATGTATTACATGTACGTATTTCGGGTGAAAAAAATATCGAAAAGGTTGCAGAACAAGTTAAAGCTGCATTAAAAGATAGTAATGATGTTGCCGCAATTGATAAAAAATTTACAGCCAATGGCGTGAAAGTTGAAAGTGCTGATATGGGCTTTCGTAATCTATCTGAAATCCCGAGCGAACTTGCAGCACGTGTCACCCCCCTAGAGGTGGGTCAAACAACTGATTTAATTCCTGTACGTGACGGTATACATGTTTTAAAACTGGTAGACCGCAAAGGTGCAGAGCAAAAAGCAATTGTATCTCAATATAAAACACGCCATATTTTGATTCAACCATCAGAAGTGGTCAGCCCAGACAATGCAAAACAGCAGATCAACAGCATTTACAACCGTTTAAAAGCGGGTGAAGATTTTGCAGTATTGGCATCCACCTTCTCCAATGACCCTGGTTCTGCACGTGATAGTGGTAGCTTAGGCTGGGTAAGTCCTGGCGTTATGGTTCCTGAATTTGAAGCACGTATGAAAAGCACACCAGTCGGTCAAACCAGTGAACCATTCCAAACGCAATTTGGTTGGCACGTTCTTCAAGTAACAGATACTCGTCAACAAGACATGACTCACGAATACCAAGAACGTATGGCTCGTCAAATTTTAGGTGAACGTCAATTCGATTCAGAATTAGATAGTTGGTTACGTGAAATTCGCAGCAATGCCTTTGTAGAGATAAAAGATCCAAATCTTGATCGTAAAAAAAATAAATAATCTCAACTTATTGATCATGAATAAAAAAACCAGTTGCTATTAGCAGCTGGTTTTGTATTACATCAATAAATCTATTTTATGATTGGCTATTTCAACTGAGCTTGATAGCTAGTTTAAATCTTGTTTAAAAACCATTACATCTATTTACTAATGTAAAAAATATAAATTTTTCATAAAAAAACCTCTCACGAGGAGAGGTTTTTAAGAATCAACAATTAACGATTATTTTCGTCTTCTTGAGAGTCTTCAAATTTAGTTTCACCGTCAAAACCAGTATTTGACTGACCACCAAAACCACCTTGCTGACCGCCGAAGCCACCTTGACCACCGAAGCCACCTTGTTGACCGCCGAAGCCGCCTTGTTGACCACCGAAGCCACCTTGACCACCGAAGCCACCTTGACCGCCAAAGCCACCTTGACCGCCAAAGCCGCCAGTTTGACCACCGAAGCCACCAGCTTGACCGCCGAAGCCGCCTTGACCAGGTTGAGCACCACCGAAGCCACCAGCGCCTTGAGCACCAGCAGGAGCACCAGCAGGACGTGGATTACGTGCAGGAACAACAGTAGAAATTGCATGTTTGTAAACCATTTGGCTTACAGTATTTTTTAATAAAACTACATATTGGTCAAAAGATTCAATATGACCTTGTAATTTAATACCGTTCACAAGGAAGATAGAAACAGGGATACGTTCCTTACGGAGAGAATTCAAGAACGGATCTTGTAAAGTTTGACCTTTAGACATGTTATAACTCCAAAAAATTTAAAAATCAGCGCAAAAACTATCTCTATTTTTCAATTAAAAATTATAAAAAAGATAGTTACTAAATTTTGCTTTATCCGTAACAGTTTCGCAAGTCTTCTTGAGCCTGCTTTATCGTCAAATATGTTTTAAAATTATGCGACTCTTGCAAAGATCTTAACCAAGTATATTGACGTTTGGCAAGTTGTCGTGTCGCAAATAAAGATTTATCCTCCATTTCTTGTCGTTTTTCATTACTTTGGTCACTTTTTTGTATAAATTCTATAGCTTGACGATAACCGACGGAACGCATTGAGGGCAAATCACCATTCAAATCGTATTTTCCAATCAGTATTTCCACCTCATGTAAAAATCCGATATCCCACATAGTTTTAAGACGTTTTTCAATACGTTTATGCAATTCTACACGATCCGGCAGTAAAGCATGATTATGAAAAGTGTAGCGATATGGTACATTTTTTGGTTGTTCAGCTTGTAGTTTTGTAATCGGCTGCCCAGTGAGTTTAAAAACCTCTAAAGCACGGATAATTCGCTGTTTATCACTGATTTTAAATCGCTTACCTGCCAATGCATCTACGCTACATAATTCAGCATAAACCGCCTCCCAGCCCTGTTGCTCCGCTTGAGCTTCAATTTCAGCGCGGACAGCATAATCCGCACTCGGTAAATTACTCGACAATCCCTCTAACAACGCCTTGAAATACAGCATCGTTCCTCCGACTAAAATCGGGGTTTTTCCACGTGCATGCATGTCGTCAATCAACACACAAGCATCTTCTACAAACTGTGCTGCTGAATAAACTTCCAACGGGCTAATAATATCGATCAAATGATGTGGATAGCGCGCCTGTTCTTCTTTCGTCGGCTTTGCTGTACCAATGTCCATATCTTGATAAACAAGCGCTGAATCAACGGATATAAGCTCAAAATGACCTTGCTCATACAGTTCACATGCCAAAGCGGTTTTACCACTTGCAGTTGGCCCCATTAAATTGATGACCGGCAATTGATTTGACATGTACAACTACTCTCCTCGAGCAAAAAGTTTATCTAACTGTGAAAGTGGAAATGCACGCCAAGTTGGACGTCCATGATTACACTGACTGGCAAATTCGGTTTGTTCCATTTGACGCAGCAAAGCATTCATTTCTGAAAGGCTGAGTATTCGATGGGCACGGACTGCGCCATGACATGCCATACCCGCTAAAATTTGATCACGTTTTTGTAATAAGCCTTGAGCTTCATCATTCGGATCTAAATCATTAAGTAATTCAGGCACTAAAGATTCAAAATTGGCTTTATGTAAAATAGCGGGTACACCGCGCACAATCACCTGTTCATCGCCATATTGATCAATTTCAAGACCTAAGCGCGCAAGCTGATCTTTTAAATCATCAACCCGCATGGCTTGCATACGGCTAATGCTAATCACTTTAGGAATGAGCAATTGCTGTGATGTCCAAAATTCAGGTTTATCCCATGCAGCTTTCATCTGTTGCAATACAATGCGCTCATGTGCAGCATGCATATCCACAATAATTAAGCCTTCAATATTCTGCGCAAGAATATAAATGCCATGCAATTGTGCAATTGCAATCCCCAAAGGATGCTCATCCACCTTTACGACTGGACTTTGCTCAAACTGGTTCAGTTCTATATCTGCTGAATTTGCTGTTATGCCATCTCGCAAGGGGGATAAATAGCTTTTCAGAGCATTATTGACCTGCTGTGAGCCTACATAACTGCTTTGTGAAGATGCTGCTGAATATTGCACCGTTTGTGGACTACTGGCATGAAAATCCGTTAATAACTCAGTCGATGACTCAACTGACATCACAGGCTGTTGAGCCTCCGCAGTTCGATGCAATTGAAACTGTTCCTGATAACGCGGATGTTGCGCCTGAGCATGAACAACATTATCTTGTACTTTCATAGCTTGCGCTAAATCAATACTTGCCGTTTGAAATTGAGCCAGTGTCTCTTTGGCATAATGACGGACAAATTCATGTACTTCACGTTGATTTAAAAAGCGGATTTCATGTTTTGTCGGGTGTACATTAACATCAATATTTTCAGGATCGACTTCTAAAAAAAGTAAATATGCAGCATGTTGATGTCCATGCAAAATACCATCGTAAGCCATGCGTAGCGCATGGGAAATGGTTTTATCTTTCACAATCCGCCCATTGACATAGACATACTGTAAATCCGCTTGCCCACGTGCATCGGATGGATGACCTAACCATCCAGATAAACGCATACTGATGCTATCGGCATCAATCCAATAGGCATTTTCGGTAAATGCTCGACCTAATAGTTGCTGAACACGTTGGAAACGTAATTCACCACTATCTGCAATGGGTAAATTCAAACGAATATTATTGTTATGTTCGAGCACAAAGCGCATATTAAAATGTGTCAGTGCTAAACGACGCACGATTTCTTCAATATGTCCAAACTCAGTGCCCTGCTTTTTTAAAAATTTACGCCGAGCAGGGACATTAAAAAAAAGGTCTTGCACACGAATGTGCGTTCCCTGCCTAGTCGCTACAGCTTGAATGTCTTGATGATCAAAAGCCGTACCATTCACTTCAACTTGATAACCAATACCGTCATTATTTTGACTGCTGGTTAAAGTTAAACGTGAAACAGCAGCAATGGAAGCCAATGCCTCACCACGAAAACCCAAGCTCATAATGGCTTGTAAATCATCCGCAGTTTGAATTTTACTGGTGGCATGCCGCATAACCGCTAAGGCTAAATCCTCAGGATGTACACCACGACCATTGTCAATAATTTCAATTAAGGTACTACCACCTTGCTCAACACGAATAATTAGTTCTGTCGCACCCGCATCAATCGAGTTTTCTAATAACTCTTTCACCACTGATGCAGGACGCTCAATCACCTCACCTGCGGCAATTTGGTTCGCCAACGCAGGGTTAAGGGTATGAATACGACGTTCGCTTAAATCATCACGCATTGTTCAATTGACTCTCTAATGCTTGTTTGAGGACTGCTGATGAAAAACTTAAATGGGCTGTACGCATCAACTCATCTTCAGATTTTTCAATATTAATAATTAAATCAGGTTGTGGAATTTCATCGCCACCTTTGGATGGCCACTCAAATAAAAATAGTGCATCAGGCGTTTCTAAATAATCACGAATTCCCATCAGTTCAAGTTCATAAGGATCATTTACGCGATATAAATCGAAATGAAAAATATCTTTCGCTTGAATTGTATAAGGTTCAACCAAGGTATAAGTCGGGCTTTTAACCGCACCTTTATGCCCTAAACTTTGCAAAAAATAACGGGTCAGCGTGGTCTTCCCTGCGCCCAAATCACCAATTAAATAAACCACACCCGTGGTAAAATGCTGCGCCAAAACCTGTGCCAAATTTTGGGTATCGTCTTCATTGTTTAGGTTAAAATTAAATGAATACTGCATATTACTCACGACAAAACTCAAAAGAACAATTATGATAGCATCGCACTGCTTTATTGCCCATGCTCGCACTTCTAAATGTGTAACTTTTCCTACATTCATTGTAATTTTTATTGATTGATACGCACGATACACCACATGACTCAGACTGAATTTACTCCCCCCATGCTTGATGGCGTAAGTGCAAGCAAAGTATTTTTGCCGAAAATTTTACCTACACCTCAAAGTCTCTATCAATATCTCTGCCAGCAATTTCCACACATTGCAGCAACCGAATGGCAACAACGCTTTAACGATGATTTAATTTATGATGCTATAGGTAATATCTTAGGCTGCGATTCGCCCTATATTGAAAATAATCATGTGTTTTACTATCGTTTTTTAGCCCATGAAATACATGTTCCCTTTGAGCATGAAATTTTATTTGAAAATGAACATTTATTAGTGATCGATAAACCACATTTTTTAACCATTAGCCCAACAGGTCAATACGTCCAAGAAACACTTTTGGTTCGTTTAAAAAAACAAACGGGTAATGAATTTTTAACCCCCATTCACCGTCTAGATCGTGAAACGGCGGGCGTGGTTTTATTCTCTAAACAAGCAGCCACACGAGCAATTTATCAACAAATGTTTGCGCTACGTGAAGTTCAAAAAACCTATCATGCCATTGCACCTTTTCATGCAGATCTAACATTTCCTTGTTGTACTCGTTTAAGAATGCAAAAAGGTGAACCGTTCTATACCATGCAAGTGGTTGCTGGAACTGTAAACAGTGAAACGGAAATTGATTTACTCGAACACAATACCGCTTGGGGTAAATATCAACTGCACCCCATTACAGGAAAGCAGCATCAATTACGCGTTCATTTAAACAGTTTAGGTATTGCAATAAAAAATGATCCGTTCTATCCAGTGGTGCAACACAAAAGGGAAGATGACTTTTCAGCCCCGCTTCAGCTGCTTGCAAAGCATATTCGTTTCAATGATCCGATTACTTTACAAGAAATGGAATTTTCATCACATTTCGAATTGACATTGTAATATGCTTGTCATTACAAATTATTTTGGTAAATATCGTGTATGAATATTGAAATTACATTAGATTTGATTAAAATAAATGCTGAAAAGTTAAGTAATTAGATGTAATCAAAAAATTATGAGAAAAACAGAAGTTTATCAGATAAGACTTGACTCCCAAGAAAAAAAGCATGCTTTTGCTGTATTTAAGCAACTGGGGATTACGCCTGCACAAGCCGTGCGACTTTTTTTTAAACAAGTCGTCTTAACCAAATCCATCCCATTTTCAATTGAAAATCAGAGCATAAATCTAGATCAGCTCAATAAAGTTCGCAAATTAAAGCAACAGCAAAATACTTTAAATAATGATACAGAACAATCTATTATGACCGATCAAGAATTTATTTTAGATGATGATCATTTCGATTTATTTGAGGAATTGAATGCAATTTTGGGTGAAAGTGACAAAACTTAACAGTGTTGCATTTACAAACAAAATTTAAAAAAATCTCATAAAAACTTAGGTATGCTTCATGCAAAGAAGATAAAAAAGCATGGAGTGTCAGATGATCGTAAGACGTGCAACTTTGGAGGATTTACATCCACTTGCTGTTTTATTCGATGAATATCGACAATTTTACGGCGCATCTTCAAATTCAAACCTGTCCTATCAGTTTTTAAAACAGCGCTTTCAAAATGAAGAAAGTGTTATTTTTATTCATGTAAAAGATGATGTTTTGACTGGTTTTATTTTACTGTATATGGGCTTTTCTTCTGTGGCTTGCTCGACCTATTATATTTTGGATGATGTTTATGTCACCCCAACGTATCGTCGTCAGGGTTCAGCAAAACAACTGATTGATACTGCAATTTTATTTGCAAGACATGCAAATGCACAGCATATTAGCCTACAAACAGCAAAAAATAATTATCAATCACATCAACTTTATGAACAAATGGGCTTTATCAAAGATGATGAGTTTCAAACCTATCATTGTTTCCTTTAAATAGACATACGTGTTTTGGCAAGCTCTACTTGTTCTGACCTAAGATAAATCCACTTCCCTTGATCTAAATCTGGAAGCTCCAAAGCGCCAATTTGCTGACGATGCAATTGTTCAACTTTATTTCCCACTGCCGCTAACATCCGCTTCACTTGATGATAAACCCCCTGATGGATGGTCATCTGTAATTCGTGTTCTGCAATTTTCATCACATCTGTTGCGGCAAAACTCCCCGATTCATTGCGTAATTCGACACCCTGTCTCAATTGCTGCATTTGTTGTTCGGTGACAGGATCGGCCGTTTGCATTCGATATACTTTCGCGACGTGTTTTTTTGGGTGTGTTAAAGCCTGTAGAAATTGACCATCATCGGTCAACAATAAAAGTCCGCTCGTGTCCTGATCCAAACGACCAACACATTGCAAACCACGGTTCATTAACACATCATCGAATAAATCAAACACACTAAAATGATGCGTTGCTTGATGTGAACATTCATAATCTTGTGGCTTGTTTAAGGCAATATAAACATTTTCACGATAATCAAAACGTTCACCATAAACCGAAAAGGTTAAATGATTCAGATCGAGTTTATGTTTTGCATTGGTTAGGACCTCACCTTGGATAGCAATCGCTCCATTTTTTATGAGCTGCTGGCAATGTTTGCGTGAACCAAAACCTTGCGACTGCAACATCTTTTCCAAGAACATAAACAACCCTTTTAACTCGCATGAAAAGCGCATTCTATACTGAAATGAAGACTAATTTTATTGTTCGTGCGCTTTAAAGCAAATCTAGGTTTAAAACCCTATACAATAGATATGATCTCTCCTAATCTCCTGCAAAAGTAATGTCTAATTTAGATTTAAATCTCATCGTACTCTTGGTTTTATTGGCTTGTGGCATCTTCAGCCATAATAATGCTGTCACTATTGCTGCTGGAGTACTGATTGTTTTCCGAATTACGCCACTGAGTGAGTTTTTTCCTTATTTGCAACAACATGGTTTAAATATTGGCATTATTATTCTGACCATTGGCGTACTCACCCCTATCGCCAGTGGAAAAATCCCAGGTGACGCTATTTTAAAATCATTTATGAGCTGGAAGTCCTTACTTGCAATCGCAATTGGTCTTTTAGTGGCGTGGCTGGGTGGCCGTGGGGTTAAACTGATGACTAATCAACCTGATGTGGTTGCAGGCTTGCTTATTGGTACGGTTGCTGGTGTTGCTGTCTTGCGTGGTGTTCCCGTGGGACCTTTAATTGCCGCAGGTATACTGACACTCTTTATTGGATCTTCATAAAAAAGCGAACTGCTCTGTCGGCTCGTTAAAATTTAATCAGAATTAAATATAATCAGCTCACTGTATCTTAAAGTTAAAATCACAGTACCCCAAAAAAATATCCGCTCTCTTTATCATTTTTATATCAAATAATTCATTTTATTTGCTTGGGCTTAAAATATAAAAACAGATGAATTAATCATTCAACTCATCTGTGTATTAACTTTCTCAATATTCTAAATAAAGATGGATCCGATTATGCAGAATAGTATTGATTACGCTTTTGAGAGAACTTGGTCAGTTGCTTTAAAAAACCTTCAAAGTAACTTTTTTCTTTCTCTTCTATTCGATAACCGGCATATAAGGTACGACGTAATCCTGTAGATGAAACGCAATCTAAACGACGGGAAGTCACCCAGCCTTTTTGCTCATACTCATTCACTACCCAATCTGGTAATGCTGCAATTCCACGACCACTTGCGACCAGTTGAATCAACATTTGGGTTAAATCGGTTGTCCGAATATGCTTTGGCAAAATATTGGCAGGAATAAATAATTTAGCCATAATATCTAAACGGTGCTTATCTACAGGATAAGTAATTAAAGTTTCTTCTGCCAACTCTTGTACCGTAACACGTTCTGCTCTAACCAAAGGATGCGTATTGGATAAAACCAAACGGGATTCATATTCAAAAATCGGAAAATACTCAATACCTTTTAAAGCAATAGGATCAGCAGTAATCAACATATCAAATTCTGCATTTTGCAGCAGTTCATGTGGATTTGATTCAAAACCTGAAGCAAAGTCTAGATCCACATCAGGATACATATGACGATATTGATTCAATAAAGGCATGAGCCAGTCAAAACAACTATGGCATTCAGATGAAAAAATAATTCGCCCCGTCTGACCATGCACAATCCGAGTAATATCTGTCTGAGTAATTTGAATTTGCGGCAAGACATCATCAGCAAGCTTAAGTATACGTTGCCCTACATTGGAAAATGTGACAGGTCGACTACGACGATTGACCACTTCCACCCCATACCAATGATCTAATTCTTTCAATTGATGTGAAATAGCCGAAGGTGTTAAACACAAATCATTGGCAGCAGCGACCAATGAACCGTGCTCACGTAACGCAGTTAAAGTTTTCAAATGGCGAATTTCTAGCATGAACAAAGAACCAATAAATTTATACTAATGAATATATCTCATCTTAGCATAAAATTAATTAGTTTATTTCATGTTTAATTTTATTCAATGATATTTTCAAAGAAAAACAGCTCCTTTAGGAAAATATCATAACGATTACTTCTCATATTCTTGGCTACCCACGTGTGGGTGCAAAAAGTGAACTTAAATTTGCGGAAGAATCATATTGAAAGGTGAAACAACCCAAGCTGAATTTTTAGCAAAGGCTCAAGCAGTAGAAGCAACAAATTGGCAATCGCAAGTTAATGCTGAGCTTTCATACATTACTGTAGGTGACTTTTTTATAACAATATTTTAACGTCTATTGTACGTTTAGGTGTCATTCCTACACGTTTCAATGAAGCATCTAAACGTAACAGTGGTGCAAATTGATAGTGCTTTACAAACCATTCCTGCTAAACGTCTTTGGGTCAACACAGGGACTCTCCATCTCTCATGCTTAAGTTTCAAATGAATTTAAAACTTTGGTCTTAGCAGTAGCAAAATACTCAATTACTTCGAGTTAAACTTTCTTACAACCCACAACTTCAGATGATCTAAAAATAAAATATACCAAATACTTTCAATATCTTAAAAAAATAAAACCTCGACAAATAAACCCAATACCAATATTTTTACTATGGTTTGATCTAAGATAAATATTGTATTTCCATAGGCATTTAAACTTAAGCTCCTATGATTAACAAATGTAGATGTGAGAGAAAATAGTGCCCATAAAACTCATTTGTGTATCCCACACCCCATTACTTGATTTTGCATCTCCCCCTGCAGAAATTGAGGCTTCAGCACGAGCCACTTTTCAAAAGTTAGCCAATCAAGTCAAAGCATATAATCCAACTTTAATTATTTCTTTTGGCCCAGATCATTTTAATGGCTTCTTTTATGACCTTATGCCTGCATTTTGCGTAGGTGTTCGAGCACAGGCCGCTGGGGACTGGAACTATGGACCAGCGCCATTAAATGTGCCAGAAGGTCAATCGCTTGGCTTAATTGAACACTGTCTAGATCATGGAATTGATCTTTCTTATTCATACCGTATGCAAGCCGATCATGGTTTTACTCAGCCACTAGACTTACTTTGTGAAGGTCAACTGGATCGTTATCCCGTTATTCCTGTGTTTATTAATGCTGCTGCTGCGCCTATGCCACGAATCAAACGAGTCATTGAACTGGGCAAAGTAATAGGTGAATACCTTAAAACCTTAAATGAACGAATTTTAATTATTGGATCGGGTGGCTTATCCCATGATCCTCCAACACCACAAATTCAGACGGCACCCACTGAAGTGCAGGAATTTCTTATCGCTGGGCGTAATCCTACTCCAGAGGCACGTGAGCATCGCCAATCCAAAGTCATTGCAGTTGGTCAACGTTTGGCAGAAGGTGATTTATCAGCAGCCTTACCGCTCAATCCTGAGTGGGATAAAGATTTGCTACAGCGCTTTAAAAATGCAGATTTTGATTATTTAGCCCAAATGACCAATGATGAAATTCGTCGTGATGGTGGGCGTGGTGGTCAAGAAATCAGAGCATGGATTGCAGCTTTTGCAGCACTTTCAGCCTACGGTGAATATAATTCTGAAATCCATTATTATGAACCGATTCAAGAATGGATCGCTGGCATGGGCATGATGACAGCAGAACCTAAATGATCAAGAAGAGGAAGCGAATACTTCCTCTTTTTTAGCTTTTCGACTTCATCAGCGTTGTTCTTTTTTGCTATGAAGTTCAAACTTTAGTCAGGCAACTTATGTCCACAATGCGGGCAAAAACAATATTTATTCCTTTCTTGCTCTAATTCTTCTTCCTTACGCTCACGAATGAGCTGTAATAAAATATCCTGCGTTTGCTCAACAGTCAGGCCGACTTCTTTACGTAAGTTTTCAATTTTTTCTTCATCAGCAAAAAAATCAATTTCAGCGACCTGTAAAAGTTCACGAAATTTTAATTCCAACTTTTGCTTACGCAGCTCAAGTTCACTCGCTAAACCATTCGCCAAAATACCAGCGGGAAGTGCCGCCAAACCGACACCTAAAATCGTAATCAGCGCCCCAAGGAACCTACCCAATGGCGTGATTGGCGTAACATCACCATAACCCACTGTCGTCAGCGTGACCACAGCCCACCACATAGAAGCAGGAATTGAACTAAATACTTCGGGCTGTGCTTTATTTTCAACGACATACACCCCCGCTGCTGCCATCACAATCATAATCAGTAAAATAAAAATAACCGCTTGAAAGGAGCCCTTTTCACGTTCAATCACACGCAATAAAATTTGCAACGATACAAAATAACGGGTCAGCTTAAGCAGTCTAAATAATCTGAGGATGCGCAGGAAACGTAAATCAATATGTACAAAGAAGTTAATGTATGCAGGTAAAATTGAAAGTAAGTCGATGATGGCACCACCACTTCGCACCCACAACCATCTATTTTGCCATGCATTATTAAACGGATTTTTTTCAGCAATCGCCCAAAATCGTAATAAATATTCGGCTGTAAAAACAAAGATGGAAAATAATTCAAAAGCATCAAAAAACACTTGGTACGACAGATAAATATCGTTAATTGATTCCAGTAAAACAGCAACCGTATTAGCAATAATCAATAAAATAAGAAAGACATTTACGTAACGACTAAAAGTACTTTCATAGTCATCGTTATGCAAATTATCATAAACAAATCTGCGAAGCTTGTACCACGCGTTGAATTCCATATTCGTGGGTTGCTGTTGAATAAGATTTTTTCAGTGTAGCGCAACTTGAGTCTTGGAATATGAAATTTTCCAAAAATCAATCATAGATTGCAGTGCTTTAAACTGATAATCTGCAATACTATTCGACAAAAAGAAGGGCTAAACGTACCTGATCATAACCCATACGCGGGTTAGTCGCTTCTACAATAGGACGTAGTTTAATTGACCCTTCTTCACTAAAGTTTTCAGCACTTTGACGTTTCATTAAACGTTTATAAATTTTACGGACTTGCTCAACCACTTCATCCCCCGGATGAGCCACAGAAATATCTAAACCTTGCTCTTTGTGCAATTTAGCCAAATGATTGATAATTGTCGCGGGTGTTAAGCCACGTTCAACCGCAATATCTTGAATTTCATAACCTCCTTCAAAAAGTGCACGCGTTTCATCCAGTGTTGCAGTGGCGTAATTGGTTTTACCACTACTTTTAGCAATTTTCTTTTCATTACGCTGAATTTCTGTTTCATTCAATGTCCCGCCACAATGACGAATAAATGCTTTATGTTGCGGGATTAAATCAATCAACTCGAAATGAGTTTCTGCTTCAGCTGACAATTCCTGAAAGCGTCGATCTGCTTTAATAGCTAAACTATCTAACTCAAGCGCCTGTTGATTAATCCCAAGCAGTTTTAGGCCATTTAAGGCTTTCAGGCGTGATATGGCAACATAACCTTGCCCTTTCTCAAAAGTATGGCTCAGGTTAATTTCCGCAGCTTCTAAGGTCATGCCTTGTGATTTATGAATGGTAATGGCCCATGCTAAGCGCAGTGGAATTTGCTGAAAACTGGCGATGGTTTTACCTGCATCATTATCCACAGACCATGTTTCAGGCTCTACCACAAGCACAGTGCCATCGGTGAGTTTTACTTTAGGTAAAATGCCATGATCATCGTCTTCTTCAAAACCAATCACTTCACCTAAACTACCGTTGATATACCCCATATCAAAGTTGTTTTTTACAAACATCACTTTGGCATTTTTCTTTAAGGTTAAATTTTCAGGCGCACGAACTGAAGATTTCAATGTTTCAATTAACTTGTCATTACCATCACATACCGCATCAAATTGGCGACCATCTGCCTCAATTGCATTCAGATGTTTAAAGTTAATCGCATCGACATCCATATTATGGGTGTATAAACGAGTAAAGGTTTCACCAATATTTTGTTGATTGGTTTGTTCCAAAGCTTGCAGATGTTCCGTGGTAATACTTTGACTACGAATCGCATTTAAGATGTCATTTAAATAGTCGTTGCCTTGACGATGTTGTTCGGTCAAATAACAAACCCGAAATTTCGCTTCCACCCAAGCTTCTGACATAAAGCAAAACTTATCACGATTGTTCTCATCTTTTTTACCGACTGGTGGTAACTGAAAAAAGTCACCCGCAACAATGACTTGAACACCACCAAAAGCATCATCACTTTCTTTAAAATATTTTAAAACTTGATTAACCAAATTTAGTTGTTTGGCATGCAACATTGAAATTTCGTCAATAATCAGCACTTGGGCATTTTCTAAATGCTCTTTTAAATATTTACGTTCTTTCATATTTTTTAAATCGGCATCAGATAAAAAATCTTTGATACCAATGCCTGCCCATGTATGAATGGTCATTCCATTCATGTGGGTTGCAGCAATACCTGTTGAAGCGGTAATCGCAACAGGTACTTTACGCGCTTTCAAATAATTGATGTACTGATTGAGTGTATAGGTTTTCCCTGCACCAGCCGAACCTGTTAAAAAGACATTTTCGCCCGCTTTTAAAAGCTTGAGTGCAGTTTCTTGTTTCATAAGACCTATAACCATAAATTAACGGCTATAGCCTACCGATTTTTTCCTCAAAAGTTAAGCCCAGAAAAAAGTTAAACGACACGAGATATCACTTAAGCAACAATAACTGTGAATTTAACCAAGCAATAAATTGCACTGCAACATCCACAACAAGCGCTTCCGCTTTACGATTATTGGAATATTCCAACTGATCATAGACCAGCTTCCCCTCTCGAAGATAACAACCCAATGTCATATGTTGTTGAACCGTTTGAGATGACATATGAAAAGCCACATATTCCCCATCAACAATTTGCTGTGCATAACTTGCCGCTAAACAATGATGACACCGCTTCGATTCTTCAATAATTCGCTCTAAATCTGCCAGCTCTTCAAAACACCAATCTAAAAATTGGATCTTTTTTCTTAATGTAATGGGTTGCCATACCGCTAAGGCGAAATTTTTCTTTAACTTGCTCATGATTTCTTGTGTTTGAATCTGATCATGCCAATGCACCGCTTGATGAAAAAAACCCATCCACGTAATACTTTTAGGCACAATTTTATTATCTGTAAAATAATCAACCAAATAATCGCGTACGTAAGCATCAAAGACCGACACTCGGGTATAGCGATGACGTAAATAAAAAATTTGTCTAAACTGATCCAACTGCATTTTATAGCGCTGCAACACCGTATAAAAATCACGATTCTGATGGGTTTCGGGACGAAGATAGCCCATAAAATCTTCAGGCAATGCTTGCGTTATTTTGTATAAATGCAACATATACGCTTGCATGACCCGACTTAAACGCACATAGATCTGTTTCACCATTTGATCATCTGTTTTCGCAACATTACGCATCAATGCCATCCATTCATCTAAATATAAAATAGACGGACTGATGGCAATGCGCTGATCCTCAATAGACTGTCTTTGTCCTTTTAGAATGACGGTATAATTATTTTCATGTTTAAACCATGCTTCTTGCATGGCAAAATAATGACAACTCTGGATAAACATGCGTGCAGCTGAATGCTGAAAATACTGTAAGGTGGCTAAAATAATCTGTGGATGAACCTGACTGGTATCGACAAAACTAAGTGCAGTCACAGCAACCCTTACACTGCTTTGTTGAATATTTGCGCTGATCCAATCCAACACTTCGGCTGACTGCTTAAACAACCAGTTCACCGTACGCGGATAATCAAATAATGGTAGTTTTGCCACCTTCTTTTGCCAAACAGTCGCACTCAGATCAAGAAAATTATACTTTGACAATAAATCATCGCGTTGCCAAAGTTCGCGCCGCATTAAGCGAACAAAACCCAATAAATGGCTTTTCTCTTCTGCATGACGATAGAGCAAATTGATATCATCTTGATGTTCTATTAACTCATTTAAATTAAAGCGCTCTTCAAATGACAATGCCAAAATACGGTACATGGGACGAGGTAAAAATTGAGCGGCACTAAAACAAAAATCATCCAAACATTCCATTAAAGGCTGTATTGGTAGAATTTCATCTACACAAATACCTTGAATGGAGCAAATCTCTTGCAACATTTGAATAATCGGTTCAGGTACTTGGGTTTCATTGATTACACAATCCATCAAGACAGTAGACTGATAAAAATCAGCCTTTATCATCAGATGATCAATCATTTCAGCCTGAAGCAAAGAAAGCTGTGTTAAAAAAATACTGACCCGCTCAGCACCATTGATCCATAAATAAACTTGATCCAATAAAACTTGCCGAAACTGCTGTGCCTTTTGACGCAGAAAAAGAGAATGTTGTGGCTTTAAATCGCCAGTCAAAAAATACAGATCATGTAATACAAACTCTTCAACCAATTCTGCTTTTTGCCCCAAATAATTAAAATCACAACATAAAATGCTACTCTGAACTGACGCTGGTGTAGATGTAGGTGCAGAAAATTGCAGTTGAAATAAAGCATTTGCGATGTATACACAATGCTGCTCTTGATCAATCCGAAACATATTTTGTGCATTTAGATCAGTAACAATATTAAGCTGATCCTGAAAAATTTCATTGAGTGTTTTAGAAATTCTGAATAATTGTTTTGCAACCCATTGATACTGCGGTACTAAACGATCCTGTCCCATACTCGCCTCACATTGAACTCACATCCTACGGTGAATTTAATCATATATAATGAAGACAATGTATGCTGACTAGAGAATTTAAGCAAATCTATCTGAACCAGTATTTATCGTTAATTATTTGATATTCAATTATAAAAAATATAGCTATAACATAAGTAAAACCGTACCAATTTCAAAATTAAAAGATGTTCACATTTTCAGATGTTCAATATGTATTAAATTTTGGTGTGACATAAATTGAAAATAAAATTACGTTAGATCGGTAAATAAAAATGGCTATGGTCAGCCATACTAACCATAACCATTTTATCTTTACTGTATAAGTATAATAATCTTCAGTGAATCAATCACAGCGTAAATGTATGATGACCCACCTATTATTTCTTTATAACTTAGCCAACCACATGTTTTTGCACAAGAATTGATCCAACAGAATAACCAGCACCGAATGAGCAAAGTACACCATATTCACCATCATTAACTTCGTGTGCAGTACGATGCAATGCAATAATTACACCTGCTGAAGACGTATTGGCAAATTCATCTAAAATAATCGGTACAAGTGAACGGTCAGCATCTTTGCCCACGACATATTTCAAGATTAGATCATTCATGCTGGCATTGGCTTGGTGTAACCAAAAACGCTTTACATTGGTTGGTGCAATATTATTTTTCTCAAGTTGTGCAGTAATGATTTTAGCCACCAATGGGCAAACTTCTTTAAAAACTTTACGACCATCTTGATTGAACAATTTATCATCTACCACGGCATCTTCACTACGGTTTAAATAGCCGAAGTTGTTGCGAATGTTATTTGAAAATTGAGTAAATAGATGCGTATCTAAAATCTCAAAACCAGTTTTGCTGGTCGTATCTTCAATAATAGATGCTGTTGCAACATCACCAAAAATGAAGTGACAGTCACGTGAACGGAAATCGGTATGACCCGAGGTGATTTCGACATTGACTAACAATACACGGCGTGCGCCACATTTGATGGCATCTGCGGCTTGTTTTAAACCAAAAGTTGCAGCAGAACATGCCACATTCATGTCATAAGCATAACCTTGAATACCCAAAGCAGATTGGATTTCAATGGCTACAGCAGGATAAGCACGCTGGATGTTTGAACATGACAAAATAACCATATCGATATCTTCTGCCGTTACCCCTGCATTTTCCATCGCTTGTTTAGCCGCAGTCACGCCCCATTCGGCTTGAATGGAAAGCTCATCATTACTGCGTTCACGTAACCGTGGATACATGCGTTTTGGATCTAATACACCTGATTTTTCAGCAACATAACGGCTTTTAACACCAGATGCTTTTTCAATAAATTCAGCATTTGAACCGCGACGTTCTTCTATTTCACCGGCTGCAATTTTGTCAGCATTGTCGTGGTTAAACAGTTCCACATAAGCATTTAAACTGGTTACTAACTCTTCATTGGTAATGGCTTCTTCTGGATGATACAAGCCTGTACCTGTAATACGAATGCCCATGTAAAACTCCTACTAAACTAATCTCGCGCTATGTTAACCGATGCCTAATTGATTCCATACTTTTTGCAATCTGGTTGGAGAAATCGGCATCTTGGTTTTCATTGGCTGTGAGAACAAAGAAATACGAAATTCTTCAATCATGAAGTACAGTTCTTTTAGGCGCGCATCATTTTTAAACTTAAATAATTTTTCCATCCATGGATCAACTTGATCAATGGCAGAATTGTCTCTTTGTAGGTTATTTGGCAAGCGCTCTAAACGCAAGACCAACGCCTTCAAATAACGAGGGAATTCCTGCCATATGTCTGAAGATTTGACATATACAAAGTTGGAAAGAGCCATTAAATCAAGCTGATCTTCAATGTCATCAATATTTTTCCCAAACAGAGATTCGTCTAAAACCAACAATTTCCGACGAATATCCTGCCATTGAATATAAATATCGCTCAGTATTAATAATGCCTCTTGTCCGTGCGTAAGGAAAGATTTTTTTACATTTAAAATTAAATTTTGAAACTCTTCAGTATTGACAGGAAGATCTTTTATTGCCATCTGTAGGGTGGCGTAAACCAACATTTGCTCTAACTGAGCTTTATCACCTAATGGCGAATAGGCCAAAGCCAGCGGTTTTGAAATCTGTTTTTTCAGTTGACGAATTAAATCCCCCAACTGCATATATACCAGACGAATCACCCCTTCACGGTGCTGACGAATGGCTTCAGCCTGATCATTAAAGGTTTGAATCACCACACCCGATTCATCTTTTGTATCCAGTTCGGCAAATGCTTTCACAGGAACTAAAGCTTGATATTGCTTAACAATCACGCCAGTCACTTTCTGCGAGGCTTCAAAAGTAAAACTTTCAGGGAAAGTGTTAAATTCACCTTGAAGCTGTTTGACTGGACTATGTGTTTCTGAGCGGCAACGGGCTTTCAACTCAACTAAATCACGCCCTTTTTCAATCACATGCCCTTTTTCATCAATTACTTTAATAAACGGCAACAAATACTGATCAATGCGTTCAAAACTAAAGTCTTTCGCTGTAATTTGCTCCGCGCGCAATTGAAATGCCAAGTAGCTAAAAATGTGTTCACGTAAATGTACTGCATCAATGCCTTTCATCAACTTACGTGCTGTATCTGGAATAGGCACCAAATTTCGACGTTTATCCTTTGGTAAAGACTTTAATAAGGCTTCAATCAAATCCTGTCGCCAACCAGGGATCCCCCATGACCAAATATTTTCATCAACCTGCGGCAAAGCCTGTACAGGAATTTTAACCGTGGCACCATCTTCATCATGACTTGGGTCAAAGCGATAGCTTGCTGCAAAACGCAATGAACCATTGTGCAGATGGTCAGGAAATTGCTGCGTGGTTGGACGATCATTCATCCACAACGCATCATCATCGACAAATAAATAACGCGGGTTTTGCGGTTCTATGGTCGCTCGCCAATCTTCAAAGGCACGTCGGCTGGCGACTTCCTCAGGTACTTTTGACGCATAGAATTGATAAATGGTTTCTTCATCCACCACCAAATCACGACGACGTAATTTGTCCTCAACACGTTCTACTTCTTCTAGTTTCTGTAAATTGTGTTTTAAAAATGGCGGTGTAACACCCAAATGACCTGTGGTTAAAGCATCCCGCAAAAAGATTTCATGTGCGGCAGCTTGATCAACTTTTTCATAATTCATCAAACGCTTCGGTTCAATAATTAAACCAAACAATGAAATTTGATCATAGGCATTCACAATGCCCGCTTTTTTCGACCAATGTGGCTCAAAATAATGATGCTTCAACAAATCAGGGGCAGCCAGTAGAATCCATTCAGGTTCAATTTTCGCCAAAGTCCGTAAATACACTTGAGAAGTTTCTACCATCTCAAATGCCATTACCCAAGATGCACCACCTTTATGTAAAGTCGATGCAGGGAAAATTCGGGCTTTTTGCTGACGCACTGCCATATAGACATTTTTTTCATCGGTCTTATTGGCAATAAACGAAAGCAACCCAGTCAATAAAGCACGATGCAAGTTTTCATAACTGGCTTTTTTATCATTAAATGAAAGCTTTAAACCTTGAGCCAATTCAGAAAGTTGTTCATGGGTTTTTTTCCATTCACGTAAACGCAACCAACTGAGAAAATGCTGACGCGCAAAATTACGACGCTTATTTTCATTCATCGATTCACGGTTATTCTGTAAAGTTTCCCATAACTTAATGTAAAACAAAAAGTCAGAATCCCCTTCCTTAAATAACGCATGTTTTTGGTCGGCTTGGGTTTGTTTATCATTTGGGCGTTCACGTGGGTCTTGCACAGCAAGCGCCGCAACAATAATCAATACTTCATTGAGCACACCAAAATGTGCACCGCCTAATATCATTCGTGCCAAACGTGGGTCAATCGGCATCTTCGCCATTTGCTGACCAATTTTAGTTAAGCCACTGCTTTGAAGTCCTCCTTTAACAAAGGAGGATTTAGGAGGATTTGCGTTTGGATTTTCACCTTTAGAGGGATTATTGTCAGATAAATCTCCCCCTTGCGTAGGGGACTTAGGGGGATTATGAGATAGTGCTTTCTTCTCCACCATCGCCCCAAGCTCAATCAATAGCTTGCGACCATCATTGACCAAGCGGTGATCTGGCGGTTCAATAAAATCAAAACTTTCTAAATCGCCTAAATTGAGACTTTGCATTTGCAAAATCACCGATGCGAGATTGGTACGCTTAATTTCAGGTTCAGTAAATTCAGGACGACTTTGAAAGTCATCTTCTGAATACAAGCGAATACACACACCCGGTGCAATACGACCACAACGCCCTTTACGCTGATTGGCTGCGGCTTGAGATACAGCCTCAATTGGTAAACGCTGAACCCGTGAACGATAGCTATAACGTGAAATACGGGCAAAACCACTATCAATCACATAACGGATATTCGGTACGGTTAGAGCCGTTTCAGCAACGTTGGTGGCAATAATAATGCGTCGCCCACCACCACCCGGACTAAAAATCTTTTGTTGTTCAGCTAAAGCTAAGCGAGCATATAACGGTAAAATCTCCGTGTGCCGCGGACCATGCTTTTGCAAGGTTTCTTGTAGTTCGCGAATTTCTTGTTCTGTACTGGCAAAAATTAGAATATCGGCATGTTCAGGATGCCCCTTTTGTTGCGCATCAGCAAAACATTCTTCTACCGCTTGCACCACTGCGCGTGGCAAATTTTCTTCAAAGTCATCAAACTCATCATCATCACTACCACCAATGCTCATTTCTGAAATGGGACGATAACGAAGTTCTACTGGAAAGCTTCGCCCTTCCACTTCAAAAACGGGGGCATCAAAAAAGTAACTGCTAAAACGATTTACATCTAAGGTTGCTGAAGTAATGATAACTTTTAAATCACGACGTTTATGTAAAAGCTGTTTTAAATAGCCCATGATAAAGTCGATATTGAGCGAACGCTCATGCGCTTCATCAATAATAATGGTGTCGTATTTGGTTAAATAGCGATCATTCGTCAGTTCGGCCAACAAAATACCATCTGTCATTAAACGAACAATCGAATCTTGCGATCCCTGTTCATTAAAACGGATTTTAAAACCAATCGACTCACCCAGTTTTTCACCGACTTCTTCGGCAATACGCTGCGATACACTACGTGCCGCCAGACGACGCGGTTGGGTATGACCAATCATCCCAGTTAGACCACGTCCAGCCAGCATGGCAATTTGTGGTAACTGCGTGGTTTTCCCCGATCCTGTTTCCCCTGCCACAATAATCACTTGATGTTGTTGAATGGCTTCTATCAGTTGATCAGCAGATTGGGTAACGGGTAAATCTTGATTTAACCGAATATTTGGGAGCCGCGATAGACGTTCACGTACTTTATGATTAGATTTTTCAAAAAGTTCTTGATATTGCGCCTCACTGGCATCTTTACCTTTGCGTAGTCGATTTAAACGATGACGGTCACGTGCCATGACCCATTGATCTACATTTAAATGACTGAACACAGATAACTTATCCCAAAACAAAAAATTGAACTACATATTTTACGCTGTAACGCTCTTGAGAGAAAGACAACATAATATTTATTCATTATGTTTAATGAAAAGAATATTCAAAAGCATAAAAATAGCGCATGACCCAAGCTAAAATCGAATGTTTTCATACTTTGACCATGTTCAAAACTGTTTTTTATAAGAATAATTTACCCGTAATAACATTGTCCTAATCAGAAAAAGAATTTAATTTTAAAAATTTACCCTTGAATTTTAGTTCATGAACCTTCATGTTCTTAAGCAAGCTGAAGAACTGATATTTTGTCATTAGTCCATCATCTTTGTATGACTAAAATAGGCAGAAACATCAGATTTGCTGGAATTGTAAGCTTCATAACACTTAATTCGGTTTTTCCGATTTGAATGATGTAAAAATACTGTTTCAGCAATAACAAAAAATTCGCTATTCTTTTAGAAATTAAATACAAACCTCGATCATGGAGACAATGATGAGCTTAATTAATACAGAAGTTAAACCATTCAAAGCACAAGCATTCCTTAACGGTCAATTTATTGAAGTAACTGAAGCTGACCTTAAAGGGAAATGGTCTGTATTCTTCTTCTATCCAGCTGATTTCACTTTTGTTTGCCCAACTGAACTTGGCGACCTTGCAGATAATTATGCTGAATTCAAAAAATTAGGCGTTGAAATCTACTCAGTTTCTACTGACACTCACTTTACTCATAAAGCTTGGCACGATTCTTCAGCAGAAATCAAAAAAATTGAATACCCAATGGTAGGCGATCCAACTTGGACACTTGCTAAAAACTTTGAAGTATTAATCGAATCTGCTGGTCTTGCTGATCGTGGTACTTTTGTTATCGATCCTGAAGGTAAAATCCAAATCGTTGAAATCAACGCTGGTGGTATTGGCCGTGATGCTTCAGAACTTCTTCGTAAAGTTAAAGCAGCTCAATACGTTCATGCTCACCCAGGTGAAGTTTGCCCAGCTAAATGGCAAGAAGGCGATGCGACTTTAGCGCCTTCAATCGACCTAGTGGGTAAAATCTAATTTAGATTAGATTGAACTGATTCAAAAAAACCACGCTTTTTAGCGTGGTTTTTTATTGCTTAAATTTTTATTAACTTAATCACATTAGACTCTAATCTAAAGTCTGAACACCGCCACCATTTACAAAAATGGTTTGTCCACTCACCCACGATGAAATTGGTGCAGCCAAATACAATATCGCTCCAGCAATATCATCTGCCGTTCCCAGTCTTTTAATGGGTGTATGTTGCAACATTCTTGCTTCAATCTCTGGGGTAAGTACACTTGCCAAAGCAGCCGTTCGCGTTGCCCCAGGTCCTACAGCATTAATTCGAACGTCTGGGCCAAAATCAAAGGCTAGATTCGCCACCATATGGTTGACAGCAGCTTTAGAGCTTCCATAGCCACTCATATCTGGAGATGTATTTTTACTGGACATTGAAGACGTCATTACAATAGAGCCATAACCTGATTTTTTCATATGCGGTACACATAATTGACTTAAACGCCAGCCGCTAAATACATTAAGCTCATAATCACGTTTAATGTCATCAATGGTAATTTGAAAAGGATTTTCACGCCCTCCACCTCCACCACCTGCATTGTTAATTAAAATATTGACCGTACCAAAATTTTTCACGGTTAAATCAACAAGATCAACCAGACTCTGATCATCTAAAATATTACACTGCACAGCTAAAGCTCGTACGCCTATTTGCTCAACCTCTTCCACCACTTTTTGAGCTTTTTCTATATTTAAATCAGCAATAACAATATGTGCACCTGCTTCTGCTAAAAGTAATGCCGTTGCCTTACCAATACCATCCGCACCCCCTGTAACAATAGCGACTTTATCTTTCAGGTTAAAAAGCTCATTCATTTTCATGCTGATACCTTTTATAAAATTTTATATGAGTGAAGAAATACCATCATCTTGATTAGTTTTATATCATTGCATAACTTTTTGATATCTAGATTTAACTGCATAGGTAACATTTTATTAACTTTCAATAAACCAGAAATTTAAAATTGATTGGGCTCTTTTCAATTATTATTTCTTTTTTGTATATTGCACTTACTTGTTTGCTTTTATTTTCCTGTTACAAATTTGCTATACATTCATCAGGTCTTTTTCATTACCTTTAAATAAAACAAAGGTCGCAAAAAAGTCTATAAAAAAGAAGAAAAAGGAGTTGCTTATGGGAACATTACTTATCGTAACTTCTTATAAATACAATGCATCTTCACGGTATTTAAAAATTTTTTATAATAATGGCTCAGGAGAGCTGTACCACCCTGTGCCTGAATTTATCTATAATAATTTGTTGCGCTGTAGTGACAAAACAGCCTTTGTACACAAGTACTTAGAATACGATGTGCATTTTACTCGCATTTCAATAAATTAAAAAATATGCAAAAAAAACCAGAGTGGTAAGAGCAACATATAACGTAAAAATGTTCAAATATTAGTTTGAACATTTTTACAATCTGTATTGATTAAAAAATGCCTTATACCAGCAATCTCATTGCTGTCAGAAGCAGCATTATTTATAACAAATCATAAATAATCCTGCGCCTATAGACAAAGTCATACTGATGAAACGTTCATCACCTTCGACCAACTCAATAAATTTTTTAACTTCCACAGCGTGAGAGATGACATTATCAACAATCAAAACACCGCCCTGCGGATGAATCATTTTTTGTAGAAAAATCCAATAATCGACATAAGCATCGCGTTCAGCATCTAATAAGATAAAATCATAGTGATTTGCACTATTTTCAAGAAAGTTTTGCGCATCACCGACCCAAAAATCAATCACATGATCCAATGCCAACTCTTGAGCATATTGCTTTGCTTGAGTTGTGCGAAATTGATCTATTTCTAATGTGGTTACATGACCTTGCGTTTCTTGCGCAGCATCCGCCAGCCATAAAGTCGAATACCCTGTTGAAGTTCCAATCTCCAGAATACTCTGCGATTGCTGAATACGAATTTGCATGGCTAGAAATAATGCAGAGTCTGGTTCAATATTTCGATAACGCTGAATACGATCAGTTTGTAAGGCATCAAATTTAATAAAATTTTGATACAACTCTTGCATCCGTTGTTGAAATACCAAACTCATGCTCATGTCAGATGTCTCTATTTTTAGTGTTTGTACTAAGTCTAACTTATCTATAATAAAAATCTATATTTAAGCCGTTTCTTGAATCAATTTAAATCGTGGTAATACTTGACCATCAGATAAAGTAACCGTTTCTTGAAACATCTCTAATGGACGTACCCACATAGAATAATCACCATATAAACACTGATAGACCACCAGCTTTTCACCCGTTTCACTGTGTGTCGCCACATGAAAAACTTGATATAAATTCCCTTTATAATGTTGATAAATTCCAGATTTAAGATTCATTGCTTTTTGCCTAGTGAAAAACTTCCCCCTCATCATAATCAAATTTTTTATTGATCATTACATAAATCCTATTATTTCCATGAAATATCGGATAAATACTTGAACATTCACATTAAACCCTCATCTTCCAAGTTAAAAGCTTGTTTACATTAATGAAGAACAGATCAATCTAATTATTCGATTTTAATTATAAAAACAAACTGTTTTACCTATTTAATGGTTTGTTTTATGATGACTGCATTCAATAGACATTTACTCCTTTGGAGACGTTTGCCATG
>NZ_FNPK01000009.1 GCF_900107285.1 Acinetobacter kyonggiensis | reverse complement strand
TCTATGAAGACGGCTTATGCCACAATTAAAGGTATTGAAGTCATGCGTGCACTACGTAAAGGACAAGCATCGTCATTTTATTATGGTCAGCCTCAAGGTGAAGTGTGTCTAATCAACAGGGTTTTCGGTCTCTAAGCACTTTTAAAAAGGAACTTCATCGACTCAAATCTCTATTTGCAACAGTGCCGAAAATGGTGCTGTTGGTCGATGAACTGCCTGTAAATACCACGTTTAAATCGGCACAGGCTAAAAATGCTCAAGCTAAAATTTTGTATAAGCTTGCAAATGATCGTTACAGTACCGTTAGTCCGAATGATGTAAATCAAATCAATCAGTTGGTGGTTGGATTTCCGCAAATTGATGCCAATACCACAGAGCAAATTGATCTTGTGGTCAGCATGAACCGTAATATTGCAAAAACAACGGTGAATAATACCTATCAAGTGTCTTATGCGGTGACGGATAGCCAAAAAACGGTTTTGTCCAATACCGCTTCCACTGTCGTGGGCGGTTCAGCAAATATTAGCAATAACTCTGGTGACTTTAAAAATATTTTAGCCACTGGTAGTGTAAATAAGCCGCTTTATATTGAAGCGAAGAATGCCAGCTGCAATGCAGACCGCTATAGTTCAGATCGGGTCTTAATTCGGATTAAGTCAACCAAAACTGGTGACATTGAAAAAGTGATTGGCGTGGAAACAGGAGTCAATACCGGTGTATTCCAGTATACCTTGCCGACTACATTTTCAGACAAAGGCATTTCATATGACGCTGTGCTGCAAACGCTTAAGCGCGACCAAGTTGATATTCGTCTAACCGATTGTTTGGATGCTCAAGGGAAATCCACAGGCACAATTACCGATATTAGTACCAACGTATTGATAGATCCGTATGGTACGGTATTTGATGCCAAAACAGGCAAGCCTGTTGCTGGGGCAACAGTGACGCTTTTAGATCAAAGTGGTCAGCCAATTGGGAATAATATTGCCTTTGCAATTGACCCTCAAACTGGGAATAAGGTTTCTATTCCAGCGACACAAGTTACAAATGATGCAGGTGAATTTGTTTATCCATTTGTTGAAGCGGGTACTTATAGTTTCGTGGTGGATACCAGCACGATTCCGGGAAATTCTCGCTATACCTTTAAAAGTGATACATTTGTATATCCAAGTTTCCCAGCAGATAAAGCGGTTGATCTTAAATGGTCATATGCAGGACAGTTCACCTTAAATAATGGTGACCCCGCACTGAATATTGATATTCCGATTGATCCTAAAGTAGCAAATATCAGTTCATCGTTATTTGTTCAAAAAACTGCTTCAAACAAAACTGCAGAAATTGGCGAATTTGAAGAATATACTGTCAAGGTTGTAAATCGCGGAACTGTCGATTCAACCGATGTTGCCATTACCGATACTTTACCGAGAGGTTTTATTTACGTGCAAGGTTCTATGCGCGTAGACGAAACCAAAGTGGATGATCCTGTTGGCGGTAAAGGACCTTATTTAAAACTTGGATTAGGCACACTCACACCCAATAAAGAAGTTAAAGTTCAATACCGTGTTTATATTGGGCCCAATGCGCTCAATGGCGATGGTATTAACCGTGTGCGTGCTAAAGATGCTCAAGGTATTGAGTCCAATGAAGCTTCGGCAAAAGTTGAAGTCATACCAGGCGCCATGATTTCGGATGGCTTCATTGTCGGCAAGGTGTTCACTGACTGTAACCGCAATGGGATACAGGATCCGGGTGAGATTGGCGTGCCGGGGGTGCGGATTTATCTTGAAGACGGTAGTTATGTGATTACCGACAGTGAAGGTAAATATGATTTTTATGGCATCAGTGCCAAAACCCACGTTTTAAAAGTTGACCGTACCAGTTTGCCTCTTGCTTCTGAATTGGTCTTGATCAACAACCGTCAAGCGGGTGATCCCAATAGCCGTTTTGTGGATTTAAAACGTGGTGAGCTGCATCGGGCGGATTTTGCCATTACCGATGATACTTCGCAATGCTCACAACCTTTGATGCAGCGGATACTTGATCGGAAAAAACAGATTGAACAAGACAATACCAATTTGGAGCAAGTGCTGCGTTCAGATTTAACCCTCGATCCGATTTTCTCTAAAGTGACGGATGTACGCGGCCAGCCAGCCAGCGGTTGTATTTCTGCACAAGGTGTTCAAGCAAACTGTAATCTTGATTTTTCTAAAGAGCAGATTAAAGAATTAAAACAAGTTCAGTTTGAACCGGATAAATCAGGAATAAGACCGTCAGTTGCCTTACCTCTCTCTGAAGCTTTAGTTATCCCGAATGGTTCACCCGCAGAATTGATGAGCGCGGTGAAAATGATTAATTTGGAAACTGCTTTAGAAAGCGCTGCCAATAATCAATTAGAAATTTTGAACTTAAAAGATGGGCAGGTTTTGGCTTACCCTCAGACTTCTGTTCAGGTAAAAGGTGCTGCTGGTACGCAGCTACAGCTGTGGGTCAATGGCGAGCAAGTGCCCGAAAAACGTATCGGTAAACGTGCCGTTTTACCGAGTTTGCAGGTTTCAGGTCTCGATTTTATTGGGGTCGATCTTCAGGCAGGTCGCAATGCGATTGAAGTCCGTCAAGTGGACATGATGGGCAATACCCGCGACACAAAACGCATTGAAGTGGTTGCGCCTGACCAATTAGATAAGTTACAGCTGGAACCGAGCAAGGCCGCAGCACAAGCCAATGGTTATGACCGTTTTAATGTGGCTTTGAAAATTGTGGATCGTCATGGCACTTTGGTTTCAAGCCGCACCCCAATGACCTTAGATAGTTCAATCGGTAAAATTGACTTATTAGACTTAGATCCGAAACAGCCCGGTATTCAGGTCTTTGTTGAAGGCGGTACATTGGTTGTGCCGATTCAAGCACCGATTGAAGCTGGCGAGGGAACTTTATCGGTTGAGAGCGGCATTTTCCATGCCAGCACTCCTGTACGTTTCTTGCCTGATTTACGACCAATCATTGCTGTTGGTATGCTTGAAGGCTCAATTAATTTTAAAAAGTTTGATCCGAAACAATTGAGCAGCATTAATTCAAATGACGGTTTTGAAGAAGAACTCAGTGAAATTTCTTCTTCTCGTAATGGTCAACGCAGTACCACTGGACGGGCAGCATTATTCTTAAAAGGGCGGGTCAAAGGAGAGTATTTACTCACGTTGGCTTATGATTCTGACAAGGATAAAAATCAGCGACTGTTCCGTGATATTCGTCCAGATGAATATTATCCAGTTTATGGCGATTCAGCGGCCAAAGGTTTTGATGCGCAATCGACCAGCAAATTGTATGTACGTGTGGATAAAGGTCGTTCATATGTGATGTATGGCGATTATGTGACCCGTACTGAAAATGATGAAGGATTATCTTTAGGGCAATATAACCGTTCTTTAACCGGTGTCCGTGGTGCAATAGAAACAGATAAATACAAAGTGACTGCATTTGCAGCCAATACCAATACCCAGCAGGTTGTGAATGAACAACGCGCGATGGGTATTTCTGGCCCTTATGGTTTGGGCAGCGTAAATGCACAAGACATTCGTGACAATAGTGAAAAAGTCGAAGTGGTTACCCGTGACCGCAACAATCCTGGGCTCATCATTACGCGCACGACATTAACCCGTTTTACCGATTATGAAGTGGATTCTTTTAGTAACAGTATTTATTTAAAAGATCCTGTACCAAGTGTTGATGCAGATCTGAATCCAGTTTACTTACGCATTACTGTGGAATCTGACCAAGGCGGTGAAGAATACACGGTTGGCGGTGTATCGGGTTCAATGAAAATAACTGAGCAGGTTAAAGTAGGAGCCGCTTATGTCAATAGCGATAACCCACTTGCTCAAGATCAACTTGCCAGTGTGAATACGGTGGTTAAATTTGCCAATGATAAAGCTAAATTCATTGCTGAATTTGCCCGTTCAGAAAGTGTGAATGATGGCCTTGATCGCTTAACGCAGATTAATGCTAAACCCGATGCGCCTGGAAAATTATCAGGCAATGCGGGGCGGATTGAATTAAATTATACTTATAAAGACTTGGAGATGAAGCTTTATCATAACCAAGCGGATAGCGGATTCTACAACACAGCGGCATCTATTACTGCTGGCCGTAAAGAAAGTGGCATTAAAGGGCGTATTCAGTTAGATAAAATTGGTTTAGCCAAATTAGAAGCGATCCGTACCGAAGATCAGTTAAGCGGCGTGAATCAAGGGGTTTCGGCAAGCATTGAACGGGCGATTAACCGCATCGTGGCGGTAGAGCTTGGCTTAAAATATTATGATGAATCGGCTGATCCAGCGACGTTGAATACCACGCAAATAGCCCCTTATCATGGCACGTCGGTTCGGACAAAATTGACGGGTCAGCTGCCTTGGCAAGGTTCCAATGTCTTTGCTGAATACGAGCAGGATATATCGGAAGCAGATCGTCGTGTTTTCGCTTTGGGCGCAAATTATCAGATTAATACCAAATTAAGAGCATATGGCCGTCATGAGCTGGTCTCAAGTATTAATGGCTTGTATGATTTAAATAGCAGTCAGCGCCGTAATGTCACTGTTTTTGGTGTTGACAGTAAATATAACAACAATGGCACTGCATTTAGTGAATATCGTGTGCGTGATGGCATCAGTGCGCGCGAAGCTGAAGCTGCCATTGGTTTGCGCAATCGCTGGGAAATTGAAAAAGGCTTTTATGCCAACACCAGTTTTGAGCAAACCAAAGCATTGTCCAATGCCAACAACCGGAGTTCAGACAGCACCGCAGCATCCTTAGGGGTGGAATATTTGAAAAATCCGAACTGGAAAGCTGTTGCGCGTATTGAAGCGCGCTGGGCAGACCAAGCGGATACGCTGTTGAATAATTTAGGGCTTGCTTATAAATACTCGGATGATGTGACCTTATTGGCAAAAAATGTTGTTAGCCAAACGGACAGTAAGAGCCAAAATAGCGGAGACCGTTTGGTTGATCGCTTCCAGCTTGGTTTGGCATACCGCGATACTGAACGCAACCGTTTTGATTCGTTGGCGAAAGTTGAATACCGTTATGACAATAATCAAACAGATTTAAGCAATGCTTACTTAAAGCATGTTTATATTTTCTCTAACCATTTGAATTACCATCCAACGCAGGATTTCACTGTTTCGGGGCAATATGCGGTAAAAAATGTCAACACCACATTCTCTGGATTAGAGTCTAGCGGCATGACCCATATGTTGAGTGCGCGTGCTATGTATGACATTAATGAACGATGGGATGCTGGCGTGCATACGGGCGCATTGTGGTCCAATATGAGTTCGGGGCAGCGCATTTTGTTGGGTGCTGAAGTGGGTTATTTAGTGGCTGCAAATTTATGGGTTTCAGGTGGCTATAATTTCTCTGGTTATAAAGATGATGATTTGGCTGAGAGTGACACAACGCTTCAGGGCGCCTATGTGCGTTTTAGATTTAAGTTTGATGAAAACTTATTTGCCAGTAAGAATACTTTAAGAGAGCCATAAAATTGCAGTAGCTTAAGATTTAAAAATAGGGAGTGTCAGCTCCTTATTTTTTTATTTAGATAGAGCACACTGCTTACATTGCAACATCATCCCTAATTTTTCTTGCCGTCCTGCTGCTGTCATTACCCAAGGGCGGTTTTGCCACGGTGGATTATGTCGTACATGTTGTGCATGACCACAAGCAAGCTTCGCCACCCAATCTTGCTGATCATCCAAATGAAAACCAATAATGGCTTGCTGCATAGATTTCTCATCAATCCTCTTCACAATTATAGATAAAGCTTTAGCAAGAATGTGAAAACACATTGCAGTAATCTCCGCTATACTTTTCCCAATCTAAAAATATCAGAGTAAAAGATATGCGCGTACTTGTGGTGATGGATCCGATCGAAAACGTCAACTTGAAAAAAGATTCATCTATGGCCATGCTTTGGGCGGCCAGCCGTCGTGGACATACCTTGGGATATGCATTACAGCAAGATTTATATATCGAACAAGGCAAAGCATTCGGTTTAATTTCACCGCTGAAAGTGTTTGAAGATTACGATCATTATTATGAATTAGGTGAAAAACAAAAAGAATCGATTGCCGATTATGATGTGGTGTTGATGCGTAAAGACCCACCATTCGACATGAACTTTGTCTATACCACTTATATTTTGGAACAGGCAGAGCGCGAAGGGGCGTGGATTATCAACAAACCACAAAGCCTGCGTGACTGTAACGAAAAACTCTTTGCGACTCAATTTCCAGAACTACAAGTCCCGACTTTAGTGACATCACAAGACCGTTTGATCCGTGAATTTTTGAAAGAACAGGTGGATGTGATTGTAAAACCACTTGATGGTATGGGCGGAACAGGCATTTTCCGCTTATATCAAGATGGCATCAATATTGGATCGACGATTGAAATGCTGACCAATAACGGGACTCAACCGATTATGGCACAGCGTTATATTCCTGAAATTGTCGAGGGGGATAAACGTATTTTGATGATTAATGGCGAAGCTGTACCTTACTGCCTTGCGCGTATTCCACAAAATGGTGAAGTCCGTGGCAACTTGGCCGCAGGTGGTTTAGGACAAGCCCGTCCATTAAGTGAAAATGACAAAGCCATTGCTGCAAAAGTTGGACCTTATCTTCGAGAGAAAGGGTTGATTTTTGTCGGGCTAGATGTGATTGGTAATTATGTGACAGAAATCAATGTCACCAGTCCAACCTGTATCCGTGAAATTGATGACCAGTTTGGAACCTCTATTGCAGATGACTTATTTGCTGTTTTAGAAGCGGGTTTGAAGGCTTAAAGCGCCTGTTGTTAAAAGAAGAGTCCAATGCGGGCTCTTTTTTTAACCAGAGCGATTTGCCAGAAGAAGATTGAATTTATCGACCAGTTCAAATTAAGCGTACAAAACTGGATAAAACAGGCATAAAATTATATATTAATGCATCGAGTAATAATAAAACTAGTTTAAACTTTTAAATCCGTAGAAAAAAACAATCAAGCACTTCGTGAAAAAAAGTAAATACGCTTCCCCGACTTAGTGTTTGTGATTACAATTGAACGCTTAAAATGAATTTTCCATTGCCTTTATTTTGAATTGAAGAATTAGACTGTGACCAAAGCAATGAAAACAAAGCCCCAACATGTCATGATGATGGCTGCAGGTACAGGTGGACATGTTTTTCCTGCATTAGCTGTTGCTAAACAATTACAGCAACACGGGGTAGAAGTGTCTTGGCTGGCAACGCCAACGGGCATGGAAAACCGATTATTAAAAAATCAAGACATTCCAATTTATCAAATTGATATTCAGGGGGTACGTGGTAATGGTGTGGTGCGTAAATTATTAGCGCCGTTTAAAATTTTAAAAGCCACGCTCAGTGCGATGCGTTATATGAAACAGCTCAATATTGACGCTGTGGTTGGTTTTGGTGGTTATGTTGCTGGCCCTGGCGGTTTAGCAGCACGTGCTTTAGGGATTCCTGTCATCATTCACGAACAAAATGCGATTGCAGGTTTTACCAACACGCAATTATCGCGTATTGCAAAAACAGTGTGTCAGGCCTTTCCCAATACCTTCCCTGAAAGTGCAAAAATTGTCACCACAGGCAATCCTGTACGCAAAGAAATTACTGAAATTTTAAATCCGTCTTGGCGTTATCAAGAGCGTGCTCGAGCAGAGATGCCTATACAGATTTTAATTGTCGGTGGCTCTTTAGGTGCTCAAGCATTAAATCAAATTGTTCCAGAAGCATTGAAACAATTGGATGTGCCGATGCAGGTATTTCATCAATGTGGTCAAGACCACAAAGATGCGACGCAAGCACGTTATGGTGATGTACCGACCACGTTACAGGTCGAGGTGCAACCCTTTATTGAAGATATGGCAAAAGCGTATGCTAATGCAGATCTGATTATTTGCCGAGCGGGTGCTTTAACCGTGACTGAAATTGCAACGGCTGGCGTGGCTGCAATCTTTGTCCCACTACCGAGTGCGGTTGATGATCATCAAACCGCAAATGCCAAATTTTTAGCCAATATCAATGCTGCGAAAATTTGCCCACAAAGCAACATGACAGCAGAAAGTTTAAAAGAATTACTAACACCACTGATGAATCGCCAATTGCTGTCTGAAATGGCAGTCAAAGCACGTCAAAAAGCACAACCCGATGCAACCCAGCATGTGGTTCGTTTAATTCAAGAATTGTAAATTAGAGTTATATATGTCTCCATCTACTCCTGCTGATCAAGCGAAAAAGTTAATTAAAGTGCCTGAAATGCGCCGTATCAAACACATTCATTTTGTGGGAATCGGTGGTGCAGGGATGTGTGGCATTGCGGAAGTATTAAAAAACCAAGGCTATAAAGTGTCTGGTTCAGATATTAAAGCCTCTAAAACCACGGCACAGCTCGAAGAAAATGGCATTAAAGTTTTCATTGGGCATAGCGCTGAAAATATTAAAGATGCCAATGTGATTGTGGTGTCGACAGCCATTGATCAAGAAAACCCAGAAATTAAAGCAGCGATTGAAACCCGTACCCCAGTGGTTCGTCGTGCTGAAATGTTGGGTGAGCTGATGCGTTACCGTCATGGTATTGCAGTTGCAGGAACACATGGTAAAACCACCACCACCAGCCTTGTAACCTGCATGTTGGCAGAAGAAAACCTGGATCCAACCTATGTGATTGGTGGTTTGCTGAACCGTACGGGTGTGAACGCTGCGTTGGGTGCGAGCCGCTACATTGTGGCTGAAGCAGATGAGTCGGATGCATCATTCTTACACTTACAGCCGATGGCAACCATTGTGACCAATATTGATGCTGACCATATGGATACCTATGGCGGTAGCTTCGACGTATTAAAAGATACCTTTGTCGAGTTTCTACACAAACTGCCATTTTACGGTTTAGCTGTGGTGTGTGGTGATGATGCCAATATCCGTGAAATTATGCCGCGTATTGGTCGTCCGTTATTGACCTACGGTTTTAATGAAGATAACGATATTCGTGCTGTTGACGTTGATCAAGATGGTATGCGTACGCATGTTACTGTGCTGCGTAAAGACCGTGAACCGCTGCGTGTTACCATCAACCAACCAGGCTTACATAATGTATTGAATGCCTTGGCTGCGATTGGGATTGCGACCGATGAAGGCGTTTCTGATGGTGCAATCTGCCGTGCATTAGAAGGCTTTAGTGGTGTGGGTCGTCGTTTCCAAGTGCACGGTGAGTTTGAACTGGACGGTGGCAATGTGAAATTGGTGGATGACTATGGTCACCATCCTAAAGAAGTGGAAGCCACCATTAAAGCAGCACGTCAAAGTCATCCTGATCGTCGTTTAGTTATGTTGTTCCAGCCGCACCGATTTAGCCGTACCCGTGACTGTTTTGATGATTTTGTCGATGTATTGTCACACGTTGATCAATTATTATTACTTGAAGTGTATCCTGCGGGTGAAAAGCCAATTGTTGGTGCAGATAGCCGCAGCTTGGCACGCAGTATTCGTTTACGCGGTGAAGTCGAACCGATTTTGATTGACCCTGTAGAAGGCAATTTAGAAAATGTGATGCATAAAGTGTTACAAGCGAATGACTTGTTATTAACCCAAGGCGCAGGTAATGTGGGTGCTATCTCGAGTGAGCTTGCACAAAATAAATTGTATTTAAAATAATCACCTTGTGTGATTTTGAATTTGATTGTTCAGTTATAAAGTTTAAGGATATAAACGTGGCAAATGCTTCAGAATTCGGCAAAGTTGCCGTGTTGCTTGGTGGGAAATCAGCTGAGCGCGAGGTTTCTCTAAATAGTGGTAAAGCTGTACTTGAAGCATTGGTACGTTCAGGGGTAGATGCCGAAGCGTTTGACCCGCAAGAGCGCAGTGTGACTGAACTTGTGAACTATGACCGTGCCTTTATTGTGTTGCACGGCCGTGGCGGTGAAGACGGTCAAATTCAAGGTGCATTAGAGTGGTTGAACCTTCCTTATACCGGTACTGGTGTACAGGGTTCAGCGATTGGTATGGATAAAGTCAAAACCAAGCAAGTTTGGCAAGGTTCAGAACTTCCAACCGCACCATATCGTATTGTGACCAAAGATTCCGATCTCAACGCGGTGGTGGAGAGTATTGGTTTGCCGTTTATTATTAAGCCGGTACATGAAGGTTCAAGTATCGGCATGAGTAAAGTTGAACGTCTTGAAGACTTTGCGCTGGCAATTGCGAAAGCGACCGAACATGATGCTGTGGTGATGGCTGAAAAATGGATTACAGGGCGTGAATTTACCATTGTTATTCTGAATGGTCAGGCACTTCCTGTGATTCGTCTTGAACCGCCAAAAGATGTGGCATTTTATGATTATGACGCTAAATATAAGCGTAATGATGTGCAGTATGGTATTCCTTGCGGTCTGACCGAAGCTGAAGAAAAACAACTGCAAACGTTATGTTTACGTGCATTCCAAGCAGTTGGTGCCAGTGGTTGGGGGCGTATTGATGCGATGCAAGATGAACAGGGTAACTTCTGGTTGTTAGAAGTAAATACTGTGCCGGGCATGACCAGTCATTCTTTGGTACCCAAAGCTGCGCAAGCAGTTGGTTATAGCTTTGATGAACTGTGTGTTGCGATTTTAGAACAAACATTGACGGCTGTGGCTCACTAAACTATGGCTCAACTTCCTGCTTCAATGCGCCGTAAACGAGCAGCAATCACATCAATACACGATAAGCCACCGACGCGTAAGGAAAAGCTTGCGAATTTCGGTGGTTGGTTGTTATTGCTTGTTGCACTCGCAGTATTGGCGGTAGGGGTATATGGTTTATATACGGTCATGACCGATGCACAAGTGGCTGAGCTTAACGTGGTCGGAACACGATCAGATGCTGAAACGCGTCAGGTCATGACACATGTTGCACCGACAGTCACGGCCAATTATTTTACTGCTGATTTAGAAAAAGTTCGAGATCAAGCATTGGCGTTGTCTTGGGTTGATCGCGTGGTGGTATCACGTGCATGGCCAAACTCAATCCGAGTACGCGTCATGCCGCGTCATGCGATTGCTCGTTGGGGAACAGGCCGATTATTAAGTGATAGTGGTGATATTTTTGCAGAGGTCATACCGCAAAATAATCAGAAATTACCCTTGCTACACGGACCCACTACACAGTCAAAAATGATGATGCGGCGTTACAATGAAATTAATCAATTATTCCTGCCAGTCAATGTTCGTTTAAAAGAATTATATTTAACAGAACGTATGACTTGGTTTATGCAGTTTGATTCTGGTTTACGCATCATTGTGGATCAAGATCAAACCATGAGTAAACTTCAACGCTTGAGTCATCTGGCACAAAGTGATTTAAAACCAGTTTGGTCTAAAATTTCATCGGTCGATTTACGTTATAGAAATGGATTGGCCATACAATGGAAGAATGCAGCAGCACCAAAGATTGTAAATGGTCACTTTGTTGTAACGATTGATGACACAAGCATTGCAGATGCAAGAACGGTAAAGCCATAATTGAGCGGCTTTATATAAAATAGAGGCTTTAAGCCAAAAATTAACTAAACACGTCATGGTAGTAGTAGATAATGAATGAAGCTGTTCCCTCGGTTGTTGCGATTGACATTGGGACACACAAAGTTTCAGTTTTGATTGGTAAGGTACATGCGCCAGACAATATCCAAGTAATTGGTATGGCGACCGCTCGTAACCGAGGCATGAATAAAGGAAAAATTGTAAGTCTCGACAAAGTCATTACTGCAATCAAAAATGCCGTACAAGAAGCAGAAGATATGGCTGAATGCCGAGTGCATTCCGCTTGGATTTCAATTCCAAGTGCAGAATTAAAAAGCTTTTATGCATCAGGTCGTACACCTATTGAAAATAGTGACCACACCATTACCACAAGTGAAGTGGTACGCGCACTAGAGCTGGCCAAAGCCAGTCATTTAACCTCTGATCATTATTTGGTCAGTGCAGTGCCTTTGGGTTTTGAATTAGATGATTCAACAGAATGGGTACAGAATCCGATTCGGATGTCTGCACACAGTATGAAGGGGCATTATCAGTTGATGATGTTGCCGATTAGCACCATGCAGAATTTGGATCGTGCGCTTAAAGGTGCCAATATTGGCGTTGAAAAAATGGTGGTGTCTTGTTTAGCCACGGCTGAATCTAGCTTGCTCAAAGATGAAAAAGAGTATGGCGTATGTTTGCTAGATATTGGTGCAGGTACGACTAATATTGCCGTGTATTTAGATGGTCGTCTTGCTTTAACCCATACCTTACAGCGTGGTGGTGAGAATGTAACCCGAGATATTGCTGCGGTACTGCAAACCACAACAGAGGAAGCTGAACGAATTAAGCTTCTGTATGGTTGTGTTGAATTAAAAGTGGTCAAACCAGATCATATGATTCAATTCCAAGGCATTGATGGGCCGCAAACGATTAGTCGCATTGAATTAACTGAAATTATTATTGCGCGCTATGAAGAAATTTTGAATCAAGTGCATCAAGAATTACAACGTAATGGTGCAATTCATGGTTTATATCATGGTGTGGTGTTGACGGGCGATGCCAGTCAAATTGAGGGTATGGTGAATTTGGCACGTCATATGCTGGGTGTTTCTGCTCATTTAGGCAATCCACCCGTACAGGTCTATGCTGAAGAACAAAATCAGGCGGCTTTGCGCCGTTCGCAATATGCAACAGCGGCTGGATTGTTAATGTTTAGTCAAAGTGACACACAAGATACGATTGTGGAAGCTACTGATCCTGAAAAGCTGTCTGTTTTCAAACGAGTAGGGCGAGCATGGTCGGCATTGAATAATCAGTTAAAATCGATATTTTAAGTTGAATTTATTGGGAATATTGTTAGGAAGTTGTACGTCTAACGGCTTGCACTTGACAAGCGTGCAGTTGAACAGCATTCTAAAAAACAATTTTATTAAGATTAAGGCAGTATACGGGCTTAAGTGACTGCCAATTACGCATTAGGAAATCCAAAGGTCATGGCCTCATTTGAATTTTTAGAAGATGATCAAAACGATAGCAACGGTCAAGCCCGTTTCACTGTGTTTGGTGTAGGTGGTGCTGGTGGTAATGCTGTACAACATATGCTTGAGTCAGACATTCAAGGTGTAAAATTTGTTTGTGCCAATACGGATAAACAAGCTTTAGATCGTATGAATGCACAATTCAAAATTCAGTTAGGCGAACAAAGCACGCGTGGTTTGGGTGCGGGTGCAAATCCTCAAGTGGGTCAAACTGCTGCTGAAGAGAGCCGTGAAATCATTCGCCAACACCTTGAAGGCACCGACATGGTCTTTGTCACTGCTGGTATGGGTGGTGGTACAGGTACGGGCGCTGCGCCTGTTGTTGCTGAAATTGCCAAAGAAATGGGGATTTTGACTGTAGGTGTGGTGACGACTCCATTTAACTTTGAAGGCAAACGACGTCAACAATCTGCTGAAAAAGGCATTGAAGCTTTGGAAGCGCATGTTGATTCTTTAATTATTATTCCGAATCAACGTTTGCTTAAAGTCTTCCGTGATATTTCCATGAAAGACGCATACAAAAAAGCAGATGACGTATTGCTCAATGCGGTACGCAGTATCTTTGATCTTGTGGTTCGCCCAGGACATATCAACCTTGACTTTGCCGATTTAAAAACTGCCATGAGTACGCGTGGTTATGCCATGATGGGTGTAGGTTCTGGTCGCGGTGAAACGCGTGCCCGCCAAGCTGCTGAACAAGCCATTCGTAGCCCACTGCTGGATAATGTAACCATTATGAATGCCAAAGGTATTTTGATTAATGTCACTGGTGGTGATGACGTGACCTTCGGTGAAATTGAAGAAATTACTGATGTAGTCAATCAGATTGTCGATTTGGACGAAGGTCAAGTGTTCTACGGCACTGTATTTGATCCAGATGCGCGTGATGAAATTAGCGTAACGGTAATTGCTACAGGTTTAACGCGTAATTCAGCCGATTCTGTGGATACGGTAAAACGTCCAACAACGCAGTCTGCAACTCGTCCAGTGAGTTCAGTTGCTCAAGCTGCTGTGGAAGATGACGATGTGCCAGCAATCCAACGTCAACAGAGTGAAGCGAGTGCGACCACTGCTCCAGCAGTCGGTACAGCGCGCCCAACACCGATGAGTATTCAAGATTACTTGAAAAATCAGCAACGTAAATAAAGATGAATTAATGTGGTCTGCATAAATTCAACAGAAAAGGTAGCCTAAAGGCTACCTTTTTGTTTTTTATCAATGGCTAAATATGCTAACGTATAGCGGTTTGATGAGCAGATGATAGAAAACATGTTGAAACAAAGAACCCTACAACGTGTCGTGAAAGCGAGCGGTATTGGTCTTCATAGTGGGCAAAAAGTCTTAATTAACTTTGTGCCGCACCATGTTGATGGGGGAATTGTGTTTCGACGTATCGATTTAGATCCACCTGTCGATATTCAAGCCAATGCCATGCTGATTCAAGAAGCATTTATGTGCTCTAATTTGGTTCAAGAAGATGCCAAGGTCGGCACCATTGAGCATGTCATGAGTGCAATTGCTGGATTAGGCATCGACAATCTGATTATTGAGGTTTCTGCTTCTGAAGTACCGATTATGGATGGCAGTGCAGGCCCATTTATTTACTTGCTGATGCAAGGTGGTCTAGCTGAGCAAAATGCACCGAAAAAATTTATCAAAATATTAAAAACAGTTGAAGCATTGATTGATGATAAACGTGCTGTTTTTCATCCACATCAAGGCTTTCAGTTAAACTTTACCATTGATTTTGATCATCCTGCATTTAAAAAAGAATACCAGTCAGCGACCATTGATTTTTCAACCGAAACCTTTGTGTATGAAGTCAGTGAAGCACGAACTTTTGGTTTTATGAAAGATTTAGATTATCTCAAAGCCAATAATTTAGCCTTAGGCGCAAGTTTAGACAATGCGATTGGTGTGGATGAAACAGGTGTAGTGAATGAGGAGGGGCTACGTTTCTCTGATGAGTTTGTACGGCACAAAATTTTAGATGCTGTTGGCGATTTATACTTACTTGGACATCAAATTATTGCTAAATTTGATGGCTATAAGTCAGGACATGCATTAAATAATCAATTATTACGCAATGTTAAAAGTGATCCAACCAGTTACGAAATTGTAACATTTAATGACGAAACGCAATGTCCAATTCCTTATGTAAGTGTGACATAAGTCATTGTCTTTTAATGTGTGTGTTATAATATAACAACTATGACTGTTAAGTCGGTCACATAATTTTTGGCTGATTTCAGCGACAGCAAAGTGCTGGTTACTTTTTATTGCTTGCCAAACGTAGCATTGCTTGGCTAAGCTTGGGGTCGCTCACAAAGTCAGCAGCATCACGAATTAAATCTTGAGTATCTGGGCTAAGGGATCTGGTCAGCGCTTCAGGTTTTGCGGGTGTTGGTGTTTGAATTCTTAAACGAACTTGCAGTTTGTGTAATTCTTTGAATTCTTCTAATTGTAATAATTGAGCAATATATTGCTTTTGAAGATATGCCAGTTGACTAATCATAGCTTGATTTTCACCGGTAATGGTCAAAACGCCATTTTGATAACAAACAACTTTCCATTGCTCCGGTTGGGGCAAGATAGGTTGAATGATTTTTGTAAGTTTCTGCCATGCAGCAACTTGTGTAGAGAGAAACGTAAAGTTTCCTGTTTTTAAGTGTTTTCTTGTTTGTTGAAAGAGCTTCACTGGTTCAGACATACATTGTTCCTTCATATTTGTGTCTTAATCTTATGCGCTTCGTTCAGTAGATATCAAGGAAGAGATCACACAAGGACATTAACTAAGAACAGTTAAAAGAGGTTTTTTATGCATACGCGACGTATTCTATTAGCGTTTTCATTGGCAGCGTCTGCTGCATCTGTAGCTTTTGCGGATTTAGTTGAACTAAATTCTAACGACGTATCAACAGATCGTATTGAACAACTGACTCGTACTTTGGCTCAGGGTTCTTATGTAGAGTCAAATGATATTGACCTCCCTGCTGAAACTAAAATGAGTGTTCAATTACGTGAAAAAACTGTTGAATTGAACAATGAATCGCTGGCAAAGAAATACGGCTCAAGCACCTCAAAAAGCTATTCTAACAATCCTTACTCTTGGTTGGTATCTCACCCATTGCCTGATATGAATCGTGTCAGTTCAAACTATGGTGGTCGTACCATGGGTGGCCGTGCTGAAAATCATTCAGGTTTAGATATGTCTGCCCCAAGTGGTACTGCTATTTATGCAACCGGTCCAGGTGTGGTCACTAAATCGGGTTGGGGTACAGGCTATGGTCAATATGTGGAAATTAATCATGGCAATGGTTATCTCACGCGTTATGCACATGCATCTCGTCTGATTGCCCGCGTTGGCGATAAAGTACAAGCCGGTGAACATATTGCTAATGTGGGTTGTACGGGGCGTTGTACTGGCCCTCATTTACATTATGAAGTCGTCAAAGATGGTCAACGTAAAAATCCGTCAACTTATTTAGCGATGTTGCCATAAGTTTTTCCATGATGGATTACAACTTTGCTCTGAATAGTCTTAAAGAATGTGATCTAAGCGCTTATAGCTTTTAACTCTAAATATTATCATTCAAAAGAATACTTATTGTATAAAAAACCGCCTTTATTGGCGGTTTTTTGTTTTATTGCGTAAAGAATGGTCAGTAGATATTTATTTTCTAAATAATAGTGCTATTCCGTATTCAGCTGTGGCAATAACTGAAATCAGCCAAAGTATGATACATATAGAGAATATAAATAGGCTCAAGGAATAGGTGCAATATGGCGTTTTATGGTGATACTGACGCGCAAGAAACCCAAGAATGGCAAGATGCTTTCGACTCGGTTTTACAACATATGGGAACGGAGCGAGCGGCATTTTTACTGGAAAAACTTTATCAGCGTGCAATTGCTACACATGTTCCTATTCAGCGCCTAAATACGCCTTACCGCAATACAATTTCGGTTGACGAAACGCCAGCAATGCCAGGCGACCAAGATATGGAACGCCGTATTCGTGCGTTGATTCGTTGGAATGCTTTGGCAATGGTACTGCGTGCGAATAAAACAGGTGATGATTTAGGTGGTCACTTAGCCAGTTTTGCATCTTCAGCAACTTTGTATGATGTTGGTTTTAATCATTTTTTTCGTGCCAATAGTGATCACTTTGGTGGGGACATGATCTATTATCAAGGTCATTGTGCACCCGGTATTTATGCACGTTCATTCCTTGAAGGTCGTTTGACTGAAGACCATTTAAATAATTTCCGTCGTGAAGTGGGCGGTATTGGTCTTCCAAGTTACCCACACCCGTACTTAATGCCAGATTATTGGCAGTTCCCGACTGTATCTATGGGCTTAGGGCCTATCATGTCGATTTATCAAGCGCACATTCAAAAGTATTTGATGAACCGTGGTTTGATTAAAGAAGAAGACCGTAAAGTTTGGGCTTATCTGGGCGATGGTGAAATGGATGAGCCAGAAAGCTTGGGTGCAATTTCACTGGCAGGTCGTGAAAAGTTAGACAATTTAATCTGGGTGGTGAACTGTAATTTACAGCGTCTAGATGGCCCTGTACGTGGTAACGGCAAGATTATTCAAGAACTTGAATCATTGTTCCGTGGTGCAGGCTGGCGTGTGATTAAAGTGGTTTGGGGCCGTCATTGGGATCCATTGTTGGCGAAAGACAGCACAGGCGCACTTCAAGCCGTGATGGAAGAAGCGGTCGATGGCGATTTCCAACGTTACCAAGTGAAAGGTGGCGCATATACGCGTGAAAAATTCTTTGGTAAGTATCCTGAAGCTGCGGAACTGGTCAAAGATTTAAGCGATGAAGATATTGATAATCTGAACCGTGGTGGTCATGACCCATACAAAGTATTTGCTGCCTATGCAGAAGCGTGTACAGCCAAAGGTCAACCTACTGTAATTCTTGCGAAAACAGTTAAAGGTTATGGTTTGTCTGAAGAAATTGAAGCGGTCAACAAAACGCATCAAATTAAAAAGATGCAAATTGAATCTTTAAAATACGTTCGTGACCGTTTCAACTTGCCATTCAATGATGAGCAATTAGAAGAAGTGCCTTTCTACCGTCCAAGCGAAAATTCGCCTGAATTGAAATATATGAAAGCGCGTCGTGAAGCATTGGGTGGTTACTTACCTGCACGTCGTAAAGAAAGTGAACAGCTTGCCATTCCTGAGTTGTCTGTATTTGATGCAGTGTTGAAAGGCAGTGGTGGTAAAGAACAATCAACCACGATGGTGATGGTGCGTTTAATCTCTGCATTATTGAAAGAGAAAGCCATTAAAGACCGTGTTGTCCCTATCGTTCCTGATGAAGCACGTACTTTTGGTTTGGAAGGCATGTTCCGTCAATTGGGTATTTATGCAGCGCATGGTCAAAAATATACCCCTGAAGACCAAGAACAATTGATGCATTACCGTGAAGCAAAAGACGGTCATATGCTTCAAGAAGGGATTAACGAAGCGGGTGCAATGAGTGCATGGGCAGCATTGGCAACCAGTTATTCAACCAATAACTTGCCAATGATTCCAATGTACATGTACTACTCGATGTTTGGTTTCCAGCGTATTGGTGATATTGCATGGGCAGCAGGCGACGCACAAGCACAAGGCTTCTTGTTGGGTGCAACTGCAGGTCGTACTACGCTAAACGGTGAAGGTTTACAGCACCAAGACGGTCACTCGCACATTCTTGCGAACACCATTCCAAACTGTATTTCTTATGATCCATGTTTTGGTTATGAACTCGCTGTGATCGTACATGATGGTTTACAGCGTATGTATGTCAACCAAGAGCGCGTGTTCTATTACTTAACTGTGATGAACGAAAACTACGAACATCCTGAAATGCCACAAGGCGCTGAGGAAGGCATTAAGCGTGGTATGTACTTATTGCAGGAAGATGAAAAAGCCACTGTACAGTTGATGGGTTCAGGCGTGATTCTTCGTGAAGTGATTAAAGCGGCGCAAATTTTGCGTGACGAATACCAAATTCATTCAAACGTGTACAGCGTAACCAGCTTTAATGAACTGGCACGTGATGGTATGGCATGTGAAGAATATAACCGCTTGCACCCAATGGCTGAAACAGCAAAAGAAGCGTGGATATCGAAGCAACTTCGCAATACCAATGGTATCGTGGTTTCGGCGACAGACCATATGCGTGCATACAGCGAACAAATTCGTGCTTATCTTCCAGATAACCGTCCATTCGTAGCGTTAGGTACAGATGGCTATGGCCGTTCAGATACACGCGCAAATTTACGTAGTTATTTCGGTGTTGATGCTGCGCATATTGTCGTTGCGACGTTGAAAAAACTTGCAGATGAAGGCGAAGTTGATGCGCGTTTAGTAAAAGATGCAATTTCTAGTTTTGAATTAGATACAGACCGCCCAGTGGCGTGGTTGCCACAAACGCATCCAGAGCTTCATGCGGTTGCTGACTACAAAGAGGAGAACTAATCATGCAAATTATGACTCCAGATATTGGTGTAGATAAAGCAACAGTGGCAGAAATTTTAGTCAAAGTGGGCGATACCATTAGCGTTGATGACAGTATTATCTTACTTGAATCGGATAAAGCCTCTGTTGAAGTGCCTAGCACTTCGGCAGGTGTGGTTAAAAGCATTTTGGTTAATTTGGGTGATGAAGTTGCTGAAGGTGCAGTATTGATCGAACTAGAAGCAGAAGCCGCGACGGCATCTGAAGTAGTTGCAACACCTCAGCTTGAAGCTGTGGTTGCACCTGTTCAATCAAATACAGCGCCAGTGGTTGAAGAAAAAACGTCAACTCCTGCTGCTACGACAGCAACGGTTGTTGAAGTGAAAGTGCCTGATATTGGTGTGGAAAAAGCCTTGGTCGGTGAAATTTTGGTGTCTGTGGGCGATGAAATTGATGTAGATCAAAGCATTGTTGTGGTTGAATCAGATAAAGCAACAGTTGAAGTACCAAGTACAATTGCAGGCACTGTGGAAGCCGTTGAAATTCAGGTTGGTGACAGCGTGAAAGAAGGCGTGGTTCTGCTTAAAGTGAAAACTGTAGGTTCGGTCGCTGTAGCAGTGCAAGAGGGGCCAAAAGTAGTTGCGCCTGTTGCTGAAACTGCACCAGTAGAAGCTGCTCCTCAGGTCGTTGCTTCAGCAGGTCCAGTTGAAGTTTCAGTCCCTGATTTAGGGGTTGATAAAGCTGCTGTTGCTGAAATTTTGGTGGCTGTGGGTGATACGGTTGAAAAAGACCAAAGCATCATCGTGGTTGAGTCAGATAAAGCGACAGTTGAAGTACCAAGTACGATGGCAGGTGTGATCAAAGCAATTCATGTTGCACTTGGTCAAAATGTTTCGGAAGGCATTGCACTGGTGACGATTGAAGCTGAAGGTCAAGCTGCTGCACCTGTTGCAAAAGTCGAAACAGCAAAAGCGACAGCTCCTACTCAAGCAGCAGCTAAAGTACAACAATCTGCACCTGTAGCTGCGACTACAAATGACGTAGATAAGTTAACCAAAGAGCAAAGTGCTGCAAATTCGAAAGTATATGCAGGCCCTGCGGTGCGTAAACTTGCACGTGAACTGGGTGTCGTGTTGTCAGAAGTAAAAGCATCAGGCCCGCATGAACGTTTGATGAAAGAAGATCTGGTTGCTTATGTAAAAACGCGTTTGACAGCGCCTCAGGTTGCTCCTGTGGCTCAAGCCGTTGCTCAAGTTGCTGGTTTGCCAAAACTGCCTGATTTTAGCGCATTTGGTGGTACAGAAGAAAAAGCCATGACGCGTTTGCAACAGGTTTCTGTTCCGCAATTGTCATTGAATAACTTCATTCCACAAGTTACACAGTTTGACGCAGCGGATATTTCTGAGCTTGAAGCATGGCGTAATGATCTTAAAGGCAACTTTAAGAAAGAAGGCATTAGCCTGACCATTATGGCATTTATTATTAAAGCCGTTACGCATCTACTAAAAGAAGAGCGTGATTTTGCAGGTCATTTGGCGGATGATCAAAAATCAGTCGTGTTGCGAAATGAAATCCATATGGGGATTGCAGTTGCGACACCTGATGGTTTGACCGTTCCAGTACTGCGTAATCCAGATCAAAAATCAATTAAGCAAATTGCAGTTGAACTGGGTGTACTGGGTCAAAAAGCTCGCGACAAAAAACTTTCTCCGAAAGACTTGCAGGGTGCGAACTTTACCATTACCAGTCTAGGTTCAATTGGTGGTACAGCATTTACACCGCTGGTAAACTGGCCGCAAGTGGCAATTTTGGGTATTTCACCTGCAACCATGCAACCTGTTTGGAATGGTGAAGGTTTTGACCCACGCTTAATGTTGCCGTTGTCATTGTCTTATGACCACCGTGTGATTAATGGTGCAGATGCTGCGCGTTTCACCAATAAATTGACCAAGCTTTTGGCTGATATTCGTAGCTTATTGCTGTAATTTTTAGTCTAAAAATGTGCATGAAAACCCTGCTTAGGCAGGGTTTTTTATTGGGGGAAATTCATTGCTTTATATTTCGTGGGCAAAAAGAAAATCTGATTTGAAAAAAAATGCTGTGTAAATTACACTAGCACTACTTCATTGGGGAGTAGCCGCTTTTTACGCAATGTAAAAAGGTGATGGTCAACATAATTGTTCAACAGAACATGGTCATCATAGCAAAGAACCAATTCAGCTTTTCAAAAAGCTTTTTTTGTTGGCAAGACCTTTGATTTATTACTCTGCAGATTTTTGGCTAGCAGGAGTGGTAAGTCATCGGCAAATTTTGCTAGCCAGAGAAAGTTCATATGTATGAGTTCCTGATCTCGACCGCAATTGTTGCGCTTGCTGAAATGGGTGATAAAACCCAGTTATTGGCACTCTTGCTCGCAGCACGCTTCCGTAAACCGATTCCAATTTTATTGGCCATTTTACTGGCAACCTTATTAAATCATGGTATTTCAGCCGTTCTAGGTCAGTGGATTACCACGATTCTTAGCCCCGATGTGTTGCTTTGGATTGTATCGCTTGGTTTTATTGCCATGGCACTGTGGATGCTGGTTCCAGACCAACTGGATGACGAAACCGACAGTATTAATAAATGGCAAAAATATGGTGTGTTTGGTGCCACGTTTGTGCTGTTTTTTCTCGCAGAAATAGGTGATAAAACTCAAGTGGCAACCATAGCCTTAGCTGCACGTTTTGACAGCATTTTCTGGGTGATGGCGGGTACAACAGTCGGGATGATGATTGCCAATGCTCCAGCAGTCTTTATTGGTGATAAGCTGGCAGATAAGTTACCCATTTCACTGATTCATAAAATTGGTGCAAGCATATTCTTGCTGATTGGTGTTGCAACTTTAGTCCAACATTATTTCTTTTAAACCTGTGTTAGGGTAGAAATCCTTGCGTTTTTGTCGGGATTTTTACCCGCTTAAATGTGGCACAATTTACTGATAAATTTAAGAATATTTAAACACATGTTTATTGTAAATTTCTACAATTCCATATATGTTGTGAGGGATTAAAAGGGCAACTTTAAAACAATATTTTTGGGGAATAGGGTATGGCGTTTGACCGCACTACATCACAAGTGTTATTTGATAATGGCACACATAAATGTATTAGCTTTACCAGCCTAGTCAAAGGTGAAGGTGTACAAGCGAACCAATTTCTAATTCTGGATAACGAGCGTGCAGCAGTACTTGATCCAGGCGGTGATTTAACCTATGTCCCTTTGACCATGGAACTGAATAAGTATACCCGTTTGACCAATCTTGATTATGTCATGGCATCGCATCAAGATCCCGATATTATTACTTCTATGCCACGTTGGTTGGTCTATACCGAAGCCAAAGTGGTGGCATCTAAACTTTGGGCACGTTTCTTACCGCATTTGAACTCTGCATTTATGAGTGACCGAATGAAAGGTGGATGGTTGGAACGCTTGATCGAATTGCCAGACCACGGTGGGATCATTCCATTGGGCGAATCAAAAATTATTGTTGTTCCTGCCCATTTTCTACATTCCGTTGGTAACTTCCAATTTTACGATCCGATTGCAAAAATTTTATTTTCAGGTGATATGGGGGCATCGATGGTGGATGATGCCAATAAGCCATTGGAAAATTTTGCTTCGCATATTCCGAAAATGAAATCTTTTCATCAGCGTTATATGTGTTGCAATAAAATCATTCGTTTATGGGTGAAAATGGTGCGCACCATGGATGTTGAAATGATCGTCCCGCAACACGGTACACCTTTTATCGGGAAAGAGCAGGTCAATCAATTTTTGGATTGGATTGAAACGTTAGAGTGCGGTACAGACTTGATGGATGAGTCGGTCTTTACCTGCCCAACTTAATTAATGTCATCCCTTTGCCATACCTGACAAGGATGTTCTGTATGGCAAGCCAAACGTCTTCCGCTGCGTAGCTTAAAAGAAGCAGGCGTGGATAAAGTCTATTGATGATAATTTCTAGAAAAATTGATGAATATTCAGCAATGTAAATTTATTTTACCTCGCTGTTTGAAATTAACATGAATAAAACTGTTTTTTTGTTTATAATAGCGCACGGAAATTACCAGTGAGACTGTTATGTTGACCATCGTTCAAGAAGCGCTAACCTTCGATGATGTCTTATTACTCCCTGCCTACTCAACTGTCCTCCCAAAAGATGTCTCTCTAAAGACACGCCTAACTCGTGGCATTAATCTGAATATCCCGCTTATTTCAGCTGCAATGGATACTGTGACAGAATCACGTATGGCAATTGCGATGGCACAAAATGGTGGTATTGGCATCCTGCATAAAAACATGGATATTTCTGCGCAAGCAGCTGAAGTACGCCGTGTGAAAAAATTTGAAGCAGGAATGGTGAAAGATCCCATCACTGTGACCCCAGAAACCACGGTTCGCGAACTCATTGCAATCACTCAAGCCAACAATATCAGCGGTGTACCTGTTGTTAAAGATGGTAAAGTAGTCGGTATTGTGACGGGTCGTGATACACGTTTCGTGACCAATTTAGAACAGCCTGTAAGTAACATCATGACTGGTCAAGACCGTCTGGTGACGGTTCGTGAAAACGAATCTAAAGAAAATATCCAAGCTTTATTACAAAAAAATCGTATTGAAAAAGTATTGGTGGTGGGCGACAACAACGAGCTGAAAGGTTTAATTACGGTTACAGATTTCCGTAAAGCAGAACTTTATCCAAACAGCTGTAAAGATGATTTAGGTCGTTTACGTGTCGGTGCCGCAGTTGGTACTGGCATTGAAACACCTGCACGTGTTGAAGCATTGGTTGATGCGGGTGTCGATGCGATTGTGGTTGATACAGCGCATGGTCACTCTGCGGGCGTGATTGAACGAGTGCGTTGGGTGAAAGCAAACTATCCGCAAGTTCAAGTGATTGGCGGTAATATTGCAACAGGTGATGCTGCATTGGCATTACTCGATGCAGGTGCAGATGCGGTTAAAGTCGGTATTGGTCCGGGTTCAATTTGTACCACACGTATTGTTGCTGGTATTGGCATGCCGCAAATCTCTGCGATTGACAGCGTTGCCAATGCATTGAAAGACCAAATTCCACTGATTGCTGATGGCGGTATCCGCTTCTCGGGTGATATGGCAAAAGCGATTGGCGCGGGCGCAAGCACGATTATGGTCGGTTCAATGTTGGCAGGGACTGAAGAAGCACCGGGCGAAGTTGAATTTTTCCAAGGTCGTTACTACAAAGCATACCGTGGTATGGGCTCATTGGGTGCGATGGCAGGGGCTACAGGTTCTGCAGACCGTTATTTCCAAGATGCTAAAGCGGGTCAAGAAAAACTGGTACCAGAAGGGATTGAAGGTCGTGTGCCTTATAAAGGCCCGATGGGTAACATTGTGCATCAAATGATGGGTGGTTTACGTTCATCGATGGGCTATACCGGTTCTGCTGTAATTGAAGATCTTCGCCAAAATGCCAAGTTCGTCAAAATTACCTCGGCAGGAATGTCTGAATCTCATGTACATGATGTGACCATTACCAAAGAAGCACCGAACTATCGTGTGGGTTGATTTTTAGTAATTCGTTTCATGAAAAAGCCGTCATTTATATGACGGCTTTTTTGATTTTGGTGTAAAGTAATTATGGAAAAAATTGGATGATGAATTTCATCGTAGATGTATAAGAAGTGAGTGAAAAATGAGTTATTTTGGAACAGATGGTATCCGTGGGAAGTTTGGGGAACTTCCAATTACGCCTGAATTTGCACTCAAGCTTGGCTTTGCAGCAGGTAAAGTTTTAAAAAAAATGAGCAATAGAAAAAAACCCATTGTTGTTTTAGGCAAAGATACCCGTTTATCGGGCTATATTTTAGAATCAGCATTACAGGCCGGTCTCAATGCCGCTGGGGTTTATGTCCATTTATTAGGGCCCTTGCCAACCCCCGCGATTGCACATTTAACCCGTGCTTTACATGCCAGTTTAGGCATTGTGATTTCAGCTTCACATAATCCTTATTATGATAATGGGATTAAGTTTTTCTCAAGTGAAGGCAAAAAACTGCCCGATGACGTTCAAGAAGCGATTAATCAAGAACTTGAAAAAGAATTAAAGATTGAAGATACCGCAAATTTGGGTAAAAGTGTTCGTGTCAAAGATGCCAATGGTCGTTACATTGAATTTTGTAAATCGACATTTCCCTACCATTTTGACCTAAGCAATTTAAAAATTGTGGTGGACTGTGCCAATGGGGCAGCCTATAACGTAGGTCCTGCGGTATTTAAAGAATTAGGCGCTAAAATTGTTGCGCTCTATAACGAACCCGATGGTTTAAACATCAATGAACAGTGTGGTTCAACCCATCCTGAAAAATTGCAAAAAGCCGTGCTTCACCATCATGCAGATTTAGGAATTGCCTTTGATGGCGATGCTGACCGCGTCATTTTGGTCGACAAACATGGTGAATTGGTTGATGGCGACAGTATTTTATATATTCTTGCCACTCAAGCCAGTCATAAACCCGCAGGAATTGTCGGTACAGTGATGAGTAATATGGCACTGGAATTGGCTTTGGAAAAAGCACAAGTGCCATTTGTTCGTGCCAGCGTGGGTGACCGTTATGTGTTGCAAGCATTGGATGAAAAAGGTTGGGTGATTGGTGGTGAACCTTCAGGACATATTCTGACTTTAGATAAAAGCACCACAGGTGATGCAATTATTGCCGCTTTACAAGTCTTGACCGTGATGGTCGAACAGAAAAAAGCCTTGCATGAATTGGTTGCCGACTTCCACTTATTGCCGAATGTCTTGGTCAATGTCCGTTTAGAGGCAATGTTTGACCCGTATGCGGTTCCTGCTTTGGTTACAGAGTTTGAAAAAGCGGAAGCACAGCTCAAAGGTCGTGGACGTTTATTGATTCGTAAATCAGGCACTGAGCCAGTGATTCGTGTCATGGTGGAAGGGGATGATCTGCAAGAAGTTACGGCTTTAGCCAATCATCTTGCAGATGCTGTACGTGCCAACGCTGCTTAAGGTAAGTCTATGGATGATGTGATTAAAGACTTAAGCGAACTGCGCTTAAGTTATCAAAAAGATGAATTACATGAAACTCAGGTGGATGAAAATCCACATCAGCAGTTTTTAAATTGGTTTAATGCTGCTTTAGCCGCGCACTTGCATGAACCTTATGCCATGTCTTTGGCAACGGCAAATGCACAGGGTCGTCCGCATGTACGTACCGTATTATTGCGTGGTGCAACTGAAGCAGGTTATGACTTTTATAGTAATTATGACAGTCAAAAAGGCCTAGATTTAATTAGCAATCCATATGCGGAATTGTTGTTTTATTGGCCTGAATTGGAACGTCAAATTCGTGTCAGTGGTAAGGTTGAAAAGATCTCTTTAGCGGAGTCAACGGACTATTATCATAAACGTCCACGTGATAGCCAAATTGCAGCGCACATTAGTACGCCGCAAAGTGGTGTTATTGTCAGCCGTGAAGAATTACAAACACGTTTCCAAGCCTTGCATGAACAAGTGACAGAAAAAGCCGAGCTGGCTAAACCCGAATTTTGGGGGGGCTATCGTTTGCTGCCCGATTATTATGAATTTTGGCAAGGTCGTCCAAACCGTTTACATGACCGTTTAAGTTATGAAAAAATCGATGGTCTATGGACCTTACAACGACTTATGCCTTAAATGCCAAAAACATTGATTCAGCAACGTCCTTTGATTACACGCCCTGAAAATATTCAGGGCGTGTCGCCATTTATTGCCCAAATTTTAGCGCGTCGTGGGGTGCAATCAGCACAAGAACTAGAGTTTAAACTGAAGCATTTACTTGCGCCCAATATGAAAGGTTTAGAGCAAGCCATTCAAATTATTGACCAAGCGATTGATCAAAATAAAAAAATCATCATTGTCGGTGACTATGATGCCGATGGGGCAACCAGTACTGCTTTGATGGTTTTAGCCCTACGCGATATGGGTGCCAAGGTCGAATATTTGGTTCCTGACCGTTTTAAATATGGTTATGGCTTAACAGCCAAAATTGCCGATTTAGCGTTTAGTCGCTATCAACCGGATCTGCTGATTACGGTCGATAATGGTATTTCAAGTCATGCCGGTGTCGAACAAGCGCAGGCTCATGGCATGCAAGTGATTATTACCGATCACCATCTGACCACCAAAGAAACACCCAATGCTGAAGCGGTGGTGAACCCGAATCAATTGGGCTGTGAGTTTCCAAGTAAAGCCTTGGCAGGGGTTGGGGTTGCATTTTACCTGTTGGCACGACTGTCGAGTTATCGCAGTCAATTGGGTAAATCGACCAGTAAAGTGACCCAGTATTTAGACTTGGTGGCTTTAGGCACTTATGCGGATGTGGCAAGTTTAGATTATAACAACCGAATTTTGGTGGATGCGGGGGTGAAACGGATCCAGCAAAATCAATGCCGTGCAGGAATCAGCGCGCTTTTGGATATTGCAGGACGTGACCCCGCACAGCTTAAAGCACAAGATTTAGGCTTTGTTTTGGGGCCTCGGGTGAATGCCGCAGGGCGGATGGAAACCATGGACATTGGCATTGAATGTCTATTGGCGCAGGATATGCAAACGGCTTATCCACTGGCACAGCAACTGAATGATTTAAATGTTGAGCGTCGCCAAGTCGAATTGCAAATGAAGCAGCAGGCTTTGGTTGAACTGGAAAAATTGCAGTTAGATCAGCAGCATTTACCTGCCACGTTGGTGATGTTTGATGAACACTGGCATCAGGGAGTGATTGGCATTGTCGCAGGGCGTTTGAAAGAACAATTTCATCGTCCAAGTATTGTGTTTGCAGCAGATGATGATGGGATTCATATCAAAGGTTCTGCTCGGTCGATCGACGGTGTGCATATTCGTGATGCCATCGAGATGATTGCAGAGCAATATCCACATTTGGTCAGTCACTTTGGTGGACATGCCGCGGCAGCAGGTTTAACCCTTCAGAAAGTGCATTTTGAGCAATTTAAGCAGGCTTTTGAGCAATTAATCTCGACCATGGATGAGTCACTGTTTCATGCCACTGTATGGACGGATGGTGAATTAGCAATAGAAAATTTTCAACTTGAAACGGTTCAGTTGCTACAAAATTTAACCCCTTGGGGGCAAAAATTTCCATCGCCTATTTTTGAAGGTGTGTTTAAAGTGCTGGATTCTCGTTGGTTGAAAGACAGCCATTTAAAATTACGCTTGGCTTTAGACAATGGGCAAATGGTCGAGGCGATTGCTTTTAATGCCCGTGAGAAATTTGAATTTGATGCACTGCAAGATCATGTCCGATTGGTTTATGAATTGGACAAAAATGAATTTAATGGCAAGGTGAGTTTGCAATTGCGGGTCATACATTTAGAGCATTAAAAAAACCGCTCATTTGAGCGGTTTTTTTATGAAAAGAGTCTATTTTTGTTTGTTTAGAAGCGGTATTTCGCAGCGACACCAAATGAGTTGTAGTCGTTGTTACCGACTTCACCAAAACCAACACGACCTTCAAGGCTGACTTGTTGATTCAAGAATTTACGTGCATTAATTCCAAATTCGCTTTGATCAGTGAGATCGTTATTGCGGTAGTCGGCACCAATGCTAAGTGTTTTATCAATGAAGTAATCTGCAGCAAGGTTGTATTCGTCTAGATCACCAAATGCAGCACCCGCTTCTAAGTTAATGTCTTTGCCATTGCTGAGTGTAGTCACGTATTTAGCACGCAGTGTTGGATCTACACCGTCATCCTTGTCGTTATCATAACCTTTCACACCCGCGGCAATTAATAAGCCTGGTGCAGGAAGATAACCGACTTCAGCGGCATAATACGTGGTATCGAAGTCATATTTTTGACCGAGAGCATTACGATATTCAGCATTGTTACGGCTGATATCACCACCTAGATAAAAATCTGAGTTTGGAACATAGAATTCAGCACCAATACCATAGGTATTGTTATCGACGTCACCCTGATCGGCAAATGTTGCATGGGCATTTACGTTGCTGGCACGGTCAAGGAATGCTGCCTCTGCAAGTGGGGCATTACGCGTTTGTACAGGGTTAAAGTAATAAGTACCATCTACACCAAAAGCATTGCCTGAACCACCATTATCAGGGTCAAGATAAGCTGCTGATGCGCCTACTTCAGCTTGGTATGCATGAGCTGTACCTGTAAGAACAAGTGCTGAAAGTACAGCAGATGCGATTGCTAGTTTTTTCATGGATACTACCCCTCAAATTTATGGTTAAAATTAATACATTTTTTGTTACAACTTTTAGTCTAGAGCAAAATGAAACGAGGTCAATCATTGCAGAGTTACAGAAATGTTGCGAACGTAATGTTATGTAAATTATTGGTATTAAATAATTGTAAATTAAGTAATTATTAAAATGTTTTGTTTTATTAAAATTGTGGATATTTTGTGGATTTAATGGATTTTTCTATAAAAAATTAAGCATTTTGTAACATTTTAATTTTTTAGAAATATAAAAGCACCCTCGATTGAGCATGCTTTTATCTGCATTTTAGCGCTGGTTTTTAAGCTTAGAAGCGGTAAGTTGCATTGATATTCAATGCTTGAATATCATCACCAAAACCCACTGCGCCACCGACTGCGAAGTTAGAATTGATGAAATATTTCGAACGAATGGAGAAGAAATCAGCATCATCTTCTCCATCATCAATAATGCTATATGCCGCACCAAAGCTAAAGGCATGATCGAGGTAATAGTCGGCAGCAACCATCACTGAGTCTGTATCGCCAAAAGCGCCATTTGTCTCTAAATTAATAAATTGACCTTGCGCTAGAGGGGCAACATATTTAGCACGGACTGCGAAACGGTTTTCATCATGGTCATTATCGCCTTGAAAACCATCAATCCCCGCAGCGAATAATAGGTTAGATATAGGCATATAGCCGACAAGTGCACGATAGGTCGTGGTGTCCTTGTCAGCGCTTGCTGTATGGGTCATGCCTAAGGCCGTTACGGTTGCTTCAGCTTTGTCTTGAACCAGACCCAGTTCACCGGCAAAATAGAATTGTTCATAGAAGTATTCCATACCCGCAGCGATACTGTGGCTGTCATATTCTGCTGTACCAACAGCAGCTATAGGGAAGTCAAAGAACTTAGAGACATCCACAGTTTGGGTGTCCAAATATTCATAACCATATTGGGCATATACATGACTGTTATGACCGAGAAATGCAGCTTCATTGAAAGGACTATTTTTTGTATCCACTGGCTCGAAATAGAATGTGCCTTTTAAATCGAATTGACCATTCGAATCAATCCAGTCACTATCGTGATCAAAATAGCTAAAGCCAGCATCGACTTGAGCATTATAAGCAAAACTTGAAGATGACATTACAGCAAGACCCAACGCGAATAAACTGCGTTTCATAAAACCCCCAAACGGTTATTGTTATAAAGAAATTGTAATAATGTTTAAAAAACATGCGCATTGTTCATAAATAATACATTTTGGTCAAGCACTTAGACAAAAATAATCCTGCTCAAATTCCTTGAATGCTCTGTGATATAATTTGCGGCTATTTAAGCCTAATATGCTGATTGAGAGTAATTCACGTGGAAATTAATCCTTATCTAAACCAATTAAAAGACTTAAACGACCGTGGTCAAACACTACGGGGGTATCTTTGACTACGATCTGAAGAAAGAGCGTTTAGAAGAAGTTCTCCGTGAATTGGAAGATCCAAGTATTTGGAATGACCAAGCCCGTGCTCAAGCCATGGCCAAAGAAAAAGGTGAGCTTGAAAACGTCCTAAATGTATTAGAAGATTTATCGACTCAACTAGATGATGCACAAGCATTGCTTGATTTGGCAGTTGAAGCGGATGATGAAAGTTTACTTGAAGATGTGCAAGCCGAGTTAACCACTGCTGAAGAAGAGTTAGCGAAACTTGAATTCCGTCGTATGTTTAGCAATCCTATGGATCCAAATCCATGCTACGTCGAAATTCAGGCGGGTTCTGGCGGTACAGAAGCACAAGATTGGGCATCAATGCTGCTGCGTATGTATTTGCGTTGGATTGAACGTCATGGCTTTAAAGCGGAATTGATGGAAGAATCGGACGGTGATGTGGCAGGGATTAAGTCGGCCACCATTCGTGTCGAAGGCGAGTATGCTTATGGTTGGTTACGTACTGAATCAGGCGTACACCGTTTAGTGCGTAAATCACCTTTTGACTCGGGTAACCGTCGTCATACTTCATTCTCTGCGGTATTTGTTTCGCCTGAAGTGGATGACAACATTGAGATTGACATCAATCCAGCCGATGTCCGTACCGATACTTATCGTGCATCAGGGGCAGGTGGTCAGCACATTAACAAAACCGACTCTGCGGTGCGTTTAACCCATGCGCCAACAGGTATTGTGGTGGCGTGTCAGAACCAGCGTTCACAACATGCCAACCGTGATCATGCTTGGAAACAGTTACGTGCAAAACTCTATGAACGAGAAATGCAAATTCGTAATGATGCCGCGAAAGCTCTAGAAGATACCAAATCTGATATTGGTTGGGGCAGTCAGATTCGTTCATATGTACTGGATGACTCACGCATTAAAGATTTGCGTACTGGTGTGGAAAGTTCCAATACAGGTGCTGTACTGGATGGTGATTTGGATAAATTTATTGAAGCCAGTTTAAAACAAGGTCTTTAAGTTTATTCCTGAAAAACAGAGGCTAGTCCTCTGTTTTTTTAACGGTAAAATTGGGTTAGATGAGTGAATTCATTCATTGATCAGACAATGTTAGAATAGAATAAAGTTGTACAAAATTTTAGCAATTTACAAAAAGAATCCTTGTATCGAAAAATAACGATATTAATATCGTAAAAAATAGATATAATGAATTCTAGGTAAGGTGCTGATCATGAACATGAGTGAAATGAGATGGACACAGAAGCAATTTATAAAGCCTTAGCCAACCCGATTAGACGTCAGATTCTGCAATGTTTAAAAGAACCTAAACGTTTTATTTCCGCTGAAGAATGTGGAAATGATTTTAGTCGTGGGGTGTGTGCAGGGCACATGGAAAAAATTGCCGATATTTCTCAATCGACCATGTCCAATCATTTATCTGTTCTGCAACAAGCAGGGCTGATTCATGTAACCAAATATGGGCAATGGTCTTATTTCTCACGTAATGAAGCACTGATCCAAGAATTTTTACAACATTTACAGCACGCGCTTTAGACTTCACTAAGTCCAAGCAAGCTGTGAGAGGATTGCTTGATGACAGATTTTTCAACACCAATTCAATTTGGTGAACTCAAACTTAAAAACCGTGTGGTGATGGCGCCCTTAACACGTAGTCGTGCAACGACTGATCGTGTACCTACAGCAATGATGGCTGAATATTATGCACAACGTGCAAGTGCTGGTTTAATCATTTCTGAAGCGATTGTGATTTCTGAAGCAGCCAATGGTTATGAAAAAACACCGGGACTTTTTAGCGATGCTCAAGTTGACGGTTGGAAAGTAGTGACCGATGCAGTACATGCCAAAGACGGTTTAATTGTTGCACAATTATGGCATGTGGGGCGTGTTTCACATCCTGATTTACTGGATGGTGACACACCTGTTTCTGCAAGCAATGTGCAGCAAAAAGGTCAAGTCAGTTTATTGCGTCCGAAACGTGATTATGTAGTACCACGTCCACTTGAAATTACTGAAATTCAAACGATTGTTGAACAATATAAACAGTCTGCTATTCGTGCCAAAGCCGCAGGTTTTGATGGTGTGGAATTGCATGCGGCCAATGGTTATTTAATTGACCAGTTCCTGCAAAGTTCGACCAATCAGCGTGAGGATAGCTATGGTGGTTCTGTTGAAAACCGTGCGCGTTTTTTGCTTGAAGTGGTGGATGCTTTAATTGAAGTTTGGGGTGCAGGCCGTGTCGGTGTACATTTGGCACCACGTGGTGATGAGCATGACATGGGCGATGCGAACCCGAAACAAACCTTTGGTTATGCCATGCAAGAATTGGGTCAACGTCACATTGCGTTCTTCTTTACCCGTGAATATATTGATGCGGGAAGCATTAGCCTTGACATGAAACAGCGTTCAAATGGTGTGCCGTATATTGCCAATATGCGTTTAAGCCGTGAGGATGCATTAGATTTATTGGCATCGGGTCAAGCCGAAGCCGTGTCTTTTGGTAAAGACTATATTTCTAATCCAGACCTTTTTGAACGTTTAGTGGATGATGAGCCGCTGAATGAATTGAAGTTGCAAAACATGATTGGAACAGATGTAGCAGAAGGCTATATTGACTATCCATTTTTCAAAAAGCAGTTCGCTGAAAGCTAATTTTATCCCTATACACAGCAGAATAAATCATTTGGCAGAGCAGAATTCATTAACATGTGAAGGCTGCTCTGTTATATTTTGCCGATTCAATCATATTTGAGGCAATTTGTTTGGCTACTCCTTTTTGGTACAACGCAGCATTATCCATGATCAAGCCATTGTATAAATGGCGAATAAAAAAACGTGCGTTGAATATGGAGCAGTTGCAACAAGAATGCCTTGAGCGCTTTGGCCCTTTTCAACAGCCCAAAAACCGCAATGCAATATGGTTTCATGTGGTTTCTGTTGGGGAAACCAATGCCGCACAACCGTTAATTGAACACTATTTAAAATTGGGTCATGCTGTTTTAGTGACCAATACCACCAAAACGGGTCAAGCCCGTGCTAAATCACTCTTTTTAAAAGCACCGTATCAGTCTTTGTTCCAAGCGGTGTATTTGCCTGCCGATCAGAAACAATTGGTACGGGCGTTCTATCAAAAATATCAGCCCAAAGTATTGGTTTTGGTCGAAACAGAGATTTGGCCCAATTTAATTGATCAAGCCAAACACTTTGATGTGCCTTGTTTATTGATCAATGCACGTCTTTCGGAAAAATCAGCCCAAGGTTATGCCAAAGTGCCACGTTTAACCCAAGGTATGTTGAGTGGATTAGACCGCTTACTGGCACAAGATCAAGCCACTTTACAGCGTTACCTAAATTTAGGCATGGCTGCAAGTAAAAGTCAGGTCTTGGGCAGTATTAAGTTTGATATTCATGCCCCTGAAAGTTTCATCCAACAGGCTGAGCAATTAAAACAAGGGTGGAATTTAACAGCGCGTAAAATCATTACCCTTGCCAGTACGCATGCGCCCGAAGAACAAAAATTACTGACCGCTTTAAAGCCTTATTTAAGCCAATGTCCAGAGCTGTTGGTGATAGTTGTACCACGTCATCCTGAACGCTTTGATGAAGTCTTTCAGTTGGCACAGGACTTACAACTTAAAACACAGCGGCGCAGTTTAGGGCAGAGTATCGCAGCGGATACTCAAGTCTATTTGGCTGATAGCATGGGCGAGATGTGGTTGTGGTATGCCTTAAGTCAAGTCTGTTTTGTCGGCGGTTCATTGAATGAACCGGGTGGCGGTCATAATATTTTAGAGCCTATTGCGCTCCATGTACCGACGGTGTTGGGCAAAAAATATTTTAATTTCCAAACCATTGTCGATGAGTTTTTGGCTGTTGAAGGCGTAACCGTTGTAGAAGATGCCGAGCAAGCGGCTCAAGTTCTAATTGAACTGTTGACCGATAAAGCTAAAGCCGAAAAACTCAACATTGCAGCGCAGCAGATCATGCAGAAAAATACAGGTTCTTTAGCAAAGCATATTACAGTGATAGATCAGTATCTTTAGAAACAATTTGAGATCACATTACTCACGACTTCAAAAGTCTGGCTAGGTTCTTATTTTTTCGTGTAGGTCTTTCCTACTTTTAAAAGATGAGAAGCACTGCTTCGCAAGGTAGCAAAATCCTGTGCGGTAGCTGAATATGTCTATGCGCCTATTTTTTTATCTTGTTTGGATTTTATGAATATCGTCCTGTTAGACCCACGCCAAACCGAATCCGAGCTTTGGTCGATTACATCGAAACGTCAGCTTGAGCATTTAAAACAGCATGTGAATGTGCAAGTCGGTGACTGTCTCAAAGTTGGCATTCGAGAAGGGCAGCGTTACTTGACCGAAATTGTCGAAGTGACTGAACAAGCAGTCAAACTTAAACCGATTCAAATTGAAGCGGTTCCAGCAAAATTACCCGTGACTTTAATTTTAGCCATGCCACGCCCCAAAGTTCTGCGCCGTTTAATGATGGATAGTGTCACCTTAGGGGTAGAAAAAATAATTCTTTTGCACAGTTATCGGGTGGATAAAAGTTATTGGCAAACGCCATTTTTGCAACAATTGGATCAATATGTGACGCTTGGTCTGGAACAAGCAGGGGATACGGTTGCCCCGCAGATTGAAATCTATAAACGCTTTAGACCTTTTGTTGAAGATGTCTTACCCAGTTTGATTACAGCGGATTGTCCTGCTTATGTAGCACATCCTTATGCAGAGCGCAAAATGCCATTTGCCATTGAGCATGCCTGTACGATTGTGATTGGGCCTGAAGGCGGTTTTATTCCTTATGAGATTGATTTGCTCACAGAAAACGGCTGCCAGGCATTCAGCTTAGGCAACCGCATTTTGCGTACTGAAACCGTAATTTCTTATGTGCTCGGTCGCTTATTTAGCGCGAGCTGATGCATCGTCCTGTATGGCTGCATCACCACGATACACTTTGACTTCCTGTACTGGGTAAGGAATCGAAATGTGCTGTTCAGCAAAGGCTTGAATTACTTGTTCTTGAACGGTACTGATGGATGTCGAGGTCGCAGTTTCCGTAGTATCGACCCACCAGCGTACATTCAGATTAATTGAAAAATCGGCCAGTGCACTGACATTGACACTAAATGCCGGTTGGCTCAGGATGCTGACATCTCGATCCAGAATGGCCATGATAATATTTTTGGCTTTTTGAATATCATCTTCATAACCAATACCGACCACAAATTCACAGCGACGACGTTGATAGGCGGTATTGACTGTAACTGGACTGGTATAGACTGTGGCATTTGGAATGACGATACGACGACCATCGGGTGAGCGTAAATAGGTGGCACGAATTTGAATATCTTCAACGGTGCCTTCCATGCCTGACACAATAATGTCATCACCAATTTTGAACGGTTCACTCAATAAAATTAGAATACCGGAAAGCAAATTTTGGAAGATGTCTTTGAAGGCAAAACCGATGGCGACCGAACCAATACCCAGTGCGCTCATGAGCTGGCTGGGAGTGAATCCTGGAATCGCAATCACCATAGCAATTAGGAAACCAAGGAACATAATGACAGAACTACCGACGCGATTGAGCACCAGAACTAAGTTCTGCCGAGTATAAGAGCGGTCGGCTAAGGTTTTACGCACAAAGAATTTAAAGACTTTGACCAACAGTAAAAAAAGACTAAAAACCACGATGGCGATGCATAAATAAGGCACACGTTCCCAAAATCCATCGACAAATTTATCGATGGTGGAATAGGCATCATTATATTTCGCGGTATGTGCGATGACGGTTTCTGCTGTTTTCTCAGTTGCTTCATGTAGAAGTTGAGAGGTGCCTTGAGTCACTTCCCTCAAGGCATTATTTTGTTCAGCCACAGGACTTCCGAGTTTGGGTTGATTGTTGCGTATTTTGCCTGAAACTGACGGGGAATTTAACCAAAACTCAGGGCTTTTGCTGTAGTTTTGTGAAAAAATGCTGTGTGTATTTTAAAAATATTCACTGCCTTTTTGAATGACGTTTTGTGGCATGTCTAATTCACCTGCACCAAGCATATAAGACAGCATGCTGCTTGAAGCCAAAAAACTGAGTAACATCAGAATAATCATCAGCCACGCTAAGATTTTTTCCCAAACGGGTGTTTCGCGTGGTAGACCATAGCTGTTGATATCTGCCGTGCCTGAACCTAATAGTAAATACAAGCCCAGCAAAATATTCAGCACGGGCAGTATAAACAATAAAATAAACCAGCCACTTCGGTTCATGTCATGTAAACGGCGCACAGTAATCACCATTAAAAAATAGAGATACAGCAGCAAAATCACCACAAAACCTAGACCCGCAATACCCGTTAATGTATTGACCAACTGATTGTCCATCGACAGGGTATTGAGATTAAAAATACCCAAGGTGAGGCTTAAGGCAATGGTGGCTAAAAAGGTTGCTAAATGGACAAAAGCATACCAGCCGATTGAACTCAAACGCCCAAAACGACCTTGCGGTGACAAAGGATTATCTTTACGCGTTGCTTGAGGTCTGGAAAAAAAAGGAGCTGAGTCTTGCGGGTTCATACACTTTCCTAAAATAAGGCTGCGCTAAGACAATCGTGTATTTGATAAAGTAGTCAGTGCAGCTTGTGGTTAAATTATAAGGTTAAAAGAACAGATCAGATACGAATCAGACGATTATTTTGTTGAATACGATAAGGTGTTTATGTTTTAAATTGTATAAATAAACTACGACCAAAGCATGATTGAAGTGGTTGAAAAATAATCGCCATACTGTGAATATGCAATGAATAAAATCAATAACGTGGCATAGCATCTCGTGATGAGATGAATAAGATCAAGGAAGTAAATAATGAAAGAAATCTATCCTGTACCCGAAGAATTTAAAAAAACTGCTCGTCTTGTAGAATCTGAATATTTCGAGCGTTATCAGCAATCCATTGATCAGCCAAATGAGTTTTGGGCCGAACAAGCCCATAAACTGGATTGGATTAAACCTTTTACTCAAGTCAAAAATACCAGTTTTAACAAAGACAACTTTAAAATCGAATGGTTTGCTGATGGGCAGCTCAACCTCAGTGCCAATTGCTTAGATCGACATTTAAAAGAACACCCGCATAAACCTGCGATTATTTGGGAAGGCGATCATCCTTCACGACATAAAATTATTTCTTTTAAAGAACTACATGATGAAACTTGTCGTTTTGCCAATGTATTAAAGAAACACGGTGTGGGCAAAGGCGACCGTGTCGTACTGTATATGCCCATGGTTTCTGAAGCGGCCATTTCAATGTTGGCGTGTGCTCGAATTGGGGCGGTACATTGTGTGGTTTTTGGTGGCTTCTCACCCGATGCCTTGGCGAGTCGAATTGAAGACAGTCAAGCCAAAATTGTGATTACCGCAGATTCAGGGATGCGTGGCGGTAAGCCCATTCCACTGAAAGAAAATGTCGATGCTGCACTGCAAGTTCAGGGCACTGAATCGGTTCAAAATGTGATTGTAGTGCATCGTACAGGCAATCCGGTTGAGTTAAAAGCAGGGCGTGACCTGTGGTATCACATGGAAATCATGTCGGTCAATGAAGTTTGCCCACCGGAGCCGATGAATGCAGAAGATCCACTGTTTATTCTGTATACCTCTGGTTCAACTGGTAAACCGAAAGGTGTATTGCATACTACAGGCGGCTATCTCACCTATGTGAATTCAACGTTCCGTGAAGTCTTCGATTTAAAACAAGATGATGTGTTTTGGTGTACCGCTGATGTTGGCTGGATTACTGGACATTCTTATGTCCTGTATGGCCCTTTATCCAATGGTACGACCACGCTGATGTTTGAAGGTGTACCGCAGTATCCGACTTGGGCACGTACTGGTCATATTGTCGATAAGCACAATGTCACCATCCTTTATACCGCCCCGACTGCCATTCGCGCCATGATGCGTGAAGGTGATCGCTTTGTTCGGGAAAGTGACCGCAGTAGTCTACGTTTGATTGGATCGGTGGGTGAGCCCATTAATCCAGAGGCATGGAATTGGTACTATACCGTGGTGGGTGAAAGCCGCTGTCCTGTTGTCGATACATGGTGGCAAACGGAAACAGGCGGTATTTTAATTTCCCCTTTACCGGGAGCCACGGATTTAAAACCGGGGTCTGCAACGCGTCCCTTGTTTGGCATACAACCGGCCATTGTCGATGCTGAAGGTCATGAACTAGAAGGTGAGGCCGAAGGTAACTTGGTGATCAAGGATTCTTGGCCGGGTCAAATGCGCACCATTTGGGGCGATCCTGAGCGTTTTATTGAAGCCTATTTTTCAACTTATCCGGGTGTTTATTTCACTGGAGATGGCGCACGGCGTGACAAAGATGGCTATTACTGGATTACAGGACGTGTGGACGATGTACTAAATGTCGCTGGACACCGTTTAGGCACAGCAGAAGTCGAAAGTGCCTTGGTTGCCCATGAAGCTGTTGCAGAAGCGGCTGTGGTGGGTATGCCGCATGAGATTAAAGGACAAGGGATTTGCTCTTTTGTCACTTTGCAAGCGGGTACAGAGGAATCAGAAGAATTACGCAAAGAATTGGTTGATTGGGTACGTAAAATTTTGGGTCCGATTGCCACACCAGATGCACTGCATTGGGCACCTGCTTTGCCCAAAACCCGTTCTGGTAAAATCATGCGTCGTATTTTAAGAAAAATTGCCGCCAATGAGTTAGATAGTTTAGGCGATACTTCCACCTTGGCTGAGCCACAAGTGGTCGAAGCTTTAATCCTCACGGTGCACCCCAATAGATAAATTGTGTACTGATACCGTCTGATGGCTCAGGCGGTATTTTTATTTGCATTCGATGAACTGAATCGCATATTTAAAAAAAATGGTTTTCATACCTTCAAATAACTTATGTGTGTCACATGCATGAATTCAATATTTTCTAAAGTCTATTTTTAAAATTTTGGTTTTACAAGCTGCTGGTATTGCTCCCAAAATGACGGATGAAAGAAGTCTATTCCTTTTAAAAATAAATATTGAACACTGAATTGAATGTGCATAAAAAATCCCCTCAAGCCGAGCCTTGTGGGGAATGGAGAGTACCTTTTATTGTTATTATTATGCTGTGCGCACGTGGTTAAGCTGACTTCGCTTGAATTGTAAGTTGTTGCTGTTGTTTTACTTCAAGTTCACGAATCAAGGGTAAAACTTTCTGACCAAAATATTCGACCTCTTCAATAAAGTGTAAAAAGCCAGACAGAACCAAATCGACTCCCACACTTTTTAACGCAACAATACGTTCTGCAATTTGTTGCGGTGTGCCAATTAGATTGGTTTTAAAGCCATCGTTATACTGGACTAAATCTTCAAAGGTTGATTTTGCCCAGTTACCTTCACCTTCAGTGGTTGAGGCACCCGCTTCACGTGTGGCATTACCAAATGCATTGACCGCTTGAATATTGGCTTTATCAACAATTTCTTGCAGTACTGCCTGTGCTTCTTCTTCAGTATCACGGGCAATAATAAAGGCATTGACGCCAATTTTGACCTTATGACCATTCAGTTTGGCTTTTTCACGAATGTCATCAATTTGCTTTTTCAATTCCTCCGTTGTATTGCCATTGGTAAAGTACCAATCGGAAACACGCGATGCCATATCACGAGCAGCACGTGAGCTGCCTCCTTGAAAGATTTCGATATGCGGTTTCTGCATTGGTTTTGGCTTTAAGCTGTAATCTTTAAATTGGTAATATTTACCCTCAAAACTAAAATGATCTTCAGTCCAAACACCTTTTAAACAACGGATAAATTCCTCAGAACGTACATAGCGTTGATCATGTTCTGGCCATTCTTCACCAATGGCATCGAACTCGCCACGGAACCAACCACTCACCACATTAATTGCGATACGACCCTCAGTCAGATGGTCAATGGTGGCCAATTGTTTTGCGGCTAAAGCGGGTTTCCAAGGACCTGGCAAAATTGCCGCAATCACTTTCAGCTTTTCAGTTTTTGCCAATAGCCCGTGGCTGAAACTCACAGATTCATGCTGATTGTCCGCACCATAACCCGCAGTAAAACGAATTTGGGTGAGGGCATAGTCGAAACCACTTTTTTCTGCGGCTTGTGCTAAACGCACGTTATATTCATAGCTCCAATCTGTGCGCTGTGTGATATTACTGACCACCAAACCACCGCTGACATTCGGAACCCAATAGGCAAAAGTAATCTTTTGATTTGGTTGAATCATATCTATACCCTCTCGCTGGATGTATTCACTTAGGCCACTTGAGGCTTTGGTGCTTTTTTATGATGTAGACGAGATTCTGCGGCATCTAAATTGGGTACTGCGGCAGAAGGTAAAACGTCATCTTGCTCAATTTGTGTATTGATGCCCAAGTTTTGGTTGGCCAGTTGAGTTTTTTCTTTCACCACTTCTGCACGTTGACCTTTCGCTGGTGCCCATTCCAAAATAGGCAATGCACGTGCGACAGCCAAAGTAATACGGTCACGCAAGAATGCACTGTGAATGCTGTATTCAGGAGTAAAATCTTTATCTGTTGCATAGACACCAATTGGTAAAGTCTGTGCTTGGAAGAAGCTAAACAATGGACGTAATTGATGTTCAAGGACCAAAGCATGACGTTCACTACCACCCGATGCAGCTAAAAGAACAGGTACATCAACCAACGCAGTTTGTTCAATAAAGTCAAAAAAGTGCTTAAAAAGACCCGTAAAAGAAGCACGATAAACAGGTGTTCCTACAATGAGGGCATCGGCAGCTTCAACCGCAGCCAAGTCATCTTGTACCCGTTGTGGCAATTGATTACGGTAAATGGCACCCCCGAGTAAATGACCAATTTCACTGAATTTAATAAAATGCACATGAATGGGGGTAGCTTCGCCTAATTCATTGAGAATTTCTTGTACTAAAGCTTCTGTTTTAGATGGGTTATTTAAACCGCCTGATACAGCGACAATGTTAAGCGGTTTTTGTTGATTAAGAATGGTCATGAAGGTAGAACCTAGGTTGAATCTCGGAATAGTGTTCATTTATCAACATTGCAGAAGGTGCTGTAAAATAAAGAAAAAAAAATAGGTTATCTGTTTTTAAGATATAACAGTTTTTAAAATCATGAGGTCGAAAATGGTGATTTAATTATTTGAAAAGTAAAGTTATATTGGATTTGAATAAGCATTTCCGTTGCATGAATAAAATTTATATCAAAATGTGATTAGATTTGATGATTTTTGGAAAAACTAAAAAAAAACTAATTTTTTTATAAAATAATGGCATATCGCGTAAAAAAAGTGATTCCTGCATATCCTTAACGATGATTGTGTGGTTAGAATAGCCATCACTGTGCACAAGATCTTTCATGTCGCTTATGAACATTTTAATCGTTGATGATCATCCGTTATTTCGTCATGCTTTAATTCAGGCAGTTCGTTATAGCTTACCGCAAGCTCAAATTAATGAAACAGCTGCAGTAAATGAGTTGTATGAACGTTTAGATAACGGACCAGAACCAGATTTGGTTTTATTGGATCTGAATTTACCGGGGGCTTCGGGCTTTTCCGCTTTGGTTCATGTGCGTGCACAATATCCTTCGATTCCGATTATTGTCGTTTCTGCACACGAAGAAGTTTCAATCATTCAACGTGCGATTGCGCATGGTGCGATGGGTTATATTCCAAAATCAGCCCATCCAAGCCATATTGGTGAGGCAATTCGCCAAGTGCTGGAAGGTGAAATTTGGCTACCACCCAACTTACCTGCGAATTTAAGTTTTGATCCACGTGCGGCAGATGAAACTGCATTGGCAGAACGAATTCAATCACTTACGCCACAACAATTCCGCGTTTTAATGATGGTTGCGGAAGGGTTGTTAAATAAACAGATCGCCTACGAGTTAGATGTTTCTGAAGCAACGATTAAAGCGCATGTCACAGCAATTTTCCGTAAATTGGGTGTACAAAATCGTACGCAAGCGGTCTTGGCTATTAGTGCGTTAAATATTGAAGAAAAGAAAATATAATGTTCTGAACACAGTATGAAATAGAAAAAGGCACTTCATGGAAGTGCCTTTTTTATGGGGATAAATTTTTGCAATTTAAACAAGGAAAAAATTTAAGCTAAATCACCCAGCTTTTTTTAGGTGTGAGGTCTGTGCAAAATAATGGATTGAGTGCGCATTGCAGATCATCAATTTGTTCTTGAGAAACATAGGATTTTTCTTTCAGGTATTCGGCAACACTATCATCACGTAGGCTTAAAAAAGCAGCATCATAGACACCTAAGTCGACAAATAAAGCGGCAGTTTCTAAGCTGTTAAAATGGTCTAGGTAGATGTCATTGCCATACATGAGAAAAATATGATCTTCACGATTATCGGCGTTTACAGCCAAGTGCTGGGCCAGTTCAAAAGGCGAGGTTTTAATAAATAACAGGTCTGATAATTCGTCAAATTGTGTGGTATCTAATAAGTTTTCATCGGTTTTGACCTTGCCAAGCCATGCTTTAAAGACCAGCACGGCGCCACCACGGAGTAACATGCTCCAAATTTGATGACGTACAGCATCACTTAAGCCATTCGATTCAGTCTTTAAGGATTGAACCAACTTATCTTCTTGTTCAGCCAGTCGTTCAAATAGACCTAAGCCTTGTGGTTTATGGGCTGCTGGTGTAAATACATCAAAATTTAAATCGGCAAATACTTGTAATGCAAGGGGTACAGCACTTTGGTACAAGGTGTTTAAAGCTTGAATATGGGTGTCATTCAACTTGCTGTGTTTAAATAATTCAGTCCATTGAATTTCGGGTAACAGGGCATTGGTCCCATATTGACGGTAAAATTGTTGCGATTGATCTAAATCATGATTTCCAGCTTGCGAAATGTTCATCTTCAAACTCCTGTGTTTTGGTCTGATGATCAGTTTCTGTGAGCAGCGTTTTTTAAGATGTGCTTATTGCGAGATAAAACTGATCTTTTCTTGCTTTTATATATGGTCTAGCAGCGTACTGAACGAAATACGACTAAAGTTTTAGATTGGGTTTTTTGCATAAAAAATGATTTGAAAACAGTATTTTGAAAAATTGTAACCAAGTGTACATGTGTTCACTTAAATTTTGATCTTCTTTGCCATAGAAAATACAAGGTTGAAATTTTTAGTCAATCGAACAGCACTTAAAATGCAGTTTTTTGAGCAGTTTGGCCTAAACAAAAAAATAAATTGTCAGTACAACTGATCAAAGGTGTATTTGTGTCTTAAAACGTCCATTTCATCAATTTGAAATGGACGTTTTATTTTGCAGTTTAGGATTCAGAACTGGAAATTTTTAAGCCAGACAGCCATGAACGCAGAGATGCAGGTTTTAACGGTTTTTTCAGCAAGACAATATTGAGTTCTTTTAAATGTTGCGGCAGTTCAGGATCAGAATCTGCCGTAATAAGCGCGACAGGAACTTGTTCTTGACGATTTTCCACAATGAAATCTAAACCAATTTTATGGTTATTCAAATGTTGATCGACCAACCAGACTTGAATATTTTCTTGCTGAATCAGGATTAACGCTTGCTCAGGTTCAGTGGCTTTAAAGACTTGATAGCCCCATTTTGTCAGTAGGGTAGACATGCCTTCTAAAATGGTTTCATCATTATCTAAGCATAAAATTTTATAGGCTTTGCTTTTTAGTGGAATGGCCTGTGTTGGGATGGCAACCACTTGAGGTGCTTCAACAATCGGCACTTCAATCATGAAACAAGAGCCTTTGCCATATTCAGAATAGACATGTACAGGGTAGTCCAGCAGGCTGGTCATACGTTGCACAATGGCTAAGCCCAGTCCAAGACCTTGTTCACCCCAAGGTGAAGTGTGCCCACAGCGCTCAAACTCTTGGAACAGCTTAATGCGTTGTTCTTCAGCAATTCCCGGACCTGTATCCCATACCCCTATGCGAATATGTTGTGGTTTTTCCGCAGAACGCAGAACACCGACAATCACTCGACCTTTGGCGGTATAACGTAAGGCATTACTGACAAAATTTTGAATAATACGGCGAATCCATTGGGGATCGGTATCAATCCAGAATTGGGCATCATGGACACTAAATTGAATGTTACGCTGTGCTGCAATGGACTTAAATTGCAGTTCTAAATCGCTGAGTAAGTCATGTAGTGGATAGGGTTGACGCTTGGGTTGAATGGTGCCGCCTTCTAAACGGGCAATATCTAACAAGGCTGATAACATGCTTTCAGCACCATGTAAGGCACGGTCAAGCTGTTGCAGAGTCTTACGGTCTTCATCCGACTGTACACTTTGCTCTAATGCTGTACTAAACAAACGCGCAGCATGCATTGGTTGTAGTAAGTCATGGCTGGCTGCTGCAATAAAGCGACTTTTTGACATATTGGCGCGGTCAGCTTGTTCTCGTGCCAATTGTTGCTCGGAAAGGGCATTGGCAAGCTGTTGAGTACGATCCTGTACACGTCCTTCAAGTACGGCTTCATTTTCACGGAAAGCGGTAATATCGGCAAAAGTTGTAACGAAACCCCCGCCTTCAATCGGATTACCGCGCATTTGAATGACCCGACCATCTTTACGAATGCGTTCAAATTCATGGGCACTGCCCATCGCCATCCAATGAATCCGTTTCCGCACATGTTCTTCCACTGAACCGGGGCCACATTCGCCACGTTCTGCGTTATAGCGAATTAAATCGGCAATCGGGCAACCGACATAAACAATGTCCTTTGGATAATCAAAAAGTATCAGGTATTGATTGTTCCATGCCACCAAGCACATATTTTCATCCACCACACTCACCCCTTGGGTCATGTGGTCAATCATGGTCATAATCAAATTTTGGTTAAAACGCTGCCATTGCGAGGCTTGATCTAAAATATTCGCGACCTGACCCAAGGCTAAACCATTATTGACCATGGCTGTGGTGAGCAAAGTCCGTGCGGAAGCTGAACCAATGGTTCCAGCCAGATACTGTTCTGTGAAGCGCCACCACATGCCATTGGCACTGCTATTTTCATTCAAGATGACATTATTTTGCGCACAGAATTGTTGAAAGGCTTGTGTGGCGGGCCCTTCACCAGTAATCCGTTTGGCCAAGGCCATTAAATCCCCTACTTTTAGACGGGCAACGTCATGATTCAGGTAGCTCATATCTGTTGAACTGGTATGCGTTGGTAAGGGCTTGGTTTCGTAATAGAAAAAGCTTTCCGCTTGAATTTGTTCGGCAATACTGGGACGAAAGATTCGCGAGACCCAAACATAGAGCAGAATATTGAGACCCAGAGACCAGACCACACCATGAGTCAAAGGGGCAAAAGACTGAAAACCCAATAAGGCTTCTGGACGTAACCAGTTAATCGCTAAAGGCCCGAGGTTGAGGAACTGATGGGTGAATTGGCTATATTCAGCAGGCAAACTGCGCAGTATTGTAGGTAACAGTAAAGTGTATGACCACATGAAAAAGCCAGTCAGCAGCCCAGCATATACCCCTTGTTTACTGCCACCTCGCCAATATAGTCCACCGATCAGCGCAGGGGAGAATTGGGCCACTGCACTAAAGGCCAGTAATCCGAAAACGGAGAGTTGGTCAATGCCATTAAAGAAATGGAAGAACAGAAAACCCAAGAGCATGACGGCTAAAATACAGACGCGACGGGTAAATTTAAGTACCAACGGCAGACGTTTGTCATGGCGTGAAAGTAGGCCAGTACGCCATAATGCCGGCATAATCAGGTCATTACTGAGCATAATCGACAAGGCGACTGAAGACACTAACAGCATACCTGTAGAGGCAGAAAAACCACCTAAAAAAGCCAATAGGGTTAACCAGTCTTGGTTATAACTCAGTGGCAAGGAAAGAACAGCGACATCGGGAATCGCTAAAAAATGCGGTGCAGCATGCAAGGCCCAACTGGCAATCGGGATAATGGCAATGGTTGTGAGAATCAGATAAACGGCAAACCAACGACGTGCCCCGCGAATATGTTTTTCATCGCGTAATTCAACCACAGCGACATGGAACTGGCGTGGTAAACAAATAATCGCCAGTGCAGCCAGCATAGTCTGTACCCAAAAGGTATCTGGCACACCAAAAAGCTGAACCTGTTTAAAGGTATCGGCCACATCACTGGAAATTTGTCCCAGATTATCGGGTGCTTCAAAGACAAAAAATAAGGCAACACACAATAAAGCAAATAATTTCACAAAAGATTCAAAAGCCACAGCCAGCATTAAGCCGCCATGTTGTTCGGTATTGGCAATTTGCCGTGTACCAAACATCATTGCCAGAATGGCTAAAATACCCGTCAGAAAAAGTACCCCATTGGTGGTGCTTTCTATGTTGGTATCCTGTTGTAAAATTACGGCAGCACTTAAGGCAATGGCTCTGAGCTGTAAAGCCAAATAGGGAATGATGGCAATGACGGCAAGAATTGTCACCAAAGATGCCAGTGCCCCACTTTTGCCATAACGTGCAGCGACAAAGTCGGCAATCGAGGAAATGGCATGGTGTTGACGAACTCGACCTAAACGCCGCCAAATATCATAACCGACCCCAACAAATATCAGTGGTCCAAGATAAATGGGTAGGAAGATAATACCTTCACGAACAGCAGCCCCTGTCGCACCATAAAAGGTCCAAGATGAACAATACACGCCTAGAGTTAGACTAAAGAGTAACATGCGGCCACGAGTGCTTAATCGGCTGGCGTGTTTTTCCCCAAAAAATGCGCAGATAAAAAGTAATGCGATATAGAGGGCCAGAACCCCGATGATAAGCCAGCTATTCATATTGCCTACAGTCTGAAACTATGACGTCATGATACCCTATCTGGTAATCTGATCAGTGCAATTGGTTAAAATTTAACGACCAAAGTATTAATTACAACAACCCAACAAGATTGTTAAGTTATACAACGTAATAATTCGAATTAAAAATAGCACTTATGGTTGGGTGCAAACAGGAGTATAGGTTATGGATGAGAGACAGGTAGATCAAATTCTACAGAATCCAAAGTTTAAGGAAATGGTTGCAAGAAAAAGTCGTCTTAGTTGGACACTTACCGCAATTATGTTGTTTGTATACGTCGGGTTTATGCTACTCGTTGGTTATAACAAAGAATTTTTAATGACTTCTTTCACTGGTGGCGTGACGACGATTGGTATGCCGCTTGGTTTAAGCATCATCGTATTATCATTTTTACTTTGCGGCGTGTATTCCTATATTGCGAATAAGACCCTTGATCCATTGACAGAAGAGGCAATGCGAGAAGTAAAAGCAATTGCCAATGAAAAAGGACAGCATTAAGATGAAATGGAATTCATTGAAAGCTCAAGCAATTGCAGCATCAACGCTGCTTATGTCAGGTATGGCAATCGCAGGCCCAGATTTAGGCGAGGCTCAACAGCAAGCGACTAACTGGCATGCCATTATTATGTTTGTTATTTTTGTTGCGTTTACTTTGGTGATTACCAAATGGGCAGCAAAACAAACCACAAGTACGCAGGATTTCTATACTGCTGGTGGCGGTATTTCAGGTTTCCAAAATGGTTTGGCGATTGCTGGTGACTATATGTCGGCAGCGTCATTCTTAGGTATTTCAGCGCTAGTATTTAGCTCAGGTTTTGATGGTCTATTGTATTCACTTGGTTTCATGGTGGGTTGGCCAATCGTATTGTTCTTGGTTGCAGAACGTTTACGTAACTTAGGTAAATACAACTTATCTGACGTTGTGTCTTTCCGTTTGGAAGAAAAACCAGTCCGTACTCTAGCCGCAATCAGTTCATTGGTTGTTGTAGCGTTCTATCTGATTGCTCAGATGGTGGGTGCTGGTCAGTTGATCAAATTACTCTTCGGTCTAAACTACAACATTGCTGTCGTGATTGTTGGCTTACTGATGATGGCTTACGTGATCTTCGGTGGTATGTTGGCAACGACTTGGGTACAGATCATTAAAGCAGTTATGCTTTTATCTGGCGCAACGTTCATGGCCTTTATGGTTATGAAAGGTGTCGGTTTTAGCTTTACCAATATGTTTGAACAATCGATTCAAATTTTCAGTAAAGTGCATGACATTGGTCTAACGGAAGCTGGGAATATCATGGGACCGGGTAAATTGGCTGCAAATCCAATTGACGCGATTTCATTGGGTCTGGCGTTAATGTTCGGTACAGCAGGTCTACCACACATTTTAATGCGTTTCTTTACGGTAAAAGATGCTAAAGAAGCACGTAAATCAGTGGTTGTTGCAACAGGTTTCATTGGTTACTTCTACCTTTTAACATTCATCATTGGTTTCGGTGCGATCCTTTACGTATCAAACAACCCACAGTTTATTGATGTTGCTAAAATGGCTGTAACTGGCAAGTTAGAGCTTGTTGGTGGTAACAACATGGCGGCGGTTCACTTAAGTGATGCTGTTGGCGGTGACTTGTTCATGGGCTTCATCTCAGCAGTGGCATTTGCAACGATTCTTGCGGTAGTTGCGGGTTTAACACTGTCAGGTGCATCAGCAATCTCACATGACTTGTATGCAAACGTATTCAAAAAAGGTCAAACTACGCCTGAATCTGAACTTCGTATGTCTAAAATTGCAACTTTAGGTTTAGCAATTTTTGCCATGATTTTGGGTATTTTGTTCGAAAAACAAAACGTTGCCTTCATGGTTGGTTTAGCATTCTCAGTAGCTGCTTGTGCGAACTTCCCAGTCCTAGTACTTTCAATGTTCTGGAAAGGTTTAACCACACGTGGTGCCGTTATTGGTGGCGTGGTTGGTTTAGTGACAGCGGTAACGTTGATTATTCTAGCGAAAGCAGTTTGGGTCGATACATTGGGTATTTCTGATACAGCAGTGAATCCATTTAATGGTCCTGCAATTTTCGCAATGCCATTGTCATTCTTCTGCTGCTGGTTGTTCTCTGTGACTGATAGTTCAGCACGTGCAGAAGCAGAACGTAAAGCATTTGATGCGCAGTATGTACGCTCTCAAACAGGTATTGGGATCTCTGGTGCATCGGATCACTAAGACTTAAAAATACAAGCAATAAAGAAGTCCCTTAGGGGACTTCTTTATTGCACTGCATTTTTTGATTTATGCAAGTTATCTACTGATTCAGTAGCAACATATAAATTCAATTTAAACTTTATTTGTGCATCGCATCATGGCTTTTACACCGACAGCTTGAATTCGGTTATCCGTTCATTTTGTATGGCTACTTTTATGCTCAAAATCTATTTGTGATTTTTATTCTGGCAAGGGGCAGTCGTATTTTGTGCCCAATTCATGCTAAGTTAATCAGATTCAAAAAAGAAAACACTGAAATAAACAAAAACAGAATGATCTTGGAGTGGGAAATGCAGGTACTTATTGACGTTTGGAAAGTTTTTCGCTTATTGCCCTCTGCTTGGCTCATTTTATTGCAATTCATTATTTTAATCTTATCTATCACGGTCAATTACAGCATGACCTATCGCACCTTAACTTGGGTTTTGGGTGTCTTGGTTTTACTGGTGATTGCTAAAGTGATTCGCCAAACCCCGATGTTTACCATTTTAGGACTCAGTTTTGTGGGTGGGGCAGTGCTTTTTTCTTTATTGATGTTATTGGGCTTCGATCATCGAATGGTTCAAGTGATTGCGCATGGCTTTGAAGCCGCAGCTTATTTTAGTGCAGCCTATGGTTTATTACGCTATATGTTTGAAGACCGCTATTTAACCAGAGATGAAATGTTTGCTGCGGGAGCGGTATTTACCCTGCTGGCTTGGGGTTTTGCATTTTTATATAGTATTTGCCAGATTTTAGTACCCGATAGTTTTCAAAATCCCAATATGAGCGGTATGCAGACGTGGCTTAATTTATTGTTTCTCAGTTTTAGTTTGCAATCAGCGACTGGATTATCAGATTTAATGCCGCTGAGTGCACCAGCACGAGTGTTGGCAATGCTACAAATGTTTTGTGGTGTCATGTATTTAGCACTGATTGTCTCACGCCTCATTTCCCTGCAATACATCGCGCATTTACCTAAAAATGATCAAGAGCATAAATAAAAGGCAATCATCAGAGTGTTACAGGAATGTAACTGCTTTGTTTTGATCATTAATTTATGATGCTTTTGAGTTTTTATTTATTGCTATTGAACTCGTCTTTTATTCATCTTCGATGAATGCTCTGTTTGACCTTTAGGTCTGTCACGTTAATTAAAATATAAAATGGGGGATTTATGCCTTCCAAAAATGCATCATGGTTTGCCAATGTCAATCCAAATGTCTTTTTAAGTACCGTCGCTATTATTGTTATTTTCCTTGCAGTAGTCGTTTTAGCACCCAATTCATTTGAGCTTATAACGCAACAGTTAAATCAGTGGGTGACCGATTCCTTTAGTTGGTTCTATGTTTTATCTGTTGCCATTTTTCTGATTTTACTCATTTATATTGCGTTATCAGATATGGGTAAAATTAAACTGGGCCCTGACCATAGCCAACCTGCTTATAGTAATGCTTCATGGTTTGCCATGCTGTTTACCGCAGGTATGGGCATCGGGCTGATGTTTTTTGGTGTCGCGGAACCTGTCATGCACTATGTTTCTCCACCCACAGGTGAAGCAGAAACCATTCAATCTGCACAACAAGCGATGCGTGTGACTTTCTTTCACTGGGGTTTACATGCTTGGGCGATTTATACAGTGGTTGGGTTATCACTGGCCTATTTTGCTTATCGACACAATCTGCCACTCAAAATTCGTTCATCTTTATATCCAATTATTGGAAAAAAGATTTATGGCCCTCTAGGGGATGCGGTGGATACCTTTGCAACGATTGGCACCGTTTTTGGTGTTGCAACCACATTGGGTTTTGGTGTCACTCAAATCAATGCAGGGCTGAATTACCTATTTGGCATTGAACAGTCTCCGATAACACAAGTGATCTTGATTGTGGTGGTGAGTGCGATGGCATCAATGTCGGTATTTTTAGGGCTGGATAAAGGCATTAAACGGCTCTCTGAGCTGAATTTAATCCTTGCACTGATTTTACTGCTGTTTGTATTTTTTGCCAGTTCGTCTATTTATTTACTGCAAACCACTATTCAAAATGCGGGACAATACATCTCCAATTTATTTGCGATGACCTTTAATTTGTATGCCTATCAACCCAATGGCTGGATTGGCGGTTGGACGATTATGTATTGGGCATGGTGGATTTCATGGTCACCCTTTGTTGGGATGTTTATTGCCCGTGTTTCTAAAGGTCGCAGTATTCGTGAATTTATTGTCGGTGTCTTGCTTATTCCGACTGGATTTACCCTGATTTGGATGGGCTTCATGGGCAATGCTGCGCTATATAGCATTTTACATGAAGCAAATCATGCGCTGGTCTTGGCCGTTCAGCAAGATTCATCGGTTGCACTGTTTGAATTTCTACATAGTTTGCCGTTCTCTGCTGTTATGAGTGTATTGGCGACCTTTTTAGTGATGCTGTTTTTTGTCACATCGGCAGATTCAGGTGCATTGGTTACCGATTATTTAACCGCTAAGTCGGAAAACTCTCCAATGTGGCAAAGGCTATTTTGGACTGTGCTGATGGCTGTTTTGGCCATCGTTTTATTATTGGTTGGTGGTTTAAGTGCGTTACAGTCTGCGACCATGATGAGTGCATTACCCTTTACTTTTATTCTGCTGTTGATCTGCTGGGGACTATTAAAAGCCTTGCATTTAGAGGTGACCAAAATGAATGCGTTGCAACAGGCACGTATTACGCCTCGAGCGATTCAAAATCCACGAAGCTGGCAACAACGCTTAGGTTTGATTATGCATTATCCGCATAGTGAACAGGAGATTCAGCACTATATTGATTCTGAGGTATTAAATGCATTTAAAAGTGTACAAAAGGAGTTTCAGCGTCGTCAGCTTGAGGTTTTAATTCAAAGCATTGACGGTGGTGGAATGGAACTCAGAGTTGATCATCACAATGAAATTAATTTCGTTTACCAAGTGGTTGCGCAAGAAACGGTGCCACCGAGTTTTATGGCAGAAGCCACGTTGAATGACGTGAAGTACTATCAAGCAGAAGTCTTTTTAAGAGAAGGTGGTCAAAACTATGATGTGATGGATTGGACGTTGGAGGATCTGTTGCAAGATATTATTGACCAATATGAACGCCATTTACATTTCTTAAGTTTAGTCAGAACCGCTGAATAAAAAGCTAGAAATTAAAAAAGGACTCACATGGAGTCCTTTTTTTAATTCAGTTTCTAAAATGAATTAGAAGCGGAATTTAGCATTTACGCCAACAGTTTCAGTATCACGTACTGAACCTTTTTCAGCATTAGCGCTAACATAGTTTGCGCCAACAGCGACTGCTGGAGTAATGAAGTAATTTACGTTTGCACCCCAAGCTTTGTTTGGAGAATCACTGATGCTTGATTCAGCATAAGATGCGCCAACGCTTAATTTAGGGTTTACAAATAAGTCAGTTTTGAAACCGTAAGTTTTGTATTCAGCAAATAATACGTTGGTTTCGAAACCAATTGCCATATTCGTACCGTCAATCGCACCCACGTATTTAGTACGTGCAGTCACTGCATCTTGGTCACGGGCAATCGTTTTAGATTCTAAAGCTGCTTTTGCAACACCGTTAGACAGAATATTGAAAGCGTCATACGAAGTTTGGTTAGGCGCGCTAGTGTAACCTACAGCAACCAAGAAGTTAGGCACAACGACAGCACCAACTTCAACTGCATAGCGGTCGCCATGGTCATCAGTTTTGTTATCTTTGTTGTCAGTAATAGTGTTGCTATAAGACGCGCTAGCGTATACAGGAACAACTTTAGTTGGAATGTAAGCTTCAGCTTTAGCACCGATAGTATGAGATACGAAGTCAGCCTTGTCAGCATTAACGTCGTATTCGCCATAGTTGTAAGCTAAAGATGCGTTAGAAGCTTGGTTTAAGAATGCTGCTTCAGCCAATGGACCTTTTGACGCGTCAACATTTTTGAAATAGTAAGTTCCTTGCACAGCACCTGTAAAATTTTTGTCATTTACAGTGTTGTCGATGAACTCAGATTGACCTTGAACTTCAAATTGATACGCTTGAGCACCGGTCATGGCTAATAATAAAGCAGTGGCTAAACCAAGTTTTTTCATAATAATTACCAGTTCTGTTAAAAATGGATTAAACAGCAGTCATTGTATTGTAACAAAACATTAAGTCAATGAACTAAAACAATATTGTTTTATTGAGTTTTTACTCTAAATAGTGTAATTGATTGAAAAATGTGCAATTGAAATATGGCATGTCAACGCTAAAAAACCTTTTTCAGAACAAAAGAATATGGGCATTAATGCAGCTGAGCTGACAGAGAATGGATGAAATGCAGATGATTTTTAACAATGTTAAATTAGATTAGATATTTATTTTTAATAGTAAAAAACAATTAATATGTGCTGCTATAGCGTGAATAATTTGTCATATTTTGAATAGAATGTAGACCATTCCCAGAAAATTGGGCTAAAAACCACCATTTAATTGCTTAAAAAATAAGCATATTAATAAGTATTTTGTGAATTAATTCACATTATTGTTTTATTTTGTGCTGAGTTTAAAAAACCAACCGCTTTAATAGGCTTTACTTATTTGGTTATTTTTTACATAATTCACCTATCAGATCATACTACATTGAAATAATGTGAACATGATCTGATTCTCCACAGAGAAAGTTTTTGTTTTATATGCCCAGCTTTCCCCAAGGTTGGGCTTTTTTTTATCAAAAAAATTACGCTTACACTTTCTTTATTTGTCAGTAAGACAGCATTTAAATCTAAAAATAATTCACAAAGTCGTGTGATTACTCCAGCTCTATTTCTGAATTCATCAATCAATCATTTAGTCTGAGACTTCATATAGATAAAAAAGATGAATCCTGAAATTTTTGTGCGCTAATTTGGTGCTTTTTTACCAGATTTGAGAATTATTGAGTCATTCCAAAGCATAAAAAAACCCAGCTTTCAAAGAAAACTGGGTTTTTTCAGCCAAAAATCTCGGGAAACCAAAAATCCTGCTGAGGAATGACTTTGATTTGCCCTAATAAGGTGCATTATGCACTAAATTATGGCATGTGTAAATATTTCCTGATCACGGTCATAAAAATATTTCGTATATGCGTAATTGATACAAAGTTTTGTCGTCAGATTTGATAAAAATATCCATTCATTCCATCGAGATTTTTTAGATGCAACAGGGGTTATTTTACTTCGGCTGGTTATTACTTTTAACGCAATTAAGTGCTTGCCACATGAACATGGCGCAGATGTCTGATCCATCCGTACAAAAGGTGGTTTCGAAGGCAATATTTGAACGCTCAGAAGAGATTAAGGCATTATTCAACGCTGCAAATACATCAGCCGTTTTTATGACTTATGACGGTCAGCAGTTTCATTATTATGGTAATGCTTTGGCCCGTGCTAAGAATGCCTATATTCCAGCTTCAACATTTAAAATGTTAAATGCATTGATTGCTCTTCAGCATCATAAAGTAACTACTTCCGAAGTGTTTGAATGGAAGGGTGAAAAGCGTTCATTTTCTGCGTGGGAAAAAGACATGAACTTGGCGCAAGCCATGCAAGCTTCAGCAGTTCCAGTGTATCAAGAGCTTGCTAGACGTATTGGGTTAGAGTTGATGCAGAAAGAAGTTTCTCGACTTGGTTTTGGCAATCAAAAAATTGGTCAACAGGTGGATAATTTTTGGCTGGTTGGCCCTTTAAAAGTAACCCCAGAACAAGAAGTAAAATTTGTTTATCAACTGGCAACAGAGCAATTACTTTTTGATGTAAAAGTACAAAAACAGGTCAAAGAAATGCTTTATATTGAGCGTCGTGGTGATACAAAACTATATGCAAAAAGTGGTTGGGGAATGGATGTAAAGCCCCAAGTGGGGTGGTACACAGGGTGGGTTGAACAACCCAATGGACAGATCACCGCTTTTGTTTTAAATTTGGAAATGCATGATGGCGATGATGTAGGCGAACGTAAGCAGCTTACTTTGGATGTGTTAGATAAGTTAGGATTATTCTTTTATTTACACTAGAAGCGGGTGTATTCATAAGCAAAATTCTAAAATGCTGTATAGCGATGATTTTATTAAAAATAGCATAAGTACCTGATAAAACAAATTATTGATGTTTATATCATGTAATATATGTGAGTCTATTATGGAAATCATCAGCATTATGATTGACCAGTTGGTTTTGTACGGGGCAGATTGAATCCATGTATAAATTACGTTCGGAGCGTATTAGTCAACAACTTTTCTGGTCGATGATCCTGATTATCTTCTCTCTGCTTTTGCTTTCTGTTCCGTTAATTGTGAGTAGCTATAAGACCTATCAGAAAGCAGATCGAGCATTATCAGAAATTTCTGCGCTTCGTGGGGTGGCGGATTTAGCCAATAAAATTTCACGTGAAAGAGCACCTGCCAATAAGGTGATGTCGAGTCGTGCTGATGAATTAGCAGCGAACTTAAAAGAATTACATGAATATCGACAAGAAGTTGATTTACAAATTGAACAAACCCTACATATTTTAAAGACAAAAAGCTTTTCGACTCAGGACAACATTTTATTTAACAACTTAAAAAAGAGCCTACAACAGGGTCGGCAAGCGGTAGATGCTTATGCTGCTTTACCTCTATCCCAACGTAATTCAGAACAGTTTGATTATGCCATTCAGCACATGTTTAAGGTTTGGGACAGTTGCTACGAAATTTTAAAAAATGAGTTAGTGCAATCTGATGGTAAAGGAACAGCTGTTTCTGAGTACTACACGCTGATTTTAATTTTGTCGGATTTACGTGATCAGGCAGGACGAATGGCATCGAATGTGATTGCACCTGTGACTTTTAAAGAAAAAATCTCTGAGGATAATTTAGCGCGTTCTTTGCAGACTCAACATCAGGTCAATTATTTGTGGGCTTTGGTCAATACGATTCAGCCTGAACAGGATAAAACGCCCGAATATTTAGCTTTGCATCGGCAAGTAAAAACACAATTTTTAGATCAGGGCATTCCAACGGTTGCTGGTTTGATCGATGAAAGTTTGCATAATCAACCTTACACCTTAACAGGCACGCAATTAACAGAAGTGATGGTGGACAAATTTGTTACGGTGGTCAATTTACAAAGCTATATTCTTGATTACAGTTTATATGTTGCACAAAAAGAAAAACAAGAATCATATCATATCTTTATTTTAACTTTATTGGTTGCGCTGATTTGCTTGATCACTGCATTTTTCACCATGATTTATGCCAGAAATGGGGTGTTTAAGCCTTTAATTGATGCCAGAAATTCAATTCTCCAGTTGGCACAGTATAAAGTGACCGATAGTGATTATAAAAATTCCTCTGCCGATCCAGTGACTTTATTGGATGCCATTCAAAAGCTGAAAGGCGTGCTGCAACAACGTGATGCTTTCGAATTTCAGCTCAGAAATATTGCCAATACCGATACTTTGACGGGGGTATCGAATCGTTTAGCTTTGGATGAATATATTAAATATGTAGACAGAAAGCCTGAAAAATTTACGCAAATTGGTTTAATTATTTTCGATATTGATGATTTTAAACAGGTCAATGATACGTTTGGGCATATTATTGGTGACGAAGTGATTCGCTTGGTGGCAGAAAAATTACAATTTAATGTGCGCACTTCGGATTTAATTGTCCGTTATGGTGGTGATGAATTTTTAGTGTTAATCGAGCAGGTTCATTTTCATGATGCTTTGGTCATTGCAAATAAAATGCTGAACGAAATTGGCGCTTCTGAACTATATATTGCTGAAATAAATCAAAATATTAAAATTTCTGTCAGTGCAGGGGTTGCGGTCGGGGCAGTGTCTTGGATGGCATTATTAGAAAAAGCCGACAAGTCTTTGTTTAAGGCCAAGGCACGTGGCAAGAATGCAGTGGATGGGTGAGTGACTCACCCCGATGTTGATGCATAGATTACATGTGAGATGAGTTTATTCAATTAGTCTTCAGCACTAAATTGAGCAATGCAGTTCTTTGTAGCGATGACTTGATTTGACTCTGTCCAACATTGTGCATCTATAATTTTTCCAGCTTGGTAATTTAAAACTGCTTCAGGGTTGCCATTTTCATACCAAGATTTATATGTGCCATGACGCACGCCATCTCTGTATGCGCCCAAGCGTTCTAATTTTCCATTTCTGTACCATTGTTTGAGTTCACCCACCATCTTGTCATTTTCAAAACGTGCGTAAGTCCACGGTTCACCATTTTCATACCAACGTTGTTTCATACCGTTTTGCATGCCCTCTTTATAGCCCATTGAAAGTGCCAATTGCCCATTAGGATGCCAGATACGGTATTCACCATGAGAGATGCCATTGCTAACATTGGATTCTTGTTCTTTTAAGCCATTGGCGAACCAGAAGTTGATTTTTCCGTTATAGATACCGTCCGTATATTCAATAAGGCTACGTGGTTTTCCATTGGGATAAAAGCTTTCGAAAATTCCAGTGTTTTGTATGTGGTCTGGAAAATGAATCTGATGTTCGCATTCAACTTGCTGGGTCGAGGGTTTTTGTGTGGTCAGGTATTTTGAGGTAAGTGGGGTGTTATCTAAGTAAGTATATTGCACAGACCATGTTTTAGGGGATTCGCCATTTTGTATGACTGGAATACATTTAGGATGGTCTTTCCACGGACTTTCATCTGGATTCATAGAGGATGTAAACACCACCATATTTTCATTGATATAGCCTTCGGCATGTAGAGTGAGTGATGAAATAGAAAGGTAAATGCTGATAGCAAATTTTATTTGAGTTTTATGCTGCATGAGTTTTCTCAATTCTTATAAGTATGTAGTTCATTTCATGAATGAAATTTGTGAATATACTTTTAGCTTATTTTGTTTTTTCAATCAAATGGTTAATAAAGTATGTATATGCAACCAAGTTGAATTTGGTCTTTATATAACGCTTAATACTTAGTAATAAATATGATTTAGTTCAATGATATAGTCATTTTATAATGATGACTAATAGGTTTGTTCTGTTAATGCTTTATTTAAACTTAAATAAAGGTCTTTTCTTGTTTCTAAAATTTTGATTCTATATTCCGCTGTTGTGTTGGAATTTACATCACCATTTCTAAAACAAGTATATGAGTTAAACTTTCCTAAAAGTTCACCATAAGCTCTTAACTTTTCTTGTTGATCTGAATAACTATGAAGAAGGAGTAAGCCTTCATTTTTACTTAAGAGATTAAAATCATTGAAAAGAGATGTTCTTAAAGAATCAAGTCTTTCAAAAATTTTACTTTTGTTAAATGGTATCTGTTTTGTCTCGAATTCAAAAATAGCCCACATTTTTAGAATTAAATGATTAATTTCTTCAATATCGCAAGAAATATTTGTTAATAGGTTTCTATTAAATTGGAGATTTTCTTTTGTAATAGAAGCGGAGATATTTGCTTTTTGATTAAAATAAGCTATTACACCAGTAATCAGTGCGCCTAGACCGATTTTAATAGATGTATCTAATATTTCTAAATAAGTCATAATGGTAATAACGGTGAATGAATCACCGTTTTAGCATGCACTTAGTTAAAAGAGAACACTATTTCCATCATTTTGAATCCTCCCTAACCCTCCTTTTAAAAAGGAGGGAATTCCCCACTTTATCAAAGAGGGGTTAGGGGAGATTTACACATTCTTATTTCAACATGGTTTTTAAGAACTTCGCGGTATGTGAAACTTCACTCTTGGCAACGTCTTCAGGTGTACCTTCGGCAATAATCATACCGCCGCCTGCACCGCCTTCAGGCCCTAAATCAATCACCCAATCGGCAGTTTTAATCACGTCCAGATTATGCTCAATCACCACAATAGTATTACCTTTGTTGCGTAGCTCATGCAGAATATCTAACAGTTTGGCAATATCGTGGAAATGTAAACCTGTGGTCGGTTCATCCAAGATATAAATGGTTTTACCCGTATCCCGCTTCGCCAGTTCACGTGCTAATTTCACCCGTTGCGCTTCACCACCTGAAAGCGTGGTCGCAGATTGACCTAAACGGATATAACCCAAGCCAACTTGATGTAGCGTTTCTAAACGACGGTGAATCACAGGAATAGCATCAAAGAAATGCATGGCATCTTCAACGGTCATGCCCAAAACATCAGAAATATTTTTGCCTTTATAGCCGACTTCCAAAGTTTCACGGTTATAACGGTCGCCATGACAGTTATCGCAAGGCACATACATGTCGGGTAAGAAATGCATCGCCACTTTAATCATACCGTCGCCTTCACAGGCTTCACAACGACCACCTTTCACGTTAAACGAGAAACGACCCGCAGCATAACCACGGGCTTTGGCTTCAGGCGTTTGCGCAAACAGTTCACGAATAGGCGTAAATAAACCGGTGTAGGTTGCAGGATTTGAACGCGGAGTACGTCCAATCGGACTTTGGTCAATATCGACGACTTTATCTAAAAATTGTAGGCCATCAATCGAATCAAATTTTTCAGCTGTGAGCGTGGTTGCACCATTCAGTTGAGTCGCGGCAAGTGGTAACAATGTACGGTTAATCAGGGTGGATTTACCCGAACCTGAAACGCCCGTGACACAGGTCATAATGCCTAAAGGAATGGTCAAATCAACCTGTTGTAGGTTGTGACCACATGCGCCCATCAGTTTAATTTGTTCTTCAGGTTTCGGTGGTTGAGTACGAACTTTTGGCACTGCAATTTTTAACTTACCTGACAGATATTGCCCTGTCAGTGAATTAGGGTTGGCCAAAATTTCTTCATAAGTACCTTCGGCAATAATATGCCCGCCATGAACACCTGCACCTGGGCCAATATCAATAATATGGTCGGCTGCACGAATGGCATCTTCATCATGCTCAACCACCAATACGGTATTGCCTAAGTCACGTAAGCGAACCAAGGTTTCAAGTAAACGGTCGTTATCGCGTTGATGCAAACCAATCGATGGTTCATCCAGCACGTACATCACGCCCATGAGACCCGCACCAATTTGTGAAGCCAAACGAATGCGCTGTGCTTCACCACCCGATAAGGTTTCAGCAGAACGTGACAGGCTTAAATAGTTCAAACCAACAGACACTAGAAAGTGTAATCGCTCACGAATTTCTTTAAAAATCTTGTCGCCAATTTCGCCTTTAGCCCCTTCAAGATGTACCGTTTGATAATACTGTGCAGCATCACCAATCGACATTTTTGTAATTTGGGCAATGGTTTTGTCTAAGATTTTAACATTACGTGATATTTCATTCAGACGTGAACCATCACAGGCATCACAGGCTGCATTTGATAAGTATTGTGCTAAATCTTCACGTACATAGTTCGACTCTGTTTCACGGTAACGACGCTCGAGGTGCGGCAAAATCCCTTCAAAGGGTTGTACGCGTTTATGCGAACGACCACGTTCATCGATATAACTGAGGTCGACTTTGTCTTTGCCCGTACCATAAAGAAATTTCTTTTTGCTTTCGGCATCCAGTTCATTCCAAGGCGTATCTAATGAAAAACCAAAATGTGCTGCGACTTTTTCGATCATGCTGTAGTAATACGGACGTTGTCTGTCCCAGCCACGAATCGCACCTTGGCTAATCGAAACCTCATTGTTTGGAATCAGTTTGTCGGCACTAAAATGGCTACGTGTACCTAGTCCATCACAGACAGGACAGGCACCAAATGGATTGTTGAACGAAAATAGACGCGGTTCGAGTTCTCCCACTGCACGTTCACATTCTGGGCAAGAGTGCTTTGCAGAAAACACGCGATCTGGATGTTCGGCATTCATCCATGACAAAATGGCAATATCGCCACCCAAACGCAGTGCCGTTTCGAAACTTTCTGCAATACGGTTGCCTAAATCATCACGCACTTTAAAGCGATCGACCACCACTTCAATAGTATGTTTTTTCTTTTTATCCAGTTCGGGTGGTGGATCAATATCCATTACTTCACCATCGACACGGGCACGGACAAAACCTTGACTTTGCAGTTGCTCAAATAGGTTGCTGTATTCACCCTTACGATCACGTACCACAGGGGCAAGCAACATTAGTGCTGTGCCTTCTTCTAGGTTTTTGACTGCATCGACCATTTCTGAAATGGTCTGGGCAACCATGGGTAAATCATGTTCAGGGCAGTACGGTGTACCGACACGGGCATAGAGCAGTCGTAAATAGTCGTAAATTTCGGTGATGGTTCCCACGGTTGAACGTGGGTTGTGGCTAGTTGATTTTTGCTCAATGGCAATCGCGGGACTTAAGCCCTCAATCGAATCAACTTCGGGTTTTTCCATTTGAGACAGGAATTGGCGTGCATAGGCAGACAGTGATTCGACATAACGACGCTGACCTTCGGCATATAAAGTATCAAAGGCAAGGGAGGATTTGCCTGAGCCTGAGAGTCCCGTAATCACCACGAATTTGTCGCGTGGAATATCGAGTGACACATTTTTTAAGTTATGGGTACGTGCGCCTCGAATACGGATGTGACTTTGGCTCATAAAACATCTCGGGAATGGATAAATTGAAAGTTATATATGATAGCGCATGAAAAATGTTCAAGCTGTATTAAAAAGAATTTAAACGTCATTTTATGTCGGATCAGTTCAGGATTTAAAATAAACGCGTGGTAATGGCGTTTTTTTATACCTGTAAGTCAGAAATTTAAAGGGTGAAATTTAGTGTTTCGATAGATTCATCGTTAGAATGCAACATATTGTCTGAAGAATAAAAAGGAAATTTTATGATCATTGCTCAGGTTTTGATTGCTGTTATTGCAATTTTACATGTTTATTTTTTAATTTTAGAAATGTTTTTGTGGGATAAACCTTTAGGCATGAAAGCCTTTGGTAACAATGCTGAAAAGGCAAAACTCACCAAAGTTTTAGCGCAAAATCAGGGTTTATATAATGGCTTCTTAGCGGCGGGACTGATTTGGTCACTCTTTGCATCTGCACCCTTCGCCATTCAACTTGCCAACTTCTTTTTAGGCTGTGTTTTGGTGGCTGGTGTTTATGGTGCAATGACGGCAAGTAAAAAGATTCTTTATATTCAGGCGATGCCAGCATTGATTGCTCTGATTGCGCTAAATGTGTTCTAGGGAGTGCGATTGGCATAAACTCAGTGGCTTAAAGTTTTTGCTGTTGGATTTGTGAATATGTTGTCTTTATTTTTGAAATGTATGTTAGGTGCCGCTGCGGTACTGGTGATTTCGATATTTTCTAAAAGCAAGGCATTTTATATTGCAGGTCTGGTTCCACTTTTTCCAACTTTTGCCTTGATTGCGCATGTGATTGTGTCACAGCAGCAGGGAGCAGAGGCTTTACGCAAAACTGCATTATTCGGTTTGTGGTCGCTGATTCCTTATGCCATTTATTTGTTGATGGTGTATCTGCTAGCCACAAAAATGTCGATGTGGTCATGTCTAGGGATCGCTACAGTGTGTTGGATTGTGGCTGCGGCAGGATTGATTTATGGATGGCAGACGTTTCAGCAGTAAAAGAAAATCCTCCCTCGAATTCTGCGCTATATATGGTGTAAGAGGGAGGAGTGATCATCAAAGTATTTAGATTTGAGGCGGAGTCGAATTAAGCATCCAAGCCTAACCACTGTCTTTGATCATAAGCACTATCCCAAAATAACCATTCCAGTTTGGCAGCAGTGGTATAAGCGTGATGCATTTTTTCAAGGGTATCGGCATCGCAACGTGCCGCGACTTGATCAATGGTGTTAATCACATTGCGTACCGCTTGATGGAAGTCTTCGCCTGAATAGGTGTCGATCCATGCTTGATAAGGGTTATTCGCAATTGAATGGTTCACAATATCTTTACCGACTTCGGCATAAATCCAAAAACATGGCAGTAACGAAGCCAACACCACAGGATAGCTTTCAGACCATGCTGTTGCGGTTAAGAATGAAGTGTAATGATGGCAGGCTAAGGTCAGTGGCGTGGTTTCAAATTGGGTTTTAGAAATATCAAATTCACGCATAAAGCTATCATGTAGGCTGCGTTCCACCACAATGGCAATTTTTGCTGCTTCAGAAAATTGCATCACATCATCGGCTGTGAAAGCTTTTGCTGCACAAACCGCCAGCGCACGACCATAAGCCAGTAAATAATGCGCATCTTGAATCACATAATGGCTAAACACCTCTTGGCTTAATGTGCCTTGAGCAAGTTCTTGGTTAAATGGCAGCGCTAAAGTTTTTTGATATAACGCTAAATTGCGTTGCCATAGATCTTGAGAAAAGCTCATGTCGTCATCCTAATGAAAAGAAGAATTTACAGATGACGGGGACTATAGCAAGAGTTATTGCGCTAAGATACGACACCCAATAAATAGTACATGGGTCTGCCAAAAAATCATCCGAAGAACTTTGGCTTAATTTGCAAAAGTCGTCATAATTGTGCGCATAAAATCTTAAGCACTCTGGTTAAGTTTTACCGAATTCAATTGATATCAATATTTCTCTATAGGTCGATCTATCATGATGAAACATTTTGGTTTCTCAATCATTTTTACGATCGTGTGTCTGGCGATTTCTGCATATTGGGGTTATACCCATGGCCCAGAAGCAGGTTTAAAGACCATGTTCACGGCATTGACCATTACTGCCATTTTAGCAGTGATGGAAGTGTCGCTTTCTTTCGATAATGCCGTGGTGAATGCCTCGGTACTACGCGGTTGGGATCATTTTTGGAAAATGATCTTTTTAACCGTTGGTATTGTGATTGCCGTATTTGGTATGCGTTTAGTTTTCCCGATAGTCATTGTTGCCGTGACTGCGGACATGGGCATGCTGGACGTGGTGAAAATGGCGATCAATGAGCCTCTGCTTTATTCAGAGAAATTGATGGCACATCATGCTGAAATTGCAGCATTTGGTGGCTCATTCTTATTGCTGGTGTTCCTGAATTTCTTTTTTGATAGTGAAAAAGATACGCACTGGTTTAGATGGCTTGAAGCACGTTTATCGAATCTAGCCAATGTTCCTGCAATGTCAGTCTTCCTTGCATTGATTGGCTTGTTGATCATGGCTGCAAATGTGGATGAAGCGACGCGTTTAGTGGTGACCATGGCGGGTATTTGGGGCATTGTGGTTTACATTGGCGTGCAAGTGCTGAGTCATTTGTTAGGCGGTGAACCTGAAATTGATGAAGAGGGCAATGCCGTCAGTCATGATGCCAGTGGTGCATCAACAGGCGTGATTAAAGCGGGTATAGGTGGTTTTATTTACCTTGAAGTCTTAGATGCCTCCTTTAGTTTTGATGGTGTAATTGGTGCTTTTGCCATTACCTCAGATGTGGTGATCATCATGCTGGGGCTGGCAATTGGCGCGATGTTCGTGCGTTCAATGACCATTTACTTGGTTGAAAAAGGCACCTTAGATGCCTATGTATTCCTTGAACATGGTGCGCATTATGCGATTGGTGCTTTGGCATTTATTATGCTGGCCAGTGGTACAGGTCTACATATTCCTGAAGTGGTCACAGGTTTAATTGGTGTGGCATTTATTGTTTGGGCAATCTTTGCCTCGATTCAATATCGTAAGCGTCAAGAACGTATCGGTTAATCGTTGTTTAAGAAAAACGGTTACAATAAGGGCGCATGAAAATGCGCCCTTTTTTATGGTGGCTCATCTTGGAATAAATCAGCATCTGTAATATGAATGTTGTAGGATAGTCAATCGAAATTAAACTCATAAAACCAAGCTTATTGATATGATGAATGCTTTAGAACGCCGTTCAACCTTTGCCTTAAGCAGTATTTTTGCACTGCGTATGCTGGGCTTGTTCATGATTATTCCTGTGTTTTCCGTGGCAGGGCAGTCATATCAAGGTGCAACACCTGCGCTGATTGGCTTAGCTGTCGGTGTGTATGGTTTAACCCAAGCCATTTTACAAATTCCATTTAGCTTACTGGCAGATCGTTTTAGCCGTAAGCCTTTGGTGATTTTAGGCTTATTGTTGTTTGCGCTTGGCGGTGCAGTTGCTGCGATGTCTGAGAGCATTTATGGCGTGATTATTGGTCGTGCGATTGCCGGCGGTGGAGCCGTTTCTGCGGTGGTGATGGCATTGCTTGCTGATGTCACGCGTGAGGAACAACGCAGTAAAGCCATGGCCGTTATGGGCATGAGTATTGGGGTGTCCTTTATGGTGGCCTTCAGTCTGGGGCCTTGGTTAACCAGTTTGGTCGGTATTTCTGGACTGTTTTGGGTGACCACGATTATGGGGGTCGCTGCAATTTCAATGTTGCTGTTGGTGCCTAAAGTGACGCGTCATCATCGAAATTATCAGCAAGGCTATGTGACACAATTAAAACAAGTCTTGAAAATGGGTGATTTAAACCGTCTGCATGTTTCAGTCTTTGCACTGCATTTATTGCTGACCGCGATGTTTATTTACATGCCATCACAACTGATCGAATTTGCTGATATTCCACTTTCGCGTCATGGATTGGTGTATTTACCTTTACTGGTGATTAGCCTATTTTTTGCTTTTCCCAGTATTATTTTGGCGGAGAAATATCGCAAAATGCGCGGTATTTTCTTAACCGCGATTGGTGGGATTGTTTTAGGTTTATTGGTGCTGATTTTTGGCTTTGAGTCGAAATATATCTTACTGTTAGGCCTCGCTTTATTCTTTATTGCCTTTAACGTCATGGAAGCATTATTGCCTTCTTGGCTGTCCAAATCTGCGCCCATTCAATCCAAAGCAACCGCTATGGGTGTGAATGCCAGTAGCCAGTTTTTAGGTGCATTTTTTGGCGGTATGATTGGTGGGCAACTGCTTATTTTGAACAATACCTCAATGGGTTGGGGAATTTTGACCGCGATAGCTGTGGTTTGGTTATTGATTAGTTTTGGATTGGTTCAGCCACGTTATCTGTCATCGTTAGTGATTCGTTTGCCTGAAAGCAAACAAACGGATGAATGGACTTCTCAACTTTTGGCAATTCGTGGTATTGAAGAAGTCGTGGTGATGCCCGACCAACAGGTTGCGTATATTAAAGTCGATAAACAGCAAATAGATGATGCTGCACGACAAGATTTAACGCACTTGTTAGGTAAAGAGGTAGCCATTTAAGCATAACTCTTATAAAGTAAAACATAGTAATAAATAGGAAGAATACGTCTGATGCGTGGTGTTAATAAAGTTATTTTAGTTGGAACTTTAGGTAAAGATCCTGAAACCAAAACTTTTCCAAATGGTGGTTCTCTGACTCAGTTCTCAATTGCAACGAGCGATTCGTGGACGGATAAAAATACCGGTGAGCGTAAAGAACAGACAGAATGGCATCGTATTGTGTTACATAACCGCTTAGGTGAAATTGCGCAGCAGTACCTACGCAAAGGCTCTAAAGTTTATATTGAAGGTTCATTGCGTACGCGTCAGTGGACAGACCAAAGTGGTCAAGAACGCTACACCACAGAAATTCGTGGCGAGCAAATGCAAATGTTAGACAGTGGTAATCGTCAGCAAGGTGAACAAAGCTCTGGTGGTGATAACGCGGGCTACAATCAACCGCGTTTCAACAATAACCAAGGTGGCGCTAACTCGGGTTATAACAACAATAATAATAATAACCAAGGCGGTTATGGCAATAATCAAGGTGGTTTTAATAACAACCAGCAAAGTGGTTATGCCAACAATAACCCAGCGGGTTTCCAGCCTAAAGCACCTCAAGCAACGCCTTCAGCACCTGCACCTGCTGATTTAGATGATGATCTTCCGTTTTAGATCATATATCTAAGTAATTTGTTAAGTTGTTTGGGTTTTTATTGTTTTAAATTTATTTAAACTCAATTACTTAAGCATAAAAATAGCTTCTTTTATTTTGTTAATAAGAGAAGCTATTTTTATAACTATAAAAAATGTTAATTTAAAAGTGCATATATAATTTATTTTGTTAAGTTAATGTGTTAAAAAGAATGTGTCAAGGTTGGAAGTTTATGAGATGGATGTAGAGGTAATTTTGCATAATTCTGGAGAATTGTTGCCTATACTCCTTGATGATGATGGTATGCCAATACCTTTACCAAATGAGTTTGTTCTCTCCAAAAGGAATGTAAGTTCTAATACATTGATCAGGAACTTAAGAGAAATAAAATTATTATATGAATGGTTTCACATTCATAATATTGACATATATGAAAGGCTGATTCAGAAGAAACCTTTTACTGAGGCTGAAATTATAGGAAGTCTTGTAGAATTTCTAAGAAGAGATCATGAAAAAAGACATAAGACGATCAAGATTGCAGTCAAGCCAGATACGTTTAATCAAAGACTCATCACGATTAAACAGTTTTTAAACTGGTATATTGAGATGTATATCGGAACTTTATCCTTTACATCAAATAATTATCAATATTATGTCACATATAAGACAAGGCTTACTTCCTTACTTGATCGCTGTTTTATAAACTCACCACCTTCAAATAAAAGTCTAAATAAAGGGCTAACTAATCAAGAAAAGTCTGAACTTCTTAGACTGATTAAACCTAAACTTGGTAGCGACAATCCAATTGAGCACAGAAACTATATCATCGTTATGTTGATGATTACTTTTGGTCTTCGATCTGGAGAATTATTGAGTTTAAGAGTGGAAGATCTACAAATTGGTGGTATTTCTTCGATTACAGTAAAACGTAGAGCACCTGATGTTAATGATATGAGGAGACCAAGGCCTCAAATTAAGAGAAATGGGAGAGTTTTAGAGATTACTGATCGTAATTTAGCAATAGAAATTGATCTTTTTATTACTAAGTGGCGGGAAATGCTAGATCAACAAAATCAAACTAATATTGAATGGGATTATCTAATTCTCAATGAATCAGGTACGCCTCTTTCTCTTCCCTCTATAACTCAATATTTTCAGATTCTGAGAAAAAAGCATTATCAGTCACTACCATCTACTTTAAGTCCCAAGGCATTGAGGCATACTTTTTCCTCTTCAATGGAGCGGTTGTTAAGAGAAGCGGGTGTTGAAGAAGACAATAGGAAAAAAGCATTAGCATATTTGAGGGGAGATAGTTCATTGTCTTCACAAGATGTCTATACATTCAAAGAAACTGAATTAGAAGCTAATAAGTATTTAGGACAATATCAACGTGAAATTTTCGGAATCTAAAACTGTGCAACAGAATTTATTTGCTAATGAAAATGGTTGGAGGGAGATTCCTGATTTTATTATTAGTCGTGAAGGAAAAAAGGTAAATACAGCAAGTGATTTATGGAACTTGCCATATGCTATTGATACTTCTAGTTCTAAATTAGATTTTTCAAAAATTCCAAATGAAAATTTTAAATGGGTATTAAAATCTTTCGTCATAGAAAAAATTGAAAAAGTATCTACTCATGCAGGTTTACAGCATTTTCAGGATATTTGGGCAAAGTTTTTTCGAAATAATATTGAAGTTATAAATTCTGCTCCAGATATTGAAGAAACTCTAATTTCAGTAGTTGAAAGTGCGATTAATTTAGGTCGTGCAGAGCACAAACTCTGGACGTTATATAGACCGATACAATGGTATTTGTATGGAGCTGAGCATTATCCTGAGTTAGGTTTTTCAACAGCTTATGCCAGTATTTTAGAAACGATGTCCATTCCTGGTAATCCTAAAGGAGAAGCTGTGCGGATGGAAGATCCTGATTCAGGACCTTTAAATCATAGTCTAGAACTTCCGCTATTAATAAAAGCTTTGAAGACAGACCAGAGTAAAGAGTTTGAACATTTACAAGAAAAAGCCGCTGTAGCTCTTTCCATTGCTTATGGTCGAAACCCAGCCAATTTAACGTTTTTAAGACATTCGGATTTCGTGAATTTAACGGAAGGCTCAGATGATCCAGTTTATGTGTTAAGAATCCCACGGATTAAAAAAAGATTAGTGAATCCCAGAGATGACTATACCGAAGAATTTATTGACTCTACTTTCGCTGATTATATTCATGACTTAATCAAAGCTAATAATGAAGCTAATGTGGTTCTTTATCACGAGAGAAAAAGAGTACCCAATCCTGAACCAATTTTTATCAATATAGAGGGGAATAAGGCTGCGTTATTATCTGGTGATTTTGAAAATGCGTATAACTTTTCTTCAGCTATGATTACTTCATTAATCAAAGGCTTTGTAAAAAGACACAATATTATTTCTCCTTTGACTAAAGAGTTAATGCATGTTTCTGCCAGAAGGCTTAGGTATACCCTTGCAACTGGTTTAGCGGCAGAAGGAATTAGCAAAGCTGCGCTTGCTAGGATTTTGGACCACACAGATACTCAGCATGTGAATGTATATTTCGAGCTTACTGGAAAAATTGTTATTCAGCTTGATAAAGCGATTGCTAAAGGATTCTCTCAATATCTTAGTTATTTTTCTGGACAAATTATTGATTCTTCAAAGGATGCTATTAATGGGGATAATCCTGAAAAACACTTGGTCTTTACAGGTGATCAAATTGAAGGTGAGATAAAAGATATTGGTGTATGTGGTGAAGCTTCTATTTGTCATTTAGACCCTCCTTTTTCATGTTATTTATGTCCAAAGTTTCAGCCATATAAACATGCTGACCATGAATATGTGCTAGAGAGTCTCCTTAATAGCAGGAATGAGCGCTTAGAAAAATATGAAAATGCTCGTTTAGGAATCCAGTTAGATGAAGTTATTTTTGCTGTAGCTCAAGTAGCAGAAGCTTGTAAAAAGGAATATGTATGAGCACTGAAAAAGGTTTTAGAAAATCAAAAGTTATTCCTTTTTTAACAAGCTTACAAATAGATCGCCAAGCAAATTTTAATAGTCTTATTGCTAAGGCAAAATTATTAAAGCTAGACGGATTTGAACGTATTCAGTGGGATAAAGAAGTTTGGGAAATCACTGGTGGGCGTTTATTACAGCAAAGTGGTAGAAATAGTCTCTCAGTCACAATGAATTTCAGCTATCCACCTAAATTAGATGGAGAACGAATTGGAGGGGACTGGGAGCAATTAGTAAAAGCTTTATTTTTATTAAGACTACATTCCAAACACCAAAACTTATCTAATCAACGAGGGTTTGTAGCAGTTTCTGCTTATATTGCTTATTTTATTAATCAGCGTAATTCCTCTATTTATAATATTACTAGAGAGGATCTAGACCGTGCATGTGATGAAATTTCAAAAGATTATTCAGAGTCATCAGCCTATAATTTTCATAAGTTAGCTGCGGAGTTTGCAGGGCATCTAGATGCAAATGGTTTATGTAAGAATTTCTTAAATTATAAGTATTCAAAACAAAAGCGACCTGAATCAGCGAATGCTGTTGGTACTAAAAGATTAGATGCCCCCGATACTTTGATAACAAAAGAAAAAGTATTAGCACCTGTGGTCTTTCAAGTACTTGGGCAGCTATACCAAAATGTACCGAAAGATCATAAATATCGTTTTTATATTTTATTATTAACTTTCTTCGCTTGTACTGGCCGTAGATTTTCAGAGCTTTCATTATTGCCTTATCAGGAAATTCAAGCTGATAAAGATGGTGTAGCTTATTTAGAATATTTCCCTCGAAAATCCTCTAAGGGCAACACCTTTACGCCTATAAGAAAATTATATCTACCATCACAAACATTAGATATTTTAAAGGATGTTATTTCAGAGATTCATGACCTTACTGAAAAATGTAGAGACAGTGCTCTTGAAATGCATAGATCTCAGACGGTAGATCTACGATTTTTAATAAATTGTCCCAAAAAATTATATAAAGAAGATTTAATAAAATTAGGAATCAATCCAAATATTCTTAACTCTGACAGTCGATTAAGTAAAGACGGACTGATTTTTAGTGATCACGATAAATTAACAATTGTTGGGAAAAAACCTTCTCGCCCAATTTGTTATACGACTTACGAAGGACTTAAAAAATATTGTGAATATAACTTTAATCTAAGAAATCTTTCATCATTTCATATTGATCAATTCGATAAAAAGTACTTTTTGCATGATCTGATGTTTTTACGATATTACACAATGTCTAGTGGTAAAAGCGAAGCTTATTGGCTACCTGTAGAATGTACCCATTCTATGCTGACCACTTTCTTAAGATATATAGATGATCTTGTAAATGAATATGTTGGTCTTGAAGATATTCCTGAATTCACTACCCATGATTTTAGGCATACTCTAAATACTATCTTAGATGAAGGTGGTTTATCTGATCTTATACAAACTGAATGGTTTGGACGCTCAAATCCTCGAGATACAAAAGCTTATCAACATACTAGTCCAGAAAAGAAAGCTCTTCTCATCAGAGAACAATTAAGAAATGGTGAAGCTGGAGGTAGATTAGCTGAACAGATTTTTAATCTTCCAATCAAAATACAAGATGCAGTATTGGCTGCTAGAGTTCAGGCTGTACACGATGTAGGGACTGGATTATGTATTCATAATTTCTCACAGTTACCTTGTGAAAGGCATTTACAATGCTCTGCTGAATGTAAGGACTATGTGTGGATTAAAGATGATAAGCAGCGTGTAAATGAGCAAAAACGTATTTTAGCTATTACTGTACATGCACAAGAAACAGTCCGTCAGCAAAAGCAATCAAATCGTGTAAAGAAAAGTTTAGATTGGGAGCTGCATAATGAGAAGAAAATTAATGTCCTGACAAAGCAGCTAAAAGATAATGGCGTAGTTGAATTTGACCCGAAAGCTTATTTAAAGGAAATTTCAAATGTCTAATAAATTCCAACGCATGACAGAGCAAGATGAGGCAAGAATTATTCGTGAGCTAAATAAATGGGCATTGGGTCACTTTGGTTCTAAATTAACGTGGGCTATTTTGGAGGATAGATTCAAGTTTTCTCGTCAGTCCATGCAAGCTAAGCCTCAAATAAAGGCTGCTTATGATGTTGCTAAACAGTCTTTATCCAAAGGTGAGGTCACTTCAAAAGAAGTCTTAGATAAAACTGTCGATGAGTTAAAAACAGAAATAGAGTCATTAAAAAAGCAAATCGAGTTTTTCCAAGAGAAGGAGTTGAAATGGAAAAAGAGATGGCAGCAGATTGCTTACCATATTCGACAAAAAGGTATTCAGATGAGTGATGTTGATAAGCCTGTTCATCCTGAAGCAGCCTTACCTAGTCACACAACTACCGAAAAGACTCTGAAAGAATTTGATAAAGAAATTCTATTTTCAGGACGTATCTAATTTAATTTAAAGCAGTTACGCTTTTTAAAGCAGATTGATAGGCTTTTATTTCAATAAGTTGAGATAAACATGTTTCCTTCGCATGACAAATTTGATTTTTCATGCTTGGGAAAACTTGTTCTAATTTTACATATTTTTCAGCTTGTTTCTCTAAAAACAATATTTCAGAATTTAGTTTTAGCTCTTCCAATTTCATTTTCGATGCTTCATAAGTTTTTTCATCTAAATTTCTGATTTCATTTAATTTAGCTGTTTCACTAAATATAGAAAATCGATAGTTTTGATCATCTACTTTTTTGACTAAAAAGTAAGCGTGCGCTGAACCCCATAGCTATTTTTTAACTTGGGTTGGATTTCCAGCGGTGTGGCAGTAATTCTTCTATTTGGGTCACTTTATGGGTCGGTAACCTTTTCAACACATCACTTAAATAGGCATACGGATCCAGGCCATTCAGCTTTGCTGACTGGATTAAAGTCATGATATTGGCAGCTCGCTGACCACTGCGCAGCGAACCTGCAAATAGCCAGTTCTTACGTCCCAAGGCCCAGGGACGCATCTGATTTTCCAACCAATTATTATCAATGGGCAAATTGCCATTATCCAGATAGCGACTTAAGGCTGGCCAGCGTTTTAGGCTGTAGTTGATCGCTCGGGCAGTTGGAGAACTCGATGGCACCGTCAGATAATGTTGGTTGAGCCATTCATACAGTTGTTGCATCACCGGTTGACTATGTTGTTGCCGGTATTCGCGGCGGTGTTCTGCTGTACCATCCGTCTTTTTCCTGAGTTCTGCTTCTATCGCATACAGTCTCTGAATCATCAGTAATGCCTGTTCAGCGATCTGACTTTTCCCGGTCACATGCAGTTCATGGAATTTACGACGTGCATGCGCCATGCAGCCCACCTCAATGACATCGCCTGATTTAAAGCGTGCTTTATAACCACTGTAATCATCACAGACCAGATGCCCCTGCCAGCCTTTCAGGAACTCTTCAGCATGCTGACCTGAACGGCTCGGTTGGAAGTCATAGATCACCGCATGAACTGGATTGTACTGTGTCGTGGCATAGGCCCAGACATAACCTTTCTTCGGTTTTTTCTCATCATCCCCCATCTGCATGATGGTGACCGGTGTTTCATCTGCATGCAGCACCTGTTGTTGCAGCACCACCTGTTTTAAGGCATTGGTCAGAGGTTCAAGTTCTACCCCACAGCGTCCAATCCAGTCAGATAATGTGGATCTGGAAAGATCAACACCTGCGCGTAGAAAGATTTGACGTTGACGATATAGCGGTAAATGATCAGCGTATTTGGAAACCAGCACATGGCTGAGCAATTCAGGTGTAGCGATTCCTTTATCAATAACATACGCAGGCATCGCTTGTTGAGTCAGGATGTCACACTGATCACAGACCCATTTACCACGGATATGTTGTTCCTTATAGAACTGTGCCGGCCTGAAATTTAGTTTTTCACTGATATCTTCGCCGATACGACGCAATGTGCAGCCACAGCTGCATTGCGTTGAGGCAGGTTCGTGCTCAATACGGAGAGTGAGTAGATGATCTGGCAGTGGTCGACGTTTAGGTTTGTTTGCTGTGGCTTTCTGCGCGGATGCATCAGTTTTACCTGAATTCAGCCGCTCCAATTCCAAATCGACTGCTGCGATATCTTCTTCGACCGCTTCATCCCACAGATGGATTTGTTTGGCCGTTAAGTGTTCATTCTTCTGGGTGAACTTATGCCGTTTAAACAGAGCCAGTTCATGCTCGTATTTTTGCGTGAGAATAGAGAGATGTTGGTTGCATGCTTCAAGATGTTGAACTTTGGCATCTAATTGTTGATTTGATACTTCTAGATGTTGAACCTTGGTATCTAATTGTTGATTTGATTGCGCTAGAGACTGATGCTGAATCGCCAACTGTCTGGTGAATTCCAGCAGTTGTTCATGGGTCAGTTGGCTTAAGTCAGGCAGCGTATTCATGACCGCAGTATGCCTGAGGTCATGATGCAGAGGAAATAGAACGTTTGGAGAATAGCAGAATGCACGAGCCTGGTTTAGAGCATAGTCACCACCTGCTGTCGTCCAATGCGCTGCCAGGGCAAACCCTGGATCAATGCCTGTAACTGTTCCGGACTGAGGGCTACGGTTTCACCCTGATGAACCTGCGCCCAGTGAAATTTCCCCTGTTCCAGCCGCCGGGCACACAGCCAGATGCCCAATCCATCATGCACCAGCACTTTCATGCGATGGCCACGTTTATTACAGAACAGGTAAGCGCAATGCGGTTTGATATAGCCGAAGGCTCTCAACACCTGAGCCATGGCCGTATCCATCCCTGCACGCATATCCATCGGCTGGGTAGAGAGCCAGATTTCATCAATACGAATCATTGAGTCAAACCCTGGATCAGCACCAGTAATTCAGTTACTGACTCCACAGGCCAGTCGATTTCGATCATCTGATCCCTTGCGGAACTTGGTTCCTTATACAGTGGAATCCTGATATGAGCGACAGCTTTCTTCTCTGGCACAGGTGGTGGAGGTGCGTCTTGTTTGACTGGAGTCGAAGGTAGCACAATGGGAAGGAAGTCGGTCTGTGGACTGGATGGGGTTTTTAATGCAGGGGGCATGGATCTGGACTGGCGAATCCATTTATGCAGCAGATTGGCATTGATTTGATGTTGCATTGCTACTTTGGCCACTGATGTGTCTGGCTGCTGACATTGCTGAATAAGCTGATGTTTAAATTCAGCTGTGAAGGTTCGACGGGGCTTTTTTAGCGTTGGTGTGCTGTCTATAACTGTCTTTAAATCCATAAATAGGTGTCCACTTAAATTTTAGTGGACACTATCGCGGTATTAATGAGTTAGAAAAAGTGGGGCTCAGCGGATGCTTACACTAAAAAACCAAATTCAACAAGTTTACGCAATATTCGATACATGCGTTGGCGATTGAAGCGATTACGGTCTTTTTTTGATAGCTTCATTAGTTTCCAAAAGTCTTTAGCTGTCCAATTTTGAATCTTATTTGATTGAATAATTGGGAGAAAGATTTCAAACAAAGGCATTTTTAGTAGTTGCATACCTGTAAACTCATCAGATTTGTTAAAAGAGGATTATAGTCCGTGGATGTATAGTCCTCAAATAGTGATAGTTCTGTTTTTTGAACAGTTGATTCAAAATATGTCAGATCTAACAGTTTCTTTTGGTTTGAAGGTTAGGGAACAAAGAAAACTAAAGAAGTTATCTCAAGAAAGGCTTGCGTTACTATGTAACATAGATCGTAGTTATATGGGACGTATTGAAAGAGGAGAAGTAAATATTACTTTAGAGAAAGTTTATGAGTTGGCAAAAGCTTTAGATGTTACACCTAAAAATTTACTTCCTTAATAGCTTGAAAAAAAATAAAAAAACCATATTAAAGATAACTCATAAGCTTGATAAAAAAGGAAAAGAAATATGGAAGCATTTTTGACAGCTACGATTCTGTCAGGAGTTGTATATGACATTGTTAAAACATCTGCAAAACTAACGTTGGACAATTTTAAGACGAAAGTAAAAGGTTGGTTGATTGATGATACTACTGCACAAAAGGTAGTAGATGAAATTAACCAAATCGATAATATTGATGAGCTTAATGAGACAGGAATAGCAAGAAGAATTGAGCAAAATCAGGACTTAATGTCTTTATTGAAGGCAATAAAAATTGATCAGTCTTTAACGCAGATTACCCAGATTCATTCAGGATCAGGCGACAATGTTGCAGGTGATAAACATGTAACTTATAAATCAGACAAATAGTTAGAATCTAGGGGCTACTATGACAGAATCTATCACACAAAAACATAATGGATCGGGTGATAATATATTGGGTGATAAGATTATCAATCAGTCTATGCAGGCGGTTGATTTTGTCAAAGTTGCTTATAACTTATATTATTTAATTAATATAGGATCATTTGATAAGGCGGAAAGTAAGCTAGAATCAAATATTCATATACCTTCAAAATCAGCAGGTGTTGTCGAACTTTTGGAAGTATTGACTATTTACCTAAACTCCAAAAGAAGTCTAAGAGTTGAAGGTGATTTAAATACTATAAAAAGGGCAATACGTTCAGGTTCGCCAGAATTCTTAGATTTTTATAAAGCAATTTTGGTAGAAGTGACTTATTTAACTTCTGAAAGTGAAGCGTTAGAGGTATATAATAATTTTTCAGAAGATCGATCTGATTATTTAGACAATATTAATCTTCGTTATTTCGCTTATGAAGATGAGTTAAAAGAAACATTTTCTAAAAAAACACTGGTTTTGGATGAACTAGGATTATTATTTTTGGCTAGAGGATTAGCTAGAGTAGAAAAGAGAGAGGAGGCTCTAATAGTATTAGAAAAAATTAAAGATGATGATAAAAATTTAAAAATTCTTAAGTTGGTAATTTTATATGACAAGCTATTGGATAAGCTGGATAGACCATTAGAATATTTAGAAGAGAACATTGTTGAAGAATTTTTTTCAATTGCTTTTTCATTTCTTGAATTAATTAAAGATGAGAGTGAGATTGGTCAGAATGCACTGAGACTATTAATTAACCTTGTTATTAAATCAAATTTTTCAATCTGTAATATTTTGGATGTGGCTTTAAAATTCATTAATGTTATTAGGCCAATAAGTAGTGAAGTTGCTGATGCTCTAGAAAATTACTCAGAAAAAAATGTAGAAATTAATCAGAATATATTGAGTAAAATAAATGATTTAAAACCCTTAAAGCTGGAAGAGGCTATTCTTTGTCTAAATGCAGTAGCTTTAAATAAAACTAATTTAAAGGTCTTAATAAGATGGATTTCTCAATGTAGGGAAGTTGAAGATGAGAATAAATTTGATAAAGATTTATTAACTTTAGTTTTAAAATCCTTTGTTTTTAAAGATAAAAAAAATGTTAGTGAGTTTGAAGAAGAATTTTCTAAGTTTTTAGATTATAAAGAAAGGAAATTTAGAAGCATACACCCATTCTATATAATTACTCTTTGTGAGAATCTATTCGTATTTAAAAAACAGCAATTTTTGAATACGAATAGATTATTGGAAAAAGTTGTTTCTAAAAATTCTTCTCAATCCAGAGTTTATTTATATTATCTTTATTCTCTAATGAATTTAGAAAAATATGACACTTTAAAGTCTCATATACAAAATATTGATTCTAATAATATTAGTTCTGATTTTTTAATATTAAGAGCGAGATATTATGGTGTTATAGGGGATTATGGAAATTCAAAAAATGATTATATTGCAATTGTTGATTATTATAAGGACAGTTTAAATATTTGGTTGGATTATTTACTTTTAAGCTTGAAACATGAAAGTGTTGATCAAACAAAAACAATATTAGATGATATTCCTGAAAAAATTCTAACACCAAGAGCTAAGAATATTTTTAGATTTATTTATTTAGTTTACACAGAAATTGATTCTGTTTATGCAGAAAAGTTAATAACAAAATTATTTTTGATGGAGCCTAATTTTGTTGCGCCTTATCTGTGTAATATGCATTTAACCCTAATTGCTAATAAAAAAGAGCTTGTAAGTAATTTAAATTATGACAATGTTTTTGAAGGTGTAATTTATGAGGTTGAAGGTGAAAGAAAACAAAAATTGATTGTTTCAGATGATGTTTCTAATTTTTCACACTTTATAAATATAGACTATGATTTGGGAACTTCTTTAGCTGAGATGAACGAAGGTGAGGAACGTTTTATAGGATATCAAAAAATAAAGCTAATTGAGAAACAACCATCATTTATAACTATTTTTCAAATAGCAACAACAATAACTGAAGATAATAGACATAACTCTTCCGATTTTACATTCTTATCTTTAAAAGTTAGGGATAATTTTATTGTGGAGGATATGAAAGAAATTTTGCAGCGCTTTACAAGAGATGACCATACGGAAAATCTAATTTCTAATCCTGATCTAACAATGTATATAAAAGGCAGTCTATTCAAAAATCATGAAGAATTTGAAACAGTTTTAAAGATATTACAGAATAGTAAAGCTAATTTTTGTTTATCAAATGGTGTGGGAAATACTACAGCTAGTGAAGCATTAATTGTCGATATCTATTCATTTATTTATTTATGTTTCAATAATAATTATAAAGCTCTAATACAATCTGGGATTAAAATTTTTCTAACCCAGGAAACTTTTGATGTTGTTTTTGCGTGGATAAATAAAGTTACTGATGACAGTTTTTTATCAGTAGCTTTAGTCGAAGAGTCCTTGGTAAAAACAGACTCTAATACAGTTGACGCCTATTATGCATCCTTTATTGATCAGCTAAAGGAGTTGCTTGAATATGCGAAAATAATTTCTCCAAATATTATTGATTTACCTGATTTTGCTAATGAAATAAGAGATATTTTGAGTCCTTCAGTTTTTTCTACTTTAAGGCTTTCAATTGCAAATGATATTCCTTGGTTATGTTTGGATTCAGCACTAAGGACAATATTTGTTAAGCAGAATGATGTTAAGGTTGTAAAGCTACATGATTTTTTAAGTTTACTAGGAAATTATTTGGAATTTGAGGAACGTAAAACTTCCATAATTCAATGGTCGAACTTTGGGCTTTTTACTGTTTATAGTTACACTGACTTGATTGATCTTGCAAGATCAACTGATTCAAATGATTGGATATTATTAAAGAATTTATTAAATGAAACTCCATTGAGCTTTAATAATGACGAACAAGCTTTGGTTGTGTTATCAGCGATTATGAAACTTACACTTGTCAAATATTTGAAAAAAAATAATTTGATAGAAACAACGTCATTAGAAAACCTAATTTTTGCCTGTCTCAATAAATGTATGCAAAGCATTTATGGAAAATTTAGAGAAGATCGTCTAGCGAAAGTGATTGTTGAAGTAATCGATTCGATAAGATTTTCAGAATATTTATTCAAAATATTCTGTAATTTTCTTGGCCATTATGCTGTAGGGAATTTTTTAAATATAACTTATATTAATGAAAGAATTAAGATTTTAATGAATGATATATGAAAGTGAGTCGATCCAACTGGTAACAGATTACTTCTACAAATCCGATAGTTTTTCATTTCATTAAATATAAAGTGTTTTCTAGATTGGAAATATCTAGATTTATCTGAAATTATCTAAATTTTATCGCTTCATTAAGGTCTTTTTTCGCATATATTTCACTTAATGATTAAATTAGATTCGGTTTTCACAATGAGTGAAGAATTAGAGCAAAAAGCAAAAGCTCCTCGTAAAAAGTTCAAATTAACAAAGCAGTTAATCAAGATTGCTTTGGATAATGGTCATACTCAAATCGGTATACAAAAGATGTGTAGGTTGAGTAGTCAATCACAAGTAAGTGACTGGAAAAATGGGGTGAAATTAGCTTATGAAGATCAAATAAAGCCTCTTCTAGATTTATATGGTCATCAACTCAGAAAAGTTACCTCACAACTCTATCAGGTGCACAAGTCTGAAGAGGAAATGCGGTTGGAAGAAGAGAATGGTACTGACTATTCTTTTCCAATAAAGTTTGTTTTGGTTGAGGGTAAAGTGATTTTACGTGAAAAATTTATAAATCCCCAACGAGACTATCAAGGACGTATAAAGCGAAAAGATGCACAAGCTATTTTCTCTATTCATGAGCAAGGTGATAACAAATTTCGATGTGTACTTCAGAAGTTGATTACATTTAAGCATGGTAACAATCATCCTGCACACCATGAGATGAATGCAAATTTTTTAGCTGAAATTACAGAGCCTTTAGATATTAAGGAGTTAATTAAATATGTACGAGATTATCGGGATGAGTCTCTAGTAAATGAAGAGTACTTAGTGAATTATTTTACGATTGATTATCTATTAGTAAATTCGTTAGTCATGAATGGTTATCAAGTAAAAGATGTTGAAGTACTTCCTGCAACTTGGTAATTTAAAGAAAACCTCAAGGTCGTAGGCACCTAAAGCCTCACAATGAGTCATCGTTGACTCACTTGATTTTACCGCCTGAGTCTTACGGGTCTGCCAGTTAGCTTCTGTAACGCGATGGTAAAATCCATTCTGGCATAGATTTAGATTCTGGAAACAGAATAGGAAACGAAAGTCCCGAAAACTAAGTTTATGAATTAAGGGTTAGGGGTGGGTAAGAAAGGGCAGCCAACGAAAGTTTTGCTGCCCTTTCGTCTATTAATAAATTTAAAAAGAGACTATTAATTCCCTTTTTTAAGCCTTTGAGTTTTATGTAACAGGTTATCCAAGAATGGATCATCACAGTATTGCTTCATAATTTACTATTCCTAGTTCTCTTAGAATGCGTTTAACAGTATTTTTAAATTCAATATAGCTTCTCTGTTTACTCGGAGTGGAAGGTATAGCTAACTTCCGCTGTTCGAATATACACAGTTGATCGTGTTTTTTACCGCTAATGATACGAAAGCTCTTATGTTTAAGTAGTCGCTTTACGTATGCATTGATGTCCTTATCTTTTGAGTAATACATAGCTGTCCCTAAAACAAATAGGAGATCGAAATCTCCTAGATGCATAATGCTTTATCCTTGGTAGCGATCATTGTTTGGATTTAATTGATCTGAATGATTATCTAGAGAATCCCAATACGCATCATTATTTGGATTCATGCTATCTGAACGATCATCATTTGGTGTTCTAGACATTCTATTTTCTCCTTTCACATGCTTATCTAGTAATCAAAATAATAGGAGTTATACAGAACACATTTCTGGATATAAAAAAGATAAAGTTAGATAATTTTAGATATTTTCATCTAAGTTACTTTTGTAAAGATAAAAGTTAGAAGGAGCTAAGAAGATGGAATCAAGATTCATTAAATGATAATTAACTTTACAAAAATATTTAAATGAATTATAAGTATCTGAATTATATTATTTATATGTAAATATATATGGACTTCCGTTTTAACTTGTATAATATCTAAATATTGTACTTTATAAGAAAGGAAGAACTTGATTTTATTCGAGTTCTTCTTTTTTTAACAAAAAGATTGATATAGAACAAAGAGTGGATAGCCACCGATTTCATAGACACGCTTTCGTTAGATCAAATTGTTAATTAATCATGAAAATATCACTATTTGCTTCGATCCTAAAAGCCAATGTTAAATTGGCAATTAAGGTGCTGTTGAAGTAGATTCATAAATATTCTCGTGTTTAGCAGGATCATTATTCATTGATAACAAATTATTCTAAATAAGAATATATAAGCAAAGAAAGATGATTCTCACTTGATTAAGAGAGAATCATAGAGGGACTAACGTTTTTGTGTTTGCATCCAAAAACCTAAAATAACCATCAAGGCAATCAGACCTGCAAGGGTAACGAGTAGGATATCTCGAAGTGTTTTATCTATTGGTAACCAAGTCCATTTATGTAAGTAAGCAAAACTAAATCCTTCTAAAGCATCTTGCTGCGTGACTTGTGCGGCAATTAAACCGCTACTTGGTTCGATATAAAGCCTGAGCTGATTGTTTAAGCTTGTTTCGACTTTAACAACAGGCAAACGTTTATTGATAAATCCATATTCTCCACTAAAACTGGTGACCCATGAACTCTGAGTAAATTGATGGGCAGGAATGTGTAAATAATTTGCAGCCAATCGTTTACTTTGCTCAAGAATATCCAATTTTGCAGAAGTTTTAGCATCAATCAGTTCAATGGTCGGTGCTGCACTTTTGGCCTGATTATGATGATCATGTTCTTTAACAGCCGTCATACTACCTTGCATTTGAGGCGTTCCTACGAATTGAACCATAAAACCAGCAACAGCTTGTGCGTTATTTAGTGCAATTGGGACAAGGTTTAATCGTTGTAATGGCTGTTGAGTCGCAGTTTGCCATGCTTCTAAACTCAAATCCTGAGTATTAAAAATGGGTTGAATATTTTTAACATCAGGTTTCTTTTGCCAAACATAATAAAAACCACTCAACACCCACAGCAAGATAAATACACTTAAACTAATCCCTAAATAGCGGTGTAAAAAGCGACTCGGTTTTTGGCGTAAACGATGATTTTTACGATTATGAATTTTAAAAAATAATCCAACACCCATCACCACCAATACCAATATGCCAACTAAGGCAATTTGCATAATGATAGTTTGCCCAAGCCAAGCTTGATCACCCCACGTCCATGTATGACCTAAACGGAAAATTCTTGCCATCCACATTTTCTGATCATTTGAAATTGTAGAGAGCCTTGATTGTGATGGATCAATATAGGCTCTCAGGCCATTATCAAAACTTACACGCCAAACAGGCAATAAACGATTAACACTTGGATAATCATCACTAAATTCAGTGATTAGTGTAGCCGAAATAATCTGTTCTTTGGCTAAACCTGTATACCAAAGTGCTAAGCGTTTTACATCATTCTGTTCGCCATTTTTAATTAATTGACTTGTTTGACTATCATAATATTCAGCACTATTTTGATTCGGCTTTAATACGCGATAAGCCACAAGCTTGGGTTGCAGTTCAATGGCTTGTAATGCTGAAAATTGCGTAATCTGCTGCTGTTGCAACACCCGCGATACAGGCATTGCATGTTCTAAATCAAGTTGCTGAAATGGAGGCATTCGTTTTGCGGGTTGAGGTTGCGTTGCACTCATGATTGGATGCAACACACCAGTTAACGACCACATTAAAACGAGAATGCCGAGCACCATTCCAAAACCCCGATGAAACTTCATCAGCTTTTTGAGTTGGCTGGCATTCATAAGTTATTCCCCAAAATGATAGCGTAGACCGAGTAAATAAGTGCGCGGCGCAGCAGGTGTGTAGCTCGCTTGATTATTACTAAATGACGTACTTTCCGCGTAGTGAGCATCTGCCACATTTAGAATTTGCCCATAAATTTCATAAGCATTTTGACGATAATTGGCACGTAAATTCAGTACGGTGTGTCCGTCATATTTTTCGGTATTCGCTTCATTGATCCAATAAGAACCGACATATACACCTTCCGCAGAAAGTAATAATTCAGGAATGGGTTTAATTTGATACTCAATCGTGCCAAAACTTTTTGGCGAGCTTGGCATGGTATTACCGCTGTAATCAGCCACGCTTGATGGTTTGAAATCTTCATATTCATGCTTGGCAAAACTGCCTGAAAGTTTCAAACGTTGATTATAAATGTCGCTGATTTTCCAAGTTCCACCAATTTCGATACCTTGATGTAAGGTTTGACCTGCATTGCGAGGCTCTCGGGTGTTATCAGGTTTGGTATAGCTGAGTACTTCGTCCTGACCTTGCAAACGGTACAAAGTAATTTCGCCATCAAGACGATCATCAAATAATTTAAAACGTAAGCCTGCATCAACATTATTAAAGGTGGCTTCTTTTAAGTCTGGTGTAACTAAATTTGCGCCATATAAACCACTTACTTCTGGCGGCACAAAACCTTGTGACCAGTTGCTATACAAGTCGAACTCAGGGGTAATATTCCAGACCAAGCCAAGTTGCGGGCTGGTTTTATGAAAATTGCGTTTTTCATCGGGTGCACCTGTGACTGTTGACGGAACGAGTTGGTTATCAAAATCATAACTAATCCAGTCATAGCGTGCACCGCCAACTAAATTTAAGTTGGGTAAAACTTGCCAATTTGCTTGTGTATAGAGTGCTTGGTTATTGATGTCGACTTTGAAATCACGTAATAACTGACGTTGTTTGTAGCTTGTATAAACAAGTGTGTTTGGATCACGAAAGACTTCAATATCATTAGTTTTAGCTTGATTCGGTGAATGTTCTGCCATAACACCTATGGTGAATTTCACTGGATCGAAATTGGCAGAATGTTGCACATTTAAACCATAAGATTGAAAAGCATTATAGGTGGTTTGCCCACTATATGTGCCCGTAGGTACGCCACTAACAACGTCGGTGCGGATGTTATAACTTGGATTTTGCTCAGTCGTATTATCACGATAATACACGGTCATTTGACTTTTTTGTTGCTCATTCCAGCTATGATTTAATTGAGATGATAGGCGAGTTGCATCGACTTCACGATAAGTAAATGTCTGATAACTATAACCTTGGCGCTTGCTAAAATCATTTGCATTTAAGCTGCCCGTCATGTCGGCTTTTAAATGGTTATAACTGGCAATGTTTTTAACTTGAGTGGTATCTGAAATATGCCAGTCGTGTCTTAAAGTCACACTTTGCTTATTGCTTTCTGCATGATCTTGCCAGCTTTCACCACGATCACTCGCATAGGCAGAAAGTCTTAGACCATGTTCTCCATATGCCGTGTCAAACGTATTCGATGCACCGACCTCTAAACGGCGATAACCTTCTGAGCTTGAACTTATGCCCAAATCTGCCGTTGGCATTAAACTTGGAGCTTTGGTTAGAAAATTAATGGTGCCGCCAATGGCATTGCTGCCATATAAACTACTGGCTGGACCACGCAAAATTTCAATGCTGTCAATTCCAGCTAAATTGACTTCATACAAGGCATTGTGGTTAAACACACCGACAGGACGAATTGAAATTCCATCTTCTAAATATTGATAAACAGCAGAAGTCGTGATGGGTTGACGAATCGACATCATGTGCTGTTCGTTGCCCAAGTCATTCATCAAGACACCAGGGGTTTGATTGACCAATTGACCGATAAAGGTCGCATGTTTAGCTTCAATGTCTTTATTGTTAATTTTGCTAATTGCAGCAGGGGTATTATTAATGGATTCGCCTTCACGACTTGCTGTTACCACGATTGTATCTAGCGTTTTAGTCTGATCTTGGGATAATGTTTCAGCTATAGCCATAGAACTATAGGTAATTGATAGGCATGCAGCCGTTAATACTGACAAACGAAATTGAGTATTCATAATCAACTCTATAAAAAAGCAATAAACGAGGCTGTACCGCAGTGCATCACTGGATACGATGTATAAAAATTGCGATTTATAGAGCGAGTGGTGGAGCTTGTTTGAGGGGGGAAATATAGAAGATACGTGGGATATGCAGATCTTCTGACCACTCATAGCATAAGCATCGTACACGAGTGAACCAAGCCAATAAAAATACAAAAATAATTGCAATAAAAGGCACTATCGCAGCTGCATCAACCCCATAGGTACACAAAGGGCAATGCTTCATAATTTGGCTTGCGAGTGCAAAAACCTCTTTTGCATAATCACTGAGTTGATCATGTCCAGTCGGTTGCAAATGCTGTTGGTGATGCATGTCATGATGATCATTTGAATGTGGTTCAGACAGCATCAAGCTATTTTGAATATTGGTGACTTGGCAATGTGTCGGCATTGCATAGAGTGCAGGTACGACGCCAGTATGTACCAGCGTTGGTAAGAAGATATGCCAGAGTAAACAAAGCAAAGTAATCGCACCGAACGAAGCGCGCCACTTTAGCAAATGTTGACGAAAACTGGACTTCATATCAGCGATACGACACAGTGGAAATGTGGCAGCAGTATAATTAAAAAAATATTACAGTACAAAACATATCTGCCACAATTAAATCGTGATTCAGATCCTTGATAATAGCTTTAGCTTGTATGTTTAGGACATTCAACGTGCCATAAAAAACGGTTTGCTTGTCTGTTTGAAGCCAGTTCTTTTATATCAAGCAAAAGATGCATAAACAATCATCACACATAACACAAGAGAGGAAATGATGAGAACAAGCTGATTTATCCATCCAAATAAAATATAGGCATCGACACCCCAGTGCATCAATTTAGCAATCAATCGATAGTCTTGGAAATACAGCTTATCAATCACTGGGTGATTTGGAGCATCAATCGAAATGCTATCTGCTTGCGTTGGCGAATGGCGTTGAATCTCAGAAATACCCCATACTTGGTCTTTATCTAAAGGTGGCTTGATTTGTATTTGATCAGCATCTAAACCCTTTGTGAAAACAAAGGGTTTTTTATGATGTGTAGATACTGTTATAAGCGATGAATAGATTGAATTAGAAAACTCGGGAGCTGTGCATATAGTCTTGAGTCACCTGATTTAAACGCTCCAAAATAAGTGCTTTGTCTTGCGTTGCAAGGGCTAAATTCAATTGTTGCATATAGGTCAATAACTGGGTTTTGGCAGCATTGGAAAATTGTGCTGTCACCGCTTGATCTTCATACAGCAGCACATAATTTTTGGCAAAACCATAAATCAGAAACAGGGCAGTTTGTTCTAGCGCAAGGTCAGCAGTTTTGATTTGCTGTTCGCAATGATTTTTGAGTTGTTTAAAGCTGTCAGTACCAGAAGGGAGGGCTTGGAATTGTTCAAGAAGAGATTGAAACATCATTTTAATAGTCCACTCAAAAACAAAATCTACAGAACAAAAGAGCGATGGTCAACTTAAATTTGAATTGAGTTTTGCGATGATGAAAAGCATCATGATGGAAATATTTAATCTATTTTTTCGATTGTTTTTATAAAAAAGTACGGTTTTACCAATTCAAAAAGATTTCGTATTCTAGCTTCACAACCTAAGCAATCCTATAAACAAGCTAGAGGAATATCTCATGAGTTTAATTAATACTGAAATCAAACCATTCAATGCAACAGCGTATAAAAATGGTGAATTCGTTGAAATCTCTGAAAAAGAAATGCAAGGCAAATGGTCAGTGCTGTTTTTCTATCCTGCCGACTTCACTTTTGTTTGTCCAACAGAACTTGGTGATTTGGCAGATAACTATGCTGAGTTTCAAAAAATGGGCGTAGAGATTTATTCAGTATCGACTGATACTCACTTTACCCATAAAGCTTGGCATGACAGTTCGGATGAAATTAAAAAAATCCAATATCCAATGATCGGTGATCCAACGTGGACTTTGGCAAAAAACTTTGAAGTTTTAATTGAGTCTGAAGGTTTAGCAGACCGTGGTACTTTTGTGATTGACCCTGAAGGTAAAATTCAGATTGTTGAAATTAATGCAGGTGGTATTGGTCGTGATGCTCAAGAGCTTCTACGTAAAGTGAAAGCAGCACAATATGTTCATGCACACCCTGGTGAAGTTTGCCCAGCAAAATGGAAAGAGGGTGATGCAACGCTTGCGCCTTCCATTGACTTGATTGGTAAAATTTAAGCTCAAGTTAAAATAATTTCCTAAAAAATCCAGAACGTTGTTTCTGGATTTTTTATTTGGTTCATTGATTCATTTAAAGTGCGTAACCTAAATGATCTTTGGCTAAATCTCTTAAACCTTCGACCAAATAATCAATGAGTTTTTCCATCACCAAACGCTGTCCTTTACGAGAAGCATAGACCAATTGCACCGTGCCTAAATTTGAGCACCACTCAGGTAGGACATGAATCAGTTTGCCTTGCTTGATGTCTTGTTCAACCGCCAAATAAGGTAAATCGGCAATCCCAAATCCATCGTATACCGCATAATACACGCCAGCAAGATCATTGCTTTTAATTCGTGGCTGGAGTGGAATATCAATTACTTCACCATGCTCACGATTGTTTAAATGCCAGTAATATTGTGATTTTTGCATACCAAGAACCACACTTGGAAATTCGTGTAATTCCGTGAAATGCTGAATTTGCCGTCCTTTAAGTAATTCAGGGCTTGCCACCAAGCAATGAGTGGTTTTAATGACATCACGCACAATCAAGCTTGAATCTTCATTGGCTTGAAAATTGGTACGAATGGCTAAGTCGATATCATCATGCATTAAGTCAACACGGCGGCTGGTCAGTTCGAGTTCAATTTGTACTTTGGGATAATCTTTTAGAAACTGATTAAGCAATGTACGAATTTGAAAATGCATCATGACCGAAGGGCAGCTTATTTTGATTAAGCCCTGAGGCTCACTTTTTTGTTTTAGTAATACATTATTGGCACATTCAATCTGAGCAATAACTTTGCAACATTCTTCATAAAATTCTTGCCCTAAAGGGGTGACTTTAAAATGGCGTGTTGAACGCTGAATGAGACTGACATTAAATTGACTTTCTAAGTCTAAAATTCGTCTGCTCAATTTTGATTTGGTGATATTACTCGCCTCACTTGCGGCACTAAATCCAGCGTATTTCACCACCAGAAAAAAGTAATAATAATCATCAAATGAATGCATACATCACGCTCAAAACTGGGCAAGGAAGCCATCATTCTAGCTGAAAAAAGTCGCATGATTGAGGGGGCAGAAGAACAAAATAAAAAAGCGATCCGAAGATCGCTTTTGTAAAACAAACCACACTTATTTTTGCGATGAATGTTGGTTGTAGCTGTTGATGAGATTACGATAATCTGGAATGTGATTGGAGAATAAAGTACCCAAACCTTCAATATCATTACGCCAGTCACGGTGTAACTCACATGCCATCCCAAACCAAGTCATTAATTGTGCGCCTGCATTTGACATGCGATCCCATGCAGAATCACGAGTTAAATGGTTAAAGGTGCCTGAAGCATCGGTAATCACAAATACCTCAAAGTCTTCTTCCAGAGCTGAAAGTGCAGGGAATGCGACACAGACTTCAGTCACCACACCAGCAATAATCAGTTGTTTCTTGCCTGTCGCTTTGACGGCTTTTACAAAGTCTTCGTTGTCCCACGCATTAATTTGACCAGGACGAGCAATATAAGGCGCATCTGGAAACATTTCTTTGAGTTCTGGAACTAAAGGGCCATTTGGACCTTGTTCAAAACTGGTGGTTAAAATCGTTGGCAGGTTGAAATATTGCGCCGCAGCAGCAAGGGCTAAAACATTATTTTTAAATTTGTCAGGGTCGATATCACGAACCAATGAAAGTAATCCAGTTTGGTGGTCGACTAACAAAACAGCTGCATTATCTTTGTCTAAACGAACGTATGGTTTGCCCATTTTTTGTGCCTCGTGAATAGTGTTATAGAGAAGTCGAACTTCTGCTTGAGATGTTCTGGGGTAAATTTATATTAATGAGATAATGAGGGTGGATAAAGCCAGTGATTTGAGATTCATTTTATTGTTTATGGGATAATTGGTTGGATTGAATTTAAAAATAAGCATGATTAAAAGTTGGAATCCTTATTTTGTCCTAAAAATGAGATGGTGTGTACTGGTGTTTAGCTATATTGACGCATTTAAAAAGACTAATATGTACTCATATTGTTTCCTAGAGATAGGAGTTTGAGATGAAAAAAATTATTGGCGTTTATCGTAATCAGAATATGCACTGGGTCGGAGATGGTTTCCCTGTTAAAAACCTATTTTCTTATGATCGTTTAGGTCAAGCGATTAGCCCATTCTTATTATTGGATTATGCTGCACCGTATCATTTTAATCCAACCACCGCACAACATGGTGTAGGTTCACATCCACATCGCGGATTTGAAACGGTCACTATTGCCTATCAAGGTGAAGTGTCACACAAAGACTCCAGTGGTGGAGGCGGTCAGATTAAAACGGGCGATGTGCAGTGGATGACCGCGGGTGCAGGTTTAATGCATGAAGAGTTTCATTCTGAGCAATTCGCTAAAAGCGGTGGATTGTTTGAAATGGTACAGCTTTGGGTCAATTTACCTGCAGCAGATAAAATGACCGCACCTAAATATCAAGCCATTGAAGCACAAGATATTCCTGTGATTGAACTTGAAAATGGTGCAGGGCATATCCGAGTCATCGCGGGTTGCTATAAAGCAGATCAGGGAGAATATCGTGGTCCTGCTGCAACCTTTTCCCCTGTGAATGTGTGGGATGGTGAGTTAAAAGCAGAACATGTACATCATATTCATGTACCCGTTGATCACAATACTTTGCTTGTCGTGCTGTCAGGTGAAATGTTAGTGAACGGAATGCAAAAGGTTGAAGACAGCTCTATTGTGCTGTTTGCTCAAGATGGTGAAGTCGATATTCAACTTGAGGCTTTGCAAGATAGCAAATTTTTGCTGTTGACTGGTCAACCTTTAAATGAGCCTATTCAGGGCTATGGTCCTTTTGTCATGAATACTAAAGATGAAATCATACAAGCATTTAATGATTTGAATAGTGGCAAGTTTGGTGAAATAGCGGTTGCAGGCTAATCCTGACTTTAAAGCTCTTGGTGCAAAAATAAAGAAGCCCCTAAATTTTTAGGGGCTTTTTGCGAAATAAGTTTTGTTGTTTTTACTTTATTTGCATCATTATTTGCTATGAAAATGATGCTGTCATGATCAAGTGACCAGACGGACTATAATAATCGTATTTTAAGGGTGTGTAAAACGATTGTTATAAAATTGGTTAATATATGCTAATGGTTTTAAAGGTTTTTTATTAATTTATTCATATAAATTAAATAGTTTTATTGTTTTTGTGCATATTTTTTTTGTGCTAATAAGGAGGAATATCTGGCTGATATTCATCATGATGACTTTTGTTAAAAAGATAGATTCTGGAATATTTTAATACCGCCTTTTAATCCTGCTTGGTTCATAATTTCAGTAATCTTATATAACTGACGGATAATAATTTTGGATATAGCCGTTATTGGTAGTGGCATGGCTGGGCTAGCTACCGCAAGAATTCTTAAAGATGCAGGGCATAGCATTACGATTTTTGAAGCATTGCCTGGACGTGGTATGGATAGCCATAGTACTGAATTTGAAGGTGGCTTAATTGATGCACCATTGCGCGTCATGAACCCGCATTTGTGGAAAAACACCTTAAGTTTGGCGACTTATTTAGGGATCGAAACTTTTCCCGTTCGTACTTATATGGCATGTAGTTGGCTCTTTGAAGATCGTATTGAAACATGGTTAACCACCTCTCGTAGCCGTATTGGTAATTTTCCGATTATTAATAATCGGAAAGGCATTCAACAGTATGGATGGCGCTTAGTCAAAGGGATGTTGCAACTTAAAACGGCCATCGCTAAATTTTTCAAATCAAAAGACCAAGAAATCACGCTGGCTGAATTTATCAATAACAATGATATAGAAGAGGTGTTTTTACATGGCGTGGTCATGCCCGTGCTGTATACCATTTGCACCTGTAGTTCTAAAACCATTGGCGAATGGCCAGCAAAACCATTATTGATTTTTTTACGTCAATTGACCGATGGTGATGCTTTATTACGCATGCAAGGTGGCACTCCTGCATTGGTGGACAAATTGATTGCAGGGATTCAAATTCATAATGGTTCTGCAATTACCCAAGTCAAAGAACAAGATAGTCGCGTACTGGTTGAAAATGCTTTGGGTGAACAATACATTTTTGATCGGGTTATTGTGGCAACACCGACCAATAAAATTGAAGATTTCTTAAATACTGAACAATTTGCTGATGATATTGCACTGTTAAAGAAATTTAAATTTGAGCAAGGTAAATTGGTGATTCATACCGACCAAACAGTGATGCCGCCAAAACGTAAAGATTGGGCAGTACTCAGTTATATGATGGATCGTAAATTTACTCGTCAGCAATTTACAGTGTGGTTGAATGCAGTCGAACCAAGTTTAGTTGGTAAAACAGCAGTGTTCCAAACATGGCAACCCGTGATTGATATTGATCCTAAAAAAATCATTTCCACCGTGACTTTAACCCGTGCTGTGGTCGATTCACAAACAGTGGCTTTAAATAAAGAGTTGCAGATTCGTCATAAAGATGCAAACCGTAAAGTGTTTTATTGTGGTTCATGGTCTTGTGATGGTTTACCTATTTTAGAGTCAGCCGTGACATCCGCCATGCATATTGCAGAAATTTTTAATGCACCATTGCCGTTTGTTGGATTAAAACCTAAAGTTGAGGTTTCCCCGCAACTTGGCTACTACTACTAAAATACATGAAATGGCTTCAAGCGATTCGTCAGCATTTTATCCAACATAAGTATGCGATTAATGCAAAACAGTTAGGAGATGATGCAGCGCTTGCTTGGAGCAATTTGGGCTATTGGGATGATGCAACATCGTCCTATCCACAAGCTTGCCGCCAATTGGCCGATCAATTGGCGCAAGCTGTGCATTTAAGCTCAGCCGATAAACTTCTCGATTTAGGCTGTGGGCAGGGCGCAAGTTTAGCTTTGTGGCAACAGCAATATCAGTTGAAATATATTGAAGCGGTTGAATTGCAATCCCATTGTGTGATTCACATTCAAAAGCATCTTCCGCAACTTACGGCAATTCACCAACAATCTTTTTTAAATTTAAAACAAATTCAATTCAAAGCTACTTTTGATGTGGTGCTTTGTATCGATGCCGCGTATCACTCAAATTTAAATTCATTTTTAGCATCGGTATGCACGGTTTTAAATGCAAAGGGCAGATTGGGTTTTCATTCTTTAATGTTGTCTGAAGAGTGGTCGGCTTTAACCACCTTACAAAAGCAAAAATATAAGTGGTTATTAAAATCTGCCGATGTGAATGTCGATTATTTAATGAATGAATCGATGCTGATGCAGACTTTACAACATTATGATTTTAGCGAGATTGAAGTTGTTGATTTATCTCAAGCAGTTTTGTCTGGATTTTCGCATTATATTCAGCAATTGCCAGCAGCTCATTTCGGTTTGGATGCTGTTAAAATTCAACTGACCGCAAAGTTATGCCATAAATTGTATGCTGATGGTTTAGTGCAATATGTACAAATTAGTGCAAAAAAGAACGCGCCATAATAATGCTATTTAGATTTTTAAGATGCTATTTAAATTTTTAAAATAAACCTGCAAAAACAACAAAGCCCCACTAAAAGTGAGGCTAAGTATAACATGGTGCCGGCACACGGATTCGAACTGTGGACCTACTGATTACAAGTCAGTTGCTCTACCAACTGAGCTATGCCGGCGTTGTTGTGTGAATAATAGCGAATTTGGTTAAAAATGCAAGCCAAAAAGTGAACGATTGAATCGCTCATCTATTTTTAAGCATTAAAAAATAAATTTAAATCAGAAATCTTTGAATTTTATCAGAGAGATTTACGCCTTAAAATTTGATCGAGGTCTTGCGCACATTCTTCTAGTGTTAAAGCCATATCAATTTGCATTTGTGGTTTTAGTTCGTTGGCCAGTTTTCTCCATTGATCAATCAGTCGAATGGCTTTCTGAATTTTATGTTTGTTAATATCTTTTGCAATGGTCGGGGTGTAACCACCACGTTTAGCATTCTTGATTTGTTTGACATAATTATTGCTGGTATTCATATTTACTCCCGAATAGCAGTTTTCTATGTATTCAATGTGCTTCGATGATTCGACTTAAACTACTGTCCTATGATTGTTAGCATAGAAATATTGCAGCTTTATGATATTTTTCTGAGTTTTATTGTCCCTTGTCATGATTGAGTCAATGCTTGAATTCATTTTAAAAGATATGGACTGTTTTTTTAATTTTCGATCAGTATGTTTAAGATGATGAATGAAGAAAGTATCCGTAAATACTTTCTTCAGTTGAGTTAAATTTTAATATTCCCAAAACATGCGCTGAATTTCTTTTGCATCTTTGGTTTTGGTGAGGGCCAGTGCAGTCAGTAATTTTGCTTTTTGTGGATTTAAATCATGTGCAACGACCCAATTGTATTGATCATCTGGCTGTTCTGCATTTCTTAATACAAAACCTTGTGGCACACGAGATGAACGAATAATTTGCACACCTTGTTTTTGTAGCTCATTTAAAGTGGGCACAATATTTTTTGCAACGGATCCATTGCCCGTACCTGCATGAATAATGGCTTTCGCTCCCGCTTTGGCATATGCCGTATAGGCATCGGGAATCATATTGCCAGAACCATATACTATTTGAACCAAAGGCAAAGCATCGCCCTGAATATTTTCAATATTAAATTCAGAGGTGTTATTAAAGCGTTTCGCGACATTTCTAAACCAATAAGTTTTACCCTCGACCAGTGTGCCCAACGCACCCCACTGACTCGCAAAGCCATTGGTGTGAATATTAATGGCTTTGGTGACATCTCGTGCTGCAAAAATATCATCATTCATGAGCACAAAAACACCTTTGCCTTTTGCATTGTCGTTGGCCGCAAGGGCAACAGCACTATACAAATTTAAAGGGCCATCCGCAGACAATGCTGAAGGTGGACGCATTGAACCCACGACCACAATGGGTTTGTCTGTATGAACGGTTAAGTTTAAAAAGTAAGCTGTTTCTTCTAAGGTATCCGTACCATGCGTGATCACAACGCCATGTACATCTGGCTTTTTCACCAATTCATTGACTTTTCGTGCAATGGTTAACAGCTCCTTGTCGGTCATACTTTCGGATGCAACTTGAAGTGCTTGTACACCCGTGACATTGGCAAGGTTCTGAATTTGAGGAACGGCCTTGAGCAAATCGTCAACAGGTACTTTGGCCGCAGTATACGTTGCACTGTTGGTAGAGCTGGCTCCTGCACCTGCAATTGTGCCACCTGTGGCAACCACCACGACATTATTTTTAGCAAAAACTGAAAAGGGTAATAATAAACCGAGGCTTAAAGTGAGTGCCGTAAGTGTCTTTTTCATCATTTTTCCTTATAAAAAGTTCGGTACAATCCAAGCATTTTTTGTACCACTTATAACCTAATCTAAAGAAATGAGTTTTGCCTATACTAAATTTGAAATATGGATTTTGTAATCAGAAATATAAGACCAATTATTTTTAGGTTTGCTGAATGAGTTGGGAGGAAAAGATAATGAATGAATTATTTTTGCTGATAAAACCACCATGTTGAGGGGGAAGGCTAAATTTTGTCAAAGATGTGACATAGATATTTTAAGAGAGCAGATTAATAGAAGGCTAAAGCATCGCTTAATTCTAATGGGTTCGCATGGGTTTTTCCCATATATACCCCGATCGCAATAGATGGAATGTCATTGCCACAGACAACAAAAAAGGCCTAAACCCTTTAGATTTAAGCCTTTCACACTACGGGACTGTACCGTAGAAAATAATCTTGGCGAGAGAGGGAGTCACATTTTTAATTTAAGTTATTGAAATAAAAATATATCAATGCAGCGTATTTTTATTTTTACCCCCAATTATACCCCCAAATGACTAAGGGTACTTCCGTATCTACTTAGCGCCTGTTTTTACTATAGGATAAAAGCTTTATAAGATTTTGTTACTATTAAGACTAAAACATTAGCAGTTCTAATAATAACGTCAGGAAAAAGCTCAATCAGTTTAAGTTGGGTTAAGTTTATTTGCACCATATAGACTAAATTGGTTTTCATCACTGGTTAATAGATGCAACAACTTTGGATGCAAAAATAATTTCTCTTTACCAACAGTAATTTCTTTCAGTACTCCTAACTCAACTAATTTCTTTAGATAGGTAGATGCAGCTTGTCTTTTGGCTATATCTTTTTCTACCAGATTAGCTATACGGCAATAGGGTTGTTCAAAAATAACATCGACCAATTCCCTTGAGTAAATCTTTTCAGCATGGTTTTTGATGTATTCGATGCTATGTTCATGCAGTTGTCGTATTGCTTTGATTTTGGCAATAGTCCATTCACTGGTATTTTTCACTGCTTGCAGCATGAATAGAATCCATTCTTGCCAATTCCCTTGTGTAGTAACGCTCAATAGCAATTCGTAGTATCTAGCTTTGTTCTGGATGATAAAACGACTCAGATAGAGAATCGGCAATGTAAGTAACTGACGATCCATCAAATACAGAATATTAAGAATTCTTCCTGTACGTCCATTACCATCAACAAAAGGGTGTATCGCTTCAAATTGATAGTGAGCAATCGCCATTTTGATCAAAGGATCTATGTCCTCATTGTAATGTAGGAATTGATCTAAGTTAGATAGCAGATTACGGATAGTTTCTTGTCCGACTGGTGGTGTGTAAATTACTACTCCAGTGTAGCTATTCTTTAATGCTGTGCCAGTGGTTGCTCTTATATCTAGATCCACGCCTTTAATCATCTGGCATATCTCGATAGCAGTACTGGTATTTAAAGGGCGTTCCTGAATGGATTGTACACCTTGATATAATGCCGTCCGATATCTAAGAGCTTCTTTAGTGGCATGGTCTGCTTGGTCATCATGACCTTGTGCGTGTTGAAATAGCTTGTCTGTAGTTGTGACAATATTCTCAATTTCCGAACTGTCTTTTGCTTCTAACAATGGAATGATATTGATCAGGATGGTTTGGTTTGGAATTAATTCGCCCGCCTGTTTTAACTCAGCCAATGCTGATCTAGCTTCAATACATAGTTTGAGTACTACTTTGGTCTCTACATCCTGCTCAGGTGGCAATGAAGGTAGATCATTGTAGGGTTCAGTTGCTTGCCATTGAGCCATTGTATTCATTCCAATATTTATTGTTATGTCGATGAAAATAAGAAAAGTCGAAATGACATGTACGACATGTCGATAGCATAAACATGATTAGGGTGTCGTGTCGATAAAAATTGGAAAAATCGACATGACTTGTAATATATGTCGATGGCATAAATATGATTAAGGGGCTGTAACCAGTGGTTTTATTAGAGAGATTTGGATTACATCAGAGGTTCGGGGATTCTTTCTTATTAAAGTACTTAATTACCATATGAATGGGTATCCAAGTGAAGAGCCCATTTTTAAGTTTCGGGATGAAGGTTTTGGGTGAGCCTAGTCTATCAGGGTAATCTGCATAAGTTGGTATAGCTAATTCGGATCAGATTAAAAATTTATAATTAAGTTTTACTAAATTATTTGAAAAGGTTAAGCCGTTTCAATTCTATTTTTTCGTCAGTTTTATCTGGAAAGTGTTAAATAATTTTAGTGAATTATTGTTGAAAAGGAATGGGGGATGCTGAATTTATCCATGACATGTGTCAATTGTTATTTCTAAACGTAATTGATTGTTCTTTTCTATTGGTGGTTATTCTTATTTTGGTGAAATGTTTTATTGTTAATAGTTTTTACACGTACTTTAAATATAAAATTAAGAAGCAATTTTATATATCTAATTAAACACAAACTTATATATATTAATACATAAAAGTATATATTAAAGTACTTTATTATTAGATTAAATTGGGCATGAAAACTATGAGTTTAGCGGAAATTTCTTATGTTTTTGATGAGCTAATTGGTCGACACCTTCAAACCAATAATACTGAAAGCGAAAATTTAATAGCATATTTAGAAAAAATAAGAAGAAAAGAGTTATTTATTGTTGATACTTTTCGCTCAAAAGGGGTAATGGCGCAAAAATCAAAAATCCAAGAGGGTATAGATTTTAGTCAGTCTGAAAATGAACATGTTCCAGTTTTTAAATTCAGGCCAACAACTTTTGCAAAAAAATGGTTTCCTTATCAAACTATCTTTGAACCATTTAATGTCCGTAAAGAAGAGAAAGTTAATAGATCCGAATTATCTATAGCATTGCTAATATTTTTAAGAATAATTAATAAGTATGAAAGGGGGGCGGGAGCTAATTTTGAGAATGGAAAAGCACCAATAAGCGAAATTTTATTATTCGAAAGTATCGATAATAGAATCGATCAACTTAAGTTAGAAGAATTATCTTTAGATGAACTTAAGTTGATCGAGAAAATTTTATGTGTGTGTATTGAAGAATTAGAGAAATCAACGATTAAAAAGTATTTGCAATATGAACATGCTAGGTTCAATAAAAAAATACGAGAATATAAATTTTATATACAAAATCTATTAAAGCATTTTGGTGATTTGTATGCCATATCAATAAATTTTTGGTGGGATGGCTATATTAATCATTTAGATAGAGAGAAAAATAATCAAAAGAAACAATTTCTTAACAATTTAAGGTCTTATCCTGAGTTTGAATCAATCAAAGGCCATGTTGGTCTTTGGGAGTATAGTGATGAAAAAGGTTTGTATTTTAGGTGTATATTTCTTTGTTCTAAGAGTAAAAAGTATTGTAAAGACTATCTGTCCGAAGGACTTTTAAGTTATTGGGAGCAGGGCTTTGCACGGAAAAGTAATGGACGTTTAACGGGTAAAGTAATTTATTCAGCAGAATTATCACCTTTAGCTTATACAAAATCAAAGTCATTGAATCAGCCCATTGCCCTAATAAGTAATAGTAATAAGGCGCTGCTTGAAGACTTCTATAATATCGTTCTGAATTACATAACTATTTCTGAAAAATATTATTATCCAATTGAATTACAAGTAGAGCTATTAGCGTTGAGTTCGACCTTGAATCAAGAGAAAAATGGAGATTACGGTTTCATGTTAAAAAAATATGGGCCATCAAGATCTTTTAGAGGTCACTTGAGAAATCCTAAAAATTAACTTTAGCTTCAATCTGTTAGGTTAAGTCATATGCTTTATGCTCAGTCTGTCTAACCGATTCGTTGTTAAGTCGTAGATTAGCCTTAGCGGGTTATTAAAGTTATTATATCTATTATTAATTATATAATTATCAATATCTTATTTTAGTTATTGATTGATTTTTTATTCATATATATGGGTAAACAAGTAAAAGATTACAGACATGGTTGTGATATGAATCCTAACATGATGAGTATCACAACATGAATTTGACTACACCGATTTGGAATGAATCTAATCTTTGTATTGCGATTGAAGACTTTGTTTATAGCGTTTGTTTTGAACAGATGAGTGAACAACAGTTCAAACAGTCACTCAGTACATTATATGAAGCCTTTCAGTATTTCTATTCAGCACAGCTTCACTACACTGTATCCATCCAATATTTTATTCAGTGTAAGTACTGGATTGATCATTTTCTGAATGATCAATCTGCATCACAGATCTTAAATTTTAATATTCAGCAAGTTCAAACCCTATGCTGTGTACTCAGCCAATATCAAAATGATTATTGGAATGAGCATGCTCGTTTTATCCAACAAGAACAGCAGAATCGAAATTCACTGTATCAGTATCTGACTAAACTCATTACCCACTATTCTGAACTTTTATTTGTTCGTGTTGATTTAGGCTATCTCAAAGAACAACAGGTCAATATTGGTATTCAAGATGTTCAACAGCATATGAAGATTTTAAGAAATCGTATCGCCAATCAAGATGGATGTTTCATGGGTTTGCGAGGGTATGCATGGGCATTAGAGCAGGGTACAGAAAAGGGCTATCATTGCCACTTATTGCTGATCTATGATCCATCTAAACGTATGAGTGACTGGTATCTCGCTGATCAGGTTGGGAAATTATGGCAAAGTATTACAGGTAATCTGGGATGGTACTTTAATTGTAATACCACGGATCATAAGCAGCAGTTTAAGGAACTTAATCGATTAGGTGTAGGACATATCCAGTGCAATGTTGAATTGGACGTAAGCAATGCTTTGAATGCGGCCATGTATCTGGTCAATCCTGAAAAATATGCACAGCATTTACGGGCTATGTTGCCTCGAATGCGCAGCTTTGGTACGGGCCAATTTGAAGTGCATTGGCGTAGAGGTGTAGCCCAAACCTTGCAGCAATGTGGATTCTAGATTAGATCACCATTAAAAAGTTACGGCACTCCTAAGTCTATGAAATAAATAGCTTAGGATGTGTTTTACCATGACGACTTACAATGAATCTCAAACATTTTGTGAAATTGAAATCTTTATTCAAGCAATCTTAACCAATCAAATCAGTGTTGAGCAATTCAAACAGCAGATCATTCCATTGATTAAGAAATCCAGACGATTCTTTGTAGATGGGAATAATTATATTGCTGCCATTATTGTGTTTAAGCATCTTGAGCAGATCATCTTTAAGGCCAATGCGTTTAAGTTCTACGATTCTATTCAAGACTTACCTGATCATGTGGTGGAAGGTTTTATAAAATATGTACAAGATCAAGCTGGGTTGATTGAAGCGGATTATCAATATGATCAGAACGAGTATAAGAAACAGGTGAAAAAGGCTGAACGCTTCTTATCAGAATGTATACAACAACAAGATCAATTAACCATCTTTCCAATTTATTTAGGCATTAAACCTGAAGCGCTATCAGTGATTCGCTTATATGATCTCGATCTTTACTTAAGTACTTTTCTAAAGTTAATTCGCTCCAGAGATACTGAGTTATTTCGTTCAATTCACTCTGTGATTTGGCAGATTAAACATCATCCCGAGCAGGGTTATTATGTTCAGTTATTCTGTATCTATGCTGGACAGGCACAAGCTGTCACTCTAACGGATCATGCCCGTAAAATTGGTGAACAATGGTTGGAGGTCACCAATGCCTATGGAGCAGTTTTATTTGAAGAACATGATTTAAAAGGTATTACGATAAACTGTTTTGATGATAAGCAGGCTCAACGTGCTTTGCAAACTGTAAAAGCTCGCATGAACAACCATGCTCGAAATCATTATTTAAGAGTGACAAGACACCGTAGAAAAACCTTTGATTGCCAGCGGATAGGCCTGAGTTTGGCTTAAAGACAATGGAACATGTAGTTCCAATATGTATTGATGGATGGTCTTATGGGAATAAGTTTATTCCCATAAGACACAGGATTGAAAACAAAGCCGCTTCATTATTGATGCCTAAAAATTATAGGTATAAGTCAATCCGCTGTTGGTGGTGACGGTCACTTCACGAACATTTTCAGCAGCACAACCGAGATAGACTTGGGCTACTGAGCCATAGCGCATATTTTGATAATCATAAAAGCCTTTAGTTCTACAATTGCCGCGATTGATTGATACGTTGGTCAGGGTGGTTGGATCATCATTTAGTGACATGATATTGAGTTTGTCCACATAGCCTGTCCCGGAATATTGCGATTGATCACGACGGACACGCACTTCAAACTGTTCTTGGATCGGTTGTTCCTGTGACAGTTCAGTCATTTGCTCAGCATCAGCGCCATTTTCTAAAAATGATTTATCAACGACAAAATCATCCTCGGAATGATTGGATGTCTCAGACGGATCAGAAGTGCTATTCGCGGTAGAAGCCGTATTTTGATCTGCTGTTGCTTTGGATTCTACTGTTGCTTGAGGTTCTTTGGATGGACTACATGCGCTTAAGCCCAGTATTAATACACTGGATAAAAGAATCGGGTGAATCAGTTTCATGGCTGAATTCCTAAAAAATTGCTTATTTCATCTATGAATAAAGTCGTTGATTGTTCTGCTTAGTTATTTGCATTTACCTTTGTGAGCTGATTGCACCAAACGCGGTTCAGTTTTGTCTGCATCTAAACGTAGGCAAATGGCTTTTTTGCTTTTGATCGAGCTGGAAATCAGCTCTTCACCCTGAATCGGATTGCTCCCACCTGCGTTATAAACTTGGTAGCGTTTGCCAGCGGTGCTCTTAAAACTAAAGGCATCGCCTGATTCACTAAAGCCTTCGATCTTTTTGACGATGACGGTTACTTTATTAGATAGTGCAAACAGTGAAGTGCAGATCAGACTAAGGCCACAGGCCAAGATGAGTTTTTTCATTTTTTTATTCCTATGGCTTAGTTCTTAAAAATCGTGACAGGCCAAACTACGGCTTTACCAAGGTTATAGGCATAGCTGTAATGTGCAGTACTGCTGCAATTTTTGAAATACACTGAGCAAATCAGTGCGATCAGCACATAACCGATAATTAAATAGTTTTTCATGTGTTTCCCCAGATGCTTGAATTTATGACTGACATTGCTGAACAGCGTTTGCCATTACCACGTTAAAATCTTCAGGTGGCTGCATGCTTTCTCGAACCGTGACATCAGCCATTTTTTCCATAAATTCAGGTGAGTAATGCGCTTCGACTTTGTCGTAAATACAGCCACAGGCAGAGCGGTCTAAACCACCTGCCTGACAGCCTGCTTTAAAGTCACGTTTGACCTTGCTGTCACAGGCAGTCAGCAGGGTGCTACTGAGGACAATGGTTGTTACCCCAAACCAAGTTTGATATTTCATTTCTGTTCCAAATCATTGTTATCTATTGTTGTAAGTCATACGGATGGGTTTATTTATGCAAGCCTGCCAGATAAATCAGCAGCCATAGTCCGCCAAGCACAAAAACAAAGGGGCCTAGCATCGCCACCACGACGACAATTAAAATGAGCTGCGCGATCAATTTCATAATGTTGTTCCAGCACAAAGCAGCCCCTGAATTAAAAAACTCAGTGGTTGATTAGTGCGTTGAAATGAATCAGTGCACAGAAGTTAAATAAAATGTTGGAATCGGAATGAAATGCCGAAGTCGGGGGGTACGTATAAGTGAAGCGAGTGCAGGGGAAGAAAGCACAGTAAATTGAATCATGATTGATGACTCCTTGGAATTATAAGAAGTTCTACCGAATCACTGTCAATTGATTATGGTGGCAGAACGAGAAGGGGTTGACAGACTGGGATCCAAGGAACCAGCACGCACAAGGCGTCCCCCTCCCGTCCTACCGCAACAACAGGGGGACACGAGGGTTCCACGACATACAAAATTACTTTCATATACCGTGCTGGATCTGCGGTCTGTCAAAACCGACTGGCAATGTAGGCCAGCCCTTGCATCATAATCGCTGATAAAAATCAGGTCAATTGATCGCTGTATTAAGTCATTAAAATTGATCTAAAAAAACATCGATTCAAATCACATTCTAAAAAAATACAGATGCATATCATCCTATTGAGAAGGATGTGTCTCATGCAGAGATGTATCAATCACCCAATTCACCTTTTGCCTGCTTTCCCCCAAAGCAGGCTTTTTTTATTCAATTCATTTTAGTTAATCAAAGGAATTCAGCCCATGAGTCTGCAATGTCCCTATTGCCAGTCCCGAGATACGGTACTGCTGAAATCACCACAATATTTACCCGTAAAAAGTAATGCATCCTCAATTCAAAACAGCGCCATGTCGCCATTGGCCCTTGCTACTTTAGGCATCAGTGTCTCTAAAAGCCTGAACATTCCACCGATTGCGGGCGCAATTGTTGGGGTGCTGATTGGTGGAATTTGGATGTTAATCACCGATGATGAAGTACAACAAACCACAACACCCAGCTATGTCCGTCATTACTACTGCAATGACTGTGACCGAGATTTCAGCCCCAGCCTACGCAATTAATCTTTTCATCCTTTACAGCAATTCAATTTTTACAGGAAATATTCTTATGGCACATTTAATCGAAAATATGGCTTACGTTGGCGAAACCCCTTGGCATGGCTTAGGTAATCCACTGACACAAAATCAACCGATAGAAGTTTGGGCACAACAAGCAGGTATGGATTGGCGCATTGAATCTTCCGATGTCAGCTATATGGCGCAGAATGAACGTGGGCAGAGCATTATTATGCCGTTCGAGGAACAACGGGTTTTATATCGCTCTGATACGCATGCACCTTTATCTGTGGTCAGTCAGCGTTATCAGGAAGTACAACCGAAACAGATTTTAGAGTTTTATCGTGATCTGACCGAACAATCAGGTTTTGAACTGGAAACCGCAGGGGTACTCAAAGGTGGCAAGAAATTCTGGGCATTGGCACGAACAGGGCAAAGTGCAGCTTTAAAAGGTAAGGATGTGAGTAATGGCTATATTTTATTGGCAACCGCTTGTGATGGAACTTTAGCAACGACAGCTCAATTCACCAGTATCCGTGTGGTGTGTAATAACACCTTAGCGATTGCCTTACGCGGACAGAACAGTAGTGCAGGCGTGGTTAAAGTCCCGCACAGTACTAAGTTTGATGCTGAGAAGATCAAACAGCAATTGGGTATTTCAGTCCGTGCATGGGATGAACACATGTATGAAATGAAACAACTCAGTCAACGTAAAGTCACACAGACCGAAGCAGCAGCTTATTTCGATGCGGTGTTTAACAATACCAGTCTGAGTATTGCTGAACAGGATGAAGGCATTATTCAATTTTACCGCAATGTGGCACAAGCACAGAACAACAGCTCAGCCAATAAAACTGAACCGAATGGTCGTGCCATGTCCAAAGTCATGACCATGTTTAATGGGCATGGACGCGGGGCAGAACTCAGTTCAGTTAAAGATACCGCCTATGGCTTATTGTGCAGTATCACCGAGTTTTCCGATCACGAACGTCGTGCGATGAGTCAGGATCACAGGCTGGATTCAGCTTGGTTTGGTGCAGGAGCAGGTTTAAAGCAACGTGGACTGGAACAAGCTTTACGGATGATTGCTTAAGCTTGTACGGTATATTCCGTACAAGTTACCGCTCAAGCTCACGTACAAGCTATTTGTCCTTTTTGAACCTGATTTTTATCGTTTATTTATACAGAGATTAAATCTACCTATTTAGCCATGTCCTTTCGGGCATGGCTTTTTTATGCCCAAAATTTAACAATTACAGGAAAGAACCATGAACACAGCGATTGCCGCATCTCATCAAGTGACACCTCCATTCAATTCAAATTTACCAAAACTGTTTACCGCCAAACGTTTTGTCGATACCCGAAAACTCAGTCAAGCTGAATGGCTAGAAATCCGTAGACAAGGCATTGGCAGTAGTGACTGTGCTGCCGCGTGCGGACTCAATCCCTATATGTCGATGCTAGAACTGTGGATGATAAAAACGGGACGAGTTAAACAAAGCATCGAAGATGAAAGTGAAGGCCTTGCGCCTTTGTATTGGGGCAAGCAATTGGAACCCTTGGTTGCACAGTACTACAGCATGCACACTAACTACAAAGTTCGACGGGTGAATGCCGTGTTACAACACCGTGATCCAGACAAACATTTTATGTTGGCGAACTTGGATTATTCCGTGGTGGGTGATGCGGATGTACAAATCTTAGAATGTAAAACCGCAGGGGAATATGGCGCAAAACTCTGGCGTGATGGTGTGCCTTTATACGTACTGTGTCAGGTACAACACCAACTCGCAGTGACAGGCAAGAAAGCGGCCCATATCTGTGTCTTACTCTGTGGACATGAAACGCGGATCTTCAAAGTGACACGTTCAGAATCGGTGATTCAGCATATTGTCAATGCCGAGCGTCACTTCTGGGATTGTGTAGAAAAGGACACACCACCTGATGCAGATGCAAGTGCATCGGCAGCCAAAGCCTTACAACAATTGTATCCCGAACATGTGCCCCTTAGTACTACAGATCTATCCGAAGATGAACACGCCAATCAACAATTTGAGCAATTGATTCAAGCCCGCAATCAAGTCGAAAAACACCAACAGCAATTTGATCAACTTAAGCATCAGTTACAAGCCCAAATGCAGGAGGCTGAACGCGCTACCTTTAAAACAGGCTCAGTGACATGGAAAAAGGCCAAAGACTCGATCAGCCTCGACAGCAAAGCCTTACTGAAGCTGCATCCTGAAATGCTGACGCAATTCCCACAAAGTAAACAGGGTACACGGCGTTTTAACATCTATGCAGATGATGACTGAAATGAACTTAGCCTAAGCCATCCACCAACAAACATTTTTAACGCCATAACGATCCCATACCAAACGACATGGGATTTTTTTATGCATTTATTTTTTAAATGAAATTTAAGTCAACACACTGAAAGAAAAGGATCACCTCATGATTAAAGGTTTAGCCATCACACCGCCTATTTTAGGCCGTATCAGTATCGGGAAGGTTGTTGAAAAGAACGGTAAACGTCTGCCTGAAAAAGATGATCAATTTACTCTGACTAGCCAGATCCAGAATAAGGACGGCTGGGTGAAACATCCCTTAGATGAACAGCTTCGTGCCAAAGCACCCAATCAAAAACTCAGAACCATTCCAGTACGGATGATTTTTAATGATCCTGAACTCAATCTACGCGCGGAGTACAGTTTATTTGACCGGCAGACTGGTCGGCCAGTGTGCGTAGGTAATGGTGAAACCTGTCAGCGCATGACCAATCAAGGTGTGGAACAACATCCATGCCCATCACCTGATTTATGCCCATTGGCCCAAGGAGGAAACTGTAAACCCTATGGGCGTTTGCATGTCAATTTAGATGAGTCGGATGAACTCGGCACCTTCATTTTTAGAACCACAGGCTTTAATAGCATCCGCACTTTGGCAGCACGTTTGTCTTACTACCATGCTGCATCCAATGGTTTGCTTTCTTGTTTGCCATTGCAACTGACACTTCGAGGCAAATCAACCACACAAAGTTATCGCACCCCTGTGTATTACGTCGATCTCACTTTACGCGAGGGTGTCAGTTTGAATGATGCCATTGTTCAAGCCAAGCAAATTGATGAGCAGAGTAAACAGGTAGGTTTTTATCAAGAGGCTTTAGATCATGTGGCAAGGCAGGGATTTTCCAATGCACGGTTCGAGGTGAATGGGGAGGAGGGCTTAGATTTGATTGACGAATTTTATACAGGTTCAGAATTAGTTGAAGCAGTAACGCAAGCTGATGGGTTTATTCAGGATATTCAGCAAGGGTTGCAGCAGAGTGTAAGGGCTGTGAACTAAGAGGGATGGTTCAGAAAAGTTAAATTTTACGGAGAGCTCTATTATTTGAGCGAATTGCCGCTCGCATCAATGATTAGGAGTAAACATCATGAATGCGTTCACAGGTCAAACTTTTCAGATGAATCAAATTATTAATATTAAAGATGTCATTCAATTTACGAGCATTAGTCGGGCAAAGATCTATGAAATGATAAATGTGAACTCAAGGTACTATGATCCAACTTTTCCAAAACCAGTACGACTGAGTGAATCACGTATTGGATGGGTGGCTTTGGAAGTTCATCAATGGATTGAAAGTAAGATACAAAGTCGAACATAAGTTGGGAGCGTAAGCTCCCTTATTTTATTGTTTTTTAGTAGACTGCATACATCATCCGTTTATAAAGTATTCATGAAAACAATAGATTATTACAATCAGAATGCGGATCAATTTGTGGCGTCAACTTTTCATGTTGCGATGGGGGAGTTGTATCAGCCGTTTATCAATCATTTGTCTGACTGCGCCATTATCTTGGATTTAGGGTGTGGCACAGGCCGTGACAGTCTGGCTTTTAAAAAATTAGGCTATCAAGTCGAAGCGATTGACTTTTCAGAGGAGCTCGTTGCAAAAGCAAAAGGTCTCACAGGAATTAATGTAAGGCAGCAAAGCTTCTACGAGTTGGATGAGCAGGATAAATACCACGGTATTTGGGCGTGTGCTTCATTGCTGCATTGTGACCGTGAAAATTTAGCAGATGTGATGCTGAGAATATTAAATGCACTTAAAGTAAATGGCATCTTGTATATGTCATTTAAGTACGGTGAAAGTGATCGAGAAAAAGATGGTCGTGCATTTACTGACTTAAATGAACAGCAAGCGCAGGATTTGCTGAATCAGCTGGAGGGCTTTCAACCATTAAAACAATGGATCACGGTAGATCAAAGGCCAGATCGAGAAGAAGAGTGGTTAAATCTACTTTGGAAAAAACATGCTTAATTTAGTTCCAACCGCTCAAGAGCAATTGAAATTTTTGAAAAATATTCAGCTGATTTTGCAATCAGGCAGTTTTAGTAGTACCTATAAGTTTGCTTTACTCATTAGCCTAAGCAGATTAGCCATTGAAAAAGGACAAGATTCAGGTGATGGCCTAGCCCTAGAATATAAGGATATTGCTGAGAAATTTATTGAGCTGTATTGGAAGCAAGCGGTGCCTTATACGTTTCAGGAGGAAAGTAAGCTGATACTTAATCAGAATAATGGCAAACAAGCGGCAATTGTGAATAGAATCACTTTGCTTAGACAGACTTATGCATCACTCGGTTTGCTGCGCCGTGATTCCTTGGTATGGTTCAGTTTGCTGAAGGATGTAGCAAGAACAGTAAAAGAAATGCCAGTGCGCTATCTGCAAAATATCAGTAGTCAAAACTTTGAATTCTTATATCAGCTTGAGAAGTGTAGCAAGCAGTTGATCCTTTTGCCGCAGGTTATGTATTGTTTAAGACAGTTCAGTGAAATTATTGAGGAGCTATGTCAGAAGCGTTGGATAGACTACATCCGTAAGAATAGCAGCAATGTGCCGATTCTGAATAAATTGCCAAACCTTGAACAATTTATGTTTGAGCCCAACCGGAACCAGCTCAATGCAGTAGCGCATGTTTTGGTAGAGCTGCAGGAATGCAAATGCTTTTATTGCAATAGGCCAATGAAAAAAGGCAATTATGCTGTTGACCATTTTATACCATGGTCAATGTATCCATCGGATACAGGGCATAATTTTGTATTAGCAGATTCAAGCTGTAATTCTAAGAAAAGTAATTTACTTGCATCAGATGAGTTTTTGCATAAGTGGGAGGAGCGTAATGAAACTCAGGATTTGATCATTGTGGATCGGATATCTGTACTGGGTTTTCTGACAGATAAAGAACGGTCTCATAAGGTGGCTGATTGGGCGTATTCTCAGGCAAAAGAGAATGGGTATCTGTTATGGTCAAATAAGCTGTAAGCATTTACATATACGTAGAGTATCGATCTATAAGCAGCTGATGATCATAAAATTTTAGGAAAGGTTTAAGAGCTAAAAAAATGTCTTCTTTCAACTTAATATCTATCCATGATTCATCCAAATAAATACATTCGCACATTGCTCTGAAGATATGTTCAATTTCATGGTTGCTCATTAAAAAATTTTCATTTTTTACTCTCTTATGAAGTGCGATTATAAGTTCTTTGGAATTTGAAAATTGTTCATTATAAAAATCAAGTTTGGATGAAATATATGAAAAATATCCCTTTGCATTTTCGACCAAATGGATTAGGCAGAGGTACAATTGTTCTACTTCATTGACGGTAAAATAGGCACGATTACTCTTTTGGGAAATATAAAAGTCTTGTAGAACATTTATAGTCTTTAGGATGCCTAAAGTCCGATAATGGTGATCCTTTAATAATGAAAAATTACGAATATCTCTAATATAACCATAGCTTTCTAAATCTTGAATATTTTGAATTTTTTTTGTGGGGCTAAAGTAAGAAAACAAACTTTTCTTTCTATTCCATGCGATTACCTTAGGAATAAACTCGTTTATTAACCATTCAAATGATAGTTGACATGGCCACCATTTTTCTTCAGATACAGGGATTTTGCTAAGAGGAGGCTGCCACAAGAAAGTAAGTTCATCTTCATCATTGATGTCTTCAATATTTTCTGCCCAAAACATACCATGATAAACATCTTCTATAGGTTTACCTCTTTCTCCAGTGTAAAGCTGTATGAAATTTCTAGATGCTGAAAATATATGCCATTCAGTATTTCCCTTATCTACATCATGAATATTAGTAAATTTAATCATTAAGTCCCAAATTTCCTTGGGCAAAGTAAATAAGGCGATATATGTTTGACCATGCCATGAAATAAAGGGAAAGTTATGAGAAGACCATTCGTTTTCAACTTTTTGTATTGCTGCTAGATATGCTTTAGTAAGATTGTCTGCAACTTCAGTAAGTTGCTGTATAGTTTCTCTAGGTAGATTAAAGCGACAATTTTGTAAATCTATAATCTCAGAATGGGCTAGATCATTCCCAATATAAAATGGTCTATAGCGAGAGCTGATAGGTTCTCCTGAGTTACCTAAAAAATTTTCTAACATCCATTTATTTTCTAAAATAACATTTACCCCATGAGAATCATGAGTTTTAATTGTGATATTTGCTGAGCCGACATGGCTCTGAGTCGGTAATAGAGCCGAAATTTCTATCCATTTCTTTTTAATTTGCCAATTACCATCTTCAGAATATATTTCGTCAAAGTCAGAATAATTTAATGAAGAAAAATGTAGAAATTCATTGGCTGCATCTCTATTATTTTTGACTGGATCAATTAATGCTTTATGTAATGTTGAGATAAAGTGTGTTCTAAGCATCCATTCATTATAAAACTGGCTTTCTGGGGCCATTGGAAAGAACTTGCTGACAATATCTGGATAAGGTTGTGATTTTATAGTTAACGTGACACCAGTCCATAATTCAGCCTCAATTCCTAAGCCATGTAGTTCATAATGTATTTGATCCCATTTTTTTCTAATATTTCTTGGCACATCTTCTTGTGCAAGAATAATGACATATTTTTTTATGTTTGGAATTAAGTCGTTTTGCTTGAACTTTTTTATAGTGTTATCTAATTCTTGAATGGATAATTTTTTCCAGCATTTGCATTCATATGCAGCAAGTTTGTGAAAGGATTTAGCAATATTTGCGCATATATCAAGTCCACCTTGGTAGTGCCCATTGCCTTTTATTCGATGAACATTTGTCAACTCTTTATCTTTGTAGAGTAACCATTCGCAATATTGCTCAAATTGTTCACTTGAGAGTTGTGAAAAAGGTAAAGATACAGCATCGAATGGAATATAAGTTTTCATAAATCAAATTCAAGACAATTTATATATTTTTTTAGCTACTTAAGAATTATTAAGGTCAATTTTTTTAGGAATTGGTTTAATAAAATGTAGATGGTTTAGGGTTAAAGCTTTGATGTTTTTTCAATTCTAGCATTTAATCATATTGAATTTGCTTGATAATTAAAAATTATCCTGGCACTCTCTACGATCTGTTGAAATTAGTGGTTTTGTGGTATGGCCAATTATAAATTCTTAGATTTGTTTGCAGGGGCAGGTGGGCTTTCTGAGGGGTTTATACAGGCAGGTTTTGATCCAATTGCTCATGTGGAGGCTGATGCTGCTGCATGTGCTACTTTAAAAACACGCCAAGCTTTTCATTGGTTAAAGAAAAACAATCAGCTTCAAACTTACGTTGAATATTTACAAGGAAAAATTAATCGAGAAGAGTTTTGGAGATCTGTACCTAAGAATGTGTTAGATAGCGTAATTAACGAATACATTGGTCATGAACGGTTAGATTTGATTTTTGATAAAGTCGATCAATATCTCAATGGTAATAAGTTAGATCTTGTAGTTGGTGGGCCACCATGCCAAGCATACTCAATTATTGGTCGAGCTCGTGGTAATATGAAAAATGATCCACGCAATCACTTATATGTTTACTACGCAAAATTCTTAGAAAGGTATAAGCCAAAATATTTTGTTTTTGAAAATGTCCTTGGTTTATTTTCAGCTAAAGATCCAAATGGTGATTTATATTTTGACAAAGTTAAAGCTCTCTTTAACTCGATAGGTTATGCCGTTGAGTATAAGGTTTTAACTGCAAAAGATCATGGAATACTTCAAAATAGAAAGCGAATTATTTTAATAGGTAAAAAAGGAATTAGAAATAAGGACTTCTATCCAAATTTACCATTGTGGAATGCAGATGCCACAGTCTGGGATTTACTTTCTGGCCTCCCAAAAATTAAAGCTGGGGAAGGAACTTCTTTGCCATGTTCTGTTGCAAATGAAGTTCACCCTTGGTTAGAGAAAGCAAATATTAAAACGGATTTACCTGTGACTTGGCATCAGGCAAGGCCAAATACACAACAAGATTTAGAAATTTATCGTATAGTAGTAGATGTATGGAATAATAATAAAAAGCGTTTAAATTATAATGACTTGCCAGATAGGTTGAAAAGTCATAAAGTTAGTAAATCATTTACTGATCGGTTTAAAGTTGTATCAGGTGATTTAACTTCAGCGCACACTGTTGTTGCGCATATGGCGAAAGATGGACATCATTATATTCATCCTGATATAAATCAAAATCGATCTTTGACACCTAGAGAAGCTGCTAGGTTACAAACATTTCCTGATGATTATTTTTTTGAAAGTCAATCTGGAAAGCCTAGTCGTACGAGTGCATATAAACAGATAGGTAATGCAGTACCGGTTTTTTTAGCATATCAGATAGCGAAACAATTGAAGAGAAATTTTAAATGACAAACAAAGCTTCAGATAAGCAAGAAGAAAAATTTGAATTTAAGCCACGAGCTAGATTGCTAGCCCAGTTAGGTGATCAGCTAATTAAGAATGAGCATATCGCGGTTGTAGAATTAGTTAAAAATTCTTATGACGCAGATGCGACTTTTTGTAGAATTGAATTAGATGATTTTATGGATAAGGAAAAGGGAAGCATTACTATTCTAGATAATGGTAACGGAATGGATATTAGTGTGGTCAAAAATGCTTGGCTTGAACCAGGAAGTGACTCTAAGTTAGATGAGGATAAAAAACCAAAAATTTCTCCTATTTATCAACGTCTTCCTATAGGTGAGAAAGGGATAGGGCGATTTGGTGTTCATAAATTAGGTGATAAAATTACTTTAATTACTAAAAAAGAAGGGGCTAAAGAAGTCCACGTTGAGATAGATTGGAGTGATATTGAAGATGTTAAATATTTAAAAGATTTTCCAATAAAAGTAGAAGAAAAAGAAGAACCTTTATTCTTCACAAAAGAAAACTTAAGAAAAGTTCTAAATTTAGATGAAGAATTTCCCAGTAATGAAATTCAATTACATGGTACGTTTATTTTTATAAAAACTTTAAAAACTCGTTGGGATCGCTTGATGATTAGGGAGTTAGCACGCACAGTTAGCTCACTACAATCTCCTTTTAAAAAAAGTAATCAGAACTTTAAAGTTGATTTAGTATTAAATCAAAACAAAAGTTGGTTAGAAGGTATTGAAAGTTGGGAATCTATTAAAGAAAGAGCTTTATTTAAATTTAAAGTTCATATTCGTGGCAGTGAAATAGTAAGTTTTTTATATGAGTTTATGCCATTTCCAAGCATGTTAGGTAAAGTTGAACCAAGAAAGATTACTTTAGATAATAGTGAATATATTAATAAGCATAGAAATCTTTTTGATGATCAAGTTAATAAACAAAAAGTATTAAATTTAGCTGATTTCAAAATAGGGGATGTTTTATTCCAAGGGTATATTTTCGATTTAGACTCAATCGTAATGAAATTATCCGGAGTTTTAGATAGAAAGAACTTTAGAGAATATTTAAAAAATCATACTGGCGTAAAAGTATTTAGAGATGATTTACGCGTTTATGACTATGGAGAACAAGAAAATGACTGGTTAGGTTTAGATAAAAGTCGTTTTCAAGATCCTAGTAAAGCAATTAGTAATAATTTGATTGTTGCAGCAGTTCATCTAGATCGCAATAAAAGTCATGATCTACAAGAAAAAACAAATAGGGAAGGTTTTGTAGAGAATGATGCATATATTGCAATGAAAAAAGCAATTTTACATGCTTTAAGCCTTGTAACAAATCTTCGACATGAGGATAAGATTGCTTTAAGAAAAGCATTAGCTGAGGATACAGAACAGAAAACAATTAATGGTCTAGTGCTTGAGGCATGTGAATATGTTGAAAGTCATGTGAAAGAAGAAAAAACAAAAAATAATATTATTAGTTATTTTAGAAAATTTGAAGAGGATTTTGAAAAAGTTAAAGATACGCTTTTACTTGCGGCTGGTAGTGGGCTTAGCCTGTCAGTTGTTATGCATGAAGTTGAAAAAATTGTCTATGAAGTGCAACGAATCTTAATAAAAGAGCCTGATGAAAAAGAAAGAATATCAACTTTAGTTATGCATTTGTCGAAAATGTTAGATGGATATTCAGAAATAGTAAAGCGGCCAAAACAACAGGAACAAAATATAAAATCAGCTTTGGATCAAGCATTATTCAATATCGAGTTTCGCAAACGTGCTCATGGAGTGACTACAATTGATGAATACAAATCAAAGAGTGATGTGAGATTAAAATATTCTCGCCCATTAATTGTAACTTCTATTCAAAACCTATTAGATAATTCGATTTATTGGTTGGATTATAAAAGTGAAATTGAAGGTATAGATTTTGAAAAAAAAATATTTATAGATATTCAAGAAACAAATCATCAGTACCACATTATTATTGCAGATAATGGGAGTGGGTTGAAAGATTGGGATCCAAATATATTAATGGAACCATTCGTCTCATATAAACCGGATCACAAGGGGATGGGGTTGGGATTGCATATTACACAACAAGCTATGCTCTCAAATAATGGTCAGTTAACATTCCCATCATTTTATGATTTTGATATCCCCGAAGAATTTTCAAAAGGTGCATTAGTTGCACTTAGCTTTAATAAAGAAGTGAGATAATTCATGAATAAGTTACCGATAAATGGTCGTATCATTTTAGTGGATGATAAAATTGATCAAGTTCAACCACTAATGAATTATTTCTCTAAAAACAAAATTCCTTTTACATACTTTGATGGGAAATTTGAAAATTTTCCAGAAGAAGGGTTTGATGATATTCGAATATTATTTTTAGATATTAATTTATTTGATGATACTGTTCCTAGTCACCAAGATTTTAGAGCTCTACAGCCTGTAGTTGATAAATTAATAAGTAGGGTATCGCATCCATATTTATTGGTCTTATGGACACGTGATCCTGATGTGTTTAATAACTTTAAAATGGAGTTTTTTCAGAATTCACCTCTGAAAGAAAAGTCTCCCATAGATATACTTACTCTAGAAAAAAGTAAGTTTTTTAGTTATTCAGGAGAAGTTTTAGATGGCGATATTAATGACTTAGAACAAGAACTCTGTAGTAAACTCGATAACTATCCAGAGCTCCAATGTATCTTACATTGGGAGTCAATGGTACATAAAGTTACCAATGAAATTGCATCGATATTCTTCCCTAAATTCGGTGAATATGAAACTTGGTCTGAAGAAACAAAAAAAATGTTTACCCAATTTTCGAAGGCTAGTTTAGGTAAGTATTTTTCTGATGCAGACGCATCTACACGCATAAATAGTGCATTTGAAGTTATTCACCAAGTATTTATGGATGAATTAGAAACACAATTCTATAAAGCAGAAAAAAAACTTGAATTAGAAAATTTAGATCAGACAACAGCTCCAAACTTTAAAATCAATACTAAATTATTGATTCAAAATCATGATCACTTAAGTAATGATTATCCTGGTAGTTTAATTAGCTTAGATAACAATGATGCCTCTGCCTTTTTTTCTAGCATAATTGATCAAGATCAATTGAAAAATGCTGTATGTAAAAATTATAATTTTTCACTAAAAGAAGGGGATGACAGATTTAATGAGCTGAGTCCTTCTCAGCAATCGAAAAAGTGTAGTGCCTATAAAAAGGACGAAATTACTGGTTATTTGCAAAAGGTTCAACTCCGAATTGATCCACTTTGTGATTATGTACAACAGAAAATTCAACATTCTAAGTGTGTAGATGGAATACTTATTCCAGAAATTGCTTATAATTTAATTGATAAGCGATCTGAAGCCATTTACATTTCTCCTATTTTTGAATATCAAGAAAATAATGTTGCATTAGTAGTTGATTTTAGAACTTTTCAAACCAAGGTTGTTGTAAAAGAGTCTACTAAACTAACAGGTGGTACAGTTAATGAACAAATCCAATCTATGGAAGCTGTAGGAGAAATTTTAGATGAAGATAAAGCAATATTTCGTTTAAGATCTGCTTTGCTTGCAGATATTCAATCTAAATTTGCTCGTCATGCAAATAGACAAGGTCTACTGTATCTCTAAATTTGAGTACTATTAAAACTCTACAATTAGATTGGTTAAGAAGAGTCATATATAGGGTATGTGACTCGATCTTTGTCTATTGGAAACTTATCATTAAACGGTCTTTTGCCTGAAATTGAATTGGAATACAAATAATTTTAGTTATGTTCTGCATTCTGTTTAAATAATTTTATGTTTTGAAGAAGGTATAATCTTATTCCTCAAACCATCAATAAAATCAGACCAATCCTGCATCATTTTGACTCGATACTCTAAATGCTGAGCATGGTTATAAGCTTGTGATACAGCATTACCGACTCTATGTGCTAACTGAATTTCAATTGCATCATGCATATAGCTTTGCTCATGTAGTGTTGTTGATGCCAGTCCACGAAAGCCATGTCCAGTCATCTTGCCGCTATAACCCATCGTGCGTATTACACAGAGTAAAGCATTGCTACTCATAGGTTTTGCTGTACTGTGATTATAGAAAACGTATTGCTTATTTCCTGTTAGGGGTTTTAATCCTTCAATGAGTTCAATTGCCTGTTTGGACAATGGAACGATGTGAGGTTGAGCCATTTTCATCTTCTCAGCAGGAATACGCCATAAATGATTATCAAAATCAATCTCATTCCACTGCATCATTCTAAGTTCGGCGGTACGTACAAAAGTTAAAGTCATTAGTTGAATTGCTGTCTTGATCATTGGATTGCCGTGATAACGATCCATACGTTCAAGGAAGGGAGGAAACTCAGAAATGTCTAGACGAGCCATATGCTTCACTTTACGAGGTTTTAAAGCCTCTTGTAAGTGAGGTGTGGGATCATTCTCAATCAGCCCTTTGTGAATTGCGAAACGAAAAATACGTCCAGCTAAAGGAATAGAACGCTTAGCCATTTCCTGTGCACCTCGCTCTTCAATTTTTTTTGCGCAGGCAAGTATATCTTTACCTTTGATTTGATCTATAGGCATATGACCTAGAGCAGGGAATAAGTCTTTTTCGAATACCGATAAATCTCGTAAATAAGTATTTTCTTTAATGACTGCTTTGCGATCTTCCATCCATTCCAAAGCCAGAGCTTTAAAAATTGTATTTTCATCTACTTGCAGTTTCTTTTGTTTCTTCACTTCATTGGGGTTAATCCCATCTTTTAATTTTAATCGAGCTTCATCTCGAATTCTTCTCGCTTGAGCGAGTGTAGTTTCTGGATATGTACCAATACTAAAAATATTTTCTTTACTATTGATCCGGAATTTCATCCGCCAATGCATACCACCTGAAGGTGTAACTTCTAAATACATGCTTTTTTCATCAGGATATTTGGTTTTCTTTTCTGAAGGTTTGATTCTTCTGATAAAAGCATCTGTAAGCATCGTAGCGGTTCCCGTAGAAATTTGGGGGTATAATTTTAGGGGTAAAATATTATACCCCCAGTTATACCCCCAACTACATCAAGCTTGCAATAGATGAAGTCGATTGTATGAGACGTAAAAAAGGCCTAAACCCTTTAGATTTAAGCCTTTTAAGATGACACTAGATGTTATAAGAATAGAAAATGGCGGTGAGAGAGGGATTCGAACCCTCGATACGCGCAAACGTATACACACTTTCCAGGCGTGCTCCTTAAGCCACTCGGACACCTCACCATTCGGCCGCGATAATAACCAAAAAAATGGAATCTGCCAAGTTGAAACAATTGATTTAGAGCAAAAAAATTTTCTCGGTGATATTATTCGGAAAAATTATGTCTACATTAGAAGACGCATATATGCAAAGTACCGCAAAAAAAGCGGCATTGCCTGCAATTACCTTAGCTGCATTAGGTGTTGTATTTGGAGACATTGGAACCAGTCCACTGTATGCCCTTAGGCAATGCTTCCTCACCGCACATCTGGCTATTACTGAAGCGACAGTTCTTGGAATTCTGTCGCTGATTTTTTGGTGCATGATGCTGACGATCAGTTTTAAATACGTCACCATCATCATGCGTGCAGACAATAATGGTGAAGGCGGGATTATGTCTTTGCTTGCATTGAATTTGCGAACCACTCGGATCGCCGAGAACAGGAAGATTTATCTGATTGCTTTAGGCTTTATTGGTGCATCGCTATTCTTTGGTGATGGCATTATCACGCCAGCAATTTCTATTCTCTCTGCAATTGAAGGCTTAAGTATTGCCACACCGATGTTTAACCAATGGCTCATGCCTTTGGCAATTGGTATTTTGGCAGGATTATTTTTAGTACAGCGGCATGGTACAGCCACCATGGGCAAATTTTTTGGCCCATTAACCATGACTTGGTTTCTTTCCATTGGCGCAGTGGGCGTGTGGAGTATTATTCAAACGCCATTTGTATTGACGATGGTTAGTCCTCATTGGGCCTTTAATTTTATTGTTCATCAACCCTACGTTGCTTTTCTGACGATGGGTGCTGTCATTTTAACCATGACGGGTGGTGAAGCTTTGTATGCCGATATGGGGCATTTTGGTCGTTTACCTATTCGCCTTGCTTGGTTCATTATTGTTTTACCGTGTCTACTGTTTAACTATGCAGGACAGGGGGCATTATTACTACGTAACCCAGAGGCGATTTCGAATCCATTTTATATGCTGGTTCCTGACTGGGGTTTATATCCAATGATTGGTTTGGCGACAGCTGCCGCAGTCATTGCCTCCCAAGCAGTGATTACGGGTGTGTTTTCAATGACCAATCAGGCCATTCAACTACGCTATTTACCCCGTTTAACCGTGCATCACACCTCGGATATTGAACAAGGTCAAATTTATTTGCCGTTCATCAATTGGGTGCTGTTTATTTCCGTGGTGATCCTGATTTTATTGTTTGAAAATAGTGCCAATTTAGCCAGTGCTTATGGGGTTGCCGTGACCATGACCATGCTGTGCGGGACGATTTTAATTTCGTTCCTCGCCTATGGTTTTTGGCGTTGGCCAGTGTGGAAAGTTCTGCTCTTTACGATCCCATTCTTGTTCATTGATTTGATCTTTGTTGCCTCCACATCGTTAAAAATTATTGCGGGTGGATGGGTGCCTATTTTAATTGGTGCAGCAGTCTATACCATTCTAATGACATGGAAAATGGGACGAGAAATTGTCTTTGCACGTCTAGAAAAAGATGCTTTACCGATTGATCTGTTTATCAAAAGTATTGGTATGAGTGCTGAAACACAATTTGTTCCCGGTGTAGCAGTATTTCTGACGGGGACACCCAATATTGTGCCGCATGCCATGTTGCATAATATTAAGCACAATAAAGTGCTGCATGAACTGAATATGATGGTGACTGTGGTTACTCGCGATATTCCTTATGTTGCCGCAGAGGAGCGCATTCAAGTTGAAAAATTGGATGAGCATTTCTACCGGGTCTCGATGTATTATGGTTTTAAAGATCAACCCAATATTCCACAAGCGCTTCAGCAAGCTTATGAACAATTAGGGCTTGAGTTTGACATGATGCAAATCAGTTTCTTTATTTCTCGTGATCGATTGATTCACACGGTTGGAGATGGAATGTCTCCATGGCGGGAAAAACTGTTTATTTCGATGCAACGAAATACCAGTCCAGTCAGTGATTTTTATCAAATTCCACCGAATCGCGTGGTCGAGCTGGGCAGTCAAATCGAAATTTAGTCATGAACTGAATAGTGCATAAAAAAACCAAGGTCAATCCTTGGTTTTTTTATTGGAGGATAAAGCTCAACACAGGGTGATCAGTTCTCTGTTGTTTCTGCAATCGGTGCTTCTGGAGATGCATTGACTGGTGCATTGCTAAGATCTGCTTCTGGTGCAGCTTGTACGGCATCATTGGGTTGTGCGACTTCAGGTGCAGCAGCGGCGATGGCTTCATGAGTCATCATTGTTTCAGCAGCATTTACAGGGGCAGCAGCAACAGCTTCTTGGGTGACATCAACTTGCGGGCGATCTGCCGCATTGACTGGCGTGTCGGCAGAAGATGAAATCATCGGTGCTACAGCTTTTTGATTTAAGGCTGGTTCTGTTTGTTGTGCAGCTAATTCAGCATGGGGTTGCATTGCTTCGACCTTGTCAGCTGCAACTTGAGCCGTTTGCTCAATCGCAGGAGCATTGGCTTGTTCGACAGCAGCAGATGAACCTATTTGTGCTGGGGTATTTATGTCCGCAGTTTGTGCTGTGGTTGCATTTATAGTTGATGGGTTGTGTATTTCTGCTTCAGTGCCGACTTGAGTGGCTTGGCTTGCATCAACAAGACGGATTTGACCACTGGCGACTAAATCTTGAATTGAACCTGCTTGACCATTCACCGTAGTGCTCACTTTTACTTTAGATAAACTTTCTAAAGAATCACCCGGTTGAATGGCAGGTTCTGCAAATGCTGTTGCACTCATCAATCCTGTAATCAGACTTAAACCTAAAAGCTTAGCGTGCATAAAATACTCCCTAGATATAATCATTTTGAAATCTTGCCTGTTTTACCTTGTCATAATCTTGATCGGTTTTTCAATCAAACATACCGAAAGCCATTAAGAGTCTTTATAAAAGCTGTAGAAAATTAGACATATTGTTACAACAACTGTGCTTTTGTTGGTCAGATATTGTTTAATTGTTAAACAAATAACTTCGGCTACATATACTTCAATTTGCTTGCTTGTTAAGCTCGTGAAAAATGAGTGTTTATCTAGAAATGGCAATTAAGAAACGTAAAACGAGTAAATCTTGGGTTCAGCTTTTAAATCAGAATAGTTTAAAAATTATTTTAGGTTTAGTTGCAACCAGTAGTTTTGCAATTGCTTTTGGACAAGAAAAAATCCAACAGTTTGTTTCGCTGCCATCATCCTCAAATTCGGCCTGTTTAGATCAGTTTTATCGTGATATTCCGCCTTATTTAGCCAAAGAAAGCCTCAGTAAAAATACCTATCCCTTGTGTTTTAACGGTTTCAATGTGATGTATTCGGGTGTTTCTAAAACACCGTTATGGGTTGCTGAAGCATTAACGCCACAGCGCTTAAGTCAAAAAATTCCGCGTGAAGATAGTTTTCACGAAGAAACCAAAGTCAAAGCAGAGCACCGTGCCACCTTGTCGGACTATAAAGCCTCAGGTTATGACCGTGGGCATATGGCACCAAATGCCGATATGCCCACCAAGGCTGCACAGTCAGACAGTTTTTCCTTAGCCAATATGGTGCCGCAAGCACCGAAAAATAATCAACAAATTTGGCGTGAATTAGAAGAAGCCACCCGTGCGATGGTCACCAAACATAAATATGATGTTTATGTGGTTACGGGGCCTGTTTTTACAGCAAAAAAATTAAAAACCATAGGCAAGGGCGTTATTGTTCCAACCGCAGTTTTTAAAGCGGTTTATATTCCTAAAACGGGTGCGATTGGTGCCTACTATGCCCCTAACGATAATTCACTACAGGTTAAAATCGTCAGTATTTGTTATTTAGAAGAACAATTGGACATGAATTTATTCCCACAACTCACCGAAGAACAAAAACGTAATACCTATCATTTGCCGCTCACTGCGACTGCGGTGAAAGCCAGCAAAGAAATTAGCTATTCACATTGGGATGCGGAAAGCCAATGTGCGGAAGATGTCAGTTCCGATCAATTGACCGCGCTACAAAAAGAGTTTAAATCTTCATCTGCGGGTTCTACCTCGAATACGAGCCAAACCAATGCAAGCAAAAATGGGACAGAGACAATCGATCCAAATACCCAAGATGCTATTGTGAAACAGCTGATTGAAGCATTATTACAATACATTTTACAGTTGTTGAAGTAAGCTATTGTTCGGTAGGATGATGTGGGTCATCCTACTTTTTAAAACAATAAAGATCAGTGAGCAGACCATGTTTAAACCTTTTGAAAATGCGACAGCGTCACATGCGATTTATGACTTAACGCTGGAAAACCAAGAAGATTGCATCAATATTTATGGTAATTTGCAGCTCACCAAAGATCAGGCTGGTTTACAGGCCGCTAAAGTTTTACAAGCTTTTCTAAATGATGTGGTCAGTGCTTTAGAAAATGAACAAAATTTGCCTGAAAAAATTGATCGTCAAGATGAACAGGAAATTGAAAATCCATTTTTATAAAATGCTAAACAGCATGATGTTTCATGTGGAACATAAAAAAGCTCATATCTAATGAGCTTTTTTATGCAGGATATGATTAGTCTGGTTGAGGTGCCAGCATACGATAAATGAGTGCACCAATCATCGCACCAAAAATAGGGGCCACCCAGAATAACCAAAGTTGACTTAAAGCCGCTGTGTCTGCAAAGAATGCTACACCAGTACTTCGTGCTGGATTAACAGAGGTATTGGTGACAGGAATACTGATTAAGTGAATCAGCGTTAAAGCCAGACCAATCGCAATAGGTGCAAACCCTGCTGGTGCACGTTTATCTGTTGAACCTAAAATAATAATCAGGAAAAAAGCAGTTAAGACCACTTCAATAATTAAAGCTGAAGTCATTGAATATTTTCCTGGCGATAAGTCACCAAATCCATTGCTGGCAAAACCACCTGTACCAGTAAATCCAGCTTGACCTTGTACAATAAGATATAAAACCAGTGCTGCTAAAGTTGCGCCAATCAACTGAGAAATAATATAGGGAATGAGGTCTTTGGCATCGAAACGCCCTCCGAACCATAAGCCAACACTAACAGCAGGATTGAAGTGCCCACCTGAAATATGACCTAAAGCGTAAGCACCTGTAAGGACGGTTAAACCAAAGGCAAGTGCCACACCTGTAAAGCCAATACCGAGTTCGGGGAATGCTGCTGCAAGGATGGCACTGCCACATCCACCAAAGACTAACCAAAATGTTCCAATTAATTCAGCAAGATATTTATGCATTTTATGCTCCAGATTTTGTTATATATTTTTGAATAATTCGATGCAATATTTTATATTTATCGAAAAATTGAGTCTTTATTCATCACAACATGATGAATAAACATGACACGAGCATGACCATCATGCGATATTTTTAATCTTGTTGTTTGCGCCATTGTTGAGGGGTCGAACCCGTCCACTGTTTAAAAGCACGTTGAAAAGCACTTTGTTCCGAGTAACTGAGCAATAACGCGATTTCTTGTAGACCTAAATGTGGATCTTTTAAATATTGTTCTGCCAATAGATGCCGAACTTCTTGCATACGTTGTTGATAGGTTGTGCCTTGTTGTTGTAAATGGCGCTGGAGTTGTCGTACCGACATATTTAACTGATTGGCGATAGGTTGAATCTGATACAGGTTTTTTTGTAAGCCCATTAAAATGGCCTGCTGAATACGCTGATCGAGCTGTGTGCAATGCGGCAGTTTTTCTAATAAGGCTTGTGCTTGCTGCATCAGCAACTGCTGTAAGGTTTGATCTCCTTGACGAAAAGGTTTTGCCAGCTCTTGAATGGGTAAAATAATTTGAGCGAGGGCTTGGGAGAAGCGGACTTTGCAACCAAAATATTGCTCATATAAAGCAACATTCTTCGGAGCTGGATGGGTGAAATGAACTTCATGGATATGAACCGTTTCAAATTCCATAAAAAGGCGAAGAAATTGCAGCATTAATGCAATCGCAATTTCATTGGTCACTTGAGTGGTAAGGTTGAAGGGAATTTCCCCCCAATTAATGGCTAAATAGTTCCCCTGTATATTAACCTGCAAAGGACTACCATCGTAAAGCAGACGATGAAAGTCATGATAACGATACAAAGCCTCACCTAAGGTATTACAAGACAGTGCAATATAAGCAATGATCCCCAGATGTTTCGGTTGTACATATTCAGCAATACTTAAACCCAGTGCAGGGACTTGAACATGCTGTTCTATGTCTGTCAGTAAGGCGCGCCAAAGACTATAGTCAAAGCGTTCTAAGTTTTGAACTTGTTGCAGTTTTTCAGAAATAGCTAAGCCCTGAGCTTGGCTATAAGCATAAAGTAAATGTCCAAGTCCACCGTAGACCGAGCCTGTGTAATCCTTAAATTGCTGCATTTTAATCTTTTTGTTGTCGTAATTTGTCAATGAAGTTTTATTTCACAGTCAATATTTAGCACATTTCCTTGAGTATATTCAATAAGAAAGAGGAGAAAATAAAATGTGGAAAGGTTTCTTGGTTGGGCTCGTGGTGGCCAATGGCTTTGAATGGGTTGCGCATAAGTATATTTTGCATGGTACGCATCGTAGTGGAAAACCACGTTATAGCCCAGTACCAGACAGTATGAAGTCACATTGGGAACACCATCGTGAAGTGCGTAAACAAGACTTTCATGATGATGGTTATGTGCAAGGTATTTCAAATTGGCGAACTAAAAATGAAATTGTTTCTTTAGCCGTGGTGGCTGGTGTGAGCAGTGTATTGTTTTATCCAGTATCGAAGGGGATGGCTGCGGCTGCGGTCTATAGTGCATGTAATTATTATTATATTCATCGTCGTGCCCATTTAGAGCCAGATTGGGCAATGAAAAAAATCCCGTGGCACTATGACCATCATATGAATTCGAATCAGGATGCCAATTGGTGTGTGACCAAACCGTGGTTTGATTATATTTTGGGTACACGGGTCATTTCTTCAGAAAATTTACAAGAACAAAATCCGTTGGGTATTGCACTTCCGCAACCGATTACAAAAGGACTCAATTTTGTAGCAGAACGTTATTTCCCAGCTAAATGGGTAGAAAAAGTGTCTAAATTGGAGCTTAAGGTAGAGGTATAAAAATAAGTTTTCTTAAATTTTGCGTTTAATGGTGTTGATTCTATCCATTGATATTTAGTGAATCCTTCAGTCTATTTGGGTGTTGTTGTCGCGATTTGTCAATATTTTTGGCATGAATGGTCAATATTATGTTGATTTTTTAATCTATATTTGCAGCACTGCAAAGTTGTAATGTCCTTGAGTTGGTTAGGGTATATATGCTTTATGGTATGGTTTAGAGATTGCAAGAAACCACGCGCTGTCGTTTTTTGAGTTTATAGGGAGTCTTAAAGGCTCCTTTTTTTTATCTTAAAATTTTGATCATGATTAAAATAAAAAGGAGTGTTGTTAAAACACTCCTTTTAGATCAGTAAAACAGCAAAAGCTTAAAGACGCATTTCAATTCCTTGAGCTGCAAGATATTGTTTCGCTTCAGGAATGGTGTGTTGACCAAAGTGGAAAATAGAGGCAGCTAAAACGGCATCTGCACCACCTTGTAAAATACCATCAGCCAAATGCTGTAAACATCCGACACCACCTGATGCAATAGTTGGAATGGTGACACGATTATTGATTTGACGCATTAATTTAAGATCATAACCCGCTTTGGTGCCATCAGCATCCATCGAGGTAATCAGCAGTTCGCCTGCACCAAAGTCAGCCATTTTTACAGCCCATTCAATGGCATCAATTCCCGTTGCTTTACGACCGCCATGGGTGAAAATTTCCCATTTATTCTCGCCCGTTTTTTTCGCATCAATGGCCACTACAATACATTGTGCGCCAAAGCGTTGAGATGCTTCTTGAACAAACTCTGGGTTAAACACAGCAGCGGAATTAATGCTGACTTTATCTGCGCCAGCATTTAACAATAAGCGAATATCTTCGACTTTACGAACACCACCACCCACGGTTAACGGCACGAATACGCTTTCAGCCATACGTTCAACAGTACGGTAAGTGGTGTCACGACCACCCGATGTTGCGGTAATGTCTAAGAAGGTAATTTCATCTGCACCTTGTTCATTATAACGGCGCGCAACTTCAACTGGGTCACCTGCATCACGAATATCAAGGAATTGAACGCCTTTCACTACTCGACCATTATCTACGTCAAGGCAAGGAATAATACGTTTAGCAAGCATAATTTTTTCCAAAAATAACAGTCGATTATGAAACTTCGCCACGAAGGTGCTACACCTTGGTAGTGGGAGCGGGTATTCTAGCAAAATTATGTAAGTTTTTTTGCAGGTTTTCTATGTCGGTTTATACCACTTTGACTTTACAGGAAGTTCAGACTTTTGCAGCACCTTATGGATTAGAGGTCATTGATCTGATTCCCATTCAAGGCGGTATTCAAAATACAAACTATTTTTTGGTTGCTAAAAATGCCATGCAGTATGTACTGACTGTATTTGAAGAAATGGATGAGCAAGGTGCAGCAGAGTTGGTTCCTGTACTTGAGCATTTAGCTCAACATGGTTTGGCCGTACCCGTACCTTTAAATTATGCGGGTAAAGCGATTCATAGCCTGAAAGACAAGCCTGCGCAAATTGCGCCACGCATGATGGGTGAACACCCGATGCCGTCAACTTTAGAACAGGCTGAAGCCATTGCCATTGCACAGGCAAAAATACATGTGGCTTTACAAGACTTTCCACTTGAACGGGCAGAATATCGCAACCATGATTATTGGTTACAAGTCGCTAAAGAATTAAAACCGACTTTAAATCCTGCGGATGCTATTTTATTGAGTGAAGTCCTTGGTTTGTATGATGCGCTGACTGCGGTCTATCCAAATCGTCCGACAGGTTTTATTCATTCCGACTTATTTCGGGATAATACTTTATTTAATGGCAATCAACTCAACGGCATTCTAGATTTCTACGAACTGAATAAAGATGAGTTTCTGTTTGATATTGCCATTACTTTAAATGACTTCTGTACCGAATATCCTGAAGTTCATTTAAATGAAGTCAAAGCGCAGGCTTTTTTAGCAGCTTATGAAACGGTGCGTCCATTAACTGATGATGAAAAAGCATGCTTGGAAATTTATTTGGCAATCGCTGCTGCACGTTTCTGGCTTATGCGTTTACAAGTCGCACAAAAAAATACACAACAGGGACGAACTGGGGGTGATATTTTGCAGAAAAACCCACAAGAGATGCGTAATATGCTTATAGAACGACTAAAGTTTGTTACGGCTTAAATAGGGAAGTGAACATGCGTGATCAGGGTCGCTTAGTCGAATGGTTTGATGAAAAAGGCTATGGCTTTATTCAACCGAATGAGGCGACGAAAGATCGCGTATTTTTACATATTAAAGATTTTGCGCGTCAAGGGCCACGACCTATCGTGGGTTGTGCACTGGAATACAAAGTCTTATTGGATGGACAGGGACGTTTCCGTGCGCAACAAGTAACTTACCTTAAAGCCTCACAAATGCAGGAAAAAGTCACTAAACTGAAAAAAGCAAATGGACAGCAACAACAAAAATTAAAAGCGATGCAAATCGCGTGTATTGCTTATATCTTGGCACTGGCCGTTTTTAGCATCGCTGGATTACTTAATGGAATGGTGTTGTTGTTTATTAGTATTATCAACGCCATGACTTATTGGATGTATGCACAAGATAAAGAAGCAGCTCTACAGGGCAATCGCCGTGTACCTGAACAGACTTTACATATTTTATCTTTTCTTGGCGGCTGGCCTACAGCGTGGTTGGCACAAGAGAAATTGCGACATAAAACAGAAAAACAACCGTTTAGAAAGATTTATTTTTGTACCATAGCTTTAAACATTCTTTTGATTCTATGGCTCATTTCTCCTTTAAATGTCCTAAAGTTTTAAAAGAGAATGACGACTTTAAAAGGTATAACAATGAATTATTCTATTGATAAAGATGCTAATCGTACGCTGACTTTAGTGCTCTATATCCTTTATATTATTGCTATTTTTTCTGGCGGATTATTGGCTGTAGTGGCATTGATTATTAATTATGTCAAACGCAATGATGTCCGTGGTTCTATTTTTGCAAGTCACTTTACTTGGCAAATTCGCACCTTTTGGTGGTATTTGTTTTGGAATATTATTGCTTTTATTCCCTTCTTCTTCTTGTTTTTTACTGGTGAAAATGCCGATCTTTTCGCAGGTGTTGCCCTTATTGCAACCACCTTCTGTATTCTAGTGGTTGGGATTTCTTGGATTTGGATTGTCTATCGTGCCATTCGCGGTATGATTCGATTAAATGATAATCAAGCGATGTATCAGTAGTTTGATTTGAATGTTTAAACAAAAAAGAGTTCTATTGGAACTCTTTTTTATTCCGTATTTTATTTAAAAATTTAGGCTTCCATTCACTTAAAATCACTCCGATCACCACCAACAATCCACCCAATAAAGCCATGGCAGGCAAACGTTCTCCTGCAATTCGTCCAAAGAGTGCTGCCCAAACGGGTTCCCCTGCATAAATAATTGCGGCTTGAGAGGGCGCAACAGAACGCTGAGCCCAGTTCATGGTCAATTGAATTAGTGCGCTGGCTAAGCCTAATCCAACTGTGACTGCAACCAAAGTCCAAGAAAATGAAGGTAAATGCTGTTCACCCACTAAAGGCATGGATGCAAAAGCCAGTAAGGATGCTATGGCCAGTTGAATGACCGTAACACGTTGAATATTCACCTTTCCAGCAAAATAACTGATCAGGATAATTTCCAGTGCAATGGCAATTGAACCTAACAGCGTCAAAATTTGCCCAAAATTAAGTGAAATTTGCTGTAGACCATTACCGGTGAGAAAGACTAAACCGATAAAGGCAAACGATACCCCCATCCATGTCATCACATGAGGACGTTTACGGAAAATCAACCACAGTAAAATGGGGACTAAGGGCACATACAGTGCAGTTAAAAAAGCCGATTCACTGCTACTGATACTTTGTAAGCCAATGGTTTGGCTGCCGTAACCCAGCATAATGGTGAACCCAATTAAGCTGCCTGCATACAGGTCTTGTTTGCTGAAGCTTTTTAAATGAGATCGGGACAGTAATCCGATCATAATCGTTGCTGCTAAAAAACGACAGCCGACAAAAAACATTGGAGAACTATAATTGAGTGCATATTGTACGGCTAAAAATGTTCCTCCCCAAATGAGGGTGATCAGGATTAAAGCCACTTGAGGTGCTTTGTTATGTTGGGCGAGTGCAGTGTTCATTTGAATGTTTGTGCAATATATTGCACGTATCTTGCTTCATTTTTATCTTTTGTGCAATATAGTGCGCATTGATTTTGAGTAAAAAAATATGAGTCAACCCAGCCAAGTCTTACAACATGTCAGTCATAATGTGCGCTATTTTCGAGATTTGAAGCTGTTAAGTCAGCAACAGTTGGCTGATTTAGCTGGGGTGAGTCGACGTATGATTGCTGGCATTGAATCGGGTCAAGATAATATTAGTCTCGCCAAACTGAGTTTAATTGCGAGTGGGCTAGGGGTTGATTTTGGCAAATTAGTCAGCCCTTTGAGTCAGCAGGATCAAGCTGTGATTAATGAATTGGCATGGCAAGGCAAAAGCAAAGAAAGTTTTGCTAAGCTGATGACATCTATACCAGCAAAACAAGTCGTTGAGCTTTGGGTGTGGTCGCTGGAACCCAAAGAGCAGTATCAAGCAGAACCTGATCCACAAGGCTGGCATGAAATGCTGTATGTCATTGAAGGACAGCTCACACTGGATGTGGCGGGTACGTCAAGAGTTTTGCAAGCAGGAGATTCACTGGTGTATTCCAGCGCAGTAAAATACTGTTATCAGAACCTAAGTGATCAAACAGTGAAATTTATTCGTAATGTGGTGTACTAAATTTGAAGTATCAAAAAGAGGTCCGAAGACCTCTTTTTAGTATATCTAAACTTAGAGAGCTTCGTTATCCCATAAGGATTGCGCTTCACGAAGGTTCAATGTGCCTTCGTAAATGGCACGGCCTGTAATAGCACCTAAAATACCTGGTTGACCTTTTAAGTTGCGGACATCATCTAGGTTGGTGACACCACCAGATGCAATCACAGGTAAGCCTGAGTAGGTTGCTAAATTGACCGTTTGCTCAATGTTCACGCCTTGCATCATGCCATCACGTGCGATGTCAGTATAAACAATGCTCGATACCCCAGCATCGGCAAAACGTTTTGCCAAATCAGTGGCTTTAACGTCAGTCACATTGGCCCAACCATCTGTTGCGACCATACCATTCATGGCATCGATACCGACAATGATGTGACCGGCAAATTTTTTACATGCTTCTTCAACAAATGCAGGGTCTTGAACGGCTTTAGTACCAATAATCACAAAAGATACACCGGCATCTAAATAGTGTTCGATGGTTTCAAGTGAGCGAATGCCACCACCAATCTGGATAGGGAGTTCAGGCTGTGCGCGTGCAATTGCTTCAACCACAGGTTTATGAATTGGCGTACCTGCGAAAGCACCGTTTAAATCGACCAAATGTAAGCGACGCGCGCCTTCATTGACCCAATGCTGTGCCGTTGCAACGGGATCATCAGAAAATACGGTATCGTCTTCCATACGACCTTGTTTTAAACGGACACATTTGCCATCTTTCAGGTCAATTGCTGGAATGATCAGCATGCTTGCGCTCCTAGCCAAATCTTATAAAGAATGTATTATCTGCAATCTTAGCAAAATATTGCCAATTTTCTAAGCATCAGTTTCAGCTTTTATTGTGTTCGGTTGCATGCTTAATTTTAATAAATGACTGGGAATGCTTTTGGGCAATAGATCCAAACGTAATAATTCTTCAAAAACCAGTACAGGTGCATAAGCATCGGCAGCTGCATATTCAATTTGATGTGGGGTCAGTATTTTTCGTGCCCAGTTGGAGGTGCTTATTTTTTTACTTTTGGGGAAGTTGACTTGAAATAAAAGCGCCATAGCATTTTTAAGCCCCATTGGGTTGCTAAAGCCAAATGCTGAAAAAAATTTAGATAATTCAATTACATTATGCAGTTCAATGCCTTTTTTACGGAATAAGTGAGCATCGTTTTTTAAACCAAAGCCGACTTTCATTTGATTTTTATTTTCAAAAATCGCTTTTAGGAACTCAAGTATTGAGGGATTAATTTGGAATAAATAGGCTTGATCACGACTTGCCAATTGAATGAGATGGGGGCCAGTTGAAACTTCACCTTTGTTAAAGGTTGGTTTAGATTCGGTGTCAAAACCGAAGAGGGTACAAGTTTTGAGTTCTTGTTCAATGGCATGACATTGTTGCAGCGAGTGAATCACCTGAATTTGTTGTAATGGAAGATTTTGAAATACAGGTAATTGCTGGATTTGTTCTTTGCTGGGTAAAACTTGATGAAGGCTGAAATTATTCATTAGCAATAAAACTTAAGCTTTTTTGAAGACTAACGTGTTTTAAGCGTAATGGCAAAGATAAAGCCTACACAAGTGCAGGCTTTAGAGCTGTGTTTGATGTATCGCTTTACTCAGCTTTTTGCTGTATTTCGATTTGCCCTTGATGAGCACGCTGCACATAGTCTTGATAAGCGGGTATCGCAATGGCGGCTAAAATGCCGATAGGGAAAATTAACACATAAATCCAACCCAAAACTTTTTCCCATGTTCGCGTTACTCTTGGCAAACCAAACTGGTTTGCATACGCATCGCCTTTGGCAAAAGTTAAATACAGCGCCATACCAATATTCACTAAAGGCACCAGCATCAGTAAAGACAGCCAGCCGCTGTGATTGCGGTCATGTAGGCGGCGAACAGCGAAAATAAAACTAAAGTAAATGAGGGCAATATACAGTATGCCTAAAATAATCATGGCAAAGACAGGCATGTCTTGATTCGTGTCTGGAGCAGAACTAGGGAGCGCTATGGCAACGATAATGCCTAGAAGCATCATGACAAGCAATAATAGGCCATTCCATCCAAGGTAAGAAAAGCGACTAAAGCGCCCAGCAGCATTCAGCACAGAGTCATTTACAGTATTATTCATTATTATGTTCCAGTTTTTTAGTTGGTATTTTAACAAGCAGTCAAATAATAATCGGTTTTTAACCAAGATTAAACAGCAGATAGTGCATCAATAAAAAAAGCCCGCATCATGCGGGCTTTTTTGCGAGAATAAAATTAAATAGCCCATTCCACGAAGTTTTTCAATAATTGTAAACCTGCGGTATGACTTTTTTCTGGATGGAATTGAGTCGCGAACAAGTTTTCTTGATGAATTGCGGTACAGAATTCTAGACCGTAATCACAGGTTGCAGCCACAAGATCGGCATTTTTCGGTTCAACATAGAAACTATGTACGAAGTAGAAACGTGCATCTTGCTCAATGTCTTTCCACATGGGATGGCTTGGGTCTGCCTGATGCACTTGGTTCCAGCCCATATGGGGTACTTTTAAACCGGCCACATCGGGAAAACGTTTGACGCTACCTTCAAAAATACCCAGTGCATCTGCACCGCCATTTTCCTCAGAGTGTTGCATTAACGCTTGCATACCAACACAAATCGCTAGCACAGGCTTATTGAATACAGCATTGCGTACCACGTCATCAATACCTGCTTCATGCATGCCTTGCATACAGTCACGCATTGCACCGACCCCGGGAAAGACAATTTTATCCGCTTGTGCAATCAGTTTGGGATCATTGGTCACATCTACAGTTGCACCAACATGTTCTAAGGCTTTGGCGGCAGAGTGTAAATTTCCCATGCCATAATCAAGAAGGGCAATACGGGTCATTACAAGCTTCCTTTGGTTGAAGCAACCGTGTTTTCTGCACGTGGGTCAATTTCACAGGCCATACGCAGTGCGCGTGCAAAGGCCTTAAATACACATTCAATTTGGTGATGACTATTTTTACCTTTCAAGTTGTCAATGTGTAATGTCATCAGCGCATGATTCACAAAGCCTTGAAAAAATTCAGAGAATAGATCAACATCAAAGGTGCCAATACGTGCGCGAGTGAATGGAATATCCATCCATAAGCCGGGACGACCAGATAAATCGACCACGACACGACTTAAAGCTTCATCCAGTGGTGCATAAAAATGACCATAACGACGTAAGCCTTTTTTGTCACCCAAGGCTTGTGCAAATGCTTGACCAAGCGTGATACCACAGTCTTCTACGGTATGATGATCGTCGATATCTAAATCACCATCACAGTGAATGTCGATATCGAATAAGCCGTGTCGCTTGATTTGATCAATCATATGGTCTAAAAATGGAATACCTGTATTGAGGGTGCCTTGACCCGTACCATCAAGATTCACACGAACTCGAATTTTAGTTTCGTTCGTGTTTCTTACCACTTCACTGATACGCTGCGTCATAGACACGTTCCTCAAAAACGTCAAAAATGATGATGTAAAATGTTTTTTCGCGGTGACGAAATCACCGCATATTAGATTGCTCAGGAGGGTTAATCAATGCCTATTACCGTACATGCTTATACTTCACTAGAAAATGACGAAGTGCGCAGCCAGCTTGAGCGACTGTATGACACCAGCCCAGAATTTAGTGATGGGCAGGATGCCATTGAACAACTAGAGCAAAACTTGGCTCAGTATACCTTAGTTTACACAGCAGAATTTAATACTAAAGTGATTGGGGTAATTTGGTGCACTGGACAAGGGGAAAGTAAGACCTTGGAAAATATCGTGGTTCATCCTGCTAACCGTGGGCGTGGTGTTGCGGAAAGGCTGGTGAGTGAAGTTTGTCGTATGGAAGAAGCCAAAGGCGTTAAAGTCTTTGAACCTGGGTGTGGCGCAATTCATCGTTGCTTAGCCAATTTAGAAAAAATTTAAGCTGGATTGAATGATAAAAAAGCAGCCATTGAGCTGTTTTTTTATGGGTTAAAAAGTGTCAAAGGTTAAATGACAGAGGGAGTATTAAATAAAAAATAATCAAATCAGGATGAATTTGCTGTAAAAATAAACGGTTGTTTTAAAAAGCACAAAAGTAACTTGACTGAAAAACACTTAAACTGTTTAATACGCGACATTGGCGTGATAGCTCAGTCGGTAGAGCAACGGATTGAAAATCCGTGTGTCCCCAGTTCGAACCTGGGTCTCGCCACCATATTCAAAATCTATTTAAAGATTTCAATCCCTGATCCCATCAGGGATTTTTTTTGGGTAAAAAATATTCAATCAAATAAAAATGTGATGAATTATATTGACTAATGTCCTGAGATACGGCTTAATACACGGCATTGGCGTGATAGCTCAGTCGGTAGAGCAACGGATTGAAAATCCGTGTGTCCCCAGTTCGAACCTGGGTCTCGCCACCATATTCAAAAAACCCTCAAACAATGTTTGAGGGTTTTTTTTATGCTTAAAATTGTTAGACAAGTTGCATGACAGTGGGTTGTTTTTCTGAGTATAGTCATTTTATAAAAATTGATTTGAACATTAAAACAATGAAAGATCTCTTTTCTCAGCATAGTTTGCTTTATAAACAAGCCCGTCCAAATTATTCCATACAGATTTTAAAAGAAATTTTACAGCATGTGCCTGAAAATAGCTTTGCATGGGATTGTGGCGCGGGTTCTGGACAATTCACCCAACTGTTAGCACCGTATTTCGATCATGTGGTGGCAACCGATATCAGTGATGCCCAGTTACAACATGCGCCTTATTTCGACAATGTCAGCTATCAAGTGCAAGCGGCAGAGCAGACCAGTATTCCCACGCAATCTATAGATTTGGTCACGGTGGCTCAAGCTATACATTGGTTTGACTTTGAGGCATTTTATCTTGAAGTGAAACGCGTGCTTAAACCGCAAGGTGTGGTGGCGGCTATTGGCTATGGCTTAATTCAGCTGCAAGATGCTGCACTGAATCGTTTGATTCAACAGTTGTATTTTGAAACCTTAAAGGATTATTGGGACAGTGAGCGCCGTTATATTGATGAACGCTATCAAACTATCCCATTTCCTTTTCAAGAAAAGGCTGTACCAGCGCTATCTTTACACTATCAATGGACAGCGCAACAACTGCTGAGTTATTTAAATACATGGTCAGCACTAAAACATTATCAAGAGCAGCATTCTGATGATCCACTTCAGTTGATTTCAACTGCCTTAAAAACTGCACCTGAATACTTAGATGTAACATTTCCTGTGCTTATGCGTGTAGGAACAGTGAAAAAATAAAGTCTTAGTGAGTTGCTTTATAGACAAGATATTCATGTCGTACAACGAAGTTAACATTATGATTTTTTAAAATTTTAGTGAATTTAATGTTGTATTTTTGATGCAGGATTTGATCTCGTTAAAGAGGGAAAATTAAAGTATTTTTTAACAAAAGTTGGAATTTGTCTAAAACCATTGATCAGAACAAAAGTCATTCATTCGATGGTTTATTATATAATTACAGGTGTTGAAGGTTGTTTATTTACTTTTATTTTTTTGAGTAGAGCTACCATGAATCTCCTAAAATATGCGTCTTTTGTGATTGTTACACTTGCTGTCAGTTTTCCTATCTCTGCGACTTTTGCCGATACGGTTGAACTGCCGATGTTAAGAACATTAGCAGAACCTGAGTTAAGAGCTGAAACAGGGGTGATTCAATATCAGGAAGATCCTCAAGAAGTCAAAGCTTTGCAGCATAGAGTCATGAAAATACAGCTAGATACTCAAAACTTTGTGGTTGATCCAACCATTGTGACCACTTTAGAGCTTGTGCCTGAGGGGCCAATGCCAGATTTAAACAACTTGCCACTGGCATTGCAGCAACATGTTTTGGCAATTGCAAAAGGTTTGCAATCCCCAGATCCCCGAGAAGGTTTGTATATTATGCTCGCACCTTTTGGTATAGACCGTAATGCAACCAATGTACAAATTAGTCGAGAGCAATTTTCATTTGGTGTGATCAACCGTTAATGGGTGAAATGAGATCGGTCATTTGTCCCAACCAGCGGTAACTGCCCTGAATAGCACGATGCGCTGCCATCTACATAAACACGTATATTCTGATTTAAAAAAAGGATGCTAATGAATAGCATCCTTTTTTATCAATACTTTAATTTTAAGCCAAAATTACGCAGCTTTCTTTTTAAACCAAGAGAAGAATGATTTTTTCTCTTCAGTTTTTACCGCTTCAACTTTTTCTTCAGCTTGAGTAACTTGTTCAGTTACAGCTTGTTTTACTTCCTCTGTTTCAGCAGCAACAGTGTCTTTTGCTTCAGTTGCTTGTGCGACAGCAGCGTCTTTTACTTCAGCAGTTTGAGTAATGGTTGCATCTTTTGCAGCAACAATTTTTTGCGCAGTCGCATCTTTCACTTCAGTCGCTTTGTTTGTAACAGCAGTCGTTGTGGTTTTGGCTTGTTTCTTTGCAGCAGTTGTCGTTTGAACTGCATCTGCTTTAACTTGTGCTTGAATAGTGGCAACTTTTGCAGCTGGAGTTGCTTCTACAGGTGTAGTCGCCATCGCTGAAGTCGTAGCTGCAACGAAAACCAGTGCCATAGCAGTTTGAAGAGCATTCATGAGTCACAATCCTGAATAAATAATGTGGAATATTTGAAGTGATGTATGGTAGCGCTTATTGTTTTTAAGTTTGGACATATGCTGAATAAGTCACCTTTAATTGTGTGAATATTCCACTAAAATTACAGAGTTATAACATGATGTTGCGCAATGGTTACATGCTATTAATTGTTTGCGATGACCTGATGTTAATTTATTCAAAGTTATACTGAGAAATCACAAGAACATAATAAGCATGGTTTTGAAAAATTTGAGACGCTAATGTTTGCTTTAGATGAAAAAAATTCTATCACTTGTGAAGGAAAGGGGAAATTCACCGTACCTTTAAAGGTCTTTAAATCATAATAAAAATCCCCGCACTTAGCGGGGTATTTCAAACGATTTGAGCATTAAACACATTTGATCATGTCTAAAATATTCTGCCCTAAATTGAGTTAATCAAAAATCTTTTCAGCCGCTTGAAAAGGTAAAGAAATAACATCAATGGCAACCGCAAATGGCAGTAAAACCAATTTTTCTAAGGGATTCATTTTTGAACTTGATTTATAACTTTCTTGATTGTTGGTATAGATCGTCACTTGATAAGGTTTGCTTAATGCCTTGAGCGAAGCAATATTGTTCGCAACAGGGTAGACCACGCCTGCTAATTTTAAATTAAAGCAAAAGCGTTGAGCATTCATGCGTCTATCACTTGAAGTTGAACATTCTTCTGCCCCATTTTCAATAAAAAATGCTAAATCCTTTTTGCTAATATCTTCTTGTAACTTGACATAAGATAAAGGCAGGATTCCTGAAAAATGACCATCATTTTTTTCAGAGAAAAATTGTAGCTCTTTGGTTATTTGGATATTGCTGGGGTCAAGTTTACTGATTAAGTTGACAAACTGTGCACCACCTTGAGTCAGAATATAGCTATTTTTTTGTCCAGCAATGACCAAACTATTTTGCGGTAAATTGGTTGTTGTTTGAGCCGGTTTGCCAAAAGCGACCACAGTATCTTCAACGAGCGTCACTTTGCTGGTTCTGGTATAGGTTTGCATATCTTTGGTGATGAGGGTTTTGGTTGCGCAGCCTGTGAGTATGGTTCCAATGATCCCTAAACTAATCGTTGTCTTTGCGAGTGATATAAACATCCATTTACTCCCAGTATTTTGAATATTAAATAGTAATAAATACTTATAAAAATCTTGATAGAACAATAATAAACAATCCCCACAAAAGCGAGGATGTTTACAAAAAATATTAAATATTCCAAATGTTTAAATCAGATTGAGACTGTATTTTTTCAATTTGACGGTAATTCTATAATGCTATTTATTGTTTGAGATAGCGTTCAAAAATTGTAGAAAAATCATAGTTTTCAATTTGTTTACGACGTTTAGTCAGATTTTCTTCAACTTGAAGTGTGGTTTGGCAAATAATGTCGGGTAAGTTAAGTACAACTTGTTCAGGCAGCTCACGCAGAGAAAACATATTATTCACGGCTTGTTGGGTTTGCATCAGTGTTGATGTTTGACGTTCAATTTCTTTGCATGCCTCGCCAATACTAAATAGTGCCTTATATAAATCACGGACTTTCTCAATTTGTGATTTTTCAATATCAATTGAATAAGTTGCTGTTCCAAGTTGGAACTTGAGTTCAACGTCCCGATCAATCGTACCCGCCGTTTCAAGTAACACTCGACTGATCTGATAATGTTTATATGGATAGCGATTTAAAGTCCGTTTTTTACTCACCGCACTAGTACCATCAAGATGAATAAAAGCAGTATTGGTAAAACAATATTCATCTGTTTTAGCTTTGATTAGAAAAAATATTTTTTCATTGTCTTCATGAAAAATATAGTCATCTATATCAGTCTTATCATAATCTCTCGGTTCAATAATTTTACCGATATCGCTTGTTCCCATTAAATCGGCTGCCATATTTTTAAACATTGTTAGAACCTTATTATTTGTTGAAATCGTGATAATAATTTGCTACATATTGTTCTGTCTAGTTCATGTTTTTGAATTTAAAGCTTTTCAATAAAAGATCGAGACTTCATTTTATGCAATAAAAAAATCCCCGCCAAAGCGAGGATTTTTATATCAAATTAGTGTATTAAACACGTTCGATAATGGTCGCGATACCTTGACCCAAACCGATACACATGGTCGCAAGACCAATTTGCGTATCTTGCTGTTCCATTACGTTCAGCAATGTCGTAGTGATACGTGCACCAGAACAACCCAATGGGTGACCCAGTGCAATTGCGCCACCATTTAAGTTAATCAAGTCTTGTTTTTCATAAATGCCTAAGCCTTTCATGACAGACAAGCCTTGTGCAGCAAATGCTTCATTCAATTCAAATGTTTGAATGTCGCTAATGCTTAAGCCAGCACGTTTAAGTGCTTTTTGCGTTGCTGGAACTGGACCATAACCCATGATCGCAGCATCACAACCTGCAACCGCCATAGAGCGAATTACAGCACGTGGCTTAAGACCTAATGCTTGAGCGCGTTCAGCAGACATCAGTAACATTGCAGAAGCACCGTCAGACAAAGCTGAAGATGTTGCCGCAGTGACCGTACCGCCTTTCGGATCAAATACAGGACGTAACGATTTGAATGACTCAAGGTTAGCGTCTGGACGAATTACTTCGTCGATGTCGCATAGGATTTTGAAGCCATTTTGGTCATGACCTTCAACACCCACGATTTCATTATTGAAACGACCTTCTTGTGTAGCAGCCCAAGCACGGCGGTGTGATTCAACACCAAACGCATCTTGTTCTTCACGCGAAATGCCATTCATGCGACCTAACATTTCAGCGGTTAAGCCCATCATGTTCGACGCTTTTGCATAATGTTTAGATGCTTCAGGATTCAGGTCGATGCCGTGCATCATACCAACGTGACCCATATGCTCTACACCACCGATGATGAACACATCACCTTGGTTGGTTGCAATTTGAGCCGCAGCAGTATGAATTGACTGCATAGATGAACCACAAAGACGGTTAACAGTTTGACCTGCAACAGTTTTTGGTAAGTCAGCCAATAACGCAATGTTACGACCAATGTTCATGCCTTGTTCTAAGGTTTGGTTAACACAACCCCAGATTAGGTCTTCAACTTCGTTGACATCAAACTGGTTACGAGCAACTAAAGCACGAACCAATTCAGCAGATAAGCTGTCAGCACGTACATTGCGGAACATACCGTTTTTGGTTTTACCCATTGCTGAACGTACGCCATCAACGATGACAACGTCACGTGGATTTAAAGTAGCCATTCACGTTGCTCCTTAACCGTAGAATTTTTTGTTGTTAGCAGCCATGTCACGCAACATTTGTGGCGCTTCATAAGCTTTACCTAAGTGTGCATATTTGTCGCAAAGTGCTACGTATTCAGCTACACCCGTTTGGTCGATGTAACGGCATGGGCCACCACGGAATGGAGGGAAACCTACACCCATGATCATTGCCATATCCGCTTCAGAAGCAGTCGCTACAATGTTGTCTTCTAGGCAACGAACAGTTTCGTTACAGAAAGTCAGCATCATACGATCAATGATTTCTTGTGCATCAAACTCGTGTTTTTCAGTGGTCGCCATAGATGCAACAAGCTCATAAGCTGTTGGATCAACTTTTTTGGCTTTCTTGCCTTTACGATCAAGTTCGTACTTGTAGAAACCAACGTCATTCTTTTGACCAAGACGTTTGTTTTCGTACATGATTTCAATCGCGCCTTTGTAGTCAGGCTTCATGCGGTCAGGGAAACCTTCCGCCATGACTTCAGCACCATGAACACCTGTATCAATACCGACAACGTCAATAAGATAAGCAGGACCCATTGGCCAGCCGAATTTTTCCATGACTTTGTCGACTTGTTGGAAGTCAGCACCATCTTTAAGAAGAAGGTCAAATGCACCGAAGTAAGGGAACAATACACGGTTTACAAGGAAGCCTGGGCAGTCATTGACTACGATTGGTGTTTTACCCATTTTCTGAGCAAGAACCACAGTCGTCGCAATTGCTTCATCAGACGTTTTTTCACCACGGATCACTTCAACCAAAGGCATCATGTGAACTGGGTTAAAGAAGTGCATACCGACAAAGTTTTCAGGACGTTGTAGCGATTCTGCCAAACGTGTAATTGAAATGGTCGACGTATTTGATGCAATGATGGTGTTTTCACGCACTGATTTTTCAGTATCCGCAAGCACAGCCGCTTTGATTTTTGGATTTTCAGTTACCGCTTCAATCACGATATCCACTTCTTTAAACTCATCTAAGCTTAAAGTTGGACGAATACGTGCAAGGGTTTCACCCATTTTTGCAGCAGTCATTTTTTTGCGTTCAACTTGTTTGGTCAACAATTTGTTCGCTTCAGACATACCTAGTGCAAGTTGTGGATTACCAATATCTTTCATGATGATTGGTGTGCCTTTGCTTGCCGCTTGGTAAGCAATACCGCCACCCATAATACCCGCGCCCAATACTGCAGCTTGGTTGACAGGATGCGCACCTTTTTCATGTTTTTTCGAGGTTTTTTTCACAATTTGGTCATTGATGAATAAACCAATCAATGCGCCTGCTTGTGGTGTTACCGCAGCTTTAGCAAAACCTTCAGCTTCAATTTTTAAGGCTTCGTTACGTGGAAGGCTTGCACCTGCTTGTAAAGAATCCAATAATAATTTTGGTGCTGGGTATTGAGCTGGGTTTGCTTTTGCAAGCACCATACCTTTAGAAGAGTTAAACGCCATCATTTGTTCGATTGGGCTTAACTTCACAGGATCAAGTTTTTCTTGGCGTTTTGCTTTCCAGTCTACGCGACCAGCAAGCGCTTGTTTAACCAAGTCAATAGCAGCGTCTTTAAGTTTGTCAGCAGCAACAACCGCATCAACCGCACCATCTTTCAGTGCTGCAGCAGGTTTTTTAGGATTAGCCATCGCCATCCATTCAACTGCATTGTCAATACCAATGACACGGCTTAAACGAACCGTACCACCGAAACCTGGGTAGATCCCGAGTTTGATTTCAGGCAGACCAACTTGAGCGGCATCAGACATGACACGGTAGTCACAGACTAAGCACATCTCAAAACCGCCGCCCAATGCCATACCATTGATTGCAGCAACTTTAGGAAGCTCTAAATCTTCAAAAGCATTGAAGATGTCGTGAACAGGCATTGCCCATTCCATAATTGCTTTTTCGCCCTGAGCAAAGTTCTCACCAAATTCAGTGATGTCTGCACCAACGATAAATGTTGATTTACCGCTTGTCACGATTAAACCTTTAACGTCGCTATTGGCTTTTACAGCCTCAATAGCGGCTTTAAAATCTTCAATGGTTGCACGGTTAAATTTGTTGACCGACTCACCTTGTAAGTCAAAGCGGAATTCTGCAATTCCGTCCGAAAGCATTTGGACGGTAATGGCATTGCCAGCGTGGATCATGCCTGATCTCCTTTATTTTGGAGGACTTCTTAAGTTGATGTTTTGAAGTATGTACGCAGTTTTCACGTACATTAAACTTCGCTAATCTTACGATAACTATATCTAAAAAGAACATAACAAGTTGTATCAAGCCGTGACGCAAGGGTCATCAATTTTTTTTCAATAATCCCATATGTTTAACAGTTCATTTTTAGATATATTTTATTGCAATGTTATAAAACTTTTGTTTCAGTTCACATTTTTTACTTTTTAAGCCTGTTATATATTGGGTGATTGAGTTTAATTTCAAGCTGTTTTTATCTTGGTTTTTAGTCAAAAAAGTCAATTGCCCTTTTGAAAGAGCATGGCGTGATGCATGTTTCGCTGTAGGATCAAGCTTGGTGTACGTGCATTTTCCAGATTACAATTTAAAGAAAAAGTTTAAATCCATAAAATAAATAGGTCTTTTATGTTTCATCGACTTTGCTTTGTGTAAGATATAAGCCTAACCAAGGAAGCCCTATGCAAAAGTTTCGTTCAAAAATAGATTGGTGGATTTTAGCTTTTTTTATTGCGATGTCTGGTCTGTTGCTACAGCTAGTGTTGACCATGTATGCAAAGGGGACGCTCAGTCAAAACCTATTATTTGCGGTGGTCTATACGTTAACGATTGTGTTGATTTGGTGGCCTGTGCTCAATACCCGATATGTGATTGATAAAGACACATTGGTCATTACCTATTTATTTTTTAAATGGAAAATTCCGCTATCCAATATTCAAAAAGTGACAAAAACAGACTTTTCCATTTCATCGCCAGCGTTGTCTTTAGATCGTTTGCGGATTGATTATTTAAAAGATGGGCAAACAAAATTTATTTTACTTTCACCGCGAAATAAAGAGGCTTTTTGCCAAGCACTCAATATCACACTGCAATAGTTTTTGCAGCGCAATTTTTATCATTGCGTGGGATGCGTTGAATCGAATGAACGGTGCATTATGTGTTGATTGACAAGTTCAATCTCAAAAAGTGCATGATAAAAAAGGTTCAGTCATGCTCTTTTAAGTGGATGAAATCCATATTGCATATTGGCTTTTATTCAGCAGGTCATTGATGGGTCAAATGTCGTGTAGCAAAATATAGATCATCATTTTGATAAAGTTAAATATTTTTATTTCCATTCAGTGAAACTAGATTTACCGATTTAAAGCTTGAAAAAGCCTGTAAAAGCATCACATCATGTCATGTCTATTTAGATTATAGGTTTGTCGTGAACGAAAACGCACGTGACAATATTGAAAAGATTTTAGCCCATATGACAACCTTGCCCGGTGTTTATCGCATGCTCGGTAAAGACGGTGAATTGCTGTATGTCGGCAAAGCAAAAAATCTGAAAAACCGCGTGTCGAGCTACTTTGTAAAAACCATCGAGCATCCCAAAACACAGGCGTTGGTGGCCCGTATTTATGACATTGAAACGCTGATTGTTCGTTCCGAAACAGAAGCCTTATTGCTTGAACAAAATCTGATTAAGCTGCATCGACCACCGTACAATATTATGTTGCGCGATGATAAATCCTACGTTTATATTTTTATCTCCAGTGACAAGCCATATCCAAGAATTGCCAGTGGGCGGGGGAAGGGCAAACATCAGCAAGGTAAATTTTTTGGCCCGTACCCAAGTGCATACAATGCCCGCGATACCTTGTTGGTTTTACAAAAACTCTTTAATGTGCGCCAATGTGAAAATAGCTATTTTTCACAGCGTAAACGTCCATGTTTGCAGTATCAAATTAAACGCTGTACCGCGCCGTGCGTTGGTTTGATTTCGCCTGAAGATTATCAGCAAGATGTTCAAAATTCGATACGATTTTTACAGGGTGATACTAAAGAACTCAATCAAGAGTGGATTGCCAAAATGGAAGCTGCTGCTGAAGCTTTGGAGTTTGAAAAAGCAGTATTTTACCGTGATCGTATGGCACTGCTACGTGATGTGCAGTCACAACAAGCGATTTATACAGTCAAAGGTGAAGCGGATATTCTGGCGATTGCCTATCATGCAGGGGTGACCTGTGTGCAGATTATGTATGTCCGCAATGGCAAAATGCTCGGTGGGAAAAGCTATTTCCCTGATATGTTGGGCGATGATTTAGGGCAAATGTTATCGGACTTTATGGCGAACTTTTATTTTCAGGTGGCAGATGAAGTTCCCAATGAGTTGATTATCAATACCGAATTACCAAACAGCAAAGAATTAGAGCAAGCACTACAACAGGCATTTGATAAAAAGGTGCAGATTAAGCACAAGGTACGAGAAACCCGTGCTGAGTGGCTTGAGCTGGCAAATATGAATGTTCAGCATGCGATTAAAGGGCAACTGGCCAACCATTTTGAATTGAATGAGCGTTTTCATCAGCTTGAGCAAGTGGTGGGGCGACCGATTGATCGTATAGAATGTTTTGATATTTCACATACTATGGGCGAAGCCACGATTGCCTCTTGTGTGGTGTTTGATACTGGCGGTGCACGAAAACGTGATTATCGTCAATTTTCCATCGAAGATATTACTGGCGGTGATGACTATGCTGCCATGCGCCAAGCCCTGACACGGCGTTATAAAAAAGCCATGTTGCCTGATTTACTCTTGATTGACGGCGGTAAAGGTCAATTGCACATGGCCATGCAAGTGATGCAAGAACTTGGATTAGATGCATTTATGGTGGGGGTGTCTAAAGGCGAAGGGCGCAAACCGGGGTTGGAAACGCTGCATTTCACCGATGGCACAAAAATTCAATTAGCAGAAGACCATAAAGCACTGCATTTGATTCAACAGGTGCGTGATGAAGCCCATCGTTTTGCCATTACCAAACATCGTGCCAAACGCGATAAAAAACGCGGTGGCTCGGTTTTAGAAGCCATTCCAGGATTAGGGCCAAAACGTCGCCGTGATTTATTGACTCATTTTGGTGGCATTCAAGGCGTGCTGAAAGCTTCAGAAAAAGAGCTCATGCTGGTATCTGGACTGGGGGAAGTCATGGCGAGAACCATTTATAAAATTCTGCATGAAGCCATTTAGGGCCGATTAGCAAAAATGCTCACTGACGCATGAGTCATTGATCATTCACAACACTACAAAATCAGTGAAAGATAGCGTAAAGCAAAAACGATAAAGGACAAAGCATGTCATTGCGCCAATTATTCACAGAAATTGAACAAGATGAGTGGGTCAATATCCCGCAAGGTTGGTTACAAGGACGCACTATTTATGGTGGTTTAGTGGCAGGGATGATGATGCAAAAGGCTTTGGTGACCATCGCTGATCCAGCAAAACGCTTACTCAGTACCAGTGTCACCTTTGTTGGTCCAGTACAAGAACGTAAGGCACGACTCACGGCTGAAATTTTAAGACAAGGCAAGTCAGTCACCACCATTGAAGTGCGTTTATGGCAAGATGATGCAGTACAAAGTATTTTAATTGCCAGTTTTGGTACACAGCGTGAATCAAGCATTCAAGTAAAACAAGAGCGAACAGCGCCTATCTATCCAGAGCCACAAAGCCTCGCTAAACTTCCTCAGCAGGCCGCGATGCCACAGTGTTATCAACAATTTGATGTGTGCTGGGCAGAAGGCAATTATCCTTGTACTGCCAGTGCGAAACCTGACTTTGGCGGCTGGTTCCGTTTTAATCCAACTCAGCATGCAAACGATGAATTAACGGTTGCAGAACTGATGACCTTACTAGATATCTGGCCACCGGGGGTATTGCCGATGTTTCAAACACTGGCACCTGCCAGTTCCCTGACATGGCATGTGACTTATGTTCATCCAGTACAGCACCAATTATACGATTGGTTTAAATATAAAGTATTTACTGACTATGCGGCAGAAGGTTATTCCACCGAATATGCACATCTGTGGGATGCGGAAAATAGATTGATTGCAATTTCTAGGCAGACAGTTACCGTGTTTGCCTAGTGACACTGTATAGCAATTCGTATAAAGTGAGTCTGAATTAACGATGAATCAATTCTCAGAATATGTGTGGTTTTTCATCGTACATAAAGGGGAACATTGGCGGTGTCTATGACTACAGGTCGAATCCTGAATATTCCAAATATCTTGACTTTGGCGCGTATAGCTTTAATACCCGTTTTTTTGTTGGTGGCTTATTGGCCACCAATAATCGGTGCTGCTGAGCAAGACAGTAACATGACTCGTCACATGATTTTAACGGCTATTTTTGTGGTTGCAGCTATAACAGATTGGTTCGACGGGTACTTGGCACGTTCACTCAATCAAACCTCTGCATTTGGTCGGTTTCTTGACCCTGTTGCAGATAAGCTGATGGTCGCAGCTGCACTGATTGTTTTGGTGCAATGGCAACCCAGTATTTCGATGGCATTTGCCGCAATTGTGATTATTTCACGTGAAATCACGGTTTCTGCTTTGCGTGAATGGATGGCAGAACTCGGTGCGCGTACCAGTGTTGCAGTATCGACTGTGGGTAAATATAAAACGGCTTTTCAGATGATTGCAATTTCAGTGTTCTTGTTGAATTGGCAACCGCTTGAAACCTTGGCTTATCTTTTGCTCTATACCGCGGTAATTCTAACTTTGTGGTCAATGTTTATTTATTTAAAAGCCGCATGGCCTTACCTTAAACAGCCTTAAGGTGCGCTTTGAAGAATTCAGTCAAAACGCCTCTATGAAGGCGTTTTTTTATTTCAATGGATTGGTTTTAAAAATCATCAAAAAAATGCGAGACAAAAAAAATTCTAGATTTTGGGGGAAATCTAGAATTGAAATCGAAAATACTTGTATTTTTATAAGATGTTTAACCATCTTCTTGGGATTGAGTATAAGAGAATGAGTTTCTAGAGTCATGTAGGTTATTGTGTTGTAATGTATCGTTTTATTTAGAAATGTAGTTTCGGTTTACAGTTATTTCTAAATGTTAAAAAATGACTGAAACATCGCCATGCTTTTCGGGTTCTAACCAGTGAACTGTTGCGCTTAAAAACAGAATTTCGTGCAAATAGAGAGCAAAAAAGCCCCATTTAAAGGGGCTTTTTATTTAAAGCGATATGAATATCGCTTTAAATCTTAAATTGTAGACACTTTACGAATTAAAGCCAGTGTAGCGTGCTAGTCTTACAGAAAATAAGGCCATACCTTATTTTTCGGCAGTCCAACCTTCAGCTTTTTCCACAGACTCATCATTGCTAAAGAATTTTTCGCGTTGTTCTTCTAAAAACTTCTTCGCATCTGCTTCAAACACATTTAAACGTTTTTCATTGATTAACGTCGTTTGGTGCTTTAGCCATTCTTGCCAAGCTTGTTTAGATACAGTTTCAAAAAATTCTTGACCTTTTGCACCCGGAAAAGGTGCAAAGTCTAAGCCTTCCATTTCTGTTTGATATTTACGGCAAAAAACCTGTCGAGACATCTCTCATTCTTCCTTAAGCGTAAAGTTTTTCTAAGCGAGTATAAGCACGTGCAATCGCTGCTTCCACTTGAGCAGGTGCAGTCCCACCAATGTGATTACGTGCATTGACAGAAGCTTCTAGCGTGAGGGCTTTTTCAAAGACATCTTCAGAAATTAAATCTGAGAATTGTTGTAATTGTTCAAGTGTAAGTTCAGATAAATCTTTAGACTCTTGAACACCCAGTGCGACCGCTTTACCGACAATTTCATGGGCATCACGAAATGCCACGCCATTCTTAACTAAATAGTCGGCCAGATCGGTTGCTGTTGAGAAACCACGCAGTGCAGCTTCACGCATAATTTCAATGTTGGGTACAAGCGCAGGAATCATGTCTGCAAATGCCATCAGTGAACCACGAACAGTATCAATCGCATCAAACAAGGGTTCTTTATCTTCTTGGTTGTCTTTGTTATACGCTAAAGGCTGACCTTTCATCAGGGTTAAAAGACTCATTAAGTCGCCATAGACGCGACCTGTTTTACCTCGAATGAGTTCTGGAACATCTGGATTTTTCTTCTGCGGCATAATGGAAGAGCCTGTGCAGAAACGGTCAGGAATATTGACAAATTTGAACTGTGCAGAAGTCCAAAGAATCATTTCTTCCGACATACGCGACAAGTGCATCATGATAAGCGATGCAGCCGCATTGAATTCAATGCCAAAGTCACGGTCAGAAACCGCATCCAGTGAGTTTTCACACACGGCTTCAAAACCTAACAGTTCCGCAGTGTATTCACGTTCAATCGGATAGGTTGTGCCTGCAAGCGCAGCAGAACCTAAAGGTAAGCGATTGACACGTTTACGACAGTCAATCAAACGCTCAGAGTCACGCACTAACATTTCAAACCATGCCATTAAGTGATGACCAAAAGTCACAGGCTGTGCTGTTTGTAAATGGGTGAAGCCCGGCATAATGGTTTGGGTATTTTTAGCTGCTAAGCCCAAAATTCCTTTTTGTAATTTTTCCAGTAATGTTAAAATCGCATCAATTTCGTCACGCACGTATAAACGAATATCTGTTGCGACTTGGTCGTTACGGCTACGACCGGTATGTAATTTCTTACCTGTGATCCCAATACGTTGAGTCAAACGCGACTCAATGTTCATGTGTACATCTTCTAGATCAATGCGCCATTCAAAGTTACCTGCTTCAATGTCTGCCTGAATTGCAGTTAAGCCGGTGATGATGTCGTCACGTTCTTGCTCAGTCAGTACACCCACTTTTGCGAGCATGGTTGCATGTGCAATAGAACCTGCAATATCTTGTTTATAAAAGCGTTGGTCAAATTGTACAGATGCTGTAAATTCAGCAACAAAAGCGTCAGTAGCTTCAGAGAAACGACCGCCCCACATACCCGAAGTTTGGGTTTGTGACGGATTTGAGGAATTAGAAGATGTGGTCATGTCGGCTCAATAAGATAAAAAGCATTAGAACTAAGAACAGTATAACAAATTCAGGTTCACTTGCCGAAGGACAAGATGACCAAACTTTTGCTCATACAAAGGGAAATAAGACATACGCCTATTTTTTTACGAAAATCGGGCGTTGGCAACATTTAATCGAATTATTTATTGCCAGTAATATTTTGGCGATGATTTTAGCTTTAGCAGAAGCGCAATCATGGGGCGCTTTAAGTGTAGACCGATTGCTGCAATATATGTTGTTTATCAATTGGATTTTACTGTGTTTTGTCGCATTGATTGAACGATTTCAGCAAAAATTTCAGCATTTAAGTTTTGCACAAGCGTTATGTACTGGCTTTATTCTGTTGCAAGTTATTTTGTTGCTGACCACTGTTGCACTCAATGGCTTGATTTATTTCGGACAAAATTTTCACTTGCATCATTTAACAGCAGATATTTTATTTGATGGTGTGATGTTACATTTGGGCTATGGGGTGCTGATTGGGACATTTTGTTTTCGCTATTTGTATTTGCGCGAGCAATGGGCACGACAACAAAATAGTGAACTCAATGCACGTGTTCAAGCCATGCAAGCCCGTATCCATCCACATTTTTTGTTTAACAGTTTAAATAGTGTGATTAGTTTAATTAGCATCGACCCCGATAAAGCGGAGCAAATGTTATTGAATTTATCACGGTTATTTCGTGCAAGTTTTCAAGAGCTTAAATTAGTCAGATTAAGAGATGAGATTGAACTGTGTCAGCGTTATTTAGCCATTGAACAGATTCGATTAGGTGATCGATTGCAAGTAGAATGGAAATATGATGAGGAAGTTCTCTTTTCTCATATACAAATTCCGTTATTAACTTTACAACCTTTAGTTGAAAATAGTATTTTTCATGGAGTTGAAAAATTCTTAACAAAGAGTACGATAAGTATATTGGTCGAAATATTGCAAAATCAAGTCAATATAGTCATTACTAACCCTTACACACAGGATAAAATAACATTACGACAAGGAAATGGAATTGCAGTTGATAATGTAAAACAGCGTTTACAAGCTTATTATGGACGCGGTGTGGTCTTTCAGACCTATGCAGGGAAGGGGATATTTACCACAGTTGTGCAATATCGATATAAATAAGAAATCATAGTTAACCTATAAAAAAAATGATGTTGACTGGGAAAGGAGGAGAAATGGACATCCTAATTTGTGATGATGAACCTCTCGCAGTAGAGCGCTTATCACGTTTAGTCACTCAACTAGGGCATCAAGTCGTTGCAACAGCCACACATGGTCAGCAGGCGCTTGATCTGGCTCAATTTCACGAGCCAGATGTCGTACTTTTAGATATTCAAATGCCTGAAATGGATGGCTTGAGTTGTGCACAGTATTTGCGTCAGCTTGATTTTATGCCCGCCATTATCTTTTGTACTGCTTATGACGAACATGCTTTAGATGCATTTAAGTCACATGCAGAGGGCTATTTATTAAAACCCGTGATGCAGCAGGAATTGCAACAGGTTTTAGATCATTTAACAAAACTGACTCAAGCACAAATGAGCACGTTAAAACAAAAAGAAGATATGGACGAATTAAACATAAAACGCCATCAAATCGTGGCGAAAACCTACCGAGGTGTAGAGTTAGTACCTGTAGAAAATATTTATTATTTTTTAGCAGATCAAAAATATGTCACGGTACGCCATAAGAATGGCAATTTACTGATTGATGAAACCTTAAAAGACTTAGAAAATGAATTTGGCGATCAATTTATTCGCATTCATCGAAATGCCTTGGTTTCAGTACATTTTTTGGATGGACTCGAAGTGATTAGTTCAGGACAGTATCAAGTTCGTTGTCGTGAACTGGAGGAGCGTTTGGCCGTGAGCAGGCGTCATTTGCCGCATTTAAGAGAGCGAATACAGAAAATGTAAAGCGGATGTTCATGGTTTTGCTGACAACAAGTGCGCAAATTTACTTGCATTTTTAAGTCAGCACGTTAAGTTTAGAACAACGCACTTATTGACTGTTTCTAAAATTTATGAAAATTTTGAAGATTGCAACTCGACAAAGCCCGCTTGCCTTATGGCAAGCCGAACATATTCGTGCCCGTTTAGAGGCAATGCATGCTGATCTTAAAGTTGAGTTGGTGACCTTCGTGACGCAAGGTGACAAAATCTTAGATACGCCTTTGGCCAAAATTGGCGGCAAAGGTTTATTTGTGAAAGAGTTAGAAGAAGCATTGCTTGATGGTCGTGCTGACTTAGCTGTTCATTCTATGAAAGATGTGCCTATGGCATTGCCTGAAGGATTAACGCTTGCGGTGATCTGTGAACGAGAAGATCCGTTGGATGCTTTTGTTTCAAATACATATCACAGTTTTGCTGAATTACCGCATGGGGCAAAAGTCGGTACTTCAAGTCTGCGTCGTAAATGCCAGATTTTAAAACAGCGCCCAGATCTTGAAATTGTTGACTTGCGCGGGAATGTTGGTACGCGTTTATCTAAATTAGATGCAGGTTTGTATGATGCCATTATTTTGGCCAGTGCGGGTTTAAAGCGCCTCGGTTTGGCAGATCGTATTCGTCATACCTTACAAGTTGAAATTAGTTTACCTGCCGTCGGACAAGGTGCATTGGGCTTGGAATGTCGTGCTGCGGATCAAGCGGTACTGGATCTTATTTTGCCGCTGTTACATGATGAAACCGATATTTGTGTGCGTGCAGAACGCGCTTTCAATGCGTATTTGGAAGGCGGTTGCCAAGTGCCCATTGCAGGTTATGCCGCTTTAAGTCAAGGTCAACTCCACATTGAAGGTCGTGTCGGTAGTGTTGATGGTGCAACTTTATTGAAAGTTGCACTTAAGGGTACTCCTGAGCAAGCTGAACAGTTGGGTGAAACGCTGGCTCAAAAGTTACTTGAACAAGGCGCAGGCGATTTGCTTAAAGCGTTCTATTAAAATGTTGTTTATTAATACACGTCCCCAAGATCGTGCCGAAAATTTGAGTCATGCATTACGCATGGCTCAAATTGAAGTGTTGGATTTACCTTTATTGGAATTGGTGGCCCAGCCTTGGTCAGACAGCCTATCAGATCTTTATCAACGATTGCCTGCTACTCAGGTGATTGTTGTGGTCAGCCCAACAGCGGTTGAAATTGGGATGGCTTATTTAAGCAAAGCTTCTTTATCACTTGAGGCTATTCAGCATATCCAGTGGATTGCCGTCGGGGACACGACAGCGCAAGCTTTAGCTAAATATGGGATTACGGCAGAAGTTCCTTTGGTGGAAACATCAGAGGGGATGTTACAGCTGCCCATTTTACAAACCTTGAGTGCGGGGACGGGTATTGCTTTTTGGCGTGGTGAAGGCGGTCGTCTGTTTATGATGGATCATTTGAAACAGCAAGGCATAGATATTCTCAATTTTGTGTTATATCAGCGTCGTTGCCCTATATTGACCCAACAGAATTTCCCTCATTTATTGGCTAAATTGGCACAAGAAAAACAATATTATATGGTGGTGAGTAGTGAAGCGAGCTGGATCAATTGGATTGATCTCATGCAAGCTAAAGATGAGATTATTGCCAAAGGGCATTACTTGGTTTTGGGGCAGCGCTTGTATCAAGTTGTTTCAGATTATAAAAAAAATCATCCAGCATGTTTTAATGTCACGCGATTATCTGATTTAAAAACAGATTCAATTTTGCAGCAGATTGCAGTTGTGCAAGGGAACACATGAAGAAAATTTTCATTTTATTACTCGTTTTAGGTCTGCTCTGGATTTTAAAATTAAGTTATGACGTATTTGAAATTACTGCACAACAGACAGAACTCAGCAATAGTCTGCACCGTATTGAACAAAGCAATGCAAATTTAAATGACCAGCTCGTGGCTTTACAACGTCATGTCAATGTTAAAGATGCGTCGGTCAGTCCAAATCAACCTGATGTAACAACAATACAACCTTCAAGCATAGATCCGATTTTTGTTGTGAAGCAGCAACTAGATTTAATTGAATTTATGTTGCAACAGCAAAAATTTAATGATGCCTTAGATAAACTCATGCAGCTCGATCGTAATCTAGAGCAATATGCTTTGGCACCGTCATTGAAGCAAAGTTTGCATCAGGTGATTCAGAAAGATCAACAGGTGATTCAGCAATTTGTGAGTGCTCGAGTTGCTCAGCAAGAAAAACTCGATGTGATTATGCGTCAGCTTGATCAAGCATTAACACAAGAAATCAAGACGCCACAATTAAATGCAAGCCAACCACAAAATAAATATTTTTGGCAGCGTTGGATTGTGATTGAACCTGCGAAGCAACCCGCCGTGGCTTTAATGCAAAGACCTTTAATTTTAAAAGAAGTGCAATTGCGACTATTAATTGCACAGCAGGCTTTGCAACAAGGTCAGTATCTAGAATACCAAAAATCGCTGCTACAAATGATTGAACTACTGAATCAGCTACCCGATCAGAAGTCACGACAACTGATTCAAAATATCCAAAAAATAAAAGGATTTACGGTTATTCCTACGCCAATTTTAAATACGCGTGCATTATTGGGGTAAGAAATTAATGAAACAGGTTTTACTTGCATATGCTTTTATTAGTTTAATTATAATCGCAGTACTGAGTGTTTTAAGTTACGGTTATGGTGCAGGTTATGTCTATTTATATTGGCGTGAATGGCAAATTCAAACCAATATTTGGATCATTTTTATTTCTCTCGCTGTGCTGTCTTTAATGACGCAATTATTTTGGTTGTTTATTAAGCGTTATTTAACCCGAGAGCAACGTAAATTAGAAACCATTTTTAATTTTAAAAATTTGCATCCTTATGAGCAATTAGCGGTGGTTTGGTTATTAGAAGCTGCTCAAGACCAACATGCATTTATTCAAGGTGTTTTTTCTCAATCGGGTTTATTAAAAGGGATTATTGATTCACGACTCTATTGGATGCAGCAACAATATCCACAAGCACTTGCACAATTAAATCAAACCAATGCCATGGCATTTGAATTGGCTGAAATTCAACGGATTGAAATTTACCTTGCGCAAAATGACAGTGAACAAGCCTTAACCCATCTTGAGTTTTTAAATCAGCATGAGCTTTCACCTTGGTTAAACGATGTAAAAAGTGCCTATGATTTACGTTTAACAGCACTATGGGGGAAGTTTGCCCTTCAATTTCCGTGGATGTATTTGCGTTCGAATAAATATGGACATTTAGGCACCGAAACCAAACAAGCATGGCTACAACAGTTATTACTTGATTTTGATCAAGCAGATATGGAAAGTTTACAAAATTTACAACAGCGTTATTTAGACTTGGCAGATCAAATTTATAATCGAAATTATGAGATAAAGACGTTATGGTTAAAAGTATTATCTCGTATGCCAGAAATGAGTGAACAACATGAAGATTTGGCATTACATTTATTAGATGAACAATTTAATCAAGACGTTTTTTATTTATGGTTCCAACAGCAATTATTAAAGCAAAACCCTGATTATTTAAAGGTTGAGCAGCGGATTGAATATTGGGAAAATAAATATCCTTCTTTACCTGTATTTTCCTTTGCAAAATGGCATATCTATACAGCAACAGCACGAGAAGAAGAAGCGAATAAAATGCTTGAATTATATCCAGATAACGTAATGATAAATTATTTACGGGTGAAGTCTACCTTAAAAGGTCAGGATGATTTGATCAAACAGTTAAATTTAATATTTGAAAATAATGCAAATTTTGTAGAAATTAAAATATAGCGAGTAGAGTTAATGTTAATGCTGTCAGATTATCCCATTATTCATATACAGTCAGTCGCATGGGGTGATATGGATGCTTTTGGTCATGTAAATAATGTGCTGTATTATCGTTATATAGAAAGTGCTCGCATTCGTTATATGGATGAACTTAATATTTTTCAACATGATGTTTATACAGTGGTTGCATCAAATCAGTGCAAATATATTCGTCCAGTCTTTTATCCAGATCAACTTAAAATTGGTGCGCGTGTAGAAGAAATGCGTAATAGTGCGCTTCGAATGAGTTATTTATTATGGAGTGAGCAGCAGCAGGCTATTGTTGCATTAGGCGAAGCGGTGATGGTTTGTGTGGATAAAGAAAATATGCTTAAAATGTCTATCCCTGAAATAATTCGGCAGAAAGTGACAAAAATTGAATTAATGGTTAATCATCAAATTTAAAAACATTTAGAAATGTAGTCATTAAAATATAGAAGTATACGCCAATCTCAACTTTTTAAGTCATTGAAATAAAAAGGACATAACCTCATTTTAAATCCGTCTATGAAAATAAAATTACAGTTATGTCCACT
>NZ_FNPK01000015.1 GCF_900107285.1 Acinetobacter kyonggiensis | reverse complement strand
ATCAAACCGTCCGCTAAGAAAATCGCAAAAGCATATATTCTAAAAGCGGACATTTTTACTTTGGAGAAACCGGACATTTCTATTTGGGGCTTACACATTGGTTTCGTATAATGTATATTATGTTAAATAGCGTACACATGAAAGAGGCCGTTTTCTTGTAGCTTTTTAACGGTAGCATATATTAAAAAGCTTTCTTTGAATTATTAATTATTTGAAATATTTTATGCATCAGCACTGTTGTAAATAAGAAGATAAGCTGTAATTTTCTATGTTAATTACGTTTAAATTCCAACCCTCTCATTTTCTAACTAGCTCAGGTTATAATAATGGCCTCCCAAAATATGGTTGATCTATTATGAACACCTCCAATGACCCTTTACACGGCAAAAAACTTGCTGACATTTTGGATGAATTATTGGATTACTACGGTGGCTTTGAAGGCTTAAATCGTAAAATTGAAATTAGATGTTTTTGCATAGATCCAAGTATTAAATCATCATTGCGATTCTTACGTACCACACCATTGGCACGTGAAAAAGTAGAAAGCTTATATCTGTATGTCTTACGCCAAAAAGCCAAACAGAATTAGTAGCTATCAAAACCCTAGTCTCAGCATAATATTTTATATCAAATAGTAAACTACACTTATTGAATAGCCACCGATTTTGTAGACATCTTTTAATTAGTGGTGGACTGCCACCACTCTCCTAGACAAACTTAGTCTATTCTTAAGACCTTTTTAGTAGGAAAATATGTATTCATAGCTAGGTTCATGAACCAAATATTTTATAATTTATCACTTTAGTGCTCTAAGTAATTAAATTTATTGTTTATTAAACATAAATTTAATTGTGAACTAGATTCTAGGTGAACATAAGACAAATAGAATATCCAAGACTGCGACCTACTACAGTTCGACTGTAGTCGCAGCTCAACATCATGAATCTGAACAAGTTTATTCATGATGTTGAGTAAGCTAAGTAACATAATATACATTATGCCGAAATCTGACGCGCTATCTCATACGCTCAACATGATGATCTAATTTTATAAAAAACTGTTTGAGCTGATCTATTTCTATATCGTTATCTAATTCTGAATTTTGCAGTTGCTCTAACACTGTCTCCAGCAGATCGCGCATGTACACATAATCAGCCTTGGTTAAAACTCCCTTTGATCTATCATACTGACTGTTTTGTATATGTGTCTGTTCACCAATCTTTACCGACATCTTATCTATGGACTGTGGTTCGTGGTAAATCTACTTTTTTATTTAATGTTTTCCTTAATGATCTTAACAACAAACTGGGATTATAAAAAATAGTCTGTATCACTCTGAATTTTAGGCGAAATATGCTGCTCAACCCACGTTAACCATGCTCTTGTTTTAGCATCAATAAAATGACGTGATGGTAGTAAGGTATAAACACCAATATCAGGTGATCTCCAATCTGCTAAGACGCGACGTAATCGTCCAGTACGTACAGCCTCAATCACAGCAAATGTTGGAAGCAATGCGATGCCCATATCTTGCTGCACCATGTCTAGTAATAGTTCTGGTGTATCTGCAATCAATGGCCCTGTAATATCAATTTGATACGAACAACTATTTTCACTTACGAGATGCCATTGCGGTGTAATAGATGGATTCACCAATCTTAAACATGCGTGTTTTTGTAGATCATCTAATGATTTCGGTTCGCCATATTTTTCTAAATAGGCTGGTGATGCGCAAAGTAATGAAAATATTGTCCCAACTCGACGAGCAACAAATCTTGAGTCCGCCAAAGATTCCGTGAGATATAAACTTACGTCAATTCCTTTACCTAAAAGGTCTGGTACATTCTGCGAAGTACGGTATTCAACCGTAAGCTCTGGATAGGTTTGACAGAACTCAGCCATCATCGGAGACACATAATGATGACCAAAACTCGCCATACTCAAAACACGTAACCGCCCCTGTGGTTTGCTTGCCATTCCCATTGCTTGAGCTTCGGCCTCTCCCACCATTGCCAGCACTTGACGGCATTGCTCTGCATAAGTTGCACCAATATCGGTCAACGCGTGCTGTCTCGTAGATCGTTGTAGTAATTTTGTTCCTAAACGCCCTTCTAACTCGCTAATGAGTCGGGACACTTGCGCTGTTGTAAGTTCCATCTGCTCTGCGGCAGCCGTAAAACTTCCACTATCAATGACTTTTAGGAAAGCATGCATTGCATGTAGTAATCCACCATCAAGATTTTTGCGCATAACGTAAATATCTTTTTCTAATTTACGCATTGTTGCACCAGTCTGGATCAACCACAATGACATTAATGTACATACATTGAACCGTTCTAATGCCTTAAATGAACTGATCAATTTTTATCTAAGTATGTCATTTACTCCAAATATTCAACCGGATGTTGAAATAAGAAAGTAGCTCGAACTACAAAATTCTAAGGAGACATAAATGAATATCGCGACAAAATTTACGCCAAATAAGATTCCAACCAAGGATGTATCACTTGAAGATAAATATTTAAGTGATGACGGTACTGCTTACATGACAGGTATTCAGGCAATGGTGCGTTTACCACTTGCGCAAACACGGCGGGATACTTTAAACGGTTATCATACTGCTGGTTTTATTTCTGGTTATCGTGGTTCCCCTGTTGGAAATTATGATAATTTTCTCTGGCAAGTTGAAGGCATACTCAAAGACCATCATGTTGTTTTTCAACCTGGCGTAAATGAAGATCTCGCTGCTACTGCAATTTGGGGTACTCAACAAGCCAATCTCGCAGGTCAAGGTAAATATGATGGTGTGACCGCTTGGTGGTATGGCAAAGGCCCTGGTGTAGATCGTTCTGGAGATGTTCTCCGTCATGCCAACCTTGCAGGAACAGCAGAACGAGGTGGTGTGGTTGCCTTCTTTGGTGATGACCACTCTTGTAAATCTTCAAGTATTCCACACCAGTCAGAACACGTCATGATCGGTTGTGGCATTCCAATTTTTTACCCGACCTCAATACAACAAATTCTGGATTTAGGTACTCATGCAGTCGCAATGTCACGCTTTGCGGGTGTATGGACTTCGATGAAGCTAGTCAGTGAAATTGTTGAAACCTCTGCTTCTGTGCATGTGGATTTAGATCGAGTCACTCCTGTTTTACCCAAAAATGTTCAAATGCCTGAAGATGGTGTCCACATCCGTTGGCCTGATCATGGTATTCAACAAGAAGAACGTCTTTATAAATATCGCTTACCCGCTGTATTGGCTTATGCACGTGAAAATGAACTGAATCAGGTGACATGGCATTGTCCTGATGCTCGTATTGGTATTGCAGCAAGTGGTAAAGGTTATTTAGATACAATTGAAGCGTTACGTATTCTAGGAATTGAAGGCGAAACAGCCCAACAGTTAGGACTTCGAATATATCAAGTTGCTTTAATTTGGCCCTTAGAGCCGCAAGGTCTTCGTGAATTTGCCGAAGGTTTAGAAGAATTGATCGTTGTAGAAGAAAAACGCCCTATCCTTGAAGCACAAATTAAAGATGAACTCTATGCACTTCCAGATGACAAACGCCCTCGCGTCATTGGTAAAGCTTGTGATGGAAAAGGTGAATGGAGTACATCTAGTGATGAAGCGCCTTTGATTGGTCACTATGAGTTCCAACCTGAACCTATTGCAAAAATGTTGGCAGCTCGATTCTTAAAATTAGATCTTCCAGAAAGCTTAAAAACACAAATTCAGAATAGAGTTGAGTTGTTAGAAAAAGCAGAGCAAGCGTCACGGCGTGTTCTTGATATTGCAGAACGCAAACCTTTCTTTTGTAGCGGCTGCCCTCACAACTCATCAACAGCATTACCCGAAGGTAGTCGTGCATTAGGTGGGATCGGTTGTCATTTTATTGCAGTCTCACTGGATCGTGGTACAGAAACGTTCTCGCAAATGGGTGGCGAAGGTGTGAGTTGGGCTGGCGCTTCTCATTTCACCAATGAAAAGCATATTTTTGCCAATCTAGGCGATGGAACGTATTTCCATTCAGGTTATCTTGCAATACGCCAAGCGATCGCTGCAAAAATCAATATGACCTACAAAATTCTGTATAACGACGCAGTTGCAATGACGGGTGGGCAGCATGTCGATGGTCATCTCAGCGTGGCACAGTTAACACGACAACTGGATGCTGAAGGAATCACAAAACAAGTCATCGTCACGGATGAACCTGAGTTGATTCATGCAGAAGAAGGGATTGCTGCTCACGTCGAGATTTACCACAGAAATGAGCTGGATGATGTGCAACGCAAATTACGTGAGATTTCTGGTGTTACGGCGTTAATTTATGTTCAAACCTGTGCCAGTGAAAAACGCCGTCGCCGTAAACGCAATGCTTATCCAGATATTGCAGAGCGAGTTTTTATCAATAGTGAGATTTGTGAAGGTTGCGGTGACTGTTCTAAAAAATCGAACTGTTTATCGATTGAACCCGTTGAAACAGCGTTAGGAACGAAACGTCAAATCAACCAAAGTAGTTGTAACAAAGATTTCTCTTGTGTCGAAGGTTTCTGTCCAAGTTTTGTGACCGTCCATACCCGCGATACGAAACGCCCAGAAATATTCGAAGGTATAGACGCTGGCTGGCCAGAAAAACCAATTATTCCTGAACTGGATCAACACCCCATCCGTATCATGGTCGGTGGTGTTGGTGGTACAGGTGTGGTTACAGCAGGTGCTTTACTTGGAATGGCTGCTCATTTGGAAGGTAAAGCTGCACGTATCATGGATATGGCTGGACTGGCTCAAAAAGGTGGTACAGTTTATTCCTACATACAACTCGCGACCGAAGATGATCAAATCTCTGCAACCAAAATCCCTGCGGGTCAATGTGATTTATTAATTGGTGCAGATGCGATTGTCGCAGGAAGTAATGCAGCACTTTCTCGTTTAAAAGCTGATGCTGTTGTCATCGTCAATGAAGATGGTTCCCCTACTTCTGATTTCCTTGAGTCTCGTGATTGGTATGCGCCAATTACGGATTTGATTCATCGACTTCGTGGTCGAACTACACAAGGAAAACTCGTATCCTTACCTGCAACACGTATTGCCACACAAGTGCTGGGGGATGCGATCTTTGCAAATCAGATATTACTTGGTATGGCTTGGCAATCAGGTCAAATTCCGTTGAAGCGTGAAAGTATTGAGCAGGCAATTCGTCTGAATGGCACTGCTGCTGAAAAAAACCTTGAGGCTTTCCGTATCGGCTGTCATCTGATGAGTGACCCTGACTTAGCCAAACGCATTATTGCAACCATACCAACAACGCGTAAACCAACCACATTGGCTGAACTCGTTGAAGATCGTTCTGCTCGTCTTGTCGAGTATTGGAATCAAGATTATGCGATTCAGTATCGAACGCTTATGGAACAAGCTGCCAAAGTATTACCTGAAGAATTAACGGGAACTATTGCGACACAATTATATAGAGTCATGGCATATAAAGATGAATACGAAGTTGCGCGCTTACTCACAGGTAAAAGCTTTAAACAATCGATTGAAGCTCAGTTTGGTCAAGGTCTACGTTTAACCTATCACTTAGCCCCTCCTGCTTTAGGTGCTCATGGCATCATACGCAAACGTGCTTTCGGATATTGGATGCGTATTCCGATGATGATTCTTGCTCGTCTACAGTGGCTTAGAGAAACTTTTCTTGATCCATTTGCTTTACAGCAAGAACGTCAAAAAGAACATGCTTGGCGTGACCGTTATATCGCATTTGTCAAAGACATTAGTTCTGCACCTGAAAATTACGACTTATCTGTTGCTGAGAAAATCGCTAAATTACCAGCAGATGTACGAGGTTTTGGTCATGTCAAAACGCAAGCGATGGACGCAGCGATACAACGTTGGGATGAGCTTTCATTGAGTCTTCGTAAAGAACATGAATAAAGGAAATAGCTTTATCTAAATAAGTAGCTGAAACAGGATCAAACTTAGGTTGTATTGATACTAAGGTTATAGATCAGGTTCAGCTACTTCATATTTATTTGTTGCCAAGTCGACTAGATATAAAAATTACTTGGTAATCTGAACGGTTACAGCAAGACAAAGAGGTTATTTATGTTTCTTTGCGATGCACTATTGAAAATGGTTCAATTAGTTTTGAATTAGGTAAAAGTCCCAAATTTGAGACTAGACTCCACCATTAGATAACGTGGAATCTTTTTTATTAACGAACATAATTGAATGATATACCTCTTTTATGAAACTCAGCGACATAAGCTCCTAATATTTTCATAGAAAAGACAAAGTACAAAAATACAATTCTGTCTTTAGTGGAAATATTTATTCCATTCCAAGATAAAATTTTATCTCCGACTGGAGTTTCAAATAATGGATCATCACATTTTGGTATTGGCTGTGATCCAAAATTTGGAAGGCTATCTATTTTAATTCTAATATCATTTAATTGCTTTATCGTAATTTTGGCAGAAGTATCATGCGCATACTTATTACGAATAGAATTAAATAATTTAAAAATAATTGATAAGTTTTCGGGTAAACCTAATTTTACTGCAATCTTTATTTTTTTATCAAATCCAATAAAACCGAAATCAAAAAAATCCTTATTGTCTGTAACTTTATTACACCAAATATTTAAAAACTCCTCTAAACAAAAGTGGACCCTTAAAACTGCACCAATTAAATCTTGAGTATTCGTAAGTGCAGTAATTACTTCATCATTAAAAGCTCCCAATACATCACCACCAATACGCACTACTCCTTGATTCATCATGTTCATTTCTTGATCTGGTGAAGTAACCCCAATTCCATTAATTTTCATATAAAACAATTCACTGATTAAGTCATTCTGAAATTGCATAACTTCATTTTATATTAAATAGAATATCTAAAGATTGTAGTCTGCACAATTATATGCACGCTTTCCATTATCAATGTCATTAATCATTCTCCCTTTCTTTCATGCTAAGCGTATATTATTAGGTCTAGTTTATGATTTATTTAATTCTCATATGAAGAATACATTTTCTGACAACAATCAAATTAAAGTGGTTTCTACTCTTTCTGAACTTGTAAATTCGAGTTTTCAAGCAGATATGAATGCACTTTGCTGGTATAGAAGTTTGGTTGGCGATTTTAAAGAGATTGTGGCTAAACTTGAGTTAAAAGAGAATATTACAGAAGTTTCTGTTGAAGATCTTTTAGTATTACAACTTTCAGAAAATGGTCATTTTGCACGGGAAATTATCTTAAAGGATATACAGCTCTTAACTGATTTTGGAGCATCCCCTTCGCTTAATTTACTTAAAAGTTACGAACGGGATGATGAGCTAGATTTTATTTCAACAGATGTATATTCGTTTCACATTGATCGCTCACCCATCGAAACAGATACTTTTCTATGTACCTACCATGGTGCTGCAAGTGATATTCTGCCCAATGCTCAAGTTGAGCAAAAGATTTTGATTCCAGAAATCAGGGAACAGCTCAAAAAATTACATGACGGCCCAGAAATTGAATTTGAAACGTTCCTAAAAGACTATTTTTTTGATCTGCATTATCAACCTAAACCCAATGCAAAACCTGTGAATTTAGGCTCAGGACATCTTTGGCGGCTGGCGGTAGATCATCCAACGCAACAGGTTTTGCCCTGTGTTCATAGAGCACCTGCTGAAAAGGATGGTGAGTATAGACTGCTATTGATTTGTTAAATATTGATTTGTTATTAAGAATTTTTTAATCCTCCCCATCCCTCCTTTTTCAAAGGAGGGATGAGCAGCACTGCTGCGCAAGGAATCTAAAATTATTTTAAATTATCGATAGTTCCCCTCTTTTGCCTTGCGCCATATATGGCTCAGGGTTAGGGGAGATTTATCAATCAGTAATAATGAAATTACGCTTAGTTGATCAGCATTACTCTAATGGGCTTTTTATCACAGGAATTAACTTAATATATTTCAACGTATTCCTTTAAAAAGGAAAAAGCATCCTACGATAAATAACAATGCGGCAAAACATTTTTTAAGCACTATTGGTGATAATGCATGTGCCACTTTAGCACCTAACTTCGCTGTAAAAAAACTCATTGAGCTTATACCCAAAAAAGCATAAATATGAACATAGCCAATACTGTTTGAGACCAAAACTTTGTCTTGTACCCCAAAAAATATAAAGCCTAGCGCACCAGCGACTGCAATTGGCAAACCACATGCTGCCGATGTTCCAACAGCTTTTTGCATGACCACGCCATAATGGTTTAGGTAAGGTACTGTTAAACTCCCTCCTCCAATCCCAAAAATTGCAGAAGCCACTCCTATCCCTGTGCCTGCAAATACTTGTTTAGTCACCGGTGGAAGTACTTTATTCTGATCTACTGCCTTTTTTGCACCATCAAACATCTTATATGCAACCCAAATTGCAAATAAGCCAATAATTAACTGCAACTTAGCACTCGATAGTAATCCAGCAACACCAGCCCCCAAAAATGCACCCAAAACCAAACCCGGTGCTAAATTTTTAAATACTGACCACAATACAGCTCCATTTTTATGATGCGCCATCAATGAACTTATCGATGTCACAATAATGGTCGCTAATGAAGTACCTAAAGCTAAATGCATCACAACTTCAGGGTCATAACCCATTTGCGTAAAGACCACATATAAAAGTGGTACGATGATAAGCCCACCACCAACACCAAAGAGCCCAGCGGTAAATCCCGCTAATGCGCCTATGGCTAAGAAAATAATTAATTCCACGATATATTTACTTGCTTAAGAATTGATATGAATTGAAAAGTGACTTTAGGCAATTTCAACTTGCCCGACATGATGATAAGCGCGATTAAAATAAACTAAACTTTGATCCTGTTCACTGCGCTGAATCGCGGCAACACGGCACATGAAAATACTATGCGTTCCGACTTCTTGAATTTGTTCAATCTCACAATCAAAACTCACCAAAGCATCCTCTAAAACGGGTGCGCCAGTTTCTAATTCTGTCCAACGGCCATATTCAAAACGCTCTTCTGAACTCATTTTAGATGCAAATACGTTAGAAATATGCTGATGATCTGCGCCTAAAACATTTACAGTCAAAATTTTATTTTCTATAAAATATTCATGTGACCGAGATGCTTTATTCATACAAACCAATAATGTCGGTGGTGTATCCGTGACACTACATACGGCAGATGCAGTGAATCCATAACGACCAGACACCCCTGCTGTGGTAACAACATTGACCGCACTTGTTAACAAAGACATTGCATTTTTAAAGTCTGTTGCTTGAATCATCACTTTGTTCCTAAATTGCACCGCATCTTTTTTTTATACTTCGCTATAACGCGTAATTTCGTTACACTGGCATAGCATCTGAATGAGTTCTGATTTGAGCGAGTTCTGAGTAGAACACTTAATCTTGATTGAGCTTAGGGTTAGCGTTTGGCCATTGAATATCAAATCCAATCAAGCCGAAACAGCTAACCCTGCACACATCACTCAATCAGTGATTAGTTGTTCGAGAGCTCTTTACGAACAATTTCCGCGCCAGCACTTAAAGCATTGAGTTTGCCGCGCGCCACTTCACGAGCTAAAGGCGCCATACCACAGTTGGTCGATGGATAAAGCTTATCAGCATCTACAAACTGAAGTGCTTTGCGTAAGGTATCAGCCACTTCTTCTGGCGTTTCAACCGTATTGGTTGCCACATCAATCGCACCGACCATGACTTTTTTACCGCGAATCAGTTCAATCAGATCCATTGGCACACGAGAGTTTTGACATTCGAGTGAGATGATATCTATTTTCGATTGTTGCAGTTTAGGAAATGCTTCTTCGTATTGGCGCCATTCTGAGCCTAACGTCTTTTTCCAATCTGTATTGGCTTTGATGCCATAGCCATAGCAAATATGAACCGCTGTTTCACACTTCAAACCTTCAAGTGCTCGCTCGAGGGTGGCAACACCCCAATCATTCACTTCATCAAAGAACACATTGAATGCAGGTTCATCAAACTGGATGATATCTACACCAGCAGCTTCTAACTCGCGCGCTTCTTGATTGAGAATTTTGGCAAATTCCCAAGCCAGTTTTTCACGGCTTTTATAGTGACCGTCATACAGTGTATCAATCATGGTCATCGGGCCAGGCAGCGCCCATTTAATCGGTTGATTGGTTTGGCTACGTAGAAATTTGGCATCTTCAATAAAAACAGGTTTTTGACGGCTCACCGCACCAACCACTGAAGGTACACTCGCATCATAACGATTACGAATTCGCACTGTTTCACGTTTCTCAAAATCAACGCCATCCAGATGTTCAATAAACGTGGTGACAAAATGCTGACGAGTTTGTTCGCCATCACTGACAATATCAATCCCTGCGTGCACTTGTTCTTGCAAAGATAAACGCAGCGCATCTTGCTTTGCTTCGATTAATGCATCACCTTCTAGTTTCCAAGGTGACCAAAGTTTTTCAGGCTCTGCAAGCCAAGACGGTTTCGGTAAGCTGCCAGCAGTTGATGTTGGTAATAAAATTGCCATTTTTAATCTTCTATCTCTATTTTAGGTGAATTACGCAGCGTTCGTTTTAACGTCATTACGCTCTACAGCGTAGTTGGCAGCCCATTGCTCAAGAATATTTTGATAAGGTTTAATGAAGTTTTCTTCAGTCCATTTACCTTGTTTTACCGCTAACTGGCCACGCTCAACACGGTCATACACAATTTGCGTCAATGAATAATCTGGGTACTCCAGACTTGCTTGATACACTTGCGCCGCTGAAGAATTTGCATTGTAAATTTCAGGGCGATAAACCTTTTGGAACGTTTCCATGGTGCTGATTGCGCTGATCAATTCAAGATCGGTGTAATCACGCAGCAAATCACCCGCAAAATAGAATGCTAAAGGTGCTGCGCTGCCTTTTGGCATAAAGTAACGAACCTGCAAGCCCATTTTGTGGAAATAGTCATCTGTACGTGAGTATTCATCTTGCTTATACTCAACACCTAAAATAGGATGCAGATTGGCAGTACGGTAATACGTTTTGGTCGTTGAAACACTTAAGCAAATCACAGGCGATTTTTTAAATTCTGCTGTAAATGCATCTGAATTCACCAAATATTGATAAAGCTTGCCATGTAAATCACCAAAATTTTCTGGTGCATTCGATTTAGGCTGATTTTGAAAATATGCTGGCAGCACCACGCTAAAGTCATAATCACGTACATAAGAAGAAAAACTGTTGCCAATCATGCCATCAATACGTTGATTTGTTTTGTGATCTGTAATGGTGCTTTTCAGCATTTCAATGACAGGGAATGTTTTACCATTACCCTCAATATCTAAATCTGCAGAAATAATATCAATTTCAATTGTATAGCGATCACCGTTAGGATTATCACAATCGGCTAAAGCATTAAAACGATTGTTAATCATTCGAAGCGTATTACGCAGGTTCTGTTCACGGCTTTCACCACGAGCCAAGTTGGCAAAGTTAGTCGTCAAACGTGTGCTTTCTGCTGGCTGATAGCTCTCATCGAAACGAATGCGTTTAATTGAACATGCAAATTCTTTACTCATGGTGATCCGCTACCCTAATTTTTAAAATAAAAGCAAAATTTCTGTATGGAATAATTTATACTTGAAATAGAACATGAATAAAAATGATTTAATCTAACCACAAGATGAGTAAAATTCATTGTTTGTGTTCTATGGTACTCATTAAGCATGAAAAGTAGAAAAGTTGGATATAGCTATCCTTGATAGATTGACTTATCAAATATATGGTTAAGTTATTGACAATAAATACTTATTATTTATTTTAACTTCGATGCCAACAACATGGAAAATTGAAATAGCTCAACATCTGTTTAGGAACAATAGGTGTTACTTGCTATGAAGTCCAAGAGCTCTTGTGATGAATACACTTCATCTTAAACTGAGGAAATATCATTATGTTCATCCTCTTAAGCTTATCCAAATAGCTGTATACCCCATCTTTAGGTGAAGCTCTGGAAATCCGAATAGAATCCAGTATCAACTTTCTATCTTTTTCTATAATTCCAATATTCACCCAATAAAGGAATATCTGATCGGTAGGAAGGCAATATTCGCTGTGCAGAGAATTACATATCCCTTTTATTAACAGCGAATTACGATACCAAAAATTGGTTTGAGCGAGCAAAGGTATGGAAGAATGAACTTGGAAAAGGTATTCGCTATTATGTGCTTCGATTATGTATTTCGATATGTGCTTGTGAGCGCACTACTTTTTTAAATCCACTTATAGCTTTAGTGTATCCACCACCAATCTCAATGCTGGTGAAACATTTTTGTGAGGATAGTATAAAAATAGACCTTCATAATGATGGTTGTACGGTTTTAATACCTGAATGAGATTTCCTTTACCGATGTCTTCGGCAACCAAACTATAGTGTTACTGTATTTTTATTATCTAGAAAAAAAGATAATGAATTTATTTAATATATTTATAAACTAAACTTAGATGAATATAAGTTAAATAGCATATCCAGAACGATAATCTAACAGAACCTCAATTGTTGCTACAGCTCAGCAACATAAATCTATAACAGTTTATTCATGTTGCTGAGTATCGTAATAAATCTAATAATCTGTTCTAAATTTATAAATTACTTCGCTTCAAATTCTTTAAAATCTGCCTTACGAATTTTAGCGTGAATTCCTTTCGTTTTATCTACGACTTGGGAAACTTCAAAATCTGTAGCAGCACTGAGATAAGCATAAGCCGTTGCTTCATCAATACCATACTCTTTATTTAAGAATCGAATTGCTTCACGTGTAGACTTTCTCATCGCTTCATCCAAATCCTCATCTAAACCAGGAGTAATCCAAAACTCAGCATTTTCTGCTAAAGGTTGAACGATTTCTTTACCCGGTATTTTATCCTTCCCTGTCTTGAGTAGCGTAAATTTAAGTGTAGCTCGAGCAGATGCTTCTAGTGCTGTTAAAGCGACTTCGCCATCACCTTGTGCGAAATGACTATCGCCTGTATAAAAAAGAGCTCCAGGTACTTGTACAGGGTAATAAGCTGTTGAACCCGCTCCTAATTCATTAATATCAATATTTCCACCATACATTGCAGGCGGAACTGAATGTACAGGCTCAGAAGTGTTTGCAGCTACCCCCATGATGCCCATAAAGGGATAAAGCGGAAAACGAATAGATTTCCCTGACTCTGTTTTAAGAACACCTTCGTACTCACCATTCGTGTTTTTTTCAATTGGTGTAAAAATAGATACATTACCAAATCGTTCAGGATGTGCCGCAGAAGCATTTTCTAAAACTTGTTTTTTAGGAAACTCTCCAACTAAAGCACCCTTACCGTGACGGTTTGAGATAACCCCATAAGGCACACGAGGTTCTACTTTTATAACTTCCACTTTTAAAATATCGCCAGGTTCAGCACCATCAATAGCAATAGGTCCTGTAACAATATGAGGGCCATCTTTATGAAAGTCATGGTTTAATTTAGATTGAGTAATTGTTTTTGCCTCATCTAAAATAAATTCAGATTTAACTCCTTTAGATTTGAAAAATTTTTCTGCATCGCGTCCTTGATCCTCAAGTAAACCTTCATGTGAAACAGTATCAAAAGTCACAACACTTCCTGAAGCAACGTTTAAAACTGGTTTAGAGTTTTTATTTGGCAAATAACCCCATGTAATTGTATTAAGAGTTGAAGGAACATAATAATTATTTTTATATGTACCATTTTTGATAAGCGTAGGAGTCTCAGAAATTTGTTTTAAAACCTTAAAATCTTCAGCATGAGTTAAGTTAACTGATGTTGCCGTCATTATAGCCAATGAGAGAAGCTTAAATTTTAACATTGTTTAAAATCCAGATATATTTAAAGTATTGAATATTTAGCAAATATTATGCCAATATAAATATTTATATAATTTATCGTTCTTTAAATTTTTTTAACTACCTATGAATAAATTAACTTATCCATAAAAAACTTTCCTTAATGATGCAAACTTAAGCTATTTATAAATGAGTCACTTTTTATTTTTTAAAATAAAAAAGACAATAATTTTGTCATCTATATTTCAATTTTTGACAAAAAACTTAGGAAATTTCTTATTAAATAAAATGTTGATTTTTATTACTTTAATTTAATTGTTATGGCTTTACGTATCTGTAAAATAAAAACTGCCTGAGCTAAATACTCAGACAGTCTTGTGGAGCACAACTACAGCATTAAATTAGAAGTTCACAGTCCATGACAGCTGTGCTGTACGTGATGCACCAAGGAATAAATAGTCATCTCCAAAGAAGCTACCTGCATCTCGCCAGTATTTTTTATTGAACAGGTTGTCAATGTTAAAGCGAAGCATATTGTCATAACCATACGCATGAAAGTTATAAGCTGCACCTACATCGAACACAGTATAATCCGATACTTTCACTGTGCCTGATTTATTGGCATATTTGCTACTGCTATATTGCATGCCTGCCAGTAAACGTAAGCCCTCGACTTGAGGCATTTGATAAGACAGATGGCTAGCAAAGCGGACAGTCGGCACATTTTGAGTTTGATGCCCTTTATACTCATCTACTTGTACACCTTCCAAACGTGAACGAGTCAGTGCCAAAGTAGATGTCATATCCAGATTTTCAGCAACGCGACCTTGCAATCCCAACTCCAAACCTAAGTTGTGTTGTTCGCCATCGGTGACATAGTAATTATCTAAGTTGGTATATTGGTGGTCTTGTGTTAAGTCAAACAAAGCGGCAGTAAAGAGCAGCCCTTGCCACTGTTGTTTAAGACCCAACTCATACTGGGTTGAATGTCTTGGTGCTAATGTTGCAAAGGCATTTCCTACGATGCCTTTGTCAGGATTACCATAGGCAGACCACGGCGCTTGACTGCCATCACTTAAACCTTTGGCATAAGAAGCATACAGATGAGTGTTCTGCCAAGGCTGATACATCAAAGCCAGCTGTGGCAGGAAGCGATTGAAGTCGGTGTCACGAATACTGTTACCATCCGCAGCATAGGCACTTTCATTTAAATGCAAAAGCTTCCCACCCAGCAAAACTGACCAAGTATCATTAAAATCAATCTGGTCGAGCAAGTTTAGCGCTGTTTGCTGACTATCTAATGATTTGTAATGATTACCTAGAGCTTTGTTCGTAGGTGTGTAGGTGATCGGATCATGATCAATATTTCCTGTACCCACCCATTCATTAATTGCATCATACTGTGCATGACGTTTGTAAGCATGTGACAGTTCTAAGCTAAGGTTATGTTGCCATGTTCCAGTGTTGAATTTACCATTTAAGCCTGTTTTAAATTGATTAGTCAGATAGCTATCATCAGGGCTACGGAAATCATAAATGTCATAGTTACCATTTTGGTCGAAGGTATATGCAAAGGATGAATAGTCATCCACAACTACACGGCTTTGTGAAGCTGACAGGTTCGTAGTCCAGTTATTATTGATTTGATAGCTATATTTTAGGCTGGCATTTAGGCTTTCATTGGTTACAGGGTTGCTCCAGTTTTGATACCCCAGCAAACGATCCCATTCAACACCAGTGGGTACAGTTTTACCACCAAGCAACTGATAACCAGGTACTGAGCGCTGTTGTTGGCGCTGTGATTCAAGATCAAATTCTAATTTTGAACGATCCGAAATTTTCCAGTCCAAAGCCAAAGAACCGAACGAACGTTTTCCATCAGCATGCTCAACATAAGGATGGATTTCTTCATGCGCCAAATTCACGCGATAGCCAAGCTGCTGATCGTCCCCTAACCAGCCACCAAGGTCAGTTGCTACACGATTGCCACCATGACTGTCGGCTTCAACACTTATAGAGCGAATATCTTTGGGACGTTTGCTGACATAATTGACCACACCGCCTGGCGTCGACATGCCACTTTGAATGGCACTAATGCCTTTTAAAATCTCGACTTGTTCTTTGTTTTCAAGCGCCACATTTTGCTCACCACGAAGTAAGTTGCCATTCAGCAAATAACTTGATCCCAAATTTAAAGCAAAGCCGCGCATGACAAAGTTTGAATAGTAACCAATTGGCGCATAGCCATCACCGACGGCGGCATCATTTTTAACCACATCGGCGAGTGTTTTCGCATGTTGATCTGCCATAAGTTCGGCTGTGACTGTGCTGATGGATGCTGGAATTTCTGCAAGGTTTTGTTGAGTAAACCCTGATAAATTCACTTTTGGTTGATAATAAGCAGTTTCTGCTGCTTGAGCTTTTACTGTGATCGTTGCGAGTCGTTGTGTATTATTTTCGACTTCAGCATGTGCCAATACTGGACTTAGCTCAAGACAAGAAAATGAACCAACTGCCAGTAATGCTTTTTGTAAACGAGAAAATGGATACGTTTTCACAATAGTTGCCTAACCCCAAAAGATAATCTTACAGCCTGAATTTTGTGGGCACGAGTATTCACAATTTTCTCAGATTGAACAAGCGTTTCTACAACATATCTAAAATTTAAAAAATTATCCCGATATGGTTATCTCAATGATAGTGAGGTTCAGAATCATTTTCTGAAGTCCGTGACCTATTTTAATTTTCAACCATTCAATTCATTTTCTTGTTTGAGCATAAAGCTTTTAACTGAATGAAGAATAGTTAAAGCAAATTCATGATTAACCGCACGTGCCAAGATTAAAGAACCTGAAAGCAAGCTCAGTTGTACAATAGCCTGCTGAGTAATTTCCTGTTCTTCGCCCTGCCCGCCTAATTGACTCAGGATGCTCAGTAACGAATGAATGCCTTCCTCAAAAGATTTTTTAACAGGTTTATCTTGTTGTTCTCTGGCCACATCAATGGTCAGGCTTGACAAAGGACAACTTTCAGCAGGATTTTCTATATTTTTTTCAGCCAGATAACTTTGAATAATTTTATTCAATGCCATGTCATTATTGTTGGATTCAGCAATGATCTTCTCCCATTTGGCAAGTGATTCAGCAAAAATGTGCTGACAGGCAATATCAATCAATTCATCTTTATTTTGAAAATGCTTATAAAAACCACCATGAGTTAAACCTGCTGCATTCATCAGGTCTGCAACACTAATAGCAAAGCCTTGATCCCGAATCAGCTGTGAAGTAATTGCTTCTATATTCTTTTTGTTCTCGATAGCTAACTGTTTTGAGGCACGAGGCATAGATCTAGCTCCCTGTAAAAGATGTCATGTGCATAAAGTAAAGAACACCTTATTAGAAAATAAAAATACTTACTCATTATAGATTGTTTATGAAATCTATTTCAAAAATTATAGATTATAACTATAATCTATTTTGATAGTAGAAATGATTATTCCTATAAATTAGCAATTAAATTCCTAATGAATGAATAACTTGATACTGCAATGGTTGATAACAGCACCTCTCCGTTGATCCTCACGGTGCTATTCTAATTTTTAATAGGATAAACATATGGAAACCGTTGAACACCACAATAAATTTTCCAAGTCTTTAATTTATATGTTGATTGGTAGTGCTTTAATTCTCGGGCTCTCGTTGGGTATCCGCCACGGTTTTGGCTTATATTTGGTTCCAATGAGCGACGAATTTGGCTGGGGTCACAATGTATTTAGTCTAGCAATTGCCATGCAGAACCTAGTTTGGGGAATTGCACAACCCTTTACTGGAATCCTTGCTGATAAATATGGCAGTAAAATTGTGGTTATAGTCGGTGGCGTGCTCTATACACTGGGCTTATTGCTCATGGCTGTGAGTTCAAGTAGTACTTTACTTAACGTCAGTGTGGGTTTGATTTTAGGACTGGCATTATCTGCGACCTCTTTCACCATATTATTATCTGCGGTTGGTCGAGCAGCCCCACCTGAAAAACGTAGTTTCGCGATGGGCATAGCCAGTGCAGCAGGCTCTTTTGGGCAATTCATTATGTTGCCGTCCACCCTACTCTTATTACAAAGCATTGGTTGGTCTGCTGCATTAATCGTCAGTGCTATTCTTGCTGCTTTTATTATTCCGCTAGCTTGGATGCTGAAGGCCCCTATTTATGTCAGTCCAAAATCGGGCAATCATTCGGATAAACCGACCTTAAATTTTAAACAAATTTTAGTGATTGCAAAAAACCATAAACCTTTTTGGTTTTTATCTCTTGGCTTTTTAGTTTGTGGTTTCCAAGTTGTCTTTATTGGAATTCACTTACCTGGTTATTTAATCGATCATGGCTATACTGCAACGACAGGCACTATTTTCTTAGCTTTGGTTGGGCTTTTTAATATCATTGGTACATTTGGAGCGGGCTGGCTCGGTGGAAAATACTCAAAAACCAAATTACTCATGGGCTTGTATGGACTTCGTGGAATTACCATTAGCACCTTCCTACTATTACCGTTAAGTCTATGGACGGTATATAGCTTTGGCATCATTATGGGGCTATTGTGGCTTTCTACGGTTCCGTTGACCAATGGCATTGTTGCAAATATGTTCGGGGTAAGATACTTAAGCATGCTGACGGGTATTGTGTTTTTTACCCACCAAGTTGGCTCATTTTTTGGTGGCTGGCTCGGTGGCATAAACCATGATATGAGTGGTAACTACAATATGATTTGGATGGTGTCGATTGCTCTAAGTGTTGTTGGCGTTTTGGTGCATTTTTTTGTTAATGAAGAGGCGATTGTTCATGACTAAATCCATATTTTCTCTCCAAACAGGTATCATCTTCGTCATCATTATGCTGCAAATTTTTGCAATCTTTTTGTGGTTAAAAACTCCGTTGTTGTTTGAATCTTTCAATCAAGCTTTTTGTGCACATTAATCATTCAGTCAATAGTTTAAATTTTTCAACGTGCTTCTTTAAATTTATAATGAGTTGCTTAGATATGAGCAATATTCATTACAGGTTAAATTCAGCACTTAAAAATATTGAGTACCTTTGAGCAAAATTTCAAAGCTTTCTTTTCATCTAAATTTTCATGAAAACTACGCTACTGCTGCAATATGTACAGATAAAGAATCTCATGAAGATCCCTCAAAATGCTGGGAAGCAAGCCATTGCTCAGCAATGTACACGTTTATATTGGCATACGCAGGAAATCAACCATACTGCCCAAAAACTGTATGACTGGGTTGCTGAAAAACCAGGTGTAATTGAATATCGTATGTCCCTAGAATAAAAAGTTTTATGTGGAATAAAAAAACACCTTCATAGAAGGTGTTTTTTTAAGATTAATTTTTTTAAATTTCAATCTGGCTGCCTAATTCGACGACTCTGTTCGAAGGAATTTTATAAAAATCACTCACAGGGCTGGTATTTTTTTGCATAGTCACAAATAGCTTCTCACGCCAATTGGACATCTTATTTGACATGCTTGGAATCAGCCTTTCTCTAGACACAAAGAAACTTATATCCATTAAATTATATTCAATTCCTAATGTATCGAAGGCTTTCTCTAGTGCTTTAGGTACATCAGGTTCTTCTTTAAAACCATAATTTAAACGTATTCTATAAAAGCCTTTATCCAGTACTTCTGTCTCAATCCTATTTTCCGAATCGACATAAGGAATTTCCATAATATTTATGGTTACCAATAAGTTACGTTCATGAAGAACCTTATTGTGTTTTAAATTATGTAAAAGAGCATGAGGTACGACTTGTGGTGTTCCCGTTAAAAAGACTGCATTTCCGCTAATATTTTGAGTTGTAGCACCCATATATTGAATAAAAGTATTCAAAGCAAGCGTATCCTTCTGCAATTTTGCTTGAAGAATTTCTTTGCCTTTTTTCCAAGTCATCATTAAAGTAAAAACGATAATCGCAATAAATACAGGCACCCAACCACCAATAAAGACCTTGAGCAGATTAGAACTCAGTAAAATAAGGTCGATAAAGACAAAAGGAATAATGAAAAGTAATACTTTCCATGTTTGCCATTTCCAATAACTGTAAGCAAGAAAAGCAACTAATAACGTGTCACAGAACATAGTGACTGTCACTGCTAAGCCGTATGCGCCTGCTAGACTGCTACTATTCTCAAATATTAAGACTAAGATTGTAATAGAAATAAATAAAAGCCAATTCAGTAAAGGTATATAAATCTGCCCAATTTCTGAATCAGAGGTATGCAAAATTGTTAGGCGAGGTAAATATCCCAATTGAATGGCTTGTTTTGCCATAGAAAATACACCGCTGATTAAAGCTTGAGACGCGATTACTGCGGCTGCTGTTGCAAGAATAATCATCGGATAGAGAAAAGCTGAGGGTAAAAGTAAGTAAAATGGGTTGGCGATTGCGCTTGGGTCTCGTAACAATAATGCGCCTTGACCAGCATAATTCAGGATTAAACAGGGCAAAACGATTAAAAACCAGCCTAATCGAATAGGCAAAATTCCAAAATGTCCCATATCAGCATACAACGCTTCTCCACCTGTAACCGTTAGAACGACTGCTCCCATCACAAAAAATGAAATAAAAGGATTATTCACTACAAACAAAAAGGCCCAATGTGGACTAAGTAATGCGAGCACAAACGGACTTTGAATAATACTGCTAATACCTATAGCCCCAATGGAGAGAAACCATATTAAAGTTATAGGACCAAAAAATTTCCCCATGACTGCAGAACCATGTCTTTGAACAGCAAAAAGTGCGACTAAAATTCCAATACTGATTGGAATAATGAAGCGATCAAAAGCTGGTGTTGCAATGGAAAGACCTTCTACTGCTGAAAGTACAGAAATTGCAGGGGTAATAATTCCGTCCCCAAAAAATAAAGAAGCTCCCACAAAACCTAAGATAATTATTATAAATTTCTTTCGAGAAGAGAGACCTTTTTGGCGAAGATTTAACGCCAATAAAGCCATAATTCCCCCTTCACCATTGTTGTCAGCTCTCATGATGACCAATACATATTTAATTGAAACAATTAACGTGATAGTCCAAAAAATCAAAGACAGAATGCCTAAAACATTAATTTCATTAATAGGTAATCCACGCGTTGCATGAAAGCTCTCTTTTAATGCATATAAAGGACTCGTTCCGATGTCACCGAATACCACTCCTAGTGCAGCCAGTGTCAATGCTGGTACTGCCGGCTTACTCACTTTATTCTGCATGATATGCGAATCATAAAATTGATAAGCCTATAATTTTATCATTAGAGTGGTGTTAAAATTTCTTAGACATAAAAAACAATGCTTTATCAGAAATTAATAGATTTTTTATGTAAGTCTGTTCCATATAAGTGCACATTCAAAGAATTTTAATGGAAATAATGTTGCCCTAGCGCTAAATATTATTTCATCTATACACATATACATACGTTTTAAAAAGTACGATCATGACCAAAATGCTTGAGTGACAACACGAATTAATGAAACAGTTCAACAAAAATAGCTAAAAGATTTGCTTTAATAAGACTCCATGTTTTGCTTCATCTCCAATAGCAGCATGAAAGATTAAAAAGACAAAAAATCCTGCTCTAAAAAAGTATGCTTAACCAGAAAGCAATCATTAAACCCCGTAACTAAAATCAGTAATTTAGATTCTGTGCTTGATTATTTGATCAAAAAGACATTTCCTGTTATCGCTTAGATATTCATTTCATACTAGCTGTACTATATGAATTGTATGCAATTCAAACAAAGCCTTATCTAGATAAATTTTTTATGGCTTTTGCACATATTCTTATTCAAGAAAAACCATTTTTCAATCCTGTAAAATTGTTATAAATTAAACAAAATATGTTGAGTTTATAACATGAAATTAGTATTACTTATCTCATCACTTCCCAGTCAAAGCACAACCGCAAGAATGCGAATTTGGCGTTCATTAAAGTCAAATGGTGCAGCAACTTTAAGAGATGGTGTCTACCTATTACCAGCAATACATTCTGAAAAATTCCAATCCGTTGTTCATGATCATCTCAATGAACATGGTCATGCCTATATCTTTCAGACCGAAGCGCCTGAAAATTTAGACCTTGCCCAACTTTTTGACAGGACTGAAGAATATGAAGAACTGAGAACCGAGATTTTACAAATACAAAATAATCTTGAGGAAAACAAGAAAAAAGAACATCTGAAACAGATTCGAAAATTAAGAAAAAACCTCAATTCACTGATAGAAATTGATTTTTTCCCCAATACGCATCAAAGCAAAACATTAAATGAACTCACTCGATTAGAACATGCCATTGCTCGGTTAGGTGAATACGATGAACCCAATAATTTTGAGCAGCCATTAGACGTCCTATTCAAGCAAGATTTTCAAAATAAAATCTGGGCAACCAGAAAGCGTCCTTGGGTTGACCGCTTGGCATCTGCATGGATCATTCAAAAATTTGTAGACCCTCAGGCAAAGTTTATTTGGTTAGAGCACCCCAATGATTGTCCCAAGGATGCCTTAGGTTTTGATTTTGATCATGCCCAATTTACCCATGTGAATAATCTAGTCAGCTTTGAAGTTTTAATACATAGCTTTGAATTACAAAATCCTGCGTTAAATAAAATCGCTGAAATTGTGCATTTTTTAGATGTTGGAGGAAATGAGCCTGCCGAAGCCCTAGGCATTGAAAAGATTTTACAAGGGCTTAGAAGCACAATCACAAATGATGACCAATTACTTTATCTTTCAAACCATATTTTTGATGGCTTATATGCAGACTTTCAAAGGAATCTAACATGAATAATAAGCCATCTTTAGCAGATCAAACAGAAATTGAATCTATCAGCTTTTGGCAAGCCTTCAAGTTTTGGTTAAAACTTGGATTTATTAGCTTTGGCGGCCCTGCTGGGCAAATCGCGGTTATGCACCAAGAGTTGGTTGAAGAAAAAAAATGGATTTCAGAACAGCGTTTTATGCATGCATTGAATTATTGCATGCTCTTACCCGGCCCCGAAGCTCAACAACTTGCCACTTATATTGGCTGGTTAATGCATAAAACCAAAGGTGGCATCATTGCAGGGGTTTTCTTTGTTCTACCTTCGCTTTTTATCTTGATTGGACTGTCTTGGATCTATGTGAAATATGGCAATGTTCCCATCATTGCAGGTCTGTTTTATGGCATTAAGCCCGCGGTTGCCGCCATTGTATTTCACGCCACTTATCGTATTGGCAGTCGATCATTAAAGAACAAATTCTTATGGGCGATTGCGGTTGTGGCTTTTCTGGCAATATTTATTTTGAATATCCCTTTTCCTTTAATTGTTTTATGTGCAGCAATATCGGGTTATCTGGTCGGTAAAAAGTATCCTGATTTATTCATGCTCAATGCACATCAGTCCAGTCAAAAATCTTATGGCCGCGCCATTATTGATGATGATACCCCTACACCTGAACATGCTATTTTTAAATGGTCTCATCTAATCAAAATAGCGGTAATTTCAGCACTTTTATGGGCAATTCCACTCGCTTCTTTAACAGCAGTTTTAGGATGGAGTCATTCTTATACTCAACTGGCGTGGTTTTTTACTAAAGCTGCACTGCTGACATTCGGTGGTGCTTATGCTGTTTTACCTTATGTTTATCAGGGTGCGGTTGGTTTTTATCATTGGTTAACACCTACTCAAATGATTGATGGCCTAGCTTTAGGTGAAAGTACTCCTGGCCCCTTGATCATGGTGGTGGCTTTTGTCGGGTTCTTAGCAGCTTATAACCATTCACTGCTTGGAGCTGAACATCAATTTATTGCAGGTGCATTAGGTGCAATCATCGTCACGTGGTTCACTTTTATTTTCTCGTTTTTCTTCATTTTAGCAGGCGCACCTATTATAGAATCTACGCATAATCAAATTAAATTCACCGCCCCTTTAACCGCCATTACTGCTGCCGTGGTGGGAGTCATTTTAAATTTGGCACTATTTTTATGTTACCACGTACTTTGGCCACAGGGTTTTGAGGGGAATTTCGATTATATTTCTGCCATTATTGCTATTTTAGCTGTAGCCGCACTGTTTAAGTTTAATCAAAGTGTGCTCAGGGTCATCATCGGTTCTGCTTTAGTGGGTTTAACGATTAAACTTTTAATGTAATTTCTATTTGAAGCCTAAATTTTTCGCTATAAAACCTCGACAGGATGTCGGGTTTTTTATTGCCAAATGTTTATTCTGTCGTGAGTTAAAGAATACATTTACATATTAAAACAGAGCCTGTTTTAAACTTTGTTATGCTAAATAGATAAGCTGTGGTACAAAACTCTAGCAGCAAGATTGAAAATGATAAAACAATAACAAAGGAGAATCAGCATGGCACAGACCAGCCAAGACCGTAATCCAACTCCTGACTTAGCTGAAGATAATGCCTTTTTCCCTTCACCTTATTCACTTTCCCAATACACCGCCAGTAAAACTGATTTTGATGGAACAGACTATCCAACGCCTTATATTGGGCATAAAAAAATTCTGATGATCGCAAGCGATGAACGCTATTTATTGATGAAAAATGGTAAGTTTTTTTCTACAGGCAATCATCCAGTGGAAACTTTACTGCCGATGTACCATTTAGACCGTGCGGGCTTTGATATTGACATTGCCACTTTATCGGGCAATCCCGTTAAACTTGAAATGTGGGCAATGCCACATGAAGATACTGTCGTGCCTGCAACATTCCAAAAATACTTAACTCAGTTTAAAAAACCTTTAAAATTAGCAGATGTATTGAAAAGCAGTTTAGGTGACAACTCTCCTTATTTGGCTGTTCTTATTCCTGGTGGACATGGGGCTTTAATTGGTCTACCAGAAAGTGAAGACTTAAAAACCTTACTAAAATGGGCAGTAGCCAAAGATAAATTTGTCATTTCCTTGTGTCATGGGCCAGCAGGTTTATTGGCTGCTGCATTGAATGAAGCACCCGAAAACTATATTTTCAAAGGTTATAAAATGTGTGTTTTCCCCGATGCACTGGATCAAGGAGCCAATTTGGACATTGGTTATATGCCGGGCGAATTACCTTGGTTACTGGCAGATCGCTTAGAAAAGTTGGGTGTCCAAGTGGTTAATAAAGAAATGTCTGGGCAGTGTATTCAAGACCGTAAGTTAATTACCGGAGACAGTCCTTTGGCATCAAATACTTTGGGTAAAATGGCAGCGCAAGCACTCTTGGCTGAGGTTCAATAGTTAAATTTTGTTAAATCAAGAGCGCCCAGGCGCTCTTTTTGATGCATGCATTGCCTATAAAAGATTCTATTTACGCATCAATACTGTACTTTTAATGTGTAAGTTATATTTCGTAGAATTTAGCCATTAGATAACCTGCATAAATCACAAATTTTTTCATGAAGAATAAAAGTTAAAGAATTTATGTCTAAATTCTTTAACTAACAGACATTATTTGTGCCCTAAGATTAACTAAAATTTAATGTATGGCTGAAATAGCAACGGACTCTATTTATTTAAAATAGCATTAAGACAAAGCGTAATTTCCACCCAATGCTGCAATCAATTGTGCTGTATTTTTAAGCTGCAACTGCTTGAGTTCTAAAGCAGCCTGTTCTGCTTGCAGTCTTAAATTTTGAGCACTCACCACTTCCAGATAGCTCACCAAACCTGCATTATAGCGCCGTGTAACGACTCGCTCATTTTCCACAGCCAGCGCAGATAATTTAGCTTGCTCTGCCTGCTGCTGCCTGAAACTGGCAGACTGCATCAGTGCATCTTCCACTTCTTTCAAGCCTGTCAGCACAGCCTGTTTATAGGCTAGAGATTTTTCATCATGATTTGCTTGCGCGGCAGCGATGTCGGCTTTTCTTTTACCACCATCCCATAGCACAGCAGCGGCTTTTAGCCCAGCCGACCATAAATACTGCGGAGACTGGAACAACTGACTGAAAATCTGGCTGTTCACAGCGCTGTTCAAACCAATACTAACGTCTGGTAGCCATGCAGTTTGCGCCAATCCCAGCTGCGCATGGGTCGCAGCTAAATCACGTTCAGCACGTATGACATCAGGTCGCTGTATTAATAAACGACTAGGCAGTTGTGTCGGCAACTTCGGTACTTGAAATACTATTTTTTGTGGCAGCAGTTGAAATTGAGCAATGCCCAGACCTTGTAAAATAGCCAAAATATTTTCTTGTAAATTACGTTCTCTTTGCTTTTCAAGCTGCTGTATCTGCACCTGTTTGAGCTGGGTTTCGGCCTGTATCACATCTGCACGCGCAATCATGCCAGCAGCATATTGATTCTTTAAAATCTGTACTGAACGGACATAACTTTGCTGTGTTTGCTGAAGAATATTGATTTGCGCATCCAATACACGAATATTCCAATAGGCTTCTGTGGCCAGCAGCTGCTGGCTTAATTTGACCGCCTGCAATTCTGCGCCAGAAGCTTCAAGATTGGCTTGCTGTCCTTCTATAGCCTTTGCAACTCGCCCCCATACATCTGGTATCCAGCTGGCCTGAATTTCGCTGCTGAATTGACCACTTGAAGCTGCATTTTTTCCGCCACTGCGGTTTGCAGAGGCCTTCAGCGCCAAACTCGGCTGGCGGACAGCCCGCTGTTGTTCCAGCAATGCATTGGCATAACGGAAACGAGCTTCCGCCTGTCGCAGGCTTAAATTTTCCTGATTCAACTGCTGTATCAGTTGGCTGAGCATCGGGTCATGATAAATCTGCCACCAATCTGCCTCAATTGGCTGTAGCGCGTCGGTTGCTGTCCAGTTTAGGCTGGCATATTTATACTGTTCATCTATCTGAACCTTAGGCACCTGATATTCTGGTGGCCGCAACACAGCGGTCGAAGCGCATGCTGTCAATATCATTAAGCCACTGAGGCAAACTGCATTTTTATAGCGCAAACTCTGCATCCACATTGTTCCTATTTTCCTAAGCTCAAGGCATTTTTTATATTTAATCGTTGAAATTGCTGCGCTGTTTTTTCCAACAGCAAATACATAATGGGTGTGGTATACAGCGTCAGCAGTTGCCCCAGCGCTAAGCCGCCAGCAATGACCACGCCTAAAGGCTGGCGCAGTTCCGCACCTTCACCCCAGCTGAATGCCAAAGGAATAGCGCCCAGCAAAGCCGCTGTATTGGTCATTAAAATCGGGCGGAAGCGCAATGCCGCTGCCGACAGGACTGCGTCACGGGCAGATTTTCCTGCACGGCGTTCCTGCAAAGTAAAATCAATCAGCAGAATGGCATTTTTCACCACAATGCCAATCAGCAGAAACATACCCAGCAGTGCAATTAAGGTGAATTGAAAATTAAACAACCACAGCGTCAGCAATGCACCTAAGGCGACCGCTGGAATCGTGGATAAAATCGTTAAGGGATGCATTACGCTTTCATACGTCACCCCCAGTAGAATATAAATCAGACCAATCACTGCTAAAATTAGTAATGGTGTACTTAATCCTGCCTGTAAGCTTTCTGCCTCTACATCTTTGTCTGCGGTCATGAAAATCTCATTCGGCAGCATAATTTCTGGCAAAAGGCTGCGAATGGCTGCATCCGCCTGTTCAGCACTGTAGCCTTGCTTCACCACATAGCCAATGCCCATGGCAGCATACTGATTACGTCGGTAAACCCGATCATTACTAATGCCATAAGACCATGTAGCGAAGTTGCTGAGCGGCACATATTCGCCTTGCTGATTTGGAATTTTCACATTGGTCAGTGATTCTGGCTGCTGGGTAAACTGCTGATCAACTTCCATCACCACATGAAATTGATTGCTTTGATCATAAATCGTAGAAATCTGGCGCTGCGAAAATGAGTTGTTCAACACGCTGGAAATGCTTTCAATATTCACGCCCAAACGCTGCGCTGCTTCACGGTCAATATCCAGCGTGACATGCTGTGCGCCTTCATCGCCCGTAGTTTCCACTTCTTCCAACTGCGGCAGCTTCTGCATCGCTTGGGTAACTTTTGGCGCCCATTCACGTAATAGTGCAATATTATCTGACTGGAGCAGTAGCATATGATCTTGACCGCTGCTACTGGAAAATGGATCATCCAGTTCAAGCTCCTGTTCAACCCATGCTGAAAAAACTGCGCCAGCCTGCCACGGCGCATTTTGCTTCATCCGCTCGACAATTTCATGTGAAGCTTTACCCTCACGCTCGGCCTTAGGCTTGAGGTTCACCATTAAAAAGGAATTGGTTGTTCCGCCTGCACCGCCCGATGTGCCGATCACATCTTTGACTGCTGGATCGCTTAACAGGCTTTGGCTAAACGCCGCAATTTTCGGCTGCATAATCTGGAAAGAAAATCCGTCATCACCGCGGATAAACGCTTCAACGCGCCCAGTGTCCTGTTCGGGCAGTACCCGTTTCGGCAGTGCCTGATATAGATAGACCGAAGCTGCAATGGCACTGCCCCACAGTAAAATTACCACATAGCTATGCCCGATCATCCATTTTAAGGAATGCAAATAGCCTTGGCTGAGTTTCTGCATACAGCCTTGGCTGATTCGGTATAAAGCATTATGTTTAGCGCTTTCAAGCGGTTTCAGGCAGCGTGCCGACAAACTTGGTGTCAGTGCCAGCGAGATGAAAACCGATAAAAGCACGATAAATACCAGCGTTAAAGAAAACTCCCTAAATAGCCGCTCGATCACACCGCCCATAAACAGCACGGAGATAAAAATCACCGCCAAGGCCAGATTCATGGCAATTAAGGTCATGCCGACTTCCTGAATGCCCTTAAGGGCAGCTTGCACAGGCGGCTCTCCCTGTTCAATGTGACGCTCAATATTTTCCAGCACCACAATCGCATCATCCACCACCAAGCCAATCGCCACAATTACCGCCATAATGGAGAGATTATTCAGCGAAAAACCCGCCAAATAAATCAAACTGCACGCGCCAATCAGGGTAACCAGCATCGTAATGCTTGGAACCAAAGCACTTTGCAGACGCCCCAGCATCAACGCCACCACAATAATCACCAGTAGCATCGAAAACAGTAAAGTATCACGCGCTTCATTTAATCCAGCGCGGATCATTTCCGAACCATCCATCACAATGCTGAGCTGCGCATCGGCGGGAATCTGCGAACGTAGCTGCGGCAGTTTCTGTTTAATTTTTTCAATTACAGCCACGGTATTGGCATTCGGCTGCCGGCTGATTTTAAGAATCACCGCAGGTTCACCATTATGAAAACCACTGACATAACGGTTCTCTACCGCATCCTGAACTTCGGCTACATCTTTAAGGCGAACGGCGGTCTGACCATGCTGATGAATAACCAAATTGGCAAAATCCGCAGCATTTTTCAAATTGGCCGAGAGCGCCACCTGCCAGCGCAGCTGCTTAGTTTCCACCACACCCAAAGCCTGCTGCACATTGCTTTTGACAATTGCTTCACGCACTTGCTCCAGTGATATGCCTTGCGAAATCAGCGCATTCGGATTTAAAGTAATCCGCACCGCTGGCATGGATGCCCCATCAATGCTGACATCACCAACACCGCTAATTTGTGCCAAATTTGGCTGTAACTGATTGCTGGCAATTTCATACAGCTTGCCAGCCGATAGATGCTTTGAACTGAATGCCAAATAAAAAATCGGGCTTTGGCTCGGATTGATCTTAAAATATTCAGGTGGACTGGGCATGCCAGAAGGAAGCTGCGACATGGCGGCATTAATGGCTGCTTGCACCTCTCGCGCTGCTTCGTTGATATCAGTATCTAGGTCGAAATGTAAAACCACCTGTGTGGCATTTTGGTTGCTAGATGAATTAATGCTTTTTACCCCAGAAACGCCCATCATGGCACGTTCCAGTGGTGCGGCAACCGTAGCCGATATACTTTCAGGGCTGGCCCCTGGCAAGCTGGCCCGAACCACAATAGTTGGAATATCTGCCTGCGGCAAGGCCGCGACTGGCAAGCGAAAATAGGCCAATATACCCAGCAGCACAATCGCGATTACCAGTAAAACACTGGCCACTGGACGGTGAATAAAAGTGGAAAGTAGGCTCAAGGCGCATCTCCCGTTTCATTCATGGCTGGCACTGCCGACTGGGCTTGTTGCAAGCGGTCAAAGAACAGATAAACTACGGGTGTGGTGAATAATGTCAGCAACTGGCTTAAAATCAAGCCGCCCACCATCACAATGCCCAAAGGCTGGCGCAGTTCAGCACCAGAACCTGAAGCCAGCATCAGAGGAATGGCTCCAACGAGAGCTGCCAGCGTGGTCATCAAAATTGGCCTGAAGCGCATTAAGGCAGCTTGATAAATCGCCTGCTGCGCTGAGAGACCGTCATTACGCTGTGCTGCTAAGGCAAAATCCACCATCATAATGCCATTTTTTTTGACCAAACCAATCAGCAGAATGATGCCAATTAAAGCAATCATATCCAGTGGACGGCCAACTATAAACAGCGCCAGCAGCGCACCAATGGCCGCTGAAGGCAAGGTCGAAAGAATGGTAATTGGATGAATAAAGCTTTCATACAGCATGCCCAACACCAGATACATGGTCACAATGGCTGCCAACACCAGCCAAAAGGTATGCTGCAATGAGTTTTCAAAGGCCGCTGCTGCGCCCTGTAACTGCACGTTGACCTCTGCTGGCAGATTCAGAGAATCTTCAACACGGTGAATGGCTTGAATGCCTTCACCAAGGGAAACTCCCGATGCTAAATTGAAAGACACACTATGGGCGGGGAACTGCGCCTGCTGCTGCAAAAGAACTGGAGTGCGCTTTTGCACAACCACAGCCACGGAACTGAGCAGCACTGGCTCACCGCTGGCATTTTGAATATAGGTTTGATTCAGCGCATCAATGCCTTGCGTCAAGCTGGGGTCAAGTTCCAGCACAATGCGGTACTGATTCGCCTGCGTATATAAAGTAGCAATTTGGCGCTGCGCAAACAAATTCTGTAAGGCTCGGCTGATATCTTCAATACTCAAGCCTAAACGCGCAGCCGCATCGCGGTTGACATCAATAAATGCTTGCAGACCTTGACCTCCGTCTTCACTAGCAACGTCCGAGAACTCTGGCTGCTGCCGTAGAGCTTCGACAAAGACAGGACTAAACTGCTGCAAATCTTCCACTTTGGCTGCGGTTAGACTCAGTTGGTATTGAGTCCGACTGATTTTGTCCTCAATGCTGAGCTCCTGCACTGGCTGCATCCAGCCTTTAATTCCCTGCACATGGCTGAACTGCTGTTTCAGGCGCGCTATGACCTGATCTGCACTGTCGCGCTCGGCATGCGCTTTCAGGTTAATCAGAATGCGTCCATTGCTGAGTTTTGGATTATTGGCATCAATGCCGATAAATGAAGATAAGCTCTCAACCGCAGGGTCTTTTAAAATCTGGCTGGCCAGTGCCTGCTGCCGTTCACCCATCGCCGTAAAGGAAATATCATCTGGTGCTTCGGTCACCACCTGTATGACTCCACTGTCCTGTATGGGGAAAAAACCTTTAGGAATGATCCAGTACAATGCACCAGCCAAAACTACGGTGCCAAGCATCACCGCAAGCATTAGTGCCTGATGCTGAAATACCCATTGCAGCGCCTTGCCATAGCGCTGAATAATCCGATCCAAACTCCAGCGGCTACGGCGTGGCGCATGTTTTGCATCTTTAAGCAAATAAGCGCACATCATCGGGGTCAAAGTTAAAGATACAATAAGCGATAAGCCAATTGCCGCTGCTAAAGTCACAGCAAATTCATGGAACAGCCGACCAACAACATCGCCCATAAACAACAAAGGAATCAGCACGGCAATCAGCGAAATAGTTAAAGAAATTAAGGTAAATCCAATTTCCCTTGACCCTTTGAGCGCAGCCTGTAGCAGACTTTCCCCCGATTCGCGGTGCCGTGCAATATTTTCCAGCATCACAATCGCATCATCCACCACGAAGCCTGTCGCGATGGTTAAAGCCATCAACGTCAGGTTATTGACCGAAAAGCCAAGAAAATGCATCAGCACAAAGGTGCCGATGATTGACAGTGGCACCGCAATGCTCGGAATAATAGTGGCAGACAGGTTTCTTAAAAACAGGAACGTCACCATCACCACAAGGCAAACTGCAAATACCAGCTCTTTCTGTACATCCTGAATGGCGCTGCGGATGCTTTCCGTGCGGTCTGTCAGTACCCTAATTTGCACATTTTCAGGCAGATTACGCTGTAGTTCTGGCAAAACCTGCTTAATTTGATCCGCCACCTGAATAACATTGGCATTCGGCTGGCGCTGCACATTAACCAGAATGGCAGACTGGCTGTCCGCCCATGCCGCCATGTATCGGTCTTCACTGCCTTCAATCACTTTCGCGACATCTTTTAGGCGGATCGGCGCACCGCTGTTCCAGCGTAAAATCAGATTTTCATAATCCGTAATAGAGCGGATTTGGTCGTTGGCATCTAGCATGGTGGTGCGGTAAGGCCCATCAAAACTGCCCTTGGGTTGATTGGTATTGGCCGCATTAATTGCTGCACGGACATCCTCAGCGCTCATTTTATAAGCCGCCAAAGCAGCAGGATTCATCTGCACCCGTATGGCTGGACGCTGCCCGCCAGCAAGGCTGACCATACCAACCCCTGAAAGCTGTGACAGTTTTTGCGCAACCCGTGTATCTACCATGTCATAGACTGTAGTGAGCGCTAAAGTTTTGGAGCTGACCGCCAGCGTAATAACCGGAACATCGGCTGGATTAACTTTGCGATAAATTGGTGGTGTAGGTAAATCACTAGGCAGTTTGCTGCTGGCTGTGCTGAGTGCTGACTGTACTTCCTGCTCCACCACACCCAGTTCTGCGCTTAATTCAAATTGCAGCGTGATGACCGATGCTCCGACTGAACTGTTCGAAGACATTTGCTTCAAGCCTGCAATTTTGCCCATTTCCCGTTCTAACGGCACCGTCACCGTGCGCTGCACCGTATCTGGATTAGCACCCGGCTGAAAGGTATAAATTTGAATAATCGGATAATCCACCTGTGGCAAGGCGGAAACTGGTAGAAGACGCCACACCAGCAGCCCACTGAACAGTAACGCCAGCATCAGCAGCACGGTGGCGACGGGGCGCAGAATAAAGAAACGTGAAATATTCATGCTTTATCCAGCAGTCGGTGGAATTGAAACAACCGCTTGCGGACTGTTCTGCACAATTTGTACCTCCTGCCCATCCGATAGCCGATCTATCCCCTCTAAGACCACACGTTCTGTTCCATTTAGCCCAGCTAAAATTTCGGTTTGGCCCTGCGAAGTCACGCCCAACTTCAGCATGCGTATTTCAGCTTTATTTTGAGTATTGATCACATAGACATAAGTGCCTTTTGCACCATGCTGAATAGCATCATTCGGAATACTGACCGCATCCCGAATGGTTTGGGCATTCAAGCGGATATTGACAAACTGATTCGGAAACAGCGCATCATCGCGGTTATCAAACACCGCTTTTAATTTCAATGTCCCCGTATTGAGATCAATCTGATTATCCAAAGCCTGCACCTGTCCTAAAGCCAATTGCTTTTGCTCGGCTTTGTCCCATGCACTGACTTGCGCTTTCTGCCCTTTGCCGGCTGTTGTGCGCAAGGTGTCTAAATAGTTTTCCGCCACCGCAAACTGCACATAAATTGGATGAACCTGTGTCACGGTGACTAAGCCAGCTTCTTCATTGGCCTGAATTAAATTACCAGCATCTTTTTGCTTAAATCCAACTCGCCCTGCAATGGGAGAATAAATTTTGGTATAAGACAGTTGCAGTTTCGCGGCATCCACTTGTGCCTGATTGGCCTGAATTTGTCCTTTCAGTTGATTCACCAAAGCCTGCTGTTGCTCCACCTGTTGTTTCGCAATCGAGTCCTGCTTAAATAGCAATTGATAGCGCGCCAGCTCAGTTTCGGCATTGCGCAGCTGCGCCAAATTTTGCTGCTGCGTGCCTTGCGCCTGAGCCAATTCCACCTGAAAAGGTGCAGGATCAATTTGCGCTAGCAATTGACCTTTGCTAACCAAATGGCCTTCCTGAAAATAAATACGTTGCAACGTGCCCGAAACCTGACTCTGAACATTTACCGTATGCGCAGGAATAACCGTGCCAATGGCTTTTAATTCAACGCTTAAATCACGGCGCTCAACCGCAACGACCCGCACGGGAACAGGCTTACTCCATTGGCTAAACTCCTCTGTAGGCTTAGAAGATGCGGCTGCCCAATACCCATAGCCTGCGCCCAAAGCCAGAATAAGAATCAATCCAGTTAAATATTTAAATTTAGGGGCAAGAGGCTTTTTTTGGTGGTTTAAATTTTCAGTTAGATCACTCATGAACAACGCTTACCCATATATTCGAAAAAATTGCAGCCCAAGCGCCAAACACAGCAGGACTACAGAAAAATGTAAATTCAGCCGAGGTCGGTAAGACTGAATAAAAACGATGCAGCCTGCGGCCGCAGTGGCAATGCCAAAGCATGCCGTAATGCCGACCGCCCAGCCCCATGCCAAAATGCCAGCACATAATGCAAGTAGTAAACTGCACCAGCCCAAGCCATAGCTGAGCTTGGCCAGTCTGAAAGGAAGCACACGGTTCAGGACTAATTTGGCATTGCGCTCCATAGAAAGGTTCAATGCGAACATGCCCAAATAGCAAAGCGCGCAGGCAGTTAAAATATTGACTGCATCAAGGCTCATGGCAGCTCCTCACTGACCAGAACCGCAGCAGCTTGAGTTTGTTTTGGCAGGCGCTTGGCCTTGGCTACGGGCTTTTTTAAAATTGCTTCACGCTTTAGCCAAACTTTATAGGCAGCCCAAGCCAGAACACTGCCTAAAAACACAAAGCCAAGGTCAATACTGGCCAGCACATAGTCCTGATGTGCCAGCGAAGCCCCCAAATGCCGTTCTGTCGTCAGCGCATTCAGAAGCGGCAGTAACAAATAAGCAAGGGAAGCAGCGCTCAGAATTTCCAGCCAAGCGCGTACAATTGGCCTGCACAGCGCATAAAGAAAACTTAGCGCCAAAGTGATATATAAACTGTGGATTTCCCAAGCGGCCCGATCAGCCAGATGTGCTGGAATTAAACGATTGGCCCAAAAATATACGGCAATCGCTAAAGGTAGCCCCGCAATCATGGCAATATTCAATCGCTCCACCAGTGCATGACCAAAGCTCATACGTTCGGCTTTTAGCTGTTTTGGTCTACGCTTTACTGTCCACAGCACCAAACCTGTCGCAATCATCGCTGTACCCAACAGTCCTGTGATGACATACAGAATCCGAATTAGCGGTGAGGCAAAAGAGCCTTCATGTAATCCCAATACAGTCGTGGCAAATTGCATTGGTGCTTTGTCCTGATTAGATGGATTGTCAGCAATTTTTTTTCCATTGGATAAATCAAAATTTAGCGAGGTGCGTTGTCTAGCAATGCTGTCATGGCTGATTTGATAGAGCTCTGCTTTGGCAGGTACTTCACCTTTGGCTGGATAGAAATTCACGCTGCCAATGCTATGCGCTCCCCATTCCCGCTGCGCCTGCTGCAATACAGGTTGGATTGGCACAAAATGCTGCGCGTTCTGTCCCATCGACTGCGAAGCGATAGAAGTCTCTGCACCAAAGCGTGAGTTAGGATACAGTTCTGCGTAGTAGCGCTCTGAATTTTTCTCGTCAAAACCATAGACCATCGGCACACCAAAGGGCATATAGGCATTGGCAAAGAAAATCAGCCCGCTATAAGTGATCATCAAATAAAACGGCAAAGCAATTACGCTGATGACATTATGCGCATCCAGCCATGAACGCTGACCTTTGGCGGGACGGAAAGTGAAAAAGTCCTTGAAAATCTTTTTGTGGGTGATGACACCCGAAATAATCGCCACGAACATGAACATGGTACAGATCCCGACGATGCGGATGGCCCAGTCATAAGGCAGATAATGTAAAGCATAATGCATGCGGTACAGCGCATCTCCGCCAGCGGTTTCCCGCGGCTTGAGCTGCTGTACTGGCGGCTGTCCAGTGTTTATATCCAAAACTTGAGTGCGGTATTCACCGTAGCGCTGGCCTTCCTGCGCAGGCAGCGACCAGTTCACGGAGAATTCATCCCAGCCCCGCGCATTTGACAGTAAATTGATGCCCCAACGCTCAGCCTGCTGTGCTTCTTGCTGCTGTTTCAGATAAGTATAAGCTTTGTCCAATTGATCTGCTTCAGCTGGAACGGCTGCAACCTGCATAGCCCTTTCTGGCTGCATCCAACGCGTCAGTTCAATCTGCACATAGCCTGCTGTTCCAGTTAAAAATACAAAAAACAGCACCCAACCGACCACTAAGCCAGTCCATGTATGTAGCCAAGCCATGCACTGGCGGAAGCCTTCCTTCATAGCGTTCCCCACGGCTTGAGTAATACTGCCAATAAACCTAAACCCGCAATGCAGCCTAAAGTCAGGCAGAACGCATGAAACACATTTTTAATACTGAATATGGCCAAGATAAAAACCAGCCACACCACAAAACTCAGTTGCAGTCCAGCATATACAGCAAGCGCCAATTGCTCTGGAAACATTAGTCCAATGACTGGCACGGTTAAATTGGCAATACAAAAACCGCCCAAAGAGGCAAGCAAAATATGCAGCAGTACCATAAAGCGGTAATGCTGCTGATCATTCAGTCTAAAAATCATGGGCTTCATTTATCTATTCACTACTAACATGCAGAAACTGCTGTACAGCCATTACTGGCATTTACTACTAAGACGAGTGAAATAAAAAAAAAGCTCATCACAAATGTTGCGATTTGTAACTTTTAGTTGTTGCGTTTAAGAATGATTCTTATTAAGATTATCAGGTAAATCATTACCTCCTAATTTTCAGTACAAATTTTAGGATTGTTGTCGCCAAGCCAATAGGCAAAACTATGAATCTGAATGTACAAAAACAGCTCTGGCTGAGCCATGTTTATCAAACGCATCAAACAACCTTATTGTCTTGGTTTAAGCATAAACTTCAGCATCACCATCAATCAGAAGATTTAAGTCAGGAAGTTTTTTATCGCGCTTTAAAAAGTAATTATTGTTTTACCAGTATTAAAGAACCGCAAGCTTGGTTAATGGGTATAGCAAAACATGTGATTATTGACCATTGGCGTCGTCAACATATTGAACGTTTATATTTAGAAGCACTGGCTCATTTACCCGAAGAATTTTATCCCTCTGCTGAGCATGAAGTGTGTATTCGGGAAACGTTATACCAAGTTCATTTAATGCTAGAAAAACTTCCACAACGTACAGCTCAAGTTTTTTTATTGTCACAATTGGATGGTCTGACCTATTACGCCATCGCTGAAAAGTTAAATATTTCTGAAGCAACGGTAAAACGTGATATGAAACAGGCTTTTCTCGCCTGTATAAATCTTTATAATTCTGAACATTAATTTAATTTACCACGGGTCTTTATGTCTGCTTCTCAGCCCATTCCTGAACATGTTATAGATGAAGCTACAGATTGGCTGGTCTTGTTACATTCAGGAGAAGTCACTGAATTGCAACGTCAACAATTCGAGCAGTGGAAAGCAGAAAACAAACAAAATGCCTTAGCCATTCAGCAAATCGAAAGACTGACGCACGGCCTATCTAACCTTCCAGCAAACTTCCAACCTGAACTGTTGGTGAATTCCGAACAAAAATTTCATTCGTCACTCAAAAGAAATATTGTATTTAGCCTTTCAGGACTATTTTTCCTTGGATTCATGGCATCTTGTTTTCCATGGGCAAAATGGCAAGCGGACTATCACACTGAAGTGGGTGAAATTAAATCAGTGCTATTAGAAGATGGTTCACAACTGATTTTATCCAGTAACAGTTATGTCAATATTCAATTTTCAGCACAAAAACGTCAGGTTAAGTTAATAGAAGGTGAAGTTTATATTCAAACCGCTAAGGATCAAAAAAGGCATCGTCCCTTTATTGTGAAAACACAAGATGGTCAAGTTGAAGCTCTAGGTACACAGTTTACGGTTCGTCAGGAAAATAGTCACAAAACAAAAGTGAGCGTTTATCAACATGCCGTAGCCATACGTGCTGATCGGCTGACAGAAACCCGTATTATTCAGCAAGGTCATCGCGTTGTTTTTGATGACAACAATATTTCGAAATCAATCGTACTTCAAAATGATCATCCTTATTGGACGCAACGACTTTTAGTGGTTGAAAAATGGCCTTTAGAAAAAGTTTTATCTGAACTCTACCGTTATAGGAAAGGAACTTATTTTCTGGATGAGAGTCTTAAAGCACTACCTGTATCTGGTGTTTTCTCACTCAAAAATACACAGCAAAGCTTAGAAACATTGGCTTATACACATCAACTTGAGCTGAATTTTTATAGTCCTTATCTTTTGAAGATTAAAAATAAATAAAGATTTGACCTTTTTTTCTGCGACATCCGACTTATAGAGAAATACACTCTTAATCGAGAAAGCGCATGACGGATTATCAGGCAAAAAGTACCTTGGCAATAGCGATACGGGCAGTATTATGGGGTATGCCCTTGGTTGTAACCAGCTTTACCACCAGCGCTATCTATGCTGCCAATGTGCATCCTATATCTATTGCTTCTACATCCCTTGACCAAGCTCTTAAACAGCTCGCTATTCAAACAGGAACAACCATTAGTTATGACACCGCCTCTCTGTCGAAAATAAAGAGCACAGCACTTAAAGGAAATTATTCTGTAGATCAAGCCTTAGCTTTCTTACTGCAACCGCATCAGTTAAATTCCGTGAAAACAGCCAGTGGTGGCTATAGCATTCAAGCCAAAACCAATACAGAAAAACCTCAAGTTACCACTCAGCATCAAGCAAATGAACGACCCGCGACAGGAACAGATTCGGCACAATTAGCAACCATCTCTTTAACAGCCAATCAAGGCAGGACTTTAACTACTGAGGGTTCTGGTTCATATACGGCAAAAGCAACCACGGCTTCCACAGGCTTGGCACTTAGTTTAAAAGAAACACCGCAATTGGTTAGTGTCATTACTAATCAGCAAATGAAAGATCAAAATCTAACACAATTGACAGATGTCGTTAATCAAGCTGCGGGTTTGACGATTAATCAGGGTGGGAACATCGGTAGTGATAACTCGCCAATTTATGCACGTGGTCAACAAGTAGATAGCTATTTACTCGATGGTGTGAAGCTACTTAATTCATATTCAAGCATTTTCCAAAGTCAGGATATGGCACTGTTTGACCGCGTTGAAGTGGTTCGTGGTGCAAATGGATTAATGACTGGAGCTGGTACAGCCAGTGCAAGTATTAATATGGTACGGAAAAAACCTTTACAGAATGCCAAAGCCTCTATCAGTGCTAGTGCTGGATCTTGGGATACCTATCGAACAGATATTGATGTGTCATCCCCACTAAATGCATCTGGCAGCATTCGAGGTCGTGCAGTACTGGCCTATCAAGATGGCGACTCTTATATTGACCGCTTGAGTGAAGAACGCAAAGTGGCTTATGGTGTGGTAGAAGCAGATTTAACTGATCAAACCAAAGCGAGTCTTGGTGTCAGTTATCAAAAAATTGATATTTCAGGTATTGCCCGTGGTGGCTTACCGTCCTTTTATACGGATGGCACATTAATTAATTGGTCACGTTCAGATTCAGCAGCAGCAAACTGGACGTATTCGGATCGTTCAACAACGGCTTATTTTGCAGATATTGAACACCAATTCAATGAAAATTGGAAAATCAAAGGTACAGTATCTCGAACCATTACTGCTTCAGATGAAGTTGTCGGCTATACATATAGTTCTGGTATTAATAAACAAACTGGTGCTGGTGCAATGCTTTATGCAACACGCTGGGACTATGAACCGACTCAAGATTTATTCAACCTAACACTCAATGGTTCTTTTGATTTATTTAATCAAACCCATGAAATGGTTTTAGGTGCAACTTATACCAAAAGTGACAATGAACGCCCAACTTATTCAGGCTGGAATAATGGAATGTCTTGGGATGGTGTTTTAGGTAATATCTTCGCATGGAATGGCAGTACGCCAAGTCGTCCGGCAACACAAATTAATGGCTGGTATGGAAGCGAAGACAGTAGCCAATCTATTTTTGGTGCAGTTCGCTTAAAACCATCGGATCAGGTAGCCATTATTTTAGGGGCACGACTTGAAGATTGGAAAAGTGTAAAAAAAGAGCATATCAATGCATCTAACAAGACCACAATTACACCACATGAAGAAAATGGTGAGGTTATTCCCTATATTGGCCTAACCTATGATTTTACTGACCATTGGACAGCCTACACCAGCTACACCACTATTTTTTCGCCTCAAGATAAAAAAACCACCGCTGGGACTTTTATTGATCCATTGGTGGGAAATAGCACCGAAATTGGGATAAAAGGTGAATTTTTTGATAACCAATTAAACATTGGTGCTGCCATTTATCAAACCAAAGAAGACAATAAAGCGATTGCACTAGATATACCCGCTCTAAATGGAACTAGATTTTATCGAACTGAATCAGGTACAAAAAGCAGAGGATTTGAGTTAGAAACCACAGGAAAGTTAACGGATTTGTGGCAAATTTCTACCAGTTTTACGCGAAATATATCTAAAGATAGTAAAGGTGATGCACTCAATACCAATATCCCAAATAACACGGCCAAGCTATTTACAACATACACACTACCCTATTTTGACGAAGCGTTGACTATAGGCGGTGGCATACGTTGGCAAAATGAAATCCATTCTGCGGATCGAAAGTTCACACAAAGTGAATATAGTGTTGTGGATTTAATGGCGCGTTATAAAATCACGAATAATTTGACGACAAACTTAAATCTAAATAATCTTTTTGATAAAAAGTATTATTTAACAACAGGAAATAGCTATTATGGCGCGCCAATAAACTTTAGAGTTGGGCTGGAATATGACTGGTAACAGTTAACGCTATTGGCGCTTTTTAATAGGCATCTTTAGATGCCTATTTTTATAAAACCTAGAGTTTTAGTTCAATTAAATTATAAATTAAAAAAAACTACATAAAAATGAGCTTTTATTTGTTCTTGTCCGACTTATAGAGAAACATACTCTCAGACGAGAAATCTCATGAAGGAATATCGAGCAAATAATGCCTTGGCTCTTGCTATCCGTGCAATCTTTTTAGGCATGCCACTCGCTGTATGTAGCATGACAACGACATCTATATATGCAGCGACTGAGCACAATATTTCCATTGCAAAAAAATCACTGGATCAAGCTTTAACAGCGTTGGCTATCCAGTCAGGTATTACCCTTAGTTATGATTCCGCTACTCTTTCTAAATTGCAAAGTTCAGGCTTAAACGGTCACTATTCAACTGAGCAAGCTTTGGCATTATTGTTAGCACCACATCAATTAGAGCCAGTAAAAATAGCCAGTGGTGGATATAGTATTCAAGCTAAAGCAGCTACTGCACCTCAAGATGCTCCAGTCGTTCAATTAGCACCGATTCATAGCCAAGCTGCACATTTAGACAGTCAAAACCGAGTATCTAGCAGCAAAAATGAATTGGGTGTATCACAATTACCCACTATTTCAATGGTTGCAGCTTCTGACAAACATATGGTTAATGTCGGAAAGTCAGCACAAAATTTAAAAGAAGTACCTCAATCCGTAACGGTTATTTCGCGTGAACGTATGGATCAACAAGGTTTAAAAACATTAGATGATGTCATGCTACAAACCACAGGTGTGACACGAGAACAATTATGGCTAAACAACAACTACACTTCGCGCGGCTTAACAATTAAGAATATCCGCTACGACGGCGGCGGCGTATCCGATATTCAGGATCGGAATAACAGCGCAGATATGGCGCAGTATGACGCTGTTGAATTGCTGCGCGGCGCCGATGGCCTCTTTGGTGCTGGTGAAGCTGGAGGGGTAATCAACTTAAGCCATAAACGCCCTCAGGCAGAAACGGCTTATCAGGCAGTGCTGTCAGCAGGCAGCTGGAATAACTACCGAGCTGAACTGGACGCAACTGGAGCCTTAAATGCCAATCAGACTATTCAAGGGCGTGCAGTTGCAGTACTTCAAGATCAGGACTTTTTCTATAAACCGACCCATAATCGCCGTGAAATGCTTTATGGTGCGCTTAATTTTGACTTAACGCCGCAAACCCGCCTGTTTACAGGAGCCAGTTATCAAAAAGATAAAACCGATGCCTTCAATGCCAGCTTACCCCGCTGGCAAGATGGCGCAGATATTGGATTTTCCCGCAGCACAACAATGGGCGCGCCGTGGAGCTGGATGGAAAGAGAAAATATTGCAGTTTTCGCCAACCTTGAGCATGACCTGAATGATCAGTGGAAGACCCGCTTAAACTTGCGCTACAACATGGGGGATGACGGCATTAATGGCGCGGAAATGGAAGATGCCGTCAACTACCAGACCTTAGAATCTACATGGTGGCGTTATCAGGATGATACGGAATTTAAAGAATTTACTGCTGATGCAAATTTACAGGGAAGCTTTGACTGGCTGGGACAGCAGCATGAACTAATTATAGGTTTGGATTCAAAATACAATACCAAAGATTACAAGCAAAATTGGACTTCGTACGGCAAAGGCAATCCCTTTAACCCTGCGCAGCCGCCTGAGTGGGATTATCCACCAAATTCATGGACAACAAACAGCACCAATAAAAGCGACACGACAGCCGGCTATGGTTCTTTAAAGCTTAAGCCTGCGGATAAACTTGCAGTGATATTAGGCGGGCGCTACGCTTTTAAAGATGAAATTGAAATACAAAACCACAATACAGGTAATAAAAATATATATAAGGAAGATAAAAAATTTACGCCTTATTATGGCTTAACTTATGACCTGCTTGCTAATACTACAATTTACGGCAGCTTCGCAGAAATTTATACGCCGCAAGGGAAATATCTGGAAACGCAGACAGGGCCATCATTAATGCCGGTTGAAGGCAGTAATCTGGAATTCGGCATAAAAACTGAATTAGCGCCGAAGCTGCTGGCTTCTTTAGCGTATTTTAAAATTAAAAAAGACAATGAAGCGGTAAGTTTAGGCTGGCAGTCTATTGCCAACAGCAATTCATGGTGCTGCTATGTTGCAGCCGGAAGTAAGCGTAGTGAAGGCTTTGACGTTGAATTGAATGGTTTAATTACCGACAGCTGGAATATCTCTTTCGGCTATACATTTAATGAAAATGAAGACCGTCGAGAGAATGATGCGCAGTTCAGCACCTTAACGCCAAAACATTTATTGAAAATATGGACAGATTATAAGTTTTCAGAATTTCTTGAAGGCTTAAGCATTAGCGGCGGGGTAAATGCGCAGAGTAAAAGCTTCCAGTCTGGCAGAGTACCAACATACGACCCTGTAACCAATCAATATGGCAGTCCTATGATTGATTATCAGTTTGCACAGGAGGCCTATGCGGTCTGGTCATTGCGGACAGCATATGAAATCAATCCTAACCTGAATGTTTCTTTAAATGCTAATAATATATTTGATAAAAAATATTACAGCACGATTGGCACCTCCGGCTATGGAAACTTTTATGGTGAACCAAGAAGTTTCCTGTTAACACTAAAAGCTAAATATTAAAACAATCAAGTCAGTCATATGCCTATATGACTGACTTGATGCAATGCTGCCCCAAATAATTCAACTTCTATTGTAGAAAAAGTAGCCGGTTTCAGGTGAACTGGCACTCGCCATACGTTTACGTGGCATACGTCCAGCAAGAAAAGCCTCACGCCCAGCTTCAACGGCTTTTTTCATTGCCGATGCCATCAGTATCGGATTTTGTGCTGCTGCAATTGCAGTGTTCATGAGTACACCATCACAGCCTAGTTCCATAGCAATAGCAGCATCACTTGCTGTTCCCACACCCGCATCGACCAATACAGGAACTTTGGCATTTTCTTTAATAATTGAAAGTGTATGTGGATTTAAAATCCCCAACCCAGAGCCAATTAAACTCCCCAAAGGCATAATTGCAACACAGCCCATGCTTTCTAATTCTTGAGCAACAATTGGGTCATCCGAGGTATACACCATAATTTCAAAACCATCATCAATCAATGTCCGTGCAGCTTTTAGCGTTTCGATAACATTTGGATAAAGTGTTTTTTCATCACCTAGAACCTCAAGCTTGACGAGGTTATGTCCATCCAACAGTTCACGCGCCAACATACAGGTACGCACAGCACTCTGCGCGTCAAAACACCCTGCGGTGTTCGGTAAAATGGTATATTTGTCTGGCGCAAGAACTGTCAATAAATTGGGCTGGTCAGCATGTTGACCAATATTGACACGGCGAATCGCCACCGTCACAATTTCTGCACCACTGGCTTGAATGGCTAAATCTGTTTCCTTTAAGTCCTGATATTTCCCAGTTCCTACCAATAAACGTGACTTAAATGTTCTTGAACCAATAATAAGTGTGTCGTCTTCCATGTACGCTCCGAATTAACCGCCACCTACGGCATGAATAATTTCAATACAATCGTGATCTTGCAAGAGAATATGTTGAAGTTGAGATTTTGAAATAATCCTGTGATTATGCTCAACAGCAAAACGCTTACCCTCAAGTTGCAGATCCTGAATATGCAAATACAACGGGTTGTTGTTTGTCACCCACGCTTAGCGATATACAATCCCGCCATCGGTTAAAATGGATTGCCCTGTAATATAGTCAGAATCCTCACTGGCTAAAAATGCAACCAGTGCCGCCACATCTTCGGGTGTTTGCGCTCGACCTAAAGCAATTCCTTCAACGTATTTTTTATAGGTTTCACCCATCGGTGCACCTGTTATTTCAGAAAACCGCTTATCAATTTCCACCCACATGTCTGTACCCACAATACCCGGACAATAGGCATTTACAGTAATGCCATGACTGGCATATTCTTTTGCTGCCGCTTGCGTTAATGCACGTACGGCAAATTTAGTCGCGGAATACACACCCAACAGAGCGAAGCCATCATGCCCTGCAATAGATGCGGCATTAATAATTTTCCCTTTTTGCTGACGTTCAATAAACTTCTTGGCAGCAGCCTGAATACCCCACAACACACCTCCAACATTAATATCCGTAATTTTGCGGAACTCTGCTGGACTCACATCACTGATTGCCTGCACTTGAGCAATTCCCGCATTATTAATCATAATATCGAAGCCACCTAATTGTTGCTCGGTATGTTGAATGGCTTGGGTAATCTGCTCCAGTTGACTGATATCGGCATTAAAAATTGTCGCTTTTACCCCCAATGCTTCAACCTCAGTCTGCACTTTTTTTAATTTATCTACTGATAAATCCACCAAAGCCAAATGTACGCCTTCTTGCGCTAAGCGTAAGGCAATACCACGACCAATCCCTTGTGCTGCACCTGTAATTAGAGCGACTTTATTATTTAAACCTCTTGGCATACTACGTTCCTTTTATATTGCAGTTTATTTGCGTCAAACCCTCACTATCCCCACTGCTTATTCATTTTCCTGTACTTTTTAAGTCATAGCTTGTTTGACGCGCTTTAATCTTGTTTTTTAAATCTGCTACGGATGAACAATAATTTTAACTGCCGATTCATTGTTGTGAATAAGCGTTTCAAAACCTTCCGAAACCAAATCATCCAGCGCAATACGCTGGGTAATAAATGGCGCTAAATTAATTTTGCCTTGTTCAACCAATTTAATAGTTTCCTGATGGTCATTGACATAGGCAATCGTGCCGCGGATATCTAGCTCTTTCATCACCACGCTATGCACATTGACTGTAGCAGGATGGCTCCAAATCGAAACAATGACCAACACGCCTGTCGGCTTAATTGCAGTCACCAAAGTATCCATGACTTTATTGACACTGCTGCATTCAAAGGCCACATCCACACCGCGGTCAGCGGTAATTTTCATGACTTCTGCAACCACATCGACTTCCGACGGATCAAGCACATAATCGGCAACACCAGCTTCTTTGGCTTTTTCCTTCCGCTTGGCGCTCAGTTCGGTAATGATCACCGTTAAACCTTTGGCTTTTAAAATAGCGGAAAGCAATAAACCAATTGGCCCTGCGCCGCCAACCAAAGCAATGTCTCCAGTTTTTGCACCACTGCGGACATAGGCATGATGCCCAACCGACAAAGGCTCAATTAAAGCTGCCTGATCTAACGGAATATCATTGGAAATGGGGTGTACCCAGCGGCGCTGCACTGCAATTTTTTCAGCCAAGCCACCGCCGCGCCCGCCTAAGCCAATAAAGTTCATATTTTTTGATAGATGATAGTTATCTTCTGGCCCTGTCGGCACATCATCGGCAATGATATACGGCTCAACCACCACATGCTGTCTAACCTGAATATCATCTACGCCGTCACCGACCGCATAGACCACACCAGAGAATTCATGCCCCATGGTAATTGGCGCAGACTCACCCGAAATAGGATGCGGATGCCCGCACGGTGGAATAAAAATGGGGCCTTCCATAAATTCATGCAAGTCCGTTCCGCAAATACCGCACCACGCCACTTCAATGCCGACAGTGCCTGCGGTCACTTGCGGTTCTGGAATATCTTCAATGCGAATATCGCCTCGATCATAAAAACGCGCTGCTTTCATAACTGCTCCCAAATTATTGCTTGGCTGCCTAAAATCGGCAGCACTATTTAAATGTGATTTAAGTGCTGTGGATGGGCTTATTCAGGACCTAGTTAAAACGCTATGCGTTCCGATTAGGCCCTAAAAAACCTATAGTTTTAAATATGAATTGCACGTTGCATGGCCGATAAAATAGATTCATGCATCGCTTCAGATAATGTCGGATGCGGGAAAATCACCTGAGCTAAACTGTCATCGGTGGCTTCAAGATACTTGGCAATTGCAAAACCTTGAATATGCTCGGTGACTTCATGCCCAACCATATGTGCGCCCAGCAATTCGCCCGTTTCACGGTTGATAATGGTTTTGACAAATCCAGCGCTGGCGCCTAAAGCCAATGCTTTGCCGTTGGCCTGAAATGGAAATTTTCCAATATTGACTGAATAACCCGCTGCTTTGGCTTGCTGTTCAGTTAAGCCAATACTGGCGACTTGCGGATGGGTAAAAATACAGCCCGGAATTTGGGTGCGATCCAGCGGATGAACATTGGCAATACCAGCAATTTTTTCCACACACAGAATGGCTTCATGACTGGCTTTATGCGCTAAGCATGGCGCACCCGCAACATCGCCAATCGCATACACGCCCACCACATTGGTTTTGCACCATTGATCGGTTTTAATAAAGCCTTTGTCCAATTCAATACCCAAACTGTCTAAACCCAGCTCGGCAGAATTTGGTCGCACGCCAATGGCAGACAGCACTTTGTCGAAAGTTAAGTGTTGCACTCCCGCTGCTGTTTCAATTTGGCAAGTGACTTGCTCATTTTGAATGTGCAAACTTTGCACTGTAGCTTCGGTCAGAATTTTCATACCGCGCTGCTCAAACTGCTTTTGCACATACTGCGCCACTTCCGCATCTTCTGTCGGCAGAATCTGCTTGGCGATGTCCAGCAAAGTGACTTCACAACCCAAGTCATGATACAAACTGGCAAATTCACTGCCGATTGCTCCCGAACCAATCACCAGCAATGATTTCGGCAACTGTTCAGGTATCAGCGCTTCTTTATAGCTCCAGACATATTTTCCATCGACAGGCACTTGAGGCAGTAACGCTGCATGTGCTCCAGTTGCGACAATAATATGCGGTGCAGAAAGCTGCTGCTTGTTCCCCGCAGCATCGGTCAATTCTAAGCGTTCTTTCGCAGTAAACTTAGCCTTGGCATTAAAAACCGTGATTTGATTTTTTTGCAGCAGCTGCCCAATGCCTTGCACCAATTGGCTTGATACTTGTCGGCTATGCTTCACCAATTGAGTTATATCAAAATCAACAGTACCTACACTAAAACCAAACTGCTGGCTATGCTTGAGCTGCTGAGCAAGTTCTGCACCATGCAATAGTGCTTTGGTTGGAATGCAGCCCCAGTTCAAGCAAATGCCACCCAAATGATTGGCCTCAACCACCGCAGTTTTTAGTCCAAGCTGGGCTGCGCGGATGGCGGCTACATAGCCACCCGGCCCAGCACCAATGACGATCAAATCAAATTGAATGTCTGACATGTTCAATCTCCTACACCAAAATCAATGCAGGATTTTCAACAAACTGCTTAAAAGCTGCTAAAAATTTCGCACCTAGAGCACCGTCAATCACACGGTGATCGCAAGACAAAGTTGCTGTTACCATTTGGCGGATCACGATCTGGTCATTTTCAATTACTGCACGCTGCTCCGATGCGCCTAAGGCCAAAATAGCACCCTGTGGTGGATTGATAATTGCATCAAACTGCTTCACGCCCAGCATGCCCAAATTTGAAATGCTGAAACTGCCGCCTTGAAATTCATCTGGCGCAAGCTTTCCTATTTTGGCGCGTGTGGCTAAATCCCGTACCTCGGCAGAAATTTCTGCTAAAGACTTTTTATTCGCCGCTTTCACAATTGGCGTGATCAAGCCATTTTCAATGGCAACCGCGATAGAAATATCGGCATGCTCAAACTGTAAAATCTGCTGATTTTCTTCATCAAACTGTACATTGACTTGCGGCACTTTCATCAAGGCAGCAGCGGCAGCTTTAATCAGCATGTCATTTATCGACAGCTTAACCTGCGGAACCGTGGCATTAATTTGGCTGCGCAGCGCCTGAATAGCATTGACATTTAAATCAGCAATTAAGCGGAAATGTGGTGCATTGCGTTTAGCAGACTGTAAGCGTGAAGCTATTGCTTTGCGCATGCCATTCATGGCAATTGTAGTCACTGCGGCAGATGGAGCGGGTGCAGACGCACATTCCGTATGGCTCACACTTGGATTGTCACGTGCATAAAAAGCTTCAACATCTTCCTTGCAAATACGGCCGCGCGAACCAGAGGCACGGCAGTCATGTAAATTAATGCCCCATTGTTTGGCTAGGCGACGTGCGACTGGCGTGGCGGCAATTTGGCTGTCATCGGCAGTCGATTTGACCGCTTTACCGCTGGCTTGATGACGAATATCTGGCCACTGACCGCCCGCTGTGATTACAGCGGTTTGAATATCATTGACACTGATGCGGCCTGAACGCCCAGATCCAGTAATTTTTGCCAAATTGACTTGATGCTTCTCTGCCAGCTTTTGCGCATGCGGGGTTGCGAAAATATCTTCAGACCGCTGATAGCCTTGCAGTGCTGTAGGAATCACATAACAGCCTTGAACAGTAGGCTTTGAGGCTTTTGAAATGCTATTTTGCACAGGTACAACTTGTGCTGCGGTTTCAGCCTGAACTGGTGCAGTTTTTTCCACAACGGCTTCAACTGTTTTTGTTTCGCTTTTTGTTTCGCTTGCAGCTACAGGTGTACCGCCCAAAGACTGAACAAAGGCATCAATCTCTGCATCTGCAACCTGCGGTTCAGCGCACACTGCAATAAAGCCACCGACAATTAAAGTATCCCCATTTTTTGCGAGAATTTTACGCAATGTGCCTTCGAATGGCGCTTCCAGCACATTGACGATTTTTGTGGTTTCAATCTCACAAATTTCCTGCCCTTTGGTAAAATGTTCACCCTCTTGGATGAGCCACTGGGCAATGGTGCCCTCTTCCATGGACAGCCCCCATTTGGGGATTTCTAAGGTTTTAATTTCGCTCATCCTAAGCCTCCAAAGTTTTACGTACAGCCTGTTCAATACGCGCTGCACTTGGCAGCCATTCTTTTTCTAGCACAGGGGAAAATGGTACAGGTGAATGCGGTGGAGTAACCAACTCAATTGGCGCTTTTAAATAGTGGAAGCCTTTTTGTGCAATCAGCGCTGCAACATCGTGGGCAAAGCCACAGCGGGCAGCAGATTCATCGACAATCACAACACGACCAGTTGAAGCAACCGACTCTAAAATACCTTCTTCATCCAAAGGTGAAATGGTTCGAGGGTCTACGACTTCAACTGATATGCCCTCTTTCGCCAGCTTGTCTGCAACTTCATTGGCGCGATGCACCATTAAGCTTAAGGCAATGATGGTGACATCCGTCCCTTCACGGGTATAGTTCGCCACGCCAAAAGGAATCGTATAAGCCTCATCGGGCACTTCACCCTTGATGTCATACAGCAATTTATGCTCACAGAACACCACTGGATCATCATCACGAATGGCTTGAATCAGTAAGCCTTTCACATCATAAGCACTAGACGGTACAACGACTTTTAAGCCGGGAACTGAGGCAAAGACATTATAAGGAGACTGTGAATGCTGTGCTGCGGCAGAAAAACCAGCACCGATCATGCCGCGTACCACCATTGGTGCTTTGGCCTTACCACCGAACATATAGCGGAATTTTGCTGCTTGGTTATACAGCATGTCATAGCACACACCGTAGAAGTCCATGAACATCAGGTCAGCCACAGGACGTAAGCCTGTTGCGGCTGCCCCCGCTGCCATACCGATAATGGCAGATTCGGTAATTGGAGTATCAATAACGCGCTCTGAACCGAATTCTGTCCATAAACCTTTGGTAACACCCAATACACCGCCAAAACCTTCCAGTTTATTGTCGTCGGTATTTTTGCCGCCATGACCGCCACGGACATCTTCACCCACCACAATGACCGAAGGATCACGGCGCATTTCTGATTCAATCGCTTCTTTAATCGCATTTCGATAACTTTTATTTGGCATTGCTTTACTATTCCTTTAGTAAGAGACGTAAACATCGGTAAGTAGTTGGGAAACTTCTGGATATTTTGCTGCGCGCGCTTTGGCTACAGCATCATCAACATTGGCTTTTGAAGCTGCATCAATCGCATCCAGTTTGGCTTCATCAATTTTGCCTTTGACTTTTTCACGGAAAATTTTTAGTGGATCTTTATGCTCTTTCACATAATCCAGTTCTTCTTTGGAACGGATCAGCCCCGGATCACCTTCAAAATGACCATAAAAACGGTTAGTGACCGTTTCAATCACGCTCGGCCCTTCACCACGACGCGCCCGTTCAATGGCCTTTTGTGCAACCTCATAAACCGCAAAAAAATCTGTTCCATCCACTTTTTCAGCCGGTAGACCAAACCCCGCGGCGCGCCCTGCAATATCTTTGCTGCCCACGGCATAATCATGCGCAGTACCTTCACCAAAGCCATTGTTTTCAAAAACAAAAATAACAGGAAGTTTTAAAACCACCGCCATATTGATTGCTTCAAAGGTGAGGCCCTGATTTGAACCACCGTCACCAGTAAAGGACAAACCGATGCCGCCCGTTTTTAATGTTTTGGCGCTTAAAGCCGCCCCAATCGCCAAAGGTGGGCCACCGCCGACAATACCGTTTGCACCCAACATGCCTTTATCCAGATCGGCAATGTGCATCGAACCACCTTTACCGCGGCACAGACCGTCATCCTTACCAAAAATTTCCAGCATCATGCCGTGAATATCGCAACCTTTGGCAATGCAGTGACCATGTCCACGGTGGGTCGAGGTAATAAAATCTTTATCGGTTAAATTTTCGCAAATCCCAACAGCAACGGCTTCTTCACCACTGTATAAATGAATGAAGCCGGGGATATCGCCAGTATTATTTTCATCGTGAAGCCGATCCTCAAATTCACGAATATCTCGCATACGCTTATATGCAGCTAGCAATTGCTCTTCCGTTAATTGCATATTCTTAATCCTTTCTCTTTACTATAAAAAGCAAAATTTATAATGTAAAAACTCTAAATTAATATTCAGAATTTATTTGTTTATATAAAAATATTTCTATTTATTTTAATATTAGACTAAATAGCAAAAGCACAATTACTCAAAATAAAGTAATTAAAAACAATAATTTGAAGTAATTTAATATTTGTAATTTTTTATTAATCATCAAAAAACCATCAAAACCAACTTTTAACCAACCTTTGTTTAATATTGTTGTTATTTTTATTTGAATTATTTAATTTAAGTAATATAAACAGGGTTTGACATTATAAATAATAATGTTCTCTCATATTTTAATTATTTTATTTAATGGACTATTTAAAATGGATTTAAAACACGCTGTTCAAACAGGTCAAAAATTAAGGGGTGCAGAGAAACTTGCACGCATCCCAGTTAAAATTATTGCCACCGAAAAGATCCTGCAAAAGCCAGAATGGATTCGTGCCAAAATCAGCCATCCTGAAGAAATCAGGCAGATCAAAGACTTATTACGCCAGCAAAAACTGCATACTGTCTGTGAAGAAGCTGCTTGCCCCAACCTGCCGCAATGCTTTGGCGGTGGCACCGCAACTTTTATGATTATGGGCGATATCTGTACGCGCCGATGCCCGTTTTGCGATGTCGCGCATGGCAGACCCAATATATTGGATCCTGATGAACCACGGCACTTGGCCGAAACGGTTAAAAATCTGGATTTAAAATATGTGGTCATTACTTCGGTAGACCGAGATGACTTAAAAGATGGCGGTGCTCAGCATTTTGCTGACTGTATTCAAGAAATTCGCCAAACTAGCCCAGAAACCTTAATTGAAGTTTTAGTTCCTGATTTTCGCGGTCGTCTGGATATTGCGTTAAAAATTCTCAGTGAAAATCCACCTGATGTTTTTAACCATAATATTGAAACCGTTCCTCGCCTGTACCGTGCTATGCGCCCCGGTTCTGACTATGCACATTCGCTTGATTTGCTGCGAAAGTTTAAAGAATACTGTCCAGATGTTTCAACCAAATGCGGGCTGATGGTCGGCTTAGGTGAAGTGGAAGCTGAAGTCATTGTTCTGCTGAATGACCTGAGTGATCACTGGGTCGATTATGTAACCATTGGCCAATATCTACAGCCATCTAAGTCACATGCGCCTATTCAACGCTTTGTTTCTTTGCAAGAGTTTGAACACTATCAAATACATGGAGAGCGTTTGGGCTTTAAAAATATTTGGAGTGCACCAATGGTACGTTCTAGCTATTTTGCCGACCGTCAATATTATGGTGAACCTGTGCCCAAGCCATTTAAACGGGATAAACGCACATAATGAGAAAATAGCTCACCAATTTTGCCAAAGTATATTTCTAGCAAAACAGTTACTTTTTTTAACATTTGAGTCAGAAATAAGTATTTCTTGTTGATCAAGAGGGTTCTAAAGTAAGCCTACAATAAGTACGACTAACCAAAGATCAGGCCATAGATAAAAAGATAGATGGCTTGTAATATGAGAATAGAAATAGGCACTGGGCATTATGGATATTGCAGCCCAATCATAAAGGAATATGATATGAACCTGTTCAATAAAGCACATGCTCAAGCATTGCAAACTACGCATTTGGTCAATCTGGCTGCGGTTCATGCAGCGCCTATTTTAACCCTGCCGCAAGAATCTCAGCCTTCATTGTTCCGCCGTTCTATTCAGCATAATTATGCTGATTTGCTTAAAATTGCCGATGATTCTGGCATGGCGATTGGTTTAACGGATCATCACGGTACATTGTTATGGACATGGAGCAGCTCAGCTATGCTTTCTTCTGCCGAGCAGGTTCATTTCATTGAAGGTGGACATTGGTCAACTCAGGCAGTTGGAACCAATGCCATTGGACTGACACTAAACAGCCATACCTCTAGCTGCGTTTACTCGCATGAAAATCAAATGGACAGCGTGCGGGACTGGGTGTGCTATGCAGCACCGATTCTTGATCCCAGCTCGGGTCAGTTTCATGGCATTATCAACCTTTCAACCAAATATAAAAAGCATACGCCACTCGGTTTACTTGCAGTTGAGCGTTGTGCAGATTTGGTACAACGTGCCATACAGTTTGAGCAGAAAAATGTCCTGTACATTAAAGCCTTAGGTACACCTTGGATTCAGTTTAATCAGCAGGTTTTAACCCTGAGTCACCGACAAATTGAGATCCTGTGTATTTTAGCCTTACATAAAAATGGAATTGGTTTAGATGAATTGCATTATGCTTTGTACGGCGAACGCGATGTCAGCATTAAGACACTTAAAGCCGAGCTTTCCCAACTGCGCAACTTACTGCCAAATTGTATTGAACCCCGCATTTACAAATTAAGCTGTGAAATTCAATGTGATTTTTTAAGAGCCGAACAATCCTTAAATGCAGGCTTTCTTGCCAGTACTTTCGCATTATATAAAGGAAGTTTTCTCAGCAAATCTGAAAGTCCATTTTTAAGTACATGGCGTAACTGTTTTGATGCACGACTCAGCCATCTTATTTATCAGATGCAAGATATTGATCAATTGTTACGAATTATTGGTCGTGTTCCTGAACGGATTGATGCGGTACAGCGTCTTTTGGAATTGCTTCCACAAGACAACAACTATAGAGATTATTTTTTAAAATTACTCTAAGCCGCATTCATCTTTATTGCACTTTATTTGAGAATCTAAGCATAAAAAAGCAAAATTGAATATCTGAGTTTTTCAATTTTGCTTTTTTAAACTTTAATAACTCAGCCAGCACTAGGCGCAACCCCGTCATACTTGTGGTTGCTCCTTGCGATGACTCTAATCTTAACTGGCTAAAGCTAGCGTTTTGGCACGTGCTGCATGCAGTTTTTTGTAACTTTCAATTAAACGTAAATGGCGGTCTAAGCCTTCAAGTTTCATACTTGTTTCTGTTAAACCGTAGAAACGTACACTACCGTCCATCGAAGCAATGACTGCATCCATACGTTCGTCACCAAACATACGGCGGAAATTGGCTTCATAATCATCCAAGTCCATGTCATCATCAAGTTCGACTTCTAGAACCACATTCATACACTGATAGAACAATCCACGTTCAACGGTATTGGTGTTGTACTGAAGGAAGGTTTCCACGAGCTCTTTTGCTTCTTCAAACGCTTGTAAAGCAATATAAATCAGCAGTTTCAACTCAAGAATAGTGAGCTGTCCCCAAACTGTATTGTCGTCAAACTCAATACCAATCAATGTGGTGATGTCGGTGTAATCATCCACTTCAACTTCTTCTAGACGTTCAGCCAATGCTTCAAGCTGTTCATCATCCAAGCGGTGTAAGTTCAAGATATCTTCACGGAATAACAATGCTTTGTTGGTGTTGTCCCAGACTAAATCTTCAACCAGATAAATTTCCGAATAACCTGGCACCAAAATACGGCAAGCTGTTGCACCTAAATGCTTATACACCGCCATGTAGACTTCTTTGCCCATATCTTCAAGAATGCCAAATAACGCCGTAGCTTCTTCAGCATTGGAATTTTCACCTTGATTGGTAAAGTCCCACTCGACAAATTCATATTCTGACTTCGAGCTAAAAAAGCGCCATGACACCACACCACTAGAGTCAATAAAGTGTTCAACAAAGTTATTCGGTTCAGTTACGGCATTGCTGCTAAAGGTTGGTTTTGGTAAGTCATTGAGACCTTCAAAACTACGACCTTGTAACAATTCCGTCAGACTACGTTCTAATGCCACTTCCAATTTTGGATGCGCCCCAAATGAGGCAAATACACCACCCGTACGCGGATTCATTAAGGTCACGCACATCACAGGATACTTTCCGCCCAATGAAGCATCTTTTACCAATACTGGAAAACCTTGTTCCTCTAAGCCTTTGATCCCTGCCAAAATACTTGGATATTTCGCCAATACGTCTTGCGGTACGTCAGGTAAGGTTTTTTCACCTTCCAAAATCTCACGTTTCACAGCACGTTCAAAAATTTCTGACAAACATTGTACCTGTGCTTCAGCCAAGGTATTGCCTGCACTCATACCGTTACTTAAATATAAATTTTCAATTAAGTTCGATGGGAAATACACCACCTCGCCATCGGAATGACGTACAAATGGTAGCGAACAAATGCCACGCTCAGTATTGCCTGAGTTGGTATCATATAAATGCGTACCTAGCAGCTCATCATCGGGATTGTAAATTTCTAAACAATATTCATCAAGAATTTCAGTCGGTAACTCACCTTCTGCACCCGGCTTAAACCATTTTTCATCTGGATAATGCACAAATTCAGCATGGGCAATGTCTTGACCCCAAAACTGATCGTTATAGAAGAAATTACAATTTAAACGCTCAATGAATTCACCCAGTGCCGAAGCCAAAGCACTTTCTTTGGTTGAGCCTTTACCATTGGTGAAACACATTGGTGATTGTGCATCACGAATATGTAAAGACCACACGTTCGGCACAATGTTACGCCATGAAGATATTTCAATCTTCATGCCTAAGCCTGCCAAAATACTGGACATATTGGCAATGGTTTCTTCTAACGGCAGATCTTTACCTGCAATAAAAGTACTGTTTTCTGAAGTCAAGCTTGGCATAAGCAACGCTTGTGCATCGGCATCAATGCTTTCTACTTCTTCAATAATAAATTCTGGGCCTGTTTGAATCACTTTTTTTACGGTACAGCGATCAATTGAGCGCAAAATGCCTTGGCGATCTTTTTCTGAAATATCGGCAGGCAGCTCAACTTGAATTTTAAAAATCTGCTTGTAGCGATTTTCTGGATCAACAATATTATTCTGCGACAGGCGAATATTGTCAGTCGGAATATCACGCGCTGCGCAGTACACTTTTACAAAGTAAGCCGCACATAATGCCGATGATGCCAGAAAATAGTCAAACGGACCGGGTGCAGAACCATCACCTTTATAGCGAATCGGCTGATCGGCAATCACCGAGAAGTCATCGAACTTGGCTTCTTGTCGAAGGTTGTCGAGATAATTAACCTTGATTTCCATGCTGGCACCTAACTATTCTTATGTGTCAGTACGGACACATAAAATTCCAAATATTGAGATATAAGCCGAATCACGGATAAGAAATTGACTTAAAAAAAGAGTGACTAGAGCAATGCGTTCAGTGACCACACTTAGCGACTGACTCTAGTAATGATGGGCGCTATTATAGAGTTATTTTGTGGAGTTGATAACTTTTGTCTGTCTTTCCAGCTTATTTATGAAATTTATTTAAAATAATAACAACTTAGACTCAAATTTTCCCCGACTTACTCTGCAAAAATCATGCATTGCAGTCAGGTACAAGCAATACTGCATTTAAAATAGGTGATCTAATACTCAAGCAGGCTGACCAAATCACCGTCAATGCATTTTTCTTGCTATGTACTTTTCATATATTCATAACCATCATTTAATTTTACAAAATTTAAGTGTATTAGATCGTGTGATCTTGTTGGATAAATTCAACAATAATAAGTGCTTGAATCACAAATATTTTGATCCATTGGTTAAAAACAAAAAGATCATTTATTGACGCGCTTAGTATAATAGGACGCATAATTTTAGGAATTTTGGTATTCCAAAAATTTGATTTGTTATCCCGCTCCAATTTTAGATATTGGAACAAGATTATGGATTAAACCTCGAGTCAAGCGAGTACCGAATATAATGAGAATGGATTTGAATGAAAAAACTTAAACCTTATTTAATATGCTCTATGCTTTTAGGAGTGACTGCATGTGGCAGTGGAAGCGAAGAAGCTTCAATAGAAATACCTGCTAAAGAATCACAAAATAGCGCTCCTGTTGCAATCATTCAATCACAGCATAACTTTGCATCTATCGTAGTCGGATCTTCAATTGTGCTAGATGGTTCGCAAAGTACGGATGATCACGCTCAAACGCTTCAGTATAAATGGTCTGTCAAATCTAAGCCTGAAAACAGCAATCCTTTTATAGGATCAACCAATAACCAAACATTGGAATTTACACCTGACACGATGGGTCGTTATGAACTTAGTTTAAGCGTTAATGATGGCGAATTAGAGAGTCAAAGTAGTGTAGTGTCGATACAGGTTGTGGAAAAACCGATTACACCACTTCAAAATGAATCGGGCAAAGTAGTATTTCGTGATGGGTTTTGGACAGGAAGCATCCTTGTTGATAAAGCAAATATCAATGCAAATGACTACACATGGAGTTCAATTGGACTTCAGATGGAAAATAGTAGTTCAGCAGAAATTGTTAAAGACCCTGCGGGCAGTGGGCAAAATGTTGCAAAATTTACAGTTCCTGATGATGGTCAATCTTACAGAGCAGAAATTCAGAGAAAGCAGTTTGAATGGGGACATTATAATTATTCAGTTTCCCATTATATTCCTTCTACATGGCCACGCTTTGATTATGGAACTATTTTAACCCAATGGCATGGTTACAGCCTGAACAATAAAAATTTGAATCCACCTATTGCGTTAGTCCTGTTTGGGAAAAAACCTGAATGGCAGCTACATGTATATCAATTAAAGCCTTTATCTTCTCCCTTAGCTGTACCCGAAACGGTCTTAAAGCGTTATGTTCTAGACGTACCTGTAAATTATGATCAATGGCATAATTGGAATTTTGATATTCAATGGTCTCAGCTAGATGCTCATCAGCAAGTGATTCCAGGGTTAATTGTGGTGAAACATAATGACAAGGAAGTGGCAAGAATTTCTGGAGAAAACAATTATCATCAAGCTTGGCCACCCTATTTCCAAATGGGGATTTATAGATCAAGCTGGAGAGAAGGTGAGCTAAACCGTCCAATAGAAGGACAAGCTATAGTGGTTTATCATAAAGATGTGGTGATCAAAGAGCTGAATTAACAGTTATTCATTGCCTAATACCCATATTTTAAGCGATAGCGAGTGGTCGATTTCTTTTGGTATTTTAAATTTTACCTCACTCGCTATTTTTATTTCAGCATTGTTCAATACGCTAAATCGCTAACTTTCTTAATGTTAAAATTTGCTCACTGCGACCAAAAGGGCCATGCACATCATGCAAAATTGAACTGGTCATTCCAATACCATCTGTACCAAATTGCTGGATCGCGTCGATACCCAACCACTTGCCTTGGGGTAAACGGTGTAAATGGATCTGTAAATCTAGATTTGGAAATGCCCAGCCATCTGTCGGTTTTTGTCTTGGAACAATACCATTGGCGGTATCGACCAAGCCCATTAAAGCGACAAAATCAGTGCTCTGTCGCTTTTCAATCATAGCCAAAGGCGTAGTAAGCCAAACAACGCCTTTACCTGCCCGATGCTCTGTATTTGCACGAGTTTCAATACTTTGAATAAATCCACCCGGCCAGTGTTTCATCCCTTCCCAAATTGCCAAATTTTCTGGATGCTCCACCCTTTGGTCTTCTAAACCTTCAATGGCTTTTGTATCCTGTGTCATCATTTTCCATGCTCGTGCCACAATACAGGTCTTACCATTGGCTTGCATTTCAGATTCAATGAGTTCAATGGTTTTCCCTGCTCGAATCATTCGCGTAGTAATACTGAATTCACCAAATGCAATTAAACCAAAAATATCCAAACTGATTCGACCAATACGCATGTCATTGCGCAACTGAAATTGCTCCAACTCAGCACAAATAATACCCGTTGCAGGTGCCATATGTTGTTCATGTGGATTCCATGCACCCTGTGCATGAATATTGGAGCGATAATAAGCCGTGACACTACCATCGGCATGTTGTTCACTGTTTAATAATGAATAATAAGCTGACATATATTCCCTATTTAGCTGTTGGCTTTTACTTTATAACATTGAATTTATTTATTTTTCATATCATCATTTAGATGTGGCATAAAGATCATTAAAAATAAAGATTGAAATTAAGCATTAAAATCTTGCTTCTCCTTTTATTTCTATACACTGAAATAAAAGGAGAAATACAGAACCTGATAATCAATACCTGATAATAAATATCAGGCAATATCTTCAATCAGGTTAAGCTCTTGACGCATAAATTCCTGCAATTTGAATTTTTGTGCCTTGCCAGAAGCCGTCATTGGAAACTCAGTAAAGAAACGGACATAACGTGGCACTTTATTATGAGAAATATGCTCTGCGCAATATCTACGGATTTCTTCTTCATTGGCTTGGTGATGATCGTGCAAAATAATACATGCACAAAGTTCTTCACCATAACGTGCATCAGGTAAGCCAATCACTTGCACATCAGAAATATCTGGATGGGTATAAAGAAAATCTTCAATTTCTTTAGGGAACAAGTTTTCACCGCCACGAATCACCACATCTTTAATGCGACCTTTGATTTTCACAAAGCCTTCATCATCCATTTCGGCAATATCACCCGTATGCATCCACTTGGCGACGTCAATGACTTCTCCAGTTTTATCATTATCTTCCCAATAGCCCAGCATGACGGAATAACCGCGTACACACAGTTCACCCAGTTTGCCACGTGGCACAACTTTACCATTTTCATCAACAATTTTGATTTCAAGGTGTGGATGGACGCGCCCGACTGTGCCGACACGACGTTCCACAGAGTCTGAAGTTGAACTTTGCGCACTTACAGGTGCAGTTTCAGTCATACCATAACAAATGGTGATTTCGGACATATGCATGCGTTCAATTACACGCTGCATAATTTCACGTGGACACGGACTGCCTGCCATAATGCCTGTACGCAAGCTAGACAGATCAAACTCATCGAATTGTTCATGTTCCAGCAGTGCAATAAACATGGTCGGAACACCATAAGCCGCGGTACATTTTTCTTGCTGAATCGCTTTAAGTGTATCAAGTGGATTAAACACAGCCGATGGATAAATCATGGCAGAACCATGCGTAATGCAGGCTAAATTGCCCATCACCATGCCAAAACAGTGGAATAAAGGCACAGAGATACAGACTCGGTCTTGTGGCGTTAAGTGAATGGCTTCACCGACAAAATATCCATTATTTAAAATATTATTGTGGGTCAGCATGGTGCCTTTGGGATTGCCCGTGGTGCCAGACGTGAATTGAATATTAATGGTTTCATCAAACTGAAGATCTGCGGCAATTGCCTGTAACTGGTCGAGCTGTACGGGTGTGGGTTCAGGCAATAAATCAGCAAAACGATGAATGCCAGCATGCGCATCTTCATCAATTTTAATGATATGTTGCAAATGTGGTAGTCGTTTAGCCGATAACAGTTTGCTGGTCGATTGCGTAATTTCAGGGGCAATTTTGGTTAAAATTTCCTGATAATTACTGCTTTTAAATTGTGATGCAATCACCAATGCCTTACAGGACACTTTATTGAGTACATATTCAAGCTCACTGCTTTTATATGCAGGATTCAAATTGACTAAAATAATACCGGCTTTAAATGCTGCAAATTGGGTAATGGTCCATTCCACGCAATTGGGTGACCAAATCGCAATTCTATCGCCCTTTTCCAAGCCTAATTTAAGCAGACTACAGGCAAAAGCATTGACTTGAGCCTGTAACTGCTTATAGCTTAAACGTACATTTTGATGCACGCTGATGACAGCATCCTGATTCGCATATTGCTGACAGGCTTGGTCAAACTTTTCACCAATCGTCATCCCAAGTAAGGGTTGACTGCTTGTTCCATAGGCATAACTTAACCGTACTTGTGTCATTGAATCACTCTCCTTGATTCTTTGTAATTATGATTCTTTCACTTTAATTGTTCATTGTTTTAACTCAGGACGACTTTCTCAAACAGCATTATTCTTGTGCTTAGCTTTTGTGTTTAACCGCTTATTCCTCCTCTGCTATGCATACTCCACTGACACAAAAATCGGCAATTTGTTTGACAAAGTAATCTTTATAAGTCTGATCAAACATGACATTTTTTGATGGATTTAACGGTTCAATGACCACGAAAGTCATTGCACCCACCACGCACAGCGCTGCGGTGTTTAAATCTTCAAAGCCAAATTCACCATTGATTTTCCCTTCGGCAAGAATTTGGTTAATACTTTGTTTAATCAGTTGTTTACTGCGAAAACGCTCATGTTCTATCAAAGGATCGACAGGTTCAAACATCAACGAATACGACAGTTGTGGACTGTTTAGAGCACGTTTAACAAAAGTGGTCACTGCCTTGTGTAATTTCTGCTTTGCTGAAAGTTCACTGGCAGCAATGGCATTCAGAATCTGAATTTCATGCTGGATGGCCTCTGCTAAAATTTCAATTAACACCTGACTCTTGTTATCGAAATAACGATAAACCAGACCACTCGATACGCCTGCACGTTCAGCAATCGCCTGTATTTGTGCATCTTTAAATCCACCTTGAGCAATCAGTTCACGTGCGGATTGCAAAATCGTCTGACGATTTTGTTCCATACGCTCCTGCATCAATGATGATCTTTTATAACTCATAATCGTATTCTCAACCAGATAAAATGAATTGTAAATCATTTTGTGAATTTTGATTCACTTTTTTGTAAAATCGTTGTATGGTAAAAATCAAGCACAATAAAAATGCTTTTTGGAACAACAAATATAACCATCAGGATGAATGAAGAAATGAATCTGCAAAGTTTAAATTTCGGTTTGGATGAAACCTTACTTGCCCTTCGTGATTCAATCGCTGCATTTTGTGCAAAGGAAATTGCACCCATTGCTCAGCAAGTTGACCGAGACAATAAATTCCCTGCTTACCTATGGAAAAAATTTGGTGATATGGGTTTGTTGGGTCTAACGGTTGATGAGGAATACGGTGGTACTAACCTTGGTTATTTAGCCCATATTCTGGCAATGCAGGAAATTTCCCGTGCATCTGCCTCTATTGGCTTGTCATACGGCGCACATTCTAACTTATGTATTAATCAGATTAAGCGTAATGGTTCAGAGGAACAAAAAAAACGCTATCTGCCTAAACTGGTTTCAGGTGATTTTGTCGGTGCACTTGCCATGTCGGAACCGAATGCTGGTTCAGACGTGGTGAGCATGAAATTAAAAGCTGAAGATCATGGCGACCATTATGTGCTGAATGGCTCAAAAATGTGGATTACCAACGGTGGTGATGCTGATGTCTTGGTGGTGTATGCCAAAACAGATCTGAAAGCTGGCGCAAAAGGCATGACTGCTTTTCTGGTGGAAAAAGATATGCCAGGTTTTAGTCATGGTACACATCTGGATAAATTGGGCATGCGCGGTTCAAATACTTATCCGCTATTTTTCGATAATGTTGCGGTGCCTAAAGAAAATATATTGGGTGGCGTGGGTAACGGCACCAAAGTTTTAATGAGCGGTCTGGACTATGAACGTGCTGTTTTAAGTGCAGGGCCACTGGGCATTATGGATGCCTGTTTAGATACAGTGATTCCCTACATTCATGACCGTAAACAATTCGGTCAGGCTTTGGGTGAATTCCAGTTGATGCAAGGCAAAATTGCCGATATGTATTCAACATGGTTGGCCTGTAAAGCGCTTGTATATGCTGTAGGTGCCGAATGTGACAAAGCGGAACATAGCCGCAGCTTACGTAAAGATGCTGCCAGCGCAATTTTATATGCTGCGGAAAAAGCCACATGGATGGCGGGTGAAACCATACAAACCTTAGGTGGCAATGGTTATATCAATGAATTTGCCGCAGGTCGTTTATGGCGCGATGCCAAACTGTATGAGATTGGTGCAGGAACTTCTGAAATCCGTCGTATGTTAATTGGTCGTGAACTGTTTAACGAAACTAAATAAAACATTTTTAGCATTAACAGGGATGTTCAGAATGAATATATTACAAAGCAAAATTAATATCCGCAGTGATGATTTTAAAATCAATCAGGCTGCCATGCAGCTGCTGGTCGATGACTTAAAACAAAAAGCACAACAGATTGCCTTGGGTGGTGGTGAAAAAGCCCGTGAAAAACATTTAGCGCGCGGCAAGCTGTTACCCCGTGAGCGAGTCGATCATCTGATTGATACAGGCACTGCATTTTTAGAAATTGGACAATTGGCTGCCTATCAAGTCTATGCCGATGATGTCCCTGCTGCTGGTGTTATTGCAGGTGTTGGGCAGGTGAATGGCGTGACTTGCATGATTGTGGCCAATGATGCCACCGTTAAAGGCGGAACCTATTATCCGCTGACGGTTAAAAAACATTTACGTGCGCAGGAAATTGCCGAACAGAATCATTTGCCGTGCATTTATTTGGTCGATTCAGGTGGTGCTTACTTGCCGATGCAGGATGAGGTTTTTCCTGACCGTGATCATTTCGGACGCATTTTCTACAATCAAGCACGGATGTCAAGCCAAGGTATTGCACAAATTGCCGTGGTGATGGGCAGCTGCACAGCAGGTGGCGCTTATGTGCCTGCTATGTCGGACGAAACCATTATTGTTCGCAATCAAGGTACAATTTTCTTGGGTGGCCCTCCTTTAGTGAAAGCGGCAACTGGTGAAGTGGTCAGCAGTGAAGACTTAGGTGGTGGCGATGTACATACGCGCTTATCTGGTGTAGCAGATCATTTGGCTGAAAGCGATGAACATGCCATTGCAATTGCCCGCAACATTGTGGCAAACCTAAATAAAAAACCGAATCAAAGCGCAGCTGACATTGAAGCGCCGTTATTTGATGCAAAAGAGCTGTACGGCATTGTACCAAGTGATGCACGCAAACCTTTTGATGTGCGTGAAGTGATTGCCCGCATTGTTGATGGTTCTCGTTTTGATGAATTTAAAGCGCGTTTTGGTATTACCTTAATCACTGGCTTTGCTGAACTTTTTGGTATGAAAGTCGGCATCATTGCCAATAATGGGATTCTGTTTTCAGAGTCTGCGCAAAAAGGCGCGCACTTTATTGAACTGTGTACCCAGCGCAATATTCCATTGCTGTTCATTCAAAACATTACTGGCTTTATGGTTGGTCGCCAGTATGAAAATGAAGGAATTGCTAAAAATGGCGCCAAACTGGTGATGGCGGTTGCCAATGCCAACGTGCCTAAACTCACTTTAGTGATCGGTGGTTCTTTTGGCGCAGGCAATTACGGCATGTGTGGCCGCGCCTACTCTCCGCGTTTTCTCTGGACTTGGCCAAATTCACGTATTTCAGTCATGGGCGGTGAACAGGCATCAAGCGTATTATCGACCTTAAAGCGTGATCAAATTGAACAAAAAGGTGAAACATGGTCGGCAGAACAAGAAGATCAATTTAAACAGCCGATCCGCGATCAATACGAACGTCAAGGGCATCCTTACTATGCATCATCGCGTCTTTGGGATGATGGCGTGATCGATCCTGCACAAACGCGTCATGTATTGGGTCTGAGCTTAGCCGCAGCAATGAATGCACCTATTGTGCCGACTAAATTTGGCGTATTCCGCATGTAAGAGGATGAAAAAAATGACCTATCAATTTTTACAGCTCGAACAGGCCAATCAGGTGGCAACAGTTTGGATTAACCGTGCCGAATTGCACAATGCCTTTAATACCGCCGTTATTGAAGAATTACAGCACTGCTTTACTTATTTAAATACACAGAATGATGTACGTGTAGTGGTGTTGGCAGGACGCGGCAAAAGTTTTTCCGCAGGTGCTGACCTGAACTGGATGAAACAAGCTGGGCAAGCCTCGCAGCAAGACAATGAAGCCGATGCACTAAAATTGGCAAAAATGCTGCAAAGCCTTGCCTGTTTAAGACAACCCACCATTGCGCGCGTACATGGCATTGCTTTTGGTGGTGGCATGGGACTGGCTTCGGCTTGTGATATTTGTATTGCCAGCACTGACGCAAAATTTTCAACCTCTGAAGTTCGCCTAGGCTTAGCACCATCCACCATTAGCCCTTATGTGATTCGTGCCATTGGTGCACGTCAGGCTTCGCGTTATTTCTTAACCGCAGAACGTATTTCAGCAGAACAGGCCAAAAATATTGGCTTAGCGCATGAAGTCACTTTGCCAGAACAACTCGACAGCAAATTGGATGAAATTATACAAGCGCTGTTGTTGGGCGGCCCTCAAGCACAAGCATCTTCTAAACAACTGATTCAAATGGTGGATCAGCAGATTTTAACAGAACAATTGTTGCTGCAAACTGCACAACATATTGCACATGTGCGTCAGGGAAATGAGGCTAAAAATGGCTTAAGTGCTTTTTTAGATAAACAAAGTCCTTCTTGGATCAAGACAACAGCATAACAACAATAAGGAAATGACGATGTTTCAAAAGATTCTCATTGCGAACCGTGGTGAAATTGCCTGCCGTGTGATCCGCAGCGCAAAAAAATTAGGCATTGCAACGGTTGCCGTATATTCAGATGCAGATGCTAATGCGCAGCATGTTAAGTTAGCAGATGAAGCGATTTATATTGGCGAATCCCCTGCTGCACAAAGTTATTTACAGGGCGAACGTATTATTCAGGCGGCACTGGATACGGGCGCACAGGCGATTCATCCCGGCTATGGTTTTTTATCAGAAAACGACCAATTTGCATTGGCATGTCAGCAAAATAACATTACCTTCATTGGGCCACCTGTTGCAGCCATTCTAGCGATGGGCCTAAAAGCCACCTCTAAAACCTTGATGGAAAAAGCCGGTGTACCCCTCACTCCGGGTTATCACGGTACTAATCAAGACATCAATTTTTTAAAACAACAAGCCGATGCCATTGGCTATCCAGTACTGATTAAAGCCAGTGCAGGTGGTGGTGGTAAAGGCATGCGCTTAGTAGAACGCAGCGAGGATTTCCTCAGTTCGCTTAGTTCTTGTAAAAGTGAAGCTAAATCGAGTTTCGGCAATGATGAAGTATTGATTGAACGCTATGTGATTAATCCACGCCATATTGAAGTTCAAGTTTTTGGCGACACACATGGCAACTACGTGCATTTATTTGAACGTGATTGTTCGGTGCAGCGCCGTCATCAAAAAGTGCTTGAAGAAGCGCCTGCGCCATTGGTGTCCCAAGACAAGCTCGATGCCATGCGCCAAGCTGCGATTGATGCTGCTCGTGCGGTCGATTATGTTGGCGCGGGCACGGTAGAGTTTATTGTCGAGCAAGACGGTACAGCCTATTTCATGGAAATGAATACGCGCTTGCAAGTTGAACATCCAGTGACTGAAATGATTACCGGTGTGGACTTGGTCGAATGGCAGCTACGCGTCGCTTTTGGCGAACCATTGCCAAAACAGCAAGATCAATTGTGTATTCATGGTCATGCCATTGAAGCCCGCGTGTATGCAGAAGAACCTGAAAAAGGCTTCTTGCCTGCTATTGGTCAAATCAGCTATTTGCATTATCCAGAGCAAAATCAATTTGTACGCGTCGACAGCGGCATTGTTGAAGGTGATGAAATCAGCACCTATTATGATCCGATGATTGCCAAGCTAATTGTATGGGGTGAAAACCGTGAAGCAGCACTGGTACAAATGCACCATGCTTTAGGTCAGTTTCATGTCGAAGGTTTGGGCAACAACATTGCTTTTCTTGACCGTATTATACGCTGTGACTCTTTTAAACAGGCACAATTGGATACCAATCTGATTCAACGTGAAGATGCCTTTTTATTTCCAACGACACATAGCATTGCACCCCAATTGGTAATTACCGCTGCATTGACTGAACTGTTATCCCGTTTTAGCCAAAATAAAACTGCCAATAACCCTGTCTGGCAAACTGAATCACTTTGGCGCATCAATATTAACAGTAGCTATTGCTTAAAATTAATGCAGGATGAGCAGCTTGTTCAGGTACGCTTTACCGCTGAAAACGATGAATTTATTGCAGAATATTTGGGCAGTAAATATCGTATTGCTGGAGAAATCCTCAGCAGAAATAGCATTCAAATTAAAATAGATGGTAAACAGGATAAATTCGCCTTTAGCCGCAACCATCAGGGTGTAACGCTGTTTAAAGACAGTCAAAGTTATAAGTTTAATTATCTCAGCCAAAAATTTTCAACCGATGATACACAAAGCACTGAAGCGAATTTAAAAGCCCCTATGCCAGGGGTCATTACTCAAGTTTTAGTGGCTTTAAATGAACAGGTCAAAAAAGATGATGTGTTGATGACGCTTGAAGCCATGAAAATGGAATATGCCATTCGTGCGCCGCATGATGGCATGATCAGCTCTTGGTATTTTCAGGTTGGTGATCAGGTCAAAGCGGGTGATGAACTGGTGGAATTTCAGCTTTTGGAGGATGTTGCATGAGTGAATTTGTCAAAGTCGTGGAAGTTGGTCCACGTGACGGTTTACAAAATGAAAAGACACCGCTCACGCTGCAACAACGTAAAGCCTTGATTTTAGATTTGATGAAAACTGGCTTAAAGTCGATTGAAGTCGGTTCTTGTGTTTCGGCAAAATGGGTGCCACAAATGGCAGAAAGCGATGTGCTTTTTGCCCAATTGCCCAAAGACCCCAATATTCAGTTCAGCCTGCTTACTCCGAATTTAAAAGGTTTTGAATCTGCATGTGCTGTAGGCTGTCAAGAAGTTGCGGTCTTTACCGCAGCTTCTGAAAGTTTTACCCAAAAAAATATTAATTGTTCAATTGACGAAAGCTTGGAAAAATTTGCGGATGTAATGACAGCTGCGAAAGCCAATAACATTAAAGTCCGTGGCTATGTGTCATGTATGGTCGATTGCCCTTATGAAGGTGCGATTGACCCTGTACAAGTTGCTAAAGTCAGCAAACGTTTATTGGATATGGGCTGCTATGAAATTTCCTTAGGTGAAACCATTGGCACAGCGACACCAGACCGAGTCAAAAAAGTTTGGGAAGTATGTTTGGCTGAAATGGACAGTCGTGTTTTAGCGGGTCATTTCCATAATACCTATGGCATGGCCATTGCCAACATCTATCAATCCTTAACGCAAGGTATTCGTGTATTTGATTCATCCATTGCTGGCTTAGGCGGTTGTCCCTATGCCAAAGGTGCATCGGGTAATGTCTCAACTGAAGACTTGTATTACCTGCTGTCTAAAATGGGTTTTGAAACTGGTATTCATTTAGATGCTTTAATGCATGCTAGCCAAAATATCAGCCAAGTGTTAAATCGCCCCAATCCATCCAACTATGCCAATGCCTATTGGCAAACTCGTTGTGCTTAAAGCTAACATTGGCATGATTTTTAATGAAATTATGCCAAAGATTATTCTATTCATATTTAAAACCAAAATGTCATTACAAATGAATGACATTGTCAACAAAAATAGAGGTATCGGATGCCGAATAAAGTCTATGCAAGTGCAAATGCTGCATTACAGGATATTGTAAAAGATGGTCAAACCTTGGCAGTTGGTGGTTTTGGCTTATGTGGTATTCCTGAAGCATTAATTGTTGCATTGCAACAAACTGGAGCCAAACAACTGACCTGTATTTCTAACAATGCTGGAGTTGATGGTTTTGGTTTAGGTATTTTGCTGGAAACCAAACAAATTAAAAAAATGATTTCATCCTACGTGGGTGAAAACAAAGAATTTGAACGTCAGTATTTAAATGGCGAATTGGAAGTTGAACTGACCCCTCAAGGTACTTTGGCTGAAAAACTTCGTGCAGGTGGTGCAGGCATTCCTGCATTTTTTACTCCGACAGGTGTCGGAACATTGATTGCAGAAGGCAAAGAAATTCGTAAGTTTAACGGTCAGGACTTTATTCTAGAAGAATCTTTAACCGCAGATATTGCACTGGTTAAAGCCTATAAAGCGGACAAAGCAGGCAATCTCATTTTCCGTAAGACAGCACAAAACTTTAATCCAGTTTGTGCTATGGCAGGAAAAATCAGCATTGCTGAAGTGGAAGAAATTGTTGAAATTGGCGATTTAGATCCAGATGAAATCCATTTACCAGGCATTTATATCAACCGTATTGTGCTCAATGCACATCCTGAGAAACGCATTGAACAAATGACATTGAAAACGGAGGTGTAAACAATGGCTTGGACACGTAATGAAATGGCACAGCGCGCTGCACTTGAGCTTGAAGATGGTTTCTATGTCAATTTAGGCATTGGTTTACCGACACTTGTTGCTAACTATATTCCTGAACATATTAATGTTTGGCTGCAATCTGAAAATGGCTTGCTCGGTATTGGAGAATTTCCAACTGCTGATACCGTAGATGCCGATTTAATCAATGCAGGTAAACAAACCGTCACAGCGCGTAAAGGCGCAGCATTTTTCTCCAGCGCAGAATCTTTTGCGATGATTCGTGGTGGACATGTCAATATTGCAATTTTGGGTGCAATGGAAGTATCTGAAACGGGCGATCTTGCCAATTGGATGATTCCGGGTAAAAAAGTTAAAGGTATGGGCGGCGCTATGGATTTGGTTGCTGGTGTGCAAAAAGTGGTAGTGTTGATGGAACACTGCGCAAAAGATGGAACGCCAAAAATTGTCGGGCAATGTAGTTTGCCTTTAACAGGTCAAAGCGTGGTGCATCGTATTATTACCGATTTAGCCGTTATGGACATCACTGAACATGGCATTAAGTTGGTGGAGCTTGCCCAAGGCCTAAGTTTTGATGATATTCAAAAAGTTACAGGGGTCAACTTGATTAAATAATTGATTTGTATTACCGACCTACATGCCCTACTAAAGTTGATTAGAACTTTATAGGGCATTTTTTTGGCACAGAGATACCAGTAAAAAATGTTGAGAATAAAAAGAAGTTTTAAGTATGGATAACTCTTTGAGTATTTTACTCAAAATATATTGTAAAAATTTTCCTTGAGAGTTATTGGCTAATTAGAAAGATGGTCTCTGGAGACTAACTCTGGTTAGTATGCTAATTATAGTTAGTTTAAAAATTCTCAAACATGGTATTGCCCTTATTGTTGTCATGTACTAATTTTAATTAGATGTTTTTTAGTTACTATTGTATTGAGATGAATTTGATATTTTTTTAATTAATTTTTGATAAACAGTTTGGGGTTGATTTATATTTTATGATAATAGGAATTTAATCATTTGCCATTTTTAAAAAATCTTATTTTGCTTAGGCTATTTTGTTAAGATTTAAATATTCTGTTAAAAACACATATTAAACAAGCTATTACCTCAATATCTTTAAATCAAAATCCTACTTTTAGAATTGCTTTGATTTACTGAAAGTGGAATTTTGCTTAATAAGCCTAAAATAGGAATTTATTTTCGGTTATTTAAATCAAGTTTAATTTTACTTAGGCTAATTGGAATAGTGGGTTTATTTTAATGACATTACTAATAGGCACATAAAGAAATATAAATTCCCTACCAAAGAACCTAAAATGCAACGATGTTAACTGCTTACGCCCTTGTATCGATCTTTCAGTAACTCAATAGCATCTATCTCTATTTTATCAAGTTGGCTTAAGCTGTGGATTTCTCTAATTTGGGTAATGTAACTAATTGCATATTTTTACAATGATAGGCAATTAATTTAAAAACTTAACTCGAGTTTTTTTAAAGTTTATCAACCACAGCATAAAAATATGAGCATATATAGCGCAAGTACATGATGATTAGATCATTTAAGCTGTGTACTGCCCCCTCCCTAATGCTTTAGCTATCTTTATTTTAAGCTCATCTCCTATCCATAATTTTTGTTATTTATTAAATATTTAATTCCAATAAAAGAACCATAGGTATGGGACATGTATTTAGGGTACTTAAAACCTTCAAAATACGTCCACAGTACTATCGAAATAACGATAAAAGATGCGATTTAAAATTCAATTTGATTGCCGGAATTTATGGTATTGAGTTGGGTATAAATGAGTGATGAAAGAAATTTATTCAACAAAAAAGCCTGAAACTTATTTTAATGATTGATGAATATCATGTATAAAATAAGTTTCAGGCTATAAAATTATTTAACCAATTTATTCTTTAAGTGGCTCTTTTATATAATTCATATTTTCTGTTGGTGGAGTTTTAAGACTACTTAATACCGCATCAGAACGATTGTGATTAATAAAGGATAATGCCACTGCGCCAATTAAACCTGCCGCTGCAATCACCATGAAATTTTGTTCAATAGGTAGATTTAGCGCAACAATGAAACCAATCAATACTGGTGAAAGAATTGCACCCATACGACCAATACCCGCTGCCATGCCAATACCAGTGGCACGAATTCCACTTGGATAGAATTGACCACAATATGCATAAGCCACAATTTGAGCACCTGTTGTACATGCACCCACCATACCGATGTTGAAATACAATACTTCAATTGGCATTGGTAAGGTCATCATATACAAAAACACACTGCCCAACCCATACATACAGACCAGAACCCATTTAATATGGAAACGGTCTGCCAACCCTCCACCGATAATACAACCTGCAACTGCACCGACATTTAACGCAATAACAAAACTTAAAGCAGAACCTAAGGTATAACCTGACATTGCCATCAATTTGGTTAACCATGTGCTTAAGGCATAAACCATGAATAGGCCAGTAAAATACGCTCCCCAGAACATTAAGGTACTAAATGAACGACCCTCTTTAAAGAGTTGAACCATTGGAGTGTGTTCATTATCCGCTTTTATGGTTTGGGTAAATTCAACCGAAGTGTTCATTTGAATAGTTGGGTTAATGTCCTTAACTACTTTTTGTAAATCTTGCTGATTTTGACGTTTTAATAAATAAGCCAAAGATTCAGGCATTGATTTCATAATAAATGGCAGTAGTAAAACAGGAACACCCGCAGCAAAAAACACCACTTGCCAGCCAAACTCAACAATGAATTGTTTACCAATAACCGCTGCTAAAATACCGCCAATGGCATAACCTGAGAACATAAATGTGGTCATTAAACTGCGGATTTTTTTAGGAGAATACTCTGTCATTTGGGCAACAATATTCGGCATCACCCCTCCAATGCCTAATCCAGCGATAAAACGCAAAATACTAAAGGTCACTGGGTCATTGGCTAAACCAGCAGCTGCGGTAAAAACACTGAATAAAAATACACAAATTGCGATGGTCAATCGGCGGCCAATTTTATCCGACAATGCACCTAGAAATATGGCGCCAAACATCATGCCGAAAAGTGCAGAACTGGCCATAAAACCAGCCGTCGAGGCAGTCACGCCCATTTCGGTCATAATAGAAGGCAAGGCAGCTCCAGCAACTGCAATATCATATCCGTCGATAATAATAATGATAAAACACCAAGCTAGCACTTTTGCATGAAACTTATTAAATTTCGCTTCATCTGCAACTTTATGTACATCTATGTACTGCATAATCATCTCCTTGATATTTATGATCATTACATTAATTGTTCTAAATATTTTTAGAAAAAATCATTTTTTTGAGTTTTCCTAATTTTTATCCATTTTTTTAAAAACTGTACTTATTCTCATCAGAGATTTTTTCGATTTAAAATTTTTCAAGCCATTTCAATCAGGGAATCCATTTCCATTTAATTTTTTGATCTGGTCTATACCCCATCTAAAACATAGAATAAGTAAACAAACTAATTATAAAGCCAATATATGTCAACAGCATTACATATATTTTTTTAATTTATTTTTTATTTTATATAATTCAATAAGATATAATTTTGATTTAAAGTTTAAATATCATCTAACTGACCTATTCGTGAATTTTAATTGATAAATAATGATGATTTAAACAGATCGGATTTAAGGCATTTTTTACTAAATTTGTTGCGCTAAATTAAAAACATAAAAGTAATATTGGAATAATAAATGAAATTTCACGTGATGATATTTTAATAGATTGAATATGCAGTGATTATGGTTCAATAGAATAATAATTTGCCCAATGAGCAGTTTTCTCTGTGAGTTGTGATAAATTTGCCAAATAAAAAGCTAAATCTAAAAGATTTAGCTGGTATGAAAAAAGAATCAATACATTTGGGAACTGTAGTCGATCAGATTTTATTTTAGCTCTGAATCCGTCAGATTCACTTTCGCAATACTGGCATTTAATTTATTCATTAAATGAGCAAGTGTCACCATGTCATCAAATAAAAAACCTTCGAAAGTTTGTTGATAAAAATCAGCAACTTTAAGTTGTAATTGTACCCATGCATGTTGACCATTTTCAGTGAGGGCTACATTTTTAACCCGACGATCCTGTGTATCGCTAACACGTTGAACTTCCCCATCGCGTTCAAGACGCTTTAATACGCCATCCAAACTTTGTCGGCTAACCCCTAAATAATTGGTTAAGTCAGAAAAAGACATGCCCGTCTTAACTGATGGCCGTGATAAAGCCCCCAAAACAGCCCAATGTATAGATGAAATACCTAATTCTTTCTGACATTGGCGATCTAAGGTATTGCTAGCCTGAAATAAACGAAAAAAAAGTCGATTATGAATTGGAGCTACTGAATTCTGATAGACATTTTGGTCTACTTGACTCATTTTTTAAAACCTATCGTCATTATTTAAATTAATATTGCTTAATTAGCATAGATAAATGAATACGCAAAGTGCTTAATTGATATTTAGCAAATCAAGTATCTTAATTTTCACTGTGCTGAATGCTACTTAATTTAAGTTTGTTAATAAATATCACGTTGATAACGCTTGTTTTTCTTTAACTGTTCTAGTTGTTCTGCATCTAAAATATTGATCAAAGTTTTCTCCACCTCTTGTGCCATTCCTTTTAAGCTACCACAGACATAAATTGCGGCACCCGCTTCTATCCAATTTACAAGCTGTTCCGATTTCTGTTGTAAAATATGCTGTACATACACTTTTTCAGTTTGATCACGGGAAAAAGCATAGTCCACATCGGGTAAGAAACCTTGTTCTTGCCACAGCCCAATCTGCTGTTTATAAAGATGATCAAATTGCTGTTGGCGCTCACCAAAAATAAGCCAGTTCTGCCGATTGCCGTATTGTTGTTGTTGCGCCAAATGAGCCACTAAGCCAGCAATACCAGTGCCATTACCAACCAAAATAAGCGGTTGTTTCGATGCTTTTAAATGAAATGATGGATTAGAACGAATTTTTGCAGTAATGATTTGCCCAAGTACAGCATGCTCGGTTAACCAGCCTGAACCTAAACCAAGACCAGTTACTGTTTTTTCCTGTCGTACCACCAATTCTAATATTTTTTGTTCAGGAATACTGGCAATCGAATATTCACGTATTGCTAAATCATCAAAAGCTAAAATCCAATCTTGAAAGGATTCATTAGGGCGTTGCTCTGGTAATTGTCTTAAATCTTTAAACTGCAATATCGCAACTGAATTTTCGTTGACTGTTTGTTGCTGTGCGGCTAAAAAACACTGTATCTCTTTAAGCGAGTTCCCGCACTGAATTTCAAGAATATCTCCAGATGACCAGCTTAGAGCATCATCATAGGAGAGCTGAATTTGGTAAATTGGATTGCCTTGACTGCCGCTATTGAGACAAGTTCGATTTTTTAAAATCAATGAAGTCCAATCATTCTGTTGTGCTATTCGAGATAATTTTTGCGCGCTTAACTGTTCTAATTGTTTGAGCCAGCAATCTAAATCGGCCTGTTTTAAATGATCGATACACACCATTTCAAATAAAGCTTGAGCATGGGACTGCTGTAAATGTTGATCTAAAACTTGTCCAAAACGACAAAAATGGCTATAGCGTTTATCCCCTAAAGCTAAAATTGCATAAGACTGATGTGACAAATCTAAATTTGCATGCTGAAAGATGTGCTTGATTGCGAACTGTGCAGTATCAGGCGCATCTCCTTCACCATAAGTACTGACACACCAGAGCACTTTCTGAGCTTGGCACAATTGTTCTACTGTCAAATATTGCATATCGACAAGGCTGACCTTTTGCCCCGCAGCGTGTAACTGTTGTGCCGTCTGCTGAGCAATATTCTCTGCCTGACCAGACTGACTGGCGAAAACTATCAAATAATCATTTTGATTGAAAGTCGCTAGCCGTTTTTGCTTACGATTGTTTAAACGATTACTTAGAATCAGGTAAGCAATGATCACGACATAAAGCACCAGTAAGCTCACTAATGCAATTAAAACAACAGCCACAGAATATGTCATTAAATGATATTACCTATACCGCAGACCAAATCAGCAAAATAATCAACGCTAAGCTTGCAGCAGTAAGCACAAGATGAGTAACCAAGCGGGTTTTAATGCTTAAAAATAGAATATAGCCGACTAAGGACAATGCGATCACAACAATAGCACTGATATCAATGAGCCAGCTCCAAGCCGAACCTGAATTTTTACCACGGTGTAAATCATTCAGCATAGAGACTGTTGAAGCTGGTTTTTGAGTAATTTCCGTTTCACCAGTATCTGCCATAACCCAAATATCTGTCGCGCCAGCAGGACTTTCTAAGCGAATCATCACTTCATTGTCCATCACTTCACTACTTTGATAACGTCCCACCACATTTTGCTGTTGGCGCACGTAATTTAAAATAGCATCGCTTGGGTTTTCTTGCTGCTTGATCGACTTTAAAACGGACTCAGGCAAAATCAATTGAGTGGTTTGTTCTGTTTTTGCGGGTTCAAACCACTCAGGATGATTTAACAATAATCCTGTCACAGAAAAAAACAGTAAAGTCAAAAATGCGAAAGCAGAAAGCCAGCCATGCACATAGCGTGAATGGCGGTAAAAATCACGACGTTGATACACGAATTAAGCCTTAGTTCACTTTCTGAAAATTAAGTTTGACTGCACCAATTTCTTTTTGCGCAGGTAGGGTTTGGTTTGAGCCTTTGGCTTTAACATCCAAAGCAAAAGTTTGATAAGAATGCTCGCCATGCTCACGTGATGTTTCAATATGAATCAGGTACTTTCCTGCCGCTACTGCTTTACCAGTTTCATCTTTACCATCCCAAGCTAACTTGTACTGACCAGGCTGACGTGATGGTTTAGCCGTTGCATCCAAGTTTGGCATTTGACGACCATAACGGCGCCACCAAACATAGTTGGAGTTAATCCATTTCTCATCTTTACCCCAAACTGCCAAAGTACGGACAATTTGCTTATTGGCATCCGTGACCCAGACCGAAACATAAGGCGCGCGGTATTTTTCCACATCCATTTTAGGAATCGTCAAGTCAATCACGGCTTGATAGCCTGCTGGCCATTTAGCTGCGGATTGACTCGCTGCGACAGTATGCATTTCTGCATTTTGTGGCATTTGAACCAAGCTGTTCCAGCCCGAACTTTGATGAGCTTGCCCATCGGTTAAAGTCAGTTTAGCTTCATAACCAATAAGTGCCTCAATCAACTCTAAGCCTTCTGCTGGGCTCATTGCAGCTAAAGCCGTGGCTAAAGCATCGGCATCTGCGGCACACGTTCCGACCACGACACATTGTTCAACATGTTGTAAAGGCATACCAGTTTTTGCGTCAAGTAAATGACTTTGTCTTGCCAATGTACGGTAGCCCTGTCCACTAAATGCAATCGCTTGATCATTTAAATTCAAAACTTGTTGTGGCGCGCTATTGTCATTATGCGCAAAGGCATCTTGCACCCCAATTTTCCAGCCCTCTTTTTGCGGTGCATTACCCCAGACACGGATATCACCCCCAATATCAACCAACAAACCTTCAATGCTTGGTACGGCTTGACGTGCTGCAACCAATGCACGGTCAATAATGTAACCTTTCGCATAGGCATCAGGTGCAAATTTCACAGCTGAATCAATTGCGATGCTACGCTGTTCTGCGTCTAAGTTGACACTGTCAGATTGCAACTGATTTAACACTTGTGTACGAGTTACTTCATCCAGTTTAACCACACCTTGTGATTGTTCCCACAAGGTAATGAGTTGCCCCAATCGTGCATCAAAAGCACCACAAGTTTTATCACGCCAAGTTTCACAAGCTGCAATCACCTCAAAAAGTTCTGCTGAAACATTCGCCTGTTTATTGTTATTTAAAGCCGTAATTTCACTGTCATCACGCCATGTCGACAACACCTGATCTAATTGGCTAATTTCTTTTTGAATGGCATCTAAAGCACGTTTGGCATCTTGCTTAGAAGCACCTTGAACCACTACATCTAAAGACGTACCCAATATATGGTCACGATGGAAACGATGTGTTTGTGTTGCAATCTGTTCTGATTGTTCTATTTTTTCACTTTGCTCAGCAGCATTTGTGTGAAAAGGAGAAATCAGTGCCAACGCCATGACCAATGGCGAAAGACGAAATGCCTTACGAATAGGATAAAAATTTCTAACAGCAGATGACATGCTGATTCTCCGGAATATTTTTAATGAATTTTATTGATAATGATAGTAGTTATCAAGTAGATTACGTGCATTCTATTAAATAAAGTTGATCTGGAGTCTCAAACAATGAAACATTGGTTCAAAATTGCTTTACTTACGTCATTACCTGTACTTAGTCATGCACATACCATGAGTCCATTTCTGCTTCCTGAAGTGTTTGACACCAAAGCAGCGCAAAGCATAACGTTCCAAAGTGGCATCACGATAGAAAAATTCTTTGTTGCAGGAAATAATTTTAAAACCACTTATGTCATTACTGAACCTGATGGTCAACAAAAACCGATCAATGCTGCTGCTGCGTTAAAACGCTTTAATATTGCAGAATTTGATTTACCGAAAGAAGGTACTTACCGTATCCGCACACAAGATGCAGTGGGTAATAATGGCAAATATGCATTGGTTGATGGTCGTTGGTTGCGTGTCCGCCCAGCTCGTGCTCCAATGCAAGCACCTGCGGATAAACCTGCTGAAACAGCCGCAACACCAAAAGCACCTGTCAATACTCAACCACCACGCGTGATTGCAGCGGATCAGGTTCCTGAAAATGCACAGACCCTTGAAGTGACCAATCATTTTATTGCTGAAAGTTATGTCACTAAGGGCAAACCTACTGCTATTCCAGTACCAAGTAAAAAAGGCTTTGAATTCAAATTATTGACTCATCCAAATGAATTATATGCAGGTGAGTCACTTAAAGCTCAAGTATTAATGAATGGAAAACCTGTTCCAAACCTTGAAGTAGATGTATTTAAAGGCGCAGGCAGTTATGAGCCAAATGCAAAACGCGAACAGCCACATGTAAAAACCAATGCTAAAGGCGAAGTTGAAATTAAATTTGAGCAATCAGGTATTTATTTAATTACCACGGCTTACCCAGAAGCAAATCCTGATGCGACAAAAAAACCAGCCACTGAAAACTTTACTTATGGTTTAACTGTAGAAGTTACAGAATAATGTTGATGGGTCGATAAAATCTAAAAAATGATTCATATAAAAAAGCCTCTATTTTCAAATAGAGGCTTTTTTTAGCAATTATAGAAGATTAAAAGTTATAGATGGCAACTGCATTTACACGATTATCTTCACCCGTCTTGCTACCATTTGGTGCTGCACCAAATGCTTCACGTTCACCATAGACATATTCAAGACCAAAACTTAAAGGCTTGCTTGGACTATAAAAAACATTTGCCCAAGCTTGCCATAAGTCTTTATTGGCTTTCGTTTTATCCGCTAATGCATTGATATAGTTTGGGTCTTCATCAAAAGTCATATAACCATAACCGACAGTACCACGTAGTTTCTCATTAAACTGCTGAGTAAGACCGACAGTAATCGAATCAAACTCACTTTGTACAAGGCTACCATCCGCCTGTGTCACTACGCCACTGTTCGTAAATGAAACAAAACTGCTATCGCCTTTGACATGGTAGTAGTCTGCTTTTAAAGTTGTTCCCGGAACCACTTCGTACTTAGCCCCTAAACCCACACCCCATGCCATTTCTTCATCTGTATTGGTTCTTTTTTCATGCCCCATGGCACGTGCACTGACATTAAAGTTGTTGGCAAATTGATGATTTAGACGTGCAGTTAAAGCAGGTAGACGTTGCGTAATTGAAGCATCTTTCGGGTCTTCAAGCGCCATAACCAGATTGGTTTGTGGGGTAAATTTAGTGGTATGACGTACCTGTGCAGTACGTTTCACAGCTCCACCCACATAGGCCAATGCATCTATGGTTTCAGGCATATAATCAGGCACTGCAAAATTTGACCAAGTTTGACCAATGAGCCAATCGGCATACGTTAAGTAAGCATGACGGATACGTAAATTATCAAGGCTTGCTCCTCCCAGAAAATCCACCTCAATTTTACCCTTTACTTCTTGATCAGCCACTTGGCTTTTAAAATCAACACCTAAACGGGTAGCAGCCAATGTCGATTTTAAGCGATCACTGTTTTCAGCATTTCCTTTCAGTGGCACCGAATTAATTTGATTGTACGGCATATTAACATTACCGCCACCTTCAGATTGATAAGATGCATCTAAACGAACATTTCCGTAAAAATTAAGCTCGGCACCTTTGGCAGTTTTTGCTACAGGTGCTATAGCCACAGGCGCTGGGCGTTGAACCGCTGCAATGGCAGTTGCAGTCTGCGCTGTCTGTACTTTTTGTTGTTCAATAAGCTCACGTAAAGCTTGGACTTCTTGTCTTAGCTGTTCAACTTCTTGACTCTGCTTGCTTGGTAGTTCGGTTTGCGCTTGAGTTGATAAACTCATACCACCCATACTTAAAGCAATCATGCTCATCATAAGGTTACGTTTTACTGTTGGTTGGGTTAATTGCGTGGTGTTCATCCTAAACTCACTTATGATTATTCGACAATACTTATGATTGTTCAACAAGAGTCTAGCAATAGATCACCAGTGCTACGATGGCGATCTATATCACCTAGACTATTGTCTATATTGAAAATTACTGCGTCACTTTACGTTCTAGTGATGGCGTTTGAATGCTGTGCTGCACGTGGGTTTGACCATCTACAGAAGCTTTTAAATTCACAAGGAATATAGCGATTGCTGCCAATACACCAGGAATGGCGATGACCAAAAAGTTCATTTGATGCGGAAGTTCAAACGTTAATAATGCACCTGTCAGAACGGGCCCAACAATTGCGCCTATACGACCAATACCTGAAGCCCAACCCATACCTGTAGAGCGAACGGCTGTTGGGTAAAACTGTGCAACAAAAGTATAAAGTAAGATTTGCGAGCCAATCGTTGCGGCACCAGCAACGGCAATAAGGGTATAAAGCACAGCTTGTGGACTATTAAAACCCAGTAAAATAAGCGCAATCGCACCGACAGTAAACATAGTCGTGAGCACTGGTTTTAAATGGAATTTATCTGCTAGAACTCCGCCACCAATCGCGCCAATCATACCGCCAATATTCAGTGCGAATAGGAACATTAAGCTTGCACCTAACGAATATCCGGCTTGAATCATAAGTTTTGGTAACCAGCTTCCCAATGCATATACCATAAGCAAGCACATAAAGAATGCAGCCCAAAACATTAAGGTACTAAACATACGACCTTGCTGAAACAAAGCACGTAACGGTGCATCATCACCCACAGTTGCTTCGTTTAAAACAAAAGTTGTTTCCGCAGTCATCTCTTGTTCTGGTGCAATTTTTTGCACAATCGCACGCGTCTGTTCTGTTTCACCCTTTTTGGTTAAGAACATCAATGATTCTGGTAAAAATTTCCAAATCAACGGTAAAGTAAACAAAGGAATGCTGGCAAGGTAAAACATGATTTTCCAGCCATAAGTGGGTACTAACCAAGCACCCAATAATGCTGAAGCCATGCCCCCAATGGCATAGCCACTAAACATAATGGCAACCAAAGTACTGCGAATACGCTTAGGTGCATATTCAGTCATGAGCGCCACAACATTTGGCATGACCCCACCTATGCCTAAACCCGCTAGAAATCTTAAAGTTCCAAATTCAGTTGGCGTGGTTGCAAATGCACCTAGAAAAGTAAAACCACTAAAAATGGTAATACAAATCATGATGGTCTTTTTACGACCCAGTTTGTCTGAAAGCGTACCAAAACTCATGGCACCAAACATCATTCCAAATAACGCGGTACTGGCAAGCAATCCAGCTTGTACTGTCGTTAACGCCCACTCTTGCATGAGAATCGGTAAAACCACGCCATAAATGACTAAATCATAACCGTCGAAAATAATAATCATTAAACACCAGATAAGTACCCCCCAATGAAAAGGGGTAAATTTGGCTTCATCCACTAAAGTATTGATGTTCAGTTTATTTGTATTCACTTTGCGCTCCTGCATATGAATCTTTAGATTGAGCAAAGAATGGGGCAAAGCATTTTTTTTGTCCAAAACCGATTACATATATATTCATACCTTAAAAGTTCGTGTTTAATTTTTTCATTAGAAAAACAATACTTTAAAAATATCAAAAAAATAAAAATGCGCTTTATTTGCTCTAAAAAAAGACCTGTTCATCAAATCATGTGACTTAATGAGCAGGTCTTTTTAAAAATGATGGGTTTAATTTGCTAAGTAGTGGACTAAAACTGGGGGGAGCATTTCCTTCTGTTTTTAAATAACAGCACGATCATATTTAATCGCTTCTAGATCATAAACCTGATAGATGCAGTCAAATAATGAACGAATATCTTCACTTTCATCCATACTGCGTATTGCCAAAAAGATTGGACTGACAGCAGCATCATCAAGTAAGGGAATATAGTGCAAATGTGATAGCTGAATGGTTTTAGCACTTTCAGGAACAATACAAATCCCCTCACCAGCGGCAACCAAGCCGAGTGCGAGCTGGATTTCACGGACTTCTTTTAAATTTTTGGGATCTAAACTATATTCAGAAAAAAGTGATCTGACTTGCGTAGAAAAATTAGGTTTAGGATGGCTCGGGTATAAAAATAATTTTTCATCAACGATATCTGTCAGATATACCCCTGCCTTTTGCAAAGCCAGTGGATGACTCGCATGTACCGCCACCATTAAAGGCTCTTCTCGCAAAAGTATACGTCTGATGGCGGGATCCGAAATTCGTAATCGACCAAAACCAACATCTATACGACCTTCTTTAAGTGATTGTATTTGTTCTTTAGTGCTCATTTCAATCAGCTCAATTTTTAAATGTTGCTGCTGTTGACGAAATAAATAAACGATTTTGGGCAATAGTCCATAAAGCAAAGAACCAACAAAGCCCATTGTGACTGTTTTCTCAACCATGCCCACACGTTGAGTCATCGCTTTAATTTCTTCAGCATTAGACAAAAGTTTAACAGCGTGTTGATAAAAAAATTGACCTGCTTCAGTCGTTAATAAAGGACGACTTCCTCGCTCAAAAAGCTGTATACCCAGCTCTGCTTCTAGGTTCTGGATCTGACGACTCAAAGGAGGTTGAGCAATAAACAGCCTTTCGGCTGCTTTCGTGAAACTTTGCTCTTCCACAACCGCCACAAAATAACGTAAATGTCTCAGTTCCATAATAATTCATACCTTTAAAGCATAATAAAATGCAAATTTGATCTTAGACAGCAAATGTTTATTCTTTTAAGGTATACCACAAGAGATACACAAAGCAAGATTGAGAAGGCTAAAGATGTATAAATCTATAGAAACATTGCTTGTCGAAATTCCAACAATCCGCCCGCACAAGATGGCGGTTGCGACCATGCAAACCCAAACATTAGTTCTGATAAAAATTGTCACAGAAGACGGTTTTACAGGATGGGGCGAAGCGACCACGATTGGTGGGTTGGGATACGGTGATGAAAGCCCAGAAAGTGTAAAAACGAATATTGAGACATATTTTGCGCCTTTATTGAAATCACTTTCAGGCTTAAATTTCGCTCAGACCATTCAAAGCATTAAACGTAACATTAATGGCAATCGCTTTGCTAAATGTGCGATTCAAACGGCCCTACTTGATATTCAAGCACAGCGTTTAAATCTGCCTTTAAGTGAAATTTTGGGTGGGCGTTTGCGTGACAGTGTTCCCGTTTTATGGGTACTCGCTTCAGGTAATACTGAAAAAGACATTGCTGAAGCAAAGAAAATGATTGAGTTGAAACGTCATAACGTATTCAAACTTAAAATTGGATCACGCCCAGTTGAAGAAGATGTCGCTCATGTTTTAGCCATAAAACAAGCACTGGGTGCAGATATTTCTATTCGTGTCGATGTCAATCGTGCATGGTCAGAACTTGAAGCAGTTAAAGGTATTCAAGCATTACAAGACGGTGGAGTTGATCTGATTGAACAACCCTGCGCAATTGAAAACCTAGATGCAATGCAACGTTTAACGCGCCGTTTTGATATCGCCATTATGGCAGATGAATCATTAAATGGCCCACACAGTGCTTACCAAATCGCACGAAATAATGGTGCATCTGTATTTGCTGTTAAGGTCGCTCAATCTGGTGGTCTGATTGAAGGATGCGAAGTTGGAAAAATTGCCAAGCTTGCAGGCATTGATCTTTATGGCGGCACCATGCTTGAAGGCCCTGTGGGAACCATTGCTTCAGCACATGTTTTTTCAACCTTTGATCACTTAGCTTATGGCACAGAATTATTTGGCCCATTACTGTTGACTGAAGAAATTTTAAAAACACCACTTCAATATCAAAACTATGAGTTGGTACTGCCAACGGTATCTGGTTTAGGTATCGAACTTGATTTAAACAAAATTGACAATTTACGTCGTCAGTAATTGAAGGAAATCAACATGCTTTTCCAAGTACGTATGAATGTAAACATTCCACTGGATATGCCAAGCGATCAAGCCAATGAAATCAAGGCGATTGAAAAAGCCTATTCACAGGATTTGCAACGCCAAGGTAAATGGCGTCATATCTGGCGTATTACAGGTCAATATTCAAATACCAGTATTTTTGATGTTGAAAGCAATGAAGAACTGCATAGCATTTTACAGGGACTTCCATTGTATCCGTACATGGAAATTGAAGTGATGGCATTGAACCGCCACCCTTCTTCAATCCGTGAAGATGACACCTGATTTTTTACAATGAAAGTGTGCTGTATCAAACAGAGTCACTTTTAAATAAAAGCAATACCAATCGGTAACTCAACAAGGATGTGGCAGCTAATGTTTTCTCGCAGTCCAAAGGATGAGAAAGCTAGCCACCTCAAATAGATTACATACTTAAGGAGAATTAGTATGAACCGTCAACAAATTGATGCGCTTGTGAAAGAAATGAACGTCGATACAGCGACAGGTCCTGTCGATGCACGTGTACAACAAATTATTGTACGTTTATTGGGTGATTTTTTCCAAGCGATTGAAGATTTAGATATTTCACAAACAGAATTGTGGAAAGGTCTAGAGTACTTTACCGATGCGGGTCAAGCCAATGAGCTTGGTCTTTTGGCTGCTGGCTTGGGACTTGAGCACTATCTTGACCTTCGTGCAGACGAAGCAGATGCAAAAGCAGGGATTACAGGTGGTACACCACGTACCATTGAAGGTCCATTATACGTTGCGGGTGCACCTGAGTCTGTAGGCTTTACCCGTATGGATGATGGTTCAGAAACAGATAAAATTCCGACTTTATTCATCGAAGGTACAGTAACGGATACTGAAGGCAACCTTATTGAAGGGGCTAAAGTTGAAATCTGGCATGCCAACAGCTTAGGCAACTATTCGTTCTTTGATAAGTCACAATCTGACTTCAACTTACGTCGTACTGTTTTAAGTGATACAGCGGGGCAATATGTTGCACAAACCACAATGCCAGTTGGCTATGGTTGCCCGCCACAAGGTACGACTCAATTTGTTTTAGACAAACTTGGTCGTCATGGTAACCGTCCTTCTCATGTGCATTATTTTGTATCTGCACCGGGCTACCGCAAGTTAACCACGCAATTCAATATTGAAGGCGATAAATATCTTTGGGATGACTTTGCATTTGCTACCCGTGAAGGTTTAGTTGCGACCGCGGAAGATGTAACGGATGAAGCTGAAATTGCACGTCGCGGTTTAGACAAAGCATTCAAACACATTCAGTTCAATATTGAACTTGTAAAAGATGCTGCAACTGCACCTTCTACTGAAGTTGAACGTCGCCGCGCAAGCGCTTAATGACCTGATGATAAGGAACCGAGATGTCAATTTCATGACATTTCGGGAACTTGCTTAAATTTGGAAAGTTGGAGAACGGACATGCCTCGTATCCCTGTAATTAACACCAGCCATCTCGATCGCATTGATGAATTACTCGTTGAAAACTATGAAACAGGTGAATTTAAGCTTCATCGTTCAGTTTTTACAGATCAGGCCCTATTCGATTTAGAGATGAAATACATCTTTGAAGGCAACTGGGTGTACTTGGCACATGAAAGCCAAATTCCGAATAATAATGATTATTATACGACCTATATGGGTCGCCAACCGATCATCATCGCACGTAACCGTGCAGGTGAACTTAATGCAATGATCAATGCATGTTCACACCGTGGGGCGCAACTTTGTCGTCATAAAAAAGGCAATAAAGCAACCTACACCTGCCCATTCCACGGTTGGACATTTAACAACTCAGGTAAATTATTAAAAGTAAAAGATCCTTCTGATGCAGGCTATTCAGACTGCTTTAATCAAGACGGTTCACATGACTTGAAAAAAGTTGCTCGTTTTGAAAACTATAAAGGGTTTTTATTTGGCAGCTTAAACCCTGATGTTCCTCCGCTACAAGAATACCTTGGCGAAGCGACCAAAATTATCGATATGATTGTTGATCAGTCTGATCAAGGTCTTGAAGTTTTACGCGGTGCGTCTACCTATACCTATGAAGGTAACTGGAAGTTAACTGCTGAAAATGGTGCCGATGGTTACCATGTTTCTGCCGTACACTGGAACTATGCAGCCACCACTCAACACCGTAAAGAAGCTCAAGCAACCGATAATATTCGTGCGATGAGTGCCGGTTCTTGGGGTAAACAAGGCGGTGGTTCATACGGTTTTGACAATGGTCACATGCTACTTTGGACGCAATGGGCAAATCCAGAAGACCGCCCAAACTTCCCTAAAGCAGAGGAATATACCGAGAAATTTGGCGCTGCGATGTCAAAATGGATGATCGAGCGTTCTCGTAACCTGTGTATCTACCCGAATGTATATTTCATGGATCAGTTTGGTTCACAAATTCGTGTCCTTCGTCCACTGTCTCCGAGCAAAACTGAAGTCACCATTTACTGTATTGCACCTATTGGTGAAGACAAAGAAGCACGTACACGTCGTATTCGCCAGTATGAAGACTTTTTCAATGCTTCCGGTATGGCTACCCCAGATGACTTAGAAGAATTCCGTGCTTGCCAAGCGGGTTATGCCGGTATTGCGCTTGAATGGAATGATATGAGCCGTGGTGCAAAACACTGGATTCAAGGTCCAGATGATGCAGCCAATGAAATTGGTTTAAAACCAAAACTTTCAGGAATTAAAACTGAAGACGAAGGTTTGTATCTTGCTCAGCATGAACACTGGTTACATCTGATGAAAGACGCTATTACTTCTGAAAAAGAACTTGCTGCAACTGAAGGAGAAAACGCATGAGCGCGATGACTTTAGAAAAAATTGCTCAATTCCTCTACAAAGAAGCCCGTTTTCTGGATGATGAACAATGGGATGACTGGTTACAGTGTTATGCCCCATCAGCAGAATTCTGGATGCCATCTTGGGATGATGATGACAAACTGACTACAGATCCTCAGTCTGAAATCTCTTTGATTTATTACCCTGACCGTCAAGGTTTAGAAGACCGCGTGTTCCGTATCAAGACTGAACGTTCTTCTGCAACGATGCCGGATACACGCACTAGCCACAACATTTGCAATATTGAAATTGTGGAACAAAACAGTGACTTAGTTACGGTACGTTTTAACTGGAATACACTCAGTTTCCGTTATAAAACCAATTACAGCTACTTCGGTATGTCACGTTATGTCATCGATTTTTCTGGTGCAGAACCAAAAATCGTCAATAAATATGTGGTACTTAAAAATGATTATATCAATCAAGTGATTGATATCTACCACTTGTAAAGAACAAACAAAAATTCTTCAGTCAAATGGAAAATTGGCTGAAGAAGAACACCAGTTTTAAATATTTATAGGATTCTAGCCATGTCAAACCTTAATGTTGCACTTCAATTTGAAGATGGCGTTACACGTTTTATCAGCGTCGTTCAAGGCGAAACTTTATCTGATGCTGCTTACCGTCAAAAAATCAATATTCCTTTGGACTGTCGAGATGGGGCTTGTGGAACGTGTCGTGCATTTTGTGAATCAGGTTCGTTTGACATGCCTGAAGAAACTTATATTGAAGATGCATTAACACCTGAAGAAGCCGCTGAAGGCTATGTTCTAGCATGTCAGTGTCGCCCGACTTCTGATGCTGTATTTCAAATTCAAGCCTCTTCTGAACTGTGTAAAACAGAAATTCACCAATTCCAAGGCACACTTGAGCGTGTTGAAAAATTATCAGATTCAACCATCACTTTTGATATTCAGCTCGATGAAGATCAACCTGACATTCACTTCCTTGCAGGTCAATATGTGAATGTCGGATTGCCGAATACTAACGAAACGCGTTCTTATTCTTTCAGTTCTAAACCGAGTAATCGTTTAACCAGTTTTGTGGTACGTAACGTACCGAATGGAAAAATGAGTGAGTTTTTAAGTGCCACGGCCCAAGCGGGTGACAAAATGACTTTTGCGGGTCCATTTGGCAGTTTCTATTTACGCCCAGTGACGCGTCCTGTACTTATGCTGGCGGGTGGTACTGGTATTGCACCGTTCATGTCGATGCTACAAGTTTTAGAAGAAAAAGGTTCAGAACATCCAGTCCGTTTAGTCTTTGGTGTTACCAATGACTTTGACTTGGTGGCGATTGAAAAATTAAACCAACTTCAAGACCAATTTTCTTGGTTTGAATACCGTACTGTGGTTGCAAATCCAGAATCTGCGCATGAGCGTAAAGGCTATGTAACGGGTCATATTGACAATGATTGGTTAAGTAATGGTGATGTTGATATCTATTTATGTGGCCCAGTGCCTATGGTGGAAGCTGTTCGTGGCTGGCTCGATGCTGAAGGTGTAAAACCAGCGAGTTTCTTATTTGAAAAATTCTCTGCAAACTAATTCGGGAATCCATCAAATGTCTAATCGTCAAAGATTTACAAACAAAGTCGTGATTGTGACGGGTGCTGCTCAAGGGATTGGTCGTGGTGTTGCACTGCAAGTGGCATCGGAAGGTGCACAAGTGGTCATGGCAGACCTTTCTCCTTACGTGCAAGAAGTCTTAGCTGAAATTCAAGCATCAGGTGGTGATGCTGTCACCATCCATGCCGACTTGGAAACATTTGCAGGCGCACAATCGGTGGTTGAAAAAGCCATTGCAACGTATGGTCGTGTCGATGCCCTGATTAACAATGTCGGTGGTGCCATCTGGATGAAGCCTTTCCAAGAGTTTTCTGAACAGGAAATTATCAAGGAAGTAAATCGTTCATTGTTCCCAACCATGTGGTGTTGCCGCGCAGTGTTACCTGAAATGATTAAAAATCAGAAAGGTACAATTGTAAATGTATCTTCTATTGCGACACGTGGCATTAACCGTGTGCCGTACTCAGCATCCAAAGGTGGGGTAAATGGTTTAACAGCCTCCCTTGCCTTTGAACATGCCAAAGATGGCATTCGTGTCAATGCTGTTGCAACGGGTGGAACTGAAGCACCACCCCGCAAAGTACCGCGTAATGCCAACCCACTTTCTGAAAATGAACAACAATGGATGCAAGAAGTGGTTGATCAAACCATTGATCGTACGTTCTTAGGTCGTTATGGCAGTATTCAGGAACAGGTCAATGCCATTGTATTCCTTGCTTCAGATGAATCTTCATATATGACAGGAACTGTGGTTCCTGTTGGTGGTGGTGATCAGGGTTAAATCTGATTTCATCAAAGATCAGCAGGTGCATTGAATTCTACGCATGGAGGCAATAGCCCAATGGCAACCCTGTTTAAAACGTTAAAAGAGGATTGGTCAATTTCAGCCACTGTCGCAGGATTTTTGGCAGTACTGATTTCCTACGCTGGTCCTTTAATTATCTTTTTCCAAGCGGCCCAAAAAGCAGAAGTCTCAAATGCCATGATGATTTCATGGATTTGGGGAATTTCAATAGGCGCTGCGGCGGCTGGTATTTTTCTATCGATTAAATACAAAGTGCCTGTGATTACCGCTTGGTCTGCTCCCGGAACAGCTTTACTGGTCACGCTATTTCCGCATATCTCTTTAAATGAAGCCGTAGCAGCTTATATCACTTCTGCTGTGGTCATTTTTCTGATCGGAATTACTGGCTGTTTTGACAAACTATTGAAATGGATTCCCCAAGATGTCGCAGCTGGCATGATGGCAGGCATTCTTCTTCAGTTTGGTTTAGGGCTGTTTACGGCTACAGATACCATGCCAATCATTGTCTTTGGCATGTTAATGGTATTTTTGATTGCCAAACGCTTTGTGCCGCGCTATGCCATGGTTTGGGTAATTGTTTCAGGCGTAGTGTTGAGTCTATTTTTAGGCAAGATGAATCCTGTCGATGTCAATTTCACCCTTGCGATTCCACAGTTTATTGCACCCGAATGGACTTGGAATTCAACCCTGAATCTCACCATTCCACTTATTTTAGTCAGCCTTTCTGGACAGTTTTTACCGGGTATGGCAATCATGAAATTGAGTGGTTACGACACCCCTGCTAAACCCATTATCACGGCAACCAGTATTGCATCTCTTGCTGTCGCTTGTGTCGGTGGCATCACCATTGTTCTTGCATCCATTACTGCTGCGTTATGCATGGGTAAAGATGCACATGAACTAAAAGAAAAGCGTTATATCGCAGGCATTGCCAACGGTATTTTTTATATTTTAGGCGGTTTATTTGCAGGCAGCATTGTCATGTTGTTTAGCTTACTGCCGAAAGAACTCGTTGCAGCATTAGCAGGGCTTGCTCTGCTCGGTGCAATTGCAACCAATATTTCAGTTGCGATGAAAAATGAATCTCATCGTGATGCAGCCCTAATTACATTCCTTGCTACTGCATCGGGTATGCATTTTTTAGGGCTGAGTTCAGTCTTTTGGGGCATTTGTATCGGTGTTATTGCACATTTATTTTTGACTAAACGCGAACCGAATACCACTGCTCTGCCCTCAACTCAAAGTTCAAAAAGTTAATGGGCAAACACTTGTCTAGGAAACATTATGATTGATAAAAGCGCTGCTTCGTTAACCGAAGCCTTATCCCAAATTAAAGATGGCTCAACCATCATGATTGGTGGTTTTGGTACAGCAGGTCAGCCTGCTGAACTGATTGATGGTTT
>NZ_FNPK01000057.1 GCF_900107285.1 Acinetobacter kyonggiensis | reverse complement strand
TATCTAGAATATAGAGACTTTAAAAAGACAATTTTGAAACCGCATCTTGATTTGATCAATGAAAAAACTGAACTTTCAGTCCAGTTTAGTGCCGTCAAAAAAAATGGGCGAAAAGCCAGCCATGTTAATTTTATTGTAAGTACAAAAAAGACCCTTAAAATAGAAAAAACCGAGCAAATAAAACAAACAATTGAAAACAAAATTAGCGTTAAAGATGTGTACTCACAATTGATTAAACTTAACCTTTTAGAGCGTTTTAAAGAAAGTGCAGAATCAACTGAAGAACTACTTGAACGAATAAAATATGATTTCAAAAATGGACAAGATCAATATTGGATCTCAAAAATTGAAGAATTTGGTGCAGTTTTTTAACTTGTTAAAACAGCACTAATCCTTTTTCAGTTTGCTGAAAAAGAGGGGTCGAGGGGAGTCTCTCCTCTCGCTTACTTCTTTCGTGCGAAGCCGAAAGTATAGTAAGTATACTTATACTTCGTAAAATAATATCATCGGCTCATATACCGCTTTCAAACGGAGCTTGAGTCACGTATGACATATGCTATTTTACGGTTCGCAAAACTAAAAACGTGGGGCCAAATTGCTGGCTCTCTCTCTCATAATTATCGCATTCGTGACACTCCTAATGCAGATGAAAATAGAACGCACCTGAACGAGCACTCACACGAAACTACTCAAGACGTAAAAAATGATTTAATAGCTCGATTACCCCAAAAATATAGGAAAGATGCTGTGATGTGTCTTGAGCATCTTGTGACTTGTAGTCCTAATTGGGATGGGTGGGGGACTGAAAAAGAAGCTGAGTTTTTTGAACAGTCCAAAAAATGGCTTGAGGACAGGTACGGTAAAAAAAATGTGATAGCAACAAGCATTCATAGAGATGAAACAACTCCGCATTTGGTCGCTTATATTGTGCCTTTAGACCCTGAAACTAAGGGCTTAAATGCGAAAAAATGGACTGGAGGCAGAGAAGAACTCTCAAAAATGCAGACGAGTTTTGCCGAACAAATTGAGCATTTGGGCATAGAACGAGGTTTGAAAGGGTCGAAAGCTGAGCATGTGCCAATTTCTCGCTATTACGAAAAAGTAAATTCAGCATTTGACTACAAGATCCAAGACAACATACCTACCAAAGGGCTTTTTGAGTCTACAGAAAAATACGCTCAAAAAATCATTGAATCAGCACTACCCAACTATGAAAAGAATCGTGTTTTAGCGACTGAAACACTCGATTTAAGTAACGAAAACAAGCGACTCAGATTGAAATTAGAATCTGCAGATATTTATTTTAATGCTGTCCAATATTTAAATACCAAAAATAAGGCACACCTTGATTTTTTTATTCAAGATGAAAGCAATAAATTGCTTTTTAAACAGCAAAAACAACAAGCTGAAATTCTTGCTCAAAAGCAAGCAGAGCAAGAGTTAAAAGATAAAAAACTAAATGAATTAACGAACACATTTAGAGCTTTTGAAAGTTATCACGACAAAGAGTTTTTTAAACGTGAAAAAATTCAAAAAGATCTAAACAATAGATTGAAAAAATCAGAAAAATGGCTCTCTAAAAATAAACTTTCCGAACAAAATTTGTTTGAAACAGATCCACTCGGTCGCTCGAAATATGAAACACCTGATTTTTTCATCAGTCATTTTAATTACGAAAATCAGTACCAAAAATCAGATCTCGATTTTCAAAGACTGGTCAGCTCAAAAGTCTACGAGTTAAATGCGTTTGATGTTGTTAGTCAGCTGAGACAACTCAGCATTAACAAAAAATTGCTCTCAGATTTAACTGATTTCGATATTGCAGTTACACCAGTTTATACGGCTCATTTAAAAGAAAATGCAAAATGGGCGAATGATTATTATGAAACACAGCGTCAGAACGCACAGAATGAGCGAGAACACGCTGAACAGCAAAAACGTGATGATGAGTACCAAAGCCTTGTAAGCGAGCGTATGCGAAAAACTAGAGAGTTTGAGCGACAGAATTCTGATTATGCATCACCGAAAAAAAAGGACCAGGGAAATGATTTTTCTCCGTGATGTAATTTTATATTTCTAAATAGGGGAATTGCTTAATGATGATACATTTTGAACCTGAAATGTTTGATCCTCAAATAGTGCATGCTGTAGCGTGTTTCAAATTAGATTCTTTTAAATTTTTTCCTTTAGATTCAAAATCTCGAAACATATATTTTTATAAAAAATACATAGAATATTTAATAAAAATTGGTCGATTCAAAGATACAGAAAAATATATTAAAGAGATTTTAATAGATCATGAAATGCATGATCTTAAAAAAATTGAAAAAAATGGATATTTGGCAGGCTCAAAATTAATACATCTTTTAAGTATGGAAAATCTGGGACAGCAACCAATTTTAGAAAAAGCAAAATATGCATATCAAGAATGGAATATGTCCGCAGATAGAAGCAGCCTTAAGCATCTAAAAACAAAAGGATCGTCAAGATCAATTGAAAATACGTGGAACACGTACAAATCTGTTTCGCACCTATGGGCTATAGATATTTTCCTGCTTGAAAACGAAGTAAGTATAGAGGAATCTCAACTATCAGATTTGCCGGGAAAAAGTGTAATGGAACTCAATCAAGATTCTCGTTATTACTTAGCATATGTAAAAGCTATGGAAAAAAAATTAGATACGTTAGGACTCAAGAATTTTGATTTTATAAGACTTCCTGAATTTCCAATAGGTTTAACTCTAACAATTAAACATACTGTTAGTGCTGATCAAGTTAAAAAAATATTTTCTAATTACACTCATATTTCATCAAAAAAACAATAACTTAATGACCGCAAAAAAGTTTGCGATTTTTTGTTTATGACCATAATTTTAAAATTTTGCATATAGCCAGTTAGGAAACTCATATATGCAAATTATTATTTTTTTTAGTATTAAAGTTCGGAAGATCAATATTTATTTGTGGTCTTATTTTCTTTTAATAGATCCAATAATCTTTATAGAAAATATACTGAAATTAGATCCAAGTCTTAGTCATTTAATAGCAGTAATTATTTTAAATTTACTGTTAGGAACAAAAAAATAAGGTAAGAACAGAACGAGTGTCTACGAGTGAACTTAGAAAAGTTGCTTCACACATATTTTTCTCTGATTACAGATTATTCGCAGCATCCGGGAGTTACAGAGCGTCGATAGGCGCGAACTTTAGAGCTTTTGCTTTTTAAAAAGAATGAGCGAAGCGAATTCAATATTCTTTTGTTTTTGATCTGTGTTGATTCACAGTGAGAATAACAAAAATTGCCCCTCGAATTGAGCAAAGCGAAATTCAATAGAGTTTGAGCGTAGCGAAAACCAAGGGCAATTTCACTGCCATTTTTCTATTTTTAATCTTTTTAAAAGCTTTTATAAAGCTTTAAAAAGCTTTAAAAAGCTTTAAAAAAGCTTTACGGCATGCCTGTAATATTCATATAGCAATGCTTTCAGAGACTTAAGTGGGGGTGAAAAACTAGGTTTTGAGACTTAAGTGGGGGTGAAAAACTAGGTTTTGAGACTTAAGTGGGGGTGAAAAACTAGGTTTGGGGGGGTGAAAAACTAGGTTTGGGGGGGTGAAAAACTAGGTTTGCAACAAAGGGGGGTGAAAAACTAGGATATTTTTTAGCCTAAAAGGCTGTAATATCGACCTATTGATTTGTTAAGTGGGGGTATGTATTATTAAAATTAACCACACTTAAAATAATAGTCATGTTGAACAAAAGATTAGTATCACTTCGCAAAGTAAAAAATTTTTCAGAAACAGATAAATCTGATTTTCCACTTTCAAAAATTGACCTTAAATACCCTCCAGAACTTGCAGTTTTTCAAAACTTATTTTGGCAACTTCAGCATGAAACAGCGCCCAGTGATGACTTATTAAAAATCTTATTTTTGTTCAGCCCTAAAGTTCGTTTAACTGACAACGAACTTGATGAAAAAACTGAGTTCAGTATCTCAGCTAGAGAGTATTCCGAGCTAACTGGCATCAAAATAGAAAGTGCATATTCAGCATTAAATAAAGTAGTAGAGTCGTTGTATCAGCACAGTGTCATCTTTTTTCATACAGAAAAGCAGAGATCAATTAGAACCCGATTAATAAGTACTTGTTCATATTCAAACGGCTGTTTTTATGTTTCTTTTACTCACTTTGCATTATACGTGATGTCTGTTTTCAACAAAGAGAATCCATTTACAAAATTTACTTTAAAATCAGCTGTTTCAATGAATGGTCATGGTTTAAAACTTTACCCATTTCTTATACAAAATGCATTTCGTCAAAATTTTGATGTATCAATTGAAGACTTAAAAAGAGCATTAAGACTTAGCGAAAACTCTTATCTAGAATATAGAGACTTTAAAAAGACAATTTTGAAACCGCATCTTGATTTGATCAATGAAAAAACTGAACTTTCAGTCCAGTTTAGTGCCGT
>NZ_FNPK01000033.1 GCF_900107285.1 Acinetobacter kyonggiensis | reverse complement strand
GTATTGCCACACGCTATGACAAATTGGCTCAAAACTTCCTGTCAGCAATCTATCTTGCTTCAACAATAATTTGGCTTAATTGATGACACGCCCTAAATTGAACTAAAAATATATCCATTATTTTATTTTATATTTATGTCGATGGTATAGAACCCAAATAATGATAAGTGCCACAATGCTGATAATGACATAGCCCACTTGGCTAAAAATATCGTGCATCAATGCTTGGTTTTCACCAAAATAAAATCCGACACAGGCTAAGAATGTTGTCCAGATGATTGTACCAAGCGCACTGTAGAGCATAAACTTCCAAAAGGGCATATGGCTCATGCCCGCAGGAATACTAATCAGTGAGCGCACAGCAGGAATCATGCGTCCAAAAAAGACAATACGGTGTCCATACTGTTCAAACCATGTTAATGCTTTCTGTACATCGCTGGATTTGATAAATAAGTATTTTCCATAGCGATCGACCCATCGAAAAATTTTATCATGATTAAATTTATACCCAATCCAATATAAAATTGCAGCCGCAGTCAATGAGCCAATACAACCAGCGATAATCACGCCAACAAGGAGAAGTTGCCCTTGAGATGCGGAATAGCCTGCGGAAGGCATGATCACTTCAGAGGGAATGGGGGGGAAAATATTGTCGAGGAACATCAGTAGAGCAATACCGAAGTAGCCCAATTGTTCCATAATAGAAATAATCCATTCAGTCAGATTCATGAGTGTATAAAATAACAATGATATCTGAACTATCCTAAAGACTATTCGTTGCAGGGTAAAGTACGGTCAAGTCATCAAGTTAGATTATTCTTGGCTATGGATCAATGTGTGTATGTAGACTTTTCTTAAACTATATGCGAGCGAAAATGGAACCACACTGATTAATGTATAACTAAGCGGATTGGAGTTTAAATGGTAAACAATAAATATAGATAAAATAGCACCAATCACTGTGCCTAAAACCACAATAAACAAATGAGATTCTTGATTTAAAATACTTTTTATTGCTGCTGTTTTTTGATGATTTTTTTCACGAACTAAGTGAAATCGCCGCGTATATTCGGCTGAATGACTAATTGATCTTGGCATAATTTAATTCCTTTTTCACATTATCTATGAATAAGTTGCTTAATTAATGTTCTGCAAATCTCAGATTATCAAATTTTTAATGAATTGATAAATAGTGCTGATTGTCTTTTTGTTTAAGCTTTGTTCTTTTTGTAAATAAAAAAAACCTCAGCGTGTGCTGAGGTTTTTTAATAGATGATCTTAAAATCTAGAATTACAGACGTTTACGTTTTGCTGCTGCAATTTGTGACTGACGCATACGAAAACCTTCTTTTTGCTTTTCTGTGGTTTTTTCGATGCAATATTTGCATGATACACCGTGTTCATAACTTGGAAGCTCAACTTCTGTTGGAAGTAAAGGCCAACCACAGGCATGACATTTAATATTTTGACCTTCTTCGACACCATGAGTTACGGCAGTACGACCATCAAATACAAAGCATTCGCCTTCCCACATACTCTCGGACGCTGGAGTTTCTTCTAGGTATTTTAAAATGCCACCTTTCAGATGATAAACGTCTGTAAAGCCTTCTTGAAGCAGAAGAGAAGTTGATTTTTCACAGCGGATACCGCCCGTACAGAACATGGCAATTTTTTTGTCTTTATGTTGTTCAAGATTTTGTTTTACATATTCAGGGAATTCACGGAATGTTTCTGTTTTAGGGTCAACAGCGCCTTTGAATGTACCTGCTTTATATTCATAATCATTGCGTGTATCAATCAAAATGACATCATCACGTGCAATCAGTTCATTCCATTCTTTTGGGTCTAAATAATGCCCGACAAGATCACGTGGTTGAACTTCTACACCTAAAGTGACAATTTCACTTTTAAGTTTGATTTTCATTTTACGGAAAGGTTTTTCATCGCTATGAGATTCTTTGTATTCCATCGCCTTAAACCCTTCATTAAGAAGAAAGGCTTGAATTTGATCAATCGATTTACGATCTCCAGCGACAGTACCGTTAATCCCTTCGCCCGCCACAATTAGAGTTCCACACAAGTTAATGCTGTTGACTAAGTCTAAAAGACGTTGTTGAAGATCGGTAGGATCTTGAACTTCTTTAAATTGATATAGTGCGGCAACAACCCAACTTGTGGTCGCTTGCTGTTCTACAGGTGCAAGCTGTTCTACAGTAGCGTTCATGGATAACTCCAAATGTATTATGATAGGGATAAAATTCAAGGCGCGTATTTTAACGTGAATTGTGCGAATAAGCGAGAAAACCATAACTAAAATATGGTTTTTAACTGAAAGAAGTTGCTCGTGAGTTGGTGTTGATTAAAATTATCAGTTTAAATAACTCTAGATGATTGATTTTATTTAAATATTAAATATGTAGGAGTATGTTTTGAGTACTGATCGTCGAATTGCTTCTTTGACCCCATGTGCAGGGCGTTGTTCTACGGTGTTTGGTGATTCGGTATGTCGTGGATGTCGTCGTTTTAATCATGAGGTTATTCAATGGAATACTTATAGCCCTGAACAGCATACGGCTGTGTGGAAACGACTGGATGCTCAATTGGATCAAATTTTAGTGCCGATGTTGCCGCATGCTGATTTGCATCATGTAGAAGGTTTTGTCTTGTCGAAACGCGTGCGTTTACGTGATGATGCATCAAACGGGCGTAAGCTTTATCATGCACTTAAAATTTGTGAGAAGAATAAAAATTTAGCCGAAGAAAGTGGTTTAGGAATTCAGGATAAACAAGTGAAACCACTTTGGCAGGAATTTGAACGCCGCGTCTTAGCGTTGGCTACAGCAAGTTATGATTTTGCTTTTTTACGTGCAGATGGTATTCGTTCTAGTTTATTGCATATGTTGGAACAAGACTGAATGTATTGTTCTTTATAAGAATGTTTTGAATGCAATAATTGGATGCGGTTACTGATTGTATTGATTATAAATAGTTTTTAAATCAAATTTTAAATTAAAAAGCCTCAGTATTGAACTGAGGCTTTTTCTATAATCAATGTATCGAGTTTTAGAGCTGATGTGCTAAACGATACTGCACAATTTCTTCAATGGTAATCACGGTTAAATGGTGAGTTTGAGCATAAGCCAAAACTTGAATGCCAGAAGCCATTGTGCCATCGGGATTGGTCAATTCACATAACACACCTGCTGGTTTTAAGCCTGCTAAGCGTGCTAAATCGATAGTGCCTTCAGTATGACCACGACGAGCTAAAACACCACCTTCACGTGCACGTAAAGGGAAGACGTGCCCAGGGCGGTTAAGGTCGCTCGCAACAACACCATCTTTAATGGCGGTTTTTATCGTGGTGGTTCGATCTTTGGCAGATACACCTGTGGTCACGCCCTCAGCTGCCTCAATTGTCACGGTAAATGCTGTTTTAAACTGACTTGAGTTGTCAGCCACCATTGGTGGGAGTTCTAAATGATTGGCTAGCTCATCTGTTAGGCATAAGCAGACAATGCCAGAACCATCACGAATCATACGTGCCATGGTTTCAACATTCAGTGTTTCTGCCGCAACAATTAAGTCGGCTTCATTTTCGCGTTCAAAATCATCCATCACCAACACTGGTTTGCCTTGGCGGATATCTTCTAAAGCTTTTTGAATACGTTGTTCAGCAGGAGGAAGGGCTGAAAAGAAAATTTCGGGTTGAATTAAACTAGACATTGAAACGCTCTCGTAAAATAAAAATACGGTTGAACATTTCAGGACTGATGTAGAAATGGGGTCGCAGCGATATATCAAATATAAATATCCGTTACGTCGTCTTCTTTCATCCGGACTATACCGTCGGCTTTGGTTTCTCACCAAATCTGCGAGTCAATCTTTTAATAAAAATTGACAGGCTCGTGGGCTGATTAAATCTTATCATTTTTGTTAAGTTTAACTTACCACCGGTGGGGAATTTCGCCCCGCCCTGAAGCGATGTGCAATGATTATAGACCTGTTTTTAATCAAGGACTCAGCTTTCTATAGATCAATCAGTCATATCTATAGTAATTATGTGAATAATAAAGTAAAAATCAGCAGATAATAAAAAAGCCCGCATATTGCGAGCTTTTCGTATTTTTAGACTTAAGCCACTTGAACAGGAATACAGTTCGCAGTGTGATTTACAGTATTGTTTGGATTGGCATAAACAAGGCGTGGTTTATGTGCATTGGCTTCAGCTACGGTAAAATCACCAAAGGTTGCAATAATCACTAAATCACCAACATCAGCTTGATGTGCAGCGCCACCATTGACAGAGATAATACCTGAATGATCTTCACCACGAATCGCATAAGTGGCGAAACGTTTACCATTCGTGACGTTCCATACGTGGATTTCTTCATATTCACGAATACCTGCTAAATCCATGAGTACGCCATCAATTGCACATGAACCTTCATAGTGAAGCTCTGCATGAGTAACTTGAGCACGGTGAATTTTGCATTTTAATAAACGAGATAGCATGGCTGGCGTCTCCTTAGTCGAGCTAAGATTTTATCTTATGGTTAAATCAATCACTTTTTACTGGGTAAGTAATCCGCAGAAAACGCATTTTGCTCTGAAACAAGCATCATGGCAAGAAGGATTGTTCAACAATGTGTGGATTGATCAGTTCGGTTTGTAAGCATTGATTTGATTCATGGCTTGCTGTGTGTCACCGTTTACCAGCAATTGAATGCGAGATAAAGCGTGAGCAATGGCATCATCCATTAAATTTTGTTCGCTGCTTGGTGCTTTGCTGAGTACATGACCAGAGACACGTTCTTTAGAACCAGGATGTCCTATGCCAATACGTAAGCGATGAAAATTTGAACCAATATGCGGTACGATATCTTTTAAACCGTTATGTCCACCGTGACCACCACCTGTTTTTAGGCGAATGACACCGGGGTTCATATCAAGTTCATCGTGCGCAATGAGTATTGCTTCGGGAGCAATTTGATAGAATTTGGCGAAGGGTACAACACTTTGACCCGAGAGGTTCATAAAGGTTGTGGGTAATAACAGACGAACGTCTTGACCTTCAATATTACCACGACCACTTATCCCTTTATATTTGGGATCAGCTTTGAGTTGAATACCATATTGTTCTGCAAGGCGTTGAACAAACCAGAAGCCTGCATTATGGCGGGTTTGGGCATATTCCGTTCCCGGATTACCCAAACCTACAATCAGTGAAAGTTTTGACACTAATTTACACCATCAACACTTATGCGCGTTTAAAGTCAGCGTGCATAGGCGTGTTTTTAGCTGGGTGACGTTGTAAAGCTTGGATTTTAACGCTTTCAACTTTATCGCCCATATTGATTTCAATAACTTCTTCGAAGAAAGCATTGTTTTCAAGTGCTTTAACAAGTTGACGAAGTTCTAAAGTAACAGTTACAGGAGCAGCTTCGCCACCGTAGATGATTGCTGGAACTTTAGCTTGAAGACGAAGGCGGCGGCTCGAACCTTTCCCTTGTACTGATTCGTCACGAGCTACTGCATTTAATACGAAGTTTGCCATGATGACATTTCCTCATTGAGTTTAAATTGACTGAACCTTCGACCAGTCCAGTGATAGAAAGCCCTGCTTTTTAAGGGCAGAGCTTCAAAAAATTTGCGCTATTATAAATAACTATCGAACATCGCGCTAATAGATTCTTCGTTGTTAATACGACGAATTGTCTCAGCAACCATGCCGGCTACTGAAACTTGGCGAATCTTACCAAGTTCTAATGCTTCTTGAGAAAGCGGAATTGTATCTGTTACCACGAGTTCGTCGAGTACAGAATTTTTCAAATTCTCAAGGGCTTTACCAGAAAGTACAGGGTGAGTTGCATAGGCAACAACACGGCGAGCACCAAATTGTTTCAGTGCATCAGCAGCTTTACACAATGTACCTGCGGTATCAACCATATCATCCACGATTACGCAGTCACGATCTTTTACATCACCAATCAAATGCATCACTTGTGATTCATTTGCTTTTTGGCGACGTTTATCAATGATTGCCAGATCGATATCACCCATTTGTTTAGCTACAGCACGTGCACGTACTACACCACCAACGTCAGGAGAAACAACCATAAGATTATGGTGTTGCTGTTGACGAAGATCAGCAAGTAAAGCAGGAGTACCGTAGATATTGTCTACAGGAATATCGAAGAAACCTTGGATTTGGTCAGCATGAAGGTCAATCATTACAACACGGTCAATCCCTACAGTTGTGAGCATGTCTGCGACAACTTTTGCAGTGATTGGAACACGGCTTGAACGAGGACGACGATCTTGGCGAGCATATCCGAAGTAAGGGATGACAGCAGTTATACGACCTGCGCTTGCGCGACGTAAGGCATCAGCCATAACGAGGACTTCCATAAGGTTGTCATTCGTTGGTGCACAAGTAGGCTGTACAAGGAATACGTCTTTACCACGAACATTTTCGGTAATTTCGACAGTGATTTCACCATCAGAAAATTTACCGACAGCAGCAGCTCCTAACGGAATGTGCAGGTGGCTTACGACTTTTTGGGCGAATTGTGGATGTGCAGTTCCACTAAAAACGACAAGATTGGGCATGAAGCACCCTTGGCGGTTGGAATGTTTGAAAATAGATGGCAGGGGCGGCTGGATTCGAACCAACGGATGCCGAGATCAAAACCCGGTGCCTTACCACTTGGCGACGCCCCTAATGCGGCAGAACTTTAATATTTTTACTGTTCAATGTCAAGGTAAATTAACAAATGAAACAGCAAACTTTATTCTGTCTTTTTTGAAAATAGATGGCAGGGGCGGCTGGATTCGAACCAACGGATGCCGAGATCAAAACCCGGTGCCTTACCACTTGGCGACGCCCCTAAATTTGATCACTGTAAATTGATTTAAACAATAAGTTTAAATGGCAGGGGCGGCTGGATTCGAACCAACGGATGCCGAGATCAAAACCCGGTGCCTTACCACTTGGCGACGCCCCTAATACAGTAATCTACAGATGAAATGATGGCAGGGGCGGCTGGATTCGAACCAACGGATGCCGAGATCAAAACCCGGTGCCTTACCACTTGGCGACGCCCCTATCATATAACCTTGAAATGATGTACTGGTGATTCATTTAAACCATTAACCAAGTAAGCTTTACAAGGCGAATGTGCTAAAATTTCATCAATATTCATGTCGCTAGTTACTTCAGTAAAAACACAAGCACCTGTACCTGTAAGTTTTGCAATACCGAACTGGTCTAAATACTGCATCGCTTCATTCACTTCTGGATATAGACTTCTTGCTAAAGGCTCAAAGTTATTTCCAAAATTAAATGGTGTTAACTGATAGGCGCAAAATGTAGAGGTCTTCGTGTTTCTTGTCAATGTTTTTTGCGAAAAAAGCAATTGAGTGCTGATAAAACAATCAGGTTTTAACACGATGTATTTTTTTTGTTCCAAGTCTATGAATGTTAAGTGTTCACCAATGCCTTCAGCCCATGCATTGCGGCCATAAACAAAAATAGGGACGTCCGCACCGAGTTTGACACCCAACTCAGCCAATTGTTCAATACTTAAACCGCATTGCCACAGTTGATTGACCACAATAAGCGTCGTTGCCGCATTTGAAGAACCCCCTCCGAGTCCTGCACCCATAGGAATGTTTTTTTCTACACGAATAGACAGCCCTGTTATTTTTTGAGCATAGGGTTTCAAGATTTGTGTGGCTTTGTAGATTAAGTTTTGTTCTAGGTCGACGCTATTTAAGCCATCAATTGAAATTTGCAAGTCATCTGTTTGAGTGAATTCTAGCCAGTCGTTTAAGTCTATCAGTTGAAAAATAGTTTGCAATTCATGATAACCATCATCACGACGACCTGTGATATGCAAAAAAAGATTGAGCTTGGCAGGAGAGGGGACACGAATCATAGCGTTTTGAACTTTTAAGACTTAGCGATTTTGAATAATCATTGTAATACGATTTTCTTGACCCGACTCAAGTGCTTGCTTCAAAATTAGTTTGTTTGGCAATTGGGCTTGGTCGTTATAACTTAAATCAACTGTCCAGCCGTCTTCCAAAAATTGGGTTGGACGATTCAGGTCATCTTTGTTGATTTTAACTTGTGTTGTTGCAGGTTTAGCTTGAACCCAATCGACTAAATGGGTGATTGGTGCTTGCCAACCCGTGGCGCGTTCAAGTAGTTCTTCAGCTGTTTCGGCTTCAATGAGCCCTGTTTTAGCGCTATTTAGGCTGACTTCACCGGGTTTTCCCGATATTTGCGTTTTACCAACACCTAAAATTCCGCTTAATTCAATATCAAACTCGTCTTGTTGTTGTACCCAAGTGAAAAAGGCACTGCCAGATTGCCCTGGTGTTTTCACCCCGATTTTACCCTGAAGGTTGAAGTTGTTTGCAGCTTCAGGTGTTTGAGATACGTTTGGCCCTTGAGGCTGGGTATATTGTTGACAACCCGTCAGAATGAGTGTGCTTGTTGCAATTAAGGTTAAGCTGAATTTTGAAAAAATATGCATAAAGTGTATTAACTCTTTTTCATGTGTGGCGGTAACAATAGCGACTTCAATTGTTCTAATTGAGGATCATTGGAATGTTTTTTTTGTAATTGTTGTAACACATGATTAAATTTTGTTAGATCACCTTGCATGTATAACGATTTTGCATAGCGCACACCAATGTTGATATTTTGGCTAATTTCATAGGCTTTTTCCAAAACCAGAGCCGAGGTTTTAAAGTCATTTTGTAAAAATGTAATATAACCGAGTGTATCTAAAATTGAAGCTTGATCTGGTGCGAATTCCAAAGCGTGTTCAACATACTGCCGTGCTTCATCTAAACGTCTGTTTTGTAAAGCCAGTGTGTAGGCATAAGCATTCAGATAGGTTGGACTATTGGGTTCAATTTCTAATAGTTTTTTCAATAATTTATCAAGTTTATCTTTGTCTTGATAAGGGTCGAGTAATAGAACTTCCGAATAGATCAGTTCAGGATCATCAGGCACGTTTTTTATCGCTTCATCTAATAAACGCATAGCCGCTTTTTTGTTGCCCATTCTTTTTAAAATGTCGGCTTGCGCTTGATAAAGAAAGCTGGCTTGTTGTGGGTAATTGACCCGTTCTTGGGTTAAAAAACGTAAAGCATCGCTGAGTTTGTCTTGCTCGGAAAAAATATTAATCATATTGCGGCGTGAAACGGTATATAAACTGCCATCTACCAAACGATAATAGGCTTTTGCTGTTTCAAAATGTTGCTTTCTTTCAGCATTGACCGCCAAATAATAATAGGCTTCATTTTGATATTGTGCGGAATAGCGTAGCTCAACCAAGAATTTTTCAGCTTTTTCATATTCTTCTAAATCAATACTGGTTAAGCCTGCAATAAACAGTGCTTCGTCTTCATGTGGCCATTTCTGTAAAATGTTTTCGAGTTTATCCAGTGCTTGTTTAGATTGATTGATTTTAATCAGATATTTAACTTCAGCTAAGCGAACTTCTAAATTAGATTTATGTTTTTGGCTGGCTTTGTTATACCATTTCAGCGTTTCTTCGTCGTTGCCTAAAGCACTGAGTAAATTGGCTTTCATTAAAATAAAACCCGTCACTTTAGGGCGTTTTTTGAGTGCACGATTTACCGTGACGAGTGCTTGTTCTAGCTGTCCATGTTGAGCTTCTAAACCTGCAATCAGCACCAAGACTGAAGGGTTGTCTCTTTCTTTGCTTTTGCGTAAAGCGTCGAGTAAAAATTCTCGATCTTCAGGTTCTTCAGGAGCGATACCGACCAAAATCTTTTCTAAGTCTGCATCAGGGTCAATATTTAAAATTTTATCCAGTGTTTCAGATGCCAGTTCATACTCATGTGCTTTGAGGGCAATATGTGAAAGATAAAATAAAGCGGGGACATCTGTAGGTTCTTGAACCACCCAATGGGTGGCAATATCCAGTGCAGCTCTGAGGTCATTTTGTTCTAATGCGACATTTAAAGCCCGCTGTTTCACCGTGGTAGAATTGCTTTTAATTGCAAGCACAGTATAGTTGTGTAATGCTGTTGGTATGTCATGGTAGGTCAGTGCAAATTCGGCAATCATGCTTTGTTTTATGGCATTATAATTTGAATTGGCATGATAAATTTCTCCAGATGCTCTAATATGAACACTAGAAGCCATGCTACCCACAAGTAAGAATGTGGTAGAATATTGCTTAATTGTCGCGCCGTTTATTCGGCTGTTTGTTTGACGCAATTTTTCTTGATCCAAGTAATGCTTTTTATGACACCAATATTGCACAATAGCATAAATTTAGCGAAATGATGATCTGATATGTCTTTCTTTGCATTGGGTGTCAACCATCAAACCGCTTCTGTAGAGCTGCGTGAGCAAGTTGCATTTAACCCTGAAAAGTTAACGCAATTACTTGCAGAGCAAAGCCAAAACCGTGACTTAAATGACATGGTTGTGGTTTCTACATGTAATCGAACTGAAGTTTATGCCATGTCCGATAATGCGGATATGGTAATGAATTGGCTCGCCCAAGCAAATGGCATAGATGTTAAACAATTGTTTAATCATGTATATCGTTATGAAAATGCGCAAGCTGTAACACATTTGATGCGTGTTGCCAGTGGGCTTGATTCCTTAATGTTGGGTGAACCGCAAATTTTAGGGCAAGTGAAGTCTGCTCTTTCTTTAGCTAAAGATGCACATACTGTTTCTCCTCGTTTAAACCGAATTTTTGAATATGCTTTTTATGCAGCCAAGCGGGTGCGTTCGGAAACGGCTGTGGGGAGTCATGCGGTTTCCATGGGTTATGCGGTTGCTCAGCTGGCTTTACAGGTGTTTAGTAAGCCTGAAAAGTTGACGGTCATGGTGGTTGCTGCCGGTGAAATGAATAGCTTGGTGGCAAAGCATTTGGCAGAAATGGGTGTGGGTAAAGTTTTAATTTGCAATCGTACAGCCGCACGTGCTGAAACTTTGGCGCAAGAAATCGCTCATCGAGTTGATGTAGAAATCATTGATTTTTCAGCGTTGGCAGAAAACTTATACCGTGCAGATGTGATTTCTAGTTGTACTGGAAGTTTGCACCAAGTGATCTCTTATGCTGATGTTAAAATCGCCTTAAAAAAACGTCGTTATCAACAAATGCTTTTGGTGGATTTGGCTGTACCGCGTGATATTGAGCCTAAAGTTAAATCTTTAGATGGCGTATATTTATATGGTGTTGACGATTTACAAAGTGTGATTGATGACAATCTTGCACAACGTCGCCAAGCGGCTGTTGAAGCCGAAGTCATGGTGAATCAGTTGGCAACAGAATTACTGACCCAACAAAAAGTTAAAAAAGCGGGCGGTACAATTCATGCTTACCGTGCGCAGGGTGAAGTATTAAGACAAGAAGAATTGGCTTTAGCGATGACGCGAATGGCCAATGGTGAAAATGCTGAGCAGGTTCTACAGGAATTTTCTCATCGCTTAACGCAAAAATTATTGCACCCAACTTCTATTTTATTGCGTGAAGCAGCGAAAGTGGAAGATCCTGCATATTTTGAAATGTTGCAGGAAGATTTGCAAGATGTGGTAGCCAAGCGTCGTAAGGCAAAGCACTAAAATAAATTAAGGTTGATATTTATAGTGCCTCATATTGTTGTGAAAGGTTAAAAAGATTTTGTGTAGGCGATGCCTTCCTTTTGATGGTTCAAAAGTAACAAAACCCTTTATTTGTCAGATGGTATGTCCCTGTAATCACTGACTAACGAGCGACATTCATGTCGCCAGTCAAGTATTCTAAATATTTTTGTAATATCAAAATAAGTTTGATGCATTACCGCATTGAGATTATGTGATTGATTTATTCAAAAATTAAAATTTAATCGTCTAAAAGTGTCAGTGATCTTTTTTTATCAATTTCATAAATTTGATGTTTTAAATTTCTCATTTCGGCAATGCTGGTAAATTTTTTCGATTTAATTTTTTGTTGTAAGCATTGGTATTGTAATTTAATAGAAAAATCTTCAGCGAGTTTGTCGGCTTGCTCAGGTGATGAGGTGTAATCACTGATATTGGCTTGAGGTAAAATGTGCTGTAAGTCGTGGTGAAAGTTGGCACATGCACCTAAAACATAATACTGAGATAGCTCTGTATCATCGGGTAAATCATCAAAAATTGTATTAAAAATATTTAAAATTTTAAATAATAATTGATTGTGTGAAATTAAAGCACGTAGGGGTTCAAAGTGAATATAAAGATAGGGGTGATTCATTAAAATCGCAATCACATATTCCTCAGCATCAATTTTGGTGCTAAAGCTTAAGGATGCATCGTTGTTGACTTGCGGTTGCCATTTGCGGCTATAACCAAGCTTTTCACGGAAATATTGCTGTAGTAAATAACGATAAGAACCATGTTTGGGTAACAGTTCAGTGAGCTGTTTTAACTCACCCATCACCTGACTTTTACCTTCAGGTGATGTGCTGTTATGATTCTGAGTTAAATGCGCAAAAATAAACTCGGACAATAAAGGCGCAGTTTGTAACATCCGTTGAAAGCTTTCTAAACCTTCACGACGAATTAAAGAGTCTGGATCGTGATCATTAGGGAGTACGAAAAACTTAAGTTCGCGACCGTCATTGAGTAAAGGTAAAGCAATTTCTAATGTTCGTCTTGCTGCTTTTTGCCCAGCAGCATCACCATCGAAAGCAATGGTAATGCGATTATTTTGCTTAAATAAAATATTCAAATGTTCGGTATTGCTGGCGGTTCCCAGTGTTGCAACCGCGCCATAGATGCCATATTGCTGTAAAGCAATTACATCCATGTAGCCTTCAACCATTAACCAATCGTGCGCTTTTTGTTTGCGTCCTTCATATAAACCATATAGCAGTTGGTTTTTGTGGAACACTTCAGAATCGGGTGAGTTAATATATTTGGGTTTGATTTCGTCATTTAGCGCACGACCACCAAAACCGACTACGCGACCTTTGGGATCCCGAATGGGAAAGATGACTCGATCACGCAGTAAATCGAAGTCTCGACCTTTGTCGCTGGTACGAATTAATCCGAGTTGTCTTAAGCCTTCAATGTCATAAGGAAACGCTTTTTCCAAATGCTGCCAATCTTCAGGGGCATAGCCTAAACGCCAGTATTGGATGGTTTCTGCACTTAAGCCACGTTGTTTAAAGTATTGTTGTGCGGTCTGACTGTGGGGTAATTGCTGCGCATAATACAGCGCAATATTTTCCAATAAATCGTATAGGTTACCATCTTGAACCGTGTTTTGATCAATCGGATCAAATTGTTCAAAGGCTGCAAAAGGATCGTTATGATTAAAATGTTGCTCTGAATAGGCATCATTTTGAAATTCTTCAAAAGGGTCGTTGCTGCTAAAAGCAACATTTGGTGCGGGTTGCTCTACTATAGCCGCGGGAGTCGCTTGAACGCTGGCCGGTTTTTTGATTTCGCGCTTATAAGAGAGGCGTTTTGAATCTTGATTGTCTTTCGGTAACTCGATACCTGTTTGGCTAGACAGATCCTTCATTACATCGACAAAATTACGCCCGTCAATGTCCATTAAAAAGCGGATGGCATTACCGTTGGCTTGGCAGCCAAAGCAATGGAAATATTGTTTGTCGCGATAAACATGAAACGATGGTGATTTTTCCTGATGAAAAGGGCAGCAACCAGAATAGGTGCGACCTGTTTTCTTAAGTTTCACGCGCTGACCAATCAGATCGACAATATCTGTGCGATCTAATATTTGATCAATCGTGTGTTGAGGAATAGCCATACGTATGCAGTCGAGTTGAGATCTATCTATTAAAAATGACTGACGAATCAGAGGTCAGAATTTACGCAGAATGAAAGTGCGCAAGCAATTAAAGGTTAATTTGTATACCTTTTGCACAAAACGATCAATATGATCGGTTAAAATAACAAAAGGGCAAGTATGATAACTTGCCCTTCATGAAAATGCGAACAATAAGCTTGGCTTATTCAGTTGCTGGTGTTTCTTTTGGCATTTCTTGTTTCGGTGCTGGAATGTTGGTTTCTGCTTGTGGACGATCGAGTAAACCAAAACTTAAACGATTGGTGATACTCGGTTTTTGAGTATCGTCAGAATTTTGATTTTGTTCTGTATTTGTTGATGTTTGAGCTTCACGTCCGAAAACACCTAAAGTTGCACGATTCACCCAGCTGCCTTCACTGCGTGCAGCACGAAGATTTACGCTGCCATCAGATTTAACCAAGTTTGGATAATTTAGCTTTAACACTTCAATATATTGTTTTGAAGTGACTTGATCCCCCAACTTGTCATAACCATAGGCAATCGTGGCTAAAGCTTCCGGTACTTGAGGGGTTTGAGGGAAATGTTCAATCACCCATTGAGAGCGCTCAACAGCGGCTAACCATGCTTTACGCTTAATGTTAAAACGTGCCGCATTCATTTCACTTTCAGCCAATTCATTGCCAATAAATTTCATCCGTTGTGCTGCATCTACAGCATAAGTGCTTGATGGGAAGCGACGAATGAAATCAACAAAGTTTTGATAAGCCACTTTTAAATAGCTGACATCACGGTGGGATTGTTTTAATGAGGTGTAACGTAATAAGCCATCATAGTTTTGTTCCATATTCGCGACACCACGAACATAGTAAGCATAGTCCACATTTGGATGTTGCGGATTTAAACGAATAAAACGTTCAGCCAGTGCAATTGCACCTTCATAATCTTTTTGTTGGAATTTGACGTACAATAATTCTAATTGAGCTTGTTGTGCGTAGTCACCTGTAGGGTAATAGGTGTCTAAAGCTTCTAGATGCGTTGCAGCATCGGTATATTGCCCACGTTCGAGCGCTTTTTCTGCTTTTTGAATATAAACTTGCTCGCTAGATTGTGGTCCGGTATCCACAATTTCTTTCTTCGGATTACTGCTACAGCCTACTATTGCCGTTGCAACGCCTAAAGATAAAGCAAGCATTGTCATTTTATAACGTGGTAACGACATAAAAATTCCTCTGTTAGTACTGGCAATGAGCTACAATTGCGCTATTAAACCACTTTTGTCTGAATGAGCAAATGAGTCAAGCACAATCTTCTAACTCTAATTTACCTGAAACTGATTTCAATTTACTTGAAGATTCTGAGGATGCAGATAACCATACTTCAGACTCAACTGCAACACGTTTATCGTTGCAATTTCAATTGGATGAAAGCTATTTAGGACAACGTATCGACCAAGTCGCAGCGATAATCTGGAGCGATTTTTCGCGTGAAAAATTGAAACAGTGGCTAAAAGAAGGCCATTTGTTGGCAAATGGTAACAGCGTTAAGCCAAAGTATAAATGTGAAGGCAATGAACTTTTAACCCTTGATGTTGAACTCGAAGTTCAAACTAAGAGCTTACCTGAAAATATTCCACTTAATATCGTGTATGAAGACGACGATATTATGGTGGTGAACAAACCGATTGGTATGGTTGTACACCCAGGCGCTGGTAACAGCTCAGGTACATTGGTGAATGCATTACTTTACCATTATCCTAAGTCAGCGGAATTGACCCGTGCCGGCTTAGTACACCGTATTGATAAAGACACCAGTGGTTTGCTGGTGGTGGCTAAAAACTTAGAAGCACAATTTTCGCTCAGCAAGCAATTGGCGAAGAAAACGGTTTATCGTGTTTATGACTTAATTGTTTACGGCAATATTATTGCAGGTGGAACCATTGATGAACCGATTAAACGTCATCCTGTTGATCGCGTTAAAATGAAGATCTTGCCAGGTGGTAAGGATGCGGTCACGCACTACAACGTGAAAGAGCGTTTCCAGCATTTCACCCGTGTTCAAGCACGTTTGGAAACAGGTCGTACCCATCAAATTCGTGTTCATTTTAGCTATATTGGCTTTGGTTTGGTTGGCGACCAAGTGTACATGAACCGTGTACGTGTACCTGCGGGTGCTTCAGAGTTACTGGGCGACACTTTACGTGCTTTTAAACGTCAAGCTTTACATGCGGCAAAACTTGGGTTGGTTCATCCACGTTCGGGTGAGGAAATGATGTTTGAAGCACCTTGGCCAGAGGACTTTGCTCAATTGGTTGAAGTATTACGCAGTGAAAATAAAGCGTACTAAGTTACTTTGATGTTTGGTGAATGATAAGGAAATAGACATGCAATTTGTTCAAGGACTTCCATCAGGTGTATATGTTGGGCAGACACGAGTGCATCATGCAAAAGCTCAATCTTCTGCTCAACCTGAGCTTGTCGGATTTAACTTGGCATTGCATGTCGGTGATGATGTAAAGCGCGTGCAGCAGCATCGCATGGCTTTACTGCAAGAGTTTGCAGATTTTGGCGTTAATAAAATGACGTGGATGACGCAAACTCACAGCACCATTTGTCATACGATTAATGAAGAAATTCCGTTTGCAGCATTAGAAGGGGATGGTCTGGTTACTCAGCGTAAAGTCCATGCGTTGATGATGATGACTGCGGATTGTTTACCTGTGGTGCTGGGAAATGCAGATGGCACTGAAGTTGCCAATTTACATGCTGGTTGGCGCGGTTTAGCACAAGGGATTGTTGAAAACACCATTGCTACGATGCAAAGTCAGCCGACTTGGGCATGGCTAGGTGCAGCAATTAGTCAGCCGAATTTTGAAATTGGTGCAGAAGTAAAATTGGTTTTTTGTGCTAAATATCCAGAATTAGAAACCGCTTTTCAAGGTAGTGAAAAAGTGGGTAAGTTTTATGCTGATTTATATGCGATTGCACGTTATATCTTGAAACAACAGGGTGTTGAAACGGTACTCGGTGGCGATCAGTGTAGCTATCGACAAACGGACGAATATTTTTCCTACCGCCGTGAAGCAAAAACAGGACGCATGGCAACATTCGTGTTTATGGCTTGAAACTGTTAAACTTCATTAAAATTTACTGTTTTTATTGATATGTCTTTATCTTCAAAATCTCTTGCCATCGTTTATCACAGCCCATATGGACATACTGCAAAGGTTGCATCTTTTATTGCTCAAGGGGCTGAGCAAACGGGTATAGATGTGCATTGCATGAACATTGAACATGTGAATTGGGAGATACTAGACCAAGCCGATGCGATTGTTTTGGGTTGTCCCACTTACATGGGAAGTCTGACCTCAGCCTTGAAGCAATTTATGGAGCAATCTTCTAAACGTTGGTTGGCTCGAACATGGCAGGGCAAGCTTGCAGCTGGTTTTACCAATGGCGGTGGTTTAAGTGGCGATAAGTTGGCTGTTTTGCAGCAAATCAATTTGTTTGCCATGCAGCATGGCATGTTGTGGGCAGGTTTACCTTTTATGCCTACGGGGCGTAGCGCGCAAGATATTAACCGTATGTCGAGTTTTTTGGGCTTAATGACCCAGTCCGATAACGCACCTGCTGAGGTCACGCCACCTGAAGGGGATTTGGAAACAGCGGCTCGATTTGGTAAACATCTCGCACTATTGCTGAATCGCTTAAATTAAAATGAAGATTAAAAAAATCTCCAATTGGAGGTTTTTGATATTTTATTTGTAAGACATTGAATGTCTTTTAAAACTGTTATTCTTAATTGAAACATAAATGAACAGAATAGCAGTCATGGATAAGAAAAATGTAAACCTCGTAAGCCGTGTATTAAAAATTTATAGTGTTTTACCACGTGTACCCAGATCGGCTATTAACAATAGAAGCGTTTAAAGAGCAAGTACGTCATTGTTATGGTGATGACATAGAAGAAAAATCATTAACTAAAGCAATACAGAGAGATTTAGAGCTCATTCCCAGTTTACTTTCAACTGGAGAGCTTTCTGTAACTGATGGTAAAGGTAGAAAAGCAAAAAAATATCAATTAAGCCAAGATGCTTTCATTGAACAGTTTAATTCTGAGTTAGCTTTGGTTTTGGTTATGGCAAATAATTATTTAAGCGAATATTTGCCATACGATATTCAGCAAAATGTAAAAGGCTTTTTTGACGCAGCAACACAGCAATTAACAAAAGATACTCGTTTAGATAATTGGCAATCTCGTTTTCGTTTTGTACCGTCCGGTTATAGTCAAAATAAAAATAGTCATTATGATTCAAAAGAAATCAAAATAATTTATCAAGCGATCTTAGAAGATGATATTTGGCTTGATGCTCAATATAGAAAAGAAAATCATTCTGATAGCCAATCATACGTATTGAAGCCTCATGGAATTATTCACTATTGCGATAAACAATTTTTAATTGCTAGCAAAATTATCAAAGGAAAAAGTGAGTTACGTACATTTAATATGCTGAATTTTACTGAAGTTAAAATTATTCCAGAAAAAATTTCAGTAAATATTGATCCCTATGATGTTGATGACTTGGTTGAAGAGCGTGAGTTCGAAGATGCTTTTTTTGATAGAGAAGAATTGGAGCTGTTTTTTGTTTTTCAGGAGGAGTTGTTGGAAGAGCTTGAAAGAAACCCGATAGGGGAAAATCAGACCATTATTCATTTAGAAGATCAATATTATGAGCTAAGCACCCGAAGTGTGATCACTCGAAGTCGAATGGAGTGGTTTATGAAAAATGCGCATTTAATTCAGATCATATCACCAGATGAATTGCGTGAAGATATCGTTGATAGGGCATCTATTGCATTAGAAAAAAATGATTTACGTGACCCATGGGTTAAATTTTAAGTATTTGAATAATAATGGTAAAGTTATGAAAAAAGAGATATCCATAGATACGGTTCTGAATAATTTATCTTCTATTATCCAAATGGGAAATTTTCTTGAAGAAAAAATTGCTGGAAAACTTTTTGAAGATATTGAGACCATGATCTTGAATCAACAAAAACATGATTTTCCTGATATGAAGTGGCAAACGATGATATGGGATGTTTGTGCTAATTTCGAATATAAAGAATTATGGTTTGCTCCAAAACAATGGATTTATTTTGATCAACAGGATGAGTTAATTTCAGATAAAAATTTTGATATTTTTGACAGTTATGCTTTTTTCAAACTTACTCATTATGACAGAGGGAGTCATTATAATTCTGATGAAGACTTTAGGATTAATAATAATAGATTTCCAACAGCAAATTTTTTTAGACATGAACAAGGCTATATAACGCTACAATTTTTTCTAAATTATAATCTTATACGTAAACTTTCTTATAAACGCGAAGGTTTAATTAAAGAAATCGCAGAAATGGACAATTACCGAGAGCTGCGTGAGTGGAATTATTTCCGACAGAATACCCTGATGCAATATCAAGAGTTAGCGGGCTTGGGCTTCGAACTCGATAATTGTTCTGCATTTTGGTTGCTTAAAATAGATCTGTTAAATTCTGATTTGTTTATTAAAGAGTATAAACAAGGTACATTGGATAAATCACTTGAACCTATCCAGAGTGCATTAGTAAAAATAAATGAAAACTTTGGGGTGTTTGATGAAATTCAACAGAAAGCAAAGCATTATTATTTAGAAATAGCAAAAATGTAAAGAGAACAAAAGAATATGAGTTTAAGTGAAACTGAGTTTTCCAATCAATTGTCAAATTTTTTTCATGCATGGAAAGCATTGCCAGAGCTAGAAAAAGTTGAACAGAATGAAGCTCCAAATTATGAAATAGATATTGCTCAACTTAAGACATTTTTCCAGCAATATAAGGTTGCACAAGAAGGTATTGATGATGTAAAGACATTAGGTATGTATACCAATGTTTGGCAGGTTTCTGGCTTAAGGCAGGATGAGGTTAGAAATACTAAAGTGTTGAAATGGTTGCTAGATTGCAAAGGTGATCATGGGCAGAAAAATAAAATTCTATTAGATTTTTTAAAATTATTACCAGAGAAATTTCATAAGCATAAACCTAGAACCTATTTTACGATTGATGAGAGTTGTCCTTTGGGTGAGCAAAGTAACCGTGTTGATATCGAAATTGATGCTCCAGAATTTCTTTTATTTGTTGAAGTGAAAATCAATGCATCAGAAGGAAAAGAACAACTCAAAAGATATTCGGAAATTGCTGAGGTAAAGGCAAAGGGCAAGGATAAGTTGGTTGTGTATTTAACCAGAGATGGAAAGTTACCATCAGCATATCAAGATGATGAAATATTTTTTCCACTAGCATGGAATAGTATTTCCAATCTGTTAAATCAATATGCAGATAATCAATCATATGAAAATCGTGCAGCATGGTTGATTAAACAATTTTCAAAGCATATTGAAAGTTTTTAATTTTAAAGATAAATAAAGGGAGACTTACATGGAACATAAACAAGCAGCAAAATTAATTATTGAAAATATTCAATTATTAGAGCAAGCAAAAATTCTGCTTGAGGGGGAGTTAAGTCAAACATTTTTCAACACTGTTGATAAGGTTATAGAGCAATCTGTGGGTAATTTTGATGATGAAATAATAGCATCATGTAATTTTCATGAAGATGAAACGTGGTTTTTATCAACTAAATGGAAACAAGAACCATTTAGTTTTGGAGATACTAAAACATGGAAAAACCTATATGCTTTTTATGAGTTAACAAATGAGGGATGCAACGAACGGTCGAATGATTGGTGGTTAACTAACTTTTTTCCTAATGATCTAGGGCGTGTCATCAATTAGGTTGATAAAATCTGACGCGTCCTTATTATTCTCTTATGACTAAACGCTATGCATTAAGAGACGATCAATGGGAACAGATTAAAGATCTGTTACCTGGACGAACAGGTACGGTTGGTGTAACCGCCAAAGATAACCGATTATTTGTTGAAGCAATACTATATCGTTACCGCTCAGGTATCCCGTGGCGAGACTTGCCTGAACGCTTTGGTGATTTTAGAGTCGTGCATACTCGCTTTAGCCGCTGGGCTAAAACAGGCGTGTGGCAGAGAGTTTTTGAAGTGCTGTC
>NZ_FNPK01000008.1 GCF_900107285.1 Acinetobacter kyonggiensis | reverse complement strand
TCAGCGAGCATTTCTTGAAGTTCACGATAGCTGATGCCATATTTACAATACCAACGAACAGCCCAAAGAATGATTTCACCTTGAAAGTGCCGACCATGGAAGGGATTCATCTGCTGTATCTCGAAATAAATAAGATATTTAGCTTATCATGTCAGCCTATTTGCAACAGTGCCCTTTGGGGACGTTCGCCCGATAAAGAAGATTCTTGGTTCAAACTGCTGTTTACCGATACTTGGGCAACACCAGGTACAGTCAAACAATTGGTCAATATTGGCCTGCATGGTCGTCAGTCCTATTTAGAATTCCATAAAGGACAATCTTTACGTGCACTGGTCAATTTTGCCAAAAAGACCCATCCAAACTTGTCTCCTGCGACCTATATTCTAAATACCCTGAATAACTATTTAGATGGTCAACGTGAAGTTGTGCTTGGCCCTGACCTATCAGACCGTCGTAATGTGGTGCATTCACTGATTAAATCTCACGATGTACAAGATGCTATTCGTCGTGAAAGTATTCGCAGTAAAGTCAGCATGATTGAAGCTGAACGTCGTGCCATTGGTTATTTGAACGAAATTGTTTCTGACTATTCACATTCAGCGGTTCGCTTTGCCGATATGGCACTTACGCGTTTATGGACTCAGCTTTATGATGGTGTGGAAGTTCACAACTTCAGTACAGTGCGTGAACTGGCGAAAGACTACCAAATTATCTACACTCCATGCCACCGTAGCCACATCGACTATTTATTACTGTCTTATGTGATTTACAAACGTGGCATGATGGTGCCGTACATTGCTGCGGGCGATAATCTCAATATGCCTTTTGTCGGGCAATTACTGCGTGGTGGTGGTGCATTCTTTATCCGCCGCACATTCCGTGGCAATGGCTTGTACACTACGGTATTTAAAGAATACCTGTACAGTATTTTGTCCCGCAACACGCCATTGGAATACTTCATTGAAGGTGGTCGTTCACGGACGGGGCGCTTACTCCCCGCAAAAACGGGCATGTTGGCGATGACCGTGCATAGTCATTTACGTGGTCGAGCGAAACCCATTGTGTTCTTACCGACCTACATTGGTTATGAACGTCTGATGGAAGGTTCAACTTATGTGGGCGAAATGCAAGGCAAGCCGAAAGAGTCTGAATCGATTGTCGGTATTTTAAAAAGCTTACGTAAAATCGAACGTATTTTCGGTAAAGTGCATGTCAACTTTGGTGAACCTGTGTTTTTAGATGATTTACTTAAAAAACATGGTGCCGATCAAATCAAAATTGAAAAGAATGACGAACCTATTCCGCAGCAAGTATCGGATGCGGTGAATGGTTCAGCGCATGCCATCTTAGAAAATATCAATCGTGCTGTGGTGATCAATCCTGTATCCCTGTTGTCATTAATCTTATTGGCCACCCCAAAACATACCTTAGATGAAGAAATTTGCATTAAACAGCTTGATGCCTATCGTAATTTAGTCACTGCTTTACCTTACGATGCTCGCGCACAAGTAACACCGCTTTCGGGCAAAGAAATTATTGCCTACGGTTTAAAACTTAAACTGATTAAACGCGTTAAGCATGTGTTGGGCGATATTATTGCGATTGAAGACAATCAAGCCGTTTTGCTGACTTACTTCCGCAATAACATTTTACATGCCTTTGTCTTACCCTCTTTAATTGCCGCTTTGGTTAAACATAACGGTTCCATCCGCCGTGGTGATTTAATCAGTGTGATTCGTACACTTTACCCATTCTTAAAAGCTGAATTGTTCTTAAAATGGCAAGATGATGAACTCAAAGATCAAATTTGCGCTTATGTCGATGCATTAATTAACGCGAAACTCATCGCGGCCGATGCTGAAGATCATCTGATTTCCCCTGCGCCCAATTCAGAAGATCACAACCAATTGGTGGTGCTTGCTGCACCTGTGATGCAAAGTCTTGAGCGTTATTACATGACGTTGGCTTTAATTACCCAACGCGGTTCAGGCAATATTTCGATTCGTCAGGTGGAAGAACTCAGTCATTTGGTCGGTCAACGTCTATCTGTGCTTTATGAGTTCAACTCACCTGAATTCTTTGATAAAGCCTTATTCCAAAGCTTTATGAAAGTCTTGACGCAACAAGGTTACATTCGCAACAACGAAGACAATGCGATTGTATTTGATGAGAACTTCCAGAATGTTGCCCAGTATGCCAATCTGGTTTTAGATGATGTCACGCTACAAATGTTGCAACACATCACCACTTTTAGTGATGATGAACTCAAAGAAGCTTTGGATGCTGTTGCCGCACAACAAGCAAAACGTCGTTTAAAGCGTAAAAAGAAATAAGCGCCTTAAACCCCTTCTCCCTCTGGGAGAAGGTTGGGATGAGGGTTTTCATTTTACCCCCTAACCCCTCCTTTAAAAAAAGGAGGAGGATTTACTTATAACGTTCCTAACATCTCTAAATAATCCTCAAAACAATCCTTATGCTGCAACTGAAAACCCATTTCAGCCATTCGCGTAGCATAAATTCTTTTTCCAGAATATTCATTACTCTGCAAAACCAACTCAGGCACATTCAATTGTCGTTGGAACCATTGAATCGTTTCATGCAAAAGACTGGGCTGATTATTGCTGACAATATACGATTTTTCAGCATGTTCCACGTGAAGCAAATATGCCAAGAAACTTGCCAGATCATCGATATGAATTCGATTTGACCAATGCAGATTCGGGTAGGTTTTAGTTTTTTCAGCCAGTTTCAACATTCGAGCCACCGATGTACCATAAATTCCGGTCGGACGAATGATGATACTTGCAGATGGATAAGCCTGCTGCCAAAGCTGCTCCATCTTTAACAATCGTCGTCCTTGCTCATCAGTTGGAATGATTTCTGACTTATCATCGATTCGCTCACCATGATTTTCGCCATAGACTCGCGTGGACGAGACAACTACGACCTTTTTCACAGGATGTTGTTTTAAAGCCTTGCTGATGGGTTGTACCGAATCGACATACACCCGTTGATAAGCCTCGGGCGTACTTTCATTTGGACTCAGCAACACATAGACCCAATCAATCGGTGAAATCTGATCTAAATTAAGCTGATGCACATCCTGAATCAAATGAGTTGCGTATCCATCCATTTTAGGACTTTGACTGATTGTGGTAATTTGGTGCCCTTGCTCAAATAGTTGTTTAGCAACACGCCAAGATGTTTTACCATAACCGATAAATAAAATATGCATAAGCACCTGATTACATAACCTAAGTTGAGGGGAAATGGCTGCCGTCCATCAATTACAAGGGGTAGGAACTGCCTCTGCTGCTTTACTGGAAAAACTAAATATTTTCACCACAGATGATTTACTGTTTCATCTGCCACGTGATTATGAAGATCGTAGCACGATCATCGCCATGAACCAATTGATCGTGGGGCGCAGTTATTTGCTCGAAGGTCTAGTCAAAGGTGTCGATTTCCCACCCGGTAAACGTAAGTCTATGGCGGTGTTATTACAAGATGATTTTGGCAAAGTCACTTTGCGTTTTTATCATGTGTATAAAGCCCTGACGGATCGTGCCAAAATTGGCAATCATCTGCGCATATTTGGTGAAGTACGTGTCGGTGCACGTGGTTTAGAACTTTATCATCCAGAAATACAACTGATTACTGAACATACTGCTCTGCCTAAAACAGAACTCACCGCCATTTATCCTGCGACAGAAGGTTTAACACAGCCCAAGCTACGTGAATATGTCAAGCAAGCACTTCAACAGCACAGCGATGACCTCCCTGAACTGTTACCAGCGAAATTCACCAATGGTTATGCGCTCAAGCAGGCACTCGAATATATTCATGAACCGCCAACCAATGCCAACATGTTGCAATTGGCCCAAGGTTCACATCCCGCTCAGCAACGCTTAATTTTTGAAGAATTGGTTGCCCATCAACTGAGCCTGCTTTCACGTCGGGCTTATATTCAGCAAATTGCAGCACCGTCTTTTTCAGTCAGTCAAAACTTTGCCAAGCAACTGTTGGCAGGCTTACCGTTTAGCATGACCGATGCACAAAAACGGGTATCCAAAGAAATTGCACAAGACCTAAAACAAAACAAACCGATGCTGCGTCTGGTTCAAGGCGATGTCGGTGCAGGAAAAACACTAGTAGCAGGTATTGCAGCGTGTCATGCTTTAGAAGAAGGTTGGCAAGTAGCACTCATGGCACCGACGGAAATTTTAGCGGAACAACATTACTTAAATTTCAAAAAATGGTTTGAACCGCTGGGTTTAACCGTGTCATGGCTTTCAGGAAAACAAAAAGGCAAAGCGCGTGTAGCAGCTGAGCAAAGCATTAAAGATGGCTCAGCGCATTTAGTCATCGGCACACATGCCTTATTTCAAGACAATGTTGCCTTTGCCAAACTCGGTTTGGTGATTATTGATGAACAACATCGCTTTGGGGTTGATCAGCGTTTAGCACTACGCAACAAGGGTGCGCAGAATATGACTCCACATCAATTGGTGATGACTGCCACCCCTATCCCCCGTACCTTGGCGATGTCAGCGTATGGTGATTTAGATACTTCTGTGATTGACGAATTACCCCCGGGACGAACCCCGATCCAAACAGTGACCATTCCACTGGATCGTCGTGAAGAAGTTTTAAATCGGATTGCCAGTAACTGTGCGGAAGGCAAACAAGCCTATTGGGTCTGTACCTTGGTGGAACAATCCGAAACTTTAGATGCACAAGCTGCTGAAGCCACTTTTGCTGAAATTAAAGACCGTTTTCCTCATCTGAACACAGGCTTAGTACATGGCAAAATGAAAGCCGATGAAAAGCAAATGGTAATGCAACAATTTAAAGACAATCAATTGCAGTTACTGATTGCCACCACCGTCATTGAAGTGGGCGTAGATGTACCGAATGCATCGATCATGGTGATTGAAAATGCAGAACGCCTTGGGCTTTCTCAACTGCATCAGCTTCGTGGTCGTGTTGGGCGTGGTGCAACAGCCAGTTTTTGTGCCCTGCTCTACAAACATCCTTTATCACAAAATGGACAAGAACGGCTTCGCATTATGCGTGAAACGAATGATGGTTTTATCATTGCAGAAAAAGACTTGGAAATTCGCGGGCCGGGTGAATTACTCGGCACCAAACAAACGGGCGATATGGGTTTTCGAGTGGCGAAATTAGAACGCGATGATCATTTACTCAATCAAGCGCATTATGTCGCGCAGCAAATTTTAAAAGATTATCCTAAAAATGCACAGGCTTTATTAAAACGCTGGCTGCCTGAAGCACCACGCTATGCCTATGTCTAAAAGAACAGGACAGTTAAAATGACTCAAAATATACCTGTTCCATATGATTCAGAATTTCAATCTCCAATTCCAAGCATTTGGCGGGACTGCATTATTCAAATTATTGAGGCTTTTAAAGATAAGGATTTTGGCCGTTTAAACACGCTTCCATCTGTTCAATGTATTGATTTAGCATATGCTGCAGAGATTGCAGAAAATATTGATGCTTATGGCGCTCATCTCATAAGCTTAGCTGAAGAATCATGGCATACATCCGTATGCATATATATGGAAAATGAATCTTGGAAGGCAATTATCGATTTATTTACCGTTGAAGAAGGCAGAAGTGATTTAATCATTGATCTTTTTATCTTCAAGAAAGAAAATCAATTTATATTCCAAATTAATAATATTTATGTCCCATAATCAATTGATGATCAATAAATTAAAAATATAATCTTGAGAATAAGATGCTTCAATTCATTAACCCATTACTTCAAAAAGCTCTACAAAGCATCTCCCCTTGTCAACTCTGCAATGCTGAGCAACAACAGATCCACTCTGTCTGTGCAGATTGCTGGCAACAATTACCGTGGTTGAAAAGTACGGTGCAACGACAAGAAATGGATATTCAAAGTGCTTGTCATTATGACTATCCGATTGATCGTATTATTCAAAAATTTAAATACGAACAACAGCTGCATTTTCAGCAAATACTGGCAGGCGCATTCATGCAACTTCGGCTACCCAAAGTTCAAGCCATTGTACCGATGCCCATTTCCAATCAACGTCTAGCAGAACGCGGTTATAATCAATCCTTGGTGCTTGGCAAGATTTTAGCCAAGCAATTAGACCTGCCGATTTGGCAACCCATCACGCGCTTACAACAACATTCACAAAAAGGCTTAACTCGCCTAGAACGCATTGAAAATATTCAGCAGCAATTCCAAATCAATACAACGTCTAAATTGCGTTATCGCCGTGTGCTTATTTTGGATGATGTAGTGACAACAGGAAGTTCAATCTTTGCGTTAAAACAAAAACTTGAGCAATTGGGCTGTCAGAAAGTCTATGCGGCATGTATCGCGAGTGCAGCGATTTAAGCCATCACTGCACCATTTTTCTCACGCAGTGTAATAGCTTAAATCAAGCTTCTGCCTTTAAATAGTTTTTTACCCATGGCATCACAATTTCTGTGGTTAAGGGCGCAAGTAAGGTACTTTGATCATCCAAATCCACCCATTTCATCTCGGCAATTTCGGCATCAATTTGGGGTGCATGATCTAAAGTTACGACATAAACATAACTGACCAATTGATGATCGGGTTCATTTGCCGTTGCCGTTTCATAACGCCCAACAAATTGTTTAATCTGTGCCTGACAACCAATTTCTTCCTGAATTTCACGCAGCATGGTGTGTTCGGGTGGCTCATTCGATTCTAACTTACCACCAACTTGCATAAAACACGTCGTATTATGCTTGCGCACCACCAAAAGCTGCTGTTGAGCATTTAAAATAATCGCTGCTGCAACGGTAATCACTTTCATGTTTATTTCACCAAATCCTGCTGATCGACCATACCCCATTTCGGTTGCGGCGCTTGAAAAGCATCAAATTGTTGCAAAATTTGTTCAATCGAATCTGAGGCAATAATGCTTTCAGAAAAGCGAGCATGGGTAAAACCTTTGACTGTGGTCAACTGAATGAATTTCAATAAATCATCATAAAAACCTGCCACATTTAAAAATGCACACGGCTTTAAATGAATCCCCAGTTGCGCCCAAGTCCATTGCTCAAAAATTTCTTCCAAAGTACCTGCACCACCGGGCAAGGCAATAAATGCATCCGATAATTCCGACATCTTGGTTTTACGTTCATGCATATTTTTTACCACATGTAATTCCGTTAAATGTGGATGTGCAAGTTCACGGTCAACCAAGGCATTCGGAATAACACCAATCACTTTTCCGCCTGCCTGCAAAGCACTATCCGCCACAACCCCCATCAAACCTGAACGACCACCGCCATACACCAGTGTTTTGCCTTGCTCAGCAATGGTTTGACCCATTTTTTGTGCGGTGTCTAGAAAAATGGAATCCGTCCCGATAGCTGAACCACAAAAAATTGCGATAGAATTCGTCATTTTTTCACCCTGTTTTGAAAATGTCATACTATTAAAGTAAATTTTAAGGAGATTTTTTCATAAAAAAGCAATTCGAGCAGTGTTTTTATTCAATTCCTTGTCTAAAATACACCCATTGATTCAACCAGACTGCGCAGGGGAGCAAAGACAGCATGCTTGAAGCCTTTTACGCCACAGAGCGCGGTAGTTTGGAAGATGCCACTATTAATGGGGGCTTTGATCTTCATCCAGATTTAGTGTGGATTGACTTAATTGCACCCTCACAAGAAGAACAACAATGGGTCCTTGACGCTTATGAGCAAAACCTGCCCACACTAAAATCCTTAGAAGACATCTCTTCATCGGCACGATTCTACCGTGATGATGATGGTATTTTACATATCAGCACCTATTTTTTAACGAAAAATAAAAACTTTCAAGTGGATGGTGAACCAGATGACAATTCCAGTATTTTAGCCACAGTACAAACCGTTGCTTTCATTCTGCATAAACAACACTTATTTACCTTACGTGGTGAAAAACTGGTCGCCTTTCGTGCCTTTCGCGCACGTGCACGCCGTAATGACTATGAAATTGACTATAAAGATCCCACGTGGGTATTACTCGGCTTACTTGAAGCCAAACTCGATGAACTTGCGGATATCTTGGAAGATATTCACAAAGACCTAGAAAAATACTCTACAGAAGTGCTCAACAATCGTCATCGCGAACAAATACTTGATTTAGATGACATGATTACTCGCCTAGCACAACTCGAAGATATGCTGGGAAAAGCACAATTGTGTTTAATCGATTTACGCCGAGTTTTAACCTTTCTCTCGCGTCCACGCGCTTTAGGCAGTCATATTTACGATGCCGATATTCGAGAACTCAGTGAAGATGTTCGCTCACTGGTTGAACATGATGCGTTCTTATTCCAAAAGGTTCGATTCTTACTCGACACCACCTCTGGATTCATTAACACCGAACAGAATGATACGATTCGTCGCTTCTCCATCTTGCCCAGTATGCTCGCGCCACCCATGCTCGTTGCGAGTATCTATGGTATGAATACAGATGTACTACCTTTTGCTCGAGGGACAACCAGTTTTGTCATGGTGGGTATTATTCTGCTGGCCTTCTTCATTGGCCCACTGATTTATTTCCGCTGGAAAAAATGGATTTGAGCCAGTTTTAAAAACACGAATGTTAAAGCGAAACACAAAAAATGTTCAGATTTTGAATATGTTGTCTGGCAATAAAAAAGCACCTTACGGTGCTTTTTTATGTCGTGTTCAAGCAATTAACTGCAAGTCATTTTGCAAATGACAGGCCTGAATAATTTTCATCATTCTTTCAGGAACAGCCTTAAACTGTATGCCTTGGGCTTGAGGCGTTTGACGCAACCAACGCACCAATACCGCTAAAGCCAACGTACTGCCCTGCTCTAACCGTGCCAAGTTCACCACCAACGGAAACTGATTCTGCGCTTGAATCAATTTCAAACCCTGTTGGTAATAGCTTTCAGCATTTGCATAATCTATTTTTCCAGAAACATGTAATTCCTGATGAATGATTTCAATCACCGAACACGTACTCCATTATTTTTTATTAACAGCAACTTCTGCATCTGGTTCAAAGTTGGCAATCGCTTTATCCAAACTCCCCCCATTACGTTTTACTGTTGCCGCAAACTGATTACGGAACTGCAAACCTAAATCAATGCCTGAGACATTGATATTGCGGATTTTCCATTGGCTGCCTTTATCGACCAATTGGAACGATACAGGAATTTTTTCGCCTTTATTATTAAAGTCTAGTGTCACTACAGGATTTTTACTGTCCGTAGCTTTATATGGACGAATGTTATAGGTTTGATTCGAGAACTTCGCAAATGCAGTACCATAGTTTTCAATTAAAGTTTCGCGAAAGTTACGTTCAAATTGCGCACGTTGCGCTGCTGTACTGTATTGATTGGTTGCATATGTCCCCATCACAATACGAGTAAATGCCTGTGAATCAATATATGGGTCAAGATTTTGACGTACGATTGCTTTCACAGCGGCTGGATTATTTTGTAATTTCGCATTATCAGCTTTTAAACGAGCAATCAAACCGTCAGCAACTTTTTTAACAAAAACTGGGGGTGCTTCCGCGGGTACTGCAAATGCAGTACTTGCAATCATTGTAGACAAAATACTCGCTGTAAGCGTTTGTTTCATTAAAGTATTCACTAAAACCTTCTCTCCAAATTATTCAACGAATGATGCTTCTGCACCTGTTGATTCACCCGATGTCTTTTCATCTGGCGCTTTTTCTGATGACTTACTAGCACCACCAGTAATAAACTTACTAATCAAATCTTCAAGATCCATCGTACCTTGAGTATTGGCAATACGCTCACCACGTTTGACGTAGTTCAAACCACCACCCGGCACAACTTTCAAATATTTTTCGCCCAACAAACCATTGGTTGCAACCATAATATAAGCATCTTCATCAATACTGGTGATGGAGTGCATGTTATCGGTGAGTTGTTTTTCCATTTCTTTTTGTTGTGCAGGCATCGCTTCTGTATATTCAGCACTATAGTGCAGCTCTTCTAGCGCATTTGCCGTCACTGTTTTCAATTGCTCTTTATTAAATGAAGTTAATTTGCCATCTAAATCAAAATGCACAGTCGCTAAACGTGATACCGGATCGAGGGTAATATCAGTCACACGACCAATACTGACACCACTCATGGTCACTTTAGCTCGTGGTTTTAAACCATTCACATTGTCAAATTGCGCAGTCATCTCATAGGCATCACGTAAATTGGTGCCCGATAATCCGCTCACTCTCATCGCTAAGAAAAATAATGCCACACCAAAGATAATGACAAAAATACCGACGGTCAGCTCACTTGTACGTGATTTCATTAAACCCCTCCAAACATGACCGCAGTCAACACAAAATCAGAACCTAAAACACACAATGAGGAATACACTACTGTTCGCGTAGTTGATGTTGCAATCCCTTCAGAAGTCGGCACACAGGCATAACCCTGATACACCGCAATCCAAGTACAAAGTAATGCAAAAACTAGACTTTTAATAATGGTGCCGTTGAAAATATCTTTATAGAATTGCACGCTATTTTGCATCCCACTCCAGAAAGAACCTTCATCCACCCCTAAAAAATCGACCCCCACCATTTTACCGCCCATGATGCCAATGGCACCAAAAATGATCGATAACATCGGCAGACTCACAATACCTGCCCATAAACGTGGTGAAACAATCCGTTTCAGTGGATCAACACCTATCATTTCCATACTCGACAGCTGTTCGGTGGCTTTCATTAAACCAATTTCAGCAGTCAAAGCTGAACCTGCACGCCCTGCAAATAACAAAGCCGCGACCACAGGTGCAAGTTCACGTAATAAAGTCAGTGAGACCATCGTCCCTAGCATGGATTCAGAACCAATATTGACCAAAATAGAATAGCCTTGCAGGCCAAGCACCAAACCAATAAATAAACCTGATACAGCAATAATCAATAAAGACATGACCCCAATACGGTGCATTTGGTAAATAAACAGTTTGACCCCGAGCCAGGTCGGCATGGAAAATAGGATTTGCAGCAACATCACCGTTGCTACACCGATGCCACGTACACTTTCAATGACGCGTCTACCTAATGAGGCAATAGCATTCATGAACGCACCTCATCACTTAAATAAGCCTTATGACTAAACTGATAATCGACAGGACCTTCGGCAGCACCAGTTAGGAACTGACGGACAAATGCCGATTCATGCTGTTTTAATTCAGCGGGCGTTCCCTCACCTTGAATAACACCTTCAGCAATAATATAAATGTAATCGGCAATCGATAAGGTTTCCCCCACATCATGCGAGACAATAATCGTGGTTAAATCCAGTGCTTCACGCAAGGTCCGAATTAAACGCGTCAGTACCCCTTTCACAATTGGATCTTGTCCAGCAAAGGGTTCATCATACATAATCAGTTCTGGATCAAGCGCAATTGCACGAGCCAACGCAACACGACGGTTCATCCCTCCAGATAGTTCTGCAGGCATAAACCTTTCAGTACCGCGTAAGCCAACCGCTTCCAGTTTAAGTGCCACCAGTTCTGCAATGAGATGTTCAGGGAGTTGCGTATGTGCACGTAACGGAAAAGCCACGTTTTCATAGACGCTCATATCGGTAAACAGAGCACCACTTTGAAACAGCATCCCCATACGTGCACGCGCCGCAAATAATTCCTGACGCGACATATGTGCAATATTTTTGCCATCTAACAAAATTTCACCATGCTCTGGTGTCAATTGACCACCAATCAAACGCAGCAATGTTGTTTTGCCCGTCCCTGAAGGTCCCATAATCGCTGTAATCTGACCACGCCGAATCTTTAAACTGACATGATCGAAAATGACACGTCTCCCTCGTTTAAAGCTCAAATCATTGACTTCAATCCAAGATTGAGCTTGTTGAGGTATTTGATTATTCATAGCTGAGGGGTTTCCTACATTTTTTCAGCATGCATACTATAAAGGATTCAAGTTCAAAATGTTGTATTTGATCAAAACGCAATAAATTTAGCGTAATTTTCTAATTAATTTAATTGTAGTTCGATTATGAATAAAAAATAGGTATAAAAATAGAACAGTGCGTTACAGAAAAGAATTATAGATATAGTACACAATATTGCATAACAATAAGAACAAACCAATATAAGGCATAATCACCTCTTGATTGAAATTCCAAATATAATGAGCAGATTTATTGTTCATATTTAACGAATTTAAAACAAAACATGATTGAGTATACAATTTTATTAAATAAGAACAAAGATTAATCTCATAAAAAAACCGGTGTTTCCACCGGTTTTTTCTATCTAAATCGAACGACTAAATTAGTCGTTAAATTTACGACGTGGACGATCTTCACCGCCAAAAGCTGGACGCTCACCACGTGGTTTGTCATCAAAGCTACGACGTGGACGATCTTCGCCACCAAAAGTACGCTTAGGACGATCATCACTGAAGCTACGTTGTGGACGATCACCGAAACCGCCTTCACGACGTGGTGCTGGACGATCACCAAAATCACGACGTGGAGCTGGACGATCACCACTTGGTTTATAGTCTACACGGTTGCCACGGTTATCATCCGCAGAACGTGGTTTATCACCAAAGCTACGTTGTGGACGATCACCGAAACCACCTTCACGACGTGGCGCTGGACGATCACCAAAATCACGTTTAGGACGGTCATCAAACGAACGTTGTGGACGATCACCGAAACCACCTTCACGACGTGGCGCTGGACGATCACCAAAATCACGTTTAGGACGATCATCAAACGAACGTTGTGGACGATCACCGAAACCGCCTTCACGACGTGGCGCTGGACGATCACCGAAATCACGCTTAGGACGATCATCACCGCCAGCATAAGCTGGACGCTCACCACGAGGCTTGTCATCATAGCTACGACGTGGACGATCTTCACCACCAGCATAAGCTGGACGATCACCACGAGGTTTATCATCATAGCTACGACGTGCGCCACCGCCATCACGACCGCCGCCAAAACCGCCACGACCGCCATCACGACCGCCGCCAAAACCGCCACGACCGCCATCACGACCACGACCACGACCACCGCCATCACGACCACCGCCATCACGACTACCACGTGCAGGAGGTGGAGATGGCTCAAGACCTTCAATTTCAGATACGCTTAAACGTGCATCTAGGAAGTCTTCAAGCGCGCGAATTTTGCCGCGTTCACGGTAAGTTGCAAGTGTAATTGCATTACCTGTACGACCAGCACGACCTGTACGACCAATACGGTGTACATAGTCTTCGTTCTTCATTGGAAGACCGAAGTTAATTACGTGTGAAATTGTCGGTACGTCAAGACCACGAGCAGCAACGTCAGTTGCAACTAAAATCTTAGCGCGACCTTCACGGATGCTACGTAAACGACGGTTACGAACAGTTTGTGGCATAGCACCGTGAAGCGCTACAACTGATAGACCTGCTTCAGCAAGTTCTTCAGCCAACATATCTGTATCTTCTTGAGTACTTGCAAACACAACAGCTTGATCTACAGACTCATCAGACAACCAATGTGTAAGTAATTTTTTCTTGTGTTCGAAGCCATCAGTCCAATGCAATGTTTGTGTGATGTCTGTATTGGTAGAGTGACCAGTTTCGATTGCAATACGCATCGGATCATTCATCATACGTTCAGCAAGCGTGATAATACGCGGTGCAAACGTTGCAGAGAACATCAATGTTTGTTTACGGTTTGCCGCTAAATCACCAATTGCTTCTAAGTCTTCAGAAAAACCTAGATCAAGCATACGGTCAGCTTCATCGACAATTAACGCATCAACGTTATCAAGTTTAATTTGACGACGGTTAACAAGATCAAGTAAACGACCTGGAGTCGCAACGACAACTTGTGCACCTTTTAACTGTTGGATTTGTTTACCAAAAGGCATACCACCCATAATCGCAGCAACACGCACACCTTTCATATGACGTACCAATGCAATTGCATCTTGACATACTTGTTGTGCAAGTTCGCGAGTTGGTGAAATCACCAAAATATTCGGTTGTGTAATCGCTTTCATGCGATCTTTAAATGGCACTAGCGTATCTTGATTCGCTAAACCGTTTAAAGTAGGTAATAAGAATGCAGCAGTTTTACCAGAACCTGTTTGGCTTGATACAAGAAGGTCTTTACCTTCGAGTGCAGCTGGAATCGCTTGTTCTTGTACAGGAGTTGGTGTAGTAAAGCCTAAACCTTCGATCGCTAGTGTTAAAGACTCATCGAGGGAAAAATCAGCAAAAGTTTTGCTCATAGAGAGTGTTCACCCTAAAGTGGGTGCTCCATTTAATAAATTACAATATGGACATCGGCAAAAAGCGGCACAGCAAATAGAGCTGAAAAATAAGGATTCAGCAGCGATCCGAATAACGACGATGTGGATATAACGCACGTATATGATTACGGCCGCAAACCTGAAGGAATCGCTTAAGCGATTGGGGCGCGAAGGATATGTCCTCTCTATGGACAGCACGCGCATACAATGATTAGAAGATAATGTTCAGGTAAAGAACGGAAATTTAAGTGCGTGACGGCATGATAACAGAATCATTTTAAAAAGTAATCATTTTTTTCGATTAAATTATGAATATGTACTGTTTTTTTCAGTAACAGTCTATTTTACAACTTGTTTTTTGTTTAATTTTTAAACAAATATTTTATATAAATAGCTGATCAGTGAATCCAGTGGCTAAGTAGACCCTTAAAACAATCTGTTCAAAGCCTATAAACTTTTGCCTGAAATATAAAAAGCCCTCACATTGAGAGCTTTCATTATATCACCAGGTCAAATCAATGTTACTTTGCTGCGTCACCCCAAGCTGGAACAACAGCTTGCATTAAAGGTTTGAGCATTTTCATAGAGCAAGCAATCACTTGACCATTTTCCATAGAGTCAGAACCACCACGGGCATCGACTACAGTACCGCCCGCTTCTTTGACGATTAACTCGCCCGCAGCGATATCCCAAGGTTTCAAACCAAGCTCGAAGTAACCATCAAGACGACCCGCAGCAACATACGCCAAGTCTAATGCAGCAGAACCCGAACGACGGAATTGTGCACCCGCTTCAGTCACATTTAATAATGAATCAAAATGGTTTTTCGCATAAGAAACCACTTCACCGTTACGTTTATTACGGTAAGCATGACCTACAGCCAAGAACGTATTGTCCAAGCTATCTTTCACATTTACACGAATACGACGTTGATTCATCATGGCACCGCGACCACGACTAGCAGAGAAAAGCTCATCTTTCACAGGGTCATAAATAACGCCATGCTGAGTGATGCCTTTATGCTTAACGGCAATGGAAATACAGAAATGTGGGAAACCGTGAATAAAGTTTAAAGTGCCATCAAGAGGATCAATCACCCAACACCAATCAGCGTCGTGACCTTTACCTTCTTGTAGACCAAACTCTTCACCAAGGAAGCTGTGGTTTTTATAACTTTTACGGAGCGTGTCGATCGCCAATTGTTCTAAATAACGGTCTACACGCGTTACTGGGCCATCAATCCCTTTTTCTTCGACTTGTAGATCGAGTTTATGACGATTTTGATGCGCTTTTAAAAGCTCTTGACCAACTAATTGAGCCGCACGCGCAGCCATAACCACCATAGGTTCCATTGAACACCCACTACAAATTGAAGATACTGATAAAGAATAATGCATAAAAGCCCGCACATTTTAGCAAATATGCAGGCTTTTAGGGGAAAAATGTTTCTAAAATTTAATAAATCAGGATGAAACGGTTTCCATCAGTTTCAGCCACACCAATTCAATCGATTTTTCAATGCCTTTGCTATCGAGTCCTGCTTGTTGCAACATTTGTGCATGTGAAGCTTGATGCATAAAAGTATCAGGCAAACCTAAATTTAAACTCGGTTTCACAATTTGTGCTTGAACCAAGTATTCATTGACTGCACTGCCCGCACCCGCCATAACGGCATGCTCTTCAACCGTCACAAATAAATTGGTGCTTGGTGCAAGTGCTGCGATCATCTGTTCATCAAGTGGTTTAACAAAACGCATATTCACGACCCGTACCCCGACATCATGGGTTTGTGCCAACGCTTGTGCTGCTTCTATTGCAACCGTTACACGACTGCCAAAAGCCAGAATACTGATTTGTTCATCATATTGTTCATTAAAGCTAGCCACAATTTCTGCTTTACCAATCTCTAAAACGCTTAATTGTTGTTGAATTTCCACCCCGACACCATTGCCACGCGGATAACGTACAGCAGCAGGGCCTGAATATAAGTAAGCCGTATGCAACATTTGACGACATTCATTTTCGTCTTTCGGCGCCATGATCACCATATTGGGTACGGTACGCATGAAAGCATAATCATAAGCTCCTGCATGCGTTGGACCGTCTTCACCCACCAAACCAGCGCGATCGATCGCAAAAGTTACATCTAAATTCTGTAAAGCAACATCATGAACCAGCTGATCATAACCCCGTTGTAAAAAGGTCGAATAAATCGCAACCACTGGTTTTAACCCTTCACAGGCCATCCCTGCCGCCAAAGTCACTGCATGTTGTTCCGCAATCGCGACATCAAAGAAACGTGTTGGAAATTGTTTGGCAAACTGCACCATACCTGAACCTTCACACATGGCTGGGGTAATCGCAAGTAAACGGTCATCTTGCGCAGCTTCATCACACAGCCATTGCCCAAAGACATCCGAATATTTTGGTGCGCTATTTGCTGAAGATACTGCGCTTACTTTGCTAATGGCATGATATTTAATTTGATCGGATTCAGCAGGAATAAAGCCTTTACCCTTTTTGGTATAGACATGAATTAAGCGTGGTCCTTGACGTTTTTTCAATGCATTAAAGACTTGAACCAACTGATTCACATCATGACCATCGAAAGGCCCAAAGTAGTCAAAACCAATGGCTTTAAATAGGTTATCTGCCGCATCCGTGGCTGAACTGTGTAAGCGTGAATTATAATTCCACTCCGGATGTGGCTCTAGATAAGCTTCGCCTGTTTCTGAAATATTGACCGATTGACCACTTTCCCAAATCGCAGCGAGGTGTTTAGCAAAGCCACCCGTGCTACATGAAATGGACATATCATTGTCATTCAGCACGACCATCAAGTCAGCATTATGCGCCACTGCATCATTCATGGCTTCAAAAGCCATTCCAGCCGTCATAGCACCATCGCCAATAATGGCAACCACTTCACATGGATTTTTTTGGTAACGACGTGCCAGTGCCATGCCTAAACCCGCAGAAATGGCAGTTGAAGAATGTCCAACGCCAAAGGTATCAAATACCGATTCTTCACGTGTAGGAAATGCAGCCAAACCATCTTTCGTACGAATGGTGGTGAGTTGTTCACGACGACCCGTTAACGCTTTATGCGGATAAGCTTGATGTCCCACATCCCAAATTAAACGGTCATGCGGGGTATTAAAACAATAATGTAAAGCAACCGTCAGTTCGATCACCCCAAGGTTGGCACCAAAATGGCCTCCACTTTGTCCTGCTGCATACAAAATGTATTGACGTAACTCATCTGCCACTTGTTCTAATTGGCTACGCTCGAGCAAACGTAATTGTTGTGGGTGATCAATCGCATCCAGCAACGGTGTTATAGGGCGGTGAGTCGGTATTTCTGTATACAACATAAATGGCAAAGCCTTCTAAAGCCTGGCAAATCCTAAGCTAGGTAAATGGGTTACTCGATCATATTGTCGAATTGTATCACCTTTAAATCAGCCACATTTCTAGCGATGCAGTTTTGAGGAGTTCTCTCAACTGGGTGTTTACTCATAAAACCAGATTATCCTGAATAATCTTACTATTTATCAACCATTATCGTTCGCTTTATACAAAAAAGAAAATCTTATGCATAATTTCAACATAGCAATTCTACCAATGTCCAAGCATTACGCTATACTTTAATCAATTAATAATCTATCTGACGGGTTAAGCAGTGCCTATAGAATTTGTTGCAACTTCAAGATTACCAACCGCTTTTGGTGAATTTAAAATCACTGTATTTCAAGATCCAGAAACTGGTGAAGAGCATGTAGCACTTTCTAAAGGCCTCGACACAGCACCCACGGCTCCAGTATTGGTTCGCATTCACTCTGAATGTTTAACTGGTGATGCCTTTGCCTCACTCAAATGTGATTGTGGGCCTCAGTTACAAGCCACACAAAAATTAATCAATGAAGTGGGGCAAGGCGTGATTTTATACTTGCGCCAAGAAGGGCGTGGTATTGGGCTAACCAATAAAATTCGCGCTTATGCTTTGCAAGATCAAGGTCATGATACGGTTGATGCCAACTTAATGTTGAATTTACCCGCGGATGCTCGACGTTACGACATGTGTAATATCATGCTGGAACATTTGAAAATTAAACAAGTCAAATTAATCACCAATAATCCTACAAAAATTAAAGCCTTAAAAGAACTGGGTATTGATGTGGTCGATCGTGTTCCCCTCACCGTCGGTTTGAATCCATTTAATGCTGACTATTTAAAAACCAAACATGAACGTATGTCACACATGTATGATAAAGATGACTTCTAATTCATTTTAAAAAATATTATAAATCATTAGGGTCTGTTGACATTTCACAGATGCTTGCGACAGAGGACATTTTTTAGATGCTACAAGGCATGTTTTACGAAATTTAGTCATTCTAAATGATGAGCAGTGACTAAAGCTGCGCAAGATAACGCAGTAGCGGAAAAAATGTCCCTGTCCCATAGGGTTATTACTAAAACTTCCCCAAACTTCGTTATGAAACTTGACAAGGGGATCACCATTGTCTGCATTTCATGCCTTGCTTGAGTTGTTTTAGTGAATAACGCAATGCATGGCTGAAATGTCCACAGACCCTAGATTTAGGGATTTTTTACAAGATGTTAAAAAATCCCTTACTTTTTTTATGACTTTATGCTTTGATGTATTCAGTCCTTAAAATCATGCTATAGAGGTCATCTATGCAGAACCCAACGTCAGCTGATATTCAACGCGTTCGCGAATTTCTCCTCGATTTACAAGCCCGTATTTGTGCAGGTCTAGAACAACGAGAATTACAGAGTGGTGGCACTGCTCAATTTGAAATTGATGATTGGGAACGTCCAGAAGGTGGTGGCGGTCGTTCACGTGTTTTACAAAATGGCACGGTGATTGAAAAAGGTGGCGTGATGTTTTCACACATCAATATTTCAAAACTTCCAGCTTCTGCAACTGAGCGTCATCCACAAATTGCTGGAGCAAAAGCACAAGCTTTAGGGGTTTCTTTAGTCATTCACCCCAAGAATCCAAATGTTCCGACCTCACATGCCAATGTGCGTTTATTTGTCGCAGAGCCTGAAGGGCAAGATCCAATTTGGTGGTTTGGTGGTGGTTTTGACCTCACTCCATTTTATCCAGATGATGCAGATATAGTGGCTTGGCATCAAAAAGCCCATGACCTGTGTGCCCCTTTTGGTGACAGCGTCTATGCCGAACATAAAAAATGGTGTGATGACTACTTCTATTTAAAACATCGTGATGAACAACGCGGTGTCGGTGGATTATTCTTTGATGATTTAAATCAATGGGATTTTGAAACCTGCTTTCAATATATTCAAGCCGTGGGGAATGGTTACTTAGACGCGATTTTGCCGATTTTCCAACGCCATCAAAATCAACCTTATAGCCAAGCACAACGTGAGTTTCAACTCTACCGTCGTGGTCGTTATGTGGAATATAATTTGGTTTATGACCGTGGGACTTTGTTTGGTTTACAAACAGGCGGGCGGATTGAGTCAATTTTGGTCAGTATGCCACCGCTTGCCGCTTGGTCATATCGTCCAGAATGGGATGAGGATTCAACTGAAAAACGCTTAACCGATTACTATTTAAAACCACATGATTGGTTAACTGAACATCAATAGATAACTTGCATAAATCAAAAACTGTTCAATATTTGATTCTTTAAAATCAGCACTGCCTCATTTAATTGATTCAGTTTTTATACCTTTGCGTAGGCATTATCCCTACTTTTGAAAGGTCAAAAGTAGGCAAAAACCTTTTGTTTCCCATACACGACATCCTTGTCGTGATGGGAAACGTGTGGCATCCATGCCACACTCATGAATCCAATATTTCCTAAAATTTATTTTTTAATGTTGGCTTTACGAACTACTTTTATTGATCAAAAGGCGACTTATGAAAGAAGTCTAATAGTTAAACATTTAAAAAAATTAACCCCTTTTTCCATATTGGATCAAGGAGGTTTTTTAACTTTAAGCAGTCTCTGAGTTAATATTGATTAAAGCATAAAACTGTTTGAATTAAAGTCATTCGCCTATAAATATAGTGGACTATTCCATCAATAATAATGTTGCCGACATATTTCCTTACAGCACGAGATGCAATGGCATTTCTAAAATCGTTTAGACTGGGTCATTCAATTTAAGCACTTTACGCCTATTTTAAAGCCAGCATAAATGACAACAAACCATGCTTAAGGAGAAAAAAATGTTCAACAAAACACTCAATCGCAAAGTATTTTTATTTTGGTCAATTTTCATCATGATCCTTTGCTCCATAAGCATTACCTTCTCATCAGACAATACCTTTTCCGATAGCTTATCGATTAGCTTTAGCGTACTTGCTGGTTTTGGCTTATTTTTTACTGCGGCAATGTTGCTTGAAGAAGTGGTGCACGACATCTGTAATCCTTAGCTTTAACTTTAATCGCTTGCGTTTCGCTACACATTATTGAAGTGTATTTTTCCAATTCCTAATTGTTTTATTTTCTCTCCTTCTGACTTTAGCCTTGTTTAAAAATCACGTATATTGAATGCCATTTCCGCACATGGATCTTGTGAAATGAGCAAACAATTCGCGGTGATTGGTCACCCTATCGAACAATCGCGCTCACCAGAACTTCATCATGCTTTTGCACAAAAAACAGGTATTGACCTCCATTACAGCAAACGTCTTGCTCCACTGGATGGTTTTGAAGCCAACATTAAAGCGTTTTTTGCCCAAGGTGGCAGCGGCATGAATGTCACTGTGCCTTTTAAAGAGCAAGCATTTGCGCAATGCCATGTTCTGACTGAACGTGCCAAAATTGCTAAAGCGGTGAATACGCTGTGGATGCAAGATGGAAAACTGCATGGTGACAATACCGATGGTCAAGGGCTGGTCGATGCCATTCAAGCTTTAAATTGGAATTTAGACAATACCGCTATTTTAATCATTGGTGCAGGTGGCGCAACGCGTGGCGTGGTCTACCCGCTGGTGCAAGCAGGTGTGAAAAATATTGTCATTGCCAACCGTACTTTAGCCCGTGCAGAACAATTGGTCGCAGATTTAAAAGATGCTGTTCCGCAAGCCACCCTTGCTGCCGTTTCATTAGAGCATTTAAGCGGTGAGTTTGATCTGGTGATTAATGCGACCTCAGCAAGCTTAAGTGGCGATGCTTTAGTCTTACCTGAAACATTGCAGTTTAAATATGCTTATGAAATGGCCTATGGCAAACCCTCTAGCTTTTTAGATCAAGCCAAAGCGCGTGGTATTCCCACATCTGAAGGGTATGGCATGTTGGTGGGTCAAGCGATTGAATCTTTTTCCATCTGGAATGGAATAAAACCATCACTGAAAGATTTTCTTTAAGCCGATCTCTAACATATATCCAAAAAAAGAACCTCATCTGAGGTTCTTTTTAACACTTATTTTTTAGGGTTCAAGTTTTCCTTTAATGCCGTATAAGTTTTTTGATACAGCTCTAAATCAATATACCCATCTTGTTCTAAAGTCAGTTTTTCAATCGACTTTAAAGACAAACGGTTTTGCGTTGAATCTACATAGGCTTGTGCCAAGATATCTGCAACAGCTTTCAATTGTTGCGGCTGATCTACGTCGTAGTCTTGTTTAAAGTTCTGCATATACTGCTGAGCAAAAATGGCTTTTGGTTGTTTATATTGTTTAACCAGTTGCTGCCATGCCTGACGCTCAGCATCCTTTGCAACAACGGCATTCACGATTTGATACACCGCTTCGCCTAACTCGTGATTAAACTGCTGATCGAGTTCTAAATCATGTTTTTTCTGCAACGCTTGAATCTGTTTCAGCGCCTGACCTGTAGGGTTATAAATCGCTTCGTCTGCAAACCAATAGGCATAGACCTGTGCAATTTCGTGCAGGCTTTGTGCATTGTAGTTTTTAAGCAAATCACGATTTTGGGCTGCCATTTGCATTCCCCACAGCGCCTGATAAGTTTGCGCATAAGAATGGGTTTGCTGATAGGTTTTTTCTGCCAATTGCTTCAGTTGTTCATTCAAACTCAGCATATTTTTCACGGTTGTCGCTGCATCTGTTTCGGTTTCTTCTCCCCCTGTTGCAGTAGAAAAACCACGAACCATATTTTCAATCACCGACCCTTTAGATATTTCTGCTAAAGACTTGGCTTGACGTAATTGAGCACCATCAATTGTACTGGCCTGACCATAATTCTGAATATTAAAATCGGCCTGAATATTGACTGTGCCATATTTTTGACTGGTGATTTGTACATCATAATCTACCAGTATGGCTCGACCTTGGGCATCCAGTCCGACATCCATGACCAGAGGAATTTGCTGTGCATTGGCTTTCAGTGCTTGCTGAATTTCAGGTTGATGCTTCGCCCATAAGCCTGAAAATGTTTTGACATCCATCAATTGATCTGACGCATATGGTTCAAAAATAGGACTCAAACTGCTTAGCGCATCAATCAGTTTTGTCTGATCAACATCCTGCTCTTTGCTGGCAAAAGCATTTAAATCATATTCATGCTGGCAGAAGGTTAAAGCGCCCATCGTGGCACGCTGGGGTTGGCTGATCAATTCTTGACACTGCTGCTGATTTAAATATTCATCCGAGCCTTTATCTGCGGTTTGCACTGCATCCGCTGCGACTATATCTTCGGGTTGCTCTGTTACAACAACCGTATCCGCTGCCACTGCTGTAGCAGCACAGGATTTATCCTGTTTTAAACAACCAGACTCCGTTGCTGGCTCTGCTGTATCACCTTGCCCTAAAGCACTAAAATGCGTATCGATTAATAGGCTTAACTGCAAACTTGATTCAGCTGCTTCATCTTTAGTCAAGCTTGGTACATCATCTACCTCCCCTGCTGGAGCGACAGCTTTATGCTTCTGGGTCGAATCCTGTGTTGCTACAGTTGTCGCGGCTTGCTCGGCAACTGCATCTGTCGGCTTGATTCCAACCACCGAATTGAGAAAATAAGGTCGGTTGACTTGTTCATATAACGCCATTTGCAACTGGAGTTGTTCTAAGGTGGTGCTTAAACGAATTTTCTCTACTACAGCCAAATTCTTATCTTTGGCATTCAACGGCAAAGCTTGAATCCCTTTCGGTTCAGCCAAGGCATAAGACAAAGCATTGACTTGCTTTAAATAATCTGCCAGTTTTTTAAAATCAACGCGATTGATTTCATTTTTATACTTGGAAAAATCAATATAGGCAAAACTTGCCTGACTGTCTTTATTGACTAAATAAGGCATCAGTGAAAAATAATTGATATAAAACTTATACTCATTAAAATCAACCACCATCGGGACTTTGGCATGCACCAGCAGCGTTGGTTTTTCATATTTTGCCTCTAAATTTAAAGAGGCGAGTTTTTGCCGATAATGCACTGAACCATTGTAACTAAACTGAATATTACTTAATAAGTTCAAAGCAAACTGATCAAAGTTACTCCCGTATCCCTCTTTCGCAGCAAACCGATCGGCATTCGGAAGCTGTTCTTTTGCCAATGCGGTATATAAATGCTGCTTTTCCTGATGACCTAAACGAAGCTTTTGAACTTTAAGATATTGTTCAATTTGATGCTGCAACACAGGATCTAATGAGGGAGCACTCTCTTGTTGAGTCACTTTCGAGTTTTTTGTCGTATTTGGGGCTAAATTTGCATGAAAATTCAATTTTCCTTGATAATCATAGCCCGACGTTTCAAACATGGCGTTTAAACCTGTAACAGCTTTTTGCTCTAAACTCTGTCCAGTATTGGCATTGGATTTAATGACATGTTGTGAACAAGCACTTAGGCTTAAGGCTATTAAGCATAAAGTTAAATATCTTATTTGCATGATTTCTTTTTAAATACCTTATGTTATTTATACTTAAACACTGATCAATTTAACTTTTTGATCAAAATCAAAGTTTATACTTTAACAAAAAAATATTTTCTAAGCCGTTTAATTTTCATTGTTATTCGCCTTTCTGACATTTTTCCAAGGCTACACTATCAATGTATTTTGATGAGCAATGTGAATAATCAAACTATCGATTCGGATAATCCAAAACTATTTCTAAATTAGGATTAACACTATGCCTGCTTATAAAGCTCCTTTACACGACATTCGCTTTTTAATGAATGAAGTTTTTGACTTCTCTGCCCACTATAAAACTTTATCCAATGGCGAAGCTGCCGATGCTGACACTGTAGACATGATTCTAGAAGGTGCAGCAGATTTTTGTGAAAATATACTGTCACCTTTAAACCAATCGGGTGATGAAGAAGGCTGTCATTTCGAAAATGGCGAAGTCAAAACACCGAAAGGCTTTAAAGAAGCTTATGACCAATTTGTGCAAGGGGGATGGCAAGGTCTGTCTTTTCCAGAAGAATTTGGCGGTCAAAATTTGCCTCAATCTTTAAATCTGATCAAATCAGAAATGATGGGCACAGCAAACTGGTCATTCCAGATGTACCCAGGTTTAAGCGTTGGCTGCATGAATACCATTCTTCAGTTTGGTACTGAGGAACAAAAAAATATCTACATGCCTAACCTTGTGGCAGGTACGTGGTCAGGCACCATGTGCTTAACTGAACCACAATGTGGTACAGACCTAGGTCAAGTAAAAGCCAAAGCAGAGCCAAATGCAGATGGTACTTATCATATTACTGGGACAAAAATTTTCATCTCTGCGGGTGAACACGATTTAACAGAAAATATCATCCACATTGTCCTTGCACGTCTTCCAGATGCGCCCGCAGGTACAAAAGGGATTTCTTTATTTATTGTGCCTAAATTCTTGGTCAATACCGATGGTACTGTAGGTGAGCGTAACCCTGTAACCTGTGGTTCAATTGAACATAAAATGGGGATCCGTGCTTCTGCAACAGCGGTTTTAAACTTTGACAATGCTGTGGGTTACTTAATTGGCGAGCCAAATAAAGGCTTACATGCCATGTTCACATTTATGAACACGGCGCGTATTGGGACTGCAATTCAAGGCATCGCGCATGCTGAACTGTCGTTCCAAGGTGCTTTACCGTATGCCAAAGATCGTATGTCTATGCGTGCTCTGTCTGGCAAGAAAGACCCTGAAAAAGTTGCTGACGCCATTATTCACCATGCTGATGTTCGCCGCATGTTGTTGACGCAAAAAGCGATTGCTGAAGGCGGTCGTTCCATGATTTATTATGCAGCGCAACTGGCTGACAAAATGGCCGATGCCCTAGAGCGCGGTGATACTGCGGCATTTGAAGCAGCAGATGATCATTTAGGTTTCTACACTCCAATCCTAAAAGGTTTCTTAACTGAGCTAGGTTTAGAAGCAGCAAACCACGGTATGCAAATTTATGGCGGTCACGGTTATATCAAAGAATGGGGTATGGAGCAGATTGCACGTGATGCACGTATTGCGACGCTTTATGAAGGTACAACGGGCGTGCAAGCACTCGACTTGATTGGTCGTAAAGTATTACTGACCTCTAAAGGTAAAGTTATTCGTGACTACACCACTGAAATTTTGAAATTCTGTGCGCAAAATGCCACCAACAAATACATGCGTCGTTTTGCATGGGACTTAACCAAAGTATGTGCACAGTGGAATGCCTTAACGGTGCGCATTATGCTTGCGGCACGTAAAGACCGTGACGTTGTCTCTTCAGCTTCTGTCGATTTCTTGATGTTCTCTGGCTATGTGATGATGGCGTATTTCTGGGCGCAACAAGCTGCTGTTGCTTCAGAAAAATTGGCTTCTGGTGATGGCAAAGAATCTGCTGAATTCTATAAAGCGAAAATTAAAGTCGCTGACTTCTATTTCGAACGCTTATTGCCACGTACCCAAGGTCATGCTGAAGCCATGGTCAATCCTTCAAAAACCATGACTTCATTAGCACCTGAACACTTTAGCTTCGACTACTAAGGTTTAAGTTTTTAGAGTAAAGAAGAGAGCGCTTAGGCGCTCTTTTTTATAACAAGTATTTTAGTTTTTTATTCATTTGCAGCAATATTAATCCGGCAAAGATTGAACACACCAATACAACCAAGCTAAATAAGGTCTGTTGATTTAAAAAATAGCCTTTTAAATGGTAAATAAAAAAAGGATGAATTAAAAAAATGGCCGTCGATAAATTTGCCAATTCTTTATTTTTCCCCAGTATATTCTGATTAAAAACGTATATAAAAATAATTGGCGCAGCAATAAATAAGGAAAACATCTGATCCAGACTTTCCTTCCGACTAATGAAAAAATAATTCGCAAGTGATTCCACGACCACTAAAACAACCACAACAATCACATGCCAAAGCTTTATATTTATTTTATTACTAATTGTAGCCTGACATTTATTCAGCAGAAAACCTAAGGTCAGAAAAGGGAAACTCATCAATAAAAAATTACGATGCACGGTATAGGTGTTCAATTCAGCATCCATTTGACCCTGAAATAAATGTAAATTACCGACTTGCTGAAGTATAACGCCAAGCAAAAATAAAAAAAGGCTCCCAATAAAGAGCTTTTTCGCATTTATATTTCTACAGAAATATAAAACAGAGCCACCTAACAACACGCCCTGAATATACCAAAGCACATAATAACCATTGTACAAAACAGAAAAATTATAGGAGAAGCTTTGAGTCCACCATATGGGTAAATAAAAGATCATCCAAACGGCATACAAAATAAAAATACGTTTCAGCCATGCTTTATATCTTTGGAGACTATTGATATAAAAAAAATAATAACCTGTAATGACTAAAAAAATAGGGACTGCTAACCTAAATATTCCCTGCACGAAAACATGGCTTAAAAGTGTCGATACATCATAAAAAATACGGGTATGTAAAAAAACCACAGCAATTGCTAAAATGACTTTCAAAATATCAATCGATAAATTTCTTTCCATTTTCTACTCATACACGTACATAAAGTTAAATTTTAAAATCAAAGAAACTCTTCCAACACTGAATTTAAAAACACATGCCCTTGCTCAGTACATGAAATTCGAGTTTGATCGTCAACCATCAACTTTCGTGTACGTAAAGAACTTAAAAGTTCATCCAAGCCAGCTAAACTCACACCTGTCCGTTCTGCATACAGTTTCGCGTCAACACCTTGGTTTAAACGTAGTGCATTCATCATAAATTCAAACGGCATATCATCCGCTTCAATGCGTTTAAACTGTACATGTTCTGCGGGGACTTTGGCTAAATAGTCTTTTGGTAAACGGGTTTTTTGAAAACGATACACGCCATCAGGTTGTGTCACTTTGCCATGTGCCCCAGCCCCAATTGCTAAATAATCGCCAAACTGCCAGTAATTTAAATTATGTGCAGAAGGCTTTTCCTTACGCCATGCCGACACTTCATAATTGACAAAACCCTGCGCTGTTAAATACGCTTCACCCTGTGCTTGAATCTCTTCCAACACGTCATCAACCGGCAAAATAGGTTGAGTTCTAAAAAACACCGTATTCGGTTCAATGGTCAATTGATACCACGACACATGGGTTGCCCCATTTTCTACCGCCAGTTTTAAATCGTATAAAGCTTGCTCTAAAGTTTGTTCAGGCAAACCATGCATCAAGTCTACATTGACCCGTGCAAAACCCGCTTCCTTGGCCAAATGAATAGCATTCACGGCATCAGCATTGCTATGAATTCGTCCTAGTTTTTTAAGATGATCGGTATTAAAACTTTGCACACCAATAGAAAGGCGATTAATCCCTGCATCCAAATAACCAGCAAAAGGATCGTGCTCTACCGTACCCGGATTGGCTTCTAAAGTAATTTCACAACCATCTTCAAAAGGAATGAGGCTTTTAAGCTGGCTAAATAGCCATTGATAACCTTTGGCCGAAATTAACGACGGCGTTCCACCGCCAATAAAGACGCTATGAATATGCCGACCTTGAGCAAAATTGACCTGTATTTTCAAGTCTTCAACCAACGCTTGTAGATATTCTTGTTCTAAATCTAAAGACAATTTTCCATCAGGCACGGCATGTGAGTTAAAGTCACAATACGGACATTTACGCACGCACCATGGCATGTGAATATATAAAGACAGTGGAATACTTGCAGGATTTAAATCAGCCAAGGAATAAGCTCAAAACAACAAAATAAGGAGATATATATTTTAACATGACTGTATCAAGACACTTCTGAATTCTTCTCCTATCTACGATAAACTACTTAAAACCAAGAATAATTAAATCGTGAATATGATGAAAATATCGACTCAGTTATTATTATTGTTGCCCCTCACCATGGGGATTGGTGTAGCGATGACTTTTCAAACGGCAATTAATAGTCAATTAAGAGAATATCTACATTCACCTCTGCAAGCCGCGCTTTTATCCTTTTTGGTTGGTACAATAGTACTTGCCATGTTGGTGTTTTTTCAAAATGTAGATAAACCAACTTTTACCATTTTGCTTCAACTTCCTTGGTTTCTATGGCTTGGCGGTTTTCTCGGTGTCTATGCCATTAGCATCAGTATTTATACCGCACCCAAACTTGGTTTTTTGACCTTTGCAGGATTAATTATTTTTGGTCAAATCATCACCTCGATGTTCTTCGATCATTTTGGTTTACTGGGTACGGAACAAACACCGGTTAACTGGCAACGTCTTTTAGGTAGCGTGGTGATTTTTATTGGTGTGCTTCTCACTTTACAACGCTAACACCTTCTAAGCACATAATTAAAATGAGTAATTTTTTTGTTAAATGCTACATCTGTTACGACCACCCGCTTTGAGTTAAAACAACTCTTCCATCTTATGATTCCCATCTTGATCACGCAGTTTGCCCAAGCAGGTTTTGGCCTGATTGATACCATTATGGCGGGGCATTTATCTGCACAAGACCTTGCTGCCATTGCCGTTGGTGTGGGTTTATGGATTCCAATCATGTTGCTGTTTAGTGGCATCATGATTGCAACCACCCCCTTAGTTGCCGCAGCCAATGGTGCACGTACGCCTGAAAAAATTGCCACCATTGCCCGTCAATCTTTATGGGTGGCTTTTATTTTAGGAGTCATTGCTGGGCTGATTTTACAGTTCATGCCTTTGCTGCTGCCCATTTTAGGTGTCCCTGAAAATTTATTGCCTAAAGCCAGTTTATTTTTACATGCGATTGGTTTTGGTATGCCTGCTGTGACCATGTATGCAGCATTAAGAGGCTATTCGGAAGCCTTGGGTTATCCACGCCCCGTCACCGCCATTAGCTTAATTGCTCTGGTGCTGTTAATTCCTTTAAACTTTATTTTTATGTATGGCATTGGTCCTATTCCACATTTAGGCAGTGCAGGCTCTGGCTTTGCCACTGCTATTTTACAATGGTTGATGTTCATCACCCTCGCCACCTATATTCTAAAAGCACGACGCTATCAAAAAACCCAACCGTTTGCGCTGTGGGAAAAATTAGATCCTTATTGGGTCAAACGCATTTTGACTCTCGGTTTACCGATTGGCTTGGCCATTTTCTTTGAAGTCAGTATTTTCAGCACCGCAGCAATTGTATTAAGTCCTTTGGGTGAAACCATTATCGCGGCACATCAAATTGCGATTTCAGTTACTTCGCAACTGTTTATGATTCCGATGTCACTGGCCATTGCGCTCACCATTCGGGTCGGAACCTATTATGGTGAACATAATTGGCTAGCCATGCGTAAAGTACAATATCTGGGTCTGGCGACAGGAACCATTTTTGCTTTTATCACCATGCTATTTATGTGGTTGTTCCGCGCTGAAATTGTGGCCATTTACACTTCAGATTATGACGTGGCTAAAGTTGCCATGTATTTAATTTTATTTGCAATTGCATATCAACTCATGGATGCATGGCAAGTCAGTGCCGCAGGCTGTTTACGCGGTATGCAGGACACCAAAGGCCCCATGTGGATCACCATGCTCGCCTATTGGGTTATTGCCTTCCCTGTCGGAATTTATCTGGCGCGCTTTACCGAGATGGGTGCAGCAGGGGTTTGGGTGGGATTGATTGTCGGTTTAAGTATTGCTTGTGTGTTATTACTGACACGTTTGTATATGAATAATCAGCGCCTAAGTCATCACGCCTCAACTTAAAAAACCTGTCACCTCTATTATTCTCTCCGAGATTAACGATCACATAGGCGGCAAGGATGCCGCTGTTGGGCTAAGGTACATGTATGTTGCTTCAGCACAATAATGGTTTCCTTGCGAAGCTTCGCTTCTCATTTTTCCCAAACAAAAGTGACCTTAATTCCTACACAAAGTAATCTGAATGATGCAATTAAAATAAGGCAAAGTTCATTGATGATGGACTTTACCGCATATCAAATTTTAAAATATTGATTCACTTAAATTCGAACATTTCTTCATACCTGAATTAAGCTGAATAACTTGCATCGGCATAGCAAAACTGCATATTTTCCCACAGAAAAATCCACCCCCATAAAGCTCAACATATTCAGACTCCAACAAATGCTTAACAATTTAAAGTAGGTATTTTTAACTTTGTCGCCTATGATCATTCAAACATACCAATGATGACCTTGAGGAATATCGCATGGCAAAAACGGCTAGCACACCCGGTCGTCGCTTTATGAAACTTGCCAGTATGACGGCGAGCATCGCAACCAAAACAGTTTCAAATTCGATCAAAAATTTTAATGCCGATGAAGAACAAAAAAATGCTTCACGCAGTAAACTTTTTCAAGATATTGGTCTGCAAATTGCTGACACCCTTGGGGAAATGAAAGGCGCAGTAATGAAAGTCGGGCAAATTGCCTCACAATATAAAGATGTCTTCCCACCTGAAGTTGCGCGCGCCATTGCCAAATTACAGCGCCAAGCCCCTGCCATGCCTTTTGCTGAAATTAAAGCACAAGTTGAAAAAGAACTCGGCAAACCACTAAATCAAATTTTTAAAAGCTTTGATGAGCAACCTTTTGCCGCAGCATCCATTGGTCAAGTACATAAAGCCCTGCTACCCAATGGTCAGCAGGTGGTGGTTAAAGTGCAATATCCGGGTGTCGATGAAGCTTGCGAAAGTGATCTTAAACAAGTGCGATTGGCACTGCGTCTGATGGGCGTGCTAAAAGTTGATCGTAAACTACAAGATCAACTGTTTAAAGAAATTCAAGAAAGCTTAGACAATGAATTAAATTATGAAATTGAAGCACAAAATTTAGAAGTTGCGCGTACTTTCCACCAAAGCTTAGACAGCAAAATTATTATTCCGCAAGTGTATAAAGACTATTCCTCACGCCATGTTTTAACCTTAAGCTTAGAACAAGGTGAAAGTATTGAAACGGCCAGTACATGGTCACAAGCCACCCGAAATGAACTCGGTCGTCGTTTATTCCGCTCCATTGGACAAGAAATTTTCTATCTAAAACGCTTTCATTGCGATCCACACCCCGGCAACTTTGCCTTTCGTGAAGATGGCACTGTGATTATTTATGACTACGGTGGTGTGAAAACATTATCCAGTACAACGGTGCAGCACTTTAAACAGTTAATACAAGCTGCTCGTGAAGGTAATATTGCCGAAATAGAACAACAATTGGATGCGTTACATGCCATTTCAGCACAAGGAAAATTTCCAACTGAATTATATAATCAATGGTTAGAAGTGCTTCTACGCCCACTCACCACCCTATATGATTTTGCAGAAAACTCAGCACATCATGATGGAATGGAATTGCTCAAACCCTCATTAAAATATTGGGATGTCTTTAAACCTTCACCAGAAACACTGATGGTGAATCGCACGGTATCGGGTCATTATTGGAATATGATTCATTTAAAAATGCATGACAATCTTAATGACTTATTTGACGAGTTAGCTCCACCCCGCGCATAAAATAGGTACAAAACCCAAATGAAAGTTTGATTTGGGTTCTAATTTGGCAAACTATTTTATTTGTAAAAATAAATGTTATGTTATAACATACTTGTATTAACAATAATTTTGGAGCCAACCATGCGTTCTCATATTCACCCAGAGTATCGTGAAGTCTTATTCCATGACACCAATGCTGATGTCTATTTCATTATTGGCAGTACCTTACAAACACAACAGACAAAAAGTTACCAAGGTCAGGACTATCCCTATGTCAGTTTAGATATTTCAAGTGCATCACATCCCTTTTATACTGGTGAACAACGTCAAACCAATAATGAAGGTCGTGTCGCGAGTTTCAACAAGCGTTTTTCTCGTTTCAAACGCTCACATTAAGTTAATATTCAATTAAGCTCAGCTTGTTATTTTTTAATTATTCAGAAGCCTAAGCCTCCTCCTCCACTTAGGCTTCTTTTTTTATCTGCTGTATTGATAGCAAAAACGTTTCGATTTTATTTACTGGCTGTGTTATTTACTCGCTAATAGCGTTTGAAAAAGATAAAACCCCAACGCCAAAACCATCACACCAACCATCACACTTGACATGACATAAAGCAATGCGAGTATCGGTTGACCATGTTTTAACAGCTGAAATGTTTCTAAACCAAAACTGGAAAATGTGGTAAAGCCACCTAAAATACCCACCATCAAAAATAGGCGTGCTTCATTTTGCAAAATGGGAAATTTTTGACTATAAGCAAAAAAGATTCCTGCCAATAAACAGCCCACAATATTGATCCACCATGTGCCCCATGGAAACAAATTGGTCGGTTTAACTAAAAACACCCCTGCACCATAACGCAAACTTGCACCAATAGCGCCGCCCAAAGCCACCCATAGCCAACTCATTTTTCACCCAATATCGGCTGTCTATAGCACAACCCTATCCTAATTAAGCCATTACTTTTGCACGAATCCACACGTTTTACAAAGAAATAATGCTGAATAAAATGCCTAAAAATTGCTATAGTCTCGCCATTAAATTCACTATTTTTCTGGATTAAAAAATGATGGTTCAAGATTTATTAACACAACTTCAAACAGGTGAAGCTAAATTTACCGATGTCATTGCGTATATTGAAGCGCGTTACCAACATAGCCCAACTGCATTTAAAAATGGGCAACAGGCCAATGTGGCAACTGAAAACCAAGGCAGTGCAAAAGTATTTTCTTTTGCTCAACTCAATGATTTGGATCAAGCACAAACCTTAAGTTTGTTTGCTGAACATTACGCCTCAGTTTTAGCTACACCAGAAGCAACTGACCATCAAAATATTCGTCAGTTTATGTTAAATGGTTGGGATGGTATCCAATTTGAAGGCGAAGCTTTAGCCGCTAAATAAGTTTCTTATCTAAAAAGCTCTCTTTAATAGAGTAATGCAGTCAGTCAAGGGTTTTAGCAATAAAGTCCTTAGCTTTCTAGTTATTCACGACGGAGTCTTATATTTTTTAAATCAAATACTTGGAGCTCATCTATTACTTTGAATAAGCCCAAATGAGAAACTCAAAATATATTTTGAGTTCGCAAGAAAGGCATCTTGCGGCGCAGTGCGCCTCACCGCAAAACTCGCCAAATACCTTTTATTGATTGATTAATCGCAGAAACCTTACCTTTTTAAAATGGTTTTGCCTCGAACAGTTGCGGATGACGTTTCCACGTATTGAATAACATCATGAATTTAAAAAATAAAAAAGCCAGTCAGTTTCTTAACTGACTGGCATTACTTTTTAATAAAGAGGGCTTTTTGCAATATTTTCAACCATTAGCCTTTTACTTTTTCAATCCATTCAATTGAACTGACGCGAAAGAGTTCACATGCACCATCCCCAGTATCTGTGGCTGTTAAAGATGACGTCCAGACCAAATCTTTATCTTTAATTTCAACCAAATCGCCCTTTAAACGGACTAAATCACCACGTTTTACATTTTTAATTTGCTTGGCAATCGTTGGATTTGCAGGAATGATATGCATATTTGACACCATCTGCATTGCTTGCTCTTTAGGCACAGGCAGACGATCAATTTTCCAATTCAGATAACGGTCATATTGATTGACAGAAATATGGCGTGCAATTTCAGGTTCAGCAAATAACCCCCAACTGACCGCATAATCAATCGGTGAAAATTTTGCTTGTTCATCTTGGGTATAAATTTTCGATCCTAAAATACGAAAGTCCCCTTTAAAGGGTTGCAGCATTTTAATCGATTGTTCTTTTGATATTGGCATCAGACCTTTAGAAATATTATGATCGACAGATGATGCGCTAGCACTCACGTGTAGCATGCTGGTTGCAAGTAAAGCACTGAATAATAATTGCCGAGTCATCTCTATACCTCAAAACGAATTTCTATCTTCCAGTTTTTATCTTAAGTGATGAAACTGAAATAACCATATCGACTTGGTAACAATAGAGATATATTCAGTCACTTTTTTGTCTTATTATTCGATCAAAATAGCCATTAAGCTCGACATAGACACATAAAGAACAATCAGCTCAACCATGATTTATAAATTTTACCAGCAACACATTTTTCCGCATTTACTCAATCAAGTTATGCAAACGCCCAGTCTCATGGATCAGCGTCGGCAACTGCTGTTGCCTATTGCAGGTGATGTGTTGGAAATTGGCTTTGGTACAGGGGTGAATCTGCCTTTTTATCAAAATGTCGAAACACTGTATGCGCTAGAATCGAATGCCGATCTTTATCAACTGGCAGCCAAACGCATCCATGAAAGTGCAATTCATGTCCAACACATTCAAGCTTATGCAGAAAAATTACCTTTTGCCGATGCCAGCCTTGACCATATTGTCAGTACATGGACTTTATGTAGCATTGAAAACTTAGCGCAAGCTTTAATTGAAATGTATCGCGTGCTAAAACCGAATGGGACGTTGCATCTGGTCGAACATGTTCAGTATCAAGACAATGCAAAACTTCAGCATTTACAAAATTTACTCACGCCCATTCAAAAACGGCTTGCCGATGGTTGTCATCTCAACCGTAATATTGAACAGGCATTACGCGATGCGCATTTCGACTTTACAGAACAGCATTATTTTGCTGCGCAAGGTATTCCTAAACTTGCACAGCGCATGTTCTTTGCCCGTGCGCAAAAACGAGCTGAGTAAAACTATTTTAAAAGACTGAGCGAATGCACGCGTAAAATCGCACAGTTTTGACGCTGAGGTGGAAACATCGAACCTACGTGTGCAGGAATTGAATTAACCTCAACCCAATCCCTGATAACGTGAACTCGTTGTCCAGTGCGAAGCTGGCGTAATTGTCCAGCTCCCTATAACAAATCAATATTACTGACATAAGCCAAATCATTAAAACTTCCCACTACAGGTGATGCAGGATGAAAAGATCGTCTTGCTAGGCTGTAATAGCATTTTTTAAGCAGTACATATTCACCTGAAAAATCATCCAGATGTTTAAGCTGAAAATTTTTCAATACACCGACTTGCTGTAAATGTGGAATGGCACGAAAATAAGATGACCACACCCAAATCATCAGGGCAAATAGAACGAAAGTGATGATGAGCTTATTCATTCAGCCATCAATCTCGGTTTAATCATCAAAGTCGATACGAATCGTTTCAAAACGTACTCGACCTTGGGCAATGGCTTGAGCAATTGCCTGCTGTCCTTTGGTCAATCGTGCTCCGCCACTTTTAATATCAATCAGTACCACTTCGATGTCCTCTGCCCGACCTTCACCATCACGAAAGTCGCTATAACCATCAAACACCACGTAATCAATGGGATCACCTAAGAATTTGGCATCGCTGGGTAAGTATTGAAACTCAGGCATAATGGGCGCCAGTTGCTCCGCCATTTTTCCTTTTAATACCGCACGACTGGTATTTACACTGCGTTTTTTCGCACTGATTAAAGCCTGTTGATGCTCCAACGCCAATTCAGCAATGTACTGCTCATACTCTGCTTTGATCCGTCCATTGCGAGTATTACTTAAAATCAGAGTGGTTAAAACCACCCCTATGCATGCACCAATCAGCATTGCCATCCAAATGGACATTATTTTTTCCTAATCAAAAAAGTACTATCACATGAATTTTTAAGACTTTTGTCATGTGTCATATTCATGGCATCAAACAATGATATGCTAGGGTCGAACAGAATAAAATCATCAGGGTCATGAAAACAATCTTAATTGCCAATCAAAAGGGTGGATGTGGGAAAACCATTACCGCGATTAATCTCGCTGCCGCTTTAGCACAAAAGGGTTATCGGGTTGCACTTGCCGATGCAGATAACCAAAAATCAACTTTACAATGGCTTAAACAACGCCCTAAAGAAGCCCCGCCCATTCAAGACCTCGACTGGCGTCAAGGAAAATCTATTGGTGATACACCAACCAATATAGAGTATCTTATTATTGATGCACCTGGTGCGCTTTCAGGCGATCATGCCGAACAGCTAATCAGTGAAGCTCACACTATTATTACGCCCTTACAACCTTCATTTTTTGATATCGACAGTACGCGTCGTTTCTTAAAACATTTACAAGAGATTAAACGGATTCGTAAAGGTAAAGTACAAATTTTACTTTTAGCCAATCGTGTTAAAGCCAACAGTGCCAGTGCTAAAGATATTCAAGATTTTTTCAGCAAAATTGAACAACAACCTGTAGCTTGGATTTCGGAACGCACGGCTTATGGGCAGCTGGCAATGCACGGCTTAACGGTGTTTGATAAAACGCAAAAAAATTATTTAAGCATGCAAAATCAGTGGCAACCCGTCTTAAATGCCATTATTGATGATCCAGCCAAGTGGTTTTAGTCGATTAAAAGGTTCTAAGGTCAGCCCCAGAAAACCAATGAGTTTATTCATTATTCACTAGAACTTACTCAGCTTTCATTTTCGATCTCTTTTTTTTCAGTTAAGATGGCATGGACCTTAGAAACAAATCAGTGAATGCAGTGCAACAGTACGCGCCAACATTACAAAAAGTATTATTATTTGGATTGTTTTTTATCCTCCTGTTTTTGAGTTTTAATGTTCTCAAATATTTTATTGTGCCTGTACTTTGGGCGGCCATTATTGCCTATATGACTTGGCCGTTGTATCACTCCATTCATCGCTGGTGCGGCTCACGTGCCACACTCAGTGCGACGATTATGATCAGCCTGATCATTTTACTGATTGGTATTCCACTGACCTTCGGCATTTTTATGCTGCAACATGAAGGTCGAAACTTATACTATGAATTGCAAAAACAAGTTTTTTCAGGTCATCTCAATGTGCCGCAATTTATTCGGGATTTGCCCTTTATTGGTAAGGAAATTAGCCGAACACTGCATGACATTAATACTGACCCCAATAGTATTGTGCAAACGGTTTCAACATGGATTCAAGGTCATCTCAATTACGGCCGTTTCGTTTTAAATGAAATTGGTAAAAACATCGTTAAGCTGTGTTTTGCCGTATTGTCGCTCTTCTTTTTCTATCGCGATGGTCAAACCATTCTCAACCAAGTCAGTAAAGCCTTGGAAATGATTATTGGCCCACGCGTACATCATTATTTAGACACCATTTCTGAAACCACCCGTGCCGTTGTTTATGGTGTAGGGCTAACAGCAGTTGCACAAGCTGGTTTAGCTGGTTTAAGTTATTTCGTCGCAGGTGTGCCTAACCCGATGGTACTCACCATTGTGACATTCATCTTGGCACTGATTCCATTTGGAACTCCGCTGGCTTATGGGGCTGTCTCTTTATGGTTGTTCTCGCAAGGTCAAACGATTGAAGCAATTGGTGTGATGACATGGGGAGTCTGTATTGTCAGTACCTCGGATAATGTGATCCGCCCCTTGGTCATTTCAGGTGCCACACAAATTCCATTTTTACTGATTATGTTCGGTGTCTTGGGGGGAATTGCCAGTTTTGGTCTGGTCGGTTTATTTATTGGCCCTGTTATTCTTGCTGTATTACTGGCGATTTGGCGTGAATGGCTACATGAGACCAATGATTTTAATGCCCTCATGATGCCAAAATCGACACTGGCGTATGATATTGATGACGAAGAAGACCCGCCAAGTAACGATAAAAACTAAGCTAAAAGATTAAGCTTAAAGGTTAAGAAACTCATACATTCAAATACTTAATCAACATTGAATTGTATCCTCTACCTTGATTGAATGATCAAGGTCATTATAAAAGAAAAGGATGCAACTCAATGTCATCGTCACTGTTTAACTTCACATTGCTCTGCGCCATGACGGGTCTTGCAATGGTTGGCTGCGCCAACACCCCCATGTCATCATCCAGCAACGAACATCGGGTAATCGTTCATGCTGTGTCTGCTCAGGGTGTCGGCCGTGCTATTGGCAGTATTCAATTTAAAGACAGTCCAGCAGGTTTAGTGATTAACACCGACTTATCTGAATTACCATCTGGCCCTCATGGCTTTCATATTCATGAAAAAGGTTCATGTGATCCTGCTGAAAAAGATGGGAAAATGGGTGCAGCCATTGCTGCGGGTGGTCACTTTAACCCTACGCAAGCCCCTCATCACGGCACCCCTCTGCAAGGTCATCTCGGTGATTTACCTGTATTAAATGTCGATGCTCAAGGTCAGGCGAAAACCAGCTTAATTGCGCCACGCTTAAAATTGGCAGACATTCATGGTTTAGCCGTAATGGTCCATGCGGGTGGCGATAACTATGCCGATCAGCCTAAACCCTTAGGCGGTGGTGGAGAGCGCATTGCTTGTGGTCTGATTCAATAATCTTCTTTAAAATTCTATTTTTTAAAATCAGCATTGCCTCATTTGATTGATTCAATTTTTATGCCTTTTCGTAGGCATTACCTCTACTTTTGAAAGGTCAAAATGAGGAGCACTGCTACGCAAGAAAAACCTTTTGTTCCCCATACACGACATCCTGAGCCAGTTTTAAGGCACTGCTTTAAAACGCAGTGCAAGGATGGGAAACGTGCGGCATCCATGCCACACTCATGAATCCAATACCTGCTAAAATTTGTTTTAAATTTTGGCTTTACAAACCACCCATATAGATCAGAAAACGACTAACGCAAACTATCTATTAAAAAAGCAGGCTCCAGACCTGCTTTTTTGTTCAATTCGCTTACTTATGGCAACATTCCATCCAGCAATGAGGAGGATCATAAATTGACAGCACAGTTAAAAAAGCTCACGCTATATGCATAATAATGACACTTTAGAAAAATCGTGAATAGCCTAAAAGATCTGCTGCAACGCTTTAAATCTAATTCCATTTTGATCTATTGCTTGCAAATTTTTATTGTTCTTACGGGAACGACGCTCGGTCTGCTTTTTTTAGATCATGAACCCTTAATTGTGCCAATCACTTTAGGAGCAATTGCAACAGCGCTAACCGATTTTGATGATCGCTTGAGTATTCGCTTACGCAATTTGCTCTATGTCTGCATCCTATTTTTTGCTGTCAGTAGTATTCTTGAATTTCTCTACCCTTATAAACTGCTGTTTATTCTGTATTTATCCCTATCCAGTGCTGCTTTTATTTTAATGGGTGCATTTGGGCAGCGTTATGCAACCATTTCTTTTGGTACGATTTTATTGTCTATTTACACCATGTTTGGACTAGGTGAATACAGCGAATGGTATCAACAGCCCAGCTATTTTGTGCTGGGCACACTGTGGTATGGCCTAACCTCAATCATCTTTTATTTACTCAAACCCACTCAAGCACTACAAGACAATTTAGCCGCCAATTTTAATGCCATTGCAGACTTATTGCTGAGCAAAGCCCATCTCTTTGACCCAGACAATACCGATAATATTGAACCCTTGTTGTATCAACTTTCACTTAAAAACAGCCTTGTAGTCCAAAGTTTAAATATGACAAAAGGCTCTTTACTCACCCGTTTAAAAGCCGCTCGTGCCAATAAAAATACCATTTACTGGCTCAATTTGTATTTTTTAGCACAAGATATTCATGAACAAGCCACATCCAATTATTTGCATTACGAAAAAATTCATCAAAATTTTAGCCGCACCGACCTGATTTTTCGCATTCAAAAAAATGTAAAACTGCATGCTTTATCTTGTCAAAAACTGGCACAAAATATTCTCAACCATCAGACCTATCAATCTGACCCACAAACAGATATTGCGATTGCTAACTTAGAACAGTCCATCCAATTATGGATTGCAGAAAATCCACATAATTTAGAAGTCAAAAACCTGCTACTGATTTTGCGCAATTTAAAGAAAATTCAGGAACAATTTATCAACCTCAGTCGTGAACAGAATAATTATCGTCAAAACTATTTTCAGCATCAGGACAACTTAAATTTGTTGGATGACGATATTCACGATCTACCCGATTTATGGCTCAAGCTTAAACAACACTTAACGCCCCAGTCTGCGCTATTTCGCCATGCGGTTCGCATCGCCTTTGTTTTTGCCGTCGGTTATGCCATTTCATTACTGTCCTTTGCCAAACATGGTTATTGGATTTTACTGACCAGTTTATTTGTCTGTCAGATGAGCTATTTTGCCACCAAAAGCCGTCTGAAACTGCGCACTTTAGGCACGGTTTTAGGCGTTATTTTAGGGGTTCCCGTTTTATATTTTGTGCCCAGTATTGAAGGACAATTGGTACTGACCATTATTTTTGGCGTATCTTTTTTCTATTTACGCTCGAAAAAATATGCCATGGCGACCCTGATGGCAACGCTGATGGTGTTACTGATTTTTAACTTAAAAGGTGCGGGCTATGCCATTATTTTACCGCGCATTATCGACACCCTTTTAGGTTGTTTCATTGCATGGTTTGCGGTCAGTTTTATTTGGCCCGATTGGAATTTTCGTGACATTTCAAACACCATCAAAAAAAGCAATCAAGCCACTTTGGAGTATTTCGATGCAGTGGTACAACAATACCAATCGGGTAAAAACAACAGTATTGATTATCGTAAAGCACGTCGTTCTGCGCATAATGCACAAATTGAACTGTCGAGCATGATTTCCAGTTTAAGTACTGAACCGAACCCGAACCAAGCACTGATTCATTCTGCATTTCGCTATTTGGTCTATAGCCATAGTCAGTTGAGTTATGTCTCGGCTTTAGGCAGTCACCGTGAGCAAGTGCAAGACACACAAGTACTGGATTTAATGCGCTGGTGCAAAGACACTTTATTCGCAGTCCTGTTGCAACAACAACCTTTAGCCGAAGATCAAGTTCAGGCTAAGCTAAAAGAAATTCAACAGATAAGCACACAAGAAAATTTATCCGAGGACTTATTATTGGTGCTCAAACAGATCAGTTTATTATTGGAAACCTTGCCTGAATTGTTAAAGTTAAGAACTGCATTGTTTCTACAGGAAATAAAATAACCAGAGTCAAATCGTTGGTTATAAATATTTGATACTACTCATAAATATATTTATTTTTCATTCACCTCTACTGCAATATTGAGTACACTCAGGGGTCATTCTGATTGATTTAAGCATGACCATGAATATCCAAACTTTACGTGTTGTCGGTTTTTTGGAAGGTCTTTCCTTTCTTCTGCTTTTATTCATCGCTATGCCGATGAAATATATGTTTGATAATCCAATTTTAGTGAAATATGTTGGCATGGGGCACGGCGTACTTTTCATCCTGTTTTTAATTGTTTTATTTACCGTTTGTGAAAAACAGAAATGGTCAATTACGATTTTTTTAATGGGTCTAGCTGCCTCTATTTTACCCTTTGGGCCTTTTGTTTTTGATCGAAAATTAAAGCGCTTTGAACAGCCGATCAGTGAATAAAAAAACTCCTTATCGTTAAGTTCACTCGTCCTCTCCTCCATTTTTGCAGGAGAGGAACTGATCAGATCAAGGTATTTAAAACACACCACTCTGTTTACGTTCTAGTAGCACTTGTTTCAGTATGGCCCGAGGGAAAGTAAACCACAGTGCAATCAAGATAAAACATGACATGCTATAACCGATTAAATGAAATTGTTCATACAACACACGCACCAATTCAATAATAAAAAAGAAACTAAACATCAACAGCATCGACACTGCTGCTGCCACAGTGCCTTTTGATACTTCCGAAGACATGAGAGCAAAACGGTAAAGTACCGAAAAACTAATGCCTTCACCAAAGCTTAGTAGCGTCATCCCTGCAATTAGGCACCAGATCAGATAATCCTGCCAAATCACCCCTGCAACTAAAACCAAGCTTCCCAATAACATAATGGGTAAACCAATTAACACGGACTGACCCAAAGCCAATTTGTCGATAATTTTAATTAATACAATATTGCCCAGAATTAAGCCACCCAGCACTGGAAATTGTGCCAAGCCATATTGCATGCTACTAAAACCCAATTCTTCCACCAACATGACAGGTGACAGTGCAATCCATAACATTAACGGCATACTGACCATAGGCAGTGCCAAAGTCATGCCTAAAAAACGTTTGTTTTTATAGACTTTTTTAAAGTCATAAAAAATATGGCTAAGCGGCTGTTTTCGGATACTCACTTGGCTCTCTGGCATTTTGGCTTTTAAACCAAACCAACTTAAAAAAGCCAACAATGCAATACCAATAAAGCCCCAATGCCATGACACATGATCAATTAGAAATGCACCCACCACAGGACCCAGTAATGGCGCAAGCAGTGAAATATTCGCCATAAGTGCCATGACTTTAATGGCATCACGTTCTTCAAAGGTTTCTTGAATGGCAGCATAACCGACAGCGGAAATCACGGTTAAGCCTATGCCTTGTAAAAAGCGCAGTGCTAAAAAGCTTTCAATATTCTGTGTCAGTAAAATGAGTAAGCAACACAGGACAAAAAATAATACGCCTGCCAGTAGAACTTTTTTTCGTCCTATGCGGTCAGACAATGGGCCGAGTAGCCATGCAACACATGCGCCACCGAGTAAATAAAATGACATAGACGAAGGTGCCCAACTGCTACTCACACCAAACTCTTTGGTAATGGCAAGCATAGCGGGTTGAACTAAGTCGTTGCCGATATAGACGGAAAATTCAAATAAGACCAATGCCAATGGAAACATAAGCGTGGCACGGCTTAACGTTGTGGTTTTAACCTTTTGCATTGTTTTCTACATATCGTTATAGGCTTGTGGAGCTAAACACTATTTTTAGGGAGATAAGCGTCAGCCCAATGACAAGCACTGAGTTTTTAGAAATTGAGTTGGAAAAATACGCTTGAAAATAAGCGATTTAAAACACCGTTTTCACAAGGTGTCTGAGTAGATAAAAATAAGTAATTGTGAGGTTATTATGTTTCAACCAAGTACACCGACTTGGTTGAGTAGGTATAGTTTAACAGAAACTATCATCTAAATCTGTGAGCCTCTTAAAATCATTTAGTTAGATTAATTACTATGAATTTCACCAAGCATAAATCAGTAATAATAATAGAATAGTATTACCCAACTCGTAATCAGAAAAATGCTGAGAGCACTAGCGTAAGTCACCAATGGCAGTTTGTATGATATTAGTATTGATAAAAGCGAGGGTTTTCATATCTGTGCTTTATAACTCGTCATATTGTTATTAACTATCAACTCAAAATGAAAATCTTCAAATTTACTAAAATCAAAATCAACTATTTTCACATTAACTTCATCAGTATTAGATAAATTTTGCTCAGAACAAACTATCTTGATTTGTCTTTCAATAATCTGTTCAATTTTCAATTTTAGCTGAATAAAATATGCTAAACCTTTCACTAAATTTTTCCCGGCCCAAATCTGCTCAGGCATATAACAGACTGTACCAATCTTTATAAAATAAGCATACCCCTTACTTCTTAAAGCTAATATTTCTTCATCTTTAAAACTATTCCCCTTAATGCCTCTTATTATTCTGTGCTTAATTAAATCAGGACGTTCTCTATGAATAATTTCTAAACTGTTTTTTAAGTGCCATTCTCCATGTCCTGCCACTTTAATAAAAAAAATCTCATCATCATTCACATATACAAATACAACATCTGCTGTACCTTGCACCATCCGCTTATGATTAGAATCTTCCTTAACACCTAAATGCAAATGATGAATACCAAAATCACATAACATCAAATCTATAGTATTACCTTTAAATAACTTCCTACTTTGATGCTGATATATTCCACCAGTACCAGATTTACATTTATTAAGTAGAATTTTAAATCCATCTTCATACTCCAGTGGTAATCTAAAATCCTTAGCAAAACTTATTTTTCTTGACTTATCAGCTATAAACCAATGCTTTAAATTCATGAGCTGTAGAAAACTATTGTTATTTTTATTAACTTTGTAATCTAACGAATCAAGAAAAAAAGTTGATAGCTTATTTAAATCTCTATCTATAATTTCATTTAAACTCATTGTTATTATTTCCCCAAAACTAAAAAACGTACCAAATCTGATACGCTTTTTATGAGGTACAACAGCCTAACTTTCAAGCAAAATCAAATATTTATTATGGACAAACGGCTGTTTGAAAACTTCTTTTATTTTTCCCACGGGCACATTGATAACTCGTCTTTCTTTCCTGCAATTTCCAATCATCTTCCACCCACTTAAAAATATAATCGGTACGAATCGCAGAAACAGAATCATCCATTAAATTGGACTCAATCACTGCAATTTGTGCAGCTGTTGGGGATTCTACTCGGTCAAATACTTGACGAATCGAAAGACTATTTTGATTTTTGACCAAATCAGGTTGTGCTTTTAATACCTGCTGCATCGGTGTATCTGGGCCAGAAAAACTGACTTTACTGGCTAATTTCTCAGTGGTTGCACAACCAGAAAGTACAGCTAAACACAAAGCAGAAATTGAAAATAAACGGATCATCATTATATTCCCCAAAACAAAAAAGGCATCGCACCCATGATGCCATGCCTTCATTTTTCACACGATTAACTTTATGTAGTTATCCGCGCAACAACCTTATAAATCAAATAACTTACCCGGATTCATAATACCTTTCGGGTCAAATACTTGTTTCAATGCTTTCATGTATTCAATTTCTTGTGCAGTACGTGAATATTCCAAATATGGTTTTTTGGTCATACCCACACCATGTTCCGCAGAAATTGAACCATCATATTTTTTCACGGTTTCAAACACATATTTATTCACCACCTGACATTTGGCAAAGAATTCATCTTTACTTAAATCCGCAGGTTTTAAGATATTTAAGTGCAAGTTACCATCACCAATATGCCCGAACCAACAAATCTCAAAATCAGGATAATTCGCTTCCACAATTGCATCAATTTCTTTAATGAATGCAGGAACATGGGTAATTAACACGGAAATGTCATTTTTGTATGGGGTAAATGGCGCGATTGATTCCGAAATGTCTTCACGCAAACGCCATAAGCTATGGACTTGGTCTAGGCTTTGGCTCATCACGCCATCCAGCACCCAGCCTTGTTCCATGCAATGCTCAAAGATTTCCATTGCCGCATCCATAATCGGTTCATATGGCGCTTCAAACTCAAGCAAGACATAAAAAGGACAAGCAGTTTCAAATGGACGTTGCACGTGACCATGATCCAACACTTTCTGCATTGCCAATTCACCAAAGAACTCAAATGCAGTTAAATCAATTTTGCTTTGGAATGCGTGCAACACAGGCATGATCGCATCAAAGTCTGGCACACCCAATACCATCACTTGTAAGTCATGCGGTTGACGCTCAAGCTTAATTTCCGCTTCTGTCACTAAACCTAAAGTGCCTTCACCACCAATGAATAAATGTTGTAGTGCATAACCTGTGGCATTTTTAATCATGCCTTTGTTCAAGCGCAGTACATCACCGTTACCGGTCACAACGGTTAAACCCAACACCCAGTTACGCGTCATGCCGTATTTAATCACTTTAATACCGCCTGCATTGGTGCCAATGTTACCGCCAATTTGAGAAGAACCTGAAGATGCAAAATCAACAGGATAATACATGCCTTGTTGTTCAGCATAGTTTTGCAATTGTTCCGTCACCACACCTGCTTGTACACGTACCATACGGTCTGCGGGGAAGAACTCAAGAATCTGGTTCATTTTGTCGAAGCTCACGACAATTTCACCATTGGCTGCAACAGCACCCGCAGATAAACCGGTACGGCCGCCCGATGGGGTAATGGCAATATTCTGTTCATTAGCAAATTTAACAATTGCTTGCACTTGTTCTGTGCTGGATGGAAAAACGATGACAGATGGATTTGGATCAAAATGCTTGGTGTAGTCTCTGCCCCAGGCATCTAGACTAGCAGCATCAGTTCTAATGCGGTTTTCACCAACAATAGCTGTCAATTGGGTTAATAACTCAGGTGTTAAAGCGACTGGAGCATTCATCGTTTGCAGACCTAGCAAGAAATATACAAGTGGTGGATGGTCTATACAGCATTCATTTAAAAAAGATGAAGAAAAAAACACTGTTTAAGACTGGGCGTGAAGATAAAATCAACAGCATCACGGGGATGCTTTTCACTGCATAGCATTATAAGACATTTTCTCTCGAAACCCTGCGAAAATAAGCTTTTTGATCATCACAGCTTAGAAATTACAGCTTTAGTTAGACCAAAATCTGCATTTCATAGTGTATCTATGGCAAAAATACCTATCCGCTGCGTCATAAAGGAAATGTATATAGACCCTTCTCGTATGTTATCATATCGCGACTAAATTTGGCCTTTGTAGCGGAGCCGTAATGAGCCAACATCTTTCTCTACCTAAAGATAAAATTCGTTTCTTGTTGTTAGAAGGCGTTCACCAAAACGCAATCGATACATTAAATGCTGCTGGATACACCAACATCGATTCCCGTAAAACTGCGCTTGAGGGTGAAGCGTTGAAAGAAGCGGTTAAAGATGCTCACTTCATCGGTATTCGTTCACGTACTCAGCTGACTGAAGAAGTATTTGAAGCAGCCAACAAGCTTATCGCTGTTGGCTGTTTTTGTATCGGGACTAACCAAGTTAATCTGAATGCTGCGATGATTCGTGGTATTCCAGTCTTTAACGCACCATATTCAAATACACGTTCAGTGGCTGAACTGGTACTTGCTGAAGCAATTCTGTTACTTCGTGGTGTTCCTGCTAAATCTGCTTCAACGCACCGTGGTGGTTGGAACAAATCGGCAGTTGGTTCATTCGAAACACGTGGCAAAACTTTAGGTATCGTGGGTTACGGCTCAATCGGTTCTCAACTTTCAGTGCTTGCTGAAAGCATGGGTATGCACGTCATTTATTATGATGCAGTGACTAAATTACCTATGGGTAATGCACGTCAAGTCGGTTCTATGGCTGAACTTCTTGCCAATGCTGACGTGGTATCTTTACACGTGCCAGACGTACCATCTACGCGTAACTTCTTTGGCAAAAACCAATTTGCTCAAATGAAAGAAGGTTCGATCTTCATTAATGCTGCACGTGGTACATGTGTGCTTATTGAAGATTTGGCGGATGCGATTAAATCGGGTCACATTGCGGGTGCAGCAGTTGACGTATTCCCGAAAGAGCCTAAAGCAAACGGTGAAGAATTTGTTTCTCCACTTCGTGGCTTGGACAACGTGATTTTAACCCCTCACGTGGGTGGTTCGACCATGGAAGCGCAAGCAAACATTGGTCTAGAAGTGGCAGAGAAATTTGTTGCTTACTCAGATAAAGGTATGACTTTATCTGCGGTGAACTTCCCAGAAATTGCTTTGCCGTTGACTGAAGGTAAACACCGTTTACTGCACATTCACAAAAATATTCCTGGCGTTCTTTCTAAAATCAACAACTTGTTTGCTGAACACGGCATCAACATCTCTGGTCAATCGTTAATGACCAAAGGTGACGTTGGTTACTTAGTCATGGACGTTGACGCAACTGCTTCTAAAGAAGCTTTGGATACCTTAAACGAAGTTGAAGGTACAATCCGCGTTCGCGTATTGTTCTAATTTAATTTAGAACGCAAAACCACAGCATTCGTGCTGTGGTTTTTTATTTTGAACATTTAAAAGCAGCATTTAAGAAAAGATACGTTCCGTAATGACACGATATGCAGTTCTACTATAGAAAATAGACAGACAATCATCCAAATACAAAGATGTGTTCTAAACGTTTATATGTAAAAATTTTCAGTCATTTTACCGCTGATCGCTCATCTCCCGCTATTCGAATAATCGAAACAAATTTAGTTATAGAAATGAATGCCGAATTTTAAAAATACGCCACAAACTCAAGCTTTAATTTTATTGTTTATTGCCATGATCAGTATGCAAAGCAGTGGCTCGCTGGCCAAAATTCTGTTCGGTCAGTTTCCTATACTGACCGTTTCAGTCATGCGCCTGTTATTAGGCTCTCTCATTCTGGCCATGATTTTTAAAATTTGGCACATCAATTTTAGACACGTGAACTGGCGTGCCATTAGCAGCTATGGCATTGCTTTGGCAGGTATGAATGCCATGTTCTATTTGTCTATTGAGCGTCTCCCCCTCGGCATTGCGGTCTCTTTTGAGTTTATTGGCCCACTCGGCGTGGCGCTTTATTATGCGCGGCAAAGATACGATTTCATTTGGGTTGGACTGGCCATTTTAGGCTTAATTTTACTCTTTCCATTCGATCAAACGGCTCAAGCATTAGATCCTATTGGTATTGCCTTTGCCTTAGCTGCCGGTGCATGTTGGGCAATGTATATTATCTTTGGGCAGAAACCTTCAGGCATTTCAGGTAATCATACTGTGTGCTTAGGCATGTTCATTGGCATGCTGTGCTTAATGCCCGTTGCACTCTATTCAGGGATTCCAAGCAGCGTTTTTGAACCTTCAAATTTCATCTATTTTATTGCCTTGGCCATACTGGCGAGCGCATTGCCATTTTCTTTGGAGATGATAGCGCTGCGACGTTTAAGCCCTTTTATTTTTGGTACATTGACCAGTTTAGAGCCTGCCATTGCAGCACTTTCAGGTTTTATCGTTTTACATGAACAATTGCTCTGGACACAGTGGCTAGCACTGATGGTCATCATTGCCGCCTCCGTGGGTTGTACCTATACCACGCATCAAGCCAAGCAAAAAATAGAAGCCAAGTTAAAGCAATAAAAAACCACACCGAAGTGTGGTTTTATCAGCCTTACTGAGGCATCTCATACCAACAGTATTTATTCATATTTTGCTCTGAAGGTTCAGGATAAGTAGTATCTCCTTTCCAAGGTTCACACCAGTCAGTCGCATTAAAATCAAACTGAATCAGGGTTGAATTCATGCCAACCTCAACTACTTTACGATTTTCAAGTCCATTGCGATAGATATATGCTTCTGCATTAATCCACACACTATCAACGGATTCTGCGGGTGGTATTGGCAAGTACACTTTGACCTTTTTATCCAATGGAATGGTAAAACTCTTTAAGAAACTACCACTCAGGTTTTTAACCTCAGAATAAAAAGATCCGTCCAATCGAACCTGACAGAAAAACACAGGGTCTGGTGATTTACACAGAAGCTCATAAACGGTTTTATCAAATAACTTTTCAGAGGTTGAAAGAATGATTTTAACGTCACCTGTTAGCCCTGAAACTTGATTACCTTTATATTGATACACAGAGGATACCGTTTCATAAGGTGCAGACGTTGCTTCCCAATTCAGCTGAGTTACATTTTGAAGCCCTGTCAGAACATTGCCGCCTTCTTTAGGAAGCGAAAAATCAATACCTCCGTTCAGCTTGCCTGAACAAGCCACAGCAGTACCATTTGCCAACTCACATTTGACAAAATTCTTGGTGGTCGGAGCACCTAAGTCAATAATGACATTGCCCGATGTTGCAGAGGTCTTTTCACCAATTAAAGTCCCTGTTATATCTTTTGCAGTCCACTCAATGGAACCTTCAGATGGCATATTAATAATGCTGATGCCTTCTGCTGAAATAGAATTGACCTTAGTAAGACCAGAGCCATCTTTCAATTTCACTTTTGCAGTAATATGACAAGGAACCGCAACTGAAGCTGACTTACACTGGACAAAGACTGAACCTGCATTTACAAATTTAAAATCCCAATTCCATGTAGAAAAATGTGAAACCGTCGCATGTACAGCCAGACCTGTTGCAGATGTCACCGCTTTTACCACCTGCCCTACACCCTCTTCTGCCCAAAGTCCTTTGGCTTCATCAAAATGCCACATTGGAATACTTGATCCAACCAGCAACTTCTGATTATTAATACTCTCTAGCGGTAAATCCATTTGGATATCCGCTGTTTTACCCGCAGCCAATTGTAATTTTTGACCTGCTGCATTGGTAAATGTGGCAGTGATCATTCCAGCACTGATTAAATTGACAATATTGCCCTGTGCATCTTGTGCGACACCATTGGCTGGCATCGCATTTAAATCCGATCCTGCAATATTCCAAGGTGTAAATGTAACCGTGACCGCACCTGTAGCGGGCTGACCATTTGGCAATACAAAGGCATTTTCAGGAATCGTAATCTGTGCATTTTGATATACCGACTGAATGACCTGCGCTTCTTCAATCTTGGCAATCGAAACAGTCTGTTTAACATGCAGTAAATTGGCTGAAAGCTGTCCAAGTTGTCCAACGTCAATCCGTAAAGACTGACTGATAAAACCCTCTTTTTTAAAAACCACCACAACATGCGTTGCTGATTTTGGAATCTGTACCGTAAAAGCAGCTTTACCCAAATCATCCGCCTTAAACGTTTGACCTGCAATCACAATTTCAGCAGCGGCAAGCGCATTACCAGTGGATGAAAGAACTAAAGCCGATACATTTTTTTGCAGCATCGCCTCTTCATTTGCAGGTTTTGTTTCCGAGTCACTATCAGAACCACACCCTGCCAATGACATTCCCAAAAGACAAGCGAAGGCAATGTTTTTTAATTTTATGGATGATGTAATCATTATTATTCCAAAGTTAAGTACAACAAAAAATACTCGCTATTATTATATTTTTGATTTTGAATAACAAATTCAGAGTAACATTCATTTAATAATGATCATTTTCATCACAAGATGTGACCCCTGCTTTTTTCTATCATTGCTATAATATGAACACTTTCTCAAACTGATCTACCTTGACTGGTTGTAGCGCGGAGCATATGTCCAATACCCAACTTACTGCTGTGTTATACATGGTCTTATCCATGGTGGCGTATCAGATCAGTGCCTCATTTGCCAAACAACTGATTGAAGTCCTCGACCCACTCACCGTGGTGACCCTTCGCCTTTGTTTTGCTTCTATTTTGATTGTAGTGATGTTCCGTTCTTGGAAAATCATCAAACGCTTACCCTATCTAAAATGGAAGGACTTGTTATTTTATAGTGGTTCAGTCTGTTTGATGAACGTGCTGTTCTATGCTTCTTTGGGCAAATTACCGCAAGGCATTGCTGTCGGTCTAGAATTCTTAGGGCCGCTGACTTTGGCCTTACTCTCCATTAAGCGAAAAAGTGATTATATCTGGGTTGGCTTAGCCATTTTAGGTGTGGCACTGATGGTTCCTTGGCAAGATGCCAATCAACATAATTTTTCCTATTTAGGGGCTGCTTTTGCATTAGGTGCAGGTGTCTGTTGGGCCATCTATATTTATTTTGGCCAACGTGTGGTACGACAGAATATTGGTATGCATGCACTCAGCATCGCCATTGTTTTATCCGCGATGCTGATGCTCCCAATAAGTCTCGTACATAACCCAACTGCATTGGTGCAATTTCAATATTGGCCACAGGCTTTAATGATTGCCCTCTTGGCCACAGCGATTCCTTATGCACTGGATCTGATGGCACTCAAACGCTTAACTAAACTAAGCTATGGTACTCTTTCCAGTTTATCGCCTGCATTGGGTGCTTTGGCAGGTTGGTTGTTATTAAAAGAACAAATTACCCTGCTACAAAGTGTTGCTTTGCTGTGTATTATGATCGCCTCGGTGGGTGTAACCTTTCGATCAGGTCAAAAAACTGATTTGCCTAACCATGAAAAAGTCAAATAAAGCTGGTTCACAGCCATCTTTATTGCATCGACCCCGCATATCAAAATGAGCCCTATATAGGACTCATTTTTAAGCAGCAAGATTCAATGACACTGTTCGTTTCTATGCATTTTATGATTAACTTGTGAAAAGCATTTGATAGCTTAAACGCAGAATCAACACTGAAACCAAAATTAAAAATAAAATACGAATAAAGCCACTACCGTATTTTAATGCCATTTTCACCCCAATCACTGAACCTGCAACATTGGCTACAGCCATGATCAGACCTAAACTAAACAGCACATGACCGGTTGGAATAAAGAAACTTAGAGCGGCAAAATTGGTCATAAAATTGCCAATTTTAGACAATGCCGAGGCATGTAAAAAGTCGACTTTTAAATAACGAATAAAATAAAAAATAAAGAAGCTGCCTGTACCTGGGCCAAAAATGCCGTCATAGAAACCAATCAATAAACCGCCCACAGCCGCCAAAACTAATGTTTTAGTGGTGACACTTTGCTGAAAATGGACTTGACCAAATTGCTTCTTCATAAAAGTATAAATGGCAATCACGATCAGCATAAACAACACAAAAGGTTTTAAAACCGCCTGTGGAATCATCGAAACACAGGCTGCTCCGCCAAAGGAACTGATAAATGCGGTGACAGCAATTACAGCCAATAACTTCCATTGCAGCTTAACTTGACGTAAATAGGAAAATGCCGCTGAAGCTGTGCCACAAATAGAAGCCAGTTTATTGGTACCAAAAACCGTTGCCGTTGCATAGTTTGGCAATGCCCCCATAAGTGCAGGAATTTGAATTAAACCGCCACCACCTACCGCTGCATCTATTGCACCTGCACAGAATGCGAAAAAAATCAGGCTGATGATAATCTCGATGTCCATATGATTTTATCGCTTTGCTAAAAAATGATTACAAAATAATTAGAGATTTAAAACACGTTTCGGGACTAAACGCTTTTTATCGGTAATTTCCGCCAGACCTAAACATTTCTCGCCATCAAAAACCAAAACCTCATTTTCTGCTGCATGCTCAATATTACTTTCCATACCACGACTAAAATATTCGGCACGACCTTCAGGAACTTGTACTTGGATAAAATGATCGACTGGCGCAAAAACAGGCAACAACAAAGCATCACGTTCAAATTCAGTTAAGCTTTCTAAATATTCAATGGTATAGCTTGGGATTAAATCAAATTGCCCTGTTTTAATTCGGTGCAAATAAGTTAAATGCCCAAAAGTGTTTAAGGCTTTGGCAATATCTTCACCCAACACACGAATATACGTCCCCTTCGAACAAGTCACATCTAAGGTCAGACTATTTTCAGTAAAAGACAATAACTCAAGTGCCTCAATGGTAATAGGACGTGCTTCACGTTCAATTTCAATCCCCTTACGCGCCAGTTCATACAACGGACGGCCTTCTTTTTTTAAGGCAGAATACATCGGTGGAACTTGCTGAATATCCCCCACAAAGGTGGCCAAAACCTGTTCAATTTTTGCTTGAGTCAACTCAGGAACGGCTTGCTCGAACAAGACACTCCCCTCCACATCACCCGTGGTGGTGCTATGACCTAAATGAATGGTGGTTTGGTAGCGCTTGGTTGAATCCAATAAATAATGGGAAAATTTAGTCGCTTCACCCAGACAAATCGGTAACAAACCTGAAGCTAAAGGATCTAAAGCACCAGTATGTCCAGCTTTTTGAGCGCGATATAACCAACGAACTCGTTGCAATGCAGCATTAGAACTAATACCCAAAGGCTTATTAAGTAAAAAAACACCGCTCAGATGTCGGCGTTGAATTTTAGGTGAAGTCTTTTTCATAGCGAAAATCAAGCAAGTTCAAACGAATGACATGTTAACAACCGCTTATCAGGATTTACAACTTTTCTACCATGTATTTGCACATTTAATGGCAAATTGAGTTCTATTTTGGACTTAATAAAAACAGCAATAAAAGGTTGCATAGGACATGCAGAAATATAAGCTCTGGGTCATTTTGGCTCTTATTGTATTGTGTATCGGTGCAGTATTATTTTGGTTAGCACCATCTCAATCCAGTGCAGACCCAACAAGTTCAGCACAAAGCATTGCTATACAAGATAATTTTTTAACAGCAAACAATTCCATGAAATCAGTTCAGGCTAAGGCTTTTATGGGTAAAAGCCAGCAAGACACTGAAATTAACTGTCAGTTACGCTTAGATCAGACCAATCGTTTAATTGTGAATGAACAAACACGTAACTGTTTTGAATACTTTATTACTCAATATGGTGAAAAAGACCTCAAGCAAATTAAAACGGACTTTAAGACTTATATTGAGCAAAGCTATCAAGAGCCTGCCCGAGCGCAAATTTTAGATTTATGGAATCGCTATATGGATTACCGTGAAAAACTCGGTCATCTACAAACGCCCAATATTGATAAAGATGATGCCAAATATTATCAAAGCATATTTGCCGATATGAAAAATTTACGCAAACAGCTGTTTTCTAACTACGAAATTGAAGGTTTATTTGGTACGGAAGATACTTACCATGAATACACTTTAAATCGCATGGCCGTTCTGGATGACAAAAATTTAACTGAAGCACAAAAGGCAGAAAAATTAAAAAACCTATTCAATCAACTACCTGAAGACTGGAAAGAAAACTTACAACAACTCAATAAACTGGAAGATTTAAGAAAGCTCACTACAGATATTAAAGCACGTGGCGGTTCTGCTGAAGAAATTCATCAAATGCGAACCAATTTGGTCGGACCTGAAGTCACACAGCGTTTAGAAACTTTAGATACCGAACGCAGTGACTGGAAAAATAAAGTCAATGGTTATCTGAATGAGCGTGACAGCGTGATGAAAAGTGGCATGAGTGAGGATGCGAAACAAAAAGCGGTGCAACAATTACGTCAACAGCATTTTAACCAATCAGAAGAACAACTTCGGGTCAGTACCTTTGAGTCCATCCATGATCAAGGTGGAAAACTGCCTTTTTCTGAATAAGAACGAATGTATTAAAGCGATATTTTCAGGATGAAAATAAACTGCTGAATAACAAAAAATAAGGATATGAGAAAAAGGCTTTAAGAACTTTAAGAAAGTGCAAAAACACAATGGATCAATATAGGAGGCTTATTTTTTCTTTCGCTATACAAAAAAATATTAAAAAAATTTAACAAAGGATCGGTTATGAAAATTTTAACGACAAAAACCAAAGCAGTGACCTTTGCCGTGATGGCAACCCTTTCTATGGGACTGACTGCTGAAACTCAAGCTGCAGAAGGTATTTTACAAGTCAAAGAAACGGTAAAATCTGACTATGCCAAGACCAAATACCCCATTGTGATGACTCACGGTTGGTTAGGTTGGTCACGTATTGGAAATGATAGTTTTAATATTGACTATTGGTATCAAATTCTGCCAGATATGGCACGTAATGGTGCGAACGTCTTTGCTGCACAACTTTCCCCTGCCCACACAACAGAGTTCCGTGGTGAACAACTAATTGCACAGGTTGAAGAAATACGCGCACTAACTGGCAAAGATAAAGTCAATCTCATTGGTCACTCACACGGTGGTCCTACAGTCCGTTATGTTGCCGCAGTAAAACCTCAATATGTAGCATCTGTAACGGGTGTAGGCGGTACTTTCCGTGGTTCAAAAGTTGCAGATGACATCCAAGGCAATCAAGGCAGTCGCACATTCTTTAATATTCTAGGTGACTATATTGTTGCACCGTTAATCTCTTGGGCGGAAGGAAACCCAGAGATGCCTTACAACTTTGATGCGTCAATGGCCTCATTGTCTGAGGCAGGTTCTGCAGACTTCAATAAACGCTTTCCAACAACAGCTTTAGCTACTGACTGTAACAAAAGTGGAGATAAAGTTACGAATGGTATTTATTACTACTCGTGGGGTGGCACAGCACAAACAACCAACCTACTCGATATTGATACCATCCTAATGCAGTTAGGTCCGCTGTCTTATGGCAACAAAGACAATGATGGTATGGTGGCACGCTGTAGTACTCATATAGGTCAGGTCATTCGTGACAACTACAATTTAAACCATACTGATCTTGCAAATATGCTATTTGGTCTAAAAGGCCTTTTTGCACCTGATCCAGTTGCACTGTATCGTCAACATGCCAATCGTTTAAAATTACAAGGCTTATAAGACCAATTCCCATAAGTGTGATTTACGCATATGGGAACCTACTCTCGAATTAATTAGTAACATTTATAAAACCCTTCTATCGCCTTCTGCTTATTTTTAATGTCTTAGACTTTATACTTAGCACTGACAATACATATTGTCATAAAAATCAGTTATAAAATAAAAATAGAGAACCTACTATGAAATATGGACCATTGTTTGCCTGTGCCATGATGGCTGCAACATTTTCTACCACACATGCTTCCACTCAAGCTCAGCAAGTTGAAGCCAAATCACCAATCTCAAATTATGCCAAAACCAAATATCCGATTGTCTTTAATCATGGTATGGGGGGCTTTATTACTGTGGGTACAGATCAGTTTGGACTTGATTATTGGTATCAAATTTTGCCAGATTTAGCGCGTAATGGCGGGAATGTTTGGGCAACACGTGTTTCACCTTTTAACTCATCTGAAGTTCGTGGTGAACAACTGGTTCAACAGGTTGAAGAAATTTTGGCCATTAGCGGTGCAGCTAAAGTCAATTTGGTCGGACACTCCCATGGTGGTCCAACCATCCGTTATGTCGCAGGGGTCATTCCCAATAAAGTGGCCTCATTAACAGCTATCGGTTCACCCAATACTGGTTCTCCTGTGGCTGATCTAATCTTAAAAGCAGAAGGTACGGTAGTTGAAGCACCCTTAGTCGGGGCGGTGAATTTGGTCTCTAAGGCCATTACTTGGGCACAAGGTTTAGACCCAAATAGCTTCCCACATGATGCTTTGGCTGGCGGTAACAGCTTGACTCTTGCAGGCTCTGCCAAATTTAATACTCAATTTCCATTAGGCATGCCAATGACTGCATGTAGCGAAGGTGCTGCTCAGAAAAATGGAATGTACTTTTACTCATTTGCTGGAGTCGGCACCGTCACCAATTTACTTGATCCAGATTCGGCATTAAAGGTGACAAGTTTACTGATTAATCAGGGTAAAGATAATGATGGTCTGGTTTCACGTTGTAGTGCCAAATTTGGCAAAACTATTCGCGATAACTATAACTGGAACCACTTAGACGAAGTTAATCAAGTATTAGGATTACGTGCTCTATTCGCACCCGATCCAGTAGACGTCTACCGACAACATGCCAACCGTTTAAAACTGCAAGGTTTATAAAATTCGTCTATATTTAAGACATAAAAAATGCGCCATAAGGCGCATTTTTTGACTCGTATAAAACTTAAAATTAAGCTTTAACTTTACGAGCTGGTAATTTTTCGCGGATACGTGCAGCTTTACCAGACAATTCGCGTAGGTAATACAGTTTAGCACGGCGAACGTCACCACGACGTTTCACTTCAACTTTAGCTACGATTGGAGAATGAGTCTGGAATACGCGCTCAACACCAATACCGCTAGAAATTTTGCGAACTGTGAACGCAGAGTTCAAGCCACGGTTTTTCTTAGCAATCACAACACCTTCAAAAGCCTGAAGACGCTCACGATCACCCTCTTTTACTTTTACAGAAACGATTACAGTGTCACCAGGTGCAAAAGCTGGTAAATCTGTTCTTAACTGTGCATTTTCAATAACTTGAACTAAAGGATGCTTACCGCTCATGGGGTATCTCCGATATGTGCGAGTCAGAAGAGGTCTGATCATCGCGGGGTATAGAGGCTAAAGCGCATAGACCCAATTATCTTTCTCTTTATTGCTGACCATCTCAACCAATAAAGAGCCTATTAAAGAATACTTAAATCGAATTTAAGTATTTAAATCTTTAAGCCATTTTTTTTGCTGCTTTGTCAGTTCCACTTTTTCCACCAACTCTGGGCGGCGTTCAAGTGTACGCTGATAACGCTGCAAAAACCGCCATTTTTCAATATTGGCATGATGTCCTGATTTTAATACTTCAGGCACATCCAATCCTTCAAAATGATCTGGCTTGGTGTATTGTGGGCAATCTAAAAGACCATCCACAAATGAGTCTTGTATCGCGGACTGTTCATCAGACATTGCACCCGGAAGTCTCCGAATAATACTGTCCAATAAAACCATCGCAGGCAGTTCACCACCCGATAAAACATAATCACCAATTGACCATTCCTGATCAACATATTGCTGGATCAAACGCTCATCGACACCTTCATAACGTCCACACAATACAATTAATCCGTCATATTCAACAAATTGCTGTACCGCTGCTTCATTTAAGGTTTTTCCTTGTGGAGACATATAGACCACAGGAACCTGAACACATCCTGCTTGCAAAGCAAGCTCTTTAGCATGATGAATCGCTTTTGACAGAGGTTCTGCCATCATCACCATACCCGGACCACCACCAAATGGACGTTCATCCACTCTTTTATAGTTGCCCGTCGCAAATTCACGTGGATTAATACAAGTGACTTGTACTATTTCACGTTTTGCTGCACGCCCGCTAATACCAAAATCTGTAATCGCTTCAAACATTTCAGGAAAAAGCGTAATGACTGCAAAAAACATCGCAGACTCCTCTATTTTCCTGCTGCGTTCATCCTTAAAGGATTAATAATCTACGCCCCAATTTACGTAGATACGACCAGCTTCTAGATCAACTCGCTGTACCACATCTTTATGCCATGGAATCATACGCTCTTCAGCATCAATGCTGTCTGGTGTTGCGTGAACCACCATCACATCATTGGCACCGGTCTCGAACATTTCATAGATTTTACCGAGGTTCACTTCTTGTTCAGTATCATCCAAACCTAACACTGTTAAGCCTTTCAAATCTGTCCAGTAAAACTCATCCATTCCTGCTTTCGGAAGTTGCGATTTTGAAATCCAAACATTTACGCCAACCAAGCCATCCGCTGCAGTGCGATCGCTCACATCTTTTAGCGAAACAACCAAGCCTTTGCCATGCGGCTTCCAACGTTTTACATCTACTGTTTGCCAACCCGCTTTGGTTTCAATGTACCAAGGAAGATAGTCAAAGATGTTGCTCATAGGTTCTGTATTGGAATAGACCCAGAGCCACCCATTTAATCCATATGCTGAACGTAACTGTCCAATCTGAATACGATCTTCGGGAACATTCTGTGTTGGTGTCATGGGCTTTCCTACTACTTAATTTAGAATTATGCAGCAGCTGCAGCTTTCTTAGCTTGAGCAGCTAAAGAAGCAACACGTTCAGACGGTTGAGCGCCTTGAGAAACCCAATGAGCAAAACGATCAGCATCTAAACGAAGTTTTTCTGCTTGACCTTGAGCTGTAGGGTTAAAGAAACCGATACGTTCGATGAAACGACCGTCACGTGCATTACGGCTATCAGTTACAATAATTTGATAGAACGGACGTTTTTTAGCACCACCGCGTGCTAGACGAATTACAACCATGATAAAAACCTTATAATTTTTACGGATTATCCCTGCACCGACCACCGGAACACTTCAAACCCCTTTCATAGAGGGCAATATTTTACGTTATATTTTCCATGAAAGGAAGATCAAAATTTATTTATCCACAGTTTGAATTTATTTATCAATCCAACTCAAACAAGTCCCTGTTGCATCATCTTTACCTTTATACCAACATTGAGTACCAGTATCTGTGATCGTTAATACACCGTCACCGTTTTGGCCGCTCGTTGAAATCGGGGTGGCTGTTAATATCCATGATGAACTTGGAGCACTTGTTATTATTAAGTTATAGCGAGCAGATCCACTTTGTGGGGATACTGTTTTACCATAAATATTAGGATTGATTAGCGGATTAGTGGCATAACTAGAGGTTGAGTTATTTTTTCCATAATCTCCATTTACTAACTTATATGATTGCAATTTTTGTGCTATTTCCATCATTGTACTTTGTGTTTCAGCACGATATGTTCTTTTTATATAGTTTTGATAAGATGGATATGCAATCGCAGCAATTACCGCAACAATTGCAAGTACAATCATCAGTTCAATAAGAGTAAAACCTTTAATATCCTTCATTATTACTTCCACTCCTTGGTATTGGCACCACAACTCGCACTAGAAACAGTTAATGTATCCGTAGTCATGCACTTTAATCCTCTAGAATCTAATAATAAATATTCAGATTTTCTAAGCGCATTCCCTTTACTTTGATTAGGAGTAGCAATCATTTTCCAACCTTGTCCGATAGTTGAATCTTCTAAGGCCTTGGTTGAATCATTAATATCTACAATTTTGATTTGATAGTCATAATTGGTTGCAGAATCATATGGAATATTGATCTCACCTTTTGTTGATGTCTGATGCTCTGGAATATAGCCTGCATAACTTAATTGCTTTCCTTTGTAATTTTCTAAACGCTCAGCAATTTTAAGCATTTCTGATTGTGCCTTTGATTTATTTGCTCTTGCGATATAAGTTTCATAACTTGGAATAGCGATTGCTGCAAAAATTGCAACAATCACCACTACAACCATCAATTCAATTAGAGTAAAACCTGTACTTTTAGTTTGAGGAGCTGTCATATATACCTTCCTCACCATTCAAACCAGCGTACAGGTTTAATTTTACGCACTTGACTATAAGTAGGAAGATTCTGCTCAGTTAACGCTGTTTTTTCAGCAGGACATTTACCAATACATACTTCTTTAGTTTCTGCTATTGGTCCAACTAAAGAAGTCTTACGAGGATCAGAAGCATTGACTACACCAAAAGCAGGACCATTAATACCTTGATAACTGGTTTTTATGTATGCAGCACAATCACCATAAGGCATACAAATACGATGAGTTGTAGAAATCCCTGTCACCCCTCCTCCACATCCGTTCACTGTACCTGTTAAGGTTGCTTTAGGATCATAAAGGCTGACATACAAATCACCAGTAATTAACTGAGATTCTTCAAATGATCGAGCATAATTACCAGTATCTACAGAACGCAATTCAAAGCTCCATCCTCGCAGCATGGTACTTCCAGTAATTAATTTCATTTTTGCAATTTCAGTATCTGTAATTTGCTTAGTGACAGTTTTACCCAAAATACCAGTATTTGATAGTAAATCTGGAGTAATCACAGGAGCAGGTGTAAAAGCAGATTTTTCTAAACCATCTGCTGCTGCATCTCGATCTATTAGACCATAAATTTTATTTTTCCCGCCATTTTCTGCTTCGAGAGGAAAACTGCGATTACCCGACCCTGCCGTTACCAGTACAAAACGGTTTTGCCCATCATCAAATACGGCTGTTGACAAACGATCATAAAAACGCGGAACAAATGGGGTCGCACCCGTTGTTCTTAATTGAGCAAGCGGTTGTACACGAATGGCTATTTTGGTGTCTGTCGTCTTCGACATTTGGTTATTGTTATTTAAATCAACACGAAAAATCTGCCCACCCAAGTCTGCAAAATAAATCATGTCTGTAAGACCATCTGCATCGTAATCACGTACTACAGGTTGTCCAACAACACTATATTTCAAATCAGATTGAATTGTTTTTTTATGGGCATCAGCTACCCCTGAAGTATCTGAACTACTCATCCAAATTAAAGCACCAGTTGTAGCATCTACTACATACAATGCGTTTCCATAAGTGGATGAAGGTTCAGTAAAACTAGCAGCTGGTTTTTCATATACATCTGCATCATAACCACCACCAAAAATAAGAACTTTCTTTCGCTCACCTTTCACACGAATTTCAGCAACAGTAGGTTTAGACCAAATTTGTGCTAAACGGCTAAATCCAGTTGTCGTCGGTGTAATATTAAATAAAAGTTCTGGAGAAGCTGGATTTAAAATATCTAAACCGTAAATCGCTTTCCCTCCCATCCGTAAACCACCATAAATATTCATTTTATTGGCGATATACTTTGTGGCTGCAGCACCATTAGATGTTGTAGTCTGTACTTTAAATGTATTATCTGCTACCCAAGGTGCATCCACTCCATAAGCTAAACCAGTTAAACCACTCACACCTTTTGAAGTAGAACTAGCTAAAGTATCATACTGATTATCTAAAATTTCTTTTGGAACAAAGACGGATTGTTCTTTTCCTGTAGAAGCATCAACAATATGCAACCCACCATCCATAGAACCATACACCGTATATTCTTTACGAGTCCCAACTGTATTTAAAGCCGACACCGTCGATTCTTTTGTTACCATTAAAGGAGTAGAGTGAACCACTCCTCCCAAATAACGATATGGCGATGCCGGATTAACCGCTAAAGTTGTAATATTACTTGCAGTAAGCGCAATTTGCGTCGTAGGGAAAGTTGTTTTATAACCTAAATAATTTAATAAAGCTAAACGCTGATTGACATTATATATACCTGTTAATGCACCAGTACCAGTAAAGTCAGTAGCAAGATTTTCTTTAGTCACTTTTTTTAATGATGAACCATCTACGGTATAGACTTTGCGTTCACTATTAATATTACTAATTGCATCAACTGACTCTTGCGCAGTAGAAGGAACTGGAATTTTATTCCATGCACCACCACTATTAATTAATGAATGGTCACTACCTGACGTAGCATTAGACCATAAGTCTTTTGCACTTGAATTGATCACTTGTTGATTATTTTCAAGCTTATAAATAGCATTACCACTACTGTCTTTTAGTGTTCCACCCACAATATTATATTTTTTTAAATTACCTGCCCACGTTCTAAAACTAGTATCCTCCATTGGCATGACCATAGGGAAAAAACCTTGAGTCATATATTTGGTTTGATCTAAAGGATCACGAGGCACTGAAATTGAACCAAGGCTTGAGGGGGTAAACGTCACATCCACTTTGTTTACGAAATCAATAATGCTATTCGCGATATCATCTGAGTTAGATGCCTGATAAAAACCGCCATCACCATATGCATTGCTACCCCACTTACAGGCATTTTTAATATCTAAATTAGTGGTCGAGTCACAATCATATGTACCATCTGATTTTTTAGTTAAGCCTTCAAACGATGCCCCAAACCCAACTACCGCCGTTCTAATTTTCATACCTGCTGGGTTTTTAGTTGAATCTGCTAACTTCTTAGCATATTCACCAATATATTCCCACCCGCCGGTTTCTCCAACAAATAAATTAGATTTTAAAAGCGGTGAAACTAACACCCCTGTTACAGACGGTTTAGCCGAAAACTGATATGCTGACTGACTCAAACTGTAGTTCAATACAGATCGGGCAATATTATCATTTGTTGAGTTAGGTGCGCCGTCAGTGAGCATATAAACACCATTACCATCACAAGAACTAGTACTGCCTCCCGGATTGTAATTTGTTTTAGCATCATTTTTACTTGTGCCAACTGAATATTTAAAGCCGCCAACTAAATTATCTGTATATGAATCCGAAGCATTCGTTGTAGCTTTCTCAACCAAAGCAAATGGGTTAGTACGGTAGGCTACAATCCCGTATGCGCTACTATTTGCATAAGGCCCCCAGCTTTTCCCAACAATTGGCTCAATATCCAATGGCTCCTGTGCTACTTTCATCCATCCGCCATAACGCCAACCTGCCGGCAACTTTGAAAGCGTGTCCCAGCCATTTGCCATAACAGGCATTTCTTTTTCTAATTCTGTTCTATTTGGAAATTTATACCAAATCGTTTTACCTGTTGTAGCATCCACACCATTAGGCTTATATACACCTGCAGAAATTGTTCCATCAGAAACAGATTTTCCGCCAAAACTTGGCCAGTTATTTACGCATTGCTTTACATCTCTTGAAACGCCGCTTGGCATGAAGTCTGAATTCGTTAAAGCATTCGTGCCTAATTCAACACAGATAAAATGAACTTGTTCATCTGCATTAATTTTTTGCATTGTCATAGATCCATCATAGATCCAGTCAATTTTAGTTGCCGTACTATTATCAATCCCAGTATTCGTCCCCATCATATATGCCCCAGCTTCAGCATAGGCTTGAACAGTCGGCGTACCACCAGCAGTCTTATATTGTTCAGTACCTAGGGGATAAGTTGTACTTGATTTTTTAACACTACTTTGCCCAAGCGTTGTACCCGTAGCATATTCACGATTATTTGAAGCAATCGCTACATTTTGTTTACCGTTACCATAGGTAATATTATCTAGAGACTGAAAAGATGCGATTTTTTGAGCTAATTTAATTCGTTGTGCCGAATTTAGCACCGCATTTTCAACTAAAATAGCACCAGAATGGCTATCAATTAATTTAATCTGAGAACCAGAAATATTAAGACCAGTTTTAGATGAAAACTGTCCTAATCCAATTTTAGTGGAGTCTTTTAGCTTAGTTCCAGCCAATAATGGAATAATTGCGTCCTTTAAGCGAGACAATCTATCATATTGCCAAGTCGCCCCATTGGTACAACCTCTTAAATGATACGTGATAGTCGTTCCATCAATCGAAACACTTTTTTCAATCGCTGTGCTATTCGTTGAGTTACTAGTTGTTTTTATTGGAAGACCGTTTACATTAAAGCCACTTAAGTTATATGCCCAACTATAATAGCTTGACCCTGGAGAACCTGACTCAACAATAGAAACACGGTTACACAGAGAAGTACCAGTAATATCACCAGGACTACCATACGAATTATCCTTCGGCAACACTAAAGAACTAATCCCCATGCTTCCTGATGTATCTAACATCAAAAGGATTGACGTTTTACCTGTAGAGTTACCTCTATATAGACTTAAATCGCTTGCAAAAACCGCAGTAGTTGTAGGCAATACCATCACTGGAAGTAAAGCCATCATACTTACAAGAGGTTTTAATTTCATCTTTCTTCTCCCAACCTTCCAGTGCTTAACTTTTAGTTTCTGTTAAACGAACAACGTATTCTGCAACTTGCGTATTAAGTGGCACACCAAGTTTACTTAGACATTCATGTAAAGTTTCAACTTTTACTTGCCCACTTGTACTCTCTGCTCTATTTTTTAATAACAACTCATCCATCACTCGTTCACCTAAACATGTATTCATATCTGCAAGAGTTACAGATGGTGCCATAGCAGGTGCAAAAGAAGTCGCAACAACTCGAACACGTTTAGTATCTACATCTGCCTTTAAATCTGTATTTTTGTTGGTTAATTCAAATTTACGCATTTCCACAGCTGGGTCATCCGGATTTACCACTGCAATTTGAGTCACAATGGCTTTACGGCTGATCGAAAACATTGTGGCCGGATTACATACTGCACTGATATCACCTGAAAGAGCAGAACTTACCCCTGTGGCACTTGAAGTAGATGAACGTTCAATAATTCGGAAGTCTCCCAAATTAAAGAAAATATTATTTTTTGCTGCATTACTTTCTACTTCTGTCGGTTTAAAACAAAATTGTAATTCCTTACCTTGATTACCATCTAACAAAACCTGCCCAACAGGCGTACCTGCCAAATTGGTTGCCTCATTGGTATTAAAGTTTTTTTCCAGATGATCTAGTGCTACATCAGAAGTTTGCATCAACAATGTTTGCACTTGAGCATTAGTGGCAATTTTTAAGTTAAAAATACTGTTGCGTATCGCATAAAGCCCAATAATTGTCATTAAGACCAACAATATCAATACAGTGATCAGTGTTGCACCAGCCTGGTGATTAGAACGATTTATCATTGAATAATATCTCCTAATCCGCCATTACGTAGCGCGATTGTTGTAGTATAAATTTGGCGCATATAACCGTCATTTGTTGCTGTTATTGTTTGGTCCAAAACAGCAAAACTTGTTTTTTCAGCCATAGCCACTTTTTCAGTAGACCGCACCAACCATCCCAAATTCACCCCTATTACCGCAGGGCGATGCTTAACAGTCGCTGTAATAGCTATATCGTTGTACTCATTGATTCCTAAGGTACGCGTTGAGCCATCACTGTTACGAATAATTAACTGTACTCGCATATATTCCACATTTTTAGCAATCATTTCGCCCGCATTTGACGCATAATCTGAAGTAAGCGTATTTACAGCTGATATTGTCGTTGTTGCATTCGCTTGAGGAACAGTTTCACCTGTGGCAACAAACATGGCAGACGAACAGTTTAAATTTGCTTCGTTTTTAGCAGAATCCTTGTTAATATAATATCTTTCAATCACATACCAACCTTTAGCATAGCTGGTATTGGTTTTTTCAGGACCCTTTACTTTCTTTCCATCACATGTAAATGTATTCATAGGTGCTTGGTACATAATTACCAGCTGATCACTTTTTTGGTACGCACTAAATGCACTATTATTATTTTGATTCGCTGAAATTAAATTAGCACCAGTAAGCACAGCTGCACCCACTTTTAAGCCTTTTAAATTACCATCAGCCGCAGGAGTTGCAGAGCCGCAGGTTTGATTACTTAGAACAATTCCTCCATAAAGCGACTCATCATTCATTGCGCCAGCATTACCATGATTTGCTAATCTAATATTTTTAGTAACGTAATTAACTCCAAAAACCCCACTGTCTTGTAATGAAGAAGCCGAAGTTTGAATTCTATAATTAATCTGACCACTAATAAGCAACTGCATGGCTACAGCAACTAGAATCAAACCTAGAGTGAGAGCAATCATTAACTCTATCAGCGTAAAACCGGATTGATTGATCGTTTTCATTAATAGGCCTCCAACACCAAACAATTTGAGTCACCCACATACTTCCCATCAGTTTTTATACATGCATTTTTGGGTTCTTCAGCTTCAGAGCTTGCTTTAGCATTGCTAATTGCTTCAGTGTCATTCCATGCAGCAATTAAACACAATCTTTTTTGACTTGCCGAAGTATTTAAACAATCAATTATCCCTAAAGTAATTCCCTTGGTTTCAGCCACAGCACTATATTGTTTTAGATCATATAAAGCCTGATTATTTGCATTACAGCCACTACTGCAATTAGGTAAAATAGTGGGTATTGTTGCCTTATACTCACCTGTAGGATTCAATCTTATTTTCTCTGCCAACCCATTTAATATGATTAAAGCATCTGATCTTTTCATCGCTTCATCAGTGGCGGCAGTTGCTTTAACTTGTAAAGCTGCGTAACCCAAAATTGCAATTGCCAAAATAAACATGGCAACCAAGACTTCCATAAGCCCTACACCTTTTTGGCGAGAAATACTTATCATCAGCATGCAGCTCCTTGTGAAATTTCCACAGTTCCTGAGATACCTACGGTTAAAATATAAGACCCCGCAGAAGAACAAAAAGTAATTTCCTTGGAACTATCTAAATTTCCTCTAGGAGAAAAAACAAAACTATCATCGGAGGTAGTTTTTAAATTTACTTTTTTATCAACATTTACAATAAAAACACTATCTTTTTTAAGTGACTCTTTCATCGTTGTTGAATAATTCGTTAATACCGCACCGCATCCCGCTTCTGTTACCACAACAGCTGACTTATTCATTGAAGTACAAACTATTGTTTCATTTCGATTCAACATTGCTCGGCTTCTCGCTTCTTTTAATGTATCTCTCATATTGTAAGTCGTTGTTTTAAGATTTTGCTTAGTCAGCATATCCCCAAAAGAAGGTGCAGCCATCGTTGCAATAATCGCCATTATTGCAACGGTCACCATCAACTCAATTAAGGTGAACCCTTGATTTTTTTTTGTTTGCTGCATACTCCCCCCCCAGATAACAAAATTTTACCCTATTAAAAATAATACCTAACTTAATTACAAACTAAACACATAAAGGATAAAAGGCATAAAAAAACAGATAATTGCCAAAATACAATTACCTGTCAAATTAAGAATTTAAAGAGAATGTTACTTCTTTAACAGTTATGCCTGAATTACAGAGATACGTAACTCTTTCGGCAAACTAAAGGTAATATTTTCTTCACGCCCTGCTAGTTCTTCTGGTGCTTTAGCACCCCAATCTTGTAAACGTTGTATGACTTGTTTGATTAAAATTTCTGGGGCAGATGCGCCAGCAGTGACCCCAATTTTAGTCGTTTCATTAAACCATGATTGATCCAGTTGATCCGCATTATCGACCAAATAAGCCTGCTTGCCCATACGTTCAGCCAATTCACGTAAGCGATTTGAATTTGATGAGTTTGGCGAACCCACCACTAAAACCACATCACATTGATTGGCTAAATCACGCACAGCATCTTGGCGGTTTTGCGTGGCATAGCAAATATCATCTTTACGTGGCCCTTGAATATGTGGAAATTTAGTCCGTAAAGCATCAATCACTTTGGCTGTATCATCAATGGACAAGGTGGTTTGGGTTACAAAAGCCACTTTCTCTGGATCTTTAACGGTTAATGCAGCGACATCCGCTTCATCTTCGACCAAATAAATTTCCCCACCATTTTTTTTGTCATATTGCCCCATGGTGCCTTCAACTTCTGGGTGACCTTCATGACCAATTAGAATCGCTTCTGTCCCTTCACGGGCATATTTCGTCACTTCAATATGTACTTTGGTCACTAAGGGACAAGTTGCATCAAATACTTTTAAACCGCGACGTTCAGCCTCAATTTGCACAGCTTTAGACACACCGTGTGCACTAAAAATCACAATATTGTCATCTGGAACTTCATCCAGCTCATCAACAAAAATCGCCCCACGCTGACGTAAATCATCCACCACAAATTTATTGTGTACGACTTCATGGCGCACATAAATGGGCGGATTAAAACACTCAAGTGCACGATTAACGATCGCAATTGCACGGTCGACACCTGCACAAAAACCACGTGGATTGGCCAATACAATTTCCATAAGACCCTCAATGCTCACTCGAATTTAAACTGAATAATTTGAAATAAATGCAAACAAACTACGATCAGCTCTTTAGTTTGACGATAGTCTGCTCTAAAATAGAGAAGATATTTTATCATATCAGGAAAAATATCATGTCGGGTCTCTTGTTTGTCGTTTCTGCTGCATCTGGAACAGGCAAAACATCTCTGGTTAAAGCCCTACTTGAGCGTGTGAACAATTTACACGTTTCTGTCTCACACACAACTCGTGGTCAACGCCCGGGTGAACTCGACGGTGTGCATTATCATTTTTCTCAAAAAGAAGATTTCCTTGCTTTAGTTCAGCAAGGCGGTTTTATTGAATATGCTGAAGTATTTGGTAACTATTACGGTACAGCTCAAGCCACGGTAAAACAACAATTGGCTAAAGGTCATGATGTGTTACTTGAAATTGATTGGCAAGGTGCAGAACAAGTTCGTAAACTTTTCCCTGAATCTCAACAAATTTTCATTTTACCACCAAGCCAATTTGATTTGCGTCAACGCTTGTCTAATCGGGGCACCGACTCTGTCGAAGTAATTGAACACCGTTTAAGCTGCGCGGTTGAAGATATGCAACAATATCTCAACTTTGACTATCTGATTATTAATGATGACTTTAATAAGGCATTACACGACTTAGAATCGGTGATTATTGCCAATCGTTTGCGTTTGTCACAACAAGCCAATCGTCATCAAGAATTGATTCAAAAATTAATAACGCCGATTGAATCGTGATTAAAACTTGAGTCTACAGTCAAAGCCTTTTATACTGCTCAGTCTGTTCAAATTTAATATTCAAACGAGAATTCTTATGGCACGCGTAACCGTTGAAGATTGTTTAGACCATGTAGACAACCGCTTTGAGCTTGTACTAGTGGCAAGCAAGCGCGCGCGTCAATTGGCACGTCAAGGTATCGAACCAACTGTAGAGTGGGATAACGACAAACCGACTGTAGTTGCTTTACGTGAAATTGCTGCTGGTCATGTGTCGAAAGATATTTTGAAACAACGTGATCAAGACTATCAAACTTCGAGTCTTGACCTTGCACTTTCTGCAAACAATCTGAATTTAGATGGCTTTTCTTTCCAATAAGAAAAAAAATCTTGAAAAAGCCTAGTTTTTAACTAGGCTTTTTTTATTGGATAACTTTTATATTTGCTCAATAACCGTTATAACATAAGTATAAAGATACGTTATTTCAAAGGTATCTTTTTGCTTTTTTTTGAATGAAAAATTTGACAAGTCATGCAATATGTTTTTCATTAAAGGTCTAGCGATTTAAATTGTAGAAACTTAAGTAGTAAAGGTGTTATATGCCAGGCCCACAGGTCAGCCAAGCCAGACAACAGCTCAAAATCATTATCGACGCTTACCTAGATGCAAGCGATGTCGAGCGCGTGCTTGCGGCCTGCGATTATGCAGATCTTGCACATGATGGCGTGACGCGTAAGAGTGGTGAACCTTATATTTTACACCCGATTGCAGTCAGTAGTATTCTTTCGCATATGCGCTTAGATGCCGAAACCCTCATGGCTGCACTGTTACATGATGTGATCGAAGATACTGAATTCAACAAAGATGATATTGCTGAAAAATTTGGTCGCACCGTGGCCGAATTGGTCGATGGTGTGACTAAACTTAGCCATTCCAGCGATAAAGAATACAATAAGGCCGCCTCGTTCCGTAAAATCCTGCAAGCAACGCTACAAGACCCTCGTGTCATTATTATTAAGCTTGCAGACCGTTATCACAACATGACCACTTTGGGCTCATTACGTCCAGATAAACGTATGCGTATCGCACAAGAAACCTCTGATATTTTTGTTCCGATGGCACGTATCGTCGGCATGAATGAAATGGCGGATAACTTAGAACATCTGTGCTATCAAAATCTTGATTTAGATATGTTCAATAATGTGCAAGAAGCATTATTACAAACCAAACCTAAACGCTGTGAATATCAAAGTCTTTGGGAAAAAAATCTGACTGAATTGCTACAACAACATCAAATCTCTGGTCGTATTAAAAAGAAAAATAACAATATTGAATTACTGCGTCACTTTGTCAAAAATGATATTGATTTACAGGAACTTACACATAGTCATGCGTTTGAAATCATTTTACAGAGCATTGCTGACTGTGACCGTTTAGCAGAAATTTTGCGTGAAAATTTCCAAATTTTACATTATGAAGATCATATTCGTCGCCCACTGCCTGGTGGCAATCAATCGTTACTGATGCGTTTAAAAGGTGAAAAAACCACTTTATCACTGACCATTCAAACTGAACTGATGCGTAAAGCAGCCCGTTTCGGTGTGATTTTAGGCGAAAATGCACCTCAAGCGTGTCGTTCAGCCATTCAAGCCTCGATGCAAAACCTCAATGTCCTGATTGATGGCGCTTGCGCAAAAACCACCTTTAGCGATCTTTTAGATTATTTACATCAAGAAAAAATTTGGGTCTATACCCCACACGGTCATTTACACGAACTTCCGCAAGGTGCCACAATCGTTGATTTTGCTTATTCAGCCAGTCTATTTTTAGGCAACCATGCTGTGGGCGCAAAAATAAATGGCGAAATCAAGCCACTTTCCACACCTTTGGTTAGTGGACAAGTAATTGAAATTATTACTGATGTTTTAGCAACACCCAATCCAGATTGGCTCAGCTTTATTAACACCCAAAAAGCACGACGTGCGATTCAAAATATTTTGCGTGATCAAGATATTGAAGAGCAGCAATTGGTTGGTCAACAGGCATTAAACCGTGCCCTAAAGCTCTTTAATCGCTCAATCACAGATTTAACCGATGCTGATTGGTTGGATATCCTGCAATGGCGGCATATTGAATCTCAAGAGCAACTCTTTGAACAAATTGCCGTGGGTGACTTACTGCCTCAATTGGTTGCAAATCATCTCTTTGCACAAGGTCAAAACATCGATTCTCAAGCGTCCACTCGTCTAATTCAGGGCACGGAAGGCGTGGATGTTAAATATGCACATTGCTGTAATCCTGTACTCGGCGACCCGATTCAAGGGCATTTATCCCGTCGTGGCTTAATTGTACATCGTGCACGTTGTCATAATCTTTTGCACGAACAACATTTGCATCCAGAAAACATCATGCCTTTACATTGGACGTCAGATGACGCCAATGATATTAGTTTTACAGCCTACTTAAGTATTGATATGGTCATGAATGATGAACAAATCTCTGACCTCATCTATCAATGCCGTAAAGAAAAAACTGGTGTAGAAATGGTACACAGCCACGAAGACAAAACTTACGTCAACATTGTGGTACACAATCGTAAGCAAATTGCACAAATCATTCGTGATTTACGCATGCATTTTGGCTTTCCACGTATTACCCGCTTAGCCCAACCGATTAATATTTCAGAAGCATCAAAAGCAAGTTAATTCAATCATATCCCCCTAATTCATGGATATGCGCTATGATGTTTTTAGACAATATAAGGAGAAATCAATGTCCCGCCAAGTCATTCATACTGAAAATGCACCTGCAGCAATTGGTACTTATTCTCAAGCAATTTTAGTGGGAAATACGCTGTACCTTTCAGGTCAAATTGGTTTAGACCCTTACAGTATGGAATTGGTTGAAGGAATTGAGGCACAAATTCGTCGCGTATTTGATAATTTAAAAGCAGTCTGTGAAGCAGCAGGCGGTTCGCTAGCAGATATCGCCAAACTCAACATTTTCATGACTGATCTTTCACACTTCCAGCTAGTGAATCAGATTATGGGTGAATACTTTGCACAACCTTACCCTGCACGTGCAGCATTAGGCGTTGCAAGCTTACCCAAAGGTGCTTTAGTCGAAATGGATGGTATTGTTATTATTAATAACTAAAAATCAAATAGTTAAATATTTTTATCAAACACCACCAATAAAGTGGTGTTTTTTCATTCAAAAATCCAATTAAAATGAATGTCATTTCAAATGAAATACATTGACAAACGATAACAATTATCAATAATATCACTTATCCCATTTCACTCTTATGGCCAGTCTCAAATGTACGTTTGTTTATGTCGTGGTATTACAGATCAAGATATTAAAGATGCCGTAGCAAATGGTGCTGAAAGCTATCGTGAAATTCGTGATTTACTTGATCTAGGAACATGCTGTGGTCGCTGCGCGCCAGAAGCTCGCGCAATCATTAGTGATGAACTATCAGATCTGGCTGCCCGCCTGTCTTATGCGGCTTAAATCTCTATTCTTATAATTATACTGTTTTGATGATCGAAAGATCACTCCTCCCCCGCTTATGACTCTAAGCGGGTTTTTTCTCATCAAAACTTAAGCATCAATTGCTCTTGATTGCGATTTTCATTTGCCGTTCTATAAATTACTCGCCATTTTTTCTGTTCTTGTTTAAAATAATTACAATAATAATTTTTGATTGCCTGACAAATGGTTAAGGCAGAAATTGTTGATGGAGTATTTCCCATGAAAGGCAATCGCGATGTAATTAATCAGTTAAATCAGGTGCTGTTCCACCATTTAACCGCTATTAACCAATATTTTCTCCATTCACGTATGTTTAATGACTGGGGAATTGAACAACTGGGTTCTGCGGAATACAAAGAATCGATTCAGCAAATGAAACATGCGGATAAAATTATTGAACGTATTTTATTTTTAGAAGGCTTACCAAATTTACAACATTTAGGTAAGTTGTATATTGGCCAACACACCATTGAAGTGCTCAATTGTGATGTGCGTAAGGTCAAAGAAAATATTGAAGCGCTACAAAAAGCTGTCAGCTTAGCTGAGCAGGAAATGGATTATGTGACCCGTGACCTTGTACAAGAAATTTTAGAAAAAGAAGAAGCTTACTGGGACTGGACCACAACTCAGCTCGATTTAGCTGAAAAAGTAGGCATTGAAAATTATATTCAAAGCCAAATTTAACCCAAAAAACAGCCAGTCAATTGACTGGCTGTTTTACAATTGGTGTTTTACTTTTTAGAAATGGGCTGTGCTAGTGAAGCATAATCTAGATCCATTTTTCCTAATTTTTTCAGTAACCAAAGCTGATGTTTGGCTTCTTTTTCATGACCATTAAAAGCCAGTACTTTGGCATATTTAATCAGATCGTATTTGGTCGGATAGTTTAAAACCATTTCTCGAATTTCGTGCAACTCTTGCTCATTGCGTTTGGTATATGGACTCATACGAATCCATTCAATCCGTCGGTCAAACTCTTCAAGTAAATAAATGGGTTTTTGATTGGTTATTTTTTCCGGTGTTTTTTCATAACGTATCGATTGATTTAGCTTTGCAGCAGCAACCGAATAATCTCGAATAATCAATCCCAATAACAACAGCGACACAACATAAAGCACTCGCATATAATTCGGTGAAAGCGTAATGGTCTTGATATTGGATTGTTGTGATTGCACTAGCCCTAGAATAAAACCCACAGGAAGCAAGAAATAAGCATAATATTGCGGGAATTCGAGCATGGCATGCACCAGCACCGCGCCAATCATTAAAAGACCAATCACGGATTCCACTGAATTGACATGCTTATTTAGCAAATAACCCCAGTAGCCAAAGTATGCCAAAAATGGAATCCCTATTAGCAAACCATTCCACAGCACAAAATCAAGAATAAAATTATGTGCGCTACGAATCCAGACGGGTCCCTGGAAATGATCACTCACCAAAGTATAAGCAACACTGGTTTGATTCCAACCATAGCCCCACCAAGGGCGATCTAAAATAGCATGCAGCATTTGCTGCCAAATGGCTAATCTCGACATATCCCCTGTTGCGCGCTCAGCAACCGTTTTGGTTTGAGCGATATCCAAATCTGTGACTTGTCCAATCCATTGCGTAGCAATCGGTAATAATGCAATTAAACCAATAAAGAGTGCAAGCCATGCAAGCGTGTAATACCACTTAAGTGTGATCAGCCCCTTATACTGCTGATAAGCGCCGTAAACAAGAATACATAAGCACGCGACCCAAGAAGTCCGCGACTGACTCAGCGCCACCGCAAAAATCAAAATAAAGGTACAAAGACTAAGAACCCACGTTTTTATTTTCTGTTTTTCATATAAATATATGCAACCGAGTAATGACATGATCAAAAATGTCGCCATGTTATTCGGTTGAGCAAAGTTTGCGTAGGGGCGAACAGCATTCTGCATATTCACCATGCCCGGAATATGGGCATCTAGGGTTAACCACTGGCAAATCGCAATGATGCCTGTCAATGTTCCTGACAAGAGTACAACTGTGCTAAAGCCAATAAAAATCTCTTCTCTATCGAGTTGGTTTTGGGTCAGGTTATATCCCAACACGCTGCAAAGCCAAAATCCTAAAACAAAGAGAGAACAGAGTAAGGCTTTGTCAAAAAAGAAGAGTTCACCACAGAAATATTGCAATAAAGGCACGCCAGCCAAAAACAATAAAGGCAGACTGATTACAGGTAATTTAATTTTGTCTTTTAAATAAATGGCAGCAAGAGCAAACAGCGATAAAAAGGCAAACAGCTCACCTGTATACGTTACCCAAGGGCGGTAATGGATAGGCAAAAGCCACGCAAGGGCAATGAATACACTGGCTAAAAGTAATAAAAAGAATTTCATGATTAAATCAGTGAAAATAGAATGGGCCTATGATAATAAAAAATCATAACCTAATGTGATTAGTATCAGCTTAATACAAGTAGATAAGCTAAATACCTCTACACACAGATGGCAAATAAAGTTGTCTAATTTCAGTTGAAGTACACTCCCAGCGTGCAGAGCCATTACCAGTATAGTGCATCATAGCAAAAATTAGTTTTTTCCCTGCGACACCACTACTCATACCTACGGTATTAAATGTAAATTCAAAAGCACAAACAGCTCCAGAATATGTTGAATTTAAACCGATGCTATGCACATATTTTGAATTAATCGCGCCAAATGAATCCACTCCTAAGTCTGTCACGACTGTTGGACAAGTACCACTTTCACCATATTTAGCAATTAACTCACCTTTATAAGCACTTGCCATATTAAGCGCTTCAGACACTTGTGTACGAGTCATATAGTTTTGATATGCTGGGATTGCTATAGCAGCTAGAATTCCAATAATCGCAACTACTATCATCAGTTCAATTAATGTAAAGCCTTTTTGCATTTTCTTTTTCTCAACCTAATAGTTTAAATATAGTCAAAAATCATGCCAAAAATTTAAAATAAAAAAATCAATAACTTGCCTAAAAGACAAAGTGAAAAATCTATTAAATTATGTCACTATTTGTCAAACTACAGTACTTCCATGTTTTTTTCGTTCTACTACAATGATACTGAATCCATATGGTTAAACACAAATACGAGAAAATAAAACTCGTAAAAGATCATTTTCGGAAACACAATACTTTTATTTGCTCTTTTAGGCTTTTCACTATGACTCAAAAAAAAACAATATTAGTTTTAGCATCAACTTATCCACGTTGGGCAGGAGATCACGAACCAGGATTTATACATGAACTATGTAAAAGACTAACCTTACAATTTAATGTTATCGCACTTGTACCAGATTCTGTAGATGCAGAACCCAATGGGACACTTGATGAGGTCAATGTTATTCGCTATCAATATGCGCCTAAGAAGCTGCAATCTTTGGTTAATAATGGGGGAATTGTTAATAACTTAAAAACATTTTGGTGGAAATGGCTACTCGTCCCCAGTTTTCTGATGTGCCAATATTTTGCAGTAAAAAAAATTCTGAGTACACAAAAAGTTGATGCCATTCATGCGCACTGGCTTATCCCACAAGGTTGGATTGCACATACTTTTTGTAAACAATTCAAAATCCCCTATGTGGTGACTTCTCATGGTGGTGATTTATTTGGGCTACAAGGTCATGCCTTAACAAAAATTAAAAAGCACGTCGCTGAAAACGCCACGACAATGACTGTGGTTAGTCAGGCAATGAAAGACTATTTAGAGCAAATGTCGATACAACCCAAAATTCTTGAAGTGATTCCAATGGGAGTAGATTTACAACATCGCTTCACGCCTAATTCTGATATGCAACGCCATCAAAATGAACTACTTTTTGTGGGGCGACTCGTGCCTAAAAAAGGGTTAAATTATTTGTTAGATGCCTTAGCCATTTTAGTGAGAGAACGACCTGAATTGCGTTTAAGCATTGTAGGATTTGGACCAGAAGAATCCGCTTTAAAAAAACAAGTCACTCAGCTAAATCTTGAAAAAAATGTCAATTTTTTAGGTGCTCTATCACAAGATAAGCTACCTGAAATGTATCATCAAGCGACATTGTTTGTTGCGCCATTTGTACGGGCAGATAATGGTGATCAGGAGGGATTACCCGTTGCGCTTATGGAAGCAATTGGTTGTGGTTGTCCTGCTGTGGTCGGTCATGTGGCTGGAATTGAAGATTTGTTGGGTGAGGATATAACAGCAGTTGCAGTAAATCCACATCACCCCCAAGAGCTAGTCAATGCTATTCTAAAAGCGTTGGATGAACCCATGATTGCAGCCAAACGCGCTATGCGTATTCGACAAAATGCCCTTGGACACATTGATTGGGAGAGTGTGGCGAATGCCTATGCTAATATTTTAGCTAAAAGTACAAAACCATCCACTCAAGCTTAACTCTTAATGTGAACTTTTAGTGAGGCAATCACAGGTTCAATCCCTTTGATAATCGTTTCCCAGTCTTTGATTGCAACTTGAGCATGGGCTGGGTGATTGAGTTGCTGTTGTAATTTTGCCGCTAAATCTTGTGCGTTGCCTGCTTCGAATAAAGCCTGTGGCGTATTGGAGAACAAATAATTCATTTCACCAATATTCGCCACCACAACAGGTAGATGACACGCCAACATTTCATAGGCTTTTTGTGGAAAGCAATACCGACCAAACGGTGTATCCAAGATAGAAATAATGCCTACATCTAAGGCTTGGAACAACGTGGCAATTTCATGATGCGGTAAAACACCTAAATAATGAACTCGTTCTCCCGCAGGAGGTGGGTAGTCTTGTTGAAATGGACCTGCAAGGACTAAATGCACATTGGGCATCTCATTCTTTATCTGTTCCCAAGCGTTATAAATCACCTCTACACCTTTGTCTTTATACAAACCGCCAGCAGTGCCGATATATTGTATATTGGGCAGTAAGCCAAGTTGCTTCTGAGCATCTGATTTATTTCTATGACCAAAGGTTTGCAGATCTACGGTGCTTGGCAGCGAAAGCACCTGACCTTGTGCCCGATAATCTTGGCATACCAAATCCGCCAAAGGCTGGCTGGTGGTCATTACCAATTGTGCTTGGCGTACTGCATAACGGAGTAAAGATTTAAAAAAAGGAATCTTGGCTTGCCCAAAACCTTCAAAGTTATCATATAAATCTGCCACAAAAGGCTTATTTAGCTTTCTAGCACACCATATTCCCCATACGATATGTGGAATATCCGATGCTGCGATAATAATGTCAGGCTGAAACTGTTTTAATTGTTGTAGCAGCAGAAATGGGTAGCTCAATACACCTGCTTTTTTTATTCCTTGATAGCTTTTGGAATGCCAAATGAACTGTTTATGCTCATCCGATTCATCCCAAGCCCCTTCATCATGAGATTGATAACTTAAACAAAAGCATTCAACTTGATGTCCTAATAAAGCAAGTTGATTCGGAATCTCATATAAACGAGCATATTTATCCAAAATAACATCTTTAGACATATATTGTCGTTTACACAAGAATGCGATTTTCAATTATTTTTTCTCCAAGATTTTATCGACTGCATTTAACGCTGCGCCCACCACTTGATCCATATTATAGTAGCGATATTCTGCCAAGCGACCGACAAAAGTTACATTTTTTTCCTCATCAGCCAATGCCTTGTATTTTTTAAACAACACTTCGTTTTCATCGCGAGGGATTGGATAGTAGGGCTCACCTTCTGCGGTTGGATATTCTCGAACAATAGAGGTGACAGGGTGTTGCTGTCCTGTTAAATGCTTAAACTCGGTAATACGGGTAAAATCAAAGTCATTCGGGTAGTTTACCGTACCAACGCTTTGATAGTGTTCTGTATCTGCAAGGTGTTGATGCTCAAAGCGTAAGGAACGATAGGGCAATTTACCGAATCTGCAATCGTAAAATTCATCAATACACCCTGTATAGACGACGTGGTCATATTGCCTGTCTTGTTTGAGCCAATCTTTATAGTCTGTAGCCAATTGTACCTGAATATTAGGATGCTTGAGGATATTCTCAAACATCGCAGTATAGCCATCTGACGGCATCGCTTGATAAGTATCAGTAAAATAACGGTCGTCGCTATTTGTACGGGTGGGAATCCTTGCTGCTACGCCTGCTTTAAGCTCGGATGGGTCTAAGCCCCATTGTTTTTTTGTATAATTTAAAAAGAATTTTTCGTATAAATCACGCCCAACGCTATTTAACACCACATCTTCACTGCTTTTGACTTGCGCTTTAGGCTCTCGGACTTTTTCAAAAAAATCTGCTGCACCTTGTTCATCAAGGTCTAAATCATAGAGTTGATTGAGGGTATCTCGATTGATGGGAAATGGATATTCTTTGCCATCGACCACGCCACGCACCCGATGTTCATAAGGTCGCCATTCGGTAAACTGGGATAAATAGTTAAAGATTCGTTCACTATTGGTATGGAAGATATGCGGGCCATATTGATGAATCAGAATGTCATGAGAATCTTTGACATCGCAAGCATTGCCAGCAATATGATTACGTCTATCCACAACCAGAATTTGATGCTCAGCTTCTGCTAGCTCACGAGCAACCACTGAACCTGCGAAGCCAGCGCCAATTATTAAAACTTGCATTTTTTTAAAAGATCCCTCTTTGCTCATGACGTTTGCCACCTTTAGATGAAAAGCCATCATACACCCCAAAAAAATAGGCTTTAAGTTGTTGATATTTCTTTTGTTCAGTGACTAATGAAATAAAAAATCGAAATAAAATACTTGGTAGCGTTTGTGAATAAAGCTTAAAACCAAAGTATTTTTTGGCAATAAAAATTCGATTACGTGTATCGTAATACCGTTTCCACGGAGGTAAAGACACATAGTTAATTTTTTTTCCTAAAATCTTATATTCTTTGTGAACGGCTTTAGGATGTTCGATTCTACTTTTACCAGCTAAATATAGTTTACTGCCAGCCTGCTTTGCTCTTAAACAATATTCAGTATCATCAGCAGCAATAAAGAAGTTTGCTTCAGGTAAACCAATTTTTTCCACTAAATTTCGATGAATTAGAAAGCCTAAGAATGGTAAAGAACGAACTTCCATTTTTTCTAAAATATCGTTTGGGTTATGTGTTGACAACCAAATATCCCCTTGTTTGACCGTCATCTCCCAAGAAGTTTGCTGGTCTTGTATTGCTAAAGAAGCATAAATATGTTGTGGTGTGGCATATTTCATCAACTCCTCAAGCGCAGTTGGATGAGGCATCGCATCATCATCCATCATCCAGACATAATCTGCACCATGTTCAAAAGCACATTGCATTCCTGCGGAAAAACCACCAGCACCACCAATATTTTCAGGTAAGTTTAACCAGATTATTTTTTCATTGATTAGTAAACCTTCATGCCTAATATACTCCTCTGTCCCATCGGTAGAAGCGTTATTAATCACTATAATATTTTCAAACTCATATATTTGATTTAAAAGGCCAGTTATGCACTTTTCTAACAAATTCTTCCTATTAAATGTTACTACAACAATATTAATTTTCATGATTAACTTTTGGATGTCTCCCTATTACTAGAATTAAAATTAAATTTAATAAAGAAAAAATTTGTATTTTTTGTATTTTTACAAAAATCAATTTAACAAATTTAACAAAAGTTAAAAAACTAGGGTAGTGCCTAAATAGCAATATATCATTTATATGTAACTCAAATTGTCGCCATGACTCTATTTTTTGATTTTGAGACATATTATGTAATATAGTAGATTCAGAATGAATAATTAATTTATATTTTTTCTTCTTTTGTATTTTATACAGCCTTAAAAAAAAACTATAATCAACACCATATAAAAAAAAATTTTGATCAAATAAACTCAACTTTTCCTGCACAAATATATCCACTATCTTCTTAGAAATAACAAGACCTGAACCCGCACTTAAAATAACTCCTCCACCAATATCTGAAATATCACGCTCATACAACAATATTTCATTACTCAATAATGGGAAGTACTGCTTATTATTTGTAATCTCAAAAATTTTAGGAAGCTCTAAATCATAATAAGCAAGATCAAAAATTTTACTAATAAAAGAATCATTTAAAACAGTATCATCATCTAGAATAACTCTTCGGTCATACAACATCGTTTTATCTATAAAAAAATTATAAATCGAACTTAATGATTGATTATTTAGATTTTCAAAAAAAGATATTTTTTTAAAATTATAAAATCGTTCAGAATTTGAATTAAATGAATTAATCAAAGAGTTTGGACCATTGTTATGAATATAAACTTCAATCTCTTTATATTTTGAATATTTTTCTAAAGATAAAAAAGTACTAGAATCCCAAAAATCCTTCCCATATATAACAACTAAAAAACACACTTTTTTATCCACGCATATCTCTTATTAATTTTAATAAAAAAACACTATAGTTAATTATTATATTTTTGAAATTCATCAATAAATTTAAAATCTTGAAGCTAGATACAAAAAATTTAGTTGTAGTTGTATAATAGAACTTAGATTTTTTATTATTTTGTATTTTATTTATGAATTTTTTCTTCAGATCTATGTATGCTTTATTTACATTCCCAATACTTTTATGGAAAATATGAAAATCAATAACATAGCATTTCAATCCAAGTGAATTTGCATTTTGACATAAATCTAAACCATAAAAATGAAATCCACCAAGGTCAATGCTACAAGCTAAATTTTTAGAATTATTTATGATAATAAAATTTTCATCTAAGTAACCGACTAAAAAAGGGAACTCTTTTTTTACTTGTCTTACATAACCATTTGGATCTGTAATACAAATCCCTAATTCACCGAATTCATTTAAACCTGCATTACCAGCCACACCCCAATTAGGATCTACAATATCCAAGTTTTCCAATACAAAATCTAATTTTTCTCTATCATCAAATTTAAAGACTATATCTTGATGACAAACAACAATATATTTTGATTGGCTATTTTTAATAGAATAATTTATTGCATCAAAACCATCAAATTCATTTAATACTGTATTATCAAAATAATTGAAATTTACATCATTATCAAAACCAAAAATTTTAGCACTGTTTACCATTTCTTTATATTCATTAAAATCAGTCACAAGGGTATAGAATTCATATTTGAATTTATTTTTAAAATTTCGAGTAACTTTATTCATTAACTATTAAAACCTGCTCTAATATTCAACATAGCATCATAATTTTTAATCAACGACTCATTATGAGAAATAGTGATAACTGTTAACATATATTTCAACTCATGAATAACCTTATTTACCGCACATTCAGTTTCAGTATCCAAAGCACTGGTGGCTTCGTCCATAAATAAAACCTGCGGATTTTTATATAATGCCCGAGCAATCCCAATACGCTGCCGTTGTCCACCAGAGAGCATCACGCCACGTTCACCAACAATCGTATGATAGCCTAAAGGTAATTGATGTTGAATAAAATCATCTATTTGAGCTAGTTTGGCTACACGTTCCACTTGTTTGAAATCAATCTGTGTTGAAGGAATGCCAAAAGCAATATTTTCAGCAATACTTTTATCTGCCAAATAAATAAATTGAGGAACATATCCAACCAAATCTCGCCATGTATTTATATTGTGCTGTGTTAGTGCGACATCATCTATATAAATTTCACCTCGTTGTGGTGTAAGTAAACCCAGCATAATATCCATGAGGGTACTCTTTCCACTACCACTTTTTCCTATAACTCCTAAGCTAGAATTTTTTTTAATTTCAAGGCTAAAGTCATTAAGGATGGGTTGCTCAAGCCTATTTGGATAAGCGAAGAAAATATTTTCTAATCGTATAGAATTCTCAAATTTCAGTTTTTGAATATCTGACTTCAAACTGTCTATATGCTCAGTATTTTCTAAGGCAAACTCTGGTTTAAGTATAGATAAAACCTGCTCTGAAAACTTAATTTGAGAAATAGAGCGATACATATTTTGCGCAGCAGGCAGCATTCGATACGCTGCAAAGCCATATAAACCAAGCACAGGTAAAATATGTGATACCTCTTTACCTGAAACGACTAAAATCATGGCTAAACCAATTAAGCAGCCATAACCTACGGTTTCAATAATATTGAGTGGAACTTGCCCCAAAGTATCACGTGTTGCGATATGTCTGGCAAAAACTCGTGAAGATTGTTCAAACTGTTCAATATAGCCGTGTTTAGCATTATTAATCATCACATCTTTTATACCTGCCAAGGCTTCCTGACATGTTTGATAACGTTCTTTATTGGCTTGAGTAAATTCCTGCCCAATCTCTGTCAGTTTTTTCCGTACCAACATATAAATCACGCAGTAAAATATTCCGAGTACAGCTGCTGTAGCTATTGCCATCAATGGATCATACAACAGTAAAATACCAACCATTGACAACAATACGACTCCGTAGGACATAAGTGTCAAAGCGGGTAATATCATGGTCCAAATCAGTTGATCAACTTCTGATAAAATATTTTTGACCAAAGTTGCACTGTTTCGCTGAATAAAAAATTCATAGTTCTGCTGTAAATAAATTTTAAGTAAGCGAGTAGCAAAGTAATGTCGCTGTAAACTGGCAAATCTATTCACTGCATATTGCGTAATTATTTTAAAAATGGTTGAAAATATAACAATGCCTAAAGATAAGAAACCCAAATAAACAATAAAATTTTGTTTGCTTATCGCGCCTGTAAAGTCATAAATTAATTTTAAAGAATGATTTGACTCGACAACTTCTGGATTTGATAAAACAGCCAGAAAAGGCATAATCGAAATCACACCCGCAGACTCTATAAGCGCCATGCCCATCACTAAAATAAGGACATAAATGACCTTACGTTTGTCGAGTGGTGACAAAATTTGCCAAAGCTGTTTCAAACTATTTAACACGTTGTAATCTACTTTTCTTTATACATAAGAGCAGTAATTTGCTCTGAAATTAAACCCATTAAAAAAATCATAACACTTCCCGTATAGAGTAAAGCACTCATATTGGTAAAACGATGAAATTCATAAAGGGTATAGCCGTACCAACCCGTTGCCATTAAAAACAGTACAACGGCAATAGGTAAAAACATTTTCAACGGTGAAAATAAGGTGGCAATTTTAAAAATAATCAAGAAAAATCGCACCCCATCTTTAATGGGTTGAATATGACTCTTTCCTATGCGCTTTGCTGCATGTATTGGAATATAAGTCACTGAATAACCTGCCCGAAAAAATGCCATAGTACTTGTGGTTGGGTAGGAAAACCCATTCGGCAATAAATATAGAAATTCCCGAAATTTATCGGCACGTACCGCACGAAAGCCTGAAGTTAAGTCTTCGACTTTTTGCTCAGTCATGTAGGTGGCGAGGTTGTTATAGAGTGCATTGGCAACCCCACGCCCAATACTGGCTTGAGAACCTTTCTGTCTTGCACCCACAACCAAATCATAACCTTGCTCGATTTTTTCCAACAAACGAGGAATATCCTGCGGGTCATGCTGCCCATCGGCATCCATAAAAATAATGACATCGCCTGTTGCTGAACGGGCCCCAGTTTTAATCGCTGCACCATTCCCTTTAGAGTAGGGGTGAGTAACTACTTTAGCACCTGCTGCTTCTGCAACTTGTTTGGTATTATCAGTTGAGCCATCATTCACAACAATAATTTCATGAGCCAGTTGCAGTTGTTGAATTTGTGCAATGGTTTGACCGATTGCACCTGATTCATTTTTGGCAGGTAATACAACACTGATATTCAAGCTCATATCCCTTAAATTCCTTTTTTTATTCTATCTTCGAATATTTTTTTTAATCTAGGGATTTCCATGTCGTATTCTACCTTACTGCGTCTTAATTTTGAGACATCTTGCTGTCTATAAGTTTGCTCAACTTGATTAAGCAATATAAGTGCGTCAGATGAAGAACCATATGTTCCTACCTCTGCAACCATCATCAAACCTGCTTCCGCGTCATTATATCGTTTAATAGCCTCTTGATAGTACACTAATGCCTGTGTGTCATTATGCATTGCCAAATATATTCTTGCTTTGAGATAAGGGGATAAACGCCAAAATACAGATATCTGATTATAGCGCGTATCTATATCTAATCTCTCAATTAAATTCAAAGTTAATTGACAATAGGCAATGCATTGCTGCTCATTATCTATAACACCTTCAGCTAAAATACGAAGCCCTTGTAATGCTTGCGCATCGAAAGGCTGTACAGCCAGTCTATGCATCGTATTTTCAAAGTCTTGTTCTATTGCCAAACGATAGGAAACCTTTTGCAATAATAATTGCATATTCAACAAGGAACTATCAGGCATATACTTAAGCATTTGTTCCAAATAATTATTGGATTCTGAAACTTTCCCCTGCTCTACTAATTGTCGAGCAATTGTACTTTGTGCTCGTGGTGAGTTAGGTGTATTTTTTGCCCAATACAATAGCAATTGCTCAGTATCTCCCCATAACTTAGCTCGCTGATAAGTAAAGAAACTTAAAATACTTAATATTGCAATGACAATGATATAAACTAGTTTTATATCAATTTTATTTTTTAAAAGGTACAGTGCGCTAGCTATAGGTAAAAATAAAAAAATAGCAGCTAAATAGTTACGATGTTCAAAATACAATTCCAAACCTAATACTGTTGACTCCATTAGATGTGCGGCAAAAAAGAAAAAAATTGCTAAAGTAAATAATGGATATCTTTTTTTGCATAAAAATGCTGAAAAAGTTAGTACAATCAAAAATAAAATTGAATATAAAGTTGTAATCGGTTGTAGTATAGATTTAGAAATAAGATATCCATCCTGATATAATCCTCTTCCTTCTATTTGTGGAATTAATAAATGGAAAATATACTCAGTTACAATTTTAGCTTCGCTATATAAACGCTCTACCTGATTAAAATTTCGATTCGGCCAAAGGTTATCTGAAAAATTTAGTTCTCTAAAAATAATATAAAGTACAGCACATGATGGTAACCATAAAAATAATGCTCTACATTGCCAAATTGGTTTATTAATTTTATTAGGATTACAAAATTCAATAGCCAAAATAAGCAAAGGCAACAAAGCGCCATTTTCCTTACTATAGGTTGCCAAAATTGTACACAGACCAATAGACACTGCCATATAAAAATAGGCTGTTAGCGGTTTATAAGATAAAAATAGTCGTGCTTTTAAATAACCAATAATGCCAATCAAGCTAAATAATGTTGCCAACTGTGCCATACGCTGCACCACATATAAGGTGGTGGAAACAAAGTATGGATGCAATAACCAAATGGCAGTTGCTACAAGTGAGATCCAAATAGCTTCTTGTTCTTTATAATTATAATTTCTTAACAATAGTAAGCTCGCCCAACAAAGCATTACCCCGTTAAGCAGATGAATCATTAAATTTGTATATTTAAATGAATAAGGAAAAGCAGGCCAAGTATTTGCATCAATTAAAAAACTAGCCAATGAAATGGGACGGCCTGTAGGCCCCGCAAAGCCACTTTGAATAAAGTTCCTTACTTTATCCCAACTATCGATAGTACCATAAGTACCTAGTGGCTCTAAATTAGGATAATCATCAAATAGAAAATCACCTTTAAGTCCTACCAAATATATTAAAAAGCAAAGAAGAAGAACAGAATAAAGGCTTAAAATTGGTAGGTACTTTTTCATCATTGTTTTAAAACCATTAAAATAATAACGCCTATCATGAAGATAGGCGTTATTTATGCTAACTATAAATTAACGGCAGTTAGTTGGAATTAAAGTAGGGTCAATTGAACCTCCTTTACATTTCCAGCTAACACCGCCAGAAGAAGTTTTCGGACTAAGCAGTAAAGTCACAGTTTGACCAGATGCTGCAACTTTATCACCATAAGTAACAGTAATAAGACCACCACTTACATCAACCGAGTTCACAGCATTACCTTTAATAGAGGCAGCTGCAGCCAAACCAGCAGCTGTATTATTTGCAGGCCAAGCATTTTGAGATGAAGCATATTCCGTTACAGCAGCTTTAGCACCGCCCGCCAAGCTCAAACCTTCAGAAACGTGAGCACGTTTAGTGTAGCTTTGATAAGCAGGAATCGCGATTGCAGCCAAAATACCGATAATCGCTACAACGATCATTAATTCAATAAGAGTAAAACCCTTTTGTGCGTTCATAACATTCTCCACAAATGTTTGTTAATTTTTATAAGCTTTATAAACTTATTTAGCTTATTTTATGTATAGCACTAAATATGCCAAGAGTGATTATAATAAAATTAACAGAAAAAACAGCACTTTAAAAAAATAAAATTGTTACAGTGTGGTTTTAATGTTTTTTTTGGTAAAAAAATGACATTTTTTGTCACTTAAACACTGTTTTCTAGCCCAATATTATAGGTTCATTACTCAATTCATTCTGCTGATCGGCTATGACATGTGTATAAAACTCAATTAAGACCTCTCCAATGCTAAATACCCCCTTTATAACGGCTTCTTTATAGTGCTGCGCTGCCAATTGTTGAATTATATTTTGACAAATTTGATCCCAAACCACTTGTTCGGTCGCTTTTTGAATTCCACGGTCAATCACAATTTCAACTTTTTGCTCACATAAGTTTAAATAGAGCAGTACACCGCTATTTAACTCGGTATCCCAAACACCCAGTTCAGCAAAAAGCTGTCTTGCCCGCATATGAACAGTTTGCTGATACGCTTGATTTGATGGAATACAGCCCTCTATCACCACCTGTATTTCTCCAACATGACCCTGCTCTGCATATTGTACAGCTTGTGCAATTTCATATTGATCCTGTTTGGAAAAATAACGCTTGGTTGCTGGCATAAAAAAGAAATGCTTAAGCCAACGCTTAAAGCTGGGCTGAGCGATTTCTTCAATTTTCGGCTGTGTGACAATTTCTGTCGTATCTGTTGTTGTTACCATGAGCCTGATGCTCCTCCCCCGCCAAAACCACCGCCACCACCGCTATATCCGCCGCCACCAAAACCACCACCGCCTCTGCCACCACGTCCACCACCAGAGGAAGCTAGAAATAGCTGAAAAATGGTTTGTGCTAAAGCCGTAATCAATAAAAAGAAAATCCCACCACCAATCAACAAACTGGTCAATAAGCCTGCACCATTGACCAAGCCTGCGACTGTACCTGCAACCGCAGCAGTTGAAGCACTTAAGCGTTTACCCACCACAAAAGAACCAACAATCCCCGCAATGAGGATAAATAATGCCGTACTTAGGGTTTTCTGTTTGGCTTGTTGCTCGTGTAAAGCTTGTGCTTGACGTTCTTTTAATTCCTCTGCCGCTTGTGCTGCCACTTCAGGATCCATAGTTAAAATACGTTCAATTTCAGCTAAACCAGCATCAATCCCTTGCGCATATTGGGCTTGTTTAAAATAAGGCGTGATTTGATTACGAATAATACGGCTGGCCACAATATCGGGTAACACCCCTTCCAAACCATAACCGGTTAGAATTTGAATCCGCCGATCATTCACCGCAATGGCCATGAGCAAACCATTGTCTTGTTTGGCTGAACCCAATTGCCATTTTTCCGCAATGCGCATGGCAAAATCAAAAATATCTTCCTGCCCTGTCGTTGGAACAATCACCACACCGATTTGCGCTTTGCCTTGTTGATGTAACTTAATAATCCGCTGGCTTAAAGCTTGTTTTTCAGGAGCAGAAAGTAAATTTGCCTGATCAACGACTGGCTCATTGAGTGTAGGCAATCCACGAATAGATTCGCCCTCTGCCAGATCATTGGCAATTTTCGGTTGTTGTAGCGTTGTATCGGTATTTTTTTGAATTGATGTTTGATTTTGTGCTGTCTGTTGATCTTTGACAATTTTACCGAGCACCACCGCTTCAGCACTCTCATCCGTCGCAGTCGTGGCTTCGCTCCACGCGACTGAACACATCAGTATGCTGCAACACAATAACAAGGTTTGCAGTATGCTTATGGGTGAAATGTGTTGTTGATCAAAATCAGACATCGGCATTCCTTATTCAATCATGCAGACTTAATCGAAGGATACTTTCGGGGCATTTTGTGCGCCTTGTTCAGCACTAAAATTCGGTTTAGTCTCCATACCAATTACTTTGGCTGTCATCACTTGCGGGAACTGACGTGAATAGGAATTGAAGTCCTGAACAGCAGTAATATAACGATTACGTGCCACAGCAATACGATTTTCAGTGCCTTCTAGTTGAACTTGCAACTCACGGAATTGTTCATTGGCTTTTAAGTCTGGATAGTTTTCAGACACTGCAATTAAACGTGATAATGCACTGGTCATCTGTGCCTGCGCTTGTTGATATTTTTCAAATAAAGCGGGATCTTCTAGCACTTCTTTATCCACTTTTAAGCCTGCAACATTGGCACGTGCTTGCGTTACTTCAGTCAAGACTTGTTCTTCATGTTTGGCATAGCCTTTAACCACATTGACCAAATTAGGAACTAAATCGGCGCGGCGTTGATATTGGTTTTGTACTTCAGACCACGATGCCGTGACCGCTTCGTCTTTCACCTGTAAGGTATTATAGCCACAACCCGATAATGTTAAGGTACTGACCAGTGCGATAGCGACTAAACTTTTCTTCATGAAATTCATCAATTTATATCCTCTATATTTCTTTGTATTTGTTTGGATATTTTTTATTGTAAACACATTTAGACAAAGTTCTGTTTAATTTCAGTATTCCACATGGTCAATAAAAAAGGTGAATATCATGATTCACCTTTTTTATTTTATTCATTAATTCAGCAAAATTGGCTTTAATTCATGTTGAAAACTTTCTACTTGATAGTCTTCTGCTAAACGCTGTTTCCAGTCACTAATCAGTTTTGTATAGTCAATTTCAGAAGGATGAAAATCACGTTTAAAATAAGCTAAATATTCTGGAGCAAGTTGCAGAAACATTTTTCCCAGCAAGTACAATCCAAAAATATTTCCGCCCACTTTCGGCAAACTTTTTTTCTTATCTTGGAGAAATAACCGTGTGGCAGAATAGAGCGTTAAGCTGGCAAAGCCCGTTGTTACACTACGCATAATCATACGCCGGATTTTATCATCACCGTATACAGCTTGGTAAACATCAAAAGCCACCGCCCGATGTTCAATTTCTTCAATGGCATGCCAAACCCAAAGTTTTGCAGCATCCTCATCTAGGGTCGCCAAAACCTCTGGATGCCTAAGAATATAACCGCCCAGTAATGCAGTAAAATGCTCAAAAGCACAGGTAATCGCGAGTTGAATTTTAGGATGTAAATTTTTGACATAGTCATCTTTACGCGCCAACCACGCCTGAAAACGATCTAAATTATAATCCTCACTACGCCAAGCCGCATTGAATTCAGCGTGTGCTTTGGAATGCATGGCTTCTTGTCCAATAAATGCTGCTATTTGCGCTTGCAGAGTTTCATCTTTCACTTTATCGCGTACATTTCTTACGCTATGCACAAAAAATTGTTCACCGATCGGGAAAGTCGAAGAAAGTGCCGTAAGTAAATGTGACATGACAGGAGAATTAGCAAAATAATGTCGACGAATGGCCTGAGGATTAAATTGTAAACGTCGTACTGTAATGCCAATGGCTTTGGGACGATTTTGATATGATTTTTCTGCCGCCACGGTGCTCATAGAGTAATCCAGTCAAAATAGACAATGGATTTTAGTATGCGAAGTAAATCACAACTGTTATATGGCAAAAGCGCTTGTTCAATTAGCCAAAAGAGACAACATGATCAGTGGTTTTGCCTAAAACCTTTGCAAAATAAAAAATCCCCCTTTTTTCAAAGGGGGATTTAAGCGATTCACTTTTAAGATATTTTCAGCTTAGCTTAAAAAGCTAATCCAATATCCGATCAGATATCTAAATAATCCAAAATACCTTCAGCAGCTTCACGACCTTCCCAAATGGCCGTCACCACCAAGTCAGAGCCACGAACCATATCACCACCCGCAAAGATTTTCGGATTTGATGTTTGGAATTTGTATTGTTGCTTCTCAGCTGCAACTACACGACCAGAACCATCTAAACCAATGTTTGCACCCGCAAACCAATCTGCTGGACTGGCACGGAAACCGAAAGCTAAAAGTACTGCATCCGCAGGCAAAATTTCTTCTGAACCCGGAACTGGTTCAGGGCTACGACGACCACGACTATCCGCTTCGCCCAATTGTGTTGTGACCACTTTAACGCCTGTGACTTTTCCATTTTCGCCCACAATTTCAATAGGTTGACGATTAAATTGGAAGTCCACACCTTCTTCACGTGCATTTTTTACTTCACGACGTGAACCCGGCATATTTTCTTCATCACGACGATATGCACAGACAACTGATTCAGCACCTTGACGAATTGAAGTACGGTTACAGTCCATCGCAGTGTCACCACCACCAAGCACAATCACTTTCTTGCCTTCAACACTGATGTACTCGCTTGGGTCTTTTTCCCAACCTTGCGTACGGTTGACATTGGCAATCAGGAAATCCAGTGCATCATACACACCATCTTGCTCTTCACCTGCAAAACCGCCCTTCATATAGGTGTATGTTCCCATACCCATAAAGACAGCATCATAATCTGCAAGCAATTGCTCAATGGTCACATCTGTACCAATTTCAGTATTTAAACGAAATTCAACGCCCATACCCGTGAAAATTTCACGGCGACGTTTCATTACGTCTTTTTCCATTTTAAATTCTGGAATACCAAACGTGAGCAAACCACCAATTTCAGGACGTTTATCAAATACAATAGGTTTAACCCCGTTACGTACTAAAATATCCGCACAGCCTAAACCTGCAGGACCTGCACCAATAATCGCAACTTTTTTATCTGTCCACTTTACAGAAGACATATCTGGACGCCAGCCCAAAGCAAAAGCAGTGTCATTAATATATTTTTCTGCATTACCAATGGTCACTGCACCAAAACCATCATTTAAGGTGCAAGCACCTTCACATAAACGGTCTTGTGGACATACACGACCACAGACTTCTGGCAAAGTATTGGTTTGATGGCAAAGTTCTGCTGCTTGGAAAATACGACCTTCAGCAATCAGTTTTAACCAGTTTGGAATGTAGTTATGTACTGGACATTTCCATTCACAATACGGGTTACCACAACCGAGGCAGCGATGCGTTTGATTGGCCGCAATTTCCGCTGTAAACGGTTTATAAATTTCCACAAACTCTGCTTTGCGGACAGTGAGATCTTTTTTCTCTGGATCTTGGCGTGCTACATCCAGAAATTGAAAGTCATTGTTTAGGCGCTCTGCCATGTCTCTCTCCGTGGGTAGGTGCAGTCGGTTTATTTATCCACTACACCTGCCTATCAATCTGTTCGTCGTGGAATTATTGTGGATCAGCTTTAGTGGTTTTCAAAAGCGTTTGCAAATTAGCAGCTTTTGGTTTTACAAGCCAGAATTTACGGCTGTAAAAATCAAACTCATTACGGATCTTATACGCCCACGCACTACCTGTCTCTTGAATGTGTTCATCTAAAATACGGCTTAAGAATTCTTGATGTTCTTCCATCGCTTCTGTAGAGATACGATTTAATTCAATTAACTCATGGTTATAGTGGTCAACGAAATCATTATCAAGGTCAAGCACATAAGCGAAACCACCTGTCATACCCGCACCGAAGTTGTGACCAACTTTACCCAGTACAGTCACAATACCACCGGTCATATATTCACAACAGTGGTCGCCAGCGCCTTCAATCACCGCAAATGCACCTGAGTTACGCACTGCGAAACGCTCGCCCGCAGTACCAGCAGCGAAGATTTTACCGCCCGTTGCACCATACAAGCAGGTGTTACCAATAATGGCTGTATTTTGAGTTTGGAACGGTGAACCTTTTGGTGGGAAAATCGAAATACGACCACCCGCCATACCTTTACCCACGTAATCGTTGGCATCACCTTCAAGCTTGATATGCAATCCACCTGCATTCCAAACACCCAGTGATTGACCTGCCGTCCCTTTCAAATTCATGACAACAGGATGTGCTTCCATACCTAAGTTGCCATAACGACGCGCAATTTCACCTGAAATACGCGCACCAATTGAACGGTCACAGTTGACAACATTGTAGTTAAACTCACCAATCTTGCCTGCTTCAATAGTCGGAAGCATCTCGACCACCATTTTCTCTGCAAGTAAGCCTTTGTCAAAAGGTGCATTGCCTTGAACTTGACAGTATTGCGCCTTACCTTCCGCAGAAGGATGTGAGGTTAACAAGGCACTTAAATCTAAGTGTGCATGCTTATCGGTATCACCCGGTAATACTTCGAGTAAATCAGTACGACCAATCAAATCTTTGAGGCTTGAAACACCTAATGCTGCCAACCATTCACGCGTTTCTTCTGCAATAAAGTGGAAGAAATTAATCAGCATTTCTGGCTCGCCAATATAATGCTCTTGACGTAAATGATCTTGTTGCGTTGCAACACCCGTCGCACAGTTGTTGAGGTGGCAAATACGTAGGTATTTACAACCCAATGCGATCATTGGGGTTGAACCAAAACCGAAGCTTTCAGCACCAAGAATAGCCGCTTTAACCACATCTAAACCTGTTTTCAAACCACCATCGGTTTGGACGCGTACTTTGCCACGCAGGTCATTTACGCGAAGTGCTTGATGTGCCTCGCTTAGACCCAATTCCCAAGGCGAACCTGCATGGTGAATTGAAGACAATGGAGAAGCAGCTGTACCACCGTCATAACCCGAAATGGTAATGAAGTCGGCATAGGCTTTCGCAACACCAGCGGCAATCGTACCTACACCCGGTTCAGACACCAATTTCACCGATACCATCGCTTGAGGATTGACTTGTTTTAAGTCAAAAATCAATTGCGATAAATCTTCAATCGAATAAATGTCGTGATGTGGCGGTGGTGAAATCAGGGTTACACCCGGTACTGAATAACGTAAACGTGCAATTAAGCCATTCACTTTACCGCCCGGTAACTGACCACCTTCACCCGGTTTCGCACCTTGCGCCACTTTAATCTGCAACACTTCTGCTGAAGTTAAGTACGCAGGTGTTACCCCAAAACGACCCGAAGCAATCTGCTTGATTTTCGAGTTACGAATGGTGCCATAACGTGCAGGATCTTCACCGCCCTCACCCGAGTTTGAACGACCACCAATGGTATTCATGGCAATCGCAATCGCTTCATGCGCTTCAGGAGACAATGCACCCAAAGACATTCCTGCCGAGTCAAAACGCGGTAAAATTTCTCCGACTGATTCCACTTGCTCAAGGGCAATTGAATTATCCGTTTTGAGTTTAAAGAGGTCACGAATGGTGGCAATCGGACGATTATTCACTAATTCTGCATATTCTTTAAAATCGGCATAATTGCCTGAACGTACCGATTTATGCAAAGCATTGATCACGTCTGGGTTAAATGCGTGGTATTCCTTATCGAATACAAATTTCAGCAAACCACCTTGATCGATTGGCTTACGTGTTTTCCACGCATTTTCCGCCAATTTTTTAAGATCATTTTCAAGGTCAGCAAATGTTGCCCCTTGAATACGGCTTGGTACGCCAGTGAAGCATTTATCCACTACTTCATTGGATAAACCCACAGCTTCGAATAACTGACCGCCACGATAAGAGGCAACCGTTGAAATACCCATTTTCGAAAGTACTTTCAGCAAGCCTTTCTCAATCCCTTTACGGAAGTTGGCTTGGGCGTGAATTGGATCACCCAGTAACTCACCTTTAGCAACCAAATCATTGATCACATCATAAGCCAAGTATGGATAAATCGCAGTTGCACCAAAACCTAAGATCACGGCAAATTGATGCGGATCACGTGCCAGACCAGTTTCGACAATAATATTGGCATCGGTACGTAAACCCACTTGAATCAAGTGATGGTGAATCGCACCTGTTGCCATCAATGCATTGGCTGGTAAATAACCTTCACGAATTTTTTTATCGGAAAGCACCAATAAGGTTTTACCATCACGAACTGCTTGAGCAGCTTCAATACAAATACGTGCAATTGCAGCTTCTAAACCTTCAGTTGCCACATAGTTCAAGTCGATGTCGGCAATTTCATAGCCTTTACGACCTAAAGTGCGCATTTGGTGCATTTTAGAATTTGAAAGTACAGGACTTGAAATAATCAAACGATCTGCATGTTCAGGGCTTTGTTCAAACACATTTTGCTCACGCCCCAAACATGTCTCTAAAGACATCACAATCGATTCACGTAATGGATCGATCGGTGGATTAGTCACCTGTGCAAACTGTTGACGGAAGAAATCTGATACATGACGTACTTGGCGAGACAAGACCGCCATTGGCGTATCATCACCCATCGAACCGACGGCTTCCTGACCGCTTTCTGCAATTGGACGCAGCAATTGATCACGTTCTTCAAAGGTCACCATAAACATTTTTTGTGCTGCTTTTAGGTCATCACCTTTTAAGCCTTGATCACATAAATATTCTTCAAGCTCTGGACTGCCTTGAACGCGAACTGAATTTTCACGTAACCATTGACGGTAAGGACGCATATTTTTCAAATGCTTGTTAACATCTTGCGTATCAAGCATTTTACCTGTGAAGGTATCAACCACTAAAATTTGACCTGGACCAACACGACCTTTAGAAATCACATCTTCAGGCTGATAACCCCAAACCCCAATTTCAGATGCCAAAGTGATGTAACCATTTTTGGTAATCACCCAACGTGCAGGACGTAAGCCATTACGATCGAGCATACAAATGGCATGACGACCATCTTGAATCACTAGACCTGCAGGACCATCCCATGCTTCCATGTGCTTAGAGTTAAACTCATAGAATGCACGTAAATCTGCATCTAGAGTTTCAACATTTTGCCATGCTGGTGGAACCAGCATACGCAGTGCACGGAATAAATCCATACCACCACCGACCAGAATTTCAAGCATATTATCCAAGCTTGAAGAATCCGAACCAGTACGGTTTACAATTGGATTTAATTCAGTTAAACCCGGCAATAATGGATTTTCCAATTTAGGCACACGTGCCATTGCCCAATTACGGTTGGCAGTAATGGTATTAATTTCACCATTGTGCGCCAAGTAACGGAAAGGCTGCGCGAGTGGCCAACGCGGTAAAGTATTGGTCGAAAAACGCTGATGAAATACCACAATATGGGATTCTAAACGTGGATCCGCAAGGTCTGTATAGAAGTCTGCAATCGCAGCAGGCATCATCAAACCTTTATAGGTAATCACAGTTGAACACAATGTTGTGACATAGAATGATGAATCATTCACTAACAACTGTTCAGCACGGCGACGTGCCAAGAATAACTTACGGTTGAATTCAACCTCAGTCACGCCCATAGGGCAATTGACAATAATTTGTTCAAAGGCTGGCATCGATTGCAATGCAATCTCACCTAAAGCTTCAACATTGGTTGGAATCAAACGCCAAGCCAAAACTTTTAAACCTTCAGATTCAATTTCTTTGGTGAGAATTTGTTTTGAATGTGCAGCAATAGCGGGATCAAGATTTAAGAAAATAGTACCGACCGCAAAAATTTCACTTAGGGTAATATCACTGAGTTTTTTGGCTTCTTCACGGAAGAACGCTTTGGGCATAGCCAGCAATAAACCACAACCATCCCCTGTTTTGCCATCTGCGGCAATACCACCACGGTGGGTCATACAACTTAAACTATGAATCGCGGTCTTGACCAAATCATGGCTCGCATCACCCTGCATATGGGCAATTAAACCGAAACCACAGTTATCTTTAAACTCATCCGGTTGGTATAAACCTTGAGCGGGAGCTACAGTATTAGGCGATGGCATGTGCATAGCGTACCCTTCTTTCAACATGGCCCATATAGCGGGCGTCTAACAATCAAATATCTTCTTTGCGATTTAGTCCAATTTACTCACACGCAGATCAAGATTGAGCCAAATCATTTTCTTCACATGCTTAAGATAATCGTATTTCATCTTGCATACATGAATCAATTACAAAAATGTTTTGTTGATCTTACGCACTCTTTTAAAGCAGGTAAATTCAACAACTTCGCACAATCATTGAATCTTTTCGCGCCAAAATAGGGACAATAACTCAATTCATGCACCAATAAAGCAAAAATTATGCCAATTCAGAAAATACAATGCTAAATGTTTTAAATATAGAAATATTAAAGTTTCTACAACACAAGCTTATTTTCTAAAAAACACTTTTCGCACTATATTTGTGCATATAAATATTTTTATAACTTAATTTGCTCTATTTTAGAACTCTATTTTTAATTGACATACTCCCACCACTAAGCTGAAAGCTATAATAGGGGATTTTTGCGACCCATGTAAGCAGTAATACTTACACCTTTCGATACCACATCTGCGCTGACAGATATAGTGGCACAGGAACTCTTTATACAGTACTAAATTGTCCTAGCACATCAGCTAAAGCGAAATTGCGGATATTCATACTCGCATTCAAGTCGCGATCCAAGACAGATAAACAGTCAGGACAGCTCCATGAACGAATATGCAAGGGTAACTTTTCCATTGTGTAGCCACATTGGGAACATGTTTTTGAACTAGGCACAAAACGACCAATCCTAAGTATGTTCTTACCGTACCATTCAGCCTTATATTTCAAGAGTGTGAGGAACTGCCCCCATGCAATATCACTAATGGATTTTGCAAGTTTACGGTTCTTCACCATGCTTTTAACTCCTAAATCTTCTACTGCATACGTAGTCGCTTGGTTTTCACAGATCAATTTATGCGTGAGTTTATGATGTAGGTCTAAGCGTTGATTTCGTACCTTTTCATGGATACACGCAACCCTTAATTTTTGTCGTCGATAATTTTGGGCTTCTTTCTTTTTTCTAGAAAATATTTTTTGCTGTATCGCCAATCGTTTTTGAGCTTTTTTCAAATATCGTGGATTTTCAACTTTGTCACCATCTGACTGAATCAACATATGAGTCAGACCTAGATCAATCCCGATAGTTTTGTCTACTTCAATGATGCTTGGTACAGGTAGATTAACCTCTGTTTCAACTAGGATTGAAGCATAGTATTTACCTGTCGCTGATTTACTGATGGTCACTGTTTTGATTTTGCCATCAAATTGCCGACTAAATATGGTTTTAATTTCTTTAATCTTCGGTAAATTCAACACCCCACTAGCAAAATTCACTGTACAGTGTTGAGGGCACTGATAAGAGCGTTGCTGTATTTTTTTAGATTTGAATTTAGGAAACTCTGCCCGACATTTGAAAAAATTGCCAAATGCTGTATAGACATGCAATAAACTACTCAACAACGATTGACTGTTAACCGTATTTAGCCATTCAAATTCAGGAGTTTTTTTAAGTAATACAAGCTGATCTTGAATTTCTTTTCGAGATAAAATTTTTTTATGCTCTTTGTAATAGCTCTGTTGTAAAGCCAATGCCCAATTAAAAGTAAAACGAGCACATCCAAAGTGTTTTTCAATCAACACTTGCTGTTCTCGATTTGGATAAATGCGATATTTATACGCTTTCAAAAATGGCTTATTCATTCAACAATTTTAATAACAGTAAAGAAATAAATACATATCACCAATACACCAGTACGACATATTGTGTCGTACAAATAAAAGAGCTATTCGCTAACTGCACTATCTATCTCCAGTTGAGAAGAACTGCTTTGCAAACAGATTAGAGATAGAGAATTACAGATACTTAATTAAATGGATCACTAATTTCTTTTTCTGCCGCTTTACTGCCACTTTGTTTAGAAACAGGGTCAACCGTAGAATGAGATTCTTGTATATCAACAACATTACCTTGCTCATCACGACGTGTCACCTTGGTCGTTGTGGTCGCTGTTTTCGGATCAACAGGTGCAACTGCTGGTTTCAGTTTAGGTAAAGCCAATAAAGTTTGATCGACTTTAGGCAAAGGTGCAGATTTTAAGTTGATGGCATATAATTTATTATTCGTCGCCATTTCTTCCGCCCCCATATCGTTCACCAATGTTACATAATTTTCGATATCTTGTACTTTAGGTTGAGTCGACTTTGGAAATTTCAGTGGCAATTGTTCTAGTGCTTGTTTTGCTTCAGCATTATTCTTATATAAACCGTAAAGCAGCACATATTGTTCAATTTGACTTTCACCATTCAAACGAATATAAAAAAAGTTGCTACGATCTGATTGTTTTTTAAGAAAACTTCGAAGAACATCATCTTCAGTCACTCGAAATAGCTCTATCGTGATTGCATTTTTATTGTCATTAATAAATTTACTGCCACGAAACTCTGATTCATAGCTTGCCGTTGTCACTATACGGGTCGTCATGGCTAAAGGACGCACTTCGTCTTGCAGCGCACCTAAAAGGTTGCTTGCAGCCACTTTTTCAGGTTGAATTTGTAACTCAGACTCAGTTTCAGCAGATTTTTCCACTTCTACCAATGCATCACTATCTGTAATTGCCCAAAAAACCAGTGCCGCAAACAAACACACCATCCCACACACGAGCCAGATATAGTTTCGAATACGTTGCCATTGTGTACGGATGGTTGCCATGCCTTATGCCTTCTCTTGATTCGTTAAAATCGCTTGCTTCATCAATTCCACATCAAATTCATTGCTAATGATCGCCTGCCCTAAAGATTTCATCAGTACCAGACGTAATTGCCCCTTCAGCACTTTTTTATCATGCGCCATAAAGCCAAGGAATTCATCCAGTGGAATTGCTGGGCATTTTACGGGTAAATGGGCACGTTGAATGATTATTTTTGTACGTTCGACATCATCAAGCGAAATCCAGCCCATGCGCTGCGATAAATCCGCAGCCATCACCATGCCAGTTGCAATGGCTTCACCATGTAACCAAACTCCATAACCTAAATACGATTCAATGGCATGACCAAAAGTATGACCTAAATTCAGTAGAGCACGTTCACCTTGCTCTTTTTCATCATTGGCGACAATTCGTGCCTTATGCGCACATGAACGATAAACTGCTTCAGCCAGTAATGTAGAATCACGCCCAACCAAGCCATCCATATTCGCTTCGAGCCAAGTTAGAAAATCAAGATCACCCAATAAGGCATACTTAATTACTTCTGCCAAACCCGCAGACAGTTCACGATCTGGCAAAGTGTTTAATTGCTCCATATCTGCCAACACCACTTGGGGCTGTTGGAATGCACCAATCATATTTTTACCTAAAGGATGATTAATGCCTGTTTTCCCGCCGACACTGGAATCCACTTGAGATAAAAGCGTGGTTGGCACTTGGATAAAATAAACACCGCGCTGGAAACATGCTGATGCAAAACCTGCCATATCTCCAATCACCCCTCCACCGAGGGCTAAAACTGTCGCATCACGATTAAAACCCGCTGCTAACAAAGCATCAAAAATTAAATTTAAATGTTCACTATTTTTATATTTTTCACCATCAGGCAAAACACATGTTGCCACTGTTTTGCCTAAACGCTCAATTGCACTCACATAATGATCTAAATACAAAGGCTTAACTGTTGTATTGGTTACAATCATGACTTGTTTTCCGTGAATATACGGCTCAAGTAAAGATTGTGGGTTTAAATCACTGCCAATAAAAATAGGATATCGACGATCGCCGAGTTCAACATGTAAAGTTTGCATGAAATTTAAACCATTAATTAGACTAAATCTGCTTCTTGAGAAACAATCATATGTAAGATTTTTTGCGCTAAATCACGGGCAGCACCCTGATTTGTTTCAATAATATAATGTGCAATTTCTCGATATAAAGGATCACGAATTGCCAATAAATCACGTAACTTTTGTTCAGGGTTTTCAACTTGTAGTAAAGGACGGTTTTTATCCCGATAAGTACGCTGCAATTGAATTTCGACAGGAGTATAGAGATAAACAACGATTCCACGTTGTTTTAAAAATTCACGATTCGCAGCTTGAGTGACGACCCCACCACCCGTTGCAAGAACCAGTTGTGAGCGGGCAGTAAGTTCATTAATGACCATGGTTTCACGGTTACGGAATCCATTTTCCCCTTCTTTTTCAAAAATCCAAGGAATGGTTGCACCTGTCTTACGTTCAATTTCATGATCACTGTCAAGAAACTCTCGTCCTAGCAGTTCTGCTAAATGTCGACCAACCGTTGTCTTCCCAGCCCCCATTGGCCCTACCAAATAAATATTTGGCAGGGTTTCAAACTCATTGCTTGGCAAGGAGTCACCTATTTATTTTGCTAAATTCAAAATATATTAATGATTTCTTGAAACACTGTCATTAACAATTCGTGGTGTAACAAAAATCAATAGCTCACTCTTTTTATCCGTTTTTGCATCTTTACGGAATAAACGCCCCACATAAGGCAAATCTCCCAAGAAAGGCACCTTAGTTTGACTCGTGGAAGTTAATTGCTCAAAGATACCACCAAGCACAACGGTCTCACCATTATCCACCAATACATTGGTATTGATCTCATTCTTATTAATTGTATATTGACCTGTCGGCGTTGGTGTACCCACTGAGTCATTTTTAATTTTCAACATCATTTGGATTTTACCGTCAGGCGTAATGCTTGGGGTCACATCCAAACTTAAAGTTGCATCAATAAACTCTGTTTTAGACACTGCATTTACACCGCCTCCCTCTGAAGACTGATAGGGAATTTGTGTACCTGATGCAACTTGAGCGGGTTGCTTATCTGCAGTGAGGACTTTTGGTGTTGAAATAACCTCACCATAACCATCTGCTTGTAATGCAGAAAGTTCTAAATCCAGCATAAAATCAGACAAACTAATTAAACCAAAAGCAATACTACTTGCTCCTGGAGTTGTTACGCCTAAATCGACATTGAGATTATCTGGACGCTGAATGGTATATTTACCCTCATCATCAGGTGTTTTTAAATCCCATAGGGTCGTATCACTACCACCAACAAGTAAACTGCTATTACTATTAACGCCTTGAGATAAAATACCCCATTTCACGCCCATTTCTTTGGTAAAATCGGTTGAAGCACGAACAATACGCGCCTCAACCATGACTTGTTTAACAGCAATATCCAGCAAGTCAATCATTTTACGAACTTTATCAATATTCAGTGCAGTATCATTGATAATTAACGTATTGGTCCGTACATCAGCAACAGCACTACCACGTGAACTCAACAAGCTTTCCAGTGCAAGTGAGTCTGAATTAGCAGTACGATTTGATGCACCACCTTTACTATCACGAGATTCTTCTAATAACTTTAAAATATCTGCAGCTTTGGTATAACTTAATTTAATATATTCTGTTTGAATCGGAGCGAGTTTAATACTTTGAGCAATTGCTTTTGCCTCATCTTCTTCTGATTTAATCAATTCAGCAACAGGGGCAATCCAAATCACACTGCCATTACGGCGTTTATCTAAATTTTTTGTTTTTAGAATAATATCCAGTGCTTGATCCCATGGCACATCTTTTAAACGTAAGGTGATATTGCCTTGCACGGTATCGGCTGCAACCATATTGATTTCAGTAAAGTCTGCCAATAACTGTAGAACTCGACGTACTTCTATATCCTGAAAATCAAGTGAAATCTTTTTACCTGTATAGCTATTTGTAGCTTTTGGTTTCAGTGGACTTTTATCCTCTGGACGCTTCAAACTGATGGTAAGTTTATTATCCGCTTGGTATGCCATATATTCATAGCTGCCAGCGGTCTGAATGGTCACCACACCATTTCCACCATCATTATGTGCATCAATGGTAGATACAGGTGTTGCAAAATCATTGACATTTAAGCGACGAGCCAAATGTGTAGGTACTTTATTTCCTAAAGTCCTGACCACAACCTTACTGCCTTGTTGTTGTACATCGACTGGGGTATTCGTCCCCAATAAATCAATCACAATTTGCCCTTCACCTTGACCACCACGCTGGAAACCAATATTGGAAATTCCTTGTGCAGATTTTTGAGCAGTGACATTTTCAGTGGCAACAGCATTACCAGCCGCATTAATTTTTAAAATAAAGGTATTACCCTCAACACGTGTGGTAAAGGCACCCGCATCCGCTAAATTTACCGTTAAACGCGAACGCTGAGCATCAGAACTGACATCTATAGAGCTGGCTTCTTGAGTGGCAACTGCAATACTATTTTGTTTTAAATTCTGCTGGGCTTTATCAAAATCAAGAACCAAACGTGATGGCTGTTCTAATTGATAGGCTTGAGGTTGCGGTGGTAGGCCATTAAACATGACCCGAATTTCTGTACCTTGACCTGCAATTTGCATTGGTACAATATTGGTAATACTGACTTGTGCATTCGCAACTTGCATGACTGCAATCGCCACAGCACCCATAGAAAATTGACGGAACAAATGGTTCATTGTATTGCCATCCCCAAATATAAAATCTTTAAAACTGTTATTCATTTTTATTCCTTTAAACTTACGGCGCAGGTCCAATTAAGATAAGACTTCTTGGACGCTCCACGTATCCTTCTCGCCCATCTGGAATAATTTCCACGAGATCAATTTGTGTTGGCGTAATTTTCACCACACGACCGTGATTAACACCCATATAACTGCCAAGTTGTATGCGTTCAATTTCACCATCTGGGGTTTGAATCAATGCCAAAACTTGTCCAGTTTGGCTACGCATACTGCCCTTCATATTTAAGGACTCAATCGCATAACTTTCTAAAGGTTGCGGTTGACGTGACAAATTCGGATAGACCCGTTTCCCAGCCATAATTTGTAATTCAGCAGCCAAAGAACCCGGTAAAAAAGGACTTTTGAGCTGGTGGGCTGAATAATCAAATGTTGGCACAGGTGCAAACACGGGTGCGGGTTCAATCGGTAAAGGGGGTTGATTGCGAATACTCGCCATTTGCTCATTCACAGCATCAATACGAGAATCACAGCCAACCAATAACAATCCCAACATCAGGCTTAAAGTAATTTTTTCTATTTTCATCACTGTGTCCCTCCTGCTGCAGTAGGTGAGCTAGCAGTTGCACTATCCGTCGCATTAGCTGTTCCAGCGGTTGATGCGCTATTGTCCGTATTTCCGATGTAACGGTACGTTTTGGCTTTCACGCTATAAGTAATTTGAGGAATATCGGTTCTTTTCTCTTTATTTTCCGTTGCTGTAATATCAAAATCATGCAAAGTTACAATACGCGGAAGTGCAGCAATACCACTGACAAAAGAACCAAAGGCATGATAATCGCCCGTCGCTTCAATCGAGATCGGTTGTTCAATAAAGAACTCTTGTTTCACTTCATTTTCTAAAAGAATATTTTTAAATTTCAGACCTGAATTCACACCACTGACGTTAATATCTTCAACCAATCCAGGAATTTCAGTTTCTTTTGGCAATTGCTCGAGTTGCTGATTAAAATTTGCTTCCATTTCCAGCAACTGCGCTTGTAACTGTTGCAAATTACGCAGCTTGGAATCCTTTTCGCGAAATTCATTGAGTAAATTTTGCTCTTGTGCACTGGCATTGGAAATATCATCCAACTTGCCCTTAATCGATAGGAAATAACCCAGTAAAGCAATCATCATAATAATCAAAATCCAGCAAGTGATTTTGACTGATAATGGCCAGCTTCCATAGTTATTCATATCTAAGGTATTGAACTGCTGAAGAAACTTATCCAACGTCATCTTCTTTTTAGTTACAACAGCTTCTTTTTGATTTAACTCATCAAATTCATCGAGACTCATTGTGCTGCCCCCGCTGTTGAATTAGCTGTATTAGGTGGTACTTCTGGTTCTGTTGGCGCTGCAATTTCATCTAAATCAGCAGTCACCACAAATGAACCATAACTCTCTTCAACACGTGGCACCACAGAGCTTGGTGCCTGATCTTTTTTCTCTTCTACAGCCAAGAAAGAATTCATAAAGGCATTACGATACCAAGGCGATGCTTCTAAATTACGTAAAAATTCCGCAACCGTATTTGGGCTTTCTGCTTTCCCTTCAATGGTAAACTTATCGCCTGTACGGGCAAATTTAGTAATATACAAATTAGTTGGTGTCACGCGTACCATTTCATCAATCAGACGAACAGCAATCGGTCTTTGTCCTTGTAAACCTTGAATGAGCTTCATACGCTCAATAATCGCATCACGCTGCTTTTCCAAGCCTTCTAAAGACTTCAATTGCACATCAAGATTTTGATTGGTACTGGTAATCAGTTGATTGGCTTGTTCTTGGTCTTCAAGTTTCTGGTTATAGTAAAACCATGCCAGTGCAACGGCTAAAACCCCGATTAATGCCGCCCCAATACAAATTGCAATAAATTCTTTTTTCCGTTTCTCTCTTAGCTCATCACGCCAAGGGAGTAGGTTAATTCTTGCCATTAATCAAAGCTCCTCAATGCCAAACCACATGCCACCATGAGAGAGGAAGCATCGTTCTCTATCTTTTTAATATCAATTTGTGGAGAAAATCCCATTTGTAAAAATGGGTTGGCAATAGTCACACGATAACCAAGTTTTTGTTGTAATAGCTTCGGGAGCCCCGGAATATTGGCATTACCCCCCGCCAATAAAATATGATCAATTTCATTAAACTGTGAAGATGAGAAAAAAAACTGCAATGATCGTGCAGCCTGTTGTACCAGAGCATCTAAGTATGGCTCTAAAACCTCAACATCATAATCATCGGGTAATGAACGACTTTTTTTCGCACGACCGGCCTCTTCAAAAGACAAACCATAACGATTTTGAATTTCTTGAGTCAGTTGTTTACCGCCAAACACCTGTTCTCGGGTATAGATCACTTTGTTTTTTTGCATGACAGATAAGGTCGTCATGGTATGACCAATATCTAAAATCCCCACGGTATTCACGCCCATAGGTAAAGTATCTGAAAACACTTGATAGGCATTTTCTATCGCAAAACTTTCAACATCGGCAATTTTCGGTGTCAAGTTCGCAAACTCTAGTACTTCAGAACGTGCTTCTATATTTTCAAAACGGGTTGCGACCAATAGTACATCTACTCGATTTGGATTGGCTAAACGCTCTGGCAAAACTTCAAAATCAAGGTTCGCTTCATCAATCGGAAAAGGAATATATTGCTCAGCATCCATACGAATTTGAACTTCTCGTTCATCATCCGTCATATCTGCATCCATCTCAATTGTTTTGGTAATCACCATTGAGGTTGGAATTGCAAAAGCAGCAGCTGTAGATTGAGTATTGGCTAGATTGATTGCTCGCTCCAATGCATCACCCACTGCCTCAGGATTCAATATATTTTTTTCAACCACACTACCTTCTGGTAATGGAACCAGTGCATAGCTTTCAACCCAATATCTATTACCGCTTTTAACAGAAAGTTCCAATAATTTAACAGAAGTAGAACTAATATCCACTCCAATTAACCCCTTATTTGGCTTACGATATAACCTGAGCACAATACAATTCCTATTATTTTTTTATCCCCAATAAAAGTAACCCACTAATCAGTGTTGGTCTATAATTTTATACAGATACAATAACTCATCTAACAATCTGTATTTGTAAAGGCTATACTGACCGCCAATTAGTTTGCCATTAGCTCTTATTAAAACTTACTTGTTATGAAAAAGCTATCTCGTTCAGGCCGTGTTCATCCATTTTTTTTGATCATAATTATAGTTTTGGTCTCAATTCCGATGGGATTCTATGGCATGTATCTCTATATTGCCCCGTCTTTACCCAAAATGACCACCTTAAAAAAGGCGCCGTTGTTAAAACCGTTACAGGTGTATAGTGCTGATAATGAGCTTATTGCGGAATATGGTGGAAAATTATCGGTCCCTGTAGAATATAAACAAATTCCAAAACCCTTTATTTCTGCCTTCCTTGCGGCAGAAGATTCTTCATTTTTTGAACACAGTGGCGTTAGCTTTAAAGGTTTAGGCCGAGCTGTCAGTGAAACCATTATTGGATCGAATGTACAAACGGGTGGTTCAACCATCACCATGCAGGTGGCAAAAAATTATTATTTAACCCCTGAACGCACACTAAAACGTAAACTAACCGAAATTTTTCTTGCACGTAAAATTGAACAAAACCTCAGCAAAGAAGAAATTTTAACGTTATATGTCAATAAAATTTTCTTAGGAAAAAATGCTTACGGCATCGCTGCAGCAGCAAAAATTTATTACAACAAAAGCTTAGATCAGCTCAGTATTGCCCAAATGGCGATGATTTCGGGTTTACCCAAAGCACCCTCTAAATATAATCCTGTGGTCAACCCAACGCGTGCCTTAGAACGCCGAAACTGGATTCTAGGACGGATGTTGCAATTAGGCTCAATCAATCAATCCCAATATCAAAAAGCGATTGCTGAACCAATTAATTTAGATATGCCTGACCGCGGTATCAATAATAAATTCCCTTATGTGGGGGAAATGGTGCGCTCTGAACTGGTTGAAAAGTTTGGTGAACATGCCATCGATTCTGGCTATAAAGTTTACACAACGGTCAATAGTCAACGCCAAGCCTATGCAGAACAAGCCGTACAAGAAGGTTTAGAAGCCTATGATCGTCGCCATGGTTGGCGAGGTGCCGAAGCGCATGATAAACCGCTGACCGAATTTAATGCTTATGCAAATACTTACCCTGCCAAGGTCATTCAAGTTAATGGCAATTCTTTTGAAGCCTTGATGCAAGATGGCTCTACCGTGACCGTACCTTGGTCAGGTATGTCATGGGCTGCCCCATACCGAAATGCCAACAGCGTTGGTCCTGCACCAAGCAAAGCCGCTCAAATTGTAAAAGTAAAAGATATTATTCGCTTACGCCCAAATGACAACAAAACCTCATGGGCGCTGATTCAAGTCCCTAAAGCGCAGGGGCAACTGATTGCCATCAACCCCAATAATGGTGCAATCGAAGCCATTGTCGGTGGTTATAATTTTTATCAATCTAAATTCAATCGTGCATTACAAGGATGGCGCCAACCTGGTTCAACCATCAAACCATTTGTGTATGCCTTGGCGCTTGAACGTGGTATGACGCCTTATAGCATGGTCAATGATAGCCCAATTACCATTGGCAAATGGTCGCCTAAAAACTCCGATGGACGTTATTTAGGCATGATTCCGCTGCGTCGTGCCTTATATCTTTCTCGAAATACAGTTTCTGTTCGTCTGTTGCAAACAGTCGGGATTGAACGTACTCGACAATTATTTATGGATTTTGGTTTGCACGAAAATCAAATTCCACGTAATTACACCATTGCACTGGGAACACCACAAGTTCTGCCTATTCAAATGGCAACGGGCTATGCAACCTTTGCCAATGGCGGTTATCGCATTCAACCGCATTTTATTGATCGCATTGAAGATGCTTATGGCAAAGTGATTTATCAAAGCAATCCTGAATATGCCTGTATTGCTTGTATCAATCAAACAGATGCAGAAGAAATTGAATCGGCAGAAGCTGTGACTCCAGATGATGAAGTCATTGAAGTGACCAACCAAACGCTGCCAGAAGAAAAAGAACTGCTCCAACTTCAATTGGATGAATCCAAAAGTCAGTATCGTCAAGCTCAGCGTATTTTAAAATCAAGCTCTGCTTATGACATGGCCAATATTTTGCGTGATGTGATTCAGCATGGTACAGGTCGAGCTGCACTTAAAATTGGTCGTGATGATATTGGTGGTAAAACAGGCACCACCAATGATGCCAAAGATGCTTGGTTTGCTGGCTTTAATGGCAAGCTGGTTACTGTGGCATGGGTTGGATTTGACCAGCCAACCACACTGGGTCGTCGTGAATATGGTGGTGTTGCCGCTTTGCCGATCTGGACCAATTTTATGGGGAATGCCTTAAAAGGCACACCAGCAGCATGGGTTCATTTCGATAAAAATGCCAAAGCACCAAGCAATCACAACCAGACGGTTACTGTAGATGCACAGACCGAAGGTGACCGCTCTTCACCTCCTTTAGCACTGCCATTGTACCGCCCTGCACTGGTTACGCCTAAACGAGCGCCTGAACGTGATTTTGAAGATCTGCCTGATGAGGAAACACTTGTCCCTAATCATGCAGCACCTCCAACCATGCAAAAAACACCAACTAAACCCGATGCGCTTGAACACCTGATTGATCAAGTTCAGTAAGAATAAAAAAAGCCCTCATTTGATAAGTAAAGCCAGTCAGTTAAGAAATTGACTGGCTTTTTTATTTTAAATTCATGATGTTCTTCGATACGTGGAAACGTCATCCGCAACTGTTCGAGGCATGAGGTGTATACACCGCAAGATTAAAAAAGTAAGGTTTCTGCGATTTATTAATCAATAAAAGGAATTTGGCGAGTTTTGCGGTGAGGCGCACTGCGCCGCAAGATGCCTTTCTTGCGAAGCTCTGCTTCTCATTTGGGCTTATCCAAAGTAATAGATGAGCTCCAAGCATTGGATTTAAAAATATAAGACTCCGTTGTGAAGCACTAAAAAGTTAAGGAGTTTATTACAAAACTCCTTAACTGACAGGCATTACTCATTTAATGAGGGCTTTTTTATTGAGATCACTTCTTTTTAAAGAGGTAAATTTGGAACTGCCCTGTTAACTTAAATTGCTCACTCTGCTCCAAAACCTGACGGCGTTCTGGTTTAGCTTTATAGGCATAGGGTGTCATCGCAATCAGGTTTTTCAAGTCTGTTTGTTGCACAGTAAATGCTGATTCAACAACACACTCTTCAAGCAATTCAAAAGCATCTTCCAATTGCTCAACAAACTTATGTGACTCATGGGGATTCACTTCTTCAAAAAGTGCCTCACGCATGGCATATAAATGCTCAGTTGCAGGTGTGACCACCATTAAATAGGCATTGGGTTTGAGTACTCGCAATATTTCTTGCTTTGGAATTGGACTAAATAAACTCGTACATAGGTCAATTGAGGCATCCAACACCGGTAAAGTCGCACCTGTACCCACCACCCATGTCACTTTTTTATTCAGCTTCGCGGCCACCTGTACGGCATTTTTCGCAATATCAACCCCAATACATTGCGACACTTCAGCTTGCATTGCATCGGTGTAATAGCCTTCACCGCAACCAATATCCAGTAGGTTGTTAATTTTTAATTCACGAATTTTTGTCACCACAGCATGTTGTAGTGGGGCATAAAAACCTGCACTTAAAAATGCACGACGCGCTTGCACAGATTCAGGCGTATCACCCGGATTTTTACTGTGCTTATGTTGTACGACATGTAAATTCACATATCCCTGCTTTGCCACATCGTAACTATGCTTATTGACACAGCTCCATGTTTTCTCAGTTAAGTGTAATGCCTCACGACATACAGGACACATGAGCAAATTCATTATTTTCTCCAAAAGCGTAAATGTGCAATAAAAAAGAGCCGGCAAATGTGGGAGCAAATGCCGGCTCTTTTTTCAAGGATTTGCTTAACGTAATTTTAAGGTCATTAAACCCAAAACAACCAGCATAATTGTAATAATCCAGAAACGAATCACCACTTGGGTTTCACGCCAGCCTTTTTTCTCATAATGATGATGCAAAGGTGCCATCAAGAAGACGCGTTTATTGCGCATCCGCAATGAGCCAATTTGTAAAAATACCGAAATCGCCTCCACCACAAATACGCCACCCATAATCGCAAAGACGATTTCCTGACGAACCATCACTGCAATTGTCCCCAGCATTGCACCCAATGAAAGTGCGCCGACATCGCCCATAAATACTTGCGCTGGATGTGCGTTATACCAAAGAAATGCTAAACCAGCACCAATCATCGCGGCACAAATCACCACCAGTTCAGATGAATACTTCACATAAGGTAGATGTAAATAATTCGCAAAACGGACATCACCGGCAAGATAAGCAAACACGCCTAAACCTGCTGCAACCAAAACGATGGGCATAATCGCCAAACCATCGAGACCATCGGTAAGATTCACGGCATTGGATGCACCATTAATCACCAAATAGGTAAACAGAATAAAACCAATACCTAAAGGAATTGCCGACAACGGAATACTGATATTTTTAAAGAATGGAATCAACAAATCCAACATATTCGCAGTATGTACTGGATTGCTTTGCTCTGTCGCAATCACATACAGCGCAATACCTGCCCCTAAGGATGCCACCGAGGTCCAAAAGAATTTTTTCTTGGCAGGCAAGCCGGCATTGTCTTTATAGCGAACTTTAATCCAGTCATCTGCCCAACCTACAGCACCAAAAATCACCATCACAGCCAGTACAATCCAAACATAAGGGTTGGATAAATCGGCCCAGAGCAAAGTTGAAGTACCAATCGAGAGCAGAATGAGAATCCCGCCCATGGTCGGTGTGCCCATTTTTTTAGCATGATTTTCAGGTGCGAATGAACTCACTGCTTGACCGTATTTGAGTGTCTGAAGCTTGCGGATCATCACGGGACCCAAAACCAGCCCAATCGTCAGCGCAGTTAAAACACTCAGCAAAGCACGTAATGTTAAATAGCGAACCACCTGAAATGAGCTGTTATAGCCCGCCAGTTGTTCAAATAGCCATAACAGCATTAAAGTTTCTCCATCAAATCAGCCATCAATGTTTCCATGTGGGTATAACGAGAACCTTTGAACAGAAAACTCATGGATTGCGGTTGATGTGTTGCAATTAAATCAATTAAAAAAGGTAGTGCCTGTTGCTGTGTCAAAAAGGCCTGCATTTTTTTACCATATTGAGTACTACGTGCACCTTCTTGTGCGGCAGGTGCAAATTCACCCACAGCCACCACAAAGTGAATGCCTTGTGCGACCAGATCACGGCCAAGCATATAATGCTGTTGTGCCGCAGATGCGCCTAATTCACCAATATCTCCCATCACCAACACTTTCACCCCGCCTTGCTGAGCAAGCACTTCAGCGGCTGCTCGCATGGACGTTGGATTGGCATTATAAGTATCATCAATGAATAGGTTTTTATTTTGCTGAATAAAGTTCAAACGGCCTTTTGCACCTTTCGCTTGCTCCAGACCTTGTACAATATCATCCAAAGTAATGCCAATCGCTAAAGCAAATGCAGCGGCAGCGGTGGCATTTTGCACATTATGCTCACCAGCAAAAGGTAAATCCACACTACGCACACCCTGTGGTGTATTTAAGCTAAAAGTAGAGGATTGCGGCTGCAATGCAATCTGTGTAGCAAAAACATCCCCCCCCTCACCAAAACTTAAACATTGTTCAGTTTTGACCGACTGACGAATACAGTCAGCAAAATCATCAGCTGCAGGAATGATGGATGTGCCTGACGGAGCAATATGTGCATAAATTTCAGATTTAGCACGGCAAATGCCATCGCGCCCGCCAAACTCACCCAAATGTGCTGTGCCAATATTAATAATGCCTGCCACATGTGGTTGAACCAAATTCGAGGTGTAATCAATTTCCCCCTGATGACTGGCACCCAGTTCCATGACGGCATATTGATGTTCAGCACGCAGCTCCAGCAACATCATCGGCACGCCTAAATCATTATTTAAGTTGCCACGGGTAATCAAGGTTGGTGCAAGGCGGGATAAAATACTGCCTAACATTTCTTTGGTGGTGGTTTTACCGCTACTCCCTGTTAACGCAATCACTTTTAATTGCGTATTTTGCGCACGGCGATAAGCTCCCAAATGACCCAATGCCAAGCGCGTATCGGCAACCACCAACTGACAAATATCAGCATCAACAGGATGACTAACAATGGCGATTTGACACCCCCCCTTTGCCGCAACTTGCGCCACGAAGTCATGGGCATCGAAATGCTCACCTTTCAGGGCTAAAAAGGCATCACCCTTTTCTGCATGACGTGAGTCAGTCAAAATACGCTTAATATCCCCCACAGGGGCTTGATCATTAAACCAATAACCTTGTGTCGCTTGAACCAATAAATCTGCTGTCCAAGGCTCTAAAGGCACGGTACTTGTCGTTGAGGTATGCATCATTCTTCCTATTGAGCCGGATATGCTGAATCTGTACTGTGATGCTGTGCGTCAATCGCTGCCTGCACTTCAACCACATCATCAAACCAATGGCGTACGCCATCAACTTCCTGATAATTTTCATGCCCTTTGCCCGCAATCACCACAATGTCACCGACCTGAGCATGATTGACAGCAAATTTGATCGCTTCACGGCGATCATGAATTTCATGAACCAGATGCGTTGAAAATGCGATGCCATTTTTCATATCGGCAAAAATTTGTTCTGGATTTTCACTGCGTGGATTATCTGAGGTCAGTAAAGCAACATCTGCTCCATCTAAGGCGGCCTGAGTCATGAGTGGACGTTTACCCCGATCACGATCCCCACCACAACCAAATACAGCCCATAAATTTTGCGCAACATGACGTTTTAAGGTCTTCAACACTTGCGTTAAAGCATCGGGGGTATGTGCATAATCAACCACAAATAAACGCTCAGCATCACGAATCACCTGCATGCGACCCGGTGCACCTTTTAACTGCGCAACCACGGCAATTAATGCCGCCAAATCAAAACCTGCCTGTTCAGCACTGATCAAGCTTGCCAGCAAATTTTCCACATTAAAATGACCTAACAAAGGGCTTTGCACTGCAAATTCGCCCTGTGCGGTGATCAATTTAAAATTTGCACCATTCAAACTATATTGAATATCTTTAACCTGATAATCCGCAGCTTGTGTGGTTGAATAGGTCAAAATTTTCGGCTGTGCAGGATTGGCTTTTGCCGCATTCAACATAATCTCTGCATAGGCATCATCTAGGTTAATGATCGCCACTTTTAAAGCGGCAAATTTAAATAATCCTGATTTTGCCTCCGCATAGGCTTCAAGCGTGCCGTGATAATCCAGATGATCACGACTTAAATTGCTATAGGCTGCAATTTCAATATCACAGCCATTTAAACGACCTTGCTCCAAACCATGTGAGCTGGCTTCAATTGCAGCAAATGCAGCACCTTGTTGTGCATACTCATGCAAAGCACTTTGCAGATGCAAGGCATCCAATGTAGTGTGCGAAGATGCTTCTAGATTCGGTAAAATACCATTCCCTGTCGTGCCCATCACTGCACATTTTTCACCTTGCAGCGTTAACAGTTCAGCCACCAAACGAGAGATCGTGGTTTTTCCATTGGTGCCTGTGACTGCAAGTATCCGTACGGCCTGTACAGGGGTTGTTGCCTGTAAATATTGTTTTTGCCACTGTCCCATCAAATGACGAACATCTGGCACAACCACACTGTGCTCTAGACCTAAATCAACTTCACTGACCACCGCTAAAGCGCCATTTGCCAAAGCTGAGACGGCAAATTGCCGCGTTTTTTCAGGTTGAGAAAAACTATTCAGGGCAATAAAAATTTGTCCTGCTTCAACTTTACGACTATCTAAACTCAAACCACTCAATGGCTTGCTCATCCACTCAGTGATTTTTTCAGCAGTGTAGAGATCTTGAAATGTAATGGACATTCATCACCTATTACTGGATTTGGGGAGTATCTAAAGGTTTATCTAAAGGCACATTCATTAGACGTAATGACTCTTGCATCACACGCGAAAATACAGGTGCAGAGACCGTACCACCGTAGTAACTGCCTGCCGGATTTTCCACCACAACAATCATGGCTAAACGTGGATCACTGACGGGAGCAACACCGGCAAATAAGGCACGATATTCACTGGTTGAATAGCCTTTGCGGTCAGCACGCAGTTTATGTGCGGTTCCTGTTTTACCCGCAACGCGATAGCCTGGAATCGTGGCACGGGTTGCTGTACCGCCGGGTAACGTCGCTGTTTCCATCATCAAGAGCACTTGATCGGCAATTTTTGCATCAATAATTTGCTCACCTTTCGGTGGCTGTTCTAATTTATATAAACTTAAAGGAACCTTGACCCCTTTATTGGCCAGCATCGCATAAGCATCGGCAATTTGTAATACAGTCGCATTTAGGCCATAACCGTAAGCCATGGTTCCCACTTCAGAAACATTCCATTTGCTTGGTGGCAAGATTAAGCCGCCACTTTCACCGGGAAATTTGACTGCTGAACGCTGCCCAAAACCGACTCGCTTATAAAATGTCGGCAGGGTGGCATAAGGCAAAGACAAGGCAAGTTTGGCAACACCAACGTTAGACGATTTCTGGATAATGCCACCCAAAGTCAGTGCACCATAGTTATGTGTATCACGAATGGTATGGTTACCAATGCGCATACTCCCCGGTGAAGTATTCACCACTGAGTTTGGCGTGTATTTACCACTTTCCAAGGCCATTGAAACTGTTAGCGGCTTCATGGTTGAACCGGGTTCAAATGAATCGACAGCACCACGGTTACGCATGGCATCCTTATTACCTAAACTATTTTTATCATTCGGGTTATAAGACGGCCAACTGGTCATCGCCAGAATTTCACCCGTTTTGATATCCACTGCAATTGCTGTTGCTGAGCGCGCGTTATTGGCAACACCAGCAGCCGTCAATTCACGATACATAATATATTGCAGACGCGAGTCAATACTTAAGGTGATGTTTTCCCCTGCTTCTACTTCTTTAATGACTTCAGCATCTTTGAAACGATTGCCTTTTTTATCACGAACAACTTGCTGTGCGCCATCATGACCTGATAAAGCAGTATTCAACTGCATTTCCAGACCTTCAATCCCGATCCCTTCACTATTGGTTAAGCCAATAATTTGTGCATTCGGCTGTGGCTGCGGATAGTAACGCTTATAGTTTTTCTCGGTATAAACCGCTTGGAAGTCACGTTTTGCAATCAATTCAGCTTGCTGAGGTGGAATTTCTTTTTGCAAAACCAAATAACGTGAACGAGGACGCTCGTTCATTTTCTTTTTCAGTTCAGCACGATCCATACCCACAGCATCAGCCAGTTCATCCAGATTTAAGTTTTTATCGGGTAATTGACGTTTTAACTTACGGTTTTTGGGATCTTTCACCAGTTCAGCGGTAATGTCATCAAACTGTTTTTTAGTTTCAAAATAGTCACGTGGGTCAATCACCACTTTCATGACAGGCGTACTAATGGCTAAGGGTACACCGTGACGATCATAAATGACGCCACGCATGGCCTTTACTTTTTCAGTTCTTAAAATATTGGCATTGGCTTTATTTTGTAAAAAGTCTTTATTAATGATCTGCACATAAAATGCACGTCCCACTAAAGCTAAAAAGCAGAGTAAAACCACACTCCACATCAGATAAAAACGCCACATATCGACACTTAATGTGGTTTTTTCCGTAATAGACTGCTGCTTTTTACGTACTTGCTTATTTCTCTTGTCCACCATATTACCGCTAGCCTTATTTTTTATCTTCTGAAGTCATTGGTAAAGAAATCACAACGGTCTGTGCCACGGGTGGCGAGTACATACGTAATTGGGTCACTGCGCGTGTGCCAATTTGTGCAGTCGCACCAAAGGTTTGTTGCTCAATCAGCAAACGCCCCCACTCGGCATTCAGATCATCTTTTTCTCGGTTAAAAGCACTCAGTTCACGATAATCATGACGATATTCAAAAACTTGAAATACCACCATAATTGCGCTCACAAAAACCAAGACCAATAAAATGATATAACTGATGATTTTTTTCATCGCCAATTTTTCTGCTTTTTTTTCAACAACTTCAGTTTTCATTATTCGCCTTTTAAAGCTAAGCGTTCTGCAACTCTAAGCCATGCACTACGTGAACGAAAATTGGCTTTGATTTCTGCTTCACTGGCACGGACTCGGGAAATTTTCTTTAACCGACGGGTATCTTCCCGTTCTTGTGGCATACCCCAACTGGTATCTTCTGCTAAAGTGGATTCCTTTTGAATAAATTGTTTAATTAAACGATCTTCTAGCGAGTGGAAACTAATGACCGCTAAACGTCCCTCTGTTTTAAGTACATCAACCGCTTGCGGTAAGAACGCTTCAATATCTTCTAATTCTTTATTAATGGCAATACGAATCCCCTGAAAAGTTCGTGTTGCTGCATGTTTATTTTTTTCCCATTTCGGATGCGCGACTTTCACAATTTCTGCTAATTGTGCAGTGGTGTCAATATAGCCCGCAGCTTTAATGGCTTTGGCAATACGGCGGCTATAACGCTCTTCACCATATTGGAAAATCACATTGGCCAAAGCTTCTTCTTCGATATTGACCAACCACTCAGCCGCAGTTGGGCCTTGTGAATTGTCCATGCGCATATCCAGTGGACCATCTTTCATAAAACTAAAACCGCGTTCTGCCTGATCCAGCTGTGGCGAAGACACGCCTAAATCGGCCATCACACCATCCACCAAACCAATTCCACGTGCTTCAAGTTCTTGTTTTAAATCGGCAAAACTAGCATGGATAATTTTAAAACGTGGATCTTCTTGTTCTAAGATTGCCGCAGTTTCCAAAGCCTGTGGGTCTTTGTCAAAACCATAGACACGGGCATTTTCATCTAATTTAGACAACAATAAACGCGTATGCCCCCCTCGGCCAAACGTACCATCGACATAAATTCCTGTATTGCGATCTGCCAATAAGGCATCAACAGTTTCGTGAAGTAATACAGAAATATGTGACATAAGGGTTCAATCAATACTATGAAAAGTGTAACTGCACATTATTACCTTGTTTTCATAAAGCTCCAAACGTCTTTTTGTAGATAAATATTACTTTCTATAGAGAAAACCGTTTTAACTTTTTCCAATATTCAATAAAAAAAGCCTCCAACAAGGAGGCTTCTAAAATCACACGTCAATCAATTACTTACGCGTATTATAAATCTGATCAAAAGTTGCACCATTCACAAAGTGCGTTTTTTGTGCTTGCGCCCAACCACCAAACACTTCATCAATCGTGAATGTTTTTAATGGCGGAAATTGTGCTTTGTATTTTGCCAACACTTCAGCATTACGCGGACGATAGAAATGCTTGGCTGCCATCTCTTGACCCAAGGGTGAATACAAATAATTGATATAACCTTTGGCTAACCATTTATTGCCATTTTTTTCCACCGTCTTATCAATAATGGCAACTGAAGGTTCGGTTAAAATTGAAATAGATGGATAGATGATATCGAACTTATTTTTCCCCAAAGTCTTTTGCGTTACTAAAGCTTCATTTTCCCACGTCAACAACACATCCCCAATACCACGCTCAGCAAATGTGGTCATCGATGCACGTGCAGCCGAGTCCATGACTTTGACGTTACGGTACATTTTGCCGACAAAATCTTTGGCGGTTGCATCTGTGCCAGCAGGTTGCTTCAATGCATAACCCCAAGCCGATAAATACACCCAACGCGGTAAACCGCCTGTTTTAGGATTTGGCGTAATAATTTGTACGCCTGATTTGGTTAAATCAGACCAGTCTTTAATCTTTTTCGGATTGCCTTTACGCACCATAAAAACGATGGTTGAGGTATAAGGTGCAGAATTATACGGAAACTCTTTTTGCCAACCCGGCTGAATTTGACCTGATTTTACAATTTCTTCAATATCGTTGGCTAAAGCCAAAGTCACGACATCACCTTGCAAACCATCGACCACAGAACGGGCTTGCTTACCCGAGCCACCGTGTGACTGTTTGAAATTTACCGTATAACCGGTACGCTGTTTCCAATACGCACCAAAGGATTGATTAAATTCATCATAAAATTCGCGCGTTGCATCATAAGATACATTTAAAAAATCACGATCTGCTGCTTGAGCAGACGTGGCAGTAAAAGCTATACCGGTTGCCAGCAATGCTGCACTGAATAAAGCTTTAAATTGAATTTTCATTACGATACAGACAACTCATCTTGATTGATGCCAAATATATGAAATAAAATCATAAATCGCAATCCATTCAACTTACTGAAAAATCTATTAAATTAGATATTTTATTTTAATTTATTGTTTTAGTTTAGAAAATTTAAATACAGTTTACTTATTCTATATTTATAGCATTTTATGCACTATATATAATAAAAATGGATAACAATCGCTATCCATTTCCTAACACGCAATAACATCAGGTCATTTATTTATTGTTTACTGCTATAAATCTGATCAAAAATCGCCCCATTTACAAAATGCGTTTTCTGCGCTTTTGCCCACCCGCCAAACACATCACCAATGGTGAAAAGCTTAATTTTTGGAAATTGTGCTGCATATTTTGCGGCAATTTGTGGATTACGTGGACGGAAAAAATGCTGTGCCGCCAAATCCTGCCCTTTGGGTGAATATAAATAATTGAGATAACCTTTGGCTAAATTACGGTTACCATTTTTATCGACCGTTTTATCAACAATAGCCACCGAAGGCTCTGCCAAAATTGAAATTGAAGGATAAACAATTTGGAATTTGTCTTTACCCAAACCTTGGGTCGCCAGTAAGGCCTCATTTTCCCAAGACAACAACACATCGCCAATACCCCGTTCAGCAAAAGTGGTTAAAGAACCGCGTGCACCTGAATCAAGCACTTTCACATTGCCATAGAGTTTTGTCACCAACGCTTTTGCTTTGGCATCATTGCCACCCGGCTGTTTTAAAGCATAGCCCCAAGCAGAAAGGTAGATCCAACGTGGTGCACCCCCCGTTTTAGGATTTGGCGTAATAATTTCTACACCTGATTTAGTTAAATCATTCCAATCTTTAATATTTTTAGGATTACCCTTACGCACTAAAAATACCACCGTTGAAGTATACGGTGCAGAATTATTGGGAAACTGTTTTTGCCAGTTTTTATGAATTAGCCCAGCATTGACAATTTCCTCAATGTCATTGGCTAAAGCAAGAGTCACCACATCGGCTTGTAAGCCATCAATGACCGAACGTGCTTGTTTCCCCGATCCGCCATGCGATTGTTTAAAGTCTACGTCTTGCCCTGTCCGTTGTTTCCAAAATGTGCCAAAAGCTTGATTATATTCTTGGTAGAATTCACGGGTCGGGTCATAGGAAACATTCAGGAAATCTTTTCCAGCAAAGCTATGTGAAGTCATTCCGCCCAATAAAGCAACAAGAGTCGACACTATTATTTTTTTCATGTTTATAAATCGCTTATTGAAGATTTTAAGCACTATATAAATCTAAAATAATTTTAGCAATCATATGGTTATATCATTTTATTTATTCAAAAGCAGTTTTATAGATATCAATTTAAATGCTGATATTTACACTTTTATGACTAAAAATATAACAAATGTCGATCAATCTGCATAACCTGCACAAATCTCCATGTTCTATCCATATTTTTTTGATACAAAGTAGCCTATTCAATTGGTTTTCATCATTTTGTAAAAGAGTTTGATGCAGTTCTACTGTTATATTTTTTTATGTGTTTAAATGATAATGCTAGAATAAAACAACAATTAGTAAATTCCAGTAGCAAACGGCAGCATTAAGGGGAAAGTTGAAATGAAATATACACAGTTAATCAAGATATGTAGTTTAAGTCTAAGCTTAGGTCTGATGGCTCAAGTCGGGCATACGGCTGCCATTAAAACCATGAACGCAAAGATTGCGCCTGAACGCTCGTCATTGATTGAAAAAGCACTCCTGCAACAAAAGCAAGGAACCAATATTTTACGTAGCGATAATGATTTAAAAGTTCTTACTGAAATTAAAGTCGCACCGACGCAAAGCTTTTTTGCATCTCAAAATCAAAAATTTACCCGTTTCGTACAAGCCTTATTTCCTCAAAATAACTCTTAATAACATCATAAACGTCTTCCCCCCTTAAGACGTTGCAATCAAGCCTAATCATTTCGATGTTGAATTTAACATTAAGTGATTAGGCTTTTTCGTTATAATAGTATCTATTCACATTCTGAAAATATTGATTATGACTGTTCGTACTCGTATTGCCCCTTCTCCTACAGGCTTTCCACATGTAGGCACTGCATATATTGCTTTATTCAATTTATGTTTTGCCAAGCAACATGGTGGGGAATTTATTCTTCGTATTGAAGATACTGACCAACTTCGCTCAACTCCTGAATCTGAAAAAATGATTTTAGATTCATTGCGTTGGTTAGGTCTCAACTGGTCTGAAGGCCCAGACATTGGCGGGCCACATGCGCCGTATCGCCAGTCTGAACGTATGGGGATTTATAAGCAATACGCGCTGGAATTGATTGAAAAAGGTCATGCTTTTTACTGTTTCGCAACCAGCGATGAACTGGATCAAATGCGTATCGAGCAGCAAGCACGTGGTGAAACGCCAAAGTACGACGGTCGTGGTTTAAAGTTATCTACTGAAGAAGTCCAAAGTCGCCTTGCTGCAGGTGAGCCACACGTGATTCGCATGAAAGTGCCTGAAGAAGGAATTTGTACTGTACAAGATTATCTTCGTGGCGAAGTGCAAATTCCATGGGTACAAGTAGATATGCAAGTGTTGCTTAAAACGGATGGTTTACCAACCTACCACCTTGCCAATGTAGTTGACGACCATTTAATGCAAATTACTCACGTATTCCGTGGTGAAGAATGGTTGCCTTCTGCTCCAAAGCATCAATTGCTTTATCAATATTTTGGCTGGGAAATGCCTGTGCTTGGTCACATGCCATTACTGCGTAACCCAGACAAATCTAAATTATCTAAACGTAAAAACCCAACCTCAATCAATTACTACAAAGACATTGGCGTACTTCCAGAAGCGTTATTGAACTATTTGGCGCGTATGGGTTGGTCAATGCCAGATGAACGTGAAAAATTCACTTTGCACGAGATGATCGAAAACTTCGACATCAAACGTGTTTCACTGGGTGGGCCAATTTTTGATGTGGAAAAACTCAATTGGTTAAATGGTCAATGGATTAAAGCACTTTCTCCTGCTGAATTGCTCAACACACTTTTAGCGTGGAAAGCAGACCGTAAAATGTTGGAAGACATTGCCGCAGCCATTCAACCGCGTATCAACTTACTGTCTGAAGCAGTCAATTGGGCTGGTTTCTACTTCAACCAATTTCCACAACTGTCTAAAGAGCAGTTTGAAAGCAAGAAACTGTCGGAAGAACAAGTTCGCCAAAGCTTACAATTCGCAATTTGGCGCTTGGAAAGCTTATTTACTTGGAATAATGACACCGTTAGCCAAACCCTGATGGATTTAGCCAGCCAAATGGAAATCAAGCTTCGTGACTTTATGCCGACTTTCTTTATTGCAATTGCGGGTTCGACCAGTTCAACCCCTGTGATGCAGTCAATGGTCACCATTGGGCCAGATTTAACCTTTGCCCGTTTACGCCATGCACTGGAAATTGTTGGTGGTCCGAGCAAAAAAGAAACGAAAGTGTGGGAAAAACTCAATGAAAGCTTAAAATTGCCGAAAAATGATGCAGTTGATGCGGTATAATTGATTTTATAGTTGACGTATGAGCGCAATGCCCCTAATATTGTGCTCACACAGACTGGGGGTTATAGCTCAGTTGGTAGAGCGCTACAATGGCATTGTAGAGGTCAGGAGTTCGATCCTCCTTGACTCCACCATCTCATGTTTTTACCTGTGTTGCCTCGATAAGTCCCTATCGTCTAGAGGCCTAGGACATCGCCCTTTCACGGCGGTAACCGGGGTTCGAATCCCCGTAGGGACGCCAAATTCAAAAAAGCCACTGACCTATTCAGTGGCTTTTTTATTATCTGTACATTATGCAATCTGTACACTATGTAATATGTAAATTGATCTAACAGCAAAAAAACGGCTTCTCCAACCTCATCCGATTCTTATTGGATTATTCTGTGCCATTACTTACCAGACAGCGCCAAACTACAGATATACAGCGTGATCGTATCAATCAGCCAAAAATGCCCAATATAGGTTCCTCATCAAATAAAAGCACTCCAGCGCATCCCAATAATCTAATTTTTTAATTTAAAGCACCTATTCTAGTGCCTATTTTAACCCTGCAAAATAGATCAGCAAGACCTCTCAAATGAAGTACGCTGTGATGTCCATTGCATTCATACTGTGCTGCTGCCAAGTATATTTTTGCTTTCTGCTTCATTAGCATTAAAATAACGCATAGATTTAAATTGTGGAGTTGTAATGCAATACCGTTGCCCAAAATGCCAAAGCCCTAAAATCATCCCTGTTGCACAAGCTGGCGGACCAACGACTCGACCTGTCGTTCCTAAAAGCTTAGTGTTTTTAATCTCTGCTATTTTCATTTTATTGCTATTGGTGTTAATCAGTATTGCTATGTGGATTTTTGGCGATGGCGCAGGAACCACTTTACAAGTGGCCACAGTGGTTATTTTTGTCTTGTGCTTAATTTTAGGCTTCCTGTTCTATCGTGATTTGCCCGATTTTAAAATTTCCATGCAAGGTTTTATGCAGTCACAAAAAAAATGGAAATGTCGTGAATGTGATCACGAATGGGAAATTTAACCTAAAGCTATTTTCACATCAGCCCGATGTTCAGCCGAGGTGCTGATGTGAATGCCCATCATGATCATGTAAATGTTCCTTATGATCCGAATTGGGCTGACAATGTGACTGGGCAAGACATTCATCATTTTCAATCTGTAGTGTCATTTCAGTGATGCCATGCTCATGGCTTAATATTTCCAATGCTTCACGATACAAAGCATTATGATCCGCCTGTGGTGCATACAAATGTACGGTCAAATGCACATTCTTTGACGTAATTGCCCAGACTTTGAGTTGGTGAATACTTTCCACATCTTTTAAATTTAGAAGATCATTGCGCAATTTTTCAATGTCAATTTCTTCAGGCACACCTTCAAGCAAAATATTGATACTTTGTTTGAGCAAAATCCACGTTCTTGGCAACACCCAAAAACCAATCAGTACCGCAATTAAAGTATCCACCCACATCCAGTGGGTCACATAAATTACCACTGCACCGATAATTACGCCAACCGAACCCAATGCATCACTAAGAACCTCCAGATAAGCCCCTTTAATATTAAGACTATCTTTGGAACTGGAAAATAAAATACGCATTGAAATGAGGTTAATCACTAAACCAATCGCAGCCACAATCATCATGCCTAAGCTTTGAATTTCAGGCGGATGTGAAAAGCGCTGATAAGCTTCATATAAAATATACATCGCCACAACAAACAGCATAGAGGCATTAAACAGCGCGGCAAGAATTTCGAAACGCTGATAACCAAAGGTTCGTTTATCGTCCGCGGGAAGTTTGCCAATTTTAATCGCCACCAAAGCAATTGCTAAAGCGGCTGCATCCGTAAACATATGTGCAGCATCAGACAGCAATGCCAAGCTTTGCGTGATAAAGCCAGCAATCACTTCAATCACTAAAAATGAGGTGGTTAATATTAATGCAAAAGTGAGTTTTTTTGCATTGTCTTCAGTCACAACGGCATGACTATGATCATGCCCATGATGGCTACTCATTGCATCCCCTTTCTTCTTGTTTGATGGTTTTTTTTAAATTTCAATTTTTCGACTCTTAAATTAATATTGATAATCATTACTATTATCAATTAAACCCATTCCTCGATATACTTAGCTTGCCTTTAATTCAATTATCCCATGAAAACACACCAGAAATATTCAGGAAGCTACTGATGAAAAAATATTTAGTTTTGGCTTTACTCGCCTGCTCATATAGCCAAGCACATGAACCTTATATTGCACCTTTAAGTTACCTGACTGCAAATACACAAATTTCTATGCTCAGTGGCTACGCAGAAGAAGCATTAAATGCAGAATATGCCTTGAAAGATGTTCAGTTTAGCGTGATTCAGCCCAACCAGACCCAAATCAGTATTCAACCGCAAAGTCAGCTAGAGTCGGTGAGTACATTCGATCTCAAATTACCTGAACAAGGCACTTACACGGTTTATGGCAAAACCTCTTATCCAATTCAGTATGTACAACATAATAAACAATGGAAAGTTTTTGCAGATGTTACCGCAGATAAAGTCCCAGCACTGAGTGAACGTGACTATGTAATTCCAAGTGACTTTAAAGGGAAAATACCGAAGAAGATCGATACAATTCGCGAGTGGAGTATTCAAAGTTATATCAGTAAACAAACCACGTCGCCAATTGCAGCCACTCCAGCACCCATTCAAGTGACCTTTCAAACCCACCCGAATGAAATTGTGGCTGGGCAACCTGTTCAGCTTCAACTAAGCAAAGCACTTGCCCATGCCGAAGTACTGATTCGTGCTCAAGGGACAACCGATAAACAAGCGCAAACGGTGGCTGTAAATCCCAATGGAACAGCGACACTTACTTTCCCGAATGCAGGGAGCTATTTACTGGAAGTGAGTGAAAAAATCGAAAGTAAAACCACACCTCAAAATCAGTATTACACCATTATCAGCTTAGGGGTTAAAACACCTGCTGCTTAATCTATAAAACAAAGCATAAATAGCGCAGAAAAAAACCAGCCCGTAGGCTGGTTTTTTTAATCACATCAAAATAAGCAATTAAACGCCAATTTTTTTGTATTTAGCACGCTTTTGTACACCAGCATCACTTAAACGTGACTGACGGTATGCTTCATATTCAGCATAGTTACCCGCGTAGAATTCAGGTTGATCATCTTCAAACGATAAGATATGCGTTGCAATACGGTCTAAGAACCAACGGTCATGCGATACCACCATTACTGTACCTGGGAAGACCAGAATGGCATCCTCAAGCGCACGTAAAGTTTCGATATCCAAGTCGTTCGATGGCTCATCCAGTAAGATCACGTTTGCGCCCATTTGTAGGATTTTCGCCAGTTGTAAACGGTTACGTTCACCACCAGACAATTCGCCTACGCGTTTTTGCTGATCTTGACCTTTAAAGTTAAAACGACCGATATAGGCACGCGATGCGATTTCGTAATCACCAATACGTAAGATATCTAAACCGCCAGAAATTTCTTCCCAAACTGTTTTCTTATCATCTAAGGTGTCACGTAACTGACCCACATAAGCGACTTTAACCGATTCGCCCAGTGTTACCGTACCGGTATCTGGCTGCTGTTCGCCTGTCATCATACGGAATAGTGTCGTTTTACCCGCACCATTTGGCCCCACAATACCCACAATCGCCGTTGGTGGAACAGAGAAAGTTAAGTTCTCATACAATAAACGACCATCAAACGATTTACTGATGCCTTCAACATCAACCACCTTGTTACCCAAACGTGGGCCAGGTGGAATATAGATTTCTGAAGTTTCATTACGTTGTTGGAATTCTTTAGAGTTCAGCTCTTCAAAACGCTCCATACGCGCTTTATTTTTCTTTTGCTGACCTTTGGCATTAGAACGAACCCATTCAAGTTCTTTCTTCAATGCTTTAGCAAAAGATTCTTCTTGCTTGTTTTCTTGCTCTAAACGGGCATTTTTCTGTTCCAACCAATTGGTATAGTTACCTTGGTAAGGAATACCCATGCCACGGTCAAGCTCAAGAATCCACTCAGCCACGTTATCCAAGAAATAACGGTCATGCGTAATTGCTACAATAGTACCAGCGAAGTCCTTCAAGAAACGCTCTAACCAAGTGACAGATTCTGCATCCAAATGGTTGGTCGGTTCATCAAGAAGCAACATGTCTGGCTTAGACAAAAGCAAACGGCACAGTGCAACACGGCGGCGTTCACCACCTGAAAGCAAGTTTACATCTGCATCCCAAGCAGGAAGGTTCAACGCTGCAGCAGCTTGATCCATTTGGTTGCTTAAGTTATGTGCATCCCAAGCATGAATGATCGACTCTAATTTTTCTTGCTCTTTCGCAAGTGCATCAAAGTCAGCATCTTCTGCTGCATATTCAGCAAACACTTCATCCAAACGCGCCAAAGCGTCCAGTGGTTCACGCAGACCATCTTCAACGTTACCACGAACATCTTTATTTGGATCTAATGGTGGTTCTTGCTCAAGATAGCCGATTTTAATACCCGGTTGAGCACGTGCTTCACCTGAGAAATCTTTATCTACGCCAGCCATAATACGAAGCAAGGTAGATTTACCTGCACCGTTTAAACCAAGTACACCAATTTTGGCACCTGGGAAAAATGATAAAGAGATGTCTTTTAAGATTTCGCGCTTAGGCGGAACCATCTTCGACACACGGTTCATCGTGTAAATATATTGGGCCACGTAGGACTCCTCTATAGAAAAAGCAACATTCACACAATGTAAATAACATGATGTGAACAAATATTTGGGGCATTATACGATGAAAGCAGCGAAAAAATAAGGCATAGCGCTCATCTTCAATAGAATGTTACAACTCAGCGCATGTCGATTTTTTAAACATCCTGATAGCCCGTTATTTTTTTTCAGCTTGGATTGAAAAAACATCATTAATATAAGGATTTAAGATAACAATTTCATTTAAATAGCACTTTGATTCATATATAGAAATGCTAAACTCAATCAATATTTAACTCACGAAGATGATGTAAACATGACCTACAAAGACGAAACCCTTGCCATACATGCAGGCTATAGCCCAGAAGCCACCACCAAAGCCGTGGCAGTGCCTATTTATCAAACCACATCTTATGCCTTTGACAATACACAACATGGGGCCGATTTATTTGATTTAAAGGTGCAGGGCAATATTTACACTCGCATTATGAACCCAACCACGGCTGTTTTAGAGCAACGCTTGGCTGCACTTGAAGGGGGTATTGGGGCTTTGGCTTTGGCGTCAGGCATGGCAGCAATTACTTATTCGATTCAGACCATTGCTGAAGCAGGTGACAATATTGCCTCTGTTTCAACCTTATATGGCGGTACATATAACTTATTCGCGCATACCTTACCTAAGCAAGGCATTGAAGTGCGTTTCTTTGACTATCAAGATCCTGAAGCGCTACGTGGCTTAATTGATGATAAAACCAAACTGGTCTTTGTCGAGTCGATTGGTAATCCACTGGGCAATATTATTGATTTAGAAGCCATTGCAAAAATTGCCCATGAATATGGCGTACCAGTGATTGTCGACAATACGGTTGCAACACCTGCCCTACTGAAACCTTTTGAACATGGGGCTGACATTGTGGTGCATTCACTGACCAAATATATTGGCGGTCATGGCAACTCGATTGGCGGTGCCATTGTGGATAGTGGCAAGTTCCCGTGGGGCAAATACCCTGAGCGTTTTAAAGTTTTAAATACACCCGATCCAAGTTACCACGGTGTGAACTACGTTGAAGCCTTAGGTGAAGCCGCTTACATCGCACGTGCCCGCGTGGTGCCTTTACGTAATACGGGGGCTGCAATTAGCCCACTGAGTGTATTTTTAATCCTGCAAGGTTTAGAAACTTTAAATTTACGCATGGAACGCCACACTGAAAATGCGCAAAAAGTGGCTGAATATTTACAGCAACACCCTAAAGTACAATGGGTCAACTATGCGGGTCTAAAAAACCACCCACAACATGCTTTGGCACAAAAATATGTCCAAGGTAAACCTTCTGCCATTTTATCCTTTGGGGTACAAGACGGTTTAGAAGGCGGCACGCGCTTTATTGATGCACTACAACTCTTTACCCGTCTGGTCAATATTGGCGATGCCAAAAGTTTGGCTTGCCACCCAGCCACCACCACCCATCGTCAATTGAATGAAGCTGAATTGAAATCTGCGGGTGTCAGTATTGATATGGTTCGCCTATCTGTGGGAATTGAACACATTGATGATTTGATTGCCGATTTAGCACAAGCACTGGCACACGTTTAACAGTTCTTATTGCAGCATATTTTGAACCTTCTTTCTAACAGGAAGAAGGTTTCTTAGCCTTTCACTTTCTGATTATTTATTTTTAATTTAATTTATATTCTTCACCAATCAGAATGTCTATGTAATAATCCAATTATAGAGCGGACAACAATAGAGCAATTACTCTAATTATATTTATAAATTCAACAACTTATTTATGGATTTTTTTTAAACATTGGTTATTATATGCCACATGAGAACAGCTCAATTCCCCCAGTATTTGAGCCCAATAATCGACTATAAAAAACATAATCTAGAAGATTATTCTATACAAATAAGGAAACTACAGCGTGAATTCAAAACTAGAGAAACTTTTTCAAAATAAAGTGAAGGGTAAAGTTGTTTTAATCACTGGTGCATCCAGTGGTATCGGCTTAACCGCGGCACATAAACTTGCCGATGCCGGTGCGCATGTTTTATTGGTCTCACGTACCAAAGAGACATTAGATGAAGTCAAAGCAGAAATTGAGGCTAAAGGTGGAAAGGCTTCCGTTTTTCCATGTGATTTAAATGATATGAAATCGATTGATGATGTATCTCAACAAATTTTAGCCTCTGTCGATCATATTGATATTTTAATTAATAATGCGGGGCGTTCAATTCGTCGTGCCGTGCATGAATCATCAGATCGTTTCCATGATTTTGAACGTACCATGCAGCTCAATTACTTCGGTGCAATCCGTTTAGTAATGAACATCTTGCCACAAATGATGGATCGTCGTGATGGTCATATCATCAACATCAGCTCGATTGGTGTATTGGCGAATGCAACGCGTTTTTCAGCCTATGTTGCCTCTAAAGCTGCATTAGATGCTTTCAGCCGTTGTCTGTCGGCAGAAGTTCATTCACATAAAATTGCCATTACTTCGGTTTATATGCCATTGGTACGCACACCAATGATTGCACCGACTAAAATTTATAAGTACGTACCAACATTATCGCCAGAACAAGCGGCTGACTTAATTGCTTATGCGATTATTAAACGTCCGAAGAAAGTAGCGACTAACTTAGGTCGTTTAGCCTCTATCACCTATTCTATTGCACCAGATGTCAATAATAAATTGATGTCGATTGGTTATAACCTATTCCCAAGCTCTTCAGCTTCAGTGGGCGAACCACAAAAACTCAATTGGGTACAAAAAGCATATGCACGTCTATTCCCAGGCGAACATTGGTAAAATTGTGATAAATGAAAGCCAGTCATAAGACTGGCTTTTTTATGTTATAAACAGCTACTCTTTTTTCTTTTAGATTTTTATGCGCATTGCGGCTGTTATGTTCCAATTGGGTTGTTTTGCTTTTGCCCTATTTCTTGGCTACCAAATTGCCAGTTCTATTTATCAACAAAATTATGAATTAATGGAAATCGTCAGTAATGTCGGCACGATTCTCATTTGTATCGACCTAGGCATATTCTTACATTTCAACAAGTCGATTGCAGCACTCAAAAGTAAAGCCACATCGCAACACGCTCCAGTCCAAGTTTCAACATTAGAAAAAATCACCCGCAAGTTGGGTCATTTGGGCATTATGCTGATTATTTGTAGTTGGATCGTGCCAAAACTCGCATAAAAAAACCTCCCAAATTGGGAGGTTTTTTTTAGCGTTTAAAGATTACTTTGAACCTTTAATCCCTGCTTGTAATAACAATGCACCTAAACCACCAATTTTTTGCTCTTGTGGTTTAGCCGATTGCGGTTTCTTCGCTTGTGCGTGATCACCTTGAGGGCGTGCAGTTTGCGGACGTTTAGCCTGCGGCTTACGCTCACCACGTGGTTCATTTTGACCATTTTGCTCACGACGTGGTTGACGCTGTGCCTTTACTGGTGCTTCCGAACCTTCAGGACGCATCGACAAGTTCACACGATTACGTTCAGCATCAACTTGTAAGACACGTACTTGCACAATTTGACCCGGTTTCACGACTTTATGTGGATCCGCAACAAATTCATTTGCCAATTCAGAAATATGCACCAAACCGTCTTGGTGTACACCAACATCGACAAAAGCACCAAAGTTAGTCACATTGGTAATCACACCTTCAAGCTGCAAGCCTTCAGTCAATTGTGATACGTCAGTAATGTCTTCACGGAATTTTGCCGTACGGAATTCTGGACGTGGATCACGACCCGGTTTATCCAGCTCGTTTAATACGTCTTGAATGGTTGGAAGACCAAATTTGTCATCGGCAAACTCTTCTGCATTCACTTGACGAATGATTTCAGAATTACCAATTATATCTTTTACTGTGGTCGCTTTAGCAGCAACAATTTTGCTCACCAAAGCATAACTTTCAGGGTGAACGGCTGAAGCATCAAGCGGTTCAGAACCTTCTTGAATGCGTAGGAAACCTGCCGCTTGCTCAAAAGTACGTTCGCCTAAACGTGGCACATTTTTCAATGCTTGACGGTTATCAAAACGACCATTGTCTTTACGGTATTCTACAATTTGCTGTGCAATGGATTTATTTAAGCCTGCGATATAACCCAAAATTGCAGCGGAGGCTGTATTCACATCCACACCGACAGAGTTCACACAGTCTTCAACCACTGCTTCAAGTGTTTTTGCAAGTCCTGCTTGGTTCACGTCATGTTGATATTGACCTACACCGATTGATTTCGGATCAATTTTCACCAGCTCAGCAAGCGGATCTTGTAAACGACGTGCAATAGAAACTGCACCACGAATAGAAACGTCTAACTCAGGCAGTTCAGCAGATGCCAATTCAGATGCTGAATAAACTGATGCCCCTGCTTCACTGACTGAAACACGTGTCAATTTCAAATCAGGATTTTGTGTCATCATCTCTGCAACCACCGCTTCTGTTTCACGGCTTGCAGTTCCATTACCAATGGCAATTAAATCGACATCAAACTCACGGCACAAACGCGCAAGTTCAGCAATTGAACCGGCTTTGTCTTCTTTCGGTGCAAATGGGTAAACCGTGCTATGCGCAACCACATCACCCGATGCATTGACTACAGCCAATTTCACGCCCGTACGGATCCCTGGATCTACACCTAAGGTACAACGAGAACCAGCAGGTGCTGAAAGCAATAAATGACGTAAATTTTCAGCAAATACATCCATTGCTTCAGCTTCAGCGATCAGACGTTTTTCAGTTAACAATGAATGTTCGATTTGTGGACGAATTTTGCCTAGCCAAAACAGTTTTGCAGTTTGTTTTAAATAGTCTGCACGTGCTTGGGGTTGAACTGAATCAAGATGATATTCAGTTTCAATCCGACTCAGTGGTGCATCATTTTCACCATCCACTTTTAAGTTCAATACATTTTCTTGACGACCACGTAACATCGCCAATAAACGATGTGATGGCACTTTATTAAAGTTTTCAGAAAAATCGAAGTAATCACGGAATTTTTTACCGACTTCTTTTTTCTCATCACTGGCCACTAAACTTTTAAGCACTGCTGTTTTGGCAAATGTTGCTTTAAGCTCTGTGGTTAAAGCAATGTTCTGCGCCCAGTCATCAATTAAAATATGCTGAATCGCATCAAGCTGACTTTCAACATCAGGATAATCTTCATGACTAAAACCAGCCAAAGCTTCAGTTGGATCGACTTGCTCTGCAAAGATTTTTGCCGCAATCGGTGCTAAACCAGCTTCTTTGGCTTTAAATGATTTACTGGTACGTTTTGGACGATACGGTGCATACAGTTCTTCTAAAACATTCTTTGTTTCAGCAGCATTTACACGCGTTAATAAATCATCTGACAATTTATTTTGTTCTTTCAGAGATTCAATAACTTTTTCTCGGCGTTCAAATAAATCGCGCAAATACGATAAACGCGTGTCAAGTTGGCGTAACTGCGTATCGTCTAAGCCCTGAGTTACCTCTTTACGGTAACGTGCAATAAAAGGAACGCTTGCACCTTCATCAATCAGCTTGATGGCAGCTTCTACTTGATTTGGACGTACGGCAATTTCTTTTGCTAACTGCTGAACTAAGTCAGTCATCGTGTTTGATCCCACAAGGATAAGTACTAAATGGCATGATTATAAAGACCAAGACCATAAAATCCACAATTGTTTTTATTAAATTCATAAGTGGTCAATATTGCCAATCCATGTTTTTTTCATACTTCGCTACAAAATTAAGGGATAAGTTCATTTTTAGTCTGCATGTTTAGCAAGATTAATGACCAATTAGATGTATACATTTGGTATCTATGTCTTGATTTTATCTGCAATATTTGTTGCTTTAGAGCATAGTAAACAGATACAAATGAATCGTATACTCAAGGCTATCCGAACTTTTGTTTACGATGACAATAAAGAATAAAGGAGCACATCATGAGTTTAGTTGTACCTGCTGAAAAAACAGATCCAGTACACACCGAAACTGATCGCGTCGAACGCATTCTCGTTGTGGATGATGATGTGCGATTGCGTACGTTATTGCAGCGCTTTCTGGAAGATAAAGGCTTCGTAGTGAAAACGGCACACGATGCAACACAAATGGATCGTTTGTTACAGCGTGAACTTTTCTCCCTCATCGTGCTTGATTTCATGCTTCCTGTTGAAGATGGTCTGAGTATTTGTCGTCGTTTACGTCAATCGAACATCGACACCCCGATTATTATGCTGACTGCACGTGGCAGTGATTCTGATCGTATTGCAGGACTTGAAGCCGGTGCAGATGACTACCTACCAAAACCCTTTAATCCAAATGAACTGTTAGCACGTATTCGTGCCGTACTACGCCGTCAAGTCCGCGAAGTTCCAGGTGCGCCAAGCCAACATATGGAAGTGGTCAGTTTTGGCCCATGGTCACTGGATTTATCTACACGTACCCTGACTCGTGAAGGTCAGGTAGTGACCTTAACCACGGGTGAATTCGCTGTACTGAAAGCCTTAGTCCAACATCCACGTGAACCACTTACCCGTGACAAATTGATGAATTTGGCCCGTGGTCGTGAATGGGGTGCGATGGAACGCTCAATTGACGTACAAGTATCACGTTTACGTCGTCTGGTTGAAGAAAATCCAGCCCGTGCACGTTATATCCAAACCGTTTGGGGTGTCGGCTATGTCTTTGTTCCAGATGGTGCGGAATAAGAAAAAAATCTGACAATATGAACCATATATTTGTCCCTTAACGCCATTCGCTGCTGTTTGAGCTAACCCTCAATTAAAGGCTCGCATTGAAGTGCGCGAGTTCAGCGAATGGCAAAGTTTTTGGTTCTTTTTTAAAAGAACAATACGAGCTCCTACCATTAGAATTAATTCGGTAAGACTCCTTCAAAATTCAACAAATAAAATACTTCAGATTCACCATAGGAATCAGGCGTGAAACTCGAACCCATCGACCCACAGAAATTTACCGATTACGAAGCGTATTCAGAAAAAAAACGAACTCGTTCGGAACGTTTTTTGGACAAAATAAAGCCTCGTTCTGCTGCCATGCGTACCACCGTGCTGGTGTTATTCATTGTATTTTTCAGTTTATTTATGTCGTTGTGGTTCTTTTGGCGTACCCTCTACCTTCCAGAAATTCAGCAACATGCCCGATATTTGGGTGTTGAACTCGAAATCATTAACAATCCCGATTTACGTATTTTCCATAATGATGCCGAAGTCGATGTCGACACTTGGTTAAAAAATCGTGTCGGTATTGAATACATCACCGACCCCAAAGAATATCCTAGCGTTCGCGACAAAGTCATTGCTGAATTTTTTACCAATCAAATTGAAAAAAAGCTCGCCAAAGAACTCAAAGTTGAAAATGTGACGGTCTATTTCCAATTTAAACCCAGCCCACGCATTTGGATTCAGACCCCTGAAATGAATGGGCACTGGGTGCGTGAACCTTTGAAAACCTATGCCAACTATAGCCCTGAACTGGTCTTTGGCTGGTTGCTGGGTGTGCCCCTGATTGCTGCTGCCATCATTTTAACACTGGTGCGCCAGCTCAACCGCCCTTTACGTCGTTTGCAAAATGCTGCCAATAATTATAGTAAAACCGGTTCTGCACCTTATCTTGAAACCAATCATGGGCCACAAGAAATCCGTGAGGTGAACCAAGCCTTTAATCATATGATCTATACCTTGGATCAAGCTGAACGCGACCGCCGTATTATGCTAGCTGGTATTTCCCATGACTTACGCACGCCTTTAACCCGTATTCGCTTAAGTGCAGAAATGATGCCTGATGATGACTTTCTCAAAGAAGGTTTAATTTATGATGTAGAAGATATGGATGCCATTCTGAATCAGTTTATCTCCTATATGCGTGACGGTTCAGATGAGGAAATACAAGACACCGACATTAATATGTTGTTACAAGAATTAGTGGTGCAGTTCAAACCTTTAGATATTCGTTTCAAAGCTGAAGACATTCCTGTAATTCAAGCGCGAAGTCTCTCACTTAAGCGCCTGATTGGTAATTTAATTAACAACTCAAAACGCTATGGCGCTGAACCCATTGAATTATCAGCAAAAGTTGAAAACGATCATATTTTTATTAGTGTTGCAGACCATGGTGAGGGTATTCCTGAGGATCAAATTGAAGACTTAATGCAACCCTTCGTCCGAGGCAATGAAGCCCGTACCGTACAAGGCAGTGGTTTGGGATTAGCCATTGTTAAACGTATTGTTGACATCCACCAAGGTCAACTCACGCTGCATAATCGACCTGAAGGCGGTTTAGAAGCACTTATTTCTTTACCTATTATTCAAGATAAAATTGAGGAGAATATACATAGCTCCACATTAGGAAAAATTAAACAAACATTCAGTGAACGCTTTTAGCACTGATTAAATAAGCAACAAACAGTTTTATTTCGTTATGCAGCTGTTGATTTTTAGCTCATTAAAATCAATCAATTAAAAACCATAAAAAATCGTTATACCCACATTTTCTCAAAAAATTAGACCTTAGCCTAACAGGCATGCACAATTTGTTTTTAGGACGGTACAATCTGTCTAGTTTCGAACAAGAATTGAGCTTAAACCATGTTTTTAGATCGTATTCGTTTAGCGTCACTTCATGACAAAGTCATGAGCGCAGAACAAGCTGCTACTTTTATCCAAGATGGTATGACTGTAGGGATGAGTGGTTTTACTCGTGCAGGTGAAGCAAAAGCTGTACCTTTAGCACTTGTAAAACAAGCAAAGGAAAATCCTTTAAAAATCACGTTAATTACCGGTGCAAGTTTGGGTAATGACCTAGACAAACAATTGACTGAAGCTGGTGTGCTTGCTCGTCGTTTACCATTCCAAGTTGACAATACTTTACGTAAAGCCATCAACAACGGCGAAGTAATGTTCATCGATCAGCATTTGTCTGAAACGGTTGAACAAATGCGTAACCTTCAGCTTAAAAAGCCTGATGTTGCCATCATTGAAGCCATTGCGATTACTGAAGATGGCGGGATTATTCCAACCACTTCAGTGGGTAACTCTGCAAGCTTTGCCATTTTTGCTGAAAAAGTGATTGTCGAAATCAACACCAACTTAAGCCCTGCTTTTGAAGGTCTACACGATATTTATATCCCAAGCTATCGTCCAACACGTCAAGCGATTCCTTTAACTCAGGTCGATGAACGTATTGGTACACATGCCATCAATATCGACCCTGCTAAAATTGTCGGTATCGTGATTAACAATGAATACCATGATTCTCCATCAACTGTGACTGAACCAGATGATGAGACTCAAGGTATTGCAAACCACTTGATCAATTTCTTCGAACAAGAAGTTGCCGCAGGTCGTTTACCGAAAAATTTAGGTCCATTACAAGCCGGTATCGGTTCTATTGCCAATGCCGTATTAACGGGTCTTAAAGACTCAAACTTTGAAGATTTAGTCATGTATTCAGAAGTACTACAAGACTGTACTTTCGAATTGATTGATGCGGGCAAAATGAAATTTGCTTCAGGTAGCTCAATTACACTTTCTGCTAAATATGGCGAAAAAGTGTTTAACAACCTTGACGCATATAAAGACAAATTGGTGCTTCGCCCACAAGAAATTTCGAACCATCCTGAATTGGTTCGTCGTTTAGGTATTATCGGCATTAACACTGCACTCGAATTTGATATTTACGGCAACGTAAACTCAACTCACGTTTGCGGTACTAAAATGATGAACGGTATTGGTGGTTCAGGTGACTTCGCTCGTAATGCTCATTTGGCTATTTTTGTGACCAAGTCGATTGCAAAAGGTGGTGACATCTCTTCAATCGTACCAATGGCATCGCATATCGATCACTCTGAACACGATGTCGATATTTTAGTGACTGAGCAAGGTCTTGCGGATTTACGCGGTTTAGCACCACGTGAACGTGCGCGTGCCATTATCGACAACTGTGCCCACCCAATGTACCGTGATGCATTGAATGACTACTTTGACCGTTCTTGTGCAAAAGGCGGACATACCCCTCACCTTCTTCGTGAAGCATTGTCTTGGCATGTCAACTTTGAAGAGCAAGGTCAAATGCTTGTTGCTCAACCAGAAGCTAAAATTGCTTAAATAACCTCAATATTTCGTATAAAAAAGCGTACTTCAGTACGCTTTTTTATGGCTGAGATGAATGCTTGAAGTGCATGATGTCCTATCTTGATGCCTGACATTTCATTCAATCCAGCTCTCTATTTCAAAATCATAGCGAATTCAAATGCTATAAACGCTGTTCAATCGCTTTACGATTTTGCTTTTTAATTTGTTCTATTTCCGCATTCAACTGCAATATCTCTCCATATAAAGCATTAAATTGCTTTAAGGGTTGATCTTCATAAAACATAAACGTCTGCTGGTTTTTCTGCCATTTATTGTTTTTTAAAATCTCAAATAAAGCATCAGCCTTGCTTAATATCTGCAACTCTAATGCAAATAAAGCATGGGTTTGATCACTGTCCCGACTTTCACGTAAGCTATCTGCCAACTGATGTCTCAAGTTGGCTTTAATCGATAAATGCTTCGCTCGATCTAAAGTATCTTCTTCACGTTGCTGGGTTTGTTGTTGATACTGAGCGGTCAAAAGATGGACTTGTTTTAACATTTGCTCAGTTTCGATAAAATTCTGTTTCCGATCTTTCTCTAAACGATCAATATTTAAAAACTGATCCCAATGCAGCGCTTTGAGTTCACGTAAATACTGATTTCTTGCTTCAGCATTTTGAATCATATCGCTCAGGACAAAGTCCGCCATCACTTTATAATCGCCCTGCAAATGATTATCTGACACATTGATATCGATCGGTTTCGACCAATCTTGGGCTTGTTGATAAATGAGTTCTGCTTTTTCATACAATACTGTTTGATAGTCTTTAATTTGACTTAACTCGTCTTGTTGTACCGAATACTGATAAAACATCCAACCAAATACAGTACATGTCGCTAACGCTAAGATTAAAAAAATCTTTGGCATACGAGACTCCCTTCGACTGACTTTTCAATATGATAACGCGATTCAGAATACAACTGGTTATTTATTCAGCAAAAAGACTGCCATTTTTTGCTGCCAAATGAGCTTTTAATTCAACTTTCATGCTTTAAATTTTGCCAGCCACCCCCATCAATGTAGGCAAGAAAAGAGAAGAGATTGCTTATGCGCGTAGATATTTGGTCAGATGTGGTTTGCCCATTTTGTTATATTGGTAAAAAACGTTTGGAAGCGGCAGCGAAACAAGCGGGTGTAGAACTTGAAGTGCATTGGCACAGCTATGAACTTGATCCAGAAGCACCCACTCGTCAGGAAGTTTCAAATTCTGAACGCCTCGCGCAAAAATATGGACGCACCGTTGCCGATGTTGAAGATATGCAACGCAATATTGCCGCTATGGCTGCTGAGGAAGGAATCCAATTTAATTGGGAAAATGCCAACTCAGGGAACAGCTTCAATGCACATCGTATTATTCATTTAGCCCAAAGCAAAGGTTTAGGCTCAGAAGCCAAAGAAGCCTTTTTCTATAGCTATATGACACAAGGTTTATCAATTGGTGAACGTGAAACCATTGAAGACGTCGCTGCACGTATTGGACTCAATCCTGTTGAAGTCGAGGACGTGTTAGATTCAGAAGAATATGCTGACTTTGTTAAATTTGATGAAGAAGTCGCTCAAGATCAATTAAAAGTCACGGGCGTGCCTTTCTTTATCTTTGATCAACGTATTGCTTTAGCAGGCGCACAACCCCGCGAAGTCTTTTTACAAGTCTTTGAGAAGGCTTTAGCAGCACCTGAACAAGCCTCTATTGCTGCGGAAGATGCCGCTGTTTGTAAAGATGATACCTGTGATCTTCCAGAAAAATAATGCTATTTTTTTGATATAGATTGAGATAACTAATCATAAAAAATCCCCGAGTTCGGGGATTTTTTATGATCTGATTGATCCATCTAGTCGACCAAGAAACTAATTTTCAAATTAACTCGATATTCAGTAATTTTATTCTCTTTAATAATCACTTTTTGCTCATTAATCCAAGCACCTTGTACATTTTTTACCGTTTCCGTCACCTTGGTAATTCCTGTTTGAATGGCATCTTCAAAACTTTTTTGGCTACTCGAATTAACTTCAACGACTTTAGCGATGGCCATTTTAGAACCTCAAATTTTATTTTTTTGAAGCCTGATGTTAGGCTATTTTTTAAACAAAACATTCAACTTTAACATTACAGCGCAAAAACTTACAGAGAGAAACAATACGAGGTTTTATTCTTCGGGTCTTACAAAATACAACGTATCTATACAAGGCTTGGACACACAGACATGAACAATTCGCTAGGCTAATACGTGGAACATTTAAGTTCTGAACCATCTAACTTAAAAGAGGTCAATATGGACACTGAAACTCAAAATTCTGCTGTTGATTCTCCACCTGAACATCATTCATGCTCAAAATTACGTTTTTCACCTACGGTAAAAGGCGTATTCATTGGTGCGGTTGCTGGTGCTATATTATCCCTATTTGGCACTTTGAGTGGCGCTATTATTGGCGGTATTTCTGGTAAAATTTACGAGAAAAGATGTCATAACAAATGCCCTAAAAACTGATATTTTTAAACCAGTTAAGACAGCTTGTCAAAACACAACCTGTCTTAGAGCAAAAACTCTAAATACATGATTTATATAATAATTTAAACTCAACATTCATCTTTTATCTTTCTATTTTTTAGCCAAATTGATTATTTTTTGTTACTATTCACATGAAGTCTATTTTTTGCACTCTCTCCCTTTCGTCCATCTTATTTGGGCATTTTTCTCCTTTAAAGGACATCATGATGAATATCATTAAATCTCTTGTGGCTGTCGCTGTTTTGGCTATTTCTGTAAACGTATCTGCACAAATTGTTTTTATCCCCGATTTTCCTGTAAACAAAGCGGTTGAAAGCGTGAATACAGAGCAAAACGTACCTGCTGCTAAAACTGTGACTCAAGGAGCTGCTGAAGCTAAAAAAGCCGCTTAAAGTACCTCTGCTTTTCAAAAAACAGACTTGAGGTAATTGGGTCTGTTTTTTTATTTCTGCATCAAAGCTCTGCTGTTTAGAAAACACATCAATAAAAATCTCCAATTCAACTTCAGTTAAATCGATTCATCGAATAATTCAACTCGTAGTCAGCATTTTATCTCTTCAGCCATACTGAAAAACCGGATATTTATTGTTCAAAATTTACAATTTTTGTTTTTTATGTCTAAAGAATCTCAAAATATGACAATTTTTTGCATGATTTTTATTTTTAAATCCATATAATCAAAAGCATGACCTTCATCATTTCATCAAATGAAAATGTTTTCTTATGCAAGAACTTCAAGCACTGATTCAAGGTAAGATTCCTCCTCAAGCCATCAATATTGACCAGTTGATTGAGCTTGCTGAACGCTACCCTAAACCGATGTCTGCTGAATATAAATTACTTGAACTTGCCATCAATATTGTCTTGGCCAGTTATCTCGAAAAAGCACAAACACATCTTTAGAGGTCAGTTGATGAATGCCTTAGAAAAAGCGCTGCTGATCAAAGAATTAAATATTTTAATTGATGGGTTAGAACATCGATCATTATCTTTCTTTGAAATCGCAAAATCGAAATCACGTTTAACCGAAATTTTTGGCTTATGTGATGAGCCCATTTTTCAAAAACAAATTTTGAAGTTTAAATCCCATACTCAACCTGAAAAAGCAGCCTATGATTTCGCTGCGAATACCCTGTATAAGCTTTCTTTTCGTGGAGTATTTCTACAAGACTCTCTTTTAGAAAAAGCACTCTATCAAAATGCGGATGCGGGTTGGGCTATTTTGTATCATGCTCAAAAAGGTTGGCAAATTTGGTTAATTCCAACGCCAAACCGCACGGCTTTAGTGAGTGAATGGGGTTATTTAGAAAATATCTATCACTGGATGCTGGCACAACAACAGATCTATATCTGTTTACAAACTGATCATGAATTAAAACAACATGCCCTTTTAGAACATCAACGGGTTAAAGCATTGACCGAGACTGATTTGAATCTATTGATAGATCTCCTACCAGAGCAAAATCAGATGGATATACCCGATAGTCTGAATCAAGCGATTGAAACACTTGATCCTGATCAGCAAATCATCGCTATAGATTCAAAAGTACAGCACGATGAACTACGTGCTGCTCTGCATCCAGAACGACCATCCATATACAATGATCAGTCACAGGAACCCCCTGTATCGGCAACTTTAACCCCTCAAGAAAACAAGTTAGCTGAAAAGTTACCTAAAAATTCTGTTCCACAGACCTTGGCACTCAAGCAATATATTGCACATATTCACCCTCTTGACGATACCAATAAACCTGAGCAAGCGTTATATCGCTTAGAAATACGCAATGCGCCTGAAATCTCACAACATGTAGATTTATTATTGTATGGCCCAAATGTACAGCATTGGCAACAATTGCCGATTTATCTTGCCGAGCAAATCAATTCCCAAGGTCACTTTATTAAATATTTAGTGTTATTGGGTACAGAAAATCAAATGCAAGCCATTCGCTTAATCCATTTATTTACTGATCCATATCAGCATCAGCCATCCGCGATTAAAGAAATTTTTTGGAATCACTTACAAGACAGTTTTACTCATCTTGAAACTCTATTTGATAGCTATAGCCAAAAAGCCACGTTAATTTGGAATATTGACCGCTATACTCCTTTTATTCCCGTACAACTGATCCAAACACAAAAATTTATCCAGTTTGAGGAAAGTCCAGCACACAGCAAGACCCCACTACTGTTATTAAAAGAGCGGCATAAAATTCGTCTGATTCATGGGCAAAACCGCTTAAATCTGTCACGAACTGAATCTGCTTATCCTTATTTATTATTAGACCGTCATCAAGGCGTAAGTTGGCAGCTGATCCAAACCATTCTGACCCAGTTAGAGTCCCCAATTGACTGCCATCAATTATATGAAGCCATTGAAAAACATCTTTCAGATTAAGTTCTATTTTTGTAGCAAACGCTTGCTTTTTAGTCTCATTTTTTACAAGACTATTCAATTATCAAAAATAGAAGAGCAAGGATATGCCTCACATTAAAATAAATTTATCAAAACCACTTTTATTCATCTTCTTATCGGGGCTGGCGTATAGCTCAACGTGGGCAACGGTCACAGAATCTGTAACGGAGCAAAAAAACTGGCCTTTGCCAGCAACGGATGAAAACTTCAATTTGCTGTATCAACTGCCGAGTTGGATTGATGCAGCACCGACCTTTTTACCCCAGCAATCAGATGAACTTATGGTGCGCCCTATCCTCGAAACGGCAGATCGGACGTGGGTCGATCGTAAACAATTTCAAATTCGCAGCTGGGCAGATGATACTTCGCATAAAATTGACAATTGGTTTGGCGAAACAGATCCAGAAAAACCAGCCTCTGCAACATTACGCGTGATTGTGGATAACAGTTGGAATAAATACGATGGTTATGAAATTAAACCGCGTATTCGAGGCAGAATTAAACTGCCTACTTTAGAGCGTCAACTTAGTTTAGTTTTCGGGGATGATTCCTTAGACAATGAACTCGACAATAATGTCGCTATTACCAATGAAAACCCAGGTAACAGTAATGACAAAACCCTAGACCGACAACGTACTCGAGAAAATAACAGCTCTTTTGCCTTACGTTGGTCAGAGTTTTCTAAGCACCTGCCCTTCGAAACAGATTTAGATTTAGGTCTACGTTCAGGCAATGATATTTATCTACGTCTAAAAGCCTCTAAAGATTGGGCATTAGAAAATGATTTTAGTTTCCATGCTGAACAAATTTATCGTTATGGCATTGATAGTAAAAATTATTTAAGAACCAATATCGAGCTGACCCATGCGCGTCCAAATCAAGCATTCCTGTCGAATCAACTGAATCTTACTTATTCTGATGATCAAGAGGATGATTTAACTTGGGATAATAGTCTGTTTAGACAACATCAATTTTTCCATGAAAATAGCTTTAGTTATGGCATTTACACGGGCGGTTTTTTAAACAATAAAGATTTGCGTTTAAATAGTTGGGGTCCCTTCATTTCTTGGCGCCAACCTTTATGGCGGGAATGGTTTTATGTGCAAGGAAATTTAAACTATATGAATGATCATCGTGATGACCGTAGTCATTTCATTAGCACCTCTATCCGTTTGGAAGCCTTATTTTAATCGAGTGAGTGAACAACAATGTTGATGAATAAAAAAACCTCCCGCAGGAGGTTTTTTATTGTGAGCATAAAAATCTCAGTTATTTCAACAACAAACTGTTAATACGTTTGACATATGCAGCAGGATCCTCAGGTAAGCCACCTTCTGCAATCACCGCTTGATCAAAAATCACATGGGCTAAATCATCAAATTGGTTTGAGCTTTCCAGTTTTTTCACCAATGGATGTTCTGGGTTAATTTCTAGAGTCGGTTTACTTTCAGGAATTGCTTGACCTGCTTGTTTCAACATACGAACCAACTGTGGAGAAAGCTCACCTTCACTGGTGACTAAACATGCAGGAGAATCGACCAAACGTGTCGTAACACGAACTTCTTTGGTTTTGGTTTTTAAAGCATCAGACAGTTTATCGACCACAGGCTTGAATTGTTCAGCCGCAGCTTCAAGTGCTTTCTTCTCTTCAGCATCCTGCAAATCACCTAGGTCAACTGCACCCTTAGATACGTTCTGCATTGGTGTGCCATCGAATTCATTGACGAATTCCATCGCCCATTCATCGACACGATCCGCCATCAACAACACTTCAATGTCTTTTTTCTTAAACAGTTCAAGTTGTGGTGAGTTTTTCGCTGCATTTAAACTATCTGCGGTCACGTAATAAATGGCTTTTTGCCCATCTTTCATCCGTGCTTTGTAGTCTGCCAATGACGTTGAAATATCATCATTATTCGAGGTCGAGAAACGAAGGAGTTTTAAAATACGCTCGCGATTCCCAAAGTCTTCCCCCAAACCTTCTTTCATCACTGAACCAAATTCAGCATAAAACTGTTTGAATTTCTCTTGATCTTGTTCATCTTCCGACTTGGCCAAACCATCCAACATAGTCAAAATACGGCGCGTATTGCCTTCGCGAATGGTTTTAACATCGCGACTTTCTTGTAACAGTTCACGACTGACGTTTAATGGCAGATCAGCACTATCCACCACACCCTGTACAAAACGTAAATAATTCGGAATCAAATTATCCGCTTCATCCATAATGAAGACGCGTTTGACATACAGTTTAATGCCCGCTTTCGCTTCACGGGTGAACAGATTATTTGCTGCTTTGCTTGGCACATATAGCAATTGCGTATATTCAGTGCTCCCTTCAACGCGATTATGTGCCCATGCCAGTGGTGCATCAAAGTCATGGCTTAAGTTCTTATAGAACTCAATGTACTGCTCATCAGTGATCTCATTTTTATTACGCGTCCAAAGGGCACTGGCTGAGTTAATCGCTTCCCACTCGTCAGTCTTGACCATCTGACCACCTTGAGGAGTTTCACCTTCAGCAACCGCGTCTTCTTGCCAAACTTCTTTTTGCATTTCAATCGGCAAGCTAATGTGATCAGAATATTTATTGATGATCTGTTTCACTTTAGACGATTCTAAATAATCCACTGCATCATCACGTAAATGCAAAATGATATCTGTTCCACGTGAAGCCTTATTGATCTGCTCAACTTCAAAATCACCTGTACCCGTACTGATCCAACGTACAGCTTCGGCGGCATCTACACCCGCATGACGAGATTCAACGGTAATTTTTTCAGCAACAATAAAACCTGAATAAAAACCGACGCCAAACTGACCAATCAATTGCGCATCGGCTTTTTGATCACCCGACAATTTAGACATAAAGTCTTTGGTGCCCGATTTAGCAATCGTACCCAGATTATCAATCGCTTCTTGCGCCGTTAAACCAATGCCATTGTCTGAAATAGTGATGGTTTTATTATCTTTATCTAAACTGACACGCACATGCAGATCAGGATCATTTTCATAATATTCAGGATGGTTGATACCTTCAAAACGTAACTTATCACATGCATCTGAAGCATTTGAGATCAGTTCACGTAAGAAAATTTCAGGATTTGAATACAGTGAATGGGTCACTAAATGTAGAAGCTGGGCAACTTCTGCTTGGAAACTATGTTTTTTTGCACTTTGTTCGGTCATCATCATTCCTTAAATTCATTAAACACTTTTATCGAATGCTTAATGAATTGGAGTGATTAGCGCAATTTTCAATAGCAGCCGATAAATTTTTCTTAAAAAGGACCATGTTTATAAACACGATCCATATACATATCTAGCTTTTGCTGGCGCATCTTATACACTTCACTTAAACAACTGCTCGAACTGCCACATTGATCTCGCAACTGTAACCACTTGACTTGTTCATTCTGAATCACGCCTCGTGTTCCCATAGGGACTAAACGCTTAATAATATTATAGGTTGTGGCCATTTTTACATCAGCATCATTGACCACTCGATACTCACAAATCGCATGTTCCGTCTGTGTCCGTGCTTTGTCACAATTAAAACTTGCTGCATAAGTAGCAACATTAAAAGCACTACATAAAAATAAAGCAGCACATTTCCATATTTTCATTTTTTTCTGCCTTTTTATTTGATTATCTTTCTGCGGTTATTTTAGCAACAAGCCTGTCATTAAATAAGATATTTTTGCTCAATTACAGTAGTTTACTCCAATACTTTAAGCGCAATTAAAAAACCCATCAAAAGATGGGTTTTTAAAAGGCTAATTCAAATTCTAATGTTTAGAATTTATAGCTATAACCAAGGGTATAAACCCACGGATTTACTTCAAGATCACCTAACGTTACTTTAGTACCGTTAGCTGTTTTTGCTGTTAATTCAGTTTTCACATTTGCATAACGGGCATCTACAAACACACCCCAATTTTTCGCATCAGCGGGTTGAAAATTAAAGCCGATCTGACCAGCAACACCATAGGCTACCTCAGCATCTAAACTTTCTGCACCAGTTGCAGTTTTAGTTGTTTGAGATAATTCTTCGTCCCAAGGTATAACGACAGTCGCACCTACACCAATGTATGGTGTAAAACGAGTTGAGTTTTTAAAATTATATTTCGCTGTAATGGTCGGCGGCAAGTGTTTAAAAGATGCTGCATCTTCGATTGGACCAATGTTTACATCATGATCAAAAGGTAATGCGAGCAATAACTCTACTGAAATTGGTGAATTATTAAAAAAATATTCAACAGATGGAGTGAAATTAACTTGATTGCTGACTTCTGCTTTTAATGGCGTGACTACACCACCGACAGGAACATTTAATGTACCGTTGTCATCATTTTGTGGTGCCAAAGCAGAAGCACCTAATTTAACTTGCCAATCACCAGCCATCGCTGAAGCAGACAACCCCAATAACACAATAAAAGTAGCTTGTTTTAACATTTTAAATAACTCAAGGAAGAATAATAACAATAAATTCGAACATTAATTAATAATAAACATGAGTGTAATTAATATGCAATAGTTACGAATTAATAATAATTTTATTTATTTTTAAGTTGTTGATAGTAATTGATATTTATTTTAATCAGACCAACTTGGTTGGTTTTAACACCAACCAAGTTAATCATATTTTTTATTATATTCCGAGTATAAAGCTTGGTTTTATTATAATGAGTTATTTAAATATTTATTTAAAATACATCTATTAACATTATATGTAAATTAAAATATTGGTTTCAGTTAAAGTACCATTGCGGCAATCCATCCAAACACCAATAACGGAATATTAAAATGAATAAATGTAGGAATTACACTGTCTTTCATATGGTCATGTTGTCCATCCATATTTAAACCAGAAGTAGGGCCTAAAGTTGAATCTGAAGCGGGAGAACCGGCATCACCTAGTGCTGCTGCTGTACCAATAATAGCGATCGTTGCCATAGGGCTAAAACCAAATTGAATACAAAGCGGGACATAAATAATCGCTAAGATTGGCACTGTTGAAAAAGAAGACCCGATGCCTAAAGTAATCAGCAAACCGATGATCAACATTAAGAAAGCAGCCAAAGCCTTACTATCGCCAATCCATTGAACTGAAGCCTCAACCAAAGCAGGCACTTGATTCGTGGCTTCAATCACAGCAGCAAAACCTTGTGCAGCAATCATAATGAAGCCGACCAATGCCATCATCCGCATGCCCGTAATAATAACGTCGTCCGCCTCTTTCCATTTAAAGATGCCGGCACAACTCAAAATTGCAACACCGACCAGCCCTGCTAAAATCATAGAGTCAGAATACAACTGAACCGTTAATGTTGCCAAAACAGCAAAGGCAGCCATAAACAAAGTAAATTTAGCGATTTTAGGTACTGCATCATCGGCTTCATCAGTGGTCATCTCACCCGTAATGCTATGCACTTTTTGTTCTACTTTAACATCTTGATAATATCGTGGTTTACGATAACTAATAAATAATGCAATCAACAAACCAACAAACATACCAGATACGGGAATCATCATGGCATGTGGAATTTGTTCATTGGCAATCACAAATCCATAAGGTTTACCAAAAGTATTAATATTCTGCGCTAAAATATCGTTAAGGAAAATAGCACCAAAACCTACAGGAATAAGCATATACGTTGCACATAAACCAAAGGTCAATAGGCAGGCAACTGCACGTCGATCTAAGTTTAAATGGTTAAATACCCCCAATAGAGGCGGAATCAATACCGGAATAAAGGCAATATGCACAGGAATTAAATTTTGAGAAGATACTGCGGCTAAAGCAATGGTCACAAAAATAATATACTTCACTTTATTTTGAGATTTGATGTCACTATCTGCTTTTAAAGTTCGAATTAGCTTATAAGCCAGTAAATCAGGTAAACCTGAGCGGGCCAAAGCTAAAGCAAAGGCGCCCAGCACACCATAGGCTAAAGCAATTTTAGCGCCACCACCCAAACCATTATTAAAAGCATCTAAAGTTCCCTGTAGACCCAAACCAGCCAATAATCCACCAGTCACGGCACCAATAATTAGTGCAAATACAACAGGCACACGGGCTAAAGAAAGCCCGAACATGACCACGATAGCAGCGATAATTGCAATCATAAGAAAAGATTTTTGAAAAAGAGGCATTTTATCAGAATTTAATCAAAATATTGCTCCTCAATCCCCTTGCTCACCAAGCTAAAGTATATTTTTCCACTAAGTTCACATTACTCAATGCGCAGCAGTATGCTGCTGTGCGAACGTTTTAATATAGTCTGCAATTTTTTCTGGCTGACTTAAAACTGCCCAATGATTGGCATCAATTCCAACACGCTGGAATTGTTCTGCCCATTTTGGCATTTCATCAATCAATTCAGGGCTAACAAAATGATCTCGCTGTAGCACGATCGCCTGTACGGGACATACGGCAAAACGCTGCCGAGGCTGCGTTAAACGCGGAATAAAATTAGCACGATATAAGCCGATTCCATGTTTCCCATCTAAGGTGATATTCGTATTTAAAGGTAAGTCTTTTTGACCTTCTAACTGCTCCAGTACTTTAGCCCACTTGTGAGGCGTAAAAAAATTCCAAACTGTCGGTGCAAGCAAAGGCAACTGAAAAACGGCAATATACCAAGATTTACTTAATTGCTTAAAAAATTTGCCTTTGTGCTGTTTAAATTGATTTCGCATTGCAAAAGCCGCGTGATCTAAACAAGGACCTGAAATCGTACTATAAGATAAAATTCGGGTCTTAAATTTCGCTTCGGTGACTGACTCCCAAGACTGAATCGAACCCCAATCATGTGCAGCTAAATGAAAAGGACGATCTTTTAATACTGCATTGACCACACTTTCTAAATCTAAAGACAACTGTTCTAAACGATAATCACGAATACGTGTTGGAATAGAGGATTGCCCTGCTCCACGTACATCATAAGTAAGAATATAAAAATCTTGTTTTAGTTGCTGAATGATCAGCTCCCATACCTCTTGATTATCAGGATAACCATGTACCAAAACTAAGGCTGGTTTGTCATCACTGCCCCATGTTTTCACATAAAGACGGTGTTGGTCTTGGGTATTTACCCATTGAGTCTGCGCTTCCATGTTCTTCCTTTCTTGTTATTGGCGATTTATTGCAGCATTTTGACAACGAAACCAATACTGCCGTACAAATTTTGTTCTAGTATGGTCTGAAACGATAAAAAAACAATTGACCTAAATATGCCTTTTAACAAAACCACGGACAATTTCAGCCCGTTCTAAATCTTTTATTCGCCCCCAATGCCTCATATCATAGGGCAAATATTGCAGTTGATGAGATGAATTAAGGAACGATCATCTGCGCGTACGAGTGCTTTTAATAAGCAAAGATCATAAAAAAAGTGCTTGATCAACAAGCACTTTTTACTTCATTTCAAATGTGTAATTAGCGTTTTTTCTGTTCAATGGCGGCTCCCGCACCGCCACCAATCGCACCGCCAATCGCAGCACCAGCATTTCCGCCAATGACACTTTTACCTACAGCAGAGCCAATTGCACCACCGACACCACTATAGGTTGCATTACGGTTAGAACCGCCTTGGGTTTTACTGCCCACAGCAGCCCCAGCACCACCACCAATCGCTGCACCAGCACCACCACCGATGCTATTACCGACACCACCACCAATTGCACCACCTAAAGCAGCAGTACCAATACGCTGTTCATTGGCTGACATACTTTCACAGCCTGTAAACATAATCGTAGACAGCAGTACAGCAGAAATTAAACCGATTGTTTTTTTCATATCCACGACTCCTCTACTTTATAATTAAAGCCTAATCTTATTTTCTGTAGCAAATGATCAGATTATGTAATTACCATACGTGCATTCTTTTCATTTTGTAAGCTAATTTTAACTCAAATACTCAAAGATCAATTCAATCAATACAACTTTAACTGTTCCACTTAAGCATCCGAAAATCAGTTAAAGTATTCCAATTGATCCATGATCTGATAACAAAAAATTTAAAGCGCTGTTTGCTTAAACAAGAAGGATAGTCAGGATGAAAAAACTTCTTTTGTCGATATTTATATTACTGTGCTGCAATCCAACAGCCTATCCCAATGATCTTGATACGAATGTAACCACCAAAACTCAATCTTTAAAAAATATTGCTTATGGACATCATCCTCAACAAGCGATGGATGTCTATTTCCCTGTCAAAGCCTTAACAGATAAAACTCCAGTACCGTTAATCGTTATGGTACATGGTGGTGCTTGGAGCAGAGGTGATAAAAATAATGCAGCGGTGGTCAAAAACAAAGTGGATTATTGGACAAAACAAAATTGGATTTTTATTTCTATCAACTATAGATTAGTTCCTGATGTGACAGTACAGCAGCAAACCCAAGATATTGCAGAAGCACTCATTTATATCCAGAAACAAGCACCCAATTGGCATGCTGACTCAAAACGCTTGGTTCTCATGGGCCATTCATCAGGTGCACATTTAGTTAGCCTACTCACAACTCGTCCCCTTTGGCTGACATCACAACCCCAGCCTTGGCGTGCTACGGTTGCTTTAGACAGTGCCGCTTATCATGTCGAAAAAATTATGCAAACTCGACATGCACGTCTTTATGACCAAGCCTTTGGTGATCAGCCCTCAAACTGGCGGGCGCTGTCTCCGACATTCCAACTACAACAAGCACTACCTGCATTTCTCGCGGTTTGTTCGACCACTCGTCCAGACCAACCTTGTGCGCAGGCACAGCAATTTATTCAACAAGCACAAAAACTAGGGACTAAAGCTCTGTTATTGCCTCTCCCACTTTCACATATTGAGATCAATAAATCACTCGGAAAAAATAATCCATATACTCAAGCGGTGGATCAATTTATACAAAGCAATTCATTTACGATTGAATAATCTGAATGTGATTTTATTAAACATACAGATTCTTTGCGCAGCAATTCAGAGCCTATTTTTAAAAGACTCATTCAATATCCCCCTCAAATTCTAGAATAGGCTCTCCAATTTCCGCGCATAAAAAAAGACGCCCGAAGGCGCCTTTCTCACTCACTTAACTTAAGAATTAAAATTCTTGGTTAAATGCTTGGCTTAATGCTTGATCTACATCAGAAAAGTCATTTACAAGTTCGTGTTCAGCAGCTTCTGCTTCTTGACGACGACGTTCTAAATGATACGCAAGACCTGTACCCGCTGGAATCAAACGACCCACAACCACGTTCTCTTTCAGACCGCGTAATTCATCTTCTTTACCTGTCACAGCCGCTTCAGTTAACACACGTGTGGTTTCCTGGAACGATGCAGCAGAGATGAACGAGTCAGTCGAAAGCGATGCTTTAGTAATACCCATCAATTGACGTTCATACTTCGCAGGGAACTTGTTCTGAGCAAGTACAGCTTGGTTTTCAGCAACCATGCGGATGTAATCCACTTGTTCGCCTTTAATGAAGCTGGTATCACCACCATCGGTGATTTCAACTTTACGCAACATTTGACGTACGATGACTTCAATGTGCTTATCGTTGATTTTTACACCTTGCAGACGGTAAACGTCCTGAACTTCATTTACGATGTAGTTCGTTAACGCTACTTCGCCTTTCAGACGTAAGATGTCATGTGGGTTTTGTGGGCCGTCAGAAACGGTTTCACCACGGTTCACATGCTCACCCTCATACACGTTCATGGTACGCCATTTCGGAATCAACTCTTCATAAATTTCAGAGCCGTCATCTGGTGTAATTACTAAACGGTTTTTACCTTTGGTCTCTTTACCGAAGCTTACAACACCTGAAATTTCAGCCAAGATTGCATGTTCTTTCGGTTTACGTGCTTCGAACAAGTCAGCTACACGCGGTAGACCACCGGTAATGTCACGTGTACGTGAAGTTTCTTGTGGTACACGACCAATAACGTCACCCACACCAATTGTTTCGCCATCACGGACAGAAAGAATCGTGTTTTGTGGCAAGAAGTAGAATTGTTCGCCACCATCAGTGGTATCCAATACGACCGCAGGACGCATATCTTTACCTGACGCAGGACGTGAAGTCACTGGTAAGATTTCAATCGTCGTCATACCTGTTGCATCATCAGTTTTCGATGTCACGGTTACGCCATCAGCAATTTGGCTGAAACGTACTTTACCAGCAACTTCAGTTACCAATGGATGTGTATGCGGATCCCAAGTTGCAACGATGCCGCCAGCTGCGACTGCTTCGCCATCTTTCAAGATGATCGACGCACCGTATGGGATTTTGTAGCGTTCGCGTTCACGACCTAAGTCATCCGCAATACCAATTTCACCTGAACGAGACGTTGATACCAAGTGACCTTTGGCATGTTGTACCGTTTTCACATTATGGAAACGTATAGTACCTTTGTTACGTACTTGAACACTGTTTGCAGCAGAAGTTCGGCTTGCAGCACCACCCACGTGGAATGTACGCATGGTTAACTGGGTACCCGGTTCACCAATTGATTGTGCAGCCATAACACCTACAGACTCACCAGGATTTACCTGATGACCACGTGCAAGGTCACGACCATAACATTTCGCACATACACCGAAAGTCGATTCACAAGAAACCACTGAACGTACTTTAACTTCATCGACACCCGCTTCTTCAATGAAGGCAGCAAGTTTTTCGTCAATAAGTGTATTACGTGGAAGAATAACGTCGTCAGAACCAGCACGCTTCACATCTTCAGCAACCACACGACCCAGAACTCGTGCACCCAAGTTCTCGATGACATCGCCACCTTGAATGAATGGAGTCATCACCAGACCGCTTAAAGTACCGCAATCAGGTTCATTGATCACCAAATCCTGCGCAACGTCTACAAGACGACGCGTCAAGTAACCCGAGTTCGCAGTTTTAAGTGCTGTATCGGCCAAACCTTTACGTGCACCATGTGTTGAAATGAAGTACTGAAGTACGGTCAAACCTTCACGGAAGTTTGCTTTAATTGGGGTTTCAATGATCGAACCATCTGGTTTCGCCATCAAACCACGCATACCCGCAAGCTGACGAATCTGAGCTGCCGAACCACGGGCACCAGAGTCAGACATCATGTAGATACTGTTGAATGATTTTTGCTTCTCATCTTCACCCTGTTTGTTTTTAACAGTTGTGAAAGACAAGTTGTCCATCATCGCTTTAGCAACTTGGTCATTGGTACGCGCCCAAATATCGACCACTTTGTTATAACGTTCACCAGCAGTTACGAAACCTTGTTCAAACTGTTGTTCAATTTCACGAACTTCAGTTTCTGCTTTTTCGATAATCGTATATTTCGTTGGTGGAATAAGCATATCTTCCATACCAACAGATACACCTGAACGCGTCGCTTGACGGAAGCCCAAGTACATCAATTGATCCGCAAAGATCACAGTATCTTTAAGACCCAACTTACGGTAGCACGAGTTAATTAACTTCGAGATGTTCTTTTTATTCATCTCAAGGTTAATTTGCTGGAAGTCCATGCCTTTAGGAACAACTTCCCAAAGCAAACAACGACCAGGTGTCGTATCTACAATAATCGTTTGATCTTCACGATTACCATCTTCATCAATTACAGTTTGATGTACACGTGCTTTTACGCGAGCGTGTAAGTTCACCTGACCTGTAGCAAGCGCACGGTTTACTTCATCAGTATCCGCAAATACCATGCCTTCGCCTTTGGCATTGATTGCATCACGCGTGATGTAATACAAGCCCAAGACCACGTCCTGAGACGGTACGATGATTGGCTCACCGTTCGCTGGAGACAAGATGTTGTTGGTTGACATCATTAACGCACGAGCTTCTAACTGAGCTTCAAGTGTTAATGGTACGTGTACCGCCATTTGGTCACCGTCGAAGTCGGCGTTGAACGCAGCACATACGAGTGGGTGAAGACGGATCGCTTTACCTTCAATCAGGGTCGGTTCAAATGCTTGAAGACCCAAACGGTGAAGTGTTGGCGCACGGTTCAACATCACTGGATGTTGGCGAATCACATGAGCAAGAACGTCCCAAACTTCTGGCGTTTCGCGCTCAACCATTTTTTTCGCAGCTTTAATGGTGGTCGCTTGACCTGAAGCTTGTAGTTTCGCAAAAATAAATGGTTTGAATAACTCAAGTGCCATTTTCTTCGGAAGACCACATTGGTGTAAACGTAAAGTTGGGCCTACGGTAATTACCGAACGACCAGAATAGTCAACACGTTTACCCAATAAGTTTTGACGGAAACGACCTTGTTTACCTTTGATCATATCGGCCAAAGACTTAAGCGGACGTTTGTTCGAACCGGTAATTGCGCGACCACGACGACCGTTATCAAGCAATGCATCGACAGATTCTTGCAACATACGTTTTTCGTTACGTACGATGATGTCTGGCGCTGAAAGGTCAAGAAGACGTTTTAAACGGTTGTTACGGTTAATCACACGACGGTAAAGGTCATTCAAGTCAGACGTCGCGAAACGACCACCTTCAAGCGGAACCAACGGACGAAGATCTGGTGGAAGAACTGGTAATACAGTCAACACCATCCATTCTGGTTTGTTGTTCGACTCTTTGAATGCTTCCATCAACTTCAAACGTTTAGACGCTTTTTTAAGCTTCGTTTCTGAAGTTGTTTGTGGAATTTCTTCACGAAGACGCGAGATTTCGTTTTCAAGATCGATGTCTTTCAACAAATCTTGAATCGCTTCTGCACCCATTTTCGCGCTGAATTCATCACCGTGTTCTTCTAACGCTGTGAAGTATTCTTCATCGTTAAGAAGTTGGTATTTCTCCATCGGAGTCATACCCGGATCAGTGACAACGTATGATTCGAAATACAATACACGTTCGATATCACGTAAAGTCATGTCTAATAATAGACCAATACGAGATGGTAATGATTTTAAGAACCAAATGTGCGCCACTGGAGAAGCAAGATCAATATGACCCATGCGCTCACGACGAACTTTTGCAGTGGTTACTTCAACGCCACATTTTTCACAAATGACGCCTTTGTATTTCATACGCTTGTATTTACCACACAAGCATTCGTAATCTTTCACTGGACCAAAAATTTTGGCACAGAATAAACCATCACGTTCTGGTTTGAACGTACGATAGTTGATGGTTTCTGGCTTTTTAACTTCACCGTGAGACCATGACTTAATCATTTCTGGTGACGCAAGACCAATACGGATGCGATCAAACTCTACTGGAGCATGACCGTCTGAATCCGTCTTTTTGCGCATGATATCGAGCAAGTCTTTCAATTTTTTTCTCCGTGTGCCGAAAAGATTTTCACTTCCCGGCTGGGTCACAAATATTGTTTTTTAACTGAGAAATCTCCCCCTCTTCCCTTTTGAGGAAGCCCCTCTTTTTAAAGAGGGATTTGGGGAGATTTAATGGAGAGTCTTAGTCACCATTTTTCAGTTCAATGTTGATACCTAAAGAACGGATCTCTTTGGTCAATACGTTGAACGATTCAGGCATGCCCGGATCCATATAATGGTTGCCATCTACGATGTTCTTATAGATGCGAGTACGACCTTCAACGTCATCCGACTTCACAGTAAGCATTTCTTGCAGGGTATAAGCTGCACCATATGCTTCAAGCGCCCAGACTTCCATCTCACCGAAACGCTGACCACCAAACTGAGCTTTACCGCCCAATGGCTGTTGCGTCACAAGTGAATAAGAACCCGTAGAACGCGCATGCATCTTGTCATCAACCAAGTGATTCAGTTTCAACATGTACATGTAACCTACAGTTACTGGACGGTCAAAACGTTCACCTGTACGTCCATCATACAAGACGGTTTGACCTGTACGTGGAATGTCTGCAAGTTCTAATAATTCTTTAATTTGACCTTCATCTGCACCATCAAATACTGGTGTAGCTAAAGGAATACCTTTACGCAAGTTGCCTGCAAGAATCAGTACTTCATCATCAGTTAAGCTATCAAGATCTTCTTGCTCGCCACCAACTTTGTTATAAATCTTATCTAGGAATTCACGAAGCTCAATCACTGTACGTTGCTGTTGAAGCATCTTGTCAATTTTATCGCCAAGACCTTTTGCCGCCATACCCAAGTGAGTTTCAAGAATCTGACCCACGTTCATACGTGATGGTACACCCAGTGGGTTCAACACGATATCAACAGGGACACCATTGGCATCATGTGGCATGTCTTCGACTGGTAAGATGTTAGAGACAACACCTTTGTTACCGTGACGACCCGCCATTTTGTCACCCGGTTGGATGCGACGTTTTACAGCCAAGTAAACTTTAACCACTTTCAATACGCCAGTGGTTAGTTCATCGCCTGTAGAAAGTTTGCGTTTTTTCTCAGCAAATTTTTCATCAATTTCGATGCTCTTCTCTTTCAAGAACACTTGAATTTGAGTGAGGCGTTCCGCAATTGCTTCATCATTTGGCTGGATTTCAAGCAGATCAACAAGCTCTAAACCAGACAACATATCTTCGGCAAGTTTATCGCCACGTTTAGTTGTACCACCACCGTTCGATTCTTGACCTTTCAACAAGCGCACAATACGTTCACGTGCTGCTTCTTCGAAGATTTTGTACTCTTCTTTCAAGTCTTTACGGTAAGCATCTAACTGCGCTTTTTCAATTGCTTGAGCACGTTCGTCTTTTTCAAGACCGTCACGTGTAAACACTTGAACGTCAATCACAGTACCTTTAGTACCCGATGGAACACGTAAAGATGAATCTTTCACGTCAGCTGCTTTTTCACCGAAGATTGCACGAAGCAATTTTTCTTCAGGTGTTAATTGCGTTTCACCTTTAGGGGTTACTTTACCGACTAGAATATCGCCCGCAGTCACTTCTGCACCGATGTAAACAATACCTGATTCATCAAGTTTAGACAGTGCTGCTTCACCCACGTTCGGGATATCGGCAGTAATTTCTTCAGCACCCAATTTGGTATCACGTGCTACACATGATAATTCTTGGATATGAATCGAAGTCAAACGGTCTTCTTGAAGCACACGCTCAGATAACAAGATCGAGTCTTCATAGTTATAACCATTCCAAGTCATGAACGCGACGCGCATGTTTTGACCTAGCGCAAGTTCACCACCATCAGTCGATGGGCCATCCGCTAAGACATCACCACGACCTACTTTATCACCAAGTTTCACAACCACAGTTTGGTTAATACAGGTGTTTTGGTTCGAACGCGTATATTTAATCAGGTTGTAGATATCTACGCCCGCTTCACCCGCAATCATTTCATCTTCATTGACGCGAATCACAACACGTGAAGCATCTACGAATTCAATACGACCACCACGTTTTGCAATAACACATACACCTGAGTCACGTGCTACGTTTGCTTCCATACCTGTACCAACTAGCGGTTTATCCGCAATCAGTGTAGGTACAGCCTGACGTTGCATGTTTGAACCCATCAATGCACGGTTGGCATCATCGTGTTCAAGGAACGGAATCAGTGATGCTGCAACAGATACAACCTGTTGAGCAGAAACATCCATATGCGTCACTTTTTCAGGCGGCATACGAACGAAATCACCTTGATGACGTACTGAAACAAATTCTTCAGTCAACGTACCATCTTTATCTACACCAGAATCGGCCTGTGCAATCACAGTACCTACTTCTTCAATGGCAGATAAATACTCAATATCATCCGTTACACGACCATCTACAACGCGGCGATATGGTGTTTCTAAGAAACCGAAGTTGTTGGCTTTTGCATAAACTGAAAGTGAGTTGATCAAACCAATGTTTGGTCCCTCAGGCGTTTCAATTGGACATACACGACCATAATGCGTTTGATGTACGTCACGTACTTCAAAGCCTGCACGTTCACGTGTCAAACCACCCGGCCCAAGCGCTGATACACGACGTTTGTGTGTAATTTCAGACAATGGATTATTTTGATCCATAAACTGTGACAATTGGCTTGAACCAAAGAATTCTTTGATCGCAGCAGCAACTGGTTTTGCATTGATCAAATCTTGTGGAGACAAGTTATCTGTTTCAGCTTGGCTTAAACGTTCTTTAACAGCACGTTCTACACGAACTAAACCAACACGGAATTGGTTTTCTGTCATTTCACCGACTGAACGTACGCGACGGTTACCCAAGTGATCGATATCATCGACTTCACCTTTACCGTTACGAATTTCAACCAATGTTTTTAATACATCTGTAATATCACTGTTTGAAAGAATACCTTCAATTGCACGTGACTTCTGATCCGTACCCACATCGTATGGACGACCCAAACGACGGTTAAACTTCATACGACCCACTGGAGACAGGTCATAACGTTCAGACGAGAAGAACAAGTTGTTGAATAAGTTTTCAGCAGCTTCTTTGGTTGGTGGCTCACCTGGGCGCATTACTTTGTAGATTTCTACCAGTGCTTCTTCACGACCTGAAGTCGTATCTGCACGTAAAGAATCTGCAACGAAAGAACCACGGTCAATGTCATTGGTGAATAAGATGTTAAATTGTTTAACACCGCCTTCTGCCAATTTCACCATCACTTCATGACTAAGCACAGTATTTGCAGCAATTACATCGCCATCACGTAAAGCAACATCCTCAGCAGTGATGCGCTCATACAAGTATTCATCAGGAACAGATAGCTTCGTTAAGCCAGATGCTTCCATTTGACGTACATGACGTGCATTAATACGTTTACCTTGTTCAACAATCACTTTGCCGTCAGCATCAGTGATATCGAATTGAGCCATTTCACCACGCAGGCGTTCAGGCACAAGGTCAATTTGATAACTACCCATGTCAAGATACACAGGTACTTTTTCATAGAACATGTCTAGGACTTGTTCGTTGCTATAGCCTAATGCACGAAGGACGACAGTCGCGAGTAATTTACGACGACGGTCAATACGCACAAAAACTAAATCTTTTGCATCAAATTCAAAGTCTAACCATGAACCACGGTAAGGAATAATACGTGCTGAATAAAGAACTTTACCGCTAGAGTGAGTTTTGCCTTTATCGTGGTCAAAGAACACACCTGGTGAACGATGTAATTGAGAAACAATTACACGCTCAGTACCATTGATGACAAAGGTACCATTTTCGGTCATGAGTGGCATTTCACCCATGTACACTTCTTGCTCACGTACATCTTTAATTGATTTGGTTTCGCGATCTTTAATGATCAAACGAATTTTTACGCGCATTGGTGCCGCATAAGTCGAACCACGTAAAATACATTCACGCACATCAAACTCAGGCTTACCAAGACTATACTCAACAAATTCTAAAGCAGCATTGCCAGAATAACTTTCAATAGGAAAAACTGAACGAAATGCGGCTTGGAGACCGATATCTTCGCGGTTTTTTGGAGTTTTGCCATCTTGTAGGAATGTTCTGTACGAGTCGACTTGAATCGAAAGCAAGTACGGAGCATCCATGACGCTAGGCAATTTACCAAAATTCTTACGGATCCGTTTCTTTTCGGTATATGAGTATGCCATCTGGAGTCCTCGGAAAGTAAACTAAGCCCGCCTGCAGAACGGGCCTAGAAGGAATTACACAGGCCGATATGGCCACCACTTTTTACAAATGCTGCAATTTTTAGTGGTATTAAAACGCTTAGCAATATTTTCAAATATGAAAAAATATTGGTAAATGTTTGATATTATTGATTTATTATACTAATTGATGCTTTTTACACCAATCAAACAAAAATCGAGCCGATAATTGTAACGCAAAAAGGCTGATGACCCAAGAGCCATCAGCCAAATTTCGGGGTCAATTTAAAATTAGACCCCTAGCTAAATTACTTAACAGTAACTGTAGCACCAGTAGTTTCAAGCTTAGCTTTAAGTGCATCAGCATCTTCTTTAGAAATACCTTCTTTAAGAATTTGTGGAGCACCTTCAACTAAATCTTTAGCTTCTTTCAAGCCAAGACCAGTAACTTCACGAACTGCTTTAATTACAGCTACTTTGTTCGCACCGAAAGAAGTCAACTCAACGTTGAATTCAGACTGTTCTTCAACAGCAGCAGCAGCAGGACCAGCAGCTACAGCTACAGCAGCAGCAGATACGTTGAATTTTTCTTCAAAAGCAGAAATAAGTTCAACAAGTTCAAGAACAGTTTTTTCAGCAACTGCGTTTAGGATTTCTTCGTTTGTTAAAGCCATGAGAGTAACTCCAAATGGGTATTGAATGGTGTGAAGGTAGATTTAAGCTTCTGTAACTTCTGGAGCTTCGTTTTTCTCTTGAAGCGCTGTAAGTAAGCGACCCAATTTCGAAATAGGAGCTTGAAGAACAGATGCGAGCATAGTAAGCGCTTTTTCTTGGTTCGGAAGATTCGCGATAACACTAATTTCTTCACCTTGATAAAGTTTGCCGTCAAATGCAGCAGCCTTTAATTCAAATGCTTTGTTAGTTTTAGCGAATTCTTCGAACAAGCGTGCAGCTGCACCCATATCGTCTTCAGAAGTTGAGAATGCTAAGATTGTTGGACCAACAAGGTTGTCATTCAAGATAGAGAATTGCGTATCTTGAAGAGCACGTTTAGCCAAAGTATTACGTACAACGCGTGTAGCAACACCTAGTTTACGAGCTTCAACACGAAGAGCAGTTAATTGCCCAACAGTTAAACCTTGGTAGTCAGCAACAACGGCAGCGAACGCTGTAGAAGCAATTTCAGCTACTTCAACAACGATCTGTTTTTTGCTTTCTATAAGAAGAGCCATTGTAAATCCTCCTAACGGTGATTTATGTACTCAAACGAGTACACTCCCAATTCGTAAGTCAACAAAAATTTGACTTACACGCGGAGGAGGAATAAATCACACCACCGCGTCTACTCGGACTGGACTTTTAAGAAGTGAGTCCCGAAAGACTCTCCTCGCCCGAGGTCTTTGACGCTGATAAACTTACATCTATCAATTCAAAGTTTGCCTAATGTGTAAAACACCGCAAAACAACCAAAATGTGATTTTTTTTGCGTAAAATTTTAAGCAGTGCTTAAAATTTTAGTCAGGGCTTTAAAATTCTGTTCTATCTAATAAGTAAAAACTTAGTTAGAAACGTTTGATACATCAATAGTAAGACCAGGACCCATAGTAGAGCTCAAAGTGATCTTTTTAATGTAAACGCCTTTAGAAGTCGCTGGTTTTAATTTTTTCAAATCAACAACCAAAGTTTCAAGGTTTTGACGGATCGCAGCAGCTTCAAAGCCAACTTGACCAATCGCAGCATGAATAATACCGCCTTTGTCTACACGGTAACGTGCTTGACCAGCTTTAGCGTTGCGAACAGCGCCAGCTACGTCAGGAGTTACTGTACCGACTTTCGGGTTTGGCATTAAGCCACGTGGACCAAGAATCGTACCCAACTTACCTACAACGCGCATTGCATCTGGAGCAGCAATAACAACATCAAAGTCAAGATTACCTGCTTGAATGCTTTCAGCAAGATCATCAAAACCAACAATGTCCGCGCCTTCAGCTTTAGCAGCTTCAGCAGCAGCACCTTGAGCAAACACAGCTACACGTACAGTTTTACCCGTACCTGCAGGAAGTGTAGTCGCGCCACGAACAACCTGATCAGATTTACGTGGGTCAACGCCTAGGTTTACTGAAACATCCAAAGATTCTTTGAATTTAACAGCAGGAAGGTCGTTTAGAACTTGTACCGCTTCTTCCAAAGTATAAACTTTGTTTGCTTCAACAGCAGCAGCGATGGCTTTTTGACGTTTCGTTAATTTAGCCATGTCTTATAACTCCACTTCCAAGCCCATAGAACGCGCAGAACCAGCAATGGTACGTACACGTGCGTCTAAATCAGCACCAGTTAAATCTGGTTCTTTAGTAGTCGCAATTTCTTCTAATTGAGCGCGAGTCAACTTACCAACTTTAGTTTTGTTAGGTACAGCTGAACCCTTAGAAATACCAGCAGCCTTCTTAAGAAGAATCGCAGCAGGAGGAGTTTTCATGATGAATGTGAACGACTTGTCGTTGTACACAGTAATCACTACAGGAATTGGAAGACCCGCTTCAACTTTTTGTGTCGCAGCATTGAATTCTTTACAGAATGCCATGATGTTAACACCACGTTGACCCAATGCAGGACCAATCGGTGGAGATGGATTCGCTTTACCAGCTGGAACTTGCAGCTTGATATAGCCGTCAATCTTCTTAGCCATTTCAAATTACCTCTGGGTACAAACGCCGCTAGGCTCCCCAACGCTATTCATGTAACAAAACCGTTACAACAACAATGCCCGATCCATAACAAATCGGGCGTTTTCAACCAACCTAAATTAGTTCGCTTTTTCGACTTGACGAAATTCGAGTTCAACTTGAGTTGGTCGATTAAATACATTAATGGTCAACGTTAAACGTGACTTCTCGTATTGAACTTCTTCCACCACGCCTTTAAAATCGGTGAATGGACCGTCAACAACAAGTAATTCTTCGCCTGGTTCAAACATCGTCTTAGGACGAGGTGCTTCACCAGTATTACGTACACGCGCAAGAATCGCATCCGCTTCTTTTTGCGTAATCGGTGCAGGCTTTTCTGCAGTACCACCGATAAAACCAAGCACTTTTGGACATTCTTTTACGATATGCCAAGTATCATCATTCATTTCCATTTCGACCAATACATAGCCTGGAAAGAATTTACGCTCTGATTTACGCTTCTTACCATCCTTCATTTCCACTACTTCTTCAGTAGGGACAAGGACTTCACCAAAGCTATCGGCTACAGCGCTACGCTGGATTCGATCATTAAGTGAACGCATCACTTGTTTTTCATAACCTGAATAGGCATGAATAATGTACCAACGTTTCATAGCTCTCTTACCCGATAATAAACTTCATTAACCAGCCTAAAATGTAATCAAAGCTCCACAAAACCAGAGAAGCGATTACAACAACTGCAAGAACATGCCAAGATGTGGTCACTGTTTCTTGCTTAGTTGGCCAAGTCACACGACGTAACTCTATTCGAGCATCTTTCAATAAACGAACAAAGCCTTTGCCTTGATGGGTGGCGTATAATAAACCCAAAGCCGCTACGATACAAGCCAAAATCACACCAACGCGCACCCAAACATTATTCGCAGGTGCCCAATACGCTGGCAAATACTGACCCACCATGGTCGCACCAACCAATAAAATCAATGCGATAACCCATAGAACTATATCTACAGGGGAACCAGAATGAACAACTTCAGCAGGATTATTTCTTTGTGGAATTGGCGCTTCGCTTAATGCGTCACGCGATTTATCATTCGACATTTTTGTACTCGTCGTAGGCTTCGCGACTTATTATATGACAATTTAACCAGCATCAAGCTTTTTTTTAAAAATAATGGCAGGCCAGGAGGGACTCGAACCCCCAACATTCGGTTTTGGAGACCGACGCTCTACCAATTGAACTACTGACCTAGAGTACAAATCGGGAACCCAAGCTCCCGACCTGTAAATATTCACTTATCGTATTATGCAGTTACTTTCGCAACAACACCAGCACCAACTGTACGACCACCTTCACGAATCGCAAAACGTAGACCTGGGTCCATTGCGATTGGGTGAA